>JBNJGB010000011.1:154626-192117 GCA_051747385.1 Myxococcota bacterium
CGCCCGGCGCCGGATTGCACCCGCTCGGAAACGATGGGTTCTGGGCGTCCGAGAGCAGGCAAGGGCACGGGCATGGGCAAGGGCAAGGGAGGGCGGTCGACTCTGCGACCGCCCTGGGGCTGGCGGGCGGGTACCTTGACCGCCCGCAAGTCGGACTTCTAGACTCCGCTTTCCCACGTGCCCGGGCACGGGAGCCCTATGTCCGTCCTGGCCGTCGACACCGGCTACAGCTGCAACGCGTTCTGCGGGTTCTGCCCCCAGCTCGCGTATCGCGGCGACCGGCGTCCGCCGATCCCCATCGATCTCGACACGGAGACCCTCGAAGCGCGCATCCGCTGGGGCGCCGAGCAGGGCTACCGCGAGATCGGGTTCTCGGGCGGGGAGCCGACCATCCGGCCGGACTTCCTCTCCATGGTCCGCCTGGCCCGTCGTCTGGGCTACCGGCGCATCGCCGTCACGACCAACGGGATGATGTTCGGCTATCGGAAGTTCGCCGAGCGCGCGCTCGACGCCGGGCTGAACGCCATCAACGTCAGCCTCCACGGGCCGGACGCGAAGCGCCACGACGCCATGATGCGCACGCCGAAGTGCTTCGAGATGGCCATGCGCGGGCTGGACAACGTGCAGCGTCACCGGGAGGCCACGGGGATGCACGTGGACCTCATGAGCATGTCCCTCGGCTGCCGCGAGGTGGTCCCGCACTTCCCGGAGATCGTCCGCCTGGCCGGCGAGAAGGGCGTGACGCTGCACATGATCCAGCCCTACATCCTGAGCCTGGGCAACACCCACCTCGCCCGCCGCTACTTCGCCAGCTACGAGGCCGTCGCCCAGGCCATCCGGGAGGCCGTGCCCGTCGCGCGCCGACACGGCGGGCACATCAAGCTGTTCAACACGCCGCCGTGCCTCCTGTGGGACGTCTCCGACGACCTCGAGCGCCAGCACAAGCCGCTCACGAAGTACAAGGAGTTCGACGGCGGCGAGGCGGAGGACGGCCGCGTGTCCTTCGTCCAGCACGGGCGCCGGACCACCTCCGGTTTCTTCCGCGTCCCGGACTGCCGGACGTGCCCGGAGCCGTGCGACGGCTTCCGCATCGAGTACATCCCCCAGCGTCACCTGCGCGACCGCATCCTGGAAGCGCTCGAAGCGCACCACGGGCGCGAGGGGAGTCGGGGCCTCCTCCGACTGGGCGGCCTGGAGCTTCTGGCGCCCGACACCCTGGACGACGTCCTCGCCTGCGTCCGCGAGCGCCACCGGGGCAGGCTGGTGGTCCACACGGCGGCCATCGGCCGCGCCCACCACGAGCAGTACGGCCTCTTCCACCGCCACGGGGCCGACGAGATCTGCTTCTCCGTGCGTCCGCCCGTCATGGTGGAGGACCTCCAGGAGGAGGGGGGGGACGTCCACGGCAACCTCGAGGAGGTGTTCCGTGGCCTGGAGGCGCTGGGAGAGTTGCGCGACGCGGACGGGCACGGCCCGGACGTATCGGCCCTGCTCGACGCGTTGGACCTCGCCGACTCGACCGATCTCCCGGGCAGGCTGCGCGAGCGGGGCGTGGAGTCCTTCCTTCTGTACGCCTTCCTGCCGCTCGGGGAGCGATGGCCCGGCCTCCGCATCCTGGAGCAGCCGCTCGACGACAGACTGACGGTCTTGGACGACCCCCCACGCGCTCGGCTCGTCGAGCAGGTCCTCGACGCCGGTGCGAGGGTCCGCTTCCTGGGGCGGCCGGGCCGCCGCCAGATCCCCGGGACGGGGCGCGCGGTCGAGGTGGTCGACCTGCACCGCGGGTTTCTGCGCCACGACGGCACGTCCATCGCGGGCGACCTGGTCAGCGCCTGGGCCATCTGGCCGTGGGCTCGCGTTCTCTGGCGAGAGGAGCTCGGGGCATCGGACGGCCTCTGCGTTCGCGAGCGCCCCGGCGAATAGTCACTCGGGGGTGGCGGCCGCGCGGACTTGCCGAGGCTGTCGCGTGGATGGTCGGCTGCCGGTGTTGGCGGGCGTCCCGCCTGTCAATTGGTCACAAGTCGCCGAGAGCCCGCCAGACGTGGTCGTGGACATGGACGAGGTCGGGCTCACCGGGCCCGGCGTTTCGCCCCCACCGGGAGTGGGCTCCGGGCCGGGCCGCCTCGTGCCGCCGGGGCCGACGGATCGGGGAGTGACCGTCGCGGGCGGCGGTTGTACTGCATCTTCCCCATGTCCTCAGCGGCTCTGCGGCCTGGCGCCTTGGCGCGAGCCCTCCGGTGCTGGGGAGATGTGCATGATCGACAGGCGTCCCGCCCGCCGTCCGAGGGGCCCATGGCCGGGGACCGCGGGCGTCTCGCCCACGAGGACGGAGCGGGCTGCCTCGTCAGGAGGGTATGGCGACAGCCTCTTGCTGCTCGCCCGCGGCGATGGACCAGTTCACCGTGGGGGCGCACCACGTGCGGGTCGAACGGATCGAGGCCCCGGTGAAGTGCCCGGCGCCGCTCGACGGGCAGGCCGGCCTCCAGGCGGAGCACCCCATGGAACCCCTCGGCCTCCCGATCCGGCGGAGCCACGCGCACGCCGACCACGCACGCGGCGGGGAGCGCGGCCTCGGCCGCGACGACGAGCCAACCGCGGCCCCAGCTCGCGCGGACCACGCGTCCGCGCCGAACCAGGAGCGTCCGACGCGCACCGGCTGCACGGGCTGCAGGTGCTCCAGCACCGTCCGCGCCAGGCACTCGACGGTGGGGGGCATCCGGTCATGGCCGGGGCCATCGGCCCGGGCGGTGGGGTGGCGGGCTCGTCGGCGGGAGCGGACACGCCTTCCTGGGGCTCCGCATGCAGCGGGTCGTACCGTCGTATGCCAGCATTTCGGTTGCCACCGGGCCTCCGCCACGGGGGAGGTGCAACCCTGGCCGGGGGTCGACCTCGTCAGGCGTCGTGTGGGGGCACGTGGCGATCGAGCACCCACGTGGCGCGCGGCAGGGCGTCGAGCACTCGCGCCCGCAGCCGTGAGCGGATCCTGGCCCGGAGAGCATCGAAGCCGGGAGTGCGTGCCCTCGGGACGTGCCGGTCCACGACGCCGGCGAACCGGTCCGTCACGGCCGGGCCGTCCTCCAGCACGTGACGGGAGAAGCGCTCCGGCCCGTCCCCGTCGAGCCACGCGGCGTACGCAGGCTCCAGCGCGTGCACCAGGTCGTCGAGGAGGTCGTCCATCACGGCCCGCAGCCAGCCGGGGCGTACCCTCTCGCTCGCGCCGTAGGCCGCCCGGAGTGCCAGGCCGCGCAGGCTGCTCCAGCGGGACAGCTCGGCGTCCACCAGCCGGACGACGTCGTCCAGGAGCTTGGGGCGGACGGCGTCGGAAAGGAGGCGGCCGGCCAGGGTGAGGGCGGCGGTGTCGACCGGCTCCGCGGGAGTCCCGGTGGGCGCCTCGAAGGTCCGCGGAACCCCGCAGGCCTCGGCGCCCGGCGCCGCGTCGGAGCCGAAGGGGAAGAGCGTGGCGTTCACGACGCGCAGGACGCGTGCGCCGTCCACGAACAGGGCCCCGTCCCGGACGGCCAGCCGTCGCCCCCGCCGCAGCACGACGAGCACCCGCGCGACCGCGTCGCGCGCCTCGGGGGACAGCCGGGCGTCCGGGTGGCGGTCCCGGGCCGTCGGCCAGACGCGCCCCATCTCCAGCGCCCCGTCCACGAACGGCCCCGTGAGCGAGACCTGGACGTCATCGGCCAGCCATAGGCGGTGCGCTCCCAGGGCCTCGTCGATCGCCTCCACGAAGCGCTCGTGCTGGCAGCCGGGCGGACAGCGCACTCCGCCGGGCGCCCCGGCGTGGACGGCCTGCCCGTACTCGTGCCGGATGAGCGCGGCCACGGCGTCCGCGTATTCCCGGGAGGGCGCGCAGTCGAAGGAGCAAGGCTGCCAGGAGACGTAGTGGAAGACCCCCAGGTCCAGCATGTTGAGGCGCCCGGCGCACGGACCCTCCGTCGCGGCCAGGGCGCGGCGGGCCAGGGCCACGTTGGTGCGCGGGCGCGGGGCCGCCAGGAAGGCCTCCAGGCAGCACGGGGGATAGCCCAGGAGCGCGCCGATTCGCCGCTCGTGACCGGGTCCCGCCTCCTGCTCGCAGGCCGCCGCCGCGGCCACCCGGTCGGCGTCCCGGCCGGCGAAGAGGAGGTGGGGGGCGAGGCCCAGGATCTCGCCCGGCGCCGCGTCGACCACGGTCAGTCCCAGGGATTCGAGGCGCCGCCGCGTCTCGGCGACCCGGGCCGCCGGCATGGCCTGGCGGACCACCGGCTTCAGGCCTGCTACGAGCGCCGCCTCCTCGGCCTCCCCGCTGCCCATCGGGTACGCGATGGAGCGGGCATCCACCTCCGCGGCCGCCGCCGAAACGGCCTCCGCGGGCAGCTCGCCGAGCTGTGCCAGGACGTCCGCGTGCGTGGGGGCCGTGGACCGCGGTCTGCTCATCACCTCCGGGCTCCTTGCCGGGCCGCACCATAGCATCGGCCGGTGCACGGGGCACGACCCGCTGACCTCCGCCACGGCGACGTCCGACGTGTCACCACGACCGTTCCCGTGTCTCGCATCACGCGAAGGTAGCTGATACCGTGCCGTGACGCATCGGTTCGCTATCGGGGAGGTGTACGTTGAAGCGTCGATCGCTGGCGTTCTACGGAAAGGGCGGCGTGGGGAAGTCCACTGTCGTGAGCAATCTCTCGGCGGCGCTGGCCCACATGGGCCGGTCGGTCCTGCAGGTCGGCTGTGATCCGAAACGCGACTCCTCCCGGAACCTGGTGAAACGCTTTCCGCCCGTGACCCTCATGGACCTGCTGGCCGCCGGCCGACGCGACCTCGAGCCCGAAGACGTCATCATGGACGGCGGCGACGGAATCGACTGCATCGAGGCGGGCGGCCCCAAGCCGGGCGTGGGCTGCGCCGGGCGTGGCCTGGGCCGGCTGTTCGAGGAGCTCGAGGAGATGGAGATCCTCGACGACGACTATGACTACGTCTTCTACGACGTGCTGGGCGACGTGGTGTGCGGCGGCTTCGCCGTGCCCATGCGCAGCGGCTACGCGGAGGAGGTCTACGTCGTCACGTCCGGCGAGTTCATGAGCCTGTACGCGGCCAACAACATCGCCCGGGGCATCAGGAACTACGCCGAGGACGGCGACATCCGCATGGGCGGCCTCATCGCCAACGTGAAGGACCTGGAGTTCGACCGGGAGCTGATCGAGCGCTTCGCGGAGCGGATCGGCACCCACGTGGTCTACTTCCTGGAGTGGAACAAGGCGGTCTACCGGGCGGAGCGACGCCGCCGGACCGTCATCCACCACAGCCCGGACGATCCCTTCACGGACACGCTCATGGAGATGGCCCGGGCCGTGGAGGACAACACCCGGACCCACATCCCGGAGCCCATGGAGGACGGCGAGCTGGACCTCTTCCTCGAGGAGCTCTTCGGGTTCGACGCCGAGCCGGAGGCGGAGCCCGCGCCCCTCGCGGCCGTGGCCTCCAACGGCTGAGCACCACACGCCCCCCGCACGAGAGGCCGCACGGCACATGCGCTTTCGCCCGCACAAGATGTATCCCGGCGCGCTCCTGGCCCAGGAGTGCTGCAACTACCAGGCCATGACCGAGCTGCTCGCCCGGATCCGCGGGCGGATGGTCGTCCTCATCCACTCGGATCGGGACTGCTCGAACGTCCTGCCCAAGGCGGCCCACTGGGCCCGCAGCGACTTCGAGTACAAGTTCCTGTGCACGAACCTGCGCGAGGACGAGATCGTCACCGGGCAGGGCAACTCGAAGCTGCGCCGCTCCATCGAGATCGTGCAGGAGGCGTGGGCGCCGGACCTCATCGTGGTCCTGTCCACCTGCCCGACGGTCATGGTGGGCGACAACATCGCCAACGTATCGCGGAGGGCCAACGAGGAGTCGGGCGCCCGGGTCGCCTGGCGGATCACGCACGGCCTCAAGCCCAAGTCGCCGGCCGAGGTGGTGGACGACTGCTACAGCATGCTTTGCAGCCAGGCCGCGGCGCCCGAGGGCTCCGTCGAGGGCCGCGTGAACCTCGTGGGCGTCCGCGCCGAGCCGGCCGAGCGGGAGGAGATCGAGTCCGTCCTGGCGGAGCTGGGCGTGGACGTGAACGTCGTCCTCGACGACAACGCCTCCCTGCAGGACTACCTGGCCGTCCGGAACGCCGAGATCAACGTCCACCCCGGCCCGAACATGCTCCTGTCCTTCGACGAGATGTGCGAGGGGGACTTCGGGATGCGGACGGTGGAGGTGCCGCTTCCATTCGGCCTGAAGGCCACCGACACGTTCTACCGGTCCATCGCGGAGGCCGTGGGAGTGTCCGCTGCGCACATCGACGCCGTGCTGGGTCGCCGGCGGCGGGAGGGGGCCGAGGCCGTGGCGGGCTTCCGGGAGCGCTTCGCCGAGCCCATCGCGTCGCGGCGGGGGCTGCGGTGCGCCTACAACATCGGCTCCGTCCGCACCTTCGACCTGCGCCTGCTGGCCCAGGAGGAGCTGGGGCAGAAGTCCATGATGGAGGAGCTGGGCTTTCGGAACGTCCTCCACATCCAGGGTCCGGCGGACGAGACGAACCAGGAACGCGTGGCCGGTGTCCTGAAGGAGATGGGCTGCGAGGACCCCTTCACGATCTTCGCCGATCCCGGCCAGCTCGAGCGCATCGTCGAGCCGGGCAGCTTCGACGTGTTCCTGGGCACCGAGTTCATGCAGAATCAGCTGGCGCGGCTGGGCCTCCCGCTGGTCCAGCACCGGATGACGACGATGGGCTACCACGGGGTCCCGCACAACGTGGCGCTGGTGGAGAGCGCGCTGCGGGATCGCTTCTACCGGATCTTCGGAGACCAGGGGGCCCATGGCCGCGTTTGACGACCTGGAGCTGGACGACCTGGTCATCCGGTCCAGCAGCCACACGCCGTTCTTCGGGATCTACGTCGCTGCCCACGCCATCGCCGACGCGCTCTGCATGTGCCACGCGTCCGTCGGGTGCAAGGTCAAGACCCAGCGGCACCTCCGCTATCACGACGCGGTCCGCACGTCCTACCGGCGGATGCGGTACTCGCAGTTCATCGACGAGGACCTCATCAACGGGTCCACCGCCCAGCTCGAGGACGAGATCGTCGCCTGGCAGAAGCGCCAGGGTTCCGGGGTCGTCATCGTGGACAGCTCCACTCCCATCAGCCTGCAGGCCCAGTCCTGGGCGGGTGTGGTGAAGCGCACGGAGGAGGCGACCGGCGTGCCGGTCATCCCGGTGAACGCCCGGAACTACGAAGACGACCTGTACGGCGGCTACGCAGCGACCATCGGCGCCATCCTGAAGAAGCTGGACTGGGACGAGGCGGAGGATCGCGAGGACGTCGTCTCGGTCATCGGCTATCCCTTCGATCGCTACGAGGGGGACCACCAGGGCAACGTGGCCGAGATCCGGCGGATGCTGAAGATGCTGGGGCTCCGCGCCGAGTCGGTGCTCATGAGCGGGGAGCCCTGGTCGCAGGTGGAGCAGGTGGTCCACGCGAGCGCCCACGTGGTGCTCCCCTACGCCCACCGCCAGGCTCGCGTGCTGAAGAAGCGGGACCAGGCGGTGGCGAAGACCTGCCTGCCCATGTCCCTCACCGGGACGCAGCGATGGCTCGAGCAGGTCGCCGAGCTGGCGGGGGTGTCGAGCAGCCGCGTGGAGCGGGTCGTGGAGCGCGAGCGGAAGCGGGTCCGCTCGCTGGCCGAGGTGGCCCATCGCTCCCTGTCCGGTCACCGGTTCGCTGCGTTCACCGACGCGCCGCGGGCGGCCGGGGTCATCGCGACGCTGATGGAGGTGGGAGCGGTCCCGGAGGTCGTGGGGGTCATGCACTTCCGCCTCGGCGGGAGGGAGCGCGTCGAGCGCGAGTTGGAGGAGACATATGGGCTGACGATGCCCGAGGACGTCCACTGGCTGGAGGATCCGACACCAGCGGAGGTCGCCGCCCTGAGGCTGTCGGACTGCTACTTCGCGGTAGGCACCTCCATCGAGCGGGAGCTGTTGGCGCACCAGGTGGAGGGGCGATTCCTGGAGTTCGGCTTCCCCTCCGAGGTGCGACACTACCTGTTCCCCACGCCCTACCTGGGATTCGCCGGCTACGCGCGCTTTCTCCAGGGGGTGCTCCAGGCGTGCGAGCGGGATCGCTCGCCATTCTCCCACACCTAGAACACCGCGCACCGGACGCTCCATGGGCACATTCGACGAGCTGACGCTGGACGACCTGGTCATCAAGTCCAGCAGCCACACGCCGTTCTTCGGCAGCTACGTGGCCACCCACGCCATCGCCGACGGGCTGTGCATGTGCCACGCCTCGGTGGGCTGCAAGGTGAAGACGCAGACGCACCTGAAGAACCACGACGCCGTGCGCACCTCGTATCGGCGGATGCGGTACTCGCAGTTCATCGACGAGGATCTGATCAACGGGTCCACGGCCCAGCTCGAAGACGAGATCATCGCCTGGCAGAAGCGCCAGGAGTCGGGCGTGGTCATCATCGACACCAGCACGCCCATCAGCCTGCAGGCCCAGTCGTGGACGGGCGTGGTGAAGCGCACCGAGGAGGCCACCGGCGTCCCGGTGATCCCGGTGAACGCGCGGAACTACGAGGACGACCTGTACGGCGGCTACGCAGCGACCATCGGCGCCATCCTGAAGAAGCTGGACTGGGACGAGGCGGAGGATCGCGAGGACGTCGTCTCGGTCATCGGCTATCCCTTCGATCGCTACGAGGGGGACCACCAGGGCAACGTGGCGGAGCTGCGCCGCATGTTGAAGATGCTGGGGCTCCGGGCCGAGTCGGTGCTCATGAGCGGGGAGCCCTGGTCGCAGGTGGAGCAGGTGGTCCACGCGAGCGCGCACCTCGTGCTCCCCTACGCTCATCGCCAGGCTCGGGTGCTGAAGAAGCGCAAGCAGAAGGTGGCGAAGACCTGCCTGCCCATGTCCCTCGCCGGGACGCAGCGCTGGCTGGAGCAGGTGGCCGAGGTCGCCGGCGTGTCGAGCGACCGCGTCGAGCGGGTCGTCGAGCACGAGCGGACGCGGATCCGGTCCCTGGTGGAGGTGGTCCATCGGACCCTGTCCGGGCGCCGCTTCGCCGTGTTCGCGGAGGCGCCGCGGGCCGCGGGCGTGGTGGCGAGCCTCATGGAGGTCGGGGCCGTGCCCCACCTCATCGGCGTCCTCCACTTCCGCCTCGGCGGCCGCGAGCGCGTCGAGCGGGAGCTGGAGGATACATACGGCCTCGCCCTCCCGGACGACGTCCGGTGGATGGAGGATCCGACGCCTGGCGAGATCGCGGCGCTGGACCTGCAAGGCTGCGAGTTCGCCGTGGGGACCTCCATCGAGCGCGAGCTGATCGCCCACAAGGTCTACGGCCGCTTCCTGGAGTTCGGCTTCCCCTCGGAGCAGCGCCACTTCCTGTTCCCTTCGCCCTACCTGGGCTTCGCGGGCTACGTCCGCTTCCTGGAGCAGGCGCTTCAGGCCTGCGAGACGGACGAGTCACCGGCATCGGAGGGGACGGGCCCGCCCGGCAAGGCGGCGTGATATCCCACAGTCACCGGGGCGACTCCCGGAGGCTGCAGCCGTCCCACACGCGACGTCCCCGGGCGAACGCGTATGGCCCGGTTCGTGCGTGACGTGCGAGCCGGTCATTTGCGGAGGGTTGGATGTCGGCAGACACGGTCCCGGTGGAGGCTCCCCCGTCGAGCGGGGGCCTGTCCTGGCCCCAGGTCACGGTCGAGTCGGTCGACGGAGTCGCCTGGCTGGTCCGCCTGCGGTGGATGGCCGTGGCCGGGCTCGCGGTCGTCGTCGGCGTGAGCGGTCTGGTCGGCGTCCTACCGCACCCCTGGCCCGTCGGCGTGTTCGTGCTCCTCCTCGCCGCAGCCAACGTGGGTTTCGCCCGCCGGGCGCGCAACCTGTCGACGGAGCCCTCGTCGGGCGACCGGCACGACCGGCACGTCACCGGGCAGCTCTTCACGGACCTGGTGATCCTCACGGGGCTCCTCTACTGGAGCGGCGGCGTCGACAACCCCTTCGTCACCTTCTACGTCTTCCCGATGGCCCTGGCCGGCATGCTCCTCCCGCTGCGCTCTGCCCTGGGCCTGGCGCTCGCCGCCGTCGTCCTGCACGGCGCCGTGCTCATCGGCGAGGCGGTCGACGTCTTCCCGCACCACCCGCTCATGCTGGGCCCCGATCGGGTCCACGGCGTGGGGCCGCCGGACGCCCGCTGGTACTCCGGCCCGTTCGTGGCCGCCTACCTGCTCGCCTTCGCCGCCACCGCCTTCGGCGTCATCTACTTCGTCCACGCGGTCGTGCAGCGTCTCCGCCGGGCCGAGCTTCGTCGCCTTCAGCACGAGCGGGTGGCGCGGTCTCGCGAACGCCTGGCCCGGATCGGCACCGTGGCCGCCGGCGTGGCGCACACGGTCCGGAATCCGCTGCATGGGCTCCTCAGCGGCGTCGACGCCCTCCGGAGCCGGGCAGATCGCGAAAAGCCCGCGGACCCGGAGGTCCTGGATCTCATGCAGGAGGGCGTCGGGCGCATCGAGCGCATCACGCGCAGCCTCCTCGCGCTGGGCCGCGGCGTCCCGCCGAGCATCCGACCCACGCCCGCCAGGGACCTCGCGGAGGACGCGCTCCACTTCGTCCAGGTGCGTGCGCGCGAGCGGGGTGTGAGTCTGGGCCTGCAGGTGGAGTCCGATCCGAACATCTCGGTCGACCCCGACCAGGTCGTGGAGGCGCTGGTCAACATCCTCGACAACGCCGTCCACGCCTGCGGTGGCGGCGACCGCGTCGTCCTTCGAGTGGGCGACGATCCGGACCACGGGGTCGCCCAGGCGCTGCTCGAGGTCTCGGACTCGGGCGCCGGGATGTCGGCGGAGGTGATGGCCCGGGTCTTCGATCCCTTCTTCACCACGAAGCCCGTCGGGGAGGGCTCCGGACTGCCTGCGACGCCACCCCTGGCCCGGCAACGTGCGAGAGCTTCGCCACGCCATGGAGGCCGCCATGGTCCTCGCGGGCGGGGAGGCCATCGACCGCCGGCACCTCCCCGCGTACCTCCAGGAGGTCGGGGCGGCCGCCGGGGATGGCGTCGTGTCCTTGCGCCTGGACGGACAGGAGGACCTGTCCCTCAACGACGTGGTGAGGGACGTGGAGGACGCCCTCGTGCGCTGGGCCATGCAGCGCGCGGGAGGCCAGCAGACCCGCGCGGCAGAGCTTCTGGGGCTCCCCCGCACGACATTCCAGAGCAAGCTGTCCCGCATCGAGGAGCGCGACGGAGAGGTCGGCCCCGGGGCCTGACGGATCGCTGCCGAGATCTCGGCACGAGCCGCCGAACGCTCGGCACCCGTGCTCCGAGGCTCGAGAAGCGGGGCCTGGCGCTGCCTCGAGCCGCCGGCCGTCGCAGACGTGCCGAGCGTTCGGCATCCGGCGGCCGTGCGGACTGCGCAGCGGGCCGGAATGCCAGCCGGATCCCTCGTGATGTCAGCTGCTTGGGCGTGGTGGCGCGGGATTGGAACGCTCATTGCGATTGGGGCCCGGAAGACCGGTCCGGGAGCGCCGCGCGTCGACGCGAGAGGCCTCCATGGGCCCTGCCCCCGCAAGGAGAAGTGCCCTCCCTGGGAGGCTCTCCGTGCGGGGCCCCGGCCCACGCCTCGTCCGCGGGGCGTGGGCCGGGGTGACCCGAGCCGTTCACCGGATGTCCCCCCCTGCTCCGTATGCGCGTCCGGCGTCGGGCGCTCAGTCCCGGACGCGGAGGCCCAGGTAGTGGCCGGTCTCCGCGCGCCAGGTGCGGGCGTCGCCGCCCCGGGAGAGGTGGGCGGCGGCGTCGCGGGCGGTGCGCAGGCAGTGGTCGATGTTGCAGTGGAGGTAGAGGCCCTGCCGGCCGACGGGGACCACCCGGCCCGAGGCCGTGACCTGGTCCATGGCCTCCGCCCAGCGGGCGAGCCAGCCGCGGGTGTACAGCGGGTACACGTCGGGGACCCAGCGCTGGGCGGCCTCCAGGACGCGGACGCCGGGTGGGGCGATGCCGGCCTCGCGGAGCTGTTCGAGGATCTCCGGGGCGCGCCGGGTGAAGTCGCGCCCGCGGCCCCAGCGGCCCTCGGGGATCTCGCAGCAGACCACGGTCTCGCCCGGGCGGGCGAGGGCCTCGGAGAAGTTCCGCACCTCGCTCACGCGGCCGAACCAGTAGTGGCCCTCGGGGACGTAGTAGGTGTCGGTGGCGCCGAGGCGGTCCGTGTCGAGGGCCAGGAACACGAGGTACAGGCCGCGATGGGCCAGGTCGGCCCGCGGCGCGAGATCCCCGAGGCGTCCGGCCATCACGACGGCGTCGGCGTCGAGGTCGTCCGGCGACAGGCCGCCTGTGCCCACCCGGGCGCCGTAGCGGAAGGTCACGCCGGCGTCCGCCGCGGACCGGCGAAGCCAGGCGAGCATGCTCGCCATCCCGCCGCGGGGATAGAGGAACGTGGCGTCGGCGCCGCGACCGGGGACGAGGGCTCGCGCGACCTGGGCGCCGGGGCGCGAGGTGGACACGCGCTTCTTGGCGACGCTGCGGCTCAGGCGGTCGGGCTCCAGGCCCCAGACCTTCTCGACGTAGGGGCGGTAGAACCCCTCGTAGGCCGCCCGTCCGACGCGCCGGAGGACGAAGGCCTCGAAGCCCTCGTCGTCGTCGCGTGGAGGGCGGGCCCGGTCGGCCTCCCAGCGGGCGAAGTCCCGGCGCCGGCCCAGGTAGCCCGCGCAGAAGGCCGCGCTGGTGCGGGCTCCCAGGCCGTGGAGGAGGCCGGGGAGCGTGAGCGGGTAGGGCACCTGCCGCCGGTTCAGCACGATGCGGCCGCGCCGTCGGCGCGGGGCGAGGCCGATCTCGTCGGCCATCTCGGCGAGGATCGGGTCGGAGGTCGCCTCGGGGTGGAGGCGGTGGGACCCCAGGTCGCAGTCCCGTCCCCGGAAGCGGAAGGGCCGCACCAGCCCGCCCGGGCCGTCGGAGGCCTCGAGGATCTCGACCTCCCAGCCGCGCCGCCGCAGGTCCAGGGCCGCCGCGAGACCGGACACGCCGGCGCCGGCGACGACCGCCCGCCTGGCGGCACGCTCCGGGTCGACGCGGAGCGCCACGCTCATCGTCCGACCCGTCCGTTGCCCGCGCGTCCGAAGCCGAACCACATGGCCAGGAGCGTCCAGGCGATCATCAGCGTCCAGGTGGCCAGCATCCCGGCTCCGCTCACGGGCATCAGCCAGAGCCACCCGCCGGTCTCGTGGATGACGACCGGGGCGAAGACGTGGGCCATGGCCGTGAGGCCCGCGAGGACGATGATCGTGCCGCTCACGGCCGCGTGGAGCCGCGTGAGCATGAACAGGTGGGCCAGGATCAGGAACACCACCGACACCGAGAAGAGGTGCTGGTGGAAGACGTCCAGGATCCACGGCCACTTCAGGTCCTCGTCCGGCGCCTCGGCGGTGGCCGCGGGCTCCACGTCCAGGGCGGGACCGCCGCCCTCGTCGGGGAGGTCCATGGCGGGGCCGCCGCTCTCCTCGGGCAGGTTCAACGCCGGGCCGCGACCCTCCTCGGGGAGGTCCACGGCCGGTCCGCCCGTATCGTCGCCCGACGTCTCCTCCGGCCCGCCCTCCAGACTCGCCGCGCCGCCCTCGACGTAGCGCTCCGCGACGCTCGGCCGGCCGGCCTCGGCGACCAGGTCGCCGCCGATGCGATCCGCGTAGATGCGCCACGAGGTCCAGGTGCCCACCCCGATGAAGACGAGGAAGATCGTGTAGACCAGGCGGGCGGGGACGGACAGGCTCCCCAGGTGATAGCCCTTGGAGACGAAGACCCTCAACGGCGCCTACCGCCGCTCGGCGAGGTCGAGATCCGGCTCCAGGACCAGCGTGCGGAACACGGCCAGCGCGCGGCGGACGCCCTTGGCCATGGCCTTGCTGGAGATGGTCGCGCCCGAGATGGCCACGATGTCGGCGCCGTGTCGGACCGGATCGTCGGGGGTCTTCCCCTCGAACTGCTTCCGGAAGCGCCCCTCGCGGATCTCGTCGCCGTGGGCCTCCCGGTAGACCATGACCTCGAGGCGCTGCGCCCGGCCCTCCGGGTCGATGAGGACGCCGAAGGTGATGGGGCGGTGCTGTCCCATCTCGTCGTCGATGATGGCGTAGCCCTGCACCTCGTGGTTCTTCAGGCCGTAGTAGACCGTCCAGTCGGTCCGGACCGTGTAGCCCAGGTGCTTCTTGACCGAGCGCCGCTGGGCGGGCGTGAGGGAGAGCTTTTCGTAGGTCACGCGATCGCAGCGCGAGAAGAACTCCCGCAGCAGGTCCGCCTTGGTCCAGTGGACGGCCTGCGCCGAGGCCGTCCGGGGCGCGACGGCGACGGCGAGGAGGACGAGCAGGGCTGGCAGCAGGACCTTCCGGGGGCGTCGTGCGTTCATCTCGCGCGTCCTTCCGCGTTCGGGGCACCGAAACTGATAATCAGTTTCAATAGCGAAGTCCAGTGTAGAGGTCACTCCCGTGTGACATCAAGGTCGGACCGGCCGCGATCGCAGCCTCAGAAGAGGTAGGCCATGGAGGCCACGTAGTTGGGCGTCGGATCCCAGCGGCCGCTGAAGACGTGCCGCTTCACCCCGCCGGTGGATCGCGAGATGAGCTGGACCTCCTGCTTGATGGCGAAGGCCTCCACCGGCCGGTAGTTCAGGCCGAAGGTCAGCTTCTGCAGGTCGAACTCGTTGACCTCGTCCAGGTTCGTGTCCGTGTGCTCGTAGCGGACGGCGGCCGTCAGCTCCGAGTCCTGGAGGTCCTCCGGCAGGAGGCTCCACAGCCCGGGCACCTGGAAGTGGATGTTCGTCTGGGCGTAGAAGCCCTGCATGCCGGTGGGCACCGCCTGGCGCGTGTTGGCCGGGCTGCCCTCGTCGAAGCCCTCGACGAAGCCCTCGTCGATGAAGGCGCGGACGTACTCGCCCAGGAACTCCACGCGGCCGAGCCGCCAGGTGAAGTCGGCCCCCAGCATATTGATGCGGTTGCCGACGTCGTCGTACTCGCCGGTGTAGCCGCTCGCCGCGACCTCCAGACCCAGCGTCGGGCTCACCGCGACGCGCCCGACGACGGCCTTGTCGCCGTTATTGTCCTTCAGCTTGGAGCCCACGGCGCCCTTCAGGCCGAACTCCTCGTTGATCTTCGAGTCCAGGCCGTTGATGGCGTACAGCTCGTAGCTCAGCGACGCGTCGCCGCCGAGGCCGAAGTCGCCGAGGATGCCCGCGCCGGCCTCGAACCACGTCGTCGGCGTGATGGTCGTCAGGGGCTTGGGTCGCTCGGTCAGGTCCCGGGTCGGCGCGTCGTGGCGGATGTTGAAGGCCCCGAAGGGCACCAGGATGATCCCACCGCGGAGCGTGAGCCAGTCCGTCAGCATGAAGTCCACGACGGCGAACTCCAGGAGCACCTCGCCCGTGCCCTGGACCCCGTCCTTCTTGGAGGGCGAGCCGCCGAACTCCCACTCGATCTCCGTCGAGGCGGAGATGCGCGGGCTGATCTGGCTGTGGACGAACAGGACGAAGCGGTGGGCCAGGAAGTTGGAGTCCTTGCCCTTCTCCTTGTGGAACTCGATCTCGCCGTAGCCGCCGAGGATCGTGCGGTGTGCGAGCCCCGCGACCTTCTCTGTGAGGTCGCCGAAGACGTCGGTGGCCTCGCCCTCCTGGCCCGCCTCGTCCTCCGGCAGGTCCAGGTCGGGGCCCTCCTCCGACGCGTCGCCCTCGAGGTCCAGGACGGGACCCTCGGTCTCCTCCTGCGGAGGCTCCTCCGCCAGGGCCGGCCGGACGGTCGGGACGGTCAGCGACGTGGCGATGATCGCCGTGATGATGGCGCGCATGGTCGATTCCCTCACCGAGAGGATGTGTGCGAAAGGCGGCCGCAGCGCGCCGGGTCGTCCCCGACCGCGCCGCAGCCTCGCCGGGTTGGGAGCCTCGCAGGCCCTCAGTTGCAGAGCGCGGGCACGTCGATGCCGAAGACGGTGTCGACCATGTCGATCATCGACTGGGCGTCCACCTGGCTCGGGTCGTCCTGCTCGAGCTGGGGCTCCAGGTCGGCCACGAAGGACGTGCCGTGGTCGGCGTCGTACTTCTCCAGGTAGGGGCGCAGGATGCGGAAGAACATCCGCCCCTCGATGAGCTTGATGGCCGGCGCGTCGCCCGCCAGCAGGCCCACGAACTCGCGGGCGAAGGAGATGGCGAACACCTCCAGCATCATGCGGTCGACGTCCTCGACGAGGGCCTCCAGCTCGGCCGGCCACTCCTCGAGCGCGTCCGCGTTGCCGTCCTTCCCGGCGTCCGTGAGCGCCGCGTCCAGGAGGTTCCGGCCCTCGATGAGCTTGTCGTAGATGTCCTGCGTGTAGGTCGTCCCGCAGTTGTCGTCGCGGGCGGCGGTGGTGGCGGCCAGGCCCTCCGCCTCGGTGCCGTCGAAGCTCGTGCCGAACTGGCCGAAGCCCTCGTCCCAGTTCTTCCGCGCGCCGATCACCAGCTCGTGGTGGACGTAGAGGTAGGAGAAGTGCAGCAGGGCCTTGTCGACCACCTGCCCGTACCAGCCGATTCCGTGCGCGGCGTCCGTGCCGGTCGACGGATCCACGGCGCTGCCGGCCTCGATGGCCTCGCAGATGCTGGCGTGGATCTCCTCGCCGATGGGGGCGCCCTCGTTGTAGGCGTGGTCGTCGGCGCGGGTCTCGACCTTGTGGGCGAGCGAGGCGGTCTCGACGTAGTTGCTGGCGATCTTCGTCGCGTCGGACGGGCTGCCCGCCTCGGGGTTCCAGGCGTCGCAGGAGCCGCCGAAGTCCTCCGCCGCGAAGTCGTCGCTCTTGCGGATGGACTGGATGGTCTCGTACGCGCCCACCCTGAGGAGCTGACTCTGGAGGTTCGACTGGTCGAAGGGCTCGTACTCGTCGGTGGTCGGCGTCGGCTCTCCGTGGCCGTTTCCGTCGTCGGAGCCGTCGTCGGAGTCGCAGCCGGTGAAGGCGAACAGGGCGGCCGCTCCGAAGGCGGCGAGGATCGTGAGCTTGCGCATCGTGGTTCCCTCTCTTCTCTACGGGGGCTTGGGGGCTACTGGCAGGTGTGCGTCGACTCGACGAGGCACTGCTCGCCCTCGACGCAGTGGGAGTCGTCGAAGCACTCGAACTCCCGGTGGGCCGGGGTTCCCCGGCAGATCTCGGCGGCGGGCGAGCCCTGGAGGCAGACCTTCCGCTCCTCCAGGTCGCAGCACTGGCCGGTGGGGCAGTCGAGGTTCTTGGAGCAGCAGACGCCCGCGCACGCGTCCGACCCAGGCTCCTCGACGCAGATGACGCCGGTCCGGACGTCCTTGTCGATGCCGACGAAGGTGACGGTTCCGTAGTACGGGTCCACCACCTTGCGGCCGGGATCGCCCTGGTTCGTGTCGAAGTACTCGTACACGCCGGGCTCGTCGAAGGTGTGGCGCCACCAGACGTAGGCCTCCCCGTCCACCTCGTCGGACTGGTACGGCGGCACCAGGCTCGGCGAGAAGAGCTCCACGGGCTCGCCGAGGCTCGTGACGTTCGTGGGGATGTCGGGGGAGAAGTTCCGCCACTCCACCGTCTGGCCGGTCCGGATGCTCATGCAGGTGGGGCTGAACTCCCCCTCCTCGGTGATCTGGACGATGCGGCCGCCGGGGCTGGCCGTGGACGACGGCTGGACCACGGGCCTGTCGACCTCGGTGGCGCATCCGGCGGACGACAGGGCGATCAGCGCGGCGAGCGCCGCGGGGGTCCATCGCGTGGCGATCATGGCGAGTCCTCCCGGGTGGTCGGGGGCGTCCCCGCCACCCGCTCCGGGGCGGGGGTGAGAGCGCCGAAGGACCGTGCTCCCGTTGGGCTACCGGCGATTTCCGGCGCCTCGGCCTGCCGCGCCCGCTGCGCCATGCCTTCTGGCATGGCTCGGGACGCGGCACCGGCGCTTCGCGCCTGGCCGATCCACTCGGAAATCCCTCGGAGACCCGCGGTCCGCACGGTCCTTCGGCGCTCCAGGCGGTAGAGGGTGACGGCGTGGCGCGGACCGTCGACGAGGCGGCTCCGCGTGAAGGTGTGCAGCGGGCGCAGGCGATGGGCGACGGGGTCCAGGTCGCCGGCGCGCGAGGTCACGAGGACCGTGTCGGGCCGTCCGCCCTCCGTGGCCTCGGCCTCCAGGAGGTGGGCGGCGCTCCGGACCCGCGTGCTCCGCCAGGCCCCGGCGTAGTGGCGCCAGAGCCCCGTGTCGTCGCCGGCATAGAGCTGGAGGCTCTCGGGCGCGTACCGGGCCGTCGCCCACTCCAGCGCCTGCAGGGGCGCCGGGAGCACCCGCGCCTGGGTCCAGGCCCGCGGCGCGGCGACGGCGACCGTGGCGACGACGGCGGCGGCGACGCCCGCCTGCGCGAATCGGGTCCGGGCGGCCAGGGCGGCCAGGCCGGGCCCCGCCAGCAGCACGAGCACCGGCATCAGCGGCAGGACGTGGCGCGGCTTGTCCGGGTTCTGGCCCACGAGGAGCCAGGCGACGTACGGGGCGGCGATCAGGGCCAGGGTCCAGGCGTCCCGGTCGCGCCGGCGCGCCACGAGGCCCGCGGCCAGCGCCACGCCGGCGGCCGGCCCGAGGGCCCACGCGCCAAGGTTCCATGCGAACCCGCCCAGCCGTCCGTCCGTCGGCTCGGACAGGGCGGTCCCGCCCCACTCGGTGAAATGGCCGGCGGTGAACTGCACGCCTAGCTCCCACAGGGCGCCCACTCCCCCCGCCAGCGCGGAGAGCGGAACGAGCCAGGCGAGGACGCCGCCGAGGGCGGCGAGGATCGTGCTCGGGGCCTGGCGGCCCGTGCTCCGGAACAGGAGGGCGACGCCGATGGCCGCGTACAGCGGCGCGAGGGACGGCCGGATGCCCAGGGCCAGGCCCAGCCCGGCGGCGACCCACATCGGTCGTGTGCCGCCCAGCAGGCCGCAGAGGGCGAGGGTGGCCGCGTGGGTGCCCATGGCGTCGCTCATGGGGGTGAGATCGGCGAGCCACAGGCCCGGGACCACGGCGTAGAGCAGGGCGCCGGCCCAAGCCGCCGCGCGGCCCGCTCGCCGTGAGAGGACGTGAAAGATCGCCGCCGCGGCCAGCGCCGACAGCAGCACCCCCGGCAGCGCCAGGGCGGCGGCGTGGGGTACCCCGACGAGGCGGAACAGGAACGCCACGGCGAGGTACACCGGGTAGCCCGGGAAGTGCGGGCGGTGCGCGGCGAGGTCGAAGCCCTCGAGGGCCATCGCGAAGTTCACCGCGTCGTGGTCCGGCAGGGCGGCCGGCAGCAGGGGAAGCCGCGACGCCAGGACGACGCACGCCACGGCCAGCGCGCCCCATCGGGCGGCGGTGTGGTCGGCGTGTGGCTCGGAAGTCGTCGGCGTCACTGCGGTTCATCTCTTGTGGACATTGATATTCATTATCAACAAGCGAGCCCCAGTTTGCGGAACGGGCGATTCGTGTCAAGCGGAATGTGGAGCGGGGGTTCGTCCGCTATGCTCTCCGGCCGCGGAGCAGCCTCGTGGAATCGGTGGAAGGGAGGTCGACGATGCGCGGTGGGACAGCGACGACGGGGTGGCGCCACGCGACGTCGGTGGTGATCACGGCGGCGGTGCTCGGCGCGTGCGCCGGGGATCGCCCGGCCACCCGGACCGACGGCCCGGAGATCGAGACGCCGCCGACGGCTCCGGACGCCCCCTTCCAGCGCTTCCGGGTGCCGATCATGGGCACCGTCCTCGAGATCGTGGTCCCGGCGGAGCGGGCCGAGGAGGCTGCGCGGGCCGTGGTGGAGGTCTTCACCGACGTCGACGCGCGGATGAGCGAGTGGAAGGAGTCGTCGCCGCTGTCCGAGGTGAACCGACGAGCCGGGGAGGCGGTCCCGGTGCCGCCCGAGCTCCGGAGCCTGGTCCACCGCGGCCTCCGCATCGGGGACCGGACGGACGGCGCCTTCGACGTCACCTGGGCCGCCCTCTGGGGTCTGTGGGATTTCCGCGCGGAGGATCCGGAGGTCCCCGCCCCGGAGGAGATCGCCGAGCGCGTGGCAAAGGTGGACCACACCAAGGTCGAGGTCGACGACGAGGCGGGCACGGTCCGCCTCGACCCCGGGATGAAGGTGGGCCTGGGCGGGATCGCGAAGGGCCACGCCCTCGATCGGGCGGCCGCCCGGCTGAGGAGCATGGGCGTGGAGGACTTCCTGCTGTCGGCCGGAGGGCAGCTCTACGCGGGCGGGACCCGCGACGGGGAGCCCTGGACGCTGGGGCTGCGCGATCCGCGGGGTCCGGCGGCCGACGCCTTCGCCTCCCTGGACGTGCGGGACGCCTCCGTGGCCACGAGCGGCGACTACGAGCGGTACTTCGTGAAGGACGGCGTCCGCTATCACCACATCCTCGACCCCCGGACGGGCATGCCGGCGCGCGGCCTGCGGAGCGCCACGGTGGTCTCCCGCGACGCGACGCTGGCGGACGCCCTGGCGACGGCCTTCGTGGTCCTGGGGCCCGAGCGATCCCTGGCGCTGGCGCGGGGAGACGATCGCGTCGAGGCGGTCCTCGTGGACCCGGACGGCGGCCTCCACGTCACGCCCGGGCTGAAGGACGGCCTCCGGACCCTGCACCCGCCCCGCGCGGGTTCCGACGCCGCGCCGCCGATGCCGTGGATCCGCGACGACTGGGACGCCGCCGTGGCCAGGGCCCGGGCGGAGGGGAAGCCCCTCGTCGTGGACCTGTGGGCGCCGTGGTGCCACACGTGCCTGTCCATGAAGCACTACGTCTTTCCGGATCCCTCTCTCCGGGCCCTGGCCGACCGCTTCGTCTGGGCGTCGCTGGACACCGATCGGGAGGCGAACGCCGAGGCCCTGGAGCACCTGAAGCCCGAGGTCTGGCCGACCTTCTACGTGGTCGCGCCGGACGGGACCCTCCAGGCCCGCCACGCCGGTGCGACGAGCGTCGAGGGCTTCCGGGCCTTCCTGCGGCGGGGCGAGCAGGCTGTCCTCGAGGGGCGCGACCTGGACCGGGACGATCCCCTGTTCCACCTGCGGCGGGGCGATCGCCTGGCCGCGGAGGAGCGCTACGCGGCTGCCGAGGAGGCGTGGGCCGCGGCCACGGAGCGGGCGCCTGAGGGTTGGGAGCGGACGCCCGAGGTCCTCGTCCGCCGGATCCGGGCCCGGTATCGCCGGGCGCAGTACGGGGGCTGCGCGAAGTTCGGCCGCGCGCACCTGGCGGAGGCCGTGGCGAACCGCGACGCGAGCGCCGGCGACTTCTCGAAGTACGCCCTCCGCTGCGCCGACCGGCAGGACGACGAGGGCCTGGCGCGCCGTGTCCGCGAGGCCCTGGTCGCCGAGGACGGGTCGCTCCGGTGGGCGCTGTCCGGCGACGGGCCGCGCCCCATGTCCACGGACGATCGGAGCGACGCCATGACGACCCTCCGGGAGGCGTGGGAGGCCCTCGGGGACGAGGCGCGCGCCCGGACGGTCGCGGAGAGACAGGCCGGGCTGCTGGATCGCGCCGTGGAGGACGCGCCGAATCCCCGGGCAGAGATGACGTGGGCCTGGCCGCGCGCCGAGGTCTACGTCCACCTGGGCCGGGGCGAGGAGGTCCTCCCCTGGCTCGAGGCCCTCGCTGCGAAGCTGCCGGACGAGTACGACCCGCCCTACCGGCTCGCGTGGGTCCTGCACCGCCTCGGGCGCGACGACGAGGCCCTCCCCTGGGCCGAGCGGGCGTACGAGAAGGCCTACGGCCCCCGGAAGGAGCGCATCGGCGAGCTCCTGGAGGCCCTCCGCGCAGGCCGATGACAGCCAGCCGGTGGGGTGTCCGGCACCGGCGTCGGCGCCTGTCGAATGGCCACAACTCGCCGAGAGCCCGCGAAGCGTGGTCGAGGACGTGGTCGGGCTCGCGGGGCCCGGCGTCTCGCCCCCATCGGGGGTGGGCTCCGGGCCGGGCCGCGCCGCCGGGGCCGGCGGATCGGGGAGTGACCGCCGCGGACGGCGATCCTGCTGCATCTTCTCCATGTCCTCCGCGGCTTTGCGGCCCGGCGCCTTGGCGCGAGCCCTCTGGAACTGGGGACATGTGTGTGATCGGCGGGCGCCGGCGGTTCGGCGACCCGCGCCGGGCGCCTCGTCACTCCTCCTCGCGGAACTCCTCGTAGCAGGCGTCGCGACAGGGCTCGAACGCGTCGGACTCGCACTGGTCGAGGGAGACGTTCGCGCCGCCGCAGTGCTCCTCCCGGCAGTCCTGGAGGCAGGCGTTCAGCCCCTGGCCGACGTCGGCCCACATGAGCACGATGATGAGGACGATGATGGCGACCACGATGACGATCACGCGCACGGGCACCTCCTCCGCTCCGTGACCGTAGCACGAAGCGCCGCCGGGTGTGCGTTCGGCGCCTCCCGGTGTCGCTGGCCGGTCTGCGGGGGTCGCGGTAGGCTCGCGCACCATGTCGGAGGACTCCCGCCCGCTCCATCTCCGGCCGCTCCGGTGGTTCGGCTTCCTGGCGTCCGTGGGGGTGTCGGCCGCGGTGCTCTACGCCCTGCCGACGGAGCTGCCCGAGACGGTGGACGTGGAGGCGGGGCGCTGGACCTCCATGATGCCGCCGCTCGTGGCCGTCCTGGCGGCGGTCTTCTTCCGGCGCCTGCTCCTCGCGCTGGGCGGCGGGGTGCTCCTGGGCTCGCTCCTCCACCACGGGGTGGACATGCCGGCGGGCTTCCGCGACTACCTGTGGGTCAACGTCGCCGACCCGTTCAACCTCTACATCCTGGGCTTCACGTTCACCCTCGTGGGGATGGTGAACGTGATGAGCCGGGCGGGCGGCACCCACGGCCTGGTGGAGGTCATCCGCAAGGTGGCCCGCCGGCCGCGCTCGACCCGGGTGGCCACGGGGCTGATGGGGCTGGCCATCTTCTTCGACGACTACGCCAACTCCGTGGTCATCGGGACGACCATGCGGAAGCTCACGGACCGCATGCACATCTCCCGGGAGAAGCTCGCGTACATCGTGGACTCCACCGCCGCGCCCATCGCGGGCCTGACGCTCGTGTCCACCTGGATCGCCTTCGAGGTGAGCCTCTTCCAGGAGATGGGCGATCAGCTCGGGCTGGGCATCGGCGGCTACCAGATGTTCCTGAACGTCCTGCCCTACCGGTTCTACTGCCTCGCGGCCCTGGTGATGGTCTTCGCCGGCGCGGCGACCCGCCGGGACTTCGGCCCCATGTTCGAGGCGGAGGAGCGCGCGGCCCACACCGGCCAGCTCCTCCACCCGGACGCCGAGCCCATGGGCACGGAGGTCCTCGACCAGATCCAGCCCCCCGAGGACGCCCCGCTCCGCTGGTTCAACGCGGTGATCCCCGTGGCCGTCGTCCTCGTGGGCGTCGTGGGCGGCATGCTCTGGTCGGGCCGGGGCGCCGTGGCGGAGGAGGGGCACGCCTTCTCGCTGCTCGACGGGACGACGTGGCGCCTGGCCTTCGGCGGGGCCGACTCGGCGCAGGTGCTCTTCTGGGTCTCCGTCGCCGGGAGCCTCGTCGCCATCGGGCTCGCCGTCGGCCAGCGCATCCTCCCCCTCCGCGAGGCCCTGCACGCCTGGGTCCTGACGTTCCGCGCCATGTGGCTGGCCGTCACGATCCTCATCCTGGCCTGGGCCATCAAGAGCGTCTGCGAGAGCCTCCACACGGACGGCTTCCTCATCGCCGTGCTGGGCGGCGAGATGCCCCTGACGGCCCTCCCCCTGGTCACCTTCCTGCTCGCGGCGCTGGTCGCGTTCTCCACCGGCACGAGCTTCGGAACCATGGGCATCCTCATCCCGGTCGTCCTGCCGCTGGCCCACGCCCTGGACGCCACCGAGCAGGGCCAGCTCGTGTTCTTCTGGCTCACCGGCGCGGCCGTCCTCGACGGGGCCATCTTCGGCGATCACTGCTCGCCGCTCAGCGACACGACGGTGCTCTCCTCGGCGGCCAGCGGCTGCGATCACATCGAGCACGTCCGCACGCAGGTCCCCTACGCCGTCACCGGGATGGTGCTCGCCGGCTCCCTCGGCTACCTCGCCGTCGCGTTCGGCCTCCCGCGGGCCGCCTCCTGGGGGCTCATCCCCGTCGCCGCGGTCGTGGTCTACTACACACTGGGTCGCCGCGTCCCCAACCCGGAGGAGTTCGCCAGGGGCTGACCGGGAGCGGTTCCAGCCGCCGCCCTGCGGTCGTTGCGTCGCGCGGCGCCGGGGCGTACCACGGACGTGCACGCGGAGGGCTCCTGGGCGCCGTCGGCGTCCCCCGCTGCACGTGCCCCGGCCCCGGCGGGAAGTGGAGCCCGTGCGAGGATGACTGACCGCGCCAGCCCCCGAGGAACGCCATGCACGACCACCCCACCACCTTCCCGAGCATCCGCGCCCTGTCCAGGCTACCGTGGTTCGAGCTTCGCGACGACGGGCTCCTCGGAATGGCGGATCCGGACGTCGGCCCCGTGGTGGACAGCCACACGCACCTCGCCCTCGCGTTCGCGTCCCTCCGGCAGGTGGACCTGCAGTCCAGCCCGGGCCCCACGGAGCACTACCTGTCGATGGAGCGCCCCCTGGACTTCGACGTCTACGTGAACCGCAACTTCACCGAGGACGACCTGGGCCGCATGAAGCGGGACCTCAGCCTCAAGAGCATGACCGCGGGCGGGATGCGCCGCACCCACACCATCCCGAACCTCCTCCGCGAGATGCGCGCCCTCGGCGTGGCGCGGTCGGTCCTGCTCCCCATCGAGCTCCCGAAGATCTCCCGGAACGCCGAGACCTGGCTGGAGGTCACGCGCGACGAGGAGGAGCTCGTCTGCTTCGGCTCGGTCCACCCGTACGACAAGGACATCGCCGATCGCCTCGCCCGCCAGAAGGAGATGGGCGCCCGCGGCGTGAAGATCCACCCGGCGACGCAGCTCATCACCCCGGATCACCCGAGGGCGCAGGCGGTCTATCGGGTGTGCGCGGACCTGGACCTGCCCGTGCTGTGGCACTGCGGGCCCGTGGACATCGAGCCGGCGGCGGGCCGCTACTGCTCCCAGGTGAAGCACTACTGGCCGGCCATCCACCACAACCCGGACACCACCTTCCTCCTGGGCCACAGCGGCGCCATGCAGGTGGAGCTGGGACTGCAGCTCGCGAAGACCTATCCGAACGTCTGGCTGGAGCTGTCCAGCCAGTCCCTGCCGAGCATTCGCCGGATCCTCGAGGAGGGCCCCGCGGACCGCATCGTCTTCGGCACCGACTGGCCCTTCTATCCCCTGGCCATCCAGCTCGCGAAGGTGCTCATCGCCACCGAGGACGACCCCGGGATGCGGCGCCGCGTCCTCCGCGACAACGCCTCCCGGCTGCTCGGCCTGGGCGATCTGGCGGAGGCCGAGGCGGCCTGAGTCCCGGGGGCTCTGCTCGAAAACGTGACCCGGATCACTCCCTGGTCGGGTTCGCGGCCGGCCGGCGTACCCGCCCTCGGCGCGGATGTCTCCGTCAGAGCGTGGAGCCCACGAAGGGAAGCTCCCGCCGGCGGAACAACAGGATCCTCGTCGGCGACGCCAGGGCGAGGACGAGCATCATCACCCTGCGACCGCCGTCGCCCTGCACCTCGAGGCCCAGGCGCGTGGCGTGGGCGCTGATGCCGCCGATCATGACGGCCATGGTGGGAGGTGCTACGGACCCGTGCGGGAGGGGGAAGCGTCCGGCTCCTCGCTCGGCCGGTCCTGCCGGATGGGCCGCACCACCTCGATCTCGAGGTCCGGATAGTGCGCCTCCAGGGCCTCCACGAGGCGCTCGTGGCCCTCCTCGCTCCCGCTCAACACACGGATCTCGTCCCGGCGCAGGGCGTCGTCGCGCCGGGCGGCGTGGGCGAGGTCCAGGACCTGCGTGATGCTCCCGGAGTCCGCCACGAGGAAGTGGGCGCCCTCGTGGTCGGCCGCCAGGTACTTCATGGCCTGGCCGCCCCGAAGCCCCGGCAGGAACTCGATGTGCACACGTGAGAACCTGCTCCGTCGCTCCGGATCGAAGCACAGCGGGACGGGCTCTCCGCCGGCGTCTCGTGCCGCGTCGACCTCGCTCCGGCACTGATCGCGCAGATCCATCTCCCGGGCGTGCGCGACGAAGGGGACCACCCTCAGGCGCTCGTCCGCCACGTGGATCTCCCCCTCTCGATAAGGGGTTTCCGCCTCGTCGGCCTCGCCGGGGCGCTCGCTGCCCTGTTCACGACAACCCAACGGTGTTGTGATCCAGATCAAGAACGCGAGGCTCAAAATGGAGCACCATGTGCGCCGCATATCGTCTCCGCATCTTGTGTCGTTTGGCACAAATCGCCCGCGGGGGCGTGTCAGAACCAACAGGCGGTGCCGGCGGACCGGCCGCCTGCCGTGTGTCGCGCCTGTCGCTTCCCACGATCCCTGCTCCTGGCATGCGCCTTGCTAATCCCCAGGTCGCGACGCCACGGAGGCCCCTGTGACTCCCACGCAGCACCGAGCCGGAACCGTAGACGGGGACATCGAGGTGACCCCGGAGCTGCTGCTCCGCTACGACCGGCCGACCCCACGATACACCAGCTACCCCACCGCCGATCGTTTCGGTGACCTCGATCACGTCGACATGGCGGCCGCGCTCGCGCGCGCGAACGCCGCGTGGGAGGTGCCGCTGTCGCTGTACGTGCACCTCCCCTTCTGCGGGAGCATGTGCGGCTACTGCGGCTGCAACGTCGTGATCACGCAGAAGCTGGACAAGAAGCGGCGGTACATGGACCGCCTCCTCGAGGAGCTGTTCCTCGCCGTCGCGCGCCTGCCGGATCGTCGCCGGCTGGCCCAGGTCCACCTGGGCGGGGGCACCCCGAACTCGTACCCTGTTTCGGAGCTGAAGCGCCTGCTCGACAGCGTGAGACACCACTTCGAGCTCGAGCCCGACGCCGAGGTGGCCATCGAGATCGATCCGCGGGCCTCCTCCGTGGAGGAGATCCACGCCCTGCGTGAGATCGGCTTCAACCGCGTGTCCATGGGGATCCAGGACTTCGATCCGAAGGTCCAGGAGGCCGTGGGCCGCGTCCAGCCCTACGAGATGACGGAGCCTCTCGTGACGGCGGCTCGCGAGGCCGGCTTCGACAGCGTCAACGTCGACCTCATCTACGGGCTGCCCCACCAGAGCCGCGAGGGCTTCGCGAAGACCGTCGAGCAGGTCCTGACCCTGGCCCCGGACCGCATCGCGACCTTCAGCTTCGCCTACGTGCCCTGGATGAAGCCGCACCAGGCGAAGCTGGACGGCGACGCCATGCCCGCTCCGGAGGACAAGCTGGCCCTGTTCTGCGACGCCCGGGCGACGTTCATCCGCGAGGGCTACACGGCCATCGGCCTGGACCATTTCGCCCGCTCCGACGATCCGCTGACCGTGGCGCTCGCGGAGGGGCGCCTGCGCCGGAACTTCCAGGGCTACACCGTGCTGGAGAGCCCGGACGTCCTGGGCATCGGCATGAGCAGCATCAGCAACATCGGCGGCGCCTACGCGCAGAATCACAAGAAGCTGCACGACTGGCACGCGGACATCTGGAGCGGCCACCTGCCCGTGGCCCGCGGCCACGTCCTGAGCCCGGACGACCGGCTCCGCCGCGCGCTCATCGAGGACGTCATGTGCCGATTCCGCCTCGACCGCGAGGAGATCGAAGAGCGGCACGGCGTGGACATCATGAGCGACTTTCCAGAGGAGATGGCGCGCCTGCGCGCGCTCGAGGAGGAGGGCCTGGTGGTGGTCGAGGACGATCGGATCACCTGTACGCCCGTGGGCCGCCTCTTCGTGCGCATCGTGGCCTCCACGCTCGACCCGGCGCTCCACGGCGCCAGGCGGACGCGCCCGGCCTACTCGCAGGCCGTCTAGCGGGCCGTGAAAGAGGCTCGCCCGGGGACCGCCGAGGGGGCGCGGCACCGGGGGGGACGACCGGTGGCTTCCGGCCACGAGGAAACGGTGAGCAACGAGACGCAGCACATGGAGTCGTGTCCGCACTGCGACCTGCCGGTGTCGTCGGATCTTCCGACGACCCCGTACTGCTGTCGGGGCTGCCGGATGGCGCATCGGCTCCTCCGGGACGGCGGCCTGGAGCGGTTCTACGACCTGCGCCGCGGCCCCGGTCTACCCGTCGGCGACGCGGCGGAGGACGCCTCGTGGTCCTGGCTCGGCGGCCTCCTCGAACAGGCGCGAGCGACGGCCTGCGGGAGCGCCTGCGACGGCCAGCTGACGCTGTCCGTGGACGTCCAGGGCATCCACTGCGCCGCCTGCGTGTGGCTCATCGAGACCCTGTTCAAGCGCCGGCCCGGGGCCGTCCACGCCGACGTGGACCCCGGCCTCGGGCGCCTGGAGATGACCTTCCGGGAGGGCGAGTTCCCGGTCCGGGAGTTCCTCGAGGAGCTCGCCCGCTGCGGCTATCGGACCGGCCCTGCCCGCAAGGAGGGCCGCGCGAAGGGCGACGACCTGCTGCTCCGCCTCGGGGTCGTCGTGGCCGTCGCCATGAACGGCATGATGCTCTCCCTCGCCGGCTACTTCGGCATGTCGGAGTCGGACGGCGCCCTGTACACCACCTTCACCTGGGTCAACGCGGGGCTGGCGGCCATCGCCGTGGCCGTGGGCGGGCCGGTGTTCTTCCGCGGCGCCTGGCAGGGGCTGAAGCGCGGCGTCCTGCACATGGACGTCCCGATCTCCCTGGCCATCCTGCTCGCCTTCGGGGGGAGCACCTGGCTCCTGGCCGCCGGGCGCGCGGAGGCGGCCTACTTCGACACGCTGGACGTGTTCATCGCGCTGATGCTCCTGGGGCGCTGGCTCCAGCGCCGGGTCATCGAGCGGAACCGCCGCATGCTCCTCCGCGACGCCGGCATCGAAGGCCTCCGGGTCCGCCGCCTGGACGACGCCCGACACGTCCACAGCGTCCCGGTCGGCGACGTGCGCGAGGGCGACGAGCTCCTCGTGGCCCCCGGCGAGCTGGTGCCTGTCGAGGGCCGGTTGGTGGAGGAGGGCGGCGACTTCTCCCTCGCCTGGATCACGGGCGAGCCCGACCCCGTGGCCCTGGGCGCCGGCGCCTCGGTGCCGGCCGGCGCCCACCACGCCGGCCGCCGGGCCCTGCGCGTCCGGGCGGAGGCCGACTTCGCCGACTCGGACCTGCGGCGCCTCCTGACCCCGGCCTCCGAGCGCCGTGACGCCGCCGGTGACGGCTTCTGGCATCGCCTGAGCAGCGGCTGGGTCCTCGGCGTGCTGACCGCCGCCGTGATCGGCTTCTCCGCGTGGCTGTCCGCCGGCTGGATGCCGGCGCTCGAGGTGGCGGTCGCCGTGCTCGTGATCACCTGCCCCTGCGCGTTCGGGCTGGCCACGCCCCTGGCGCGCGAGATGGCCCAGGCGCGCTTGCGGCGCCTTGGCCTCTTCGTGCGCCGAGACGCCTTCCTCGACCGCGCGTGGCGGGTGCGGAAGGTGCTCTTCGACAAGACGGGCACCCTCACCCTGGGACGCCTGTCCGTGGCCGACCCGGCGGCCCTGGACGACCTGGACGAGCCCGCGCGCGTCGCGCTCGCCCAGATGGTGGCGCGCTCCAACCACCCCAAGAGCCGCGCGATCCTGGAGGCCCTGGAGGCCGACGAGGCGCCCACCCTCGACCCCGCCGCCGAGGTCTCGGAGATCCCCGGCACGGGCATGCGGCTGGCGGGCGCGGACGGACGCTGGGACCTCATCTCGGCCGGCGAGGGCGACGTGCGGCTCCTCCGCGACGGAGCGGCCGTCGCCCGCGTCGGCTTCCGCGAGGTGCTGCGCCACGACGCCCGCCGGGAGATGGACACCCTCCGGCGGCGCGGCGTGGAGGTCCACCTCCTGAGCGGCGACGACCCGGAGCGGGTCGCCGAGGTGGCCCGGACCCTGGGCGTCGACCCGGACAAGGTCCACGGCGGCCTGGAGCCCGACCACAAGGCGCGCATCGTCCGCGACCTGGACGACGAGGACACCCTGGTCGTGGGCGACGGGATCAACGACGGGCCGGCCCTCGACGCCGCCTGGTGCGCCGGCACGCCGGCCGTGGACCGCCCGACCCTGCCGAGCCGCGCCGACTTCTACCTGATGACGAGCGGGCTGGGGCCCATCTCGGAGGCCCTGGACACGGCGGCGACGGTCCGCCGGGTCATCCGCCGCAACCTCACCTTCGCCGTCGTATGGAACGTCACGGGTGTCTCCCTGGCGCTGGCGGGTCTCCTGTCCCCGCTGATCTGCGCCGTGGCGATGCCCTTCAGCTCCCTGACCCTCGTCACGGCCACGGCGGCGGCCCTCCGGCCCCGCCCGCGGGCCTCCTCGGCCACGCCCGAGGGACCCGCCGTCCCCCGACTCGAGCTCGCCGAGGTGCCCCGATGAACGCCATCCACCTGACCCTGTTCGTGAGCCTGGTGCTCGTCGTGCTGGGCGTCGTGCTGTTCCTGCACAGCATCACCCAGCGCGACCACGACTACGCGGAGCGCCTCGCGCTCCTCCCCCTCGAGGACGACGAGCGTGCGTTCTCGGACGACTTTGCCCACTCCACCTCAACCCGCGAAGAAGGGACGGATTGCGACGATGAATGAAGTCGAGATCACGTACGACGACAGGAGCGTACGGCACTTCCTGCTGGCCTCGGTGATCTGGGGCCTGGTCGGGATGACCGTCGGCGTGCTGGTGGCGACCCAGCTCGCGTTCTTCGAGGCCAACTTCGAGACCTCGTGGCTGACCTTCGGCCGCCTGCGTCCGCTGCACACGAACGCCGTCATCTTCGCGTTCGTGGGCAACATGATCTTCGCGGGTGTCTACTACTCGACCCAGCGGCTCTGCAAGGCCCGGATGGCCTCGGATCTGCTGACCCGCGTCCACTTCTGGGGGTGGCAGCTCATCATCGTGGGCGCCGCCATCACGCTGCCCCTGGGCATCACCCAGTCGAAGGAGTACGCGGAGCTGGAGTGGCCGCTGGACATCGCCGTGACGCTCATCTGGGTGGTCTTCGCGGTGAACTTCTTCTGGACGCTCGCGAAGCGCCGGGAGAAGCACCTGTACGTGGCGATCTGGTTCTACATCGCCACCATCGTCACGGTCGCCGTCCTGTACATCGTGAACAACCTGGCCCTGCCCATCCTCTCCGGGATGAAGAGCTACTCGCTCTACGCGGGCGTCCAGGACGCGCTGGTCCAGTGGTGGTACGGCCACAACGCCGTGGCCTTCTTCCTGACCACGCCGATCCTCGGCATCATGTACTACTTCCTGCCGAAGGCGGCGAACCGGCCCGTCTACTCGTATCGCCTGTCCATCGTCCACTTCTGGGCGCTCATCTTCATCTACATCTGGGCCGGCCCGCACCACCTGCTCTACACGGCGCTGCCGGACTGGGCGCAGTCCATGGGCATGGTCTTCTCGCTCATGCTCTGGGCGCCGTCCTGGGGCGGCATGCTCAACGGCCTGCTGACCCTGCGCGGGGCGTGGCACAAGCTGCGCACCGACCCGGTCATCAAGTTCCTCATCGCCGGCGTGACCTTCTACGGCATGGCGACGTTCGAGGGCCCGCTGCTCAGCATCAAGAGCGTCTCCGCCCTGGGCCACTACACGGACTGGATCATCGGCCACGTGCACACGGGCGCCCTGGGCTGGAACGGCTTCATGGCGGCGGGCATGTTCTACTGGCTGGTGCCGCGCCTGTGGGGCCGCAAGCTCCACAGCGAGGGCGCCGCGGACTTCCACTTCTGGATCGGCACCCTCGGCATCCTGCTGTACGCCATAGCCATGTGGGTGGCCGGCATCAGCGAGGGCCTGATGTGGCGCGCGGTGGACGACAACGGCGCGCTGCTCTACCCGAGCTTCGTCGAGATCATCCAGTCCGTGCAGCCCATGTACATCATGCGCATCGTGGGCGGCAGCCTCTTCCTGGGCGGCATGCTGCTCATGACGTGGAACATCTGGATGACCATCCGGAAGGGCAAGCCGGTCGACGCCACGGTCAGGGTGGTGGACCGGAAGATCACCCACACGGCGAAGAGCCCGCAGGTGGCGTTCTCGCCGCCGCTGGTCATCACCTACGCCGTCATCATCGCCATGTGCGCCTTCTTCGCCGCGGACGTCCTGACGGCCGTGCTGCTGGTCGTGCTGATGGTGGTGCTGGGCGCCGCCGGCTGGTTGTTCTGGGGCTGGAGGATGCGCCACCAGGAGGGCACGGGGGAGACCTTCCACCGCGTCCTCGAGGGCCGGCCGCTGATGTTCACGGTCCTGGTGGTCCTGGCCATCCTCATCGGCGGCATCGCCGAGCTGGTGCCGACGCTGATGATCGACCGGGCCGTTCCCAAGACCGGCCCCGTCGCGGCGCCGTACACCCCGTTGGAGCTCCACGGGCGCGACATCTACGTGCGGGAGGGCTGCTACACCTGCCACAGCCAGATGATCCGCCCGTTCGTGAGCGAGACCATGCGCTACGGCGAGGTGAGCACCGTCGGCGACTCCGTGTGGGATCACCCCTTCCAGTGGGGGTCGAAGCGCACGGGGCCGGACCTGGCGCGGCTGGGCGGGAAGTACCCGCACCTGTGGCACTACCAGCACATGATCGACCCGCGCAGCACGTCGCCGGGCTCCGTCATGCCGGCGTATCCGTGGCTGGAGACCGACAAGGTCGACGTGGAGGACACGGCCCTCAAGCTGCGGGCGATGCAGACCCTCGGCGTGCCCTACACGGATGACCAGGTCGGCGACGCGCAGGCGCTGGTCAAGACCCAGGCCGAGACGATCGTGAGCGACCTGGCCGAGCAGGACGTGGAGATCGCCTGGGACTCCGAGCTGGTGGCGCTCATCGCGTACCTGCAGAAGCTCGGCACGTACCCCGAGGAGGGTGACGAGGGCACGGAGGTCGTCCGGGCCTTCGGCGCGCCCGCCCCCGACGCCGAGTCAGAGTAGGTCGGAGCCCCATGTTCAAGGACATCCTGGCCGACACCGACTACGTCAACCTCCCGCTGGTGGCGCTCATCCTCTTCATGGTGGTGTTCGTCGCGGTCATCGTCGTCATCTGGCGCCGCGGCAAGCACCACCCGAAGCACGAGCACCTCAAGCACCTGCCCCTCGAGGACGACACCGCCTCGCCCGACGAAGAGGACACCCCATGACCGAGACGCATCACACGACGACGGATCCCCGGGTCGACGCGGCGACCGGCGACGTCGAGACCGGCCACGAGTACGACGGCATCCGCGAGTTCGACAATCCGCTGCCCAAGTGGTGGCTGGCCACCTTCTGGGGGGCGATCGTCTTCGCGGTGGTCTACTGGTTCGTCTATCACACGCTGGGGACGCTCCCGGACTCCCACGAGCGCTACGCCATGGCCAGGCAGGCCCACGACGAGCAGATGATGGCGCAGAGCATGGAGCCCGAGGAGCTGGTGGCCATGTCCGAGGACGAGGAGGCCGTCGCGAAGGGGGCCGAGCACTTCGAGGCGAACTGCGTGGCGTGCCACGGGCCGCAGGCGGAGGGGAAGATCGGCCCGAACCTGACGGACAACGCCTGGATCCACGGCGGCTCCCCCGAGGCCATCTGGGAGGCCATCGCCAAGGGCGTGACGGAGAAGGGAATGCCCGCGTGGGGTCCGACATTGGGCCCGGAGAAGGTGAAGGAGCTCACCGCGTACGTGCTCTCGATCCGGAACACCAACGTGGAGGGAAAGGCCCCGGAGGGCGAGCCGTACGCGGCCGCCGCCGGCAAGTAGCACCTCCACCCCTGGAGCACCATGGCACGGAACGGCGCCGACGCCCCCAACCTGGACCGGCTGAGCGTCCTGGACGAGGCGGGCGGGCGGAAGTACGTCTACCCGGCGGACGCCCGCGGGAAGTTCAGCCGCATCAAGCCCTTCGTCTACGCGGTCCTCATCGCCGTGTACGTGGGGCTGCCCTGGATCCCCATCGGCGGACACCCCGCGGTGCTCATCGACCTGCCGATGCGGCGGTTCTACCTGTTCGGCGCGACGTTCAACGCGCAGGACGTCTACCTGATCTTCTTCCTGCTCACGGGCATCGGCTTCGGTCTCATCATGCTGAGCGCCCTGTGGGGCCGGGTCTGGTGTGGCTGGGGCTGCCCGCAGACCGTGTTCCTCGACGGCGTGTTCCGGCGCCTGGAGCGCTGGATCGAGGGGCCCGCCTCGCGACGGAAGCGCCTGGCCGACGGGCCGTGGACGCTCGAGAAGATCTGGAAGAAGGGGCTGAAGCACGCGATCTACGTCGTGCTGTCCGCCGGCATCGGCTTGACCTTCGTCGCCTACTTCGTGGGCGTCGACGGCGTCGGGGAGATGTTCACCGCCGGCCCGGGCAGCCACCCGGCGGCGTTCGCCTGGTCCCTGGGCCTCACGGTCGTGATGTACGGGAACTTCTGGTGGTTCCGGGAGCAGCTCTGCATCGTCATCTGCCCCTACGGGCGCCTCCAGTCCGTCCTGAACGACCAGGACACCATCAACGTCACGTACGACTACGTGCGCGGCGAGCCCCGGGGGAAGGTCAAGGACCCCGAGCGCGGCGACTGCATCGACTGCGGGCGGTGCGTGGCGGTCTGCCCGACGGGCATCGACATCCGCAACGGCCATCAGCTCGAGTGCATCGGCTGCGCGTACTGCATCGACGCTTGCGACGAGATCATGGATCGCGTCGACCAGCCCCGCGGCCTCATCCGCTACGAGTCCGATCGGGGCGTGGAGGAGCGGAGGCGCCGCTTCTGGCGGCCGCGCGTGTTCGCCTACATGTTCGCCGGGCTGGCCGGGCTGTCGGTGGGCACCTTCATGGTCACCCAGAACGACCCCTTCGAGGCCAACCTGATGCGCGTGCAGGGGGCCCCGTACGTCGTGGACGACGGGGAGCTCCGCAACCAGCTCTTCCTCCACCTGACGAACAAGGGCAGCGAGGAGACCACGTACACCATCCGGCCCCTGGAGGGGCAGGAGGATCGCTGGGTGCTGCCCCAGCGGAAGGTCACGGTGCCGTCCCTGACCGACTCGAAGCTCCCGGTGGTGGCCGTGGTCCCGCATGATGCCTTCGAGCCGGGGATGACCCTGGGGCTGACCGTGCACGGGACGGCCACCGACCTGACGCGCACGGTCGAGATGCGCATCCTGGGCCCCAAGGCGCGCGCCGCGAGCGCCGAGGAGCACGAGGACGACGGCCACGAGGAAGACGAGGGGAGGGAGGAGGAGCACGAGGAATGAAGTTCCGAATCCACCCCGGGGCCGCCATCGCGGCCTTCTTCGGCATCCTGATGGCGTTCAACGTCGCGTTCTACGTCATCGCGTTCAACAACCCGCCCGAGCTCCTGCCCGAGGCGGAGCGTAGCGGCGCGCCCGCCGAGCCGACGCCCACGGCGACCACCGCCCCGCCGCCCACGCCCGACCCGGCGCCCGACGGAGAGGCGCGGTAATGGACACGGTCCCTGCGGCGTACGCGCAGCTTCTGGGATTGGGGCTCATCTGGATGTCCGTGCACTGCTCCGGCATGTGCGGGCCGATCCTCGTAGGCTTCGACGTGGCCGGCACGACGCGGAGCGTCCCGGCCGGGCGCGGTGCGCTGGCCGTGCTCACGTACCAGGGCGGGCGGGCCCTGACGTACATGTTCCTGGGGGCCCTCGCGGGCTGGCTCGGGGCGGGGCTGCGACAGACGTTCCACACCGCGGGGTCGTGGGGCGCGCTGGCGTTCGCCGTGATCGTCCTCGGCGGCATCGCGTGGCGGACCCTGCGGCCGAAGCGTCCGCGCCCGCTGCGCATCGAGCGGACGTCCGAACCCCTGTGGGAGCGGGTCGCGCGCCGCATGCAGGACCTCCTGCTGCCGCTGGCCCGGGGCAACCGCCCGGTGCACCACCTGGCGCTCGGGGCGATCATGGGCTTCCTGCCGTGCATGATCCCCGCGTGGGTGCTGGGCCTGGGTGCCACCACCGGATCGCCGCTCCACGGCGCGCTGCTCATGCTCCTCCTGGTGGTCATGACCACGCCCATGCTCCTCGGCGTGACGCTCCTGCCGAGGATCGTCACCGGGCGTCTGGGGCGCATCGGTCGCCACCTGCCCACGGCGCTCCTCGGTCTGTCGGGCGTGTGGATCGGCATGGTGGGCCTGGCGGGCCTCGGCGTGGTGGAGCACGTGCACCTCTCCATCGGGGACGACCTGCTCCTGATGCTCTGGTAGCGCACCCCGCGACGCACCCGCCCGTGAGCTGGTAGGATGGAAGCACGCCACAGCACGCACCGAGGGCGGCCGGGCCGTCGTCCTCCGGGAGGGAGCCTCATGAGTGAGACCTGGCTGGTCGCGACCGACTTCGAGCCGTGCGCGGAGGCCGCGCTGGACCACGCCGCCGAGGACGCGCGGCGCCTGGACGCGCGCCTCGTGCTCGTCCACGCTGTCGCAGCGCCCCAGATGCCCGTGAGCGTCGACTCGTTCGGCAGCCCCGTCAGCATGACGAACGCGGCCACGACGCACGAGGAGGTACGGGAGGCTGCGTCGAAGCGCCTCGACGAGGTGGCCTCCGCGCTCCGGGAGCGACACCCGGACGTGCCCGTCGAGGTCGCCCTGCGCGAAGGCGACGCCGCGGACGCGGTGCTCGAGGCGGCCGAGGAGATGGACGTGGACCGGCTGATCGTGGGCTCCCACGGCAAGCGGGGCCTGAAGCGTCTCGTCCTGGGCTCGGTCGCTGAGTCCATCGTCCGCCGCGCCCACGTCCCCACGCTGGTCGTCAAGGCCACCTGAGCAAGGAGAAGCCATGGATCTCAATGAGATCATGACCCCCAACCCGGTCACCGTGCAGGTCGACGCCACCGTGGCCGACGCCTTCAACCTCCTGCAGTCCGTGGACGTCCGCCACCTGCCCGTCGTGGAGGGCAGCGCCCTCGTGGGCATGGTGAGCGACCGCGACCTCTATGGCGTGGCCGTGGCCTCCACGGGCGCCAGCCCCGAGCGCATGATCGGCGCCGAGTACCTGAACATGACGGTCGGCGAGGTCATGTCCGGGAACGTCCTCACGGTCAACGCCGAGGACGACGTCGGCGAGATCATCGACACGATGATCGAGCAGAAGGTCGGCGCCCTGCCGGTCCAGGACAACGACGGCCGCCTCGTGGGCATCGTGAGCTACATCGACCTGCTCCGGGCCATGCGCGACCTCATCTGACGATTCCGCATGGCGGCGGGCTCCGAGCCCGCCGCCCCCTTGCCCTTGCCCTTGCCCTTGCCCTTGCCTGGAGAGGCCGCGCGTGGTCTCGGGCGCGGGTGGCGAGTCCTGGGACGGCGGGCTTCCCGAGGCTGTCGCGAGGATGGTCGGCTGCCGGTGTTGGCGGGCTTCCAGCCCGCCACCCCCTTGCCCTTGCCCTTGCCCTTGCCCTTGCCTGGAGAGGCCGCGCGTGGTCTCGGGCGCGGGTGGCGAGTCCTGGGACGGCGGGCTTCGATCCCGCCGCCCCCTTGCCCTTGCCCTCCATGAGCGGAGTCAAGCACCAAGTGGGGTCGAACCTCCTCCATTGGGTTGTGCTGGCGTCGAGCCATCGATTGTCTGAAGTC
>JBNJGB010000012.1:0-31482 GCA_051747385.1 Myxococcota bacterium
CGCGGGGTGAAAAGAGAACTCACGATGGGTCGGACCACCTCGGTCACAAGAAGCCGTCGCAGAGCGCGCGCCTTCGCAGCTGATTGGCAAGACGTTGGGTGGTGTCCGACGGACACTCGGCCTCCGTTCCCAGGGCCTATTCACTACGGTGCCATCAGCACCTACGGCCGCCACCCGTCGGGCCCGCCTTCACCTCAAACCTCGCCGAGTCCTCGTCCCAGAACCCGATCCTGAGGAGGCCCTTCAGATGGCCATCACGACCACGAAGAGACCCCCATGGCAACTTGTCGCGGAGGCCTATGACGAGTTGATGCTCGGCACTATCGACTTGGCGCGCCTAGACGCCCTCGAGAAGCTCGCGCAACCCCCGACTGAGCTAGACCCAGAGAAGCTCGCACTCATCGTGTTGAGCGTAGCCGTGCGCCGGCTCGATGGTACGGATTACTCACGCGGATTGCCCAGTCTCTTGGAGCTGAAGCCGTCGGAGCTTGAGGAGGGCGCTCGTCGCTTTCTCGAAGAGGAGGCCGCCGCCAATGGAGTGTTTTCAGGGCCGCCGGTCGCAGCCGATGATTCGCCATTCGAAGCTATCCGTTCGCGCTACGTTGAGTGGCGCAAGCGGATCTCCCGCATCTCCGACCGATACCTGTCGAAGGGAGTTCGCGACGCAGCTATTCGTCTTCAGGTCGCCGAACATGCCGCGTCGGCTCTTTCGGCCAAGGCGAGCAGAGCGGCCGTGGATGCCGGAGCCCGTCTCCTATCTGAACCGCCGGCCTCTCCCATCCGAGACTACAAGGTCGAAGCGTCCGTCCGGCAAGAGGCGGAGATACGCCGAGCCGCTGATGGCGTAGAGCAGCTTGCCGACCTAATCCCCCAACTGGTCGCGGTGAGCTCTGCAACCAAGGACCTCACGGCTGAAATGACCCGTGACGCAGAACAGCGTCATCAAGATGCCCAAAGCAAACTTCGCGAGGAGGCCGCCGAAAGGCAAAGACGACATGATGAGATCGTCGAGCGGCAAGACGCCGTGGCCAAAGAAAATGGTCGTCGGTCCACCTACGCCTTGGCTGTTGCACTCCTGATTCTCCTCTCTAATCTCGTCTTCAACGTGCTCAACTACCTAGCAGACCGATGAGAAGCCGGCTTTCCTTCATCTTTCTTTCCCACACCACCCAACCAGAGAAGTTGGGCACGACGACGACCGCCGTGCACCGCAGCGACACCCGTTGTGAGCGAGCACCGAGACACGCTGACGTCCGGTGAAGTCCGCAGTGGGCACCAGAGCGCCCGTGAGGAAAGGTGACCGGGTGGCGGGACCATAGTAGTAGGAGGATCCGGTCCGTTCGAGACCTTCTTCGGGTCAGCCGTTCGATAGACGCTCGGCATCCGACGCAGCACGCCTCAGGGCCCGGCGCAGGTAGGCTCCGCGCGACAGCTTGCCCCGGGCCTTGTCCAGAAGCCTCACCTCGTCGTCGCTCATGAGGACCGGAACTCGTCGCGTTCGAGGCGAGGTGGTCTTGCGACCTGGCTTCTTGGCTGGAGGCATCGGGTCGCCAAACTTCTCCTGCCACGCTTCAGCTGCCGCTTGGTCGTTGGCGCGTCCGATCTCCATGTCTACGAAGGTGAATGGGCTCTCGCCGTCGTCGGGATCCACACACGAACCACGACATTCCCAGTAGCCGGTCTTCACGGACACCACTCGGTCTCCTCGCCGATAGCGGGTCGTTCCTTCGCGGAGGATTGCTTCACCTGAACAGCAAGGGCACGGCTTGTTTCGTCCAATCATGGTTCACGCCTCGTGAAAGCTCACGACGATGATGCCTTGGCGCTCCACCAGTCGAATCCAGAGGAGCAGGTCATCGAGCTGAGGGCAGAAGATCCACACAACGTCGCCGGGAACCGTAGAACCGTAGAACTCGGTACTCGAGCATCGAAGTCGACCGGCGCGAGCTCCTCGAAGACTTCGAAGATCTCGACGATGCCCATGCCCAGTTCGTGGGTCGCTTCTCCAAAGGCCTTGTCGGCGACCAGAACATCCTCATTTCTCAGCGCTTTTTGAAGACGTCGCAGGAACTTCGTGACGTGGCCATGGGACGCGGTCACACGGAAAACATGCACACGCTACCGATGTCGCGCAAGAGAGGAGACATCCGGGAAGATGCTCGAGCGGCAGGTAGGGAGGACGCAGGCGGCATCGGTCCGGAGAGGCGGGCCCGTTTCCACGCCGGCGTCGACGTCCTCGAAGGTCCCGACGGGATTGTAGGGGTCGTCGGACGAGCAGGCGGCGAGAAGGAGCGCCGCGGCCAGGGCGCAGATCGGAGCTCGAGGAGACATGGCGACTCGCTGCGGCAAGAGAAACCAGCGGCGTCGATGCGAAGCGAGCGGACGCTAGCAGCGGCCGCGACGGCCAGACAAGGCAGGCGTGACGGGGCCCTGGAATCTCCCTGAATGACGGCGTTCGTCAGGGAGACAGGTCCTCGAGGACCTCGATCCAGTCGTCGATCTCCTCGAGCAGGTGGGCGCGCTGCTCCTCGGTCAGGGACGCATCCAGCTCGACCAGGAACCCGCGGAGCCTCGCGTGGGCCTTCGGGCTGCCCCCGACGGGCTCCTCCAGGAACCACCGCTCCAGGGCGGCCTCTGCCTCGTCATGCTCGTCCGCCCGGAGGAGGCGGAGCAGCTTCGCGGTGCGCTCGCGGTCACGCCGGAGACGCTCCGGGGCCCGGTCCGGGGTCGAGGCCACCTGCTTCGCGAGCATGGCCTCCTGGCGGTCCGTGAGGTCGCCGATCCAGTCCTCCAGGGCGTCCCGACGCGTGTCCAGGCGGTCCTCGCGACGCTCGTCGGACGGCACGTCGAGATCCTCCTCGCGATCGTCGAGACGCTCCTTGGCGTGGATCGCCCAGTGCTTCAGCTGGCGATCCGACAGCCTCGGCAGGAAGGCCTCGACGTGCGGCAGGACCCGGCGGACGAGGCTCCGGTAGAAGCCGATCACGCGCTCGTGGAGCGACGCGACCTCCTCGGCGGTCAGCCCGTCGGCGGCCCGGGCCCGAGCGTCCCGCAGGAACGCCACGTAGCGGGGAAGCTCGTGCTCCCGGTGCCATGCGTGGACCTCCGCCAGGCGGCGGTCGAGCCACGACTCCTGCTCGTCGGTGGTGTCCAGGCTCCGCTCGATGCGGCGCTGGACGAGGTCGTCGGCGTGGTTGTACGCGAACCGGGTCCCGCACCCGATCGTCGTCGTCGCCAGGCACGCCAGAACGAGCGCCGCCGCCACGGCGATGGTTCGCTGCTTCATGAGCCGCCTCCGCTGTCGGTGGGCCCACGAGCATAGGGGCCATGAGCGTGCCGACACCACCGGCGATTCCCTGCGGAGTCGCCTCGGCTGCCGTCAATCCGCCTCACCCGCCTCGCCGAGAGCCTTCAGGTCCAGCGCGTCCTTGTCGCGGCCGGTCGCCCTCTTGTTCTCGACGAGCGCATCGCGCCCCAGGACCGGTACGGGCCGCCCTCCGACCTCCACGATGAGACGAGAATCCCATGCGTCCCGGAAGTCGACACCGCTGATGCTCGTGAGCAGGTCGATACGCCGCGGTGGGAGACCGAGCTGGTAGACCGTCCCTGGGCGCACGAAATCGTCGACGCTCACGCCATGGGCCTCCAGAGGAGCACCAAACGCTCGCAGAGCCCGCACGACCCTGTGTGCGTTGTCCCGAGACGGACGCACAAGGACGTCGAAGTCCCCTGTGGCCCGGGGAATCCCGTGGGCGGCCAAGGCATGGGCACCCACGATGATGTACTCCGCCCCCTCATCGTCGAGCGACCGGAGGAGGTCCATGGAGTCCTGAAACAGTGTGGGTTCATCCACGCGTCAGGCCTCGCCCGTGCGTACGACCCGTCCGGGCATGTGCGCCCGGTCGTAGTCGGGGATCGGGCGTCCGGCCATGGACCACGCCGCGAGCGTGAGGTCGCGCACCATCCCGACCAGCTCCCCGGGAGGCCGTCGCAGCACGTCGACCTCCGGCACGTCGTCGAGGCGGACGACCGCTCCTGGCCACCGGGCCCTGGCGGCCGCACGACTGGCCCTGGCTTCATCATCGGCGTTCATGCCCACATTCTACCCGCCCTCCCTCGTGAGGCGAAGCGAAGCCGGGATGCTCATACCAGGGCAGAGCCGTCAGAGGTCGGAGCAGTCCCCGGCCGAGCAGACGGCGGGCGTGGCGGGGTCGCCGTCGTCGAAGGTGGCGTCCTGCTCGCTGTCCGAGAGGCGATCCAACCAGTCGACGAAGTCCCGTCTCTCGGACGGACTCCACGCGGCCCCGCGCTGATGGATTGCCACGGTCAAGATGGCCGGGACCACGAGGGTAGCCAGGGCGACCACGAGCTTCCGTCGTGGAGGGAATTCGCCGATGCCGCGGGCGAGGACGAAGATCGCCAGCGCGAGGAGCATGAAGACGAGCGGAGCGAGGCCGGCCAGCCCCTCGAGGCCGAGCACCGCGGAGCCGAGATTCGGCGTGACGAGCCCCTCGCCTAGGGCCGGGAGCACGACGTCCACGAACGGGTTCTTCGCGTCGGGGGGAGGCTCGGGGAATGTCACCTGGACGACGATCTGGTAGGCGACGCCGGCGAGGATGGCGCCGGCGAGGAGGCCCTGGCGAATCGGCGACTGACGGTGCTCGTCCGCCCACGCCGCCACCGGGATGGCGGCCCATCCCATCGCGGGCACGAGCAGGCGGGGTCCGAAGCTCCAGCCCGCGTACCACGCGGTCGCGCTCCAGACGAAGAGCAGCCAGTAGGCGACGCCGAGCGTGACGATGGTGGTGGTCGCTGTGCCGGACCGCCGCCGAAGCGAGGGCAACCCGACCAGGAGGAACACCAACATCGGCGACGTCGGCAGCAGGCCGCGGTGGAGGCTCACCAGCGATCCGCGGATGGCCTCCCAGGTCGGGACCGTGACACCGGCAACGCCTTCCCCGTGAAGCGCCTGCACGTTCTCGGAGGAGAGGTGGTGGTAGGAGAGTTCGAAGGGTCCCCCGAACGCGAGCGACTGGTACCCGAAGAGGAGCAGGGCCCAGGGTGTAGCGCCGAGAGCGAACGCGACTGCCGCCCTTCCGTCCCGACGGAACGGTCCCGCGACCACCCAGCCCAGCAGCAGCAGCCCGACAACCACGGCCTGGTATTCCACGAGGCCTGCGAGGCCCGCGCACGTGCCCGCCCCGACCAGCAAGGTCTGTCGGCGGCCGCTCGTGGCGTCCCTCGCCAAGAGGAGGAGAAGGAGCGCGCCGAGGAGCGCCGTGCCGACGATCTGGTGGCCGTAGAAGGCGTGCCCGTAGTGGAAGGCGGACGAGCCCAGGACCCACCCCAGAGAGCCCAGATCGACGGCCGCCTCACAGAGACCCAGGTGCGCCAGCGTCCGGCGGAGCAGCCAGAAGCCCAGCAACGTGAGCGGCACCATCAGTGCCATCCGCACGAGGACGAGCAGGGCCTCGATGGACCAGTCGTCGGGCTCCGTCACGAGGCGGACGGCACCGTAGACGCCTGCCGCGAGGAGGCTGGCGCCCGGCGCCTTGTCCGTGTAGTCGCGGCCGTCGAAGTGCGCCCGGTCCTTCACTCGCCCGAAGCGCTCCTCGGCGGAATCGATGGACACCGTGCCGTGGTCGACGAGGGAGACGGCCAGGTAGACCCGCGTCCTTTCGTTGGGCACGGTGACGTCGGAGTACATCCAACTCCACGCCACGCACAGCGAAACCATCAAGTAGAGGAAGGGGGGGTGGGGGATCCTCACGAGGCGCATGGATGCTCCATTCCAGACCTGGCGCAGCCCGCATCGCAAAGCACAGGCCATGCCATGCGCCAACCGCCCGAACCCGCAGGACTCTGCGGCGACGCGAGGATCTGGCCGCGTAGATAATCCCCACACACAGGGAAGGATGTTCACACGACCCGGCGCTTCCCCACGGGCTCCTTCACCCTGGCGTTTGACTCGACTGGCAGCGCTTCCTACGGTCGCGAAGTACCGACTCCCTGGAGGTCCCGTGTCCGTTCACGCCCGACCCGTGGTCTTTGCTCTGCACGTGACTCTCGCGATCTTCGTCGCGGCGTGCGATTCGGACGACGGTTCAGAAGCGCCCGACACGGACGCCGATGGCACGTCCTCCGGAGAGACGCTCGGGGACTCCCTGGCGGATGCGGACGCCGACGCGGACGGATGCGGGCCCCTGACCTGTGACGCGATATACGTCCCGCCGGTGCGCTTCGACTTCGAGGACGAGTCAGGCGCCGCCTTCTGCGGCGACGTGACCATCACGGTCCAGGACGAGTCGGGCGACAGCTCGACCTTCGAGTGCAGCTGCGAGGAGGGCGAGATGGTGCCGGTGAACGGGCCCGCCTTTCCCTTCTGCTATGCGGACGCACCGTGGGGAGAGTCGAGCACCGTCACGGTCACCGCCGCCGGCCGTGAGCCCTGGACGACCGACATCTCGCTGCCGTGCGAGTGCCACCCCCAGGTGACCCTCGGCGTGGTCTTCGAGCCGGAGGCCGGACCGCGACCGGACGAGTCCTGCGACGACGGGCCGGCGGAGGGCTGCCCGTGCGATCCCGACGAGGACGAGCCGTGCTGCCTGGAGCTGGCGCACGGCCTCATGTGCGATCCGGTGCCCCTGAGCCCGGAGGAGGCCCGCTGGCACGAGTTCTGGGACTGCGGGTGCGACCCGGCTCCGCAGTGCGACGACTACCCGCTGTACGGGCTCTGCCCTACGGCTCGTTGACAGCCGTCGTCTACGGCCCCTCCGACCACGGCCAGGCGTCGACCTGATCCCAGGGGAGCACCGTCGTCTCGCTGCGGGACTGGCGCTGGTCGCCGCCGTAGACGAGGACGCGGCGCAGCCCCTCCCACCGGTCGTCCTCGTCGAGGAGGCTCGCGGCGCGCTGGAGGTCCCGGAAGAAGGAGCGCTGGACCGTCGCGCCGGACTTGACCTCCACGAGGTCCATGGTGCGGCCTCGCTCCACGAGGAGGTCCAGCTCGCGGCCGCGGCGCGAGCGGAGGTGGAACAGCGAGGGACGCGCGCCGCGGTGGACGTGGTGCTTGTAGACCTCCGAGACGACCCAGCTCTCGAAGATGGCGCCGCGGAGGGGGTGGTGGCGGAGCTCCTCGGGGCTGCGGATGCCCAGGAGGTTGCAGGCGAGGCCGCTGTCGAGGAGGTGGATCTTCGGAGACTTCGTGAGCTGCTTGCGACGGGTGCGGTGCCAGGCCGGGAGCCGCATGAGGAGAAAGCTGGTCTCCAGGACCGACAGCCAGGACCGGGCGGTGTTGTGTGAGACTCCGCAGTCCCCTCCGAGCGCCGAGAGGTTGAGGATCTGGCCGGTGCGACCGGCGCAGAGGCGGACGAAGGTCGTGAAGGTCTCCAGGTCGCTGACGTGGACGACCTGCCGGACGTCCCGCTGGACGTAGGTGGTGACGTAGTCCGTCAGCCACCGATCGGCCGGGATGCCCCGCTCGTGGATGGCTGGGTAGGCCCCCGTCCACAGTGTCGTCAGGAGGTCGTCGAGACCTCCCGGGAATCGGCGCAGCTCCTCCAGCCCCGGGGGCAGGAGGTGCAGCACGGCGGTGCGCCCCGCGAGGGACTGGCTGACGCCCTGGGCGAGGCCGAAGTGCTGCGAGCCGGTGAGGACGAAGCGCCCCGGCGTCGGGTCCTCGTCGACCACGCCCTGGAGATAAGAGAGCAGCTCCGGGACGTGCTGGACCTCGTCGAGGATCGCGCCGTCCCTATGCTCGGCCAGAAAGCCGCGGGGGTCGTCCCTGGCGTACTGGCGCATGTCCAGGGCCTCCAACGAGACGTAGGCCTTGTCGGGGAAGACGCGGCGGCACAGCGTGGTCTTGCCGGATTGGCGCGGTCCGGTGACGGTCACGACCGGATACATGCCCGCCAGCTCCCGGACCGTCGGTTCCAGGGTTCGCTGGATCATGCCCCGAGGGTACGCCGGATCTGCACAAATTGTAAATCGGATTTATAATTTGTGCAGGAGTGGGTGGAGGGGGGCCAGCGACGCCCTGGCGTAGGCCATGGAGCCCGCGCCAGGGTGTTCGCAGCCGGCGGGAAGACCTGCGGGAAGGGGCTACTCCGTGCCGGTCAGCCGCAGGATGCGGTCCTTGTCGGCGGGGCAGGCCCCTCGGCCGTCGCAGTTGCTCGTGGTCACGTAGAGCGCGCCGTCCGGGCCGGTGACGACCGTGCGGAGGCGCCCGTAGCCGCCAGGCGGATCGCCCTTGAAGAGGACCTCGTGGCGGGCCACCGTCCGGCCGTCGTCCTCGAAGACGACCCGGTGCAGGTGGCGGGAGCCGAGGGTCCCCACCAGGAGGCTGCCCTTCCACTGGGGGATGGCGTCGCCGTCGTACCACTCGGCGCCGCCGGGCGGGACGGCGGACTCCCAGACCAGCGACGGCGCGCGCATCCCCTCCTTGGTCTCGCAGCCCCAGATGGTCGGCCAGCCGAGGTTCACGCCGCGGCCGGCCACGTTCACCTCGTCACCCCCGGTCCGGCCCAGCTCGCCGCTGGGTCCGTGGTCCACGAGCACCGGGCCGTCCGCGACCTCGTCGCCGGGGCGCCAGTCGAAGCCCTCGTTGTTGCGGATCCCCAGGGTCCAGACCGGGCTGCCGTCGAAGGGGTTGTCCTCCGGGACCTCTCCCTCGGGCGTGACGCGCAACAGCTTGCCCGCGAGGCTGTCGCGGTCCTGGGACAGGTCCGGCTCGCGGGAGTCGCCGGTGCCCGCGTAGAGGTTCCCGTCGGGGCCGAAGCGGATGCGCCCGCCGCTGTGATAGCGAGCGGCGGGGATGTCGTCGAGGATCACGCGATCCTGCGTCGCGGAGCGCCGATCCTGCGCCAACCGATACCGCACGACGCGGTTCACGGGATCACCGTCCCGCTCGACGGTGTAGTACAGGTAGAACAGCCGGTTCGACTCGAAGTCGGGGTGCAGGGCCAGGCCCAGGAGGCCCTCCTCCGACTCGGAGCGCACGTCGATCGTCAGGACGGGTTCGGAGACCAGCGAGCCGTCCTCCACCAGCCGCAGGCGGCCCGGACGCTCCGTCACCAGCATGTCGCCCGTGCCGTCGCCGGGCAGGAAGGCCAGGCCCCAGGGAACCTCCAGCCCCGTCACCACGGCCTCCACGCGGACGGGAGCCTCCGCCTCGGGGCCGAACCCCTCGGCCACGTGGGTGCACTCGGCCGCCCCCTTCGACGGAGCCGAAGCGCACCGGGAGCACGCCCCGATGACGCACGCCGCCATGAGGAAGCCCGCCGCCAGTCGCGCTGCACGAACCATCTCCACTCCCCTCGCCTGCGGGTGAACGCTGGAATCTGCGCGGTGAGCCGACAGGTTAGACGACCCGGCGGATGTCCGTCGAGCCGTGGCCGCTCATCCGGGGGCCGAGTGGATCGCCTCGGCCGGGGGCGCGCGATTCCCCTCGCCTCCGTGGTTGAAACCGCCTGCGACCTGCCAGTCGTGCTCCGCGAACTCTCGACGGAACTCGGATGACAGCGCCGACACCGGCTCGAAGCCGAGCGCCGAGTGGGGTGGACCACGAGCCCTGTGTCGAGCTTCACGGGTCGGCCCGACGGCCCCGTCTTGTCGCGTGGGGACCGTGTGACTACGCTCGACGTGAGCGGAGCACCGGCCTTTCGGGATGCCCCCGGGTGGGCCGCGCGGTGGGTGGACTCGATGCAGATGCATCCGAAACAGCTGGAGGCGCTGAAGCGGATGACTCCGGCTCGGAAGCTGGAGCTGGCGGCGCAGCTGCGCGAGGAGGCCTGGGCGCTCAAGGCCGCGGCGCTTCGGGCCCGGTACCCCGAGTGGCCGGAAGAGCGCGTGCACGACGAGGTCCGGGAGCTGTTCCTCCATGCGAGGACTTGACCTCTTCCTGCTGTTCACGGCGCCGCTCGACGCGGCCGGCCTGGACTACTTCGTGACCGGCTCGGTCGCGAGCATGGTCTACGGCGAGCTGCGCATGGCGCATGGCATCGGTCTCGAAACGGAGTGGGGGGAGGTCGGCTGACCCCAGGCGTCCGCCCTCGACGGCATTGCGGGAGTGGCGGCGGGTGGGGCACGCTGGACCGTCCCGTGCCTGCACCGGCCTCCCAGCCACGAGCCTGGCCCTCCTCCTCGCGGCGTCGCCGCCGACGGACGATCCCCGTGAGGTGCGCGACGAGGTTTCGCCGCCCCTGGACGTGCCGCGCCGCCCGGTGGAGCAGGACGAGGCGCCGCGGGCCATGGACCGGGCCTCCGAGGAGGAGGTGGAGGACGGAGCGGAGCGACTGGGCCGGTGACGCGGACACGCACCGAGCGGGTTGGCTCGACCCTGGCGACGTGGCACAAACGGGGCGCGAAAGGAGGTCCGACAGATGAACGGAGTGTGGTGCCAAAGGGCTGGGATCTGGCGAGTGGGGTTCGTGGCCGGGCTGCTCCTGGCCGCCGCGGCCTGCGACTCGGCGGGCAGCGACGGCCCCCAGCTCTCCTACGCCGACGGGTCGTCGACCGACATCGGCCCGACGGAGGACACGTCCTCGTCGGACGTGGACGTTCGGGACGACACGTCGACGGCCGCGGACGTCCCGTCGCCGGACGTGGAAGGAGGCGGGGATGGAGCCGCCCCTGACGGCACGGCGGATGCCGGTGACGGAGGCCCGGACGCGGGCCCGGACACCACGTGCACGCCGGACTGCGACGGGAGGGAGTGCGGCGACGACGGGTGCGGCGGCTCGTGCGGGACGTGCCCGGGGGCCGCGCCGGTCTGCGAGGATCACCTCTGCGTGGCGGAGGCAGCCCCGGACATCGTCGTGAGCCCGCCCTCGATCGACTTCGGCACGGCCGCGCCGGGGAGCACGGTCACCCGGAACCTCCAGATCCTCGACTCCGGGACGGCCGACCTGGAGGTCACCGGCTTCGAGCTGTCGGGAGCCCCGTCCTTCGCCTTCGTCGTGGGCGAAGAGAAGTGGTCGACGACCGGGGCCGGCTCCATCGGCGTGACCTTCGACGAGCCGCTCCTCGTCGCCCCGGGGTCGTCGGTCGCGGTCGCCGTCCAGTTCACGCCCCAGGGCCCGGGGGAGGTCGAGGGCCAGCTCGTCCTCCACTCCACCGACGCGGAGGATCCCCAGACGACGGTGTCCCTGTCGGGCGAGGGGGAGCAGGGTCCCCTGCCGGACGCCATCCACGTGGAGCTGACCTGGGACACCCCGGGCGACCCGGACCAGACGGACCACGGTCCGATGGCCGGCTCGGACCTGAACCTCCACTTCGCCCATCCGTCCGCGACCGGCGTGGACATCGACAGCGACGACGTGCCCGACGGCTGGTTCGACGACACGTTCGACTGCTTCTGGTTCAACAACAGCCCCGAGTGGGGCTCGGACGACGAGAACGCAGACGATGATCCGAGCCTGGACCACGACGACACGGACGGCCTCGGCCCCGAGAACATCGTCCTCCCCGTCCCCGAGGACGGCCTGACCTACCGGGTGGGCGTCCACTACTGGAACGACCACGGGTACGGCCCGAGCAACGCCACCGTGCGCGTGTACATCTACTCGTCGCTGGTCTTCGAGCTGGAGGACGTCGAGCTCGTGAACCACGACTTCTGGGAAGTGGCCACCATCGACTGGCCGAGCGGCGAGGTGGAGCTCGTCACCGGGGACGGCGGGGAGTATGCGATCTTCCCCGACGTCCAGCCGTCGTTCTTCTGAGCGGCTCCCGCTCCCGCCCGGACACTGCGCGCTCGAGGCCATTGCGGGAGTGACGGCGGGTGGTGCACGCTGGTCCGTCCCGTGACCCCCGCCAGCCTCCCAGCCACGATACTGGCCCTCGTCCTCGCGGCGCCGCCGCCGACGGACGATCCCCGTGAGGTGCGCGACGAGGCCTCGCCGCCCCTGGACGTGCCGCGCCGCCCGGTGGAGCAGGACGAGGCGCCGCGGGCCATGGACCGGGCCTCCGAGGAGGACGCGGAGGACGCCCGCCGCCACGGCGAGATGGACGAGGCGCTGCGCGGGGTGCCCGGGGTGTCGCTCATGGACCGGCAGAACGCCGCCCTGGGGGATCGGCTGGTCATCCGGGGCGCCGGGGCGCGCTCCCAGTTCGGCGTCCGCGGGGTCGCGGTCTTGATGGACGGCGTGCCCCTGACGCTGCCGGACGGCCAGACGATGCTCGACGCGGTGGATCCCGGCATGCTCGGGGACGTGGAGGTGCTCCGGGGCGCGGCCTCGGGGCTGTACGGCAACGCGGCCGGCGGCGTGCTTCTGCTGGAGACACGGCCGCCCGGAGACGACCCGCTCCGCGTGGAGCCGCGCGTGCGCCTGGACGGCCTGGGGGGCTGGGCGAGCCGCCTGGCGGCCCACGGCACCCTGGGCGAGCAGGGCTACCGCGTCGAGGGAAGCTGGACGCAGAGCCCCGGCTATCGCGACCACTCGGACCGGCGGATCGGTCGCCTCGGCGTGCAGACCCGGCACCCGGTGGGAGACGACGGCTCCGTGCGGGTCGACGTGGCCGCCTCCACGATGCCGGAGGCCGAGAACCCGGGCTCCCTGCCGGCGGAGCTTGCACGGGACGACCCCACGGCCGCCTGGGAGACCAACGTCGACCAGGGCACGGCCGAGGCGGTCCACCAGGGCCGCCTGGGCGTCACCGTAGAGCACGACGTGGCAGAGGACGCGGCCGTCGACGCGACCGCCTGGGCCCTGCTCCGGAGCGCGGACGCCGTCATCCCCTTCCGGATCATCGACCTGGACCGGCGGGCCGCGGGCCTCCGGTTCGCGGCCCGGGGGCGCGTGGATGCCGGCGACGTCCCCCTGCGCTGGCTGGCCGGGTTGGACCTCGCCCTGCAGGACGACCGGCGACGCGAGCTCGAAAACCTGGGCGTGCCGCCGGACGGCGACGAGGCGAGACGGGGCGCCCTGCTCCTCGATCAGGTGGAGCGCGTCGTGACCGGCGCTCCCTTCGCGCGGCTCGAGGCCGTCCTGTCCGCGGGGCTCCACCTGGAGGCCGGCCTGCGGGCCGACGTGCACGGCTTCACCGCCGACGACAGGCTGCTGTCGGACGGCGACGACAGCGGGACGCGGGTCATGTGGGCGCCCAGCCCGTCGGCCGGCGTGCGCTGGGAGGCGACCTCGTGGCTGGACCTGTGGGCGCACCACGCGACGGCCTTCCAGACGCCCACCACCAGCGAGCTGTCCAACCGCCCGAACGACCAGGGCGGCCTGGACCCGGACCTGGACCCGGCGCTGACACGCGACCTGGAGGGCGGCGCGCGGGTCCGGGTCGACGGGCTCTCGGTGGAGGTCGTGGGCTGGGCCGCGTGGGTCCGCGACGCCCTCGTCCCTACCGAGGACGAGGAGGGCCAGGTGTTCTTCCGCAACGCTGGTCGGGTCCTGCGCCGCGGAATCGAGACCCGGGTGTCCTGGGAGCCGTCCGAGCGCTGGGGCCTCCTCGTCACCCACGCCTTCTCCCGGCACACGTTCCGCGAGTTCACGACGCCCGACGGCGACTTCGAGGGCCACCGGGTCCCCGGCGTGCCCGACCACGTGCTCCACGGCGCGGTCTCGTGGCGGCCGCTCGGCGGCTTGCGCCTCCGGGTCGACGCCGAGTGGGTCGACGCCTATCCCGTGGACGACGCCAACACGGCCAGCAACCCGGCCCACACGGTCATCGACGCCCACGCGGCCTGGGAGATCTCCCTGGGAGCCGGCCGGACCCTGACCCCCTTCGTGGCCGCCGAGAACCTCCTGGACGAGCGCTACAGCGCCTCCGTCGTCCCCAACGCGTTCGGCGACCGCTACTTCGAGCCGGCCCCGGGCCTCACGGTCTCCGGCGGAGTCCAGGGGTCGTTCTGACACTCCCGGGCTCTCCCGTACGCAGGGCGTCAGCGCTCCTCGTCGGCTCTCCCCACCATCCGCCCCAGGAACTCGACGAACCGATCGAGGTCGTCGTCGAAGCCGCGCGTGGCCTCACGAGCATCGCGGGCGCGGTCGCGGAGCTGCTCGGGATCGAGCGCGACTGCATAGGCCTGTCGGAGGAAGTGCCTCAGTGCGAGGAGCCTCCTCAGGTACCCGGCCGTAGCGCTGCTCAGGACGGCAGGACGGACCTCGGCGATGGAGAGCGTCATGTCCTTCAGGAGCTGCACGTGCCAGTCGGACCCGCCGGGCCAGTCGCCGTCGATGGTGGCGGCCACGCGCCTGAGCATGGACTCGATGGCGGTGTAGAGCTGCTCGAGCCGGAAAGCGAGCGCAGCGTGCACGGCCGGGTCGTCCTGGCCCCGCGACCGCTCGGCGAGGGAGGCGACCTCGGCGGCGAGGGAGGCGACGGCGTCGCGGTCCGCGTTCAGCTCGGCGATGAGCTTCCGCAGCCGTCGTGTCTCCGGCTCACTGGCGGTCACGGAGCACCTCTCCCTCCTCGCGGATCCGCTCCAGCAACAGCGCTGGGGCATCCTCCGCGCGTACCAGGTCGACCGTGAACTCCGGCGAGGCGTCCCACAGGAGCCGACCGAGGAGATCGAAGTACACCTCTGCCGGCAACCCTTCGACCGCGAGGTCGATGTCGATGCCTCCCCAGTCTCCCGTCGCCAGGGACCCGAACAGCACGACCCTCCGCGCGCCGGCGTCGATGCACGCGTCGGCCAGGCGTTCGGCCAACGCACGTCCGTGCTTCGCGCGATCCGCCCTCCGGGCTTCCTCGCGGCGTGCTCGGCGGACGATGCCCGCCCACGCATCCTGGGGATCGACTTCCATGACGACCCGCATTGTATCACGACGCAGTCCGCGACGGACGCTCCCGCGGCCCAGTCATCCGGCCGCGCCGTGGCGAACCCTGGCGCCATGGGACAATCGGAGGCCGGCGAGCCCGGCCCGAGGCCGGCCCCGTCGCTGCCGCTCATCACCCTGTACGCCCTGGAGACCATCCTGGGCGCCGGCGTCTACGTGCTGGTCGGGGACCACCAGCTTCGTCATCCTGCTGGTCTTCACCCTGCTGAACCTGCCCCTCTCACGCCTCAAGCGCCGCGGCCCGGCGTCGGAGTGCGTCCGCGAGGTGACCGCCTGGCTCCCACCCGTCGCCGCCCTGGCCAGCCTCGGCCTCGTCGTTCTTCGCCTCGCGACGCTGGGCTCCTGAACTGCCGGGACATGGCGCCGAACCGCAGCAGTCAACCCGTCAACGGCACGTAGAGGAGCACGTCGCGCCATTCCTCCGGCTGGGACGCCTCGGCGATCAACACCAGATCCGCGATGACTTCTCCGAGGGACGCCTGGCGACGTAGCAGCGCGACTCCCCAGGTCGCGCCGCCTCGTGCCTGATGCTCGGCGATCTCGAGCGGCATCGTTCGCCTGTCCTTCGTGACGAGGAAGGCCCGTTGCTCTTCAGCGAACGCCAACACCTCGCTGTCTGGCGCACCGATTGGCACCCCGTCGCCGACGCGCAGCGTCTGCGTGTCCGGCGAGCGACGGCGCAGAGCCGTGCCGACGGCGCGAGCCACATTCTCGTCCAGGAGGAAGCGGAAGCTCAACGGGCCGCGGGCTCGCGACGGCCTGCAGCGAGCGCGCGAAGGCGCTGGATCACGGGCGCAGGAGCGACCCTGGCTCGGCGGTCTTCGAGGAGCTGCTCGCTCCGGCGGAACTCGGCGTCCAACCGCTCCTGGTTGGCGAGGTAGAACGTCAACGCTGCGTACATGGCCTCCAGACCCGCCGACGGGTAGTTGTACGCGATCTCCTCGGCCGACAACCCCTGGCGATAGGCCTCGACGACCGTCGCCAGATCGACGCGCGTGCCGCGGATCCACCAACCGCCGTCGTCGTCACGTTCGAGGTAGCGCTCAAGCTGCATGGTCCGCCTCCTCCGACCGCTTTCGATGATACGGCCGCTGCCGGCGTCCGGCCAGCTTGCGCCGGCCGGGTGCGCCCCGGCTGTCGCCCGGCTCCTGCGCCGCGTCAGCTCGGCAACGCCCGGATCAGCTCGTCCTTGCTCACCCTGCTGCGATCGGGGATGGCCGCTTCCCGGGCGCGGTCGTACAGCGCGTCCATGTCCCCCTCCCACACGATGGTCCCGCGCAGCTCGAGCAGCTCTCGCCTGCGTCGCAGGCGGGCGTAGTCCCGCAGCGCCTCGTTGATCACCTGGGTCTTGTTCCGGCCCTCGGCGTAGCGCATGGCCTCGCGGAGCGCCTCGTCGTCGATGTTCAGGGTGGTGCGCAAGCGGACCTCCTGATCCGCGCCTCGGGCTGGTGCGTGGACGGCGTGTGCTGCGAGCACGCCTGCGACCAGGTGTGCCACTCCTGCGCCTCGGACGAGCACGGTCGCTGCAAGAAGGTGCACGACGCCCCCGACCCGGGGACGTGCGCCGCCCCGCGGGTGTGCGCCAAGGGCGGCGAGTGCCTCGTGCCGCCGGGCGGCCCGTGCGACGAGGACCACGACTGCCTGAAGGGCGAGTGCGACGACGGCGTCTGCGAGAAGAAGGGAGAGGCGGACGACGACGACGATGACGACGACGACGACGATGACGACGATGACGACGACGACTGACGTACCGTTTGCCCGGGCGCCCCACCCCCGTTAGGCTCGCCGCGCCGACACGAGGGGGGAGCGAGCGTGGCGAAGGACGTCGACAAGCCCATCCGGCGGGGACCGTATCCGGAGCTGACCTGGCAGGCGCTCGTCGTGGGCTACCTGCTCGGCGTCATCATCGCCATCAGCATCGGCTACACGTCCCTCATCCTCGGCTTCAGCATCGAGGGCTCGGAGCTGGCGGCCATCCTGGGCTTCGGGATCCTCCGCGGCCTGATGGGCCGGAACAGCATCGTCGAGAACAACATCAACCAGACGGCGGCCAGCGCGGTGAACGGCGCGGCCTCCGGGATGATGTTCTCGGTGCCGGCCGTGTTCATCCTCGGCTACACGGACTTCAACCCCTACTTCCTGGTGCTGGGGACCATCGTCGGGGCCATCCTCGGCATCGCCTTCATCATCCCGCTGCGCAAGCAGATGATCGACTTCGACCGCCTGGCCTATCCGGGCGGCATCGCCGTGGCGGCCATCCTGAAGGCGCCGGGCGCGGGCATCCGCAAGGCCGTCCTCCTCCTCGCCGCGGCGGTCGTCAGCGGCGTCATCCACCTCACGCTCTACCAGATCGGCGGGTGGCACAACCTGCCCATCGGCGAGTGGATCGGGATGCCCGACTACATGAACGGCGTCTGGTATCTCTCGCTGCTGACCATCGGCGTGGGCTTCCTGGCCGGCAAGGGCGGCCTCTTCTTCCTCATCGGAGGCTACGCCTGCTACTGGGTCCTGGCGCCCATCCTGTCGGCCATGGGCAAGATCCCGCCGGAGGCGGCGCTCGTGGCGCAGGAGACGACGGCCCCCGAGTTCCTCCGCCTGGAGCTCTTCCGCCCCCTGGGCATCGGGATGCTGGTGGGCGGCGCGCTGGCCGGCATCGTCCTCGCCCTGCCCCTCATCGTCAGCGCCGTGAAGAGCATGCAGGCCTCCGCGCGGAGCCGCTCCTCCCTGTCGGCCGACGAGATGCCCATCAAGCTGCTCGGCTTCGCGGTGGTGGGCGCCTTCGTGGTGCTGCTGATGATCGCCATCCTCTCCACGGAGCACATGGGCATCGGCCGCGGGGCCATCATGGCCGTCCTCGGCACCCTGTGGATCTGGGTGGCGGGCGTCATCCTCTCCGAGTGCATCGGCCGGACGAACTGGTCGCCCCTGTCGGGCATGACCCTCATCGGCGTCACCATCCTGGTGCTCATCGCCAGCGGCCTGGGCGACGAGGAGGCGGTCATCTCCTCCATCATGGTGGGCGCGGCCATGTGCGTGGCCATGTCCCAGGCCACCGACCTGATGCTCGACATGAAGACGGGCTACCTGGTCGGCGCCATCCCGAAGCGCCAGCAGATCGCCCAGTTCGCCGGGGCGTGGATCGGGCCCATCGTCATCATGACGCTCATCTACGTGCTCCACGAGGACGCCGGCCTGGGCAGCGAGGAGCTCCCGGCGCCGCAGGGGCAGGCCCTTGCCAGCATGATCGAGGGCATCCTCGGCGGCGACGTGCCGCTCCACCAGTACGTGGCCGGCGCCGGCCTCGGGGCCATGCTGAGCGCCACGGGCGTCGGCGGCCTGGGCATCCTGGTGGGCCTGGGCTTCTACCTGCCCTTCAACATCGTCCTCACCTACACCTTCGGGACCCTGGCCCGGCTCTTCAGCGACTGGAAGCTGGGCACGGCCTGGAGCGAGGACACGGGCATCCCCATCGCCGCCGGCCTGCTCGTCGGCGAGGCCCTGGTGGGCGTCGGCTTCGCCATGGCCAACATCCTGGGAGGGTCGTGACATGCGCCGCGTCGGACTGCTCCTCGTGACCGTCGGCTTCCTGGCCGCCACGCTCGTCGCGGTGCTGGACAGGGAGGCCATCGACTGGCGCCTGTTCGTGCCGGCCTACGTCGTCGGGGCCATCGGCGTCGCCGTCGCCCGCCGGGGGGCCAGGGAGGCGGCCCAGGCCCCCGAGGTCATCGAAGCCAGCTTCCAGACCCTGGACGAGACCCTCCGGAGGATCGTCGAGCGCGTCGACGCGCTGCACGACGACAAGCACGACGTCCACATCTACGACCTCCCCGAGGCCATCGACGAGCGGTTCATCGACGACATCGAGGCCTTCGTGGAGGCCCGCCACGCCATCGCCCACGCCTGGGGGATGCAGGCATACGCCGACGTGATGAGCCACTTCGCCGCCGGCGAGCGCTACCTGAACCGCGTGTGGTCCACCGCCGCCGACGGCTGGATCGACGAGGCCCACGCCTACCTCGAGCACTCCCACGGCCAGTTCGCCCTGGCCCTGGAGCGCCTCGAGGCCTACGCGGAGGAGCACGCCGGGGCCTGACCCGCCCCTCGATCCCCAGGCGCGCGCCTCAGCCCGGCAGGCGGAAGTGGAAGATGCCCCACGCCAGGTGGCCGGCCTCGCCTCCGTCGATCCAATGGCGCAGGCCCTGCTTCATGCGCCGGACGTACTCGGCGCTGACGGCGTCCGCCAGCTCCGTCTCGCGGGCCTCCAGCTCCTGGAGGACCCGGTCGTAGTGGCGCGTGAGGTGCTGCGTGAGATCGATGAAGCGGACCTCCTCCATGCCCAGCTCGCGGCAGGTCTCCCGGTAGAAGCCCGGGGAGCCGAGCGTCTCCAGGTGGATGCGATCGAGGATGGGCTGCAGCACACCCCCGGGGCAGTCGTCGGCCTGCATCGCCGAGCAGGCGGCGGGTGTACTCCAGGCGCAGCGGGAACATGTCGAGGTGGAACACGGAACGATCCGGGATCCGTCCTTCCGGAAGAGCCTCGGCCCACACCACGGCGACACGGACATCAGGGGATGCTTCGAGGCCATGGCCCTCGAGCAGACTGTCCATGGGCGCGCTCGATACGACCACGCCGCTCCGCACCGGAACCGTGGGCCACGCGCTCGGAGCGCACCCACACGCCACGCCGCCGGGCGCGACCGTCCGTTTCGCCCCGGACGGCGCGGCGGGTTGTGGGGCCCGAGCGGCGCTGCCTACGATGCGCACACTGCAGCACGAGATGGCGGGGAGAGGCATGGGCATCTGGCGCGGGAAGGTGTGGTCCGTCGTACGGCTGATGGCCGCGATCGCGGTGGTCGGCCCGGGGTGCGGTGGCGACGGAGGCGGCGAGGAGGCCCCGATCGGCGACGGGGATCGCCCGGAGATGCAGGGACGGTGACATCCATGACCCGACTCCTCGCGGCGACGCCGCTCCTGCTCCTCCTCGCCGCGTGCGACGGGGACTCGCCTCCCGCCACCATGGCCGCCTGCGGGGAGGCGACCCTGCTGGAGACGCCCGAGGATCCCGGCGAGCCGGGGCCCTGGGCCGTCGGGGCGCTCACGACGACGGTCGGCCGGCTGACCGTGGAGGTCTGGTATCCGGCCCCCGCCGACTCCGTGGACGTCGGGGCGGCGCAGGTCCGCTACGACGTGCGCGAGGCCCTGCCCCCGTCCGAGCGCGAGGCCATCCCGGACGCCGACAACCCGTGGCAGGTCTGCGACTGCTACCGCGCTCTCCCTCTCGACGCGGAGCGCGGGCCGTACCCGGTCGTGGTGTTCATCCACGGGACGGCGTCGTTCCGCACCCAGTCCCTGACGCAGGTGGAGCACTGGACGAGCCGCGGCTTCGTCGTGGTGGCCGCGAACCACCCGGGCCTGATGCTGGGCGACACCCTGACCGTCGCGTGCCCCGACGAGGCCAGCGGCAGCCGCGATCTGGCCGGCGACGTGGACGCGCTGCTCGCCGCCCTCGCCGACCCTGCGGGCGATCTCGCCTTCCTGGCGGGGCACCTGGACCCGGATCGGGTCGGTCTGGTCGGTCACAGCGCGGGCGGCGCGGCGGTCTCGCAGCTCGCGGATCGGCCCGGCGTCCGCGTCGTGGTCCCCATGGCGTCGACGACCCCTCCGGTGGAGAGCGACACCCTGGAGGAGACCCTGTTCCTCGCCGGGACCGCCGACGCCATCGTCCCGGCGGCAGAAACCGAGGACGGGTTCGAGGCCGCCGACGGCCCGCGCCGGCTGGGGGTCCTGGACGGCGCCCCGCACCTGGCCTTCTCCGACCTGTGCACGCTCACGGCCGACGACGGCCGGAACCTCGTGGACGTCGCCCAGGCCTACGAGGTCTGCGGCACCGAGTTCGCGAGCCTGCTCTTCGACTGCGCCGAGGCCACCCTGGACTTCGACCGGGCCGCGGACGTCGTCACGTGGCTGTCGACCGCCGTCCTGGAGCAGCACCTCCAGTGCCGTGACCGCTCCGCCGCCCTGGACGGCGCAGCGGAGCGGTTCCGGGAGCTGGAGACCTGGCGGACCCTCCCCGAGTGACCGGGATGGGGCGTGTTCGACGACTGCTGACATGTGAGACTCCTGTGAAGAAACTCCGGTCCGGCCCACGCCGACGATTCGACGGCGCTGTGGCGTGCCGCAACTCCTTGAATTGGCGCTGCCAGTCCTGCGTCGTTGCGTCCCACCACAGCTTGCGCCTCGGCGCCGTGGACTCGAACCTCCATTCCTTCCCAGGAGTCATGTGACAGGGTCTGACGCCTCATCCCACTCCTCCGTCGAGGCGTTCGAGCCAGGATCGTGGGACCGACGGGTCGTACCGGGGAACGAGCTGCGGCCACTCCGTGTTGAGCTGCTCCCCGAGGCTCGCCGCCTCTTGGAGGAGCGCCCGGGCCTGCTCCGGCGCTCCACCGCACAGGACCAGGCACCCGCCGAGGCGCTCGAGGGACACGGAGAGGTCGCGGAGGACGTCGGGGCGGTCTCCCAAGTCGCTCCGTGCGTTCCGAGCGTGCGCCACCCCCTCTCGTCGGAGCTCCAGGACCTCGCTCAGGGCCCGAGCGGTGGGGGCCTCGGCCCAGGTTGCGTCCGCCAGCAGCGACGTCGCGATCATCAGCGCACGCCGCGTGTCCGGGGTGGCACGCTCCGCGAGCTCGGCCTTCAGGTGCTCCACAGCGTGGGCCGCCGCGCCCCGGGCGACCGTCGCGTCGTCATCTCGCAAGGCGGCTTTCGCGAGGGTCTCCCACCCGCGGGCTGCGCCCGGGCGCTGGCGTCCCTCCAGATGGGACAGCGCCTCCCGGGCGAGCCGCTCGGCCTCGTGCAGCTCGCTTCGCAGGAGGGCCTCCTCGGCTTCGTCGAGGAGCGCCAGCCCGCGAGACGTCGACGGCTCGGCGGCGACGGCCAGGACGACGGGCGCGGCCGCCGACGCCCCGTCCTCGGTCTTCCGGGGCGGGGGCGCCGGCGCGACGTCGTCGACGTCGAGGACCGCGTTCCGGAGGGCCCAGAGGTCCGGGGCGTGCTCCCGGGTCTCCGCCTTCCAGGCCAGCGGGCCGACCAGCACGAGCCCGCCGCGCCGGACCACCAGACGCTCCCGGGACTCGTTCAGGTCGAGCGCGAAGCGGGTCCAGGCCTCGTGCCAGGCCTCGTCCGTTCCATGGGCATTCGCCGCGACCCAGACGACGCGGTCGGGGCTCGCGGCGGCGATGACCTCCCTTGCGAGGACTGTCAGCTCTTCGGGCGATCCGGGTCGTAGCGTGGCGACGTCGGCGAGGACCGAGAGCCGAGCGCGCAGCTGGCGCTCCGTCGGTGTGCTGTCGACGAAGACGCCGACCCACCAGAAGTCGGAGGCCCAGTCGCTCACCCGGCGAAGGGCCAGCTACTCCTCTTCGCTTCGGGGCGACAGCGCGACGAAGTTCTCGCTCACGGCCCGCTCTGCGCGTCCTCTTCCGCCCGCGCGGCGGCGGACGCCACCGCCTCACGGATGAGGGGGTGGATCTGGTACCACTCGTCGCCGTGTCGGTAGGTGAGGACGTAGTGGTTGTCGAAGAACCGCGCCAGGTCGCCCAAATGGTCCTGGCCGGGGAGGTTGGCCTCTCCGCTGTCGGCCACCCGCTGGAGCCACGCGGCGTCCTGATCCGCGATGGGGAGGTAGCTGTTTCGCACCTCGTCCAGGGCCCGCTCCACGGTCTCGTCGGACGCGGGCAGGTCCCGGTCCGCGCAGAGGCGGAGGATGCCCTGGAGGATGCGGAAGAGATCGCGGAAGTGACCTCCCGAGGCCAGCACGACCCGGTCGAGTTGCTCCCGCGTCAGGAGCCTCTCCCAGTCTCCCCGACGTGCGATCAGCTCGGCCATGGAGTCCAACGCTGACGCCCGGATACCGCCATCTTGCCTACGAACCATGATGCTCGGAATGGAAACAACATCATCGTATGAGTGGAAGACGTAGGGAGCCCGCACCTTGAGCCAGGGCGGCACGGTGAAGACCGCGTGGACGCCGGGGATGCGGAGCTGGTCGACCCGGGAGTAGGTGGCTTCCAGGTGCTTCGCCACGTCCGGGGCGGACGTGCTCGTGCCCTTGATGTGCTCCAGGCTGTCGAAGAGCAGAGCGATGGGCTTGTCCTCGCCGTGCTCGGCCCGGAGCCGGGCCAGGGTGTCCGCGTAGAAGCCCCGGACCTCCGCCACCAGCTGTCCCACCCGGGTGGCGAGGCTCTCCTGGAGCTTCTTCTGGAAGCTGGGCGAGTCCTTCAGGGCGAGCTTCAGGTCGACCCCGACGCCGGCGCCCTTGGCCCCCGCCTTCAGCTCCGGCAGCTCCACCTCGGTGGTGGTCAGGAAGTGGACCATGCGCTCCCAGTAGCTCTGCTCCAGGGGATCGTCCCCGTCGAGAAGCTCGTCGCGCACCACCGCCTCGGCGAACGCCCCCGCCATGGCCAAGAGCATGTCCGGCACGTCCGGCGGAGCGTTCATGTTCACGTAGTCCATCATGTCGCAGTAGACGACGATGGCCTCGTGATCCTTCTCCAGGGTCCACCGGAGGCGCCGCAGTTCGGTGCTCTTGCCGCTCCCGCGGAAGCCGCTGAACAGCACCACGCTCTCGTGCTCGCCCCACTCGATGTCCCGCGCCATCCGGCGGACCGGGTCCAGGTGGCGAGTGTCCGGGCGGTCGTACATGGACACATAGCGCTTCCGCTGCTCCTCCACCCTCGGGTCGATGGCCCGCAGGTTCAGAGCCCGGAAGAATTCCTTGAGGAACGTCTGGTCGCTCACCGTCTTGGACATGGGCTCCTCACCCGTCGAAGGCGCCGGGCGCTCGGCGGCGGCCGCGGACGCCGGTCAACGTATCAGCGGCGGCGACTTCGGGAAACATTCCGCTCGGTCGGGAGGTTCGGCTCACCATCGACCCGCTGAGCCTCGACATGAGCCGGGTCCAGCCGCGCGGGCTCTACGAGATGGCCCACCTGCTCGACCGGCGCTACGGCCTGCCCATCTACGTCACCGAGAACAACGGACGACAGATGTGGCACGGAGACCAGGACGAGGAGGCGGACCTCGTCGTCCGCAATCTCCAGTGGCTGGAGCGCGCCGTGGAGGAGGGCGCGGACGTCCGCGGGTACTTCTACTGGTCCTTCATGGACAACTACGAGTGGAACCACGGCATGGCGATCCCCCTCGGGCTCTTCGGGGTCGACCCCGGAGACCCGACCAAGGCCCGTACGCCCCGCGAGATGGCGCACATCTACGGCCGCATCGCCGAGGAGGGAGGCGTGCCCGAGGACCTGCGAGCCGTGCACCCCATCGACCCGTCCGCGCCCCCGACCGGCGGCGTGCCGCTCGACTGAGGCGGGCGCATCCTACCAGCGGATCTCCATCCGTAGACCGCGCGCGTCGACCGGGGGGTCCTCCGGGATGCAGGCTGCCTCGCCGCGGGCGAGTCGCGCGGCGGTCCAGGTGAGCACCATGGCGTCCAGGACGTCGTCGGGGGTCACGAGGCGGCGCGGCCAGCGCTCGAGGGTCCTCCGGAGGCGCCGTCGCGCGCCGCGGAAGAACCCGTCGGGGGCCCTCGCCATCGCCCGCAGGCGCTCCTCGCGCCCCGGCTGCCGGCGCTTCGTCTCGGCCATCGGTCGGCCTGCGAGGGCCCGGAAGGCGAGCTCGGGGTGGGCCTCGAACACCCGGTCCTGGTCCGCCGAGGCGATGGTGCGGTCTACCTCGCGGACCTTCGGGAGGATGTGGAAGCCCTGGATGTTCAGGCCGCGGCCGCGCACGTCGTCGAAGGAGGTGGCGTCGAGGACCGCGCGGGACGGCGGCGTGAAGACGCTGGGGGCGCGGGGACCCAGCAGCCTCCGCGCGAGCCGGTCGCACTCCCGCCCACCGGGTCGCGGGGCGTCGAGCAATCCGATGGGCATGTCCACGGCGACGACGTCCGGGCGCGGCTCGAGGGCCACCACCTCCTCGAAGGTCTCGCACAGCAGCGCCCGGTGTCGGCGGCCGCGGGCGTCGCCGAGGCGGCGCAGGACGACGATCCAACCGCCGCGGCAGCCGTCCACGCCGGCGACCCACGGCCCGATGCGTTCGACCGGGTGCATGGCGAGCCTCCCGTGCAGCGGGGTCGGGGAGGACGCATAGCACGAACGGGCCCCATGGCGCTCCCGATCCTTGATCGGCGCCGAGCCCCGGCGCATGTTCGATCGAGAGGGGGCATATGGATCTGCGCAAGATCATTCGTGATAGCCGCGAGGGCCCGCTGAAGGCCGTCAAGGACCTCCACCGCGCGGTGACCCGGGCGAGCCTGCCTGCGCCGCCGGCCGTCTGGGTGCCCATCTGGCGCAGCCTGTGGCTCGCGCAGAGCGCGAAGGAGCGCCTCTGGAGCGGCCTGGTGGTCACGCCCGTCTTCCACGGGCTCTGCCGGGAGATCGGCGACGACTTCGTGGCCGGGACGTTCCTCCCGTTCGTGATCGGTGCCGGGGACGTGTGCCTCGGCGACGAGGTCACCGTGTTCGGCAAGGTCGACTTCCACTTCGGAAGCTCGGGCCCGGGGCGGCCGGAGCTCCGGATCGGGGACCATAGCGTCGTCGGCCACATGACGACGTTCTCGGTGTCCGGGCGGATGCGCATCGGGCGGCACTGCCTCATCGCGCCCCGGGTGTCCTTCACGGACTGCAACGGTCACCCGATCGACCCGGACCTGCGCCGGCAGGGGGTGCCGCCGAGCCGGCAGGACGTCCGCGATGTGACCATCGGGGACAACGTGTGGATCGGGGACGGGGCCCTCGTCCTCCCCGGCACGACCATCGGGGACAACTGCGTCATCGGCGCGAGGGCGCGCGTGAGCGGCGACGTCCCCGACAATCACATGGTGGTGCCGCCCAAGGCCGAGGTCCGTGAGATCCGCAGGCTCCGGAGCGTAGACACCGGCACCGACGCCTGACACCCGCCGCGCCGTCGCAATGCGCTGGACGAACCCGGGGCTCTTGGGACAGGCTAGCCGGGCAAACGGCCAGGGAGGAACGGTTCATGGAGAGCATCTGCGTCTACTGCGGCGCCAGCCCGGGACGCCGGAAGGACTACGTCTCGGGCGCCAGGGCGTTCGGACGGGCCCTCGCGGCGAGGGGCGTCCGCATGGTGTACGGCGGCGGCAGCGTCGGCGTGATGGGCGCGGTGGCGGATACGATGCTGCTCGAGGGCGGCGAGGTCATCGGCATCATCCCGGAGGATCTCGTCGAGCGCGAGATCGCCCACCAGGGGCTCACGGAGCTCCGCGTGGTGTCGTCCATGCACGAGCGCAAGCGGGAGATGGTCGACCTGTCGGACGGCTTCGTCGCCCTGCCCGGCGGGCTCGGCACCCTCGAGGAGCTGTTCGAGGTGCTCACGTGGGCCCAGCTCGGCCTGCACGAGAAGCCCTGCGGGATCCTGGACGTCGGCGGGTTCTACGAGAAGCTGGCCGCCTTCCTGGCGCACGCGGTGGAGGAGGAGTTCGTGGAGCAGCGCTACGCGGACCTCCTCGTGATCGAGAAGGACCCGGAGAAGCTGCTCCGGCGCTTCGAGACGTGGGAGCCGCCCCGGGTCACCAAGGTCCTGCGGCGGGAGTCGACCTGAGCGACCCGGCGACCGGGATCATCCCCATCCCGGGCTTCAGCGAGCCCGTGAGCTGCTGGACGCACCTGCTGGGGGCCGCCGTGGCCCTGGTGGCGTCGTACTGGCTGTTCCGACCGGCCAGGGGACGCCCGGGCGCCATCGCCGCGCTGAGCGTCTACCTCTTCGGCGTGCTGTTCATGTTCTCCATGAGCGGCGTGTATCACCTGCTGGAGCCGGGGGGCGCGCCGAGGGCCGTCCTCCGGCGCCTGGACCACGCGGGGATCTGGGTCCAGATCGCGGGCACCTTCACGCCGATCCACGCGCTGCGCGCCCGCGGCTTCTGGCGGTGGGGCTTCCTGACCCTGATCTGGATCTGCGCGATCACCGGCCTGACCCTGCGCACGGTCTTCTTCGGCAGCCTGCCGGAGGGGGCGGCCCTCGCGCTGTACCTGGGCATGGGCTGGCTCGGCGTGGCCTCGGCCGTCCACTTCGGCCGACGCCATGGCTGGGACTTCGTCCGGCCGTTCATGATGGGGGGCGTGCTCTACACCGTGGGCGCCGTGCTGGAGTTCGCCAGGTGGCCGACGCTCATCCCCGGCGTCATCGGCCCCCACGAGCTGTTCCACCTCTTCGTCATCGCCGGGGTCTTCGTCCACTGGCGCTTCATCCAGCAGCGCGTCGTCCAGGGGCCGGAGCCGGTCCGTCTCCGGCCGTGACGTCCACGGGGGCTCCGGCGCCCGGATCGGGCCCCTCGTGCCGCTTCAGGAGCCCGACGACGGCGTCCATGCGCCGCCACTGATCCTCGACCCAGCGCCGCCGCCCTTCGCGATGCGCCGGGATGGCGTCGTAGGGCACGCGCCACAGGTAGACCTCCACGACGACGTCCAGGAGCGTCCCGTTGCAGAGGTCGCGCAGCCTGGTGACGCCCTCCAGCCCCGCGTGGGCCAGGAAGACCGCGTCCAGCCCCGGGTTGGCCCCCAGCAGGGCCTCGACCCCGCCGAGCCGCGGCGGGAGGACGTGCCGGAGCGACCGCGCGTAGGCCAGCCGCTCGCGCTCGCGCCGGGCCTCGAGGCGCGCGAGGAGCCTCTCCCGCCGGCCGGCCGAGTATCGCGTGCCCTCCGGGTAGAGCACGATCCCCTCGCGGGGTCCCATCTCGTGCGCCAGGCCCGTGATGGCGGCGACGGCCCCCGCGGTGTCGGCGCCCCGCCGCTGGACGAACGCGTTGGGCAGGCGGTGGCCGATCACGTCGATGCACGGGTCCGAGTGCAGCTCGTGCTTGAGCACGTAGCGCATCTGCAGGCCGAACGGACGCTGGACGACCAGACCGGGCAGCAGGGTGTCCGCGATGCTCGCGTGCCGCACGAACACGATGGCCGGCTCGGTCGCCGCCTCCAGGCCCGCGGCCCGAATGCGCATGCGGAACAGCCAGGCCGCGCCGCGCCACACGGTGGTGATCCAGGCCACCTCCAAGCGGCGATGCCACGCCAGGTACCGGTCGGCGTCCACGCCCCCGAGGCGCCGGATCCCCCACCAGACGCCGGCCGTGGTGATGCCCCAGACCTCGCACAGCAGGAGCCACGCCACCAGGAGGCCGGCGCGCGCGAAGGTGGAGCCCCGCCGGCTCAGGCGATCGGCCACACCCGCGGCGATCAGCCACACCGGGCTCGCGGCGAGCCACAGCACGGTCCCGAGGAACACGGCGGGGATCGTGACGAGCCGGCGGCGCGCGTGCTCCCACCGGCGCGGGGTCTGCGCGGCGCTCGGGTGCAGCAGGTGGGGGACCGTCAGCTCGCTCATGGCCGGTCGCTCCGCGGGCGATGATTGTCGCCCTCATTCCACTGCAACGGCGGTGCCAGGACTCCTGGGGAGGAATGGAGGTTCGAGTCCACGGCGCCGAGGCGCAAGCTGTGGTGGGACGAAACGACGCAGGACTGGCAGCGCCAATTCAAGGAGTTGCGGCGCGCCACAGCGCCGTCGAATCGTCGGCGTGGGCCGGACCGGAGTTTCTTCACAGGAGTCGTACCAGAGGTGATACGGTCCCCCGCCATGAGCGAGGCCGTCCCCAGCGAGCCGGACCGGGTGCGCGTGGTCCTGGTGGAGCCGTCCCACGCGGGCAACATCGGCGCCGCGGCGCGCGCCATGAAGACCATGGGCCTGTCGCGCCTCGCGGTGGTCGCCCGGCCCGACCGCCGCGCCATCCCGGACGACCCCGAGGCGATCACCCGCTCCTCCGGCGCCGAGGACCTGCTGGAGGCGGCCGGCGTGTTCGACGACCTCGGGGAGGCCGTGGCCGACTGCACCCTGGTCGTCGGCACCAGCGGCCGGAAGCGCCAGGAGGGGGCCCCCACACCCGCCCCGGCGCGAGAGGTCGCCGAGCGCCTCGCCACCGAGGAGCGCGACGCCGAGGTGGCCGTCGTCTTCGGCCCCGAGCGGACGGGCCTCCGAAACGAGCACCTCGCGCTGTGCGACTGGATGCTCTACATCCCCACGAACCCGGCGTTCCGCTCCCTGAACCTGGCCGCCGCGGTCCAGCTCGTGAGCTACGAGCTGTGGCTCGCCCTGGGGGACCGCCGCGTCGACTACACGCTCCCGTCCGAGGGCATGCCCACGGTGGAGGAGCGCACCCGGCTCCTCGACGACTGGGCGGCCGTCCTCGAGGAGTCCGGCTTCCTGCCGCGGGATCGGTTCAACTACGAGCAGATCCGCGACCGCTTCGGCCGCCTGCTCCTCCGCGCGCGGCCCGACAGCCAGGAGATGCGCATCCTGCGAGGGGCCGTGGCCAGGACCCTCCGCGCCCTCCGGCGCCCCGAATCGTAGGATCGGCGGGGACGCCTCACAGTCCTACACATCTCGAAATGCCGCGTCCTCGAAGAGAATCGCGCGCCAAGCCCCCAAGCCCCCAAGGCCAGCGAACCGCTTGCACACCGGTTCGGATGAGACCGCCGCGTCACCGGAAGGAACAACAGCGAGCACACCGAGCCGAAGCATGCCGTTTCTCTTTGCGTCTTCGCGTCTTTGCGCGAGCCATTCGTCTCGCGACATCTGACGAACTGTGAGGCGGGGACGCCGGTCACCTCCTCGGGTCGTCCACGCCCACGTCCACGAAGGCGCGCCCGGAGCGCCGGTAGCAGCCGCGAGAGCCCATGCCCACGGAAGCCCAGCAGCAACGCCACCCGCTGAAGCAGTTCTCCGCCGCCCTGCGGGAGCACGGGGCCCTGGCGCTCCTCATGTTCCTGTACTTCTTCCTGGTCATCGCGACCTTCTGGATCCTGAAGCCCCTCAAGAACGCCTTCTTCCTCACCTACTACGACGAGGAGGGCATCGAGCTGTTGGGCTGGCATTTGAGCGCGGCCCAGGCGGACCAGCTCGCGAAGGTGCTCAACATGTTCGTGGCCATCGTGGCGGTCACGGTCTTCACGAAGCTCGCCCGGAAGCTCGAGCGCGAGCAGCTCACCTACGTCTTCTCGGGCCTGTTCGGCGTCCTGTTCGGGATCTACGCCATCGCCATGAGGGACCCGGGCGACGCGGTGGTGTGGACGTTCTACCTGCTGGGCGACCTGTGGACGACCATCATGGTCGCCACCTTCTTCGCGTTCCTGAACGACAGCTTCGCCCCCGGCGCGGCCAAGCGCCTGTACTCGGTGGTGGTCCTCGGCGGCGTCGCCGGAGGCGCCTTCGGGAGCACGGTGCTGCGCACGTTCGTGGAGACCATCTCCAGGGAGACGTGGCTCTGGATCTGCCTCGGCTCCGCGGGGGTCATCGTCGTCATCGCCGGCGCCGCCGGGCGGCTGGTCCGCCGGAACCCGCCACCGGCCGAGGGCGTGCGGACCGCCGAGGTGCCCGAGGGCTCGAAGGGCAGCGCGGCGCTCGAGGGGGCCCGGCTGGTCTTCAAGTCGCGCTATCTCCTCGCCATCGTGGCCTTGCTGGGCATGTACGAGCTGGTCTCGTCCATCCTGGACTTCCAGTGGAAGGCCGCCACGAACCACTACCTGGACGGCGACGCCATCGGCGAGCACATCGCCACGGTCTACTCCGTCACGAACGTGGTCTCGCTCGTGGTGCAGATCGTCGTCACCACCTGGGTGATGAACCACTTCCGCCTCAAGGTGGCGCTCCTGGTGACGCCCGCCATCATCCTGATGTCCTCCGGCGCCTTCCTGGCCGTCCCGGTGCTGTGGCTCGGCGGGATGCTGACCGTGTCCGACAACGCGTTCAACTACTCCATCAACCAGTCCGCGCGCGAGACCCTCTACACTCCCACCAGCCGCGACGAGAAGTACAAGGCCAAGGCCTTCATCGACATGTTCGTGCAGCGCTTCGCGAAGGTCCTCGCCGTCGGGGTGAACCTGGTCGTCACCATGTTCGTCGCGCAGAGCTTCCTGGGCGTGCGGCTCCTCTCGCTCATCTCCATCGGCCTGCTCGTCGTGTGGGTCCTGGCCGCCCGTTACGCCGGCGAGCAGTTCGGCAACCTGGTGGAGCGCGAGGCCACGCACGGCGACGTGCGATAACCGACGGGCATGTGACATCTCGCCCTGCGGGGCCATTGCCCCCAGGAGGAGGCGTGGCCTTTGCCACAGCGCGAAATGCCACACAGATAAAATGCCGTCCGTCGAACTCCCGATAACCGCCACAACCCGCTGACATTCCCTGGGTTACGAGCGACCTCGGCACATATTCCCGAGATCCACCATTTGGGAATGGTTCTTGCGAGGTGCCGGCCCGACCGGCGGTGCCTCCGAGCGCTCCAGGGCCCGACGTTCGGGGCGATTCGGAAGGGCGGGGTGCTCACAAGGCCTCGCCGGCTCGTTTCTGAACAGGGAGTAACGAGGATGACCAGAAGAGAAAATGGGCGCATGTGGGCGCGGATCGTCGCCATCGCCGTCGCTTCGACGGCGCTGGCGATCTTCCCGGCTTGCGACGGAGATACGGGCCCCGAGGGACCGGAAGGACCTCAGGGGGAACAAGGACCGGAGGGACCGGAGGGTCCAGAGGGGCCGGAAGGCCCGCAAGGACCCGCGGGACCGGCCGGCGACGACTGCTCGGCCGTGGACAACGGCGACGGCACCTACACCATCACCTGCGGCGACACCGAGGTCAC
>JBNJGB010000012.1:31582-173866 GCA_051747385.1 Myxococcota bacterium
AGGCCCGCAAGGACCCGCGGGACCGGCCGGCGACGACTGCTCGGCCGTGGACAACGGCGACGGCACCTACACCATCACCTGCGGCGACACCGAGGTCACGCTGGAAGACGGTGAGGATGGTGCGGATGGTGAGCCCGGAGCCGACGGCGACGACTGCTCGGCCGTGGACAACGGCGACGGCACCTACACCATCACCTGCGGCGACACCGAGGTCACCCTGTCCGACGGGCAGGACGGCGTCATCGCCGGCACCGTCGGCGGCACGCTGACCAACGCGCTGACCGGCGCGCCGCTCGAGGGCGTCACGGTCGCCTTCTCGCCCGACGTGGACGGCGAGGTGATCACCGACGCGAGCGGCACGTTCTCCGTGGAGCTTCCCGTGGGGGCCTACGACGTGACCATCGAGGCCGAGGGCTACGAGCCGTTCACGGCCCAGGTGAACCTGGTGGCCGGCGGCGACGTGAGCCTGGACGCCGCGCTCGAGCCGACCGCGGCCGTGGCCGTGGAGGTCACGGCGGACGTCTCCGAACCGGAGCCCTCCGACACGGTCGCCCTCAGCGCCGAGGTGACCCCGTGGAACGACACGACGGTCGACAGCTACAGCTGGGCCTTCGCGGACGACCCCGGGACCGAGGTGGGCACGGGCGAGACCTTCGACGTGACCCTCGACGGCCTCGAGGCCTACAAGGATCGCCTGTGGGACAACGTGCGGCTCGAAGGGCGTGATCGCCTCGGCCCGCTGGGCATCAACCACTTCGCGCTCCACCACACCATGGCCACCGAGGTCGTCCTGACGGTGACGATGGACGACGGCTCGGAGTTCCACACGGAGTACGAGATCGACGCGGTGCTTCCGTTCGACGTGAGCACGGGCCTGAACAACGTGCCGCTCAACGTCCCGGTCGTCCTGCACGCGCCGGAGGCCGCGAGCTACGCCTGGAGCGTCCTCGATCCGAACGACGATCCGGTAAGCCTCGACGACGAGACGAGCCGCCACCCGGTGTTCTATCCGAACGTCGTGGGCGAGTACCTCGTGGAGGTCAACGGCGAGAGCTTCTCCCTGTACGCGGGTGAGTGGGAAGGCGTCATCGACGGGCTCGACGAGAACGGGCGGCCCACCTCCAGCTCGTGCAGCGGCTGCCACAGCCAGTTCGACGACTGGAAGGAGACGGGTCACGCCGAGATCTTCACGGACAACATCAACACCGGCGGGCACTACAGCACGAGCTGCCTCGAGTGCCACACGGTCGGCTTCGACGAGCTCGCCGACAACGGCGGCTTCGACGACGCGGCCGACTACGACGACTTCCTCGCCGCCGACTACTTCCACATCACGAGCCTGGACAACTACCCCACGATGCTCGACGAACAGCCGGACACGGCCTCGCTCGGCAACATCCAGTGCGAGAACTGCCACGGCCCGCAGAACAACGGCGGCCTCCACATGGACGGCGACACGGCGCGCGTGAGCCTCGACTCGGACGTGTGCGCGAGCTGCCACGGTGAGCCCAAGCGGCACGCCCGCTACCAGCAGTGGCTCGAGACCGGCCACGCCAACTACGGGCTGGCCACGTCCCGCTCGGGTGGGAGCTGCGGCAAGTGCCACTCCGGTCAGGGCTTCGTCGCATGGGCGAAGAACGACTTCGAGGGCTACGACGCCCCCGAGGGCCTGTCCGGCGACACCGCGCATCCCGTCACCTGCGCCACGTGCCACGACCCGCACAAGCAGGGCACGACCTCCGGTGAGCCGAACACCGCCACGGTGCGCGTGTCCGGCGACTCCCCGATGCTCGACGCCGGCTTCCAGGCGACGGGCGTGGGCCACGGCGCCGTCTGCATGTCCTGCCACAACAGCCGCCGCGGGCTCCGCAACGACTTCGCCGCGGTGGATCCGGGCGACTACGGCCGCGCGCCGCACGGCCCGGCCCAGGCGGACAACCTCATGGGCCAGAACGCGTTCTTCGTGAACCCGGGCGACCGCTCGCCGCACTCGTTCATCGAGAACTCCTGCACGAACTGCCACATGGTCCAGATGGACCCGCCGGCGGAGCTCAGCTACAACCTGGGCGGCACGAACCACACGTTCAAGGCCGACACCAGCGTCTGCGGCAAGTGCCACACCGAGTTCGACGGCGGCACGATGCAGGCCTCCTTCGAGGCCGGCCTCATGGACCTCGAGCACAAGATCGGCGCCGCCGTCGCCGAGCGGCTCAACGGGATGTCGACCTTCTACGTCTCGGGCTTCGACCCGGCCACCGGGTTCGACACCGACGGCGTCGTGGCCGTGGACCTGACGAGCGCCTCGGTCGTGGACGCCCACGCGGCCTCGCACCACGGCAGCCAGGCCCTGCTGGTGACCTTCGACACCGACGTGACCGTCGATCTGATCGACGACGACGAGCAGGTCGTCCCCACGGCCGTCGGCTCGATCGAGGCCGTCCTGACGGGCTACTACGCGGACGCCGCGGGCACCACGGCCGTGTTCCCGCAGAGCGGCGACATGTGGAAGGCCGTGTGGAACCTGCTCGTGCTGACCAACGACGGCAGCCACGGCGTCCACAACCCGGGCTTCTCCATGGACGTGCTGAACGCCACGCTCGTCCAGGAGCTCAACCCGCCCCTGAACTGACGGCCGACTGCTGAGATCACCCCCGGGTGATCCGAGGCCCGCTCCGGGATGCGTCCCGGGGCGGGCCTCTCTCGTTCCGGCGTCCCTCTCGGGCTACAAGGGGAAGGTGGCCTCGCCCGTCTCGAAGGCCTGCTCGAAGCGCACCGGGTCGCTCGCGCCGTCCACCTGGATCCACACCATGCGGCCCGTGAACCGGGAGCGCAGGGCGTGGAAGGCCAGGAAGCCGGACGCGTTCGAGGCGTAGCCGTCGAGGAGGAACCGGGCACGGCCGGTCTCCGGGTCGTAGCCCTCGAGCGACGCGTCCACGGACATCTCGCGGACGTAGTAGCCCAGCGGGCCCCAGGTCTCGGCGCAGAGGCCGTCCTCCCCGCAGGCGTCCGGGCAGTCCAGGTCCTCCTCGCAGGAGGGGTCCGGGTCCAGCACGAAGTCGAAGCCCTGGATGCCCCAGAAGCCCGTGGGGCCGCCCGGCGCTCCGGCCAGCACGATGCGCTGCTCCTCCTCGGGGGCGGGCGCGATGTCCTGGTCCACGCCCACCTCGGGCTCCGGGTACTCGAGGGAGTAGGCGACGTCTCCGGTGTGGACGGCGGCGGGATCAGCCACGCCCACCAGGAGCACGTCCAGGTAGGCGGCCACGCGGGCGTGGGCGATGGCCTCGTTCAGGTCCGGCCGATCCGTGGCGGCGCCGAAGCCGTACCGCAGGCGGTAGGACAGGCTCAGGCGATCCTCGCCGAGGCGCGTGACCTCCACGGAGGCGTCGAGACCCCGGCTCGTGTAGCCGTGCGCCGGGTCGTAGGACTCCGGATAGCCCTCGGGCTGCTCGACGGTCGTGTCGAACCCGTAGCCCTCCACGAGCGCCACCACCGCCGGATAGCCGGCGAGGCCCAGGTCGACCCGGGACAGGGACGTGTCGTCCACCACCTCGCCCGGCGCCCCGATGTCCACGGGGATGCGCACGCGGGCCGCCCCGAGCCGCCGCGGCCCCTCGGCGGCCACCCGCTGATGGCCGTACTCGACCGTCGGCGTGTCCGTGGTGAGGTTCTCCCCGGTGGAGAAGTCCCCGCCCACGAAGGCCGCCGTGAGCGCCGAGGCCCGGCAGCCGTCCTCGCCGTCGTCCAGGGCGAACTCCCACACGGCGATCCGGTGGTTCAGCTTCTCCCACCGGAGCCCCATCCGCTGGGGCACCACGAAGTCGGTGCACGCCGCCAGATCCCACTCGCGAGGCGCGTCCCCGTCGTCGTCGCAGGCCCCGAGCGAGGCCACCACGGCCGCCAGCGCCACGGCCACGGCCCTTCGCGGCCCTCGTCCGTCTCGTCCGAGCATCGCACCACCTCCCGCACGTCGTGTCACCCGGTGCCGGGCGAGTGTAGCGAGCGACCTCCCGGGGCGCGAACGGCTCCGCGTCACGGGCCCCAAATCCGCCTTGTCGCTGGGGGATCGACGGCCTATCGTCGAGGCATGCCCCAGTCCCCGGAGAGCGCCGGATGAGCTCCGAGCCCGAGTCCCAGGCGGACGAGTCACCGGCAGGCGCCCCGCGACGCCGCCGGCGGTGGCTGCGACGGATCGGCTGGCTCGGCCTCGCGCTGCTCCTGTTGCTCGTGATCGCCGTCTCGGGCGTGTTCTGGGTCCTGGGCAACCTCGACGAGGACCCTGTGAAGGGCTGGCTCCGCGACGCGCTGCGGGACGCGGGCGTCGAGGCCGACTGGGAGGTGCTGGAGGTGAGCCTCCTGGACGGCACGCTCCACGTGGAGGACCTGGTCGTCCCCACCCCGCCGGAGTACCGCGCGCACGCCCCGCACCTCCTCCGGGTGGGGACGCTCGACGCCCGGCTGGACCCCTGGTCGGCCCTGTCCGAGACGATCGAGGTGGCCCGCGTCGGCGTCCGCGACGTGCAGGCCACGATCGTCCGGGACGGGTCGGGGCGCACGTCCCTGGACGCCCTCCTGGAGCGCCTGCCGCCCCCCGAGGAGGAGCCGGAGCCGTCGCCGCCCTCGCACACCCTGGAGCTGGAGGACCTGGGCAGGGGCCTGCGCCTGGACACCCTGGAGGTGACCGGCCTGGCGTATGCGCAGATCGACGTGCGGGACGGGCGGGTGGCGCAGCGCGTCGAGGGCCGGGGCCTGGGCCTCCGGGGGTCCGCCCGGGTCGTGCCGGGAGACCTCCGGATCGACCTGTCGCTCTCCTCGCCCGACGGCGGGACGCGGATCACCCTGGGCGACGGGCAGCCCGCCGGCGAGGCGATCCTCGACGCCTCCGCCCACCTGGGAATCGCGGACTCGCACCGCGTGACCCTCCGATCCGACGTCGACGTGCGACGCCAGACGCTCGTCCCCGACCTCCCCGCCTCCTTCGAGGCCCTGCGCCTGGAGGCGGAGGTGGGCTTCCACCCGGACGAGGGGCGCACGCGGATCGTGCTGCAGACGGTGCGCGTCCTGCGCGACATGGCGCACCTGGAGCTGGTCGTCGAGCTGATGGAGGACGAGATCGGCCGGGTCCTGCCGGTGCTCCGCTCCGGCCGCGGCCACGTCCGGGTCGAGCGCACGCGGGGCGGGGGGGTCCCGGCCTTCCTGGCGGCCCTCCCGGACCTGCAGGATCTGGAGCTGATCCTGGCCGTGGAGGAGGTGGGCCTGGAGCCGGCGGGGCTGGCCACCGGCGAGGCGCGGCTCACGGGGACCCTGGGGCGCGGCGTCGTGGAGCAGGGGCCGCAGCGGGTCGAGGCGCGCGACGTCCGGCTGGAGGCGGACCTGGCCATGCCCACGGCGAAGGCGGTGTCGGTCCGCGGCACGATCCGGGCCGACCGCGTGGAGGCCGACGGTCCCGACGGGGCGCGCGTGGAGGTCGAGGGTCCCAGCGTCGGGGTCCGGAGCGACCGGGTGACCCTGGGCGGCGCGTGGGAGGCGGCGACCCTTGAGGGCGCCGTCGAACGCCTCCTCCTGTCCGGGGCCGGGGCGGAGGTGATCGCTCGCGACGTGGGCCTCGAGGGTCGCGTGGAGCGGGACGGAGACCTGGTGGACGCCCGCCTCGCCGTCCCCGTGCGCCACCTCCGGGCCACGCAGGGCGACCGGGGACTCGAGGCGCGGGACGCCCGGGTCGAGGTCCTGGGGGACGACCTCAGCCCGGAGGGCGCTCCGACCGGGCTGGTCACCGCGCGGGTCTTCCTGGCGACGGCCGAGGCGCGGACCCCGGCCCGCGACGTCCGGGGGCGCGAGGTGCGGGTCGAGGTCGCCGGCCTCCTTACCCCGGGCCCGCCGTACAGAGCACGCGGCCACGCCCGGGCCAAGGAGCTTCGCGTCGTGCCGCGCCGGGGGCCGGCCCCGCCGCCACTCGAAGGCCCGCGGGTCGCCTTCACCGCCGACGGGGTGCACCCGGACGCGGAGCAACCCTCGCGCTCGACGGGGCGCGCCACCCTCACCGCCGCCCTGGGCCCGCTCCACATGGAGGCCTCCCTGGACAAGGAGGAGGCCGACGCGGCCCGGACGACCGCGGACCTCCGGCTGGAGGCCCCGGGGGAGCACGTCCGATGGCTCCCCCCGTCGGCGCGACGTCCGGCGGGCCTGTCCCTGCGGCGCCTGGGGGGCGAGGCGCGGGTGGAGGCGTCCGCGTCCGGCCTCCACGAGGCCCGGCCCCGGGTGGAGGCGACCGTGGACGGCGTCCTCCGCCGGGTGGACGTGCGCGGCCCCCCGCTGGACCTGCGCACCGCCCGACTGGATCTGCACGCGGGCGTGGCCGGTTCGGAGGAGGCCTTCGAGGCCGAGGCCTCGCTAGAGCTGGCGTCCCCGAGGCTCCAGCGCCTGGAGATGGGCGGCCCGCTGAAGGCCGAGGGCGAGGCGACGTGGGACGGCGGCGGCCCCAGGCTGGTCGTGGACCTGGACATCGAGGGCCCGGGCGCCCCCACCGCGCGCCTGGACGCGACCGTCTCCCACGACCGGCGGACGAGGCGGCTGCAATACGACGTGGTGGCCGCGCTGGGAGGCCTGGAGAAGGTGGGGCTCCTCATGCCCGCAGACACGGTGCCGGAGCAGGCCCCCCGGGTCGTCGCCGACGAGATCACCCTGTCCCTGGAGGGCGCCCTGGCCGGCCTGGTGCAGCGCTTCGACGGGATCCGCCCCGTGCCCGTCCGACCGCTGTTCGAGGACCTGGACGGCCAACAGTCCCTGGAGATCGTGGCGCGCGGTTTGGACCTGGACGTCGGCGACCTGGAGGCCGCGTCGCCCCAGCTTCGGCTCGCCGCGGACGCCCGCGCGACGGACGGCAGGGTGGACGGTCAGGTGGAGCTGCAGGCGGAGTCCCTTCAGGTCGCCTCCGGCGCCCGGGAGATCGACGCGAAGGGCCTGGGCCTGCGGCTCGAGGCCGCCTCTCGCGGCCCGGTGCGCTCCGGGGTCATCACGGCGTCCCTGGACGGCCGCCTCGCCGGCCTGGAGCAGAGCTTCGCGCCCGGGCTGCCCGTGGAGGACCTGACCCTGTCGGCGCGGGCGAGCCTGGAGCGCCTGACCGGGCTCCGCCTGGACCGCTTCGTGCTGGACAACCCGGCCGGCGGCACGCGGCTGGCCTTCACGGGGGCCATGGACGGCCTGCGCATCGCGGCGTACGTGCCGGAGGCGTGGGCGGGCTGGGACGGGGCCGACGACGTGGAGACCATCCCGGGCCGCCAGAGCCTGACCCTGGAGGGCGTCCTCACCCAGGACGTGAAGCGCCTCACCGGGACGAAGGCAGCCGGCGGCCGCGTGAAGGGCGACGGGCGGCTGTCCGTGCCCTTCCAGGTGGAGTCGGGGGACCGGAGCCTCTTCCGGGTCCTCGCGGCGGTGGAGGCGCAGGACGTCGACCTGTTCGTCCCGGCGGCGAATCTGGACGTGAAGGGGCTGTCGGGGAGCGTCCCGGTGGAGCAGCACCTGGCCGTGGGCGCCGGCCTGGAGGGGGGCTGGCGGCTGCTGCCCCTCGCGCTGCCCAACACGTGGCGGCGGGTGCGCTTCCACGACGTGCACCCCTACCTGGCCGGGGAGAGCTTCCTCACCGCGGAGCACATCCGGTGGCAGGGCCTGAAGATCGGCCCGGTGGCGGCGAACCTCCGCGTCCTCCGGAACGTGTTCAGCCTGGATCAGCTCCAGATCGCCCTTCCCCACGGGAGCGTCTCCGGCCAGATCGTGGCCGAGTACGTGCCGGGCGACTCCATGATCAGCTTCCGGGGCGACGTGACCGGGCTCCTGCCGAAGAAGGGCGAGGAGGCGCTGGACGCGAACGCCGCGCTGGTGTTCCGCCCCGAACAGCTGGACCTGCGGGGCCGGGTGCAGATCGTCCGCATGAGCCGCGAGCACCTGCGGGACATCCTCGACCTGCTGGACCCGTATCATGCCAACCCGGACATCAACCAGATCCGCGGCGTGCTGAGCCTGGGCTATCCGAAGTACGCCCGCATGCGCATCGAGCACGGCTTCCTCTCCGCCCACGTGGAGCTGGGAGGCCTGGCGAGCATCGTCCGGCTGGGCGACATCCGCGCGGTGCCCGTGGGCCCGCTGCTCGAGCGCTGGGTCGCGCCGTACGTCGCCATGGGACAGGGAGCCGAGCCGTGAGCCGAGCCGCCACCGCCGCCGTCGTCGCCGCGCTGCTCGTCGGGTGCGTCCGGCCGCCCGACGTCATCGTCGCCGACCGGGACACCGCCCTGGAGAAGCAGGCCGCCGGGGAGTACCGGGGCATGGCGCGGGACCTCCGCCACGCCGGGGTCTCGCACCGACCGGAGCCCTATACCCGGGGAGAGCTGGACGAGGCCGGCGTCGACACCGGCGAGACGAAGCTGGACGAGCTGCTTCGGATCTACAGCGAGGTGCGCACCGACGCCGACCTCCTCGACGACCTCCTGCTCCGCCACTGCGTCGGCGAGGGCGTCGAGGGCCTGCTCGTGGAGACGCCGGACACGTGCACCGGCGCCGTGGACCTGGGAGCCCTCCGGCGCGCCATGCAGCGGGCCAACCGGAACCGCCGGCAGATCTGGACCTGGTTCGCCCGCCGCCGCCCGGACGCGACCGACGAGCAGATCCGCCGCACCTGGCGCGCCAACCACCTGGAGACCGTGGTCTGCGGCGCCCGCATCGAGCGCGCCGAGGGCGCCTGGGAGGTGAAGGCGTGCGACTGATCCTCGCCGCCGCCCTCGTCGCCCTGACGGCTCCGGGGGCCGGGGCTCAGCTCGCGGAGGAGGCCTCCGGAATCCGGACTCCTGCGCGCCACACGGCCGGGGAGTCGGACCAGTTCATGGGGCACCCGGCGCCGGACGGGCACCACGTCTACTTCGTGAGCGATCGCCACTCGACCCTGGAGCCCTGGGTCGTGGACATCCGGCGGGGCGCGCCGGAGCAGGTCTTCGAACACGACGCGGACCTCACGGCGCCCCGCGTGAGCCCGGACGGGGAGCGCCTCCTGTTCGTGTCGTACCGGCGCGACGCGCTCGGGGACGTGGCCGTCCGCGACCTGGAGGACGACGAGACCAGGTACCTCACGGGCGCCGGCTCGGCGGAGGTCCAGGCCTTCTGGTTCCCGGACGGGGAGTCGGTGGGGGTCGTGGCCCGCGACGGCCTCCACGCGGACTATCGGCTGCTCCGGGTGCGAGCGGACGGCGGCGGCGAGCCGGAGGTGCTGCTGGACCGCAACGTCTCCAGCCCCGCCGTGTCCCCGGACGGCCGCTGGATCGCGTACGTGCCGCTCGCGAGGGGCTCCGACGAGGTGGGCATCCACTTCGCCATGCGAGCCGCGGAGCACCTGGAGCTGATCCGGCCCGGAGACGGGCGCCGCGTGAGCCTCCCCGTGGACCTGCCCGGCGTGAGCGGCTTCCCCGCGTTCTCCCCCGACGGGCGCTGGCTGTACTTCTCCCAGTATCTCAACGACACGAACTTCGACGGGCGGGTGGACGGAGACGACCACAGCGTCCTGTTCCGGGTGCCCTTCTCTCCCGGCGACGACGAGCCGGTGGGCGACACTCCCCCGCAGCAGCTCACGAGCGCCGGGTGGAGCTGCCAGTATCCCGCACCGGCCCCGGACCGGCTGGTGATGACGTGCGCCATCGGGGGGTCCCTGGACGTCTGGTCCCTGCCGCCGGACGGGGCGGTGGACGCCGGCGCGGACGAGGACGGCCTGGAGGGCGAGCTCCACGCGGCCCGGGATCACTGGGAGAAGCTGCTCCTTCTGAGCCGGCTCCTGGCGCAGACCACCGACCGGGACACGCGCATCGAGCGCCTCCGCCGGATGATCCGGCTCCACCTGGAGCTCCGCGAGCACGGCTCCGCCGACTGGTACGCGCGGCGCCTGGCCGACCTGGCCCGCCCGGGCGAGGCGCTGCTGGACCTCGCGGCGGCCATGCGCGAGCTGATCGGCTTCCGGCGGGAGGAGAGCCGCCTCGTGGAGGGGCAGCTCAGCGGCGCCTTCCTGGACGCGCAGCGGAAGCGCCTGAAGCGTCTGCGCGCCCTGGAGGAGAAGACCGGCCCCGCCGCAGCGCTGGCCCGGCTGGTGTCGTCGGGCATCCACGACGTCATCGGCGAGAAGACCGAGGCGCTGGAGTCCTTCGAGTCGGTGGATCTGGAGGCCCTCGAGGACCCGTTCGTCCTGTTCGTGGCCGGGGATCGGGCGACCCGTCTGCTTCGACCGCTGGGCCGGCGCGAGCGGCTCCTGGAGGTCTACCGGCTCCTGTCCTCGAAGCTGGCGTTCGACTCCCTGGAGCGCCTCCGCTGGGCGGATCGGCTCGTCCGGACGCTGTTCCGCGGCGTGGACCGGAGCAGGCGCCAGGACCTGGTGGAGGCGTGGCTGGAGCGGGTCGAGGAGGGCTCGGAGGCGGCGCTCCTCCTGCGGGTCCACGGCTGGCTGAACGGCCTCACGCGCGACAGCAGCGAGTGGGTGCGCGCCGGCCTGTTCGAGATCTACCGCCGGCAGATGGACGCGGATCGGCGCAAGGCCCTCGTCCTCACCACGGTGGAGCGGGCCCTGGCCCACGACGATCGCTACCTGGCCTACGAGTTCGCCAACTCGTGGGCGAGCTGGCTGAAGCGGGCGCACCCCGAGCGGAAATACGCCGAGGCCCTGTACACCCGCGTGATGCTGGAGCGGGGCTACGACGCCCTGGGAGACGGGGCCGTCGCGGACGCGCGGGGCACGTTCTACTCCACGATCCTGATCAGCGAGGCCCTGGAGCCCCACGTGGGCTTCATCGAGACGCGCCTCCGCGAGGGCTTCGACGACGCGCGCTCCATCTACGCGAAGCGCTGGGAGCGGCACCCCGACCCGGTGGCCCGTCACTTCGTCGAGGCCTACCTCATCGCCCGGGAGGTCCCGGACATCCGGGACACCGAGACCCTGCGCGAGCGGATCGACGCGGCCGTGGAGCACCTCCGGGCGGCGGCGGAGGCGCGGCCCCAGAGCCTCGAGGCACACCACCTGTGGGGCACGCTGATGCACCACCTCTACGCCGCCACGGGATCGACGGCGCGGGCGCTGGAGGCGCACACCCACTATCACGTGGCGCTGGGGCCCGCGGAGTCGCGCCCGCGGTATCTCGCGCCCCTGCTGCACCAGATCGGCCTCCTCCAGGCCGCCCTGGGCAATCACCGCATCGCGATCCGCCGGCTGGAGCGGCGCGTGCAGCTTCCCTTCGCGGACCCGCGGGTCGAGGTGAGCGCCCGCCTCGCCCTGGCGCGGAGCCTCTTCCACACCGATCGCGACCCGGAGGCCGCGGACGAGGCCGCGCGCGCCCTGGCGCTCGTCGACGCCCGGGAGGACCTGTCCGACCTCCGACCGCTCGCGGTGGACCGGGCGGCCCTCTACCACCAGATCGCGGGGCGCCACGAGCAGGCCCGCGACCTGTACGGCACCCTGCTCTCCCTGCTGGAGGGCGCCGATCCCGAGGACGCAGGGCGCCCGCTGAACCTGGTGAAGGCGCGCATCGGCCGGGCGTCCGCGTCGCTGGCCATGGGCGCTCCGGCAGACGCGCTGCCGGACCTGGAGCGCGCCCGCGGGATCCTCGAATCCGACGCTCCGCTGGAGCACGACGAAGAGGAGGCGGAGCGGGCGCTACCCACCGACTACGCCGCCACGGACTACTCGGTCCTGGTGGCCGGGCTGGAGGCCCGGGGGCACCGCGCCCTCGACGACCTCGACGCGACGCGGACGGCCCTGGAGCGGCGACGCGACCTCCTCGCGGCGCAGGAGCCGATCCGGGAGCGCCTGGCGCGTCTCGGCAAGACGCACTACGATCTCGCGGAGATCGCCTGGACACGAGACGACCGGGAGGCCACCCGCCGACACCTGGAAGAGGGCCTCCGGGTCATGGATCGCTACACGGAGCAGACCAGCACGCCCGTCACCGGGGAGGTCCTGCACCTGCTGCAGGCCTACGCCGAGCTTCACCTGGACATGGGCGTCCCGCGGAGCGCGCTGGAGATGGACCTCCGGCGCCGCCTCCGGGAGGCCTTCGAGTTCATCACGACCCACCGCGCCCCGGCGTGGGACGGCCACCGCTTCCTGCTCGCCCAGTACCTGACCCTGCTCGACCTGGAGCAGCCCGACACGCCACCCCGACGAGGAGAGTCCCCATGACGCGCCGCGCCCTGACCGCCTGCCTGTCCCTGTCCCTCCTGTCCCTCGCCGTCGCGGCCTGCGACACGGCCGTCGACGAGGGCGGCGGAGACGGGGTGGAGGCCAACTTCACGTCCCTGTACGGCGACTACTTCCAGGAGTGCAAGCAGTGCCACGCGCCGGGCGCGCCCGGGCGCACGGAGGACATCGAGCAGAGCCTCGACTTCTCCACGAAGAACACCGCCTACAGCACCCTGCAGGGCACGGCCACGGGCCTCACGGGCAACCAGTCCGGCTGCAACGGCGTGCCCTTCATCGCCCCCGGGAACGCGAGCAGCAGCCTCGTCGTCGCCGCCCTCGACGAGGACGTCCGGCAGGGCTTCGACGTCCAGGACTTCCCGGACTGCGACCAGAACGCCATCTCCGACATGACCCTGAAGGTGGGCTTCCCGCCGTCGGCCGACTTCCGGAACGCCCTCGCTGCCTGGATCGACGCCGGCGCGCCGAACGATTGATCGCCAGCGTGCCCTACTTCAGCTTCAGGCCGAGCTGTCCCAGGAGCTTGTCCAGGTCCTCGCCGGAGCCGGGGATGGTGGCGAGGAGCCGCCCCGGGTCCTCGCGGACCCAGTCGGGGGCGTCGTCGGTCACCTCCAGGGCGTCGGCGCCGCCGAGGAGCTTCTTCCAGCGCTTCTTCACGGACTTGTCGTAGTCCTTGAAGACCTTGGTGGAGCCCTTGCCCTCCACCATGGTAGCGGTGCGCTCCGCCAGGTCGTGGACCTCGTGGAGGCCGACGTTCATGCTCTGGATGCCCACCGGGCCCGTGGTGTGCACGGCGTCTCCGGCCAGCCAGACGCGGCCCTCGCCCGCCCGGTCCGCGACGCGCGGGGTGAAGGGCACGATGGCGCCCCAGGCGATGGAGGTGGGGGTCGGCTCGAACCACGGCGCGCGGCTGGCGATGAAGTCCCGGAGGTGGTCCATGTCGAGGGGCACGGCGGTGTTGTTCGGGATCTGGAAGGACCAGCGCGCCCGATCCGGGCCGATGGGCCACAGGACGTTCGCCGTGTCCCGGTGGAAGGCCACGACGGCCTCTCGGATCTCGTCCACGTCGCCGTGGAACTCGAAGACGGCGAAGGTCCCGGTCTCGCCCTTCTCCTGCAGGGCGGCGCCCAGGCGCCGGCGGATCAGGCTGTGCACGCCGTCGGCGCCGATGAGGTACTTCGTCCTGTCCTCGAAGACCCTGGCGATCTCCCACTCCGTGTGGGCCACGGCGTAGCCGCGCGGCGCCTTGTCCAGCTTGGCGACCTCCACGTGGACCGAGTCGCCCTTGTCCCGAAAGCCCATGACCTGGTGGCTGCGCTTGAGCCGGCCCTTGCCGGTGGCGTTCACGGCGTCCTGGAGGATCACCTCCAGGTCGTGCTGAGGGACCACGAGCAGGAACGGGAACTTCCCGCCCAGACTCTCCAGGTCGAGGTGTCCCAGGACGCCCGAGTCGCCCCGATACGTCACGCGCGAGACACGTCGACCGCGCTTCACCAGGTCGTCGGCCACGCCGCAGCCGTCGAGCAGCTCCAGGCTCGAGGGGTGGAGCGCGCAGGCGTAGCTCTGGGCGGACGTCCGGAAGCCCATGTCCACGACCTCGGAGTCGACCCCCTTCTGCGCGAGGCAGAGCCCCCCGAACAGACCCACGGGGCCTCCGCCCACCACCATCACGTCGAACGAGTGCTTGCCGAACATGGCGCTCCTCCTGCCTGCATGAACCCGACGGGTGCTCGTCCGGGCTGCGATTGCAACGTCCGTGCCTCCACGATGCGGGCGGAGAGGCACCATGCCGGGTCCTCCGCACCGTGGTTGTGGGCGATCCGGCACATGGTGCCTGGACAATCTGACCCTACCATGAACGAAGCTTGACTTGCTGTGAATGAGTCTTCACTTTGCGCGAGGAACTCGCATCGCCTCGTGAGGTGGTCATGACCGACAAGCGCAGAGAGCGAGAGGCCGCCTTCGTCCGGCGCGGCTTCGTGGAGTCCGCCGCGCACGTGTTCGCGCGGAAGGGCTTCCACGGGGCCACCATGGACGAGATCGCGCGCACGGCGGGCTACTCGCCGGCCGCCATCTACCGCTACTTCTCCAGCAAGGACGAGCTCTTCCACGCGCTGGTCCGCCAGGTCGCCGAGGCCTTCCTGGGGCAGTTCGAGGAGGAGCCGCCGGTGGCCCTGTCCTTCGAGGATCGCCTGCGCTGGTTCCTCACGCGGCACTTCCGCCTCGCCGAGGATCACCGGGACTTCTTCGTGGCCTTCATGGCTCAGCGCGTGGTCTTCGACTGGGAGATCCGCAGCGAGCTCGGCGAGCAGGCCTACCGGTTCTACCTGGACTTCCTCGACGCCCTGGCCGGCCTCACCCGCCTGGGCATCGAGGAGGGCGTCCTGCAGGACTGCGACCCCCACGAGCTGGCCGCCGCCCTGTCCGGGCTCATGCGGGGCTTCAACTTCCAGTGGCTCTACGACGAGGACGCGCCGCCCCTCACGTCGAACGTGGATCGGATCGTGGACCTGTTCCTGCACGGCGCGGCGCGTCCGGAGGAGGAGACCGCATGACGCGCTCAGTCGCAGCCACGCTCTTCGTCTGCGCCACCCTGGCCTTCGGGACGGCCCCATCGATGGCCGCCCCCCGCACCGTGACCCTCGACGAGGCCCTCCGGAAGGCCGGCGAGCAGGGCTCGCGCGTCCGGGCCGCGGACGCCGGCATCGAGGCCGCCCGGGCACAGCGGAAGGAGGGCCGCGCGCGCTTCCTGCCCATCCTGCGCACCGAGGGCAACCTCCAGGTCTGGGACGACGCCGTGGACGTGGCCTTCGCCGAGGGGAGCGACGCCGCCGCCCAGCTCCCGCCGCCGGAGACTCCGTACGAGGCCGCCGTGGCGGGCCTCGTCGGCGGCCTGTCGGAGCCCACGCGCATCCGCGATCAGGTCACGGCCGACCTCACCGTCTCCGTGATCCAGCCTCTCGACGAGCTGTTCATCCTGCGGCCCACCTACGACACCCTCGACCTGGGCGTGGAGCGCGCCCGCCTGGGCCGGAAGCAGGCCTCCCGGGAGTCGGAGCTCCGCGCCGCGAGCGCGTTCTTCCAGTTCCACCAGGCCCGGGCCCTCGCGGACTCGGCGCGTCAGTCGGTCGAGGAGCTGCGGGCCCAGCTCGAGCGGCTGGAGGCCCTGGTCGCCGGCGGCGTGGCGAAGGGCTCCGACCGGCTGCGCCTCCGCGTTGCCGTGGCGGCGGCCCGGCAGGACGAGCTGAGCGCCAGGAACCGGATCGAGCTGGCCCGCTCCGCCCTCGCGACGGCGATGAACCTGCCGCCGGAGGCCCCCATCGAGCCCGACGCCCTCGACGATCCGCGCTGCGCGCCGGCGCTGACCGACCTGGAGACCCTCTACCAGCGCGCCCGGAAGCAGCGCGAGGAGCTGGCCGACCTGCGATCCGCGACCGAGCAGGCCGAGCTGGCCATCCCGGCCGCGAAGGCGGAGCTGGCCCCCGACGTGGCCGCCGTCGCCTCCTACACGCACCTCGAGGGGCAGAGCCTCGCCGCGCAGGACGCCGCCTTCGTCGGCCTGACCCTGTCCTGGAACGTCTGGGACTGGGGTGCCAGCTACCAGGGCGTCCAGGCCGCCCGCGCCCGGGTCCGGCAGGCCACCGCCGGGCAGGAGGCGGCCGAGGATGGCGTGCTCCTGCAGGTCAAGCGCGCCCGCCTGGACCTCCAGACCGCGGTGGACTCCCTGGAGCTGGCCGGGCTGGCCGCGAAGGAGGCCGCGGAGAGCTTCCGGGTCGTCTCCAGCCGCTACGAGGCCGGCGACGCCAACACCACGGACGTCCTGACGGCCGAGACCGCCCTGGCCGAGGCCCGCAACCGCCGCGTCGTCGCCCGCTATCAGTGCCTCGTGGCCCACGCCGAGCTGCGCTCCGCCGTGGGCGATCCCCTCACCGCCGAGAACCTCGTCTTCCATGGAGGCGACGATGTCCGCCCGTAGCACCGCCCTGCTGCTCGCCCCGCTGCTGCTGCTCGTCGGCTGCCGACAGCAGGAGGGCGCCGTGAAGCTGCCCGACGAGCCGACGCCCGTCGAGGTCGAGACCGAGCCGCCCCGCTCCGCCGCCACGGCGACGGGCGAGGGCGGGCCCGACGAGGCCCGGGGGCACGTGGTCTTCACCGGCAGCACCGAGCCCCACCGCCGCAGCACGCTGTCGCCCGAGGTCTCCGGCCGGGTGGCCGAGGTGAAGGTCCGGGAGGGCGACGCCGTCGAGGAGGGCCAGGTCCTGGTCCTCTTCGACCTCGAGTCCCTGAAGCTGGGCGTCCGCCAGGCCCGCGCCGCCCTGGACATGGCGCGCGTGCAGCTCTGGACGGCCCGCATCGAGGCGGAGCGCATGGAGCAGCTCCTCGGAGACGAGGCGGTGGCCGAGCGCCAGTTCGACCTGGCCGACGCCCAGCGCCGGACCGCGACGGTCGGGGTCGAGCAGGCGAAGGTCGCCCGGGACCAGGCCGAGAAGGCCCTGTCGGACGCCGAGGTCGTGGCGCCCTACGACGCCGTCGTGACCCGGCGGCACATCTCGGAGGGGGAGTTCGCGTCCGCCGTGCCGGCCACGCCGCTGCTGACCCTGGAGGAGGTGTCGACCATCGACGCCCGCATCCAGATCCCGTCGGCGCGCATCCGGCAGGTGGCCGAGGGCACGCCGGTGCGCGTCCGGATCCCGTCGCTGGACTACGAGGTGGACACGACGGTCACGCGGATCGTGCCATCGGTGAACCCGGCGACGCGCACCCAGTCCGTGCTGATCGAGCTGGACAACCCCGAGGGCCTCCTCCGGCCCGGCCTGTTCGTCGAGATGACGGTCCGCGGGCCGGCGGCCGTCGAGCCCGAGCCCGAGCCCGAGGTGGACGCCGAGGTGAAGGCAGAGGCGAAGGCAGAACCGGAGGCCGGCGCCGGGGAGGACGCCCGATGAAGCTCGCCGACGTCTCCATCCGCCGGCCCGTCTTCGCGACCGTGATGGTCGGCGCCCTGGTGGTCTTCGGGCTGGCGTCCCTGCCCCGCATCGGCGTGGACCTCTTCCCGGAGGTGGAGTTCCCCGTGGCCACGGTCACGGCGGTGTACCCCGGGGCCGACCCCGAGACCATCGAGACCAAGGTGGTCGAGAAGCTCGAGGAGGCCGTGGGCGAGGTCAGCGGCATCAAGAACCTGCGCTCCACGTCCATGGAGAACGTGGGCCTCCTGGTCATCGAGTTCGAGCTGGAGCGGGACGCCGACCGGGCGGCCCAGGACGTGCGCGACAAGGTGTCGGCGGCCCTGACGGAGCTGCCGGCCGACCTGGATCCGCCGGTCATCGAGAAGTTCGACATCGGGGCGGCTCCCGTGCTGTCGCTCGCAGTCTCGGGCCCGCTGCCCACGCGCGAGCTGACCCGCCTGGCCGACGACGTCATCAAGGGGAAGCTGCAGACCCTCGGCGGCGTCGGCGGCGTCGACCTGGTGGGCGACCAGGAGCGCGAGTTCCACGTGTGGCTGAGCCCGGACCAGCTCGAGCGCTACGGCCTGGCCACCAGCGACGTGCTCCAGGCCCTGACCGCGCAGAACGTGGAGATCCCCGGCGGCCGCATGAACGTGGGCCGCCAGGAGATGGTGGTGAAGACGCGCGGCCAGGTGCACACCGCCGAGGAGCTCGGCGACATCATCGTCACCGCCATGGCCGGCGCCCCGGTCCGGATCCGCGACGTCGCCCGGGTCGAGGACGGCCTGGAGGAGAAGCGCAGCCACGCGGCCCTGGACGGCGAGTCGGCCGTCGGCCTGGTGGTGCGCAAGCAGTCCGGCGCCAACACGGTCGAGGTGGCGGAGGCCGTCCGCGCCGCCCTGGACGACCTGCGCGCGGAGATGCCCGACGGCGTGAGCATCGGCGTCCCCGTGGACAACTCCACGTTCATCCAGAAGTCCATCTCGGACGTCCAGTTCGACCTGGTCTTCGGCGGCGTCCTCGCCATCCTCATCATCCTGTTCTTCCTGCACGACTGGCGCGCGACGGTCGTCAGCGCCCTGGCCCTGCCCAGCTCCGTCATCGCGACCTTCGCGTTCATCGACGCGATGGGCTTCACCTTCAACAACATGACGATGCTGGCGCTGACCCTGTCCATCGGCATCCTCATCGACGACGCCATCGTGGTCATCGAGAACATCCACCGACACCTGGAGATGGGCAAGCCGCCGCTCAAGGCCGCGCGGGACGGGGCGTCGGAGATCGGCCTCGCCGTCATGGCCACCACCGCCTCCATCGTCGCCGTGTTCATCCCGGTGGCGATCATGGAGGGCATCATCGGGCGGTTCTTCCTGCAGTTCGGGCTGACGGTGGCCTTCGCGGTGAGCGTGTCCTTCTTCGTCGCGTTCACCATCACGCCGGCCTACGCCGCGCGCCTGCTGAAGCCGCACGGGGGCACCAAGAACCCCGTCGCCCGCTTCATCGAGTGGATGCTCTCCGGCCTGGACCGGGCCTATCGCGGGCTCCTGGGCGCCTCGCTGCGGCACCCCGTCATCTCCCTCGTCGCGGGCTTCGGGATCTTCGCCGCGAGCCTCCAGCTCCTGGGCATGGTCCCGACCGAGTTCCTCCCCGAGGAGGATCGCGGCCAGTTCAATCTGAGCGTGGAGATGCCCACGGGCACGGACCTCGAGACGACGCGCGAGTATGTCTCGGAGGTCTCCGGGCAGGTCCGCGAGGTCCCCGGCGTGGCGTCGACGTTCACGACCATCGGGGCGGGCACCCAGGGCGAGGTCCACAAGGCCGTCGTCCAGGTGAACCTGGTCCCGAGGAAGCAGCGCGCGTTCAGCCAGTCCGAGGCCATGAACCACGTCCGCGCCAAGCTGTCCGGGCTGGGCGACGCGAAGTTCGCCGTGGAGCAGATCCAGGCCGTCGGCGGCGGCAACTCCGCCTTCCGCTCCGCCGCGGTGCAGTTCAACATCCGCGGAAACGACCTGGGAGAGCTCCAGGGCGCCGCGTCGGACCTCATCGAGATCCTGCGCGACGAGGAGGGCTACGTCGATCTGGACATGACCTACCGGGGCGGCAAGCCGGAGGTGCAGGTGAACATCGACCGGCCGCGGGCCGCGGACCTGGGCGTGCCCATCGCCCAGGTCGCCATGACGCTCCGCACCTTCTTCGCGGGCGAGAAGGCGAGCGAGATCCAGACGCCCCAGGGCCGCTACGACGTCCGGGCGCGCCTGCCGGACCGCCTGCGCGCCGAGCCGAACGCCATCCGCGACCTGACCGTCCGCTCCACCTCGGGCCAGCTCGTGAAGCTCGCGGACGTGGTGGACGTGGACCTGGGCGCGGGGCCGTCCCAGATCGATCGCCAGAACCGGCAGCGCCAGGTCACGGTCCTCGCCAACCTCCAGGGCAAGCCCCTCGGCATGGCGGTGGAGGAGATCAACGAGGCGGCGGCCGAGGTCGTCCCGGCGCACCTGACCACGGACTGGACCGGCCGGGGCGACACCATGAAGGAGTCCTTCGTGAACATGATCCGCGCCCTGATCCTGGCCATCATCCTGGTCTTCCTCATCCTCGCGGCGCAGTTCGAGAGCTTCCTCCACCCCTTCACCATCATGCTCTCGCTGCCCCTGTCGGTCACCGGCGCGTTCGGCGCCCTGGCCATCACGGGCATGACACTCAACATCTTCTCGATGATCGGCTTCATCATGCTCATGGGCCTGGTGACCAAGAACGCCATCCTCCTGGTCGACTACACCAACACCGTCCGCGAGCGGGGCATCCCCCGACGCGAGGCCCTCCTCGAGGCCGGCCCGGTCCGGCTGCGGCCCATCCTCATGACCACGGCGGCGATGATCTTCGGCATGATCCCGGTGGCCATGGCCCAGTCCGAGGGCGGCGAGCAGCGCGCGCCCATGGCCGTGGCCGTCATCGGCGGCCTCATCACCTCCACGCTCCTGACCCTGGTCGTCGTCCCGGTGGTCTACGACCTGCTCGACGCCCTGAAGGAGAAGGTCCTGGGCCGCCAGGAGTCCGCGGAGCCTGCCACGGAGGCGGCATGAGCGAACCCACCAAGATGGTCGTCCTGACCGGCGCGGACTTCGTGCTCGAGGCCATGCGAGACCTCATCGCCCGCTGCGGCGTCGAGCACTACACGGAGTTCCCGCACGCACTCGGGGCCGGCCCCTCCGGCGGCAGGCACCTGGAGACCCGCGCCCACCCGGGCGCCTCCGCCGTCCTCTTCACGACGGTGCCCGCGCCCGACGCCGAGCGCATCCTGGACGCCGTGGTCCGCCACAACGCCTCCACCAGCGCCACGGAGCACGTCCGCGCCATGCTCCTGGACGTGGAGCGGATGGTCTGAGCGTCCACGAATTCGCCGGTCCGCCGGACGCGTCGACCACCCGACGTCGTTCGGGTGGACCTCCTCGACGAGGAGCGATGCGCCCCTACCGCACGTACCGGTAGTACTCCAGGCCGATGTCCTGGTGGGACGGGTCGTCGGACTCGCCGACGCGCTCGACCACGAAGCCGGTGGGCGTGGCGTCCACGTCCGCGTGGCGGCCGTCGTGGAGGGCCTCGTACTGGGCCTGCGTCAGGTCGATGGGGTCGGCCAGGGCGTCCGCGAAGCCAATGCGGCGGGCGGCTTCCTTCCAGCCGGGGACCAGGCGCGTGGGGATGGCCTCGGCGGCGTCCCCGGAGCCGTAGCCCACGAGGAGGAACGGGGCGTCGTCCAGGGACAGGCCCTCGACGGCGGCGTGCTCCAGGCCGGCGGCGATCCAGGCCGGCAGGGCCGCGGTGTAGAGGTTGCCCAGGTCGCGCATGGCGTCCGCGCCCAGGGACATCTTCTCGGCCTGGAAGGTCTCGAAGGCGTCGGACTTCCGGTAGGCGCGGGCCACGTTGGAGATGGCCGGGTGGGGGTCCTCGCCGCCCTGCCCGTCCACGAAGCGGGCGTACAGGTCGGGCTCCGTCGAGGTCTCGGCGAGGACGGCGTCGAAGTCCTCGCCCGCTGCCTCGCAGAGGGCGCGCAGGTCGTCGTGGTCCTCGGGGTTCCGGGCGAGGCCCCAGACGTGCATGGCCGCCATCGCCTGCACCGGCATCATGTGGTACGGCCGGTGGAAGAACAGCCCCTCGAGGGAGTCGTACAGCGCCCGCGGCGTGGTCTCCAGGCGGTCGACGAGGTCGTCGGCGGCCCGGATGGTCGCGTCCAGGTAGCAGTAGGTCGAGTACCGCCCGTTGAAGACCGGGAAGTCGTGCAGGCGCGAGGCGCCGGGCTCGTAGCCGTCCATGAAGTGGCGGCGCACCGGCTTGCGGAAGTCGCCGCCCCGGTAGTCCGCGGAGCTTCCGGCGTGGGCGAGGTCCACGGCCATGAGCTTCGGCTCGGCCTCGAGGAGCATCGCGACCGCGCCGGCGCCCTGGGTCTGCTCGCCGGACGAGCCCCGGGCGTACTCGGCGATGTCGCCGCAGACCACGATGGCCTTCTTGTCCCGGCCGTCGTGGCCCAGGTAGCGCGTGGCGGCCTTGAGCGCGTAGATGCCGCCGAGGCACGCGTGCTTGAACTCGGGCACCTCGCAGCTCCGGGCCAGGCGCGGCTCGCCGAGCTCCTCCAGGGCGCGGTCCACCATGCCCTTCACGATGATGGCGCCGGCGGAGTTGTCGGTGCTGGACTCCGTGCCGAAGCCCAGGAAGCCCACGTCGCGCGGGTCGATCTCGTAGGCCTCGACGAGGCGCAGGACCGCGTTGGCCGCCATGGTGTAGATGGACTCGCGCGGGCCGGGGATGCGGAAGCTGCGGCCGACCACCTTGCGGATCTTGGGCCAGGGCTTGTCGTTCCAGTCACACCAGTCCTCGAGGTTCACGCGGAGGGGCGGGACGTAGACGGAGAGTCCGCTGAGTCCGGGCTGGGTCATGAGCTGGCTCCTGGGGTCGGGGATCGGAGGAAGATGGGCTCGCGCAAAGGCGCGAAGACGCCGAGGGAAACCGGGCACCGGGGACGCATCGGCGGACGGAGCCACGATCGATGTGGCTCGGCCGTCCGGAGACGAGTCCGGCATGCCCGTTCATGGGCCTGCGCCTTTGCGCCTTGGCGGCCTGGCGCGAGATTGTCGACTTGGAAGAGGAGTCCTACTCGGGCTTGCGGACCCGGAAGTAGTACATGGGCGTGAAGATGCCGGTGCGGCCGCCCTCCACGAGGGAGTCGGCGGCGGCGTTCAGGAAGGAGGAGACGGCCGTCGTGCCCTCCGGGGCGATGCGGAGGCGCTCCATCACGCGGGTGGCGACGTTGGTGACGCTGCGACCCACGGGCGTCCGCGGGATGCTGGACAGGGTCCGCTCCTCGCCGGTCAGGGGGAGATACCAGGGCGTCGACGGGTGGCACTCCAGGGCGCGGTCGCGGGCGTCGATCAGCTCGAAGCCGGCCTCGCGCAGCGCCTCGTCCACCTCGTGGGTGCGGGCGATGTCCGGGAGGGCGTCGCCCTCCTCGATGCCCTTCTTGATGCGCCGGTGCTCCGCGTCGCCGGCGTCGAAGCGGTCCGTCAGGCACCACTCGTAGCCCACGAACTCGGCGCCGGGCTTCATCACCCGCAGGAGCTCGCGGAACAGCGCCACCTTGTCGGGCGCGTGACAGCTCGCCTCGATGGTGTAGGCGCCGTCGAAGGCGCCGTCCTCGAAGGGCAGGCTCATGAAGTCGGCCTTCACGAACGAGCACAGGCCGTCCACGCCGGCCTTCCGGTTGTGCTTCTCACCCTTTTCGATCTGGTAGGCGTTGTTGTTGACGCCGACCACCTCGCACCCGGCGGTGCGGGCGAAGGTCCGCATGGGGCCGCCGACGCCGCAGCCGACGTCGACGATGCGCATGCCGGGGCGGGCGCCCATGGACTCCACCAGGAAGCGCTCGTGGGCGGCGGTGGCCTCCTTGAACGACTCGCCGGGGCGGCGCACGGAGAAGTGGAACGACTGGCCCCAGCCGAACTCGTAGAAGTCCGTGACCAGGTCGTAGTAGTGGTTGATCATGGTGGCGTACGCGGACTTCCGCTTGTCCAGGTCGCCGCCGGTGGCCTCGTCGTGGAAGCCAAGGTACTCGTCCGCGGTGGCCTGGGTGCTTTGTCGTCGGATCCTCACGAGGTCCTCCTCCGTCCCGCCACGGGGCGCCGGTCCTGCTGCGAGCCGTCGAGGCGCACCCTGCGCCGCGTCTCGAACAGGGCCAGGGCCCACACGGGGAAGTAGCGTCGATAGTGTTCGTACTCGAGCAGGGCGGTGTGGAAGAACACGCCCGCCATGTCCTGTCGGGGCCACTCGCCGTCGTCGCCCTGCATCGCGGCCAGCCAGCGCGCGCCACGGTCCAGGGCCGACCAGTCGGGCTCGTGGGCGGCGAGCAGCGCGCTCAGCGCCCAGGCCGTCTGGATGACCTGGCTCTCCTCGTGCTCCACGTACTCTCCCCGCAGGCACGTGGAGTGGTGCTCCCCCCAGCCCCCGTCCGGTCGCTGGCGCTCCAGCAGCCAGGCGCAGGCCTTGCGGAGCGCCGGGTCCGTCACCGGAGCGCCCGCCGCGCGGAGGCCGCGGATCCCGAAGAGCGTCCCGTAGACGAAGCTCACGCCCCACACGCCGGGCCAGGAGCCGTCGGGCCGCTGGGCCCTGCGGAGCCAGGCCGCCGCGGAAGCCACCGCAGCCCCCGCCGCGTCCGACAGCGCCCCCGTACGATGCTGCCGGAATGCGGCGAGGGCCGCGATGCACGAGGCCGTGCACTCCACGTAGGAGTGCTCGGTCATGGAGTCGCCGAACATCTCGGCGGGGTTCATCCACTCGAGGGTCATCGCGGTCTTCCGCGCCTCGTAGCTGCCGAACCCGCCCTCGGCGTTCTGGGTGCGGAGGATGAAGCGCGCGGCGTCGTCCACCTGCGCGGCCACCTCCGGATCGTCCGTGTCGAGATGCTCGACCGACAGCAGGGCCTCCAGGGCCTCCGCGGTGCAGTCGCTCACCGGCCAGCCGTGCCAGTCCCCGGCGAAGCACCAGCCGCCCTTCGGGTCGACGCGGTGGTGCTCGGCGTAGCCCTCGAAGGTCCTGCGGATCTGCTGGCTGCGCAGGAAGCCGGTGCCCCGCCGCAGCCCGTCGGACACGTCCACGTGGGGCGCCGCGGCGGTCAGGGTCTGGACGGCGAAGGCCGTGTCCCACGAGGCGCTCCGTGCCCCGGCGATGCGCGTGCCGTCCTCGTCGTCCTCGCGGATCCAGCCCTCGAACCGCTGGAGGCCGCGCTGGAGGTCCAGGTCGGTCGGGTCGTGGAGCCACAGGGCGACCAGGTTCAGCAGCCCGCTCACCGGCGAGATGCTGGTGTGATCCGTGGTGCGAAGCTCCCAGCGGATGCGCTCCCGCAGGTCGGCGAGCAGATCGGCGCGGGCCTCCGGGTCGTGGAGCTTCTCGGCCACCGCCGACGCCCGATACATCAGCTTCAGCGCCGCGCTGTGGGGCGTGTGCAGCTCCTCCGGCCGGACCGTGTTCTTCGCGGCGGCCCAGTCCACCCGGTCCCAGCCCTGCGGGAACAGCTCGTGGCGCAGCGCGAGCGTCGTCGGGGTGAGCGGCGCCCGGTGACGGCTCGCGTAGACGGTCGCCATGGCCAGGTAGATGAGCCGCGTGTGGCAGTAGTAGTTGCCGGGGTGCAGCGGCAGGCTCTCGGGCAGGCGCCAGACCTCCGGCAACACGGCGTTCACGCCCTCCCACTCGTACAGCCCGACCAGGGCGAGCCAGAGCTTGCCCCAGGACGGGACGCCCACCGCGCCGCCCTCGCGCTCGATGAAGTCCCGCGCCCGGGCGACCAGCGGGTCGTCCGCGGCGACGCCCAGAAGCCGCGCGGCCGCGTAGACCAGCGTCGTCGTGAAGAGGTAGGCGTCGGAGTGCGCGTGGAGGCCCCAGGCGCCGTCCTCCAGGCGCGTGCGCTCGAACTGCAGCAGCAGCCGGCGGCGGCGCTCCGCGGGGATGGCCCGTCCCATCGCGTGGCAGGCGAGGACGTACTGGGCGGGGAGCATCGGGCACCAGACGACCTCGCCCTCCCAGGAGCCGTCGTCGCGCTGGTGCTCGAGGAGCGACTCCACGCCCCGGGCCAGGGCATCGGGCGGAGAGCTCTCGGCGACGGAGGGGAGTCGATCGCGCGAGAGCTCGACGACCTCGGCCGATGGCCGCGAGGCGTGGAGCGCTCTCTCGAACGCACCGTCCTCCGCCATCGCCCGCAGGTTCGCGGTCGCGGTGGGAGGACGGAGGTGCAGGATGCCGGCCGTGAGCCAGCCCATGCGGCCCAGGAGGTCCCGGGTCACCTGCAGGGCGTGGCCCCAGTCGCCGCCGGACAGGGCATGGCGCCCCAGCTCGTCGACGGCGTATCGGACGGCCTTGGTGAACGACCCGCCGAAGGCGCGGAGGCGCCGGTCCTGGCACGCAAGGTAGTCCATGGTGCGGCGGCGCTCGGCCGGCATCTCCCGCCACATCCGGTAGACGGCGCGCCGGATGGCCACCGCCTCGTCGGCCTGGTCCGCGAAGACCTCGTACAGCGCCACGGCGAGCATCTCGGGCGCGCGGGTGTCGCGGCGCCGCTGGAGGCTCCAGGTGCGGAAGCTGCGCGCCTCCGCCAGCGTCTCCGCGTCTCCGAAGCCCAGGGTCATCCCGGCCGCGGTGAGCGGGTGGTAGTGCCCGCAGGCGTCCCCCACGAGCACCATGCCCGGGCGGCCGCGATACAGCCTCGGGCGCACCTGGTTGGCGGCCCACAGGACCTGCTTGTCCAGCAGGGCCTGGCGGAAGGCCGGACGCAGGGGCTCGGGGAGGACCGGCGTGAAGGCGTCGTGGAGCCAGGCGAGCTTGTCCCGCGTCCGCGCCTGGTCGCGGGGCACGTCGATGCACAGCCGGATGAGATCCGGGCCGATGCGATAGGCGAGCACCGGGCCGGGTCCGCCCAGGAAGACGTGCCCGAAGCCCTCGTGGGTCAGCTCCGCGCCGCGCAGGAGCACGCCGGCCATGCGCGAGCACGTCGTGTGGTCCACCGGCAGCCCCAGCGTCTCGCGGACGATGGAGGAGCGACCGTCTGCGCCGACGATGAGGCCGGCGTGCACGACCACCTCGCCGGGGCGGCCGCGGCGCTCGTAGACGACGCGCTGACCCTCGATCCGGGAGACCCGCGCCCAGGGTACGAAGACCACGTTCGGGTGCGCCGTGGCGGTCTCCCGGATGGCCGCCACCAGGTCGTCGTGCTCGACGGCGAAGCCGAGGCCGCCGTGGGCGTAGGGCAGCACGAAGGGCGCGCCGCCGTCGTCCGGGTGGAGCACGAAGCCCTGCCCGGTGGGATACGGCGCGTCGGCGTAGGGCAGCGAGACGCCCATGCGGCGCAGCACGTCCACGGCCGGGGGGTGCAGCCACTCGCCGGCCAGGCGGCGCGACGCCTTGGGGTTCGCCTCCAGCACGAGGACGCGGGCGCCCCGGCGGGCGTGGGCCAGCGCGGCGACACAGCCGACGGGTCCGCCCCCGACCACGGCGACGTCGTATCGGCCCATGGCGGGGCGCATGTGGGGCGTGGACGACATCGGCTACTTCCTGCGGCGGTAGCGGACGCGACAGGGCTGCTCCGGGCCGGTGACCCAGGTGCCGTAGTCCGCCTTGGGGGCGGGGGTCGCCAGCTCGAAGTCGAAGCGGTCGAGCAGCACCGTCCAGATGGCCTCGAGCTGCATGTAGCCGAAGCCCATGCCGATGCACTTGTGCTTGCCGCCGCCGAACCCGATGAGGGTGTAGGTGGCCTGCTTGTGCTCCTCCCGCGGCGGCGCGAAGCGATCCGGGTCGAAGCGGTGCGGATCCCGGAAGACCTCCGGCATCCGGTGGGCGATGCCCGGGGAGACCATGGCGAGGGAGCCCGCCTCGGCCACCATCCCGTCGTACTCGAAGGGCTTCAGCACCTTGCGCATGAGCATGATGAGCGGCGGGTGCATCCGCTCGCACTCCATGACGGCGCGGTGGAGCACCTCCTGCTTCTTCAGCGTCTGGCGCGTCAGGGCCTCGCCGTCGCCGTACAGGGCGTCGATCTCCTCCCGGATGGGGCCGACGTGCTGCGGGTGCTGCATCAGCTCGATGCCGGTCCACGCGGCGAGGACGGCGCTCGTGTGCTGCCCGCCGAAGAGCACCGTCAGCAGGATGCCGGTGATCTCGTCGTCCGACAGCGCGCGGCCGTCCTTGTAGCGGGCCTCCATGAGGGTCTGCATGAAGTCCTCGCGGTCGACGCCGGCGCGGCGGCGCTCGGCGAGGATGCCGCTGATGAGCCTCGCCACGGCCTTCCGGGCCTTGTCGCGGCGGCGATGGCGCGGCGTGGGCAGGCGCGGCAGGAAGAAGCCGATCGTGTTGATGCCCGCCTGGAGGTCGTGATAGTGGCCCGCGAAGTCCTCGTCGAAGCGCTCGCGGATCTCGTCGCCCAGCAGGCAGCGCGCGGCGATGTTCACGGTCAGCTCGTTGGTGGCGACGGGGAGGTCGATCTCGCCCTCGTCGCCCCAGGCGTCGGTGTAGGCGACGATCTCGTCGTGCATCTTCTGCGCGTAGGTCCGCATCCGGGACTCGCGCAGCGCCGGGAAGAGGAAGCCCAGCTGCTCGTCCATGATCTCCCGGCTGGCGTCGTAGGCCACGCCGCGCCCGAAGATGGGGACGGTGAACTGGTAGACCCGCTTGGCGTTCAGGTGATCCTCGGAGGCGCGGAAATACGCCTCGTGGGCCTCCGGGCCCGCGTAGAGCACGAAGTCCTTCCCGCCGACGGTGAAGGAGAAGACGTTGCCCAGGCGGCGGCGGGCCTCCTCCAGGAAGGCCATGGGGTCGCGGCCGAACGGCCGGGCGTGCCCCAGGAAGGGCAGCCCGCCCTCGAGGCGCGGGATCGGCCGGCGCCCGGAGTGGACGTGCAGGTTCGGCTCGGCGGTGGCGTGGGCCTCGGCGGTCATGCGCGGCCTCCCATCAATACAAAAAGGGGATCATCTTGAAGCGGGCGCGGGCGGTGTACGCGTCCCACAGGTCGCCGTACTTGGCGCGGCAGCGCTGGTCGTCCCGCCAGGCGCGGTGGACGAGCAGGCTGATGAGCCAGGCCGGCAGGATCCACGGCACCCAGGAGTCGAAGCCCGTGGTGGCCGTGAAGGCGAGGTAGATGCAGATCTCGCCCGTGTAGTTCAGGTGGCGGCCGATGCCCCAGAACCCGCTCACCAGGAGCCGTCCGCCGACGGTCTCGGCCGGCCTGCCCCAGATGCGCGCGCTCCGGTCCATCTTGAAGCGGTGCTTCTGCTCGTTGGCGCCCCGGAACAGCCAGAATCCGAACAGGAACAGCCCCACGAGGCCCGCCACGGCCGCCGGGTGCATCGGCCCGGTCGCGTCGACGAGGAACCAGCCCGAGATGCAGTAGAGGTAGGGCAGGAAGGCGTAGTCGCCCCAGATCAGCATCCAGCCGAAGTTCTCGGCGATGACGTCCCAGGTGAACACCATCCCGTACTCGAACTGGAAGTAGTTGAAGACGTAGGTGAGCGTGAACGCCTGGTAGAGCATCATCGCGGTCGACAGCTCTCCGTGGCGCTCCACCTGCAGGACCGCGAAGCCCAGGTTGAACATGGCCAGCCCGATGAGGGAGGGCCGGTAGCTGAACATCTTGAGGTCCACCTTCCACCAGGTGGGGTTCAGCTCCACGCCCATGAACAGCTCTCGGAGCACGCCGCCGAGGCCGCCCTTCGGGTCGCGGTCGGCGCCCGGCTTGTCCTTGCCCTGGAGCCACAGCAGAAACGTCAGCCCGAACGCGAAGACGTTGGTCACCACGAACAGCGGCGCGAAGCGCTCGACCAGCCCGGACAGGCTCCACCAGCCCTGCCACTGGCCGAGGCCGGCGACGCCCAGGCTCAGCAGGAACAGCCACAGCCCGTTCAGGGTGTAGCTCTTGCGGGTTCCGTCCTCCAGCTCCACGCCCTGGATCGTCCGCCCCGGGACGAGCCGCGAGCCGACGAACAGGAAGGCGAGGAAGCCGCCCAGGATGGCCGCCGACTCGAGGAGCGAGCGCGGCGTGATGGTGTCGAGCACCTCAGCCACCGCGCGCCTCCGCCAGCAGATCCTCGGCCACGTCCTGCTTGATGCGGCCGAGCTCGACGAGCTTCGCGGCGATGGTCTCCACCTCGTGACCCTCCGCCCCGGCGGCCAGGGCGACGGAGCGGGCGTGGAGGCTCATGTGCCCCCGCTGGATGCCCTCGGTGGCCAGCGCGCGGATGGCGCCCAGGTTCTGGGACAGACCCACCGCGGCCATGACCATGCCCAGCTCGCGGGCGCCCTCCACGTCGAGGATCTTCCGCATGACCTGCAGCGCCGGGTGCACCTTGGTCGACCCTCCGACGGTGCCGACGGCCATGGGCAGCTCGATGGAGCCGTGGAGCGCGCCGTCCTCCCGCCACCAGCGGGTGAGCGACGTGTAGCGGCCGCTCCGCGAGGCGAAGGCGTGGGCCCCCGCCTCCACGCCGCGCCAGTCGTTGCCGGTGGCGATGGCCACGGCGTCCACGCCGTTCATGACGCCCTTGTTGTGGGTCGCCGCGCGGTACGGGTCCACGGCGGCGAACTGCCAGGCCTCCACGATCTGCTGGGCCACGTCGGCCCCGGTGGCACCCTTGCTCGCCAGCAGATCCTCCGGGATGGCGCAGGACGCCCGGGCGCAGCGGCGGTCGGCCAGGTTGGACAGGATGCGCAGGTTCACGCGCCCGCCGGTCAGCTCCTCGATGCGCGGCGCCAGGCCCTCGCTCATGGCGTTGATGGCGTTGGCGCCCATGGCGTCGGAGCAGTCCACCAGCAGGTGCACGACCAGCATGGGGAACGGCTCCGGCAGCCAGCGGACCTCGATGTCCCGGGCCCCGGCGCCGCGGCGGCGCATGTTCGGGTGGATGAGGTCGGCCCGCTCCAGCAGCTCCTCGCGGTGGCGCTGGATGGCGGCGACGGCGGCCTCGTGGTCGGGGACCTCGAGGACCTGGATCTGGCCGATCATCACGGAGTCGTCCGCGTCGGCGTCGAAGCCGCCGGCCTCCCGGACCAGGCGCGCGGAGTTGCTCACCGCGGCGACCACGGAGGGCTCCTCCACCACCATCGGGACGGTGTAGTCGCGGTCGTTGACCACGAAGTTGAGGCCGAGGCCGATGGGCATCCCGAAGACGCCGACGCAGTTCTCGACCATCTTGTCGGCGCGCTCGACGCCGAGGCAGGAGCCGAGGCGCAGGGTGTCCAGCTCCTCGTCGGTGAGCCCGAAGCGGGCCTTCAGCTCCGCGTGGCGGGCGTCCACGTCCAGCTTGTAGAAGCCGGGGATGCGGGACGAGGGGGCCTCGTCGCGGACGGGCTCGAGGACGGTCGCGCTCATGCCGTGGCCTCCAGCTTCTTCTTCGCGGAGTCTCCCTTGCGGCCGGCGGAGCCGGCACGGCGCTTGGAGCCGGAGCGCTTGGCCTTCCCGCTCCCCGAGCGCTTGTCCTTCCCGCTGCCGGTGCGCTCCAGGTACTCCTCCCACTTGCGGATGGTGACCTCCTGGAACGCCTTCACGGCGGGGTTCAGCTCCGCCAGGGGCTTGTCCCAGTGGGCCTCCCACCCCTCCTGCTCGGCCTCGACGGCGTAGACGTCCTGGCTCAGCAGCGGCTTGATGAGGACCTCGTTGGCCACCTTGAGCACGGGCGTCATCACCTGCCGCGGGATGTGCACCGGCAGGAACGGGATCTTCAGCGCCTTGAAGTAGAACAGGAAGAAGGTCTTCGTGGTGCGCTCGTCGATGGGCAGCACGAAGAGCCAGTGCTTGATCTGCCCGTCCGTGTTCGACCACTGGTACGGGTACTCGTAGCAGAGCTCCATGTGGTTCGTGTTCACGGCATCGCGGTCCACGAACAGCCCGGAGATCTTCCCGCGGCCGACCAACGTGTCGTACTCGAGGTGGACGTCGTCGCCGATGGTCTCGAGCCGCGTCAGCTCCGCGTCGTCGAAGGGCCGGTACTTGCGGTGCAGGTACGCGTGGGTGAAGTCGCTGACGTTGTCGATGATCATCGAGTGGTGGCCCTTGATGGTCATCGACACGGGGACGCAGGCCCAGCGGTCCGGCCCCTCCAGCTCCGGGATGTCCGGGATCTTCCGCTCCTCGGCCATCTCCGGGTCGCCCGGGAAGATCCACACCAGCCCGTAGCGCACCTGAAGGGGATAGCTCGGCACCTTGAACTTCGGCATCTTGCGGCCGAAGAGGCTGTGGGGGATGTCCACCACCTTGCCGGCGCCGTCGTAGGCCCAGCCGTGGTACGGGCACACCAGGTTGCAGCCGCTCACGTGCCCGGTCGTCAGCTTGAGCTGCCGGTGGGCGCAGCGGTTGGCGATGGCGTGCAGCTCGCCCTCCTCCGTGCGGAAGATGGCGATGGACTGCCCCCAGAACTTCGTCTCGACCACCTCGCCCGGCTCGAGGCGGTCGGCGTGCTCGACGGCGTACCAGTAGTCCGGGTCCAGGCCGGCGGCGCGGACCTTCTGGCGCGTGTTCCGCGCCTCCTCGAAGCGGGGCGGCGGGCTCTGCTGGTCGGCGTTGGCGATGGTCATGGGGTCCTCCTCGCTCAGGCTGCGCTGCGCCGGGCGTGGTCGTCGTCGGATCGGGGGGGCAGGATCGGGGGGCGCGCCTTCGGGTTCGTGACGGCGCCGCGCTCCCAGAAGAAGGCGTACTGCTCCCGGACGGCGTCGGGGATGCTGGTCGGCTCGTAGCCGAGCTCCTCACGGGCCTTGGAGATGTCCGCGTGGCGGCGGAGCTGGAGCAGCCGGATGGCCCCCGGCGTGAGCCGCTGCGGGAACCGCGGCATCGCGCGGCTCAGGACGAAGCTGGCGACCTCCGAGAAGGCGCCCATCACGCGCGCCGGCAGCTTCAGCTTCGGCTTCGGCACGCCCGTGACGTCCTCGAAGACGTCCAGCATGTCGTCCAGGGTCAGGAACTGCGTGCTGAAGATGTACTTGTGGCCGGTGCGGCCCTTGTCCATGGCCAGGACGTGGCCCTCGACGATGTCGCGGGCGGCGACGAACTCGAACCCACCAGGCACGTAGGCCCGGAGCTTTCCGTTCGCGTAGTCGCAGAGCGTGCGGCCCATCCGCGAAGGCAGGTAATCGTGGGGCCCGACGATGGCGCACGACGTGGCGAGCACGACGTCCAGGCCCTCGGCGATGGCCTTGTGGGCCTCCAGCTCCACGAGGACCTTCGACCGCTCGTAGGGCATGGCCCGCTCGAAGGGGAAGAAGGGCACCGACTCGTCGGCCGGCTTGGAGGCGTCCTCCATGTGATGGCCGACGGCGCTGAACGAGCCGGTCACGACCACCCGCTCGACGCCCTCGGCCAGGGCGGCCTGGAGCACGTGCCGCGTCCCGAGGACGTTGCACTCCCAGATCTCGCGCTTGTGCTCCGGGGTCCCGTCGATGGTCGAGACCTTCGCGGCCACGTGGTAGATGCGCACCACGCCCTCGACGGCGCGCCGGGTCGCGGCGGGGTCGCGGAGATCGCCCCAGGCCCGCTCCACGTCCAGGCCCTCCATGGCGCTGTTGTCGTCGCCCGTGCGCAGGAACACCCGGACGTCCTCGCCGTCGTCCAGGAGCCGGTGCACCAGGTTCGCGCCCAGGTGTCCGGCGGCCCCGGTGACCAGGACCAATCCGCTCGACTTCTTCGCGGGCTTTCTGTTCTTCGCGGTCTTCTTCGCGGCCATCTCCCCTCCCCCTCGGTGTCAGTGCGTCCGCTGCTCGATGAAGTCGGCGACGGCCCGGAGCGGCGCCGCGGCGTCTCCGAAGGACTCCAGGGCGTCCTTGGCCTCCGCCACCAGCTCCCGGGCCCGCCCGCGCGCCCCGTCGACGCCGAGCAGCGTGACGAAGGTCGTCTTCTCGTTCCGGGCGTCGCTGCCCTGGGGCTTGCCCAGGGTCTCCGTGTCGGCCACCACGTCGAGGACGTCGTCCACGACCTGGAAGGCCAGGCCCACGCGCTCGCCGTAGGTGCGCAGGGCGTCCACCTGGTCGCCCCGACCGCCGGCCGCCAGCGCCCCGCCCACCACGGACGCCCGGATGAGCGCGCCCGTCTTCAGGCGGTGCAGGCGCAGGAGCGTGTCGCGCTCGACGGCCCGCCCCTCGCTCTCGATGTCGACCACCTGCCCGCCGACCATGCCGCAGGCCCCGGCCGCCGTGCTCAGCTCGCTGAGCACCCGGACGGCCCGGTCGGCGCCGACGCGCGTGACGAAATCCGGGTCGGACAGGAGCTCGAACGCCCGCGTCAGCAGGGCGTCGCCCACCAGGACGGCCATGCCCTCACCGTAGACCTTGTGGGTCGTGGGCTTGCCGCGGCGGAGGTCGTCGTCGTCCATCGCGGGCAGGTCGTCGTGCACCAGCGAGTAGGTGTGGACGTGCTCGACCGCCAGCGCGGCGGCCATGGCGTCGTCCTCCGCGCCTCCCACGGCCCGGGCCCCGGCGAGGGCCAGGATGGGCCGCAGCCGCTTCCCGCCCGCCAACAGCGCGTAGGACATGGCCTCGCGCAGGGTGTCCGGGCAGTCCGTGCCGGCGGGCGACGAGGCGCGGAGGGCCTCCTCGACCCGGGCGCGCCGATCCGCCATCCACTCGGACGGGGTGGGGATACGCTTCATGTTCACTGGGCGACCTCCTCGTGGCGTGCGGCGGCTCGGGCGGCGACCCGCTCGGGCCAGTCGGGCGCAGCCAGCGCGGCGAACCCGTCCACCAGGGCCTCGTCGTCCCCGCAGCGGGCCATGCAGTCGCGGACGATGGCCCGGACCTCGTCGCGTGTGATCTTCACCGGCGCGCCGGCGCGGAGCTGGGCGTCGTTGCCCCGCGCGACGTGCAGCGTCCGCACCGCCATCCACAGCGGGAGCAGGCAGAACCGCCGCACGTCCTCCTCGGAGGGCGGGATGGCCAGGCAGTAGGCGAAGGCCGCGTCCAGGGCGCGCTCGGCCCGGTCGAACACCGGCGCCAGGGCCCGGTGCGCCCGCTCACGCTTGTCCGCGTCGGTCAGGTCGCGGACCTCCAGGCCCTGGTCCGCGCAGACGAGCCTGGGGATGAAACACCAGCCCCGCTCCCGGTCGTCGGTGACGTCCTTGAGGATGTTCACGAGCTGGAGCCCCAGCCCGAACTCCTCGGCGTGGGTGCGCAGGGCGTGCTCGCGGGCCGCGTCCAGGTCCAGCTCCTCGGTGAAGAGATCCGTGAGCATGTGCCCCACGGTCCCGGCCACGAAGTAGCAGTACCGCTCCAGGTCGTGGAGCGTGGACAGGGCGACCAGGCCGTCCTCCCCGGCCGGCCGGTGGGCGTACAGGGCCATGCCGCGGCCCATCTCCCCCACCCAGCGGACGACGACGCGCTGCAGGGCCTCGGGCAAGGCCCCGAGCACGCCCATGACCCGGGGCAGGTTTCGCGCCAGCTCCAGCTCGGGCCCGTCGCCGGACACGTCCTCCATGGCCCGGGCGAAGACCTCGGGCTCCTCCGCGCCCTCCACGGCCCGGAGGAAGCGCTCGAACAGGGCGTCCTTTTCCTCGACGGACAGGCGGCCGTCGTCTTCGATGGTGTCGACGACGCGGCACAGGAGGTAGCCGCACGTCACGGCCTCCTCGAGGCCCGACCGCAGCATTCCGATGGGGATCGCGAACGTCCGCGACACGTCCCCGAGGAGGGATTTGCACCAGGTCCAATGTTCCATGGACGCCGCCTATACAGGCTCGCCATGGGGCCTGCAACAGGCTCCGGAGGCTCCGATCCGCTCCCCTGGCGACGCATGCGGGGGATAATGGCGCAATTCCAGCAGGTTATGGACGGTGCAGAATGTTGCCTCCCGAGCTCCGGATCGGGGAAACGCGAGTCCGAGCGGTCGCTCTGGAGGCGTAATGAAACATGTTCGGCACTTCCCGGACCGCCGGAAATGGAACGCGTTCATATCACTCCCGACATCCGGTGCCAGAACCCGTTTCGCTCCATCCAGGCCGCTACTGCAACACGTTCACCGCCCGCATCGCCTGGCCGGGGCGAGGGAGAAACACGTTCACACCGAAGTGCCGACCGGCATATTGGAACGCGTTCACGGCTGCTGCGACCGCCTCCGGGCGAACACGTTCGCGACGTGATCATTCGTGATCCAGATCATGGACGAGCACCCCGGAGGGGGCGGTTGGCGGCGCAGGGCAATCGCAAAGTCGGAGAAGCGTGGGCCGCGCGGCGGTACGGCGCCCGGCGCTGGATTGCACCCGCTCGGAAACGATGGGTTCTGCGCGTCTGAGAGCAGGCAAGGGCAAGGGCAAGGGCAAGGGCAAGGGCAAGGGCAAGGGCAAGGGCAAGGGAGGGCGGTCGACTTTGCGACCGCCCTGGTGGGCGGCGCGGTTCGGGTTGCCTCGCCGGCCGACCGCGTGCTAGTGCCCGCGGGCCATGAGCGACATCGTCAATCGGAAGACCGAGCACCTGGACATCTGCCGGGACGACACCGCCGAGTCCGGCGTCTCCGGCGGCTTCGCGGCGTGGCGCCTGGGCTACCGCGCCCTGCCCGAGATCGCCCTGGACGACGTGGACCTGTCCACGGACCTGGCCGGCAAACGCCTGGCGGCGCCGCTGATCATCGGGGCCATGACCGGGGGCACCGACGAGGCCCGGCGCATCAACCGCACGCTCGCCGAGGCCGCGCAGGCCCGCGACGTGGGGCTGGCGCTCGGCTCCGGGCGGGTCGCCCTGGAAAAGCCCGAGACAGCCCCCTCCTTCCAGGTCCGCGACGTGGCCCCCGACGCGCTGGTCTTCGCCAACCTGGGCGCGGTCCAGCTCAACTACGGGGTCACGGGCGCGGACGCCGCGCGCCTGGTGGAGATCCTCGAGGCGGACGCGCTCAACCTCCACCTGAACCCCCTCCAGGAGGCCATCCAGCCCGAGGGGGACACGGACTTCCGGGGCCTCACCGAGCGGATCCGCGCGGCCGTGCCCGACATCCCGGTCCCCGTCTTCGCCAAGGAGGTGGGCGCCGGCATCGGCCCGGACACCGCCCGCCGCCTGGCCGATCTCCCCCTCGCCGGCGTGGAGACGGCCGGCGTCGGCGGCACCTCCTGGGCCAAGGTGGAGGCCCTGCGCAGCGAGGCGCCCCTGTCGCGCACCGCGGGCATCGCGCTCGCCGGGTTCGGAGTGCCCACCGTCGACAGCCTCCTGGCCTGCCGCGAGGCCTTCTCGGACGGCCGCCCGGTCATCGCCTCCGGCGGCCTCCGCACGGCCGAGGAGATGGCCACCGCCCTCGCCCTGGGCGCGGACGCCGTCGCCTGCGCGCGCCCCTTCCTCCTCGCAGCGAGCGACGGCGTGGACGCGGTCGTCGAGACCATCGACCACTTCGTCCACACCCTGCGGGTCGTCCACTTCGTCTGCGGCGCGCGCACCCCCCTGGAGCTTCGCGGGCGGGTGACGCGAGCGTAGCGTCCCGGTTGGAGCCGAGGGCGGTTCGTGCGATACACCGGGCCTCCGAAGGAGGGAGACCCGATGATCCTGCGCCGAGCCCTGGCCCCCACGCTGACCGCCGCCCTGCTCCTCGTCGCCTGCGGAGGCGACGACGGAGGATCCTCGGAGCCGGACGCCGGCCCGCAGGTGACCGAGCACCCGGACTGCGAGGACTTCGAGTACACGGGCACCTACCTCCTGCCCGGCCCGTGCGAGGAGGGCTTCGACGCGGACCTCGCCGCCAAGACCCGGGACTACGAGCGCCTGTGGCACGCCTTCAACGCCGCCGCGACCGGCGTGAACACGGACGTCTCCATCGACGTGGACCACGCCGGCGACCGGGCCCTCGTGGAGCAGTGGGTCCAGGAGGAGGACGGCTGGGACTTCGACGCCTGGGCCGGGAAGTCGGCGGTCCACGACGTCATCACGCGCCACCACAAGGTCGCCGGGCTGTACGGCGGCGTGGGCATCGCGGCGGACGCCTTCCGCTACGGGGTCCTGCGAGACCAGGGCTACCCGGCCGAGGAGGTGGAGCGCGCGCGGCAGCTTCTGCTCACGGGCATCGAGGGGCTCTTCCGCGCCATGGCCGTCACGGGCGAGCCGGGCATGATCGCCCGCGGCTACACCCGCAGCGACCTGCCCGGGGGCTCCCACATCGAGACCACGCCCCTGGCCGACGAGGACGGCACGCCGCTGCCGCAGCCGAAGAACAACGGCGAGTGGCGCGAGGATCGCTCGGGCGAGTACCCGGACTACATCTGGGAGGACTCCATCAGCCGCGACCAGATGCTCGGCTGGGTCACGGCGGCCGGGGCCATCCGGGAGGTCATCCGGGACGATCCCGCCTTCGACCAGGCCCTCGAGGATCGCCTGCAGGAGGAGGCGAAGCTCGCCGGCCGCGAGCTGATGAAGGTGCGGCCCAACGGCTACGACCTGGAGATCTGGGACCCGGACGGGCGGCGCACCCAGCACGGCTGCGTCCACGAGGAGGCCGTCGACTGCAGCGGCTACATCGAGGGCATGAACAACGGCTTCCACGCGGTCATGGCCCTGGGCTTCGTCGCGACGTGGGCCTGGGTCAGCGGGGATCCCGAGCTGGAGAGCTACCTCTACGACGAGCTCCTGGGCGACCGGGCCCTCGACGAGATCGCCCGCGACCACATGATCGTCTACCAGGGCAAGGGGTCGAACTACTCGAACTACAACATGGCCTTCGGCTCCCTCTGGCTGGCCCAGCGCTACATCCAGGACGCCGACGCCCTGGAAGCCCTCCGCGAGGCGCTGGTCACGGGCCTGTACGCCATCCCGAACCAGGTGGACCAGCCCGAGATCCTGAAGAGGCCGTACTACGACTTCATCTACGCCGCCGGCGTGGCGGGCCACGACCCGTCCGGTCCGCTCCGAGGCGAGCCGGACGACGACGCCATGGCCCGCGGCCTGGAGACGATGCACGAGTACCCGAACCCGCCCTACTGGGACGAGGAGGTCCTCAACTGCCCCGAGGCCCAGTGCACCTGCGAGGAGCCGGACGCCGGAGTCGACGAGTGCGTGGGCCTCGACGGCGAGACCGTCATCGACGTCCTGGGCTGCGTGGGGCGCAAGTGTGACCTCATCGCCGACCAGCCCACGCCCATGCGCATCCGCCCGCCCAGCAACTACCACTGGCGCTCGAACCCCTTCGAGTTCAACGGCGGCGCCGACGGCACCCGGCTCATGCCCGCCGTCGACTTCCGCATCGCCTACTGGAAGGCCCGCTGGGTGAAGCGGTCCCGGTAGGCGGGCGCTACCGCCGGCATGGGGCCGCGCCGCGCTTGGCGAGGTACTGCTGGTGGTAGTCCTCGGCGCGCCAGAAGGGGCGGGCGGGCTCGATGGAGGTGGCCACGGGGCGGGACCAGCGGTCGGAGGCGTCGAGGCGGGCCTTGGACTCCCTGGCGAGGCGGGCCTGCTCCTCGTCGTGGGTGAAGATGACCGAGCGGTACTGCTCGCCCACGTCGGGGCCCTGGCGATTCACCTGGGTCGGGTCGTGGCAGGTCCAGAAGACCTCGAGGAGGTCCTCGTAGGAGACCTTGGCCGGGTCGTACTCGACCTGCACCACCTCGGCGTGCCCCGTCGTGCCCGAGCAGACATCCGCGTAGGTCGGATGATCCGTGTGGCCGCCGCTGTAGCCCACGGTCGTCTGGTGCACGCCGGGGACCCCCGAGAACGTGGCCTCCACGCCCCAGAAGCATCCCGCTCCGAACGTCGCCTTCTTCATGCTGCCTCCTGCGGTCGAAACGTCGCCCGGGCGGCCCCCTCTGTCAACGCAGAGGTCATGGCAGGCTTCTTGCTAGGGATACCCCCAGACCGAGGGGTGAAGACGGGCACGGGAGGCCGCGATGGTGTGGAACGAGCACGAGCACAAGCGACGCGAGCAGATCCTCTGGGAGGAGGAGACCCAGCGCTGGCTGGAGGACATCCGCGGCTGGCGCGCCGACCGGGAGCAGGAGCTGGAGGTCCTCCGCAGGCTCGTGGGCTGGATGGAGGAGCGCGAGCGCATCCTGAACGCCCACGAGGAGTCCATCGCCACCCACCGGGAGGCGGTGGCGGCGCACGCGCAGGCCCTCGAGGAGCGGGAGCGCGGCGAGCCCGACGAGATCGACGGCTGGTCCGACCCGCTGCACCGCCGCACGGCGGTGGCCCACGAGGCGGAGCGCGCCCGGCACCTCGCCCTGGGGAGCCTCCACAAGGCGGCCATGGCTCAGCTCGATCGGCTGGTCCTCATGATGGACCCGACCCGGCTCCCCGAGATGCCACGGTCGAGGCGCGGCGGCGCCGTCCCGCGGATGCTGTCGGACAAGACGTAGGCCGCGCCGAGCTGTGTGATATCACGCGCATAGTCCGATAACCACTGGTTCATTCCGCACGATCCTCCTCCCTCCCGCGCCGCCTCCCACCCGTCGTGCTCGTCCGCCGGGTGGGGGTCCGCGAAGACCTGGAGCACCCGCCTCGCCTCCCGCCCCCCCGGGAGGCGGCGGATCAGCCGCCGGACAGGATCCCGTGGAGGATGGCCGCCATGTCCTCGTCTCCGTGGCCGCCGCCGTCCGCCGCCTCGAAGCGACCCGCGACGGCGCGGGAGATGGCCAGGTCCAGCCCGCGCTCCCGGGCGGCCTCGTCCACGAGGCGGGCGTCCTTGAGGGCCAGGCGCAGCGGGAAGCTGGGCGGGAACTCGCGCCGCATCATGGCCTCGCCCTTCACGTGGGCGTAGCCGGCGTCCAGGGGGCCGCCGCCGATGGCGTCGAGCAGGAGGTGCGGGTCCAGGTCCAGGGCCTCCGCGAGGGCGATCGACTCGCCCAGGGCGCCCAGGAGGCCCACGATCCAGTTGTTCACCACCAGCTTGAGGCGGGTGCCGCGCCCGGCCTCCCCGAGCCACATGGTGCGCCGGCCGACGGCGTCGAAGACCTGCTCGCACCAGTCCTCCGCGTCCTCGGGGCCGGACCCCAGGATGGTCAACGCGCCGTCCTCCGCGGGCTTCCGCGTCCCCAGGACGGGCGCGTCCACGTAGACGGCGCCTCGCTCCGCCGCGGCCCGGCCGAGCCTGTCGCACCAGTCCACGCCGACCGTGCTCATCTGGAGCCAGGCCGCCCCGCCCGACATGGTGGCCAGGGCGCCTCGCTCCACCATCACGTCGTGGACGGCCGGCCCGTCGGCCAGCATGGTGAGGACCCAGCCGGCGCTCTCCACGGCCTCCGGCGCCGTGCCGACGACGCGGACGCCGTCGGACTCCAGGGCACGCGCCTTCTGGGCGGTGCGGTTCCAGGCCGTGACGTCGAAGCCCGCGTTCGCGAGGTTGCGCGCCATCGGGGCGCCCATGATCCCGGTCCCGAGCACGGCGATGCTGTCCGCCATGACGCTCCTCCCGCGGTGTGTGGAGCGGTCAGGCTATCACGCTCCCGCGGACTCACACGACCCGGCCGGGTGGTAGAAGCGGCGCAGGGCGTCGTACAGGTCCGGCGCCTCCTCGCGCAGCCGGTCCGGGGTCTCGAAGAACGCCTCCGTGGCCACGGCGAAGAACTCGGCCTCGTTCGTCGCCCCGTAGCAGCGGAGGACCTCGTGGGGATCGCAGTGGTCCCGCAGGGCCAGGAAGTGCTCGCTCATGACCTCCGCCCAGGGGCGGTAGTGCTCCCGGCAGTGGAGCGCAGGCGTGCCGTCGAAGGCGCCCGTCGCCCGATCGAGGACGTGCGCGAACTCGTGGGCGCCCGTGTCGTGCCCGTCGTGGGGATCCCGAAGCCCCGCCAGGACGGCCGGCCAGGACAGCACGACCGTGCCGAAGGCGTGGGCCTCTCCCAGCCGCCCGCCGGTCTGTCGCGGGTGCTCCCAGGTGTACGGATAGACGACGATCTCGGTCAGGCGGTCGTAGTGCGACAGGTCGAGATCCAGCACGAGGCGCACCGCGACCGCCCCGATGACCACCTCCTTCTCCTCGTCGATCTCCAGGCCGCCGGCGCCGAAGAAGTGCTTCTCGGCCACGAACGCGCGCAGCATGGCCAGGAAGCGCTCCCGCGTGGACGGATCCCGGGGAGGATAGAAGGGCAGGTGGCGCCGCAGGATGCCCTCCCACCCGGGCGGGATCGGCTCCTTCATGAGTCGTCGTCGGCGCCAGCGTCGGATCAGGCCCAGCATCGTGACTCCCCGGGCCGCGGCGTGGATTCGGCGGCCCGTCGTCCGTTGAATGGACGCACGGCGGGTGGCATGGTCCACCCTCCACCCCAGGGAGGTCCACCATGCCACGGCTTGTCGCTGCGGTCGCCGCAGGCGCCGGGATCCTGCTCGCGACCCTCGCGTCGGCCGCCGAGGCACCGCAGGACGACGCGGCACCGAAGGACGACGCGGCTCGCCCCGCAGGCACCGGCCCGCCGCTCCAGGCGCAGGTCGGCGTCCTCGCCCGCACGCCGCTGCCCATGGAGATGTTCGGGGGCGTCGAGGCTCACCTGAGCGCGTCGGTCAACGGCTTCGGGACCGTCGCCGGCCTGGGCTTCGAGCGCTTCGAGCGCGACGACGGGCAGACCGCCAACGGCGGCTACCTCCTCCTCGGGGTCCAGTACCGCCCGTTCCAGCGCTTCGGCCTCCCCTTCCACCGCTGGGTGGACCTGCACATCCTGACCGGTGGGCGGCTGGGCGGCGTGAGCACGGGCTCCGGCGGGGTCTTCCACGGGAGCCTGATCTTCGGCGCCGGGCTGGACGTGGCGCTGTACCCCGCGGAGCGCCACGTCGCCCTCACGGCCCACTACCGCTACGAGACCCTCCACAGGCCGGACGACGCGCCCCGCCACCTGCTCCTCCTCGGGGTCGTCTTCCGGGCCGCGCGGAGTCAGGGTTGGCCCGAGGCCGGACGGGACGAGCAGAGGTCCCCCCGGAGGCGCTGAGACGGGCCGGCCGGGCAGATCCGGCGCGACCCGCGTGTTGCAGCGTCGGCGGGACGGCGGCAGGATGCCCCGCCGTCGCGACGCCTCACGAGGGACGCCACCGATGTTCGACGCGCTCTACGAGACCATCCGAAAGGCCTGTCCGCCCCCCGAGTGGAACGCGGGCGTGAAGCTGGCGCGGGCGGACGCGGTGGTGGGGACGGCCCTCGAGGAGGACGAGATCGAGCTGAAGGTCACCCCGTCCACGGGCGTGGCCCTCGAGGTGTCCCTGTATCCCCTGGACGACGACTGGTGCTGCGACTGCGACACCCGCGCGCTCGTGTGCAAGCACGTGGCGGCGGCGATCATCGCGACGAAGCAGGCCCGGGGCGCGGGGAAGGATCTCCCCACGACCGAGCGCGACGTCGGCCACGTGCGCTACGTCCTCCGGCGCGGCCACCGGGGCCTGGAGCTGGAGCGATACGCCGTCGTGGACGGGTCCCCGCACCGGATGCGGCGCGTGTCGCTCACGGCGGCCGCGGCGGGCCGGGCCGAGCAGCCGCCGGTGGCCGTCGGCTCCGAGGACCTGGACGTCGAGGAGGCCATGGACTTCCGCCCCGACGGCCGCATCCTGCGAGACCGGATGCCCAGGGTGCTCCGGGCCCTGTCGCGCTGCCGGGACGTGCGCCTGGAGGACGACGAGGTCCAGGCGTCCGCCCGCGTCGTGGTGCCCTGGGGCCTGGTGGAGGAGGCCGGCGACGCCTTCCGGGTCAGCGTGCACCCCGATCCGCGCATCGAGGAGGTCTTCCACAACGGCGCGGCGCTCGTGGAGGGCGTCCTGCGGCCGGTCGGCGAGGCCGGCCTGTCCCATCAGGAGATGCGCGATCTGGGCGGCGGGCGCTACTTCGGCCCGACGGAGGTGACCTCCCTGGTCACGGAGGTCCTGCCGGAGCTGGAGCGCCGGATCCGGGTCGAGGTCCGCACCGATCGGCTTCCGGGCGTGAGCGACGCGCCGCCCCGGGTGGTCGTGGAGACCGGCCACCACGAGGACCGCCTGGTGGTGGAGGGGCAGATCGTCTACGGCGATCCCGTCTCGGCCCGGGTGGTGGACGGCCAGCTTCGCGTCACCGGCGAGGAGGTCCCCGTCCGGGACACGGACGAGGAGGATCGGCTGGCGCGCGAGCTTCGCTCGGAGCTGGGCCTGCTGCCGGGGCAGCCCGCCGTCCTCGACGGCGAGGAGGCGGTGGCGTTCGCCCAGCGGCTCCGCGCCTGGGAGTCCGGGGACGTGCTGGGCGACGCGTGGGAGTCCTTCACCCTGGCCGCGCCCATCGAGCCGAGCGTGGAGATCGGCGAGCGGGACTTCGAGCTGTCCTTCGAGTCGCCGTCGGGCCGGGCGAGCGCGTCCCGCGTCCTGGCCGCCTGGAAGCGCGGCTCGACCCTGGCGCCCCTGGACGGCGGCGGGTGGGCGCCGATCCCGGCGGACTTCCTGCGCAGGCACGGGCAGCTCGTGGCGGACCTGCTGGACGCCAAGGCGCTCCGCGACGAGCTCCCGACCTCGTCCCTCCCCGACCTGGCGCGCCTCGCGAAGGCCACCGGCGCGCCGCCTCCGCCCGCGCTGGAGGGCCTGGAGGCGCTGGTCGACGGCTTCGAGGGGCTGCCCGCCGCGACCCTTCCCGACGACCTGACCGCCACGCTCCGAAGCTACCAGCGGAGGGGCGTGGACTGGCTCGACTTCATGCGCCGAGCGGGGCTGGGCGGCCTGCTGGCGGACGACATGGGCCTGGGCAAGACGCTCCAGGCGCTGACCGCGGTGCGCGGGCGGACGCTGGTGGTGGCGCCCGCGAGCGTGCTGCAGAATTGGCGCCTGGAGGCCGAGCGCTTCCGGCCCGGGCTCGACGTGTGCGTCTACCACGGCCCGCGTCGGACCCTGGACGCCGACGCGGACGTGATCATCACGACCTACGGCCTGCTCCGCATGGACGTGGACCGCCTGTCGGCCGAGCGCTGGGACGCGGTCATCCTCGACGAGGCCCAGGCCATCAAGAACCCGGACAGCCAGGTGGCGCAGGCGGCCTACCGGCTGGACGCCGACTTCCGCGTCACCCTGACGGGCACCCCGGTGGAGAACCGCCTCGACGAGCTCTGGAGCCAGATGCACTTCCTGAACCCCGGGCTGCTGGGCAGCCACCAGGGCTTCAATGAGCGCTACGAGAAGCCCATCGCCGACGGCGTGGCGGGTGCGGCCAGCCGCCTGCGCGAGCGCATCCGCCCCTTCGTCCTGCGGCGCCTCAAGCGGGACGTGGCGCCGGAGCTTCCGCCGCGGACGGACATGGTCCTGCACGTGGCGCTGTCGGAGGAGGAGCGCGCCGCCTATGACGCCATCCGGGCGGCCACCCGCGAGGAGATCGTCGAGCGCCTGGGCGCCGGCGTGAACGCCATCCAGGCCCTGGAGGCCCTGATGCGTCTCCGGCAGGCCGCCTGCCACCGCGGGATGCTGCCGGGCCACGAGGCCGACGGCTCCTCGAAGGTGGAGGTGCTCCTGGAGACCCTCGACGAGGCGGCCAGCGAGGGCCACAAGGCCCTGGTCTTCAGCCAGTGGACCTCCTACCTGGACCTGGTGGAGCCGCACCTGCGCGCCGCGGGCCTCGACTTCGTGCGCCTCGACGGGTCCACGCGGGATCGGCAGGCGGTGGTGGACGCCTTCCAGTCCGACGACGGGCCGCCGGTGATGCTCATCTCGCTCAAGGCCGGCGGCACGGGCCTGAACCTGACCGCCGCGGACCACGTCTTCCTGCTCGACCCGTGGTGGAACCCCGCCGTCGAGGACCAGGCCGCCGACCGCGCCCACCGCATCGGGCAGGACAAGCCGGTGCTGGTCCATCGCCTGGTGGCCGAGGACACGGTCGAGGAGCGCATCCTGGCCCTGCAGGAGTCCAAGCGCGCCCTCGCCGACGCCGCCATGGGGGGCGCCGATCGCGCGGCCAGCCTCACGCGGGACGACCTGATGGCGCTGCTGGCCTGACGCTCGAGGAGGATGCGCCGGAGCGGAGTGACGCCCCCACGCGACGGACCGGTCCTGTCGCCTGGGGGTCACGTGGCTACGCTCGACCTGAGCAGCGCCCTGGCCTTCCGGGATGCCCCCAGGCGTCGACCGCGCTACAGGTGGACTCGATGCGCATGCATCCGAAGCAGCTGGAGGCGCTGAAGCGGATGACTCCGGCTCGGAAGCTGCGAGCCCGGTCCGGCCTGTGGACTCCGGCGAGGTCGGATGGCACGATCCGCGCCGAGACGTCGGGGGGCGTGCAATCCAGAACCGAGTGGCGGTTCTTCCCCTCGAATGTGTGCTTTCATCGCCGGAAGGCCGAGCGAGCGGGACGCGCGCGATGACGACAGCTCCCCGAGGCAGCTCCATCCGCCCCCAGGGTCTGGACCTTCCGAGCGACGGGTACCTCCTGTACATCCATCCGTACAGCCACCCCAACGACTACGTTGTGCCCACCGGGGCCCTCGGTCTCATGAACCGGGTCGACGTCCCGAAGGTCGGGCGGTATTCGTTCGAGTTGGATGAGGAGGAAGTCCGCGGCGCACGGTGCTTCGCCCTGGATCTGCACTGGTTCTTCAGTATGGACGCGCTGGCGGGCATCACGCGGGACCTGAAGGTGCTCAACCCGTCGGCACCCATCGTCGTCGGCGGAATCACGGCGAGCTTCTACGCGACGTACCTCATGGAGCACTATCCCATCGACTTCCTGGTCCAGGGAGACGCGGAGTATGTCTTCCCCAGGTTGATCGAGTGCATTTTCGAGGGGCGCCCGGTGCCGGCCCTGCCGAATCTACACCGCAGGGCGCACGGCCCCCCGGCGACATGGCACAAGGTCGAGCCCGAGCGCTACAACGAGACGGACTACCTCACCCGCCATTGGTTCCCATCTCTGGCGGCTCATACGCGGGAGGGACATCGCCGGTTTGCCGAGAAGCCGTTCTGGGACATGGACGACTATCATCCGTTCCTCACCCTCAATCGCGGCTGCCGCTTTTCGTGCAACTTCTGCTTCGGAGCGTACCAGGTCGACGTGTTCGGGCCGGGACAGGTGGACCGCGAGGTGGAAGCCCTCGAACGCTCGCTCGACGCCATCGTCGAGGATCCGGAGCTCCACTTCGTCAACCTGATGTTCGGCACCGAGAGCAGCCAGCACCTGGACCTCTACCGCCCGGTGCTCGAGAAGCATCGGCCGCTGGGTGTGACGATGCTGTTCTGCGAGCTCCCCAGGTTCGACCAGGTCGAGCTGCTGTTGGGAGCCTTCGACCGGATCCTGCTCGACTTCACGAACCCCGCCGAAATCCCGTTCCCCCTCCGCGCCGCCGGCTGGACGATCGAGGAGGCAAACGACCACCTTCTGGAACTCGGGCGGTTCCTCGACGGGCGGGCGAACTGTCAGCCGAACATCTCCTTCATGTCGCGTAAGCCATCCGAATTCCGCGACCGTCTGAAGGCAGAGCGCTTCGAGACGCTACAGGTGAAAGACAACTACGAGTGGAACCTCCCCAAGCCCAACAAGCGGACCCTCCCGCGAGGGTATCGCCCCGACAAGACCGAGCAGGCCGAGGAGTTTCGGGCCATCTCGCGTGGTTTCGGGAACTTCATCGTCGCTCGCGCCCTCGCTCCCGGCCTGTATCCGATCCTCGATCACCCGCGCGCCGACTCGCACTGCAGCGATCCGGCGATCGACGTGCGCCACGATGAGCTGAGACGATTCTACAGGTCGTACGGCGACTCGTACGCAGCGCGGTGCGTCGCGACGATCGACGAGGTCCGGGTGGGGCTCCGCCTGGTCCGCACGGAGCGTCCGCCGCAGCAGGCGGGTTTCGGGTGGCGCGTCATCGACGCGCGCGAAGGGGAGGACCTCGGTGCGATGCGGATCGAGCGGCGTTTCAACGGCATCCACGTGACGTTCCGGGGAGAGGTCCCGGACACCGTTGCCGCCGACGGCGGACGTATCGTCCTCGGGCCCACCCTGCAGCACGACCCCGCCCACGAGCTCGATCTCTTCCGCATTCCCGGCCTTCCACTGTGGACCCTCGATGTGCCGCCGACCCCCGACGCCTCCTCGCGTCTCCTCGAACTCCGTGTTCGCGTGAGTCAGGACGACTGCACGGTGGAGGCGAGGCTCGGCGGACGACGGCTGGTACACGACAGCTGGAGCTTCCTGGAAACCCGGCCCGAGAGCGACCTGTTCGGGTTCGATCCGGAGGATCGTCATCGAGAGACGCCCGAGATGGTCGTCCACTCCGTGGCCCCTCGCACGCCGCTGGACGAGCGATACGCCATGGCGGTGCAGGAGCTCCTGGCGCGTGTCGAGGAGCGCGCGCACCTGAAGCCATGGTCGGTGAGGTTCTTGGACAGCGCCACCTCCTGGGCGTGCTGGGAGCTGACCCACCCGAGCGCCGGACGTGTGTGGCTGTTCGCCCTTCCGAGGGGTCTGGAACGCTGTTTCGTCCGGGGTCGTTTCGTCGATCTCGTATACCGCGCGATGGACGGGGTGCCAGAAGAGCACCCCGAGATCCGGCGCCTGCTGAAGTGGATCCACCGGATCGGCGAACGCTTGTGAGCCGCCTCGCGCGCCATCGGAGACGAGTGTCCGCGTCGCCGTCCGTCCAACGTGGTGTCCGGTCGGTCGCCGCGCAGCAGAGGATCCGGTCCGTGCCCCGGCGCACGTGACCGACGGCGTCCAGCTCGTCCGCGCATACCTTGAGCAGGACGGCTCAGGCCGCGGCGGTGTCCGATCCGGCCTCCTCGCCGGAGTAGGGTGCCGGGGCGCCTGCGTGCCACGTCCAGACCTGGTTCCGGCCGGCCTCCTTGGCGGCGTACAGGGCGCGATCGGCCACGGCGAACAGGTCGTCGGCGCGGTCGCACCCCGCGGGGAACTCGCACAGGCCGACCGAGGCCGTGACGCCCATGTCGTCGCCTTCCCAGGCGAGGGGCGTGGCCGCCAGATCCCTCCGCCAGGCGTCCAGGAGGACCTCGGCGTCAGCGGCGCTCCAGCCGGGGAGGATCAGGCAGAACTCCTCGCCGCCGTAGCGGAAGGCCGTGCCGCGGTTGTCCCTGCGGGCGTAGGCGTCGAGCAGGCGCGCCGCCTCGCGGAGGACGTGATCGCCGGCCTTGTGGCCCCAGGTGTCGTTCAGGTGCTTGAAGTGGTCCAGGTCCATGATGGCCAGGGTGAACGACCTGCCCGAGCCCCGGGCGTCTTCCGCCTGCTGGGCGAGGCGCTCCTCGAAGTGGCGCGTGTTCTTGAGCCCCGTGAGGCGATCCGTGATGGAGGCGTCGTACAGACGCGCCTTGTGGAGGTTCACCGCGGCCTGGTCCGCGAGGCCCAGCGCGAGCTGGCTGTCCGTCTCCGTGAAGCGGCCGAGGGGATCCAGGACCACCTCGTCCTCGTCGATCGGCTTCACCTTGTTGGTCATGGTCATCACGCCCATCACCGTGCCCCCGTGGATGAGGGGCACCGACAGGATGCAGTGCACCGGGTTGCGGCCCACCTGGTCGATCTTGCTCCGGTGGTTGATGCGCACCGGCTTGCGCGTCTGGGCCGCCCGCCCCGCGACGCCCTCGCCGACCGCGAAGGTCCGGGTCTCCAGCTCCCCGTTGTTGATGGCGTCCCGGGTCGAGTCCGGGATGTTGCCCCAGACGACCTTGATCTCCAGCCGCCCCGTCTCCCGGTTCATCAACATCAGGTTGGCCTTCTGGGCGTTCATCGCCTCCACGGCCGTGGACAGGGTCTCGATGGTGAGCTGCTTGAAGTCGTTGACGCTCGCGAGCTGCTGGTTGATGTCGTAGAGGGTCTGGAGGTTCCGCAGGATCCGGTAGTTGTTCTCGTACTTCAGGGTCGAGTCGATGTTCGTCGCCACGACCGAGCAGATCTCCTGCAGGAACACGTACTCCGTCTCGTGGACCTGCCGGCCCTCCTCGGGCCCGCCCAGGGTGAGCACGCCGAGCACCTCGCCCCCCTGGATGAGGGGACACCAGACGTCGGACTGCAGCACGCCCAGGTTCCACCGCCGCCAGGCCGTGGCGTAGCGGGGATTCCCGAGCATGTCGCGGACGCTGAACACGTCGCCCTGCTGGATCTGCTGCCACAGGAGGCCGTGGTCGAAGGGCATCCGGAAGAACAGGAGGTCCTCCTCGTGGCCTTCGGCGTCCACGTAGCGCTCGGGGAGGTCGTGGTAGGCGCGCACCCGGTAGGAGGTCGCGTCCGGATCCAGGTCGTCCTTCAGCAGCACCGCCGACCGCTGCACGCCGCAGCGCTCCCGGCAGACCGCCATGAACGCCTCCAGCAGCTCGTCGATGCTGAGGATCTCCGAGAAGCCCTTGCCGGACTGCAGCAGCGAGCGCAGGACGAACACCTGCTGATCCAGCTCCACGGCCCGGGCGAGGTAATGGTCGCGCTGGCGCGCGATCTCCTCGACGGACTCCGTCTCCACGGTGCACAGGGTGGGCGTCGACGACTCGGACACGCGGACCTCCTCCGGGGGTGTATCCCGTGTAATCGGTCGCGAGTGGCCGGTCCTTGAGCAGGGATCCGGGCCGGTGTGCCGTAGCGTTCGGTGATTCCCTTGCGGGACGGCGTGCAAGTTTTGCACACCACGGGCCGGCGACAAGCCCGAGACACCCGGCTCCGCGCGGGGCCGGGCACTTCGGCATGCTTCGTGCAAAGTCCTGTTACGTGCTGTCAGCGGCCGCACACCCGGGGGATGGGACGCCGCGGTCGCGCCACGCAGTCATGCGAGGGATCTCCCTTCCGTCTCGCATGGGCCTGCCCGGCGACGGGGGCTGCCGGGCAGGCCACCCCTTCACCTCGGCTCCGCGGCCGTCGTGCGGCGCGGGGAGATCGATACGACCACTTGGAAGCGAAGCGCACCAGATCGTCGGACGAGCGCCCGAGGGCCGATTTCGTCCGTGCAGTGCGCCGAGGAGCTGTGGCACGATGCCTGTGCACTCGCCGGTACGGGATCTCGTGACCCAACGCACACCAGGATACCGCCGCAGCCGGCCGCTCGCCGTTCGAGTCAGCGGCGCGTCCGGAAGCTGGCCCGGCCACACGACCGAATACGGTCCCGCCGAGGGATTCCTCGTGTGCGAGCCGCGCTTCGACCCGGCCGAGGAGATCACGGTGGACGTGCTCGTGGGCTTCGAGCGCGAGACGGGCATCCGCCTGAAGGGGCGCGTCACCCACGTCGCCCGCGGCGCGCTCACGGACGACGAGCGCTGGGGGATCCGCGTCGTATGGCAGGAGGCCCGCAGCAAGGAGTCCAGCCACGGCCTCACACGCTTCCTGGAGCGCATCCTGGGAATCCCCGAGGCGCACGTCGGCAGCGACGGGGCGCCCCCGTACGTCTTCACCCATCGCTTCGCCGCCCCCTCACGGCCGACTCGCCCCCTGCCGGCACAGCCCGCGGCCGCCCGGATGGCGACGACGGCCGACGGGGGGGCACGCGACCTCCTCCACGCCCGGCTGGGTCGCCCCGGTCACGCCCCGGGCCCGGCGACGACTCCGCCCGCCGGCGAACCGTCCAGGGAGGCCGTCTCCGTGGACGAGGAGCGCCGCGGCCGGCCCCGCATCGAGCTGTCGACGCCCGTGACGTGGCTCACGGCGTCGGCGCCCCACGTCGGCCGCGCGCGGAGTCTCAGTCGCTCCGGCATCTACGTCGAGACCGAGGATGCGCTGCCGGACATCGGCGAGCGGGTGGTGGTCCGCTTCCCGATCCCCCACGCGGGCAAGCACCAGCTCGTGATCCTGACCACCCAGGTGGTACGCCACCGGCACGCAGGCGAGCAGCCGGGGGCCGCGCAGGGGTTCGCCGCGAAGTACGTCATGGTCGACGAGCTGGGGCGGCCCGGGCTGCTTCAGCACTTCCTCCAGAGCCACGGCGTGGACGATTAGTCGCGTTCAGCCTCCGACGCGCTCCCGGGCCCGGCGCAGGATCGGCTGGAGACGCTCCGGCAGGAGGTCGGCCGCCTGGTCGAAGGTGACCCAGCGGCCCTCGTGGTGCTCGGGGCGGCCCAGCTCGGGGCTCACGGGCAGGACCACCTCCCGCTCGTCGGTGCGCCCCAGGAAGTACGTGGCCACCTTCCCGCGGCTGTAGGGCTCGGTGGCCATCCCCTCCCGCCCCCACGGGAACGTCAGGTCGTGGAGGTCCGCCTCCTCGGCGGCCTCCCGGACGGCCGTGTCCAGGAGGTCCTCCCCCTCCTCGACGACGCCCTTGGGGAAGTCCCAGCTCCGATAGGCGCGCAGCACGAGCACGCGCCAGGCGTCGTCGTCGCGCCGGATCGGCACGACGCCCGCAGCCCTCTCGCGGGGAGGCTCTCTCGGCTTCGTGTCCGCCATGGATGCCTCAGGCTATCCCCGGCTCACGCCGTCCTCAAGCGAGTCCGGGGGCGTCCGGTCCGAATTCGGACCCATGGGTGGACAGCCCGTCCCGGTCGACCATACGGTCGTCTGTATCCCGACAACCCATCGCCGCACAGCGGGCCCAGGCTTCGCAGGGGGGTCGCATGACCGACGACCGGGCGCCGTCCATCGAGATCTTCGCCACCGCGCCTCAGTCCACGAACCATCCACCGGAGGAGTACGCGAAGCGCGTCGCCGACGTGGCGCGCTGGAGCGAGGAGGCGGGCTGCCGCGGCATCCTCGTGTACTCCGACAACCGGCTCGCGGACCCGTGGCTCGTCTCCCAGATCATCCTGGAGAGCACCGGGCACCTCGCGCCGCTCGTGGCGGTGCAGCCCGTGTACATGCACCCGTACACGGCGGCGAAGATGGTGAGCACCTTCGGCCACCTCCACGGCCGGCGGATCTACCTGAACATGGTCGCCGGCGGATTCCGGAACGACCTCATCGCCCTGGACGATCCGACGCCGCACGACGATCGCTACGTCCGGCTGACGGAGTACACGCGGATCATCCTGGACCTCCTCCGGGACGACGGCGCGGTGAACATGGAGGGCCGGTACTTCACGGTGCGCGGCCTCAAGCTGTCCCCGACGCTCCCCGAGGAGCTCTTCCCCGGCGTGTTCGTATCGGGCTCGTCCCCAGCCGGCCGGGAGGCCGCGGCGGCCCTCGACGCCACCCCGGTGCGCTATCCGAAGCCCCCCGGCGAGGACGAGGGCGCGTGGAGCCAGGGGCGCCGTGCCGGGATCCGCGTCGGGATCATCGCCCGCGGGGACGGCGACGAGGCCTGGCGGGTGGCCCACGAGCGCTTCCCGCCAGACCGGGCCGGACAGCTCGCCCAGCAGCTCGCCATGAAGGTGACGGACTCCCACTGGCACAAGGCCCTGGCCGATCGCGAGGACGGGGCGGACGAGCAGGATCCCTACTGGATGTTCCCCTTCAAGAACTACAAGACGTTCTGCCCCTACCTGGTGGGCAGCTACGAGCGCGTCGCCGAGGAGATCGCCCGCTACGTCGGCCTCGGCTACTCCACCTACATCCTGGACATCCCACCCGATCCGGAGGAGCTCGAACACACGGGCGAGGTCTTCCGGATGGCGCAGCGGAGGGCGTGGCTATGACGACGGGACTCCTGCACCACTGGCCGACCGTCCAGGCGGAGCGCCGCCCCGGAGCGCTCGCCATCGTCACGGACGATCGGCGCGTGACCTACGGCGAGCTGGAGGCCCAGAGCAACCGCATCGCCCGCGCCCTGGTGGACGGCGGCTGCCGCCCCGGCGATCGCGTCGCCCTGCTCCTGCCCAAGGCCCCGGACACGATCGCCGCCATGGTGGGGGTGCTGAAGGCAGGCTGCGCCTACGTGCCGACCGACCCCGACTCCCCCGTCGCCCGCACGGCGCGCATCCTGCGACGCAGCGAGCCCCGGGTGATCCTCTGCGGCGACTCGGGCCGCTCCCTCCTCGAGGGCCTCGTCGCCGACGGCATTCTGGACGAGCGCCCTGCCGTGGCCTGGATGGGCACGGCCGAGCCCCCCTTTCCGGTGCGATTCGGCCCGGACGACCTGGCAACGCTCTCGTCCGAGACGCTCGCGATCCCGCGCAAGCCGGAGGATCCCGCCCACATCCTGTTCACGTCCGGGTCCACCGGCGAGCCCAAGGGGGTCGTGGTCACCCACGGGAGCGCCTCCGCGTTCATCGAGTGGGCGAACCGCCACTTCGGCGTCTCGGACCGGGACCGGGTGTCCGGGCACTCGCCGCTCCACTTCGACCTGTCCACCTACGACGTCTACGGCGCGTTCGCGGCCGGCGCCGAGCTTCACCCGGTGCCGCCGACCCTGAACCTGCTGCCGCACCGGCTGGCCGCGTTCATCCGCGACCGGGCCCTGACGCGCTGGTTCTCCGTCCCGTCGTTGCTCACGTGGATGGCGCGGGTGGACGCCGTCGGGCGGGACGACTTCCCGGAGCTTCGCCACCTGCTCTGGTGCGGGGAGGTCTTCCCCACGTCGGCGCTGAAGCACTGGATGGAGCGCCTGCCCCACGTGACCTTCACGAACCTGTACGGCCCCACGGAGGCGGCCATCGCCTCGACCTGGTACACCGTGCCGGGGCCGCCCGCGGACGAGGCGGAGGAGATCCCCATCGGCCGCCCGTGCGACGGCGAGGACGTCCGCATCGTGGACGAGGACCTGGCGGCGCTGCCCATGGGCGAGATCGGCGAGATCTGCATCGAGGGCGTGGGGTTGAGCCCCGGCTACTGGCGGGATCCGGAGCGCACCGCAGCCGCCTTCGCCGAGGCGCCGGACGGGGCGCGGGTCTATCGCACCGGGGACCTGGGCCACCGCGACGAGGACGGGGTCCTGTGGTTCCACGGCCGGAAGGACTCCCAGATCAAGAGCCGCGGCTATCGCATCGAGCTGGGCGAGATCGAAAACGCCCTGCACGGCCTCGACGCTCTCGCCGAGTGCGCGGTGGTCGCCGTGGATGCGGGCGGCTTCGAGGGGATGGCCATCGCCGCGGCGTACTCGCCGAAAAACGGCGGGGTCAGCCCCTCGACCATCCGGCAGGCCCTGCTGGAGCGCATCCCGCGCTACATGCTGCCGACCCGGTGGATGGAGATGGAGCGCCTGCCGCGAAACGCCAACGGCAAGATCGACCGTCGAACCCTGACCGAGAGGTTCCGCGACCGTGAAGCTTCTCCCGCTGGATGAGGACCTGCTCCCCGTCGCAGGGGAGTGGTGCGAGCACCCCGAGAACTGGAAGTGGCTGGACTTCGGCGCCATGGGGCAGGCGCTGACCCCCATGGCCCTGCGGGTCATGGTCCGCCGCCCCGAGCACGAGGTGCGCCTGTTCACGGACGACGAGGATCACCCGGCCGGCATCGCGGCCCTGGGCGCCGTGAACTACGACTTCGGGACGGCGGAGCTCTGGTACCTCCTCGGCGACAAGCGCCTGTCGGGCCAGGGCTACACGACCCGCGCGGTGGGCGCCCTCCTCGACGAGGCCTTCGGGGCCCTGGGGCTCGAGTCCGTCCTGTCGTGGGTCGTCGAGGACAACGCCGCGTCCGCCCGCATCCTGGAGCGCCACGGCTTCCGCCTCGTCGGCCGACGCCGCCGCTGCCACCGGATCGGGGACCGGATCCACGATCGCCTCTACTTCGACCTGCTCGCCTCCGAGCACGGGAGCTGACCCCATGACCACCACGCACCCGACCCTCGAGCGCACCCACCCCATGGTCGAGCGGATCGCCGGCATCTTCGCCGACCACCTCCACCTGGACGTGTCGGATCCCACGGAGGACCTGCTGGCCACGGGACAGCTCGACTCCCTGACCCTCGTGGAGCTGCTCGTGCGCCTCGAGGAGACCTTCGACATCCAGGTCCGCATGGAGGATCTGGAGCTGGACCACCTGCGGACCCTGCAGCAGATCGCCGGGTTCGTGGAGCAGCGCCTCCCCGGCGCGGACGTGGTGCCCATCGTCCGCACGCGCTCGCCGGTCCGGGCGTTCGGTCCGGAGGACGTGGAGGAGGTCGGAGAGCTGCACCGGCGGATCTTCGGCATCCGCGTCCGGAGCTCCCGGGCGCGCGAGGCGCACCTGGCCTACTTCCACGAGCTGTTCCTCTCCGACGACCAGGAGGGGCCGCCGTCCCTGGTCTACCAGGACGACGACGGCCGCATCATCGCGTTCCTGGGCGCGCGGTCCACGCGGATGCGGCTGGGCAACCGCCCGCTGCTCGGCTCCGTCAGCACGCAGTTCGTCGCGGAGCCCGGTCGCGGGGCCGAGGCGGCCCAGCTCGCGTCCGTCTTCCTGGAGGGTCCCCAGGACCTGTCGTTCATCGACGAGCCCAACGACGAGGCGCGGCGCCTCTGGGAGGGCATGGGCGGGTTCGCGCCGACCGCCTACGCCCTGCGCTGGGTGATCGCGCTCCGGCCGGCCGGGATGGGGCTCGACCGGGTGAGGAGTCGACCCGGGCTGCGAGGCGTCGCCGGCCTGGCCGCCCCGCTGGCCCGCGCAGCCGACGCGCTCCTGACCCGCGCCGGGAGGCGATACCTCGAGCACACGCCCGACTCGGGCCGGGTGGTGCCCCTGGACGCCGCCACGGTGGTGCGGGAGAGTCCCCGGGTCTTCCCCGACGACGCCCTGTATCCGGCCCCCGCCGAGCGCACCTTCGAGTTCTGGATGAGGCGCCTGCACGCCCGGACCGATCTGGGCACCGTGCGGGCGGACGCAGTCCTCGACGGGGAGGCCGTCGTGGGGTGGTACGTGGCCCTCGTCCCGCGGGACGGCGTGGCGGACGTGCTGCAGATCACCGCCCTGACGGGCTCGGAGGGGCTCGTGCTGGATCACGCCCTCCAGGCCGCGGAGATGGACGGGGCCGTCGCCATGTCCGGCCGCCTGGAGCCACGCTTCCTGGAGACGCTGAACGCCCGCCGCGCGTTCTTCCACGGTCGCGGGCAGTCGCTCCTCGTCCACACGCGCGAGCTGGAGATCGCCCGGGCGTTCAGGGAGGGACGCGCCGCCCTGTCCCGCCTCGAGGGGGAGCTTCCCCTGCGCTTCGCGCCGCCCGCACGCCACCCGGCGTAGGGGGCCCTGCGCTTCGGGGGCCTCGCGCGCCGTTGATATACTCGGGGCATCTCCGAACAACCCCATGATCCGGTGTCTCGGGCGCCTCGACGCCCCCGCGTGGGTGCACAGGCTCCGAGGGATCGGACCCGTCCACGGGAGGTGGACCCCATGCAGATCACCAAGCGCATGACCGAGGTCTCGGGCTGCATCGTGGCGGACTGCACCTACAACCGGCACGGCGGCTGCCACGCCCGGGGCATCACCGTCGGCGACGGCCAGACGCCCAACTGCGACACGTTCTTCACGTCGCAGATGCACGCCCGGGAGGGCGGCCAGGCCGGGGTCGGGGCCTGCAAGGTCACGAGCTGTCGGCACAACAACGACTTCGAGTGCAGCGCCGACGCCGTCAAGATCGGCTTCGAGGGCGATCACGCCCGCTGCCTGACGTACTCGGCGGAGTAGCCCGCGTCGCCGGCTGCCCCAGGGCGGTCGCAAAGTCGGAGAAGCGTGGGCCGCGCGGCGGTACGACGCCCGGCGCCGGAATGCACCCGCTCGGAAACGATGGGTTTCGCGCGTCTGGGAGCAGGCAAGGGCACGGGCAAGGGCACGGGCAAGGGAGGGCGGTCGACTTTGCGACCGCCCTGCCGGCTGCCCCTCGGGGAGTGTTCTGGTACAACCGGACCGCTCGAGGAGGTGGCGACGATGCGGACGATCCGATTCGGCAGGACGGAGGCCCGGGTGCCCGTGGTGAGCATGGGCACCTGGTCCCACGGCGGCCCCAACACGGCGGGGGAGCGGAGCGTCGGGTGGTCCGGCCACGACGACGACCTGGCGAAGGCCGCCCTCCGCCGGTCCTGGGAGCTGGGGATCACCCACTGGGACACGGCGGACGTCTACGGGGACGGGCACGCCGAGTCCCTCATCGGCGAGATGTGGTCGGACGTCCCGCGGGCCGACGTCTTCCTCGCCACCAAGACGGGCTACGACCCGGGGCCGTTCGAGCACCCGTATCACCCCGAGCAGGCCCGCCGGCAGATCGAGGGGAGCCTGCGGCGGCTGCGCGTGGAGACGATCGACGTCTACTACCTGCACCACTGCGACTTCGGGCCCGGCGATCGGTACCTGGACGACGCCCTGGCGGTGGTGCACGAGGCGCGTGACGCCGGGAAGATCCGGTTCGTCGGGCTGTCCGACTGGGATCCCGTGAAGCTCCGGCGGCTCGCGGAGCGCGTCGATCCGGACGTGGTGCAGCCCCACCGGAACGTGAGCCAGGACCGGTGGGCGTCCAGCGGCCTGCAGGCGTGGGCGGAGGACCGGGACGCCGGCGTGGCGTTCTTCTCGCCCATCCGCCACGGGCTGCTCCTTGGGAAGTACGACCGTCCCACCGAGTTCCCGGAGGGCGACTTCCGGGCCAACGACCCGGCGTTCCGGGACGCCGACGCACTCGGGAGGCTGCGGGAGCACCGGGCTCGCCTCGCGGAACGCTTCGCCGACCGCCCGGAGCCGGTGCTGGAGGGCCTGCTGGGGGCCCTGCTCGAAGACGCGCCGACGGCCTGCGTGCTCCTGGGCCAGCGCAACCCGCGCCAGGTGGAGTCCGCCGCCCGGGTCGCCGCCGAGCCCGTGAGCCCCGAGGACGCCGCCTGGGTCCGAGACCTCTACCGGGACATCCCGGGCTGACCGTTCATCACGAGTGCCGCCAGGACTCCACGTCTGGCGGGCTGGAATCCCGCGCAGCGGACATGCCGGCGGGAGCCGCTCCTTCAGGCAAGGGCAAGGGCAAGGGCAAGGGCAAGGGCACGACATTCCCGGGGAAGGCGGGTTTCCTCGGTGAAGGGCGTGCGCAACGAAGCCTGTACTTCCCGCCCGGGGCTGGGGCATGTTGGCCGACCCGTGGCGAGGCGGAGGACCATGAGCGCGACACCCGCGGTAGGACGCAGCGTCCGCCGCCCCGACGGCCGGGACAAGGTCGTCGGGGCCGCCCTGTACCTGGACGACCTGGACGTGGAGGGCCTCTGGCACGGGGCGACGGTGCGGAGCCCGCACCCGGCCGCCCGCATCCGCGGGATCGACACGTCGGCGGTCGACGACGACCCCGAGGTGGTCGTGGTGACGGCCGCGGACCTGCCCGGCCCGAACGTGGTGAAGCTGATCGCCGACGACTGGCCGGTGCTGGCCGCGGACCGGGTGAACCACGTGGGCGAGGCCGTCGCGCTGGTGGCGGCCCCGACCCGCGAGCGGGCGCGCCGCGCGGCCGAGTCCGTGGTGGTGGACTACGAGCCGCTGCCCGCGATCACGACCCTCGACGAGGCGCTCGAGGGCGACCCGCGGACCGGCGGGGAGCTGAACGTCCTGGCCCGCTGCGACGTGGACCACGGGGACGTGGAGGCCGCGCTGGCCGAGGCCGACGTGGTGATCGAGGGCGAGTACGAGACGGGCCACCAGGAGCACATCTACATCGAGCCCCACGGGGCCATCGGGCGCGTCACCGAGGACGGCGGCGTCGACGTCGTCGGCTCCCTGCAGTGCCCGTACTACGTGCACAAGGCCCTCGTGCACGTCTTCGGGCTCCCCGATGAGTTGATCCGGGTCCGCCAGGCCACCACGGGCGGGGGCTTCGGCGGCAAGGAGGACTACCCCGACGTCATCGCGGCCCACGCCGGGCTGCTGGCGCGGGCGGCCGGCCGCCCGGTGAAGATCGTCTACGACCGCCACGAGGACATCGTCGCGACCACCAAGCGTCACCCCTCGCGGGTCCGCCACCGCACGGGCGTCATGCGCGACGGGACGCTGATGGCCATGGACGTGGACGTGCTTCTGGACGGCGGGGCCTACACGACGCTCTCGCCGGTGGTGCTGTCGCGCGCCGTGCTGCACGCCGCCGGGGCCTATCGCTGCCCCAACGTGCGCATCCGCGGGCGGGCGCTGGCCACGAACACCGCCACGAACGGGGCCTTCCGGGGCTTCGGCGCGCCCCAGGTCATGTTCGCCGTCGAGCGGCAGATGGACCGCATCGGGCGGCGCCTGGGCCTGGACCCGTTCACCCTCCGGGAGCGCAACGCCTATCGCCTGGGCGACGTGACGCCGACGGGCCAGGTCCTCGAGGAGAGCGTCAGCGCCCTGGAGTGCCTGCACGCCGCGGCCGAGCGCTCCGGCTTCCTGGAGAAGTGGGAGCGCTACGAGGCGGAGCGAAAGCAGGCCCGCGACGACGGCGCGCCGCGCAAGGGCGTCGGGCTGTCCCTGTTCTGGCACGGCTCCGGGTTCACCGGGAACGGCGAGCGGCGCATGATGGCGAAGGCCGCGGTCCGCCTGAACCCGGGCGGTCGGCTGGAGGTGCTGGCCGCGTCCACGGACATCGGCCAGGGCACCGAGTCGGTCTTCCGGCAGGTGGTGGCCGACGCGGCGGGCGTCCCCCTGGAGCGCGTGTCCATGCACGTCCCGGACACGTCGGAGGTGCCGGACTCGGGCCCGACCGTGGCCAGCCGGACCGTGATGGTCGTGGGCGAGGTCCTCTCGCGCGCCGCCGCCGGCGTGACGAAGCGCCTGGCCTCCGACCTGGCCGAGCAGCGCGGCCTGTCGCCCGACGACGTGGCCTGCGAGGACGGGCGCTTCCGCGGTCGAGGCGGGAAGGACCTGGGGTCGTTCGAGGAGGTGGCCGAGGCCTGGCTGGAGGCCCACGGCGACCTGGTGGTCCAGGAGGAGTTCCTGGTGCGGCCCGACAGCACGTTCGACGAGACCACGTATCGGGGCGACGCCTACTCGTCGTACGGCTGGGGCTGCGACGTGGTGGAGGTCGAGGTGGACCCGGACACCCTCCGGGTGCGGCCGACGAAGGTCACCATGGCCGCGGACGTGGGCAAGGCCATCCACCCGGTGCTCTGCGCCGGGCAGGTGGAGGGCGGCACCCTGCAGGCCATCTCCTGGGGCTACCTGGAGGAGATGAAGCTGGACCGCGGCCGCTACCTGAACGATCGGCTCCAGACCTACATCATCCCGACCCTGGCGGACGCGCCGGACATGGACACCATCCTGGTGGAGAACCCCACCTCCGCGGGCCCCTTCGGCGCGAAGGGCGTCGGCGAGCTTCCCATGGACGGCGGCGCTCCGGCCCTGGTCCAGGCGGTCGAGAACGCGAGCGGGGTCGCCCCCGAGCGCATCCCCTGCACGCCCGAGCGGCTCCTGGCGGACATCCGCGCCGGGAGGGTCGTGGAGGGCGTGCCCACGCTCGCCGGCGACGGCTAGAGCACCGAACGACCGTGCTCCCGTTGGGCTACCGGCGATCTCCGGCGCCTCGGCCTGCCGCGACCGCTGCGCCATGCCTTCTGGCATGGCTCGGGACCCGGAATCGGCGCTCCGCGCCTGGCCGATCCACTCGGAGATCGCTCGCAGACCCGCGGTCCGCGGTCCCGTTCGGCGCTCTAGTCAAGGTCGGCGCCGTACTTCTCGACGTACTCGCCCACCCGGGCGACCTCCTCGCGGGGGCCGACCACGAAGGTGGTGCGGTCGTGCAGTCGCTCGGGCTCGATGTCGAGGACGGGCCGCGTGCCGTCCGTGGCCGCGCCGCCCGCGGTCTCGGCGATGAACGCCAGGGGATTGCACTCGTACAGGAGGCGGAGCTTGCCCCTGGGCGCACGCCGGTCGGCCGGGTAGAGGAAGACGCCGCCGTACAGCAGGTTCCGGTGGAAGTCGGCCACCAGGGAGCCGATGTGCCGCCCCGAGACCCGCCGCTTCTCCACGTCGTTCCGGGCCTTCACCGACTCCAGGTACGGCCGCACCCAGCGCGGCCAGTACGGCTCGTTGCCCTCGTTGACCGAGAAGATGCTGGTGCTCTCCGGCATGCGCACGTTCGGGCGCGTCAGGAAGTACTCGCCCACCCCGGGGTCCAGGGTGAAGTAGTCCACCGTGCTGCCGGTCGTGTAGACCAGCACCGTCGAGGAGCCGTAGAGGATGTAGCCCGCCGCGATCTGCTCGCGCCCGGGCCGCATCACGTCGCTCCGGACGATCTCCCCCTCCCGGCGGCGCCGGAAGATGTTGAAGATGGTGCCGATGGTCGCGTTGGCGTCGATGTTGCTGGAGCCGTCCAGGGGATCGAACAGGACCACGTAGTCGCCGCCGTCGCCGACCTCGATGATCTCGTGCTCCTCCTCGGAGGCCATGGCCGCCACGCAGCCGGACCGGCTCAGGATGTCGACGAGCATGTCCTGGGCGATGCGATCCAGCTTCTGGACCTTCTCCCCCTGGACGTTGGTGTCGCCCGTGCCGCCCCAGACCTCGATGAGGCCGGCGCGGCGGACCTGCGCCTGGATCAGCTTGCCGGCCACGCCGATCTGCGTGAGCAGGGCCGACAGCTGGCCGGTCGCGTCCGGGTGGTCGTGCTGCTTGTCGAGGATGTGCTGGGTCAGCGTCTGGAGCCGGGTGCTCATGCGACTACCTCCTGCGACCGGGGATGTACCACACGTCACGAGGCCTCGTAGACCTCGCGCGCGGCGGCCGGGCCGTCGGCCTCCGGGGTGAAGCCCTCGCGGCGGAGGCCGTCGGTGAGGGCCTCCAGGCAGAGCGTGACGTTCCGGCGGGTCGCGGCGGTCCCCATCAACCCGATGCGCCAGGCGCGGCCCTTCAGGTCGCCCAGACCGCCGCCGATCTCCAGGCCGTGCTCCAACAGCGCGCGCTTCCTGATGGCCGCCTCGTCCAGGCCGTCCGGGACCTCGACCACGGTCAGGGGCGGCAAGCGCTCGCCCTCCGGCACCGGGAGCGTCAGGCCCATGGCCTCCAGGCCGGCCGCCAGCGCGCGGCTGTGCAGGCGGTGGCGCTCGTAGCGGGCCTCGAGGCCCTCGTCCAGCACGATCCGCAGCGCCTCGTGCAGCGCATAGACCATGTTGATGGGGGCCGTGTGGTGATAGGCGCGCTCGCCGCCCCAGTAGCGGGTGATGAGGCTCAGGTCCAGGTACCAGCTCTGCACCTTCCGCTCTCGGCTGTGGAGCGCCTCCAGCGCCCGCTCGCCGAAGCTCACCGGCGACAGGCCCGGCGGGCAGGACAGGCACTTCTGTGTCCCGGAGTACACGGCGTCGATCCCGTGGCGATCCACCTCCACCGTCACGCCGCCCAGGGACGTCACGGCATCCACGAGGAGCAGGGCGTCCAGGTCGTCGGCCATCTCCCGGAAGCCCGACAGGTCCTGCAGCACGCCCGTGGAGGTCTCCGCGTGGACGACGCACGCCAGCTTGTGTCGCCGGCCGCCCGCCGCCTCCCGGAAGTCCTGCACGTCGAAGGCGCGGCCCCAGGGCGCCTCGACCCGCGTCACCGTCGCCCCGCAGCGCTCCGCCACGTCCGCCATGCGCGTGCCGAACACGCCGTTGACCCCCACGAGGACCCGGTCGCCGGGCTCGATCAGGTTGACCATGCAGGCCTCCATCCCGGCCGACCCCGTGCCGGAGATGGGCAGCGTCGTGCGGTGGTCGGTGCCGAACACGGCCCGCAGCATCTCCGCGACCTCGTCCATGACGGCGAGGAAGCGCGGGTCCAGGTGGCCGATGGTGGGCCGGCCCAGGGCCTCCAGGACGCGGGGCGAGACGTCGGACGGGCCGGGGCCCATCAGGGTCACCGGCGGAGGCTGCACGGGATCGGGCACCTGCATGGCGTCGCTCCTGGGGGGTGGAGGCGCGGGGAACGAGGCGATGCTAACCCCATCCCCCGGGCTGTCGTCCACCGGAGGATCAGGGCTCGGCCGACTCCTCCGGGGCCTCGGGGGGCTCCGCAGGCGGCGCGTCGTCGCCCTCCTCGCGCTCCACGGCCTCGCCGCCGACCTCGAGGATCGTGAACTCCACGCGGCGGTTCTTCGCGCGGCCCGCCGACGTGTCGTTCGTGGCGATGGGGCGGCTCTTCCCGTAGCCCACGGCCACCAGCCGATCCGCGTCGACCCCCTCGCCCACCAGGTAGTCCAGCACGGCCTCGGCGCGGGCCTGGGACAGGCGCATGTTGTAGTCCCACTCGCCCTGGCCGTCCGTGTGGCCCTCGATCCGCAGCTTCGTGATGTGCGGGTTGTCCTCCAGGACCTGCGCCACCTCCTCCAGCAGGCCGTGGCTCTTGCGCCGGATGGTCGCCTCGTCGAGGGCGAAGTGGACCTTCTGGAGGATCTCCAGGCCCTCCCGGGTCACCTTGACCTTCTGGTCCTCCCGGTCCGGGCAGCCGTCCTCGTCCTCCACGCCGTCGAAGTCCTCCGGGTCGTCGGGGCAGACGTCGTCCTCGTCCGCGATGCCGTCCCCGTCGCGATCGGAGTCCGGGCAGCCGTCCTCGTCCTTCACGTCGTTGAACGTCTCGGGCTCCAGGGGGCACTCGTCGTCCTCGTCGAGGATCCCGTCGCCGTCCGCGTCCTCCTCGGGGCAGCCGTCGTCGTCCTGCACCCCGTCGAGATCCTCCGGGTCGTCCGGGCAGGCGTCCGACACGTCGGGGATGCCGTCGGCGTCGTTGTCCGTGTCCGGGCAGCCGTCCGCGTCCTGGTAGCCGTCGAAGTCCTCGGGATCGTCCGGGCAGGCGTCCGCGTCGTCGTAGATCCCGTCGCGGTCCCGGTCACGCTTCGTCGGCGCCCAGCCCACGCCCGCGAACACGCGCCAGTCCGGAGAGCTGATCTCCTCGGACAGCCCCACGCCGCCGCCCGCGGTCACGTTCAGGTTGCGGATCGGCTCCCAGCGCAGGCCGCCGTCCACCTCCGCGGGCAGCCCGAACGGGTCGTCTTCGTCCTCCTGCGTGAGGTCCTCCGGATCGAGGTTCGGCTCGGTCCGGAAGGACGCGTGGAGCGACGCCACGAGCTTCAGGGGATCGTAGCCCGTGGGCGCCTCCAGGCCGAGGCCCACGTTCCACTCGTCGTCGTTGACCACGTTGTTGATCTGCCGCCGCGGCCGGACCGTGTAGCCGACGTTCGCCGCCACGTGGAAGCCGACCTCGTGGCGCCAGTCCATCACGAGCTGGGTCCGGAACCGGGTGGCGCCGTCCGAGTTGAAGCTGTTGTCGTTGCCCGTCGGCAACAACAGCGTCGTCGCCAGCGCCAGCCCGAAGCCCCCGAACCGGTCCGGCCGGAGGATGGTCCCCTTGGCCAGGAGCCGCAGGTCGCCGGCCACCGAGCCGTCGATCCGGACCCCCGGGCGCCCCAGGAAGGCCAGGTCGTCGCCGGTCTGGCTCAGGACGAAGGGCATCCGGACGCCGACCTCGAGCCGATCGAACAGCCCGAACACGAGGCCCAGGTCCAGCCGCGCCTGGCGGTGCACGAAGCTGGAGTCCAGCTCGCGATCCCCCTGGCCCTCCTCCTCGCGGAGCAGCCGCAGGGCGTCGTCGGCCAGGTGGAACATCACGGAGCCGCCCAGCCCCAGGTGGGGCACGACCTCGCTGCCGTGGATGTTCAGGATGTTGAGCTGCTGGGCGTGCAGCGGCTCGAAGTGCTCCACGGCGAACGACGTCGGCTGCTGGCCGCGCGCCTCCGCGCCTCCCACGAGCACCAGCGTCGCCGTCAGCAGCGCGCCCGCGACCGCCCTCGCCCCTACACGAAGCCCCTCACGCATACCGCATCTCCCGGACAGCGTCCCTGCGCCAGGTCGACTCCCTCCCACCATGGCGCGGCGCCATGCTCCCCGGGAGCGGGGATCCGGTCAATGATTCCCGTGAAGTCAGCCGTCGAGGGGCGCAATCGCGCCGGCCGGGTGGACGCGGAAGGCGACCGTCCGCAGGGTGCGTCCGTCCTCGTCGCGCACCTCCACGGCCCAATCGCCGGTGTCGCCGGGGCGGACGTGCTTGCGCGACCAGGTCCGCCAGCCGGGGCTCGTGCCCACGTCCAGGGTGAGCCGCGCACGCTCCTCGCCCTCGTGGCGCCAGATCATGGTCACCGTGGTCGGCGCCCCGGGGTTGTCCACCTTCACCCAGGCGGTGAGGCGCTCCACGTCGTCCCCGAAGTCCGTGCCCACGCCCACCGGCTCGCGGCGCTCCACGTCCAGGCACAGGGCCGCGTCCACGACACGCGGCGCCTCCGTGCGGGCCTCCTGCTCGGGCGACGGCTCGGCCTCGGCCTCGGCGACCACGGGCTCCGGCGTGGCCACCGCGGGGTCGGGCTCGGCGACCACGGAGTCGGCCTCCGCGACCACGGCCCCGTCCTCGGCCGCCGGGCCCTCGAAGTGCACGGCGAGCGACTCCACCATCACCTCCCGGGCGAGACGCGAGGGCGCCGGGGCCTCCCGAAGCGGCTCCGCGGCCGCGGCCTCGAGGCCGTCCTCGGCCGGCCCCGGCTGGCACGTCCAGGCCACCAGGGCGATGCCCACGCCGGGCACGGCCAGGAAGGTCACGACGACCACGCGCAGCATCCCGAGGAGGAAGGTGACGGTGGAGCGACGCTCGGCTGGCATGGGGAGCCTCCAGGTTCGCGGTTCTCCCGCCCTCCTCTGCCAGGGCCGTGCCAACCCCTGCCCGCGCGTCATGCCGCGGCGGAGGTGTCGTCCCCGCCGTCCCGATCGTGTCTCGCGGGACACGGCACCGTGTCCCGTGGGGGTCGGGACCGGGTCACAGGGACAGGTCCCAGTACAAGCCCCGGCCCCCGGGATCGGCGAGCGTCTGCTGGTGGATCTCGCAGCCCTTCGTCGCGTCGCCGCACGGCAGGTCGTCCTCGGCCGGCACGGTCACGCAGGGGGTCCCGAAGGGCGCCGGGACGCGGCGACAGGTCCCCTGGACGCAGCCCGGGCGCATGTGGCCCATGGGCGTCGGGCGCGGGCCAACCCGTCGGGGTGTCCACGTACTCGAGTCCGGCGGTTCAGCGCCACGCGTCGAAGGCGGCGGTCACCGAGTCGAAGCAGCGCCGCGCCATGACGTGCGCGGGGGCGTCGGACTCGGCGCGCACCTCGTACAGCCGGGGAGGACCGCCCTCCGGCGTCACCACGACGAGGGTCGCCCGGGTGCCCCAGCGGCGGCCGTCCCGCTGTCCGGACAGGGCGAAGCGGACGGCGGTCTCTCCCACGTACGGCACCCGGTCGAAGCGGTTCAGGCGATCGCCCTCCCGACGCAGAGCTTCGACCCTGGCCCTGGCCGCGTCGGCCAGGCGGACGTCGGGCCCGATCTCCCGCACCCGCACCAGCCCGACGCAGCCCTGTCCATCCGTCAGCCCGGCCACGGCCTCCGGGTCGCGCGCCCTGGCGCCCTCCCGCCCCCAGAGCGTCCAACGGGACCCGGGCGCCTCCAGGAACACCCCGGCGTCCCGATCCGACACGGTGGCCGGGGGCGCCTCCGAGGGCGAATCCGCCTCGGCCGGGCCATCGTCCCGGCAGCCCGCCAGCAGCACCTGGAGCACAAGAAGACCGACCAGCCAGGCTCGACCCGCCGCCATCTCCACCCCCGTGGACGCCACCCGCCGCGGCGGCGTGTCCCGCGAGCTTAACACGAAGTGGCCGCGACGCTGCGCGACCCGTACCATGCGGCCCCGTGACGACCCGTGCTCCCGGCTCCACGCAGGCTCCCCCGTCCCGCGGGCTGCTCGCCGCCCTGCGGATGCTGGCGGCGCCGGCGGGCTTCACGCCCCGGCCGCCCACGCACGCCGATCTGCCCTACCGGGATCGGACGGGACGCGGCGTGGCCCCCCTCGCGGACGTCTGGCTGCCCGAGGGGGACGGGCCCCACCCCTCGGCCGTCCTCGTCCACGGCGGCGGCTTCGTCATCGGGTCGCGGCGCATGAAGCCCGTCGTCTACCTGGCCACCCGCCTGGTGGAGGCAGGCTTCGCCGTGGCCGCCTTCGACTATCGCCTGGTGTTCCGGGGCGGGCGCCTCGACGAGATGCTGTCCGACGTGGACGCGATGATGACCTGGTGGCGGGGACGCGCGGATCGCCTCGGCCTGGATCCGCGTCGGATCGCCATGGCGGGGATGAGCGCCGGGGGCGCCCTCATGTGGCTCCACGCGGCCGCGGCGGAGCGGCCTCCCGAGCGCCTCGTGAGCATCTACGGCGTCTACGACCTGGCGTGGATGGACGGCGTCGGGCCCCGCGTGATGCGGCGCCTGCTCACGCGCTCCGGCGACCCGGGGGTGTGGCGGGCCCGGTCGGCGGTGAGCGTCGCGGACGTGCCCGTCCCGGCCCTCCTGCTGCACGGGGAGGAGGATCGTCTGGTCCCGCCGGGACACCTGGAGCGACTCCTGGAGGTCCGCCGGGCCGCCGACCTGCCCACGACGGTGCACCGCTTCCCCGGAGAGCCCCACGGCTTCCTCTGCGACGCGTCCCGCCCCGCCAGCGAGGAGGCGGTCGAGGCCATTCGCGCCTTCCTCACCGCGCCTCGTCGTCGAAGAGGTGCGCGTACTCGCCGTAGCCCTCCTCCTGGAGGCGATCGGCGGGGATGAAGCGCAGGGCCGCGGAGTTCATGCAGTAGCGCTTCCCGGTCGGGGGCGGCCCGTCGTCGAAGACGTGGCCCAGGTGGGAGTCGCCCTCCTTGCTGCGGACCTCCGTCCGGGTGCCGAAGATGCCCGGGTCCTCCTTCAGGACGACGTGGCCGGGCTCCAGGGGCCTGGTGAAGCTGGGCCAACCCGTGCCCGAGCGATACTTGTCCTTCGAGCTGAACAGGGGCTCGCCGGAGACGACGTCCACGTAGATCCCCGGCTCCTTGCGGTCCCAGTAGGCGTTGTCGAAGGCCGGCTCCGTACCGTCCTCCCGGATGACCTCCCACTGGAGCGGGGTGAGGCGCTCCTTCAGCTCGGCCTCCGTCTCCTCCTCGCCGGTCTCGGGCGCCACCTTCGCCGCCTCGCGCTCGGCGGGAGGGAGGTCCGCGTCGGCGTGCTGCGGGGCGCACGCGACCGCCACGACCGGGGCGATGCAGGCGACGATGATCCGGTTCCACATGGTCCACACCTCCCGGGGCTGCTCCCGTTCAACCTATGCCGGACCGATCGATTCCGTCACACCGAACGGTCGGAGGCCCTCGCCGGGGATCGTCCGAGGCGCTCGGCGGTCACAGGTCGCGGCGACCCGATCCTTAAGTCGAGGGCCCCGGGTCCCGTAGAACGTGTCGGACGTCGAAGGCGCCCGGGGATCGCCCGGGGCCTCGCCCTCGCCCATTGGAACACGTGACGAGAACCCGGACGACAGCACGGCTCACGGCCCTCCTGGCCACGCTCCTCCTCGCTGCCCCTGCGTCTGCAGCCGGGCTCTCCCTCGACTGGTCCTGGGCCGACAGCGAGTCGGACCTCGACCCCGCCGACCGCGCCGAGGCCCAGCACCTCCGCGAGCGCGGATGCCGCGTGCTGTCCCTGTCGGAGACGGAGCGCCAGGTCCTCGGCGTGGCCGCGACGCGCGTCCGCGAGGTCCTCCGGGATCCCCGGGTCCGCCGCCTCATCCGGACGCGGCGGGACTGGCTCGCCGAGAGCGACGACGGCCGCTGGGTGGGCGATCCGGACGCCGGCGACCGCTTCCTGGAGGAGCTGGACGCCGCGGGCTTCCGCATCCAGGTCGTCAGCTACGAGCGCACCGCCGACCACGCCTGCCGGACGGCCCTGGCCGACGAGACCATCCACGGCTTCGCGGCCATCGAGGGTCGGACGCTCTTCCTGCACCGCCGGTACCTGGAGGCCCAGGTGCACGCGCGGCGCATCGAGGCCGGCCTCCGCAGGCTGGTCCGGACCATGGCCCACGAGGCGACCCACGCCCTGGGGTGGACCCACCAGGACGACGGCCTCGCCGTGGGCACCTCCCGCTACGCGCGGACCGTCCCGGCCTACATCGGCTGCGTGGCCATGAACCACCCCGACTTCGAGTGGATCGAGGCGAACTGCCACAGGGCCGAGTGGGACCGCGCCCCCTCGACCTGGGCGGAGCGCCGCGACTCCGACACCGTGGAGGCGTCTGCCCTGTCCGCCGGGCAGCGCGTCCGCGTGCGGGTGCGCCGCTGGTGGGCTCCGGCGGTGGTAGAGGCCGTGGACGAGGCGCTCGGCCGGGCGCGCGTCCGCTATCGGGTCGGCGACCTGAGCGCCTGGGTCCTGCTGTCCCGCCTGGGGCTGGACGAGGCCCCGACCCGCCGGGACACGGCGGATCGGGACGCCGCCGAGAGAGACTACTCGTTCGTCTCCTCCTCGGTGGGCTCCATGGACTCATCCTCCATGGACTCCTCGCCGCGCGGCGCCGACTCGCCCTCGATCGGCTCCATCACGATCTCCACGCGGCGGTTCGTGGCGCGACCCTCGGAAGTGTCGTTCGAGGCGACGGGTCGCTCCTCGCCGTAGGCCTTCACCCGCATCTGGTCGGTGGGCACGCCCTTGACGGCGAGGTAGTCGCGGACCGCCTGCGCCCGCTCCCTCGAGAGCTGCTCGTTGTACACGGCCGACCCGCGATCGTCCGTGTGGCCCTCGATGACGATGGAGCGCTCCGGGTGCTCGGTCAGGTAGTCGGCCACCCGGTCGATCTTCTCCTTGGCCGCCGAGCGGAGCTCGGCACTACCCGTGGCGAACATGGCGCCCGAGGCCAGCGTGATCACCAAGCCACGCGCATCCTGGTTGACGTCCACGTACTTCTCCAGGGCGTCCTTCGCCTCGCGGGCCCGCGCCTCAGCCTGCAGCCGCGCCCGGCGCTCGGTCTGCGTCTCCTGGCGCTGCCGCTCGAGCGCGTCCCGCGTCTCCGAGAGCTCACGCGTCGTGTCTCGCTGGAGGCGCTGCTCGAGCCTCTCCTTCTCCTGGTGCGCGTCGGCGATCCGCTGGCTCTGGACGCGGATCTGGGCGACGGTGTCGGCGAGCTGCGCGCGCCGCGTCGCGATGTAGGCCCGGTCGCGCGTCACGGGCTCGTCACCCTCGTCCTCGAAGGCCTTCTCGGCCGTCTTCAGGGCGGTCCGAGCCTCGTGCAGCTCGGCCGGGGCCTGGTCCGCCGCCGGCCCGGACTCCACCCGGTCGAAGGTGGCTCGAGCCTCCTCCAGCTCCTTCGGTGCGGTGCTGGCGCACGCGGCCAGGGAGACCGCGGCGAGCACCGAGACCGTCGTGGTCACGATGTGCTTCATCGATGTCATGTCATCCTCCTCGTGTGTTCGGTTGAGGCGTGGCCTCGGAGCCTGTAGCGCATATGCTCCTACCGCTCCTCTCCCGGGAACGGCTTGGTCTCCGAGGGCAGCTCGCGGCGGAGATCCTGGACCTGCTGCACGGCCTGGGTCGCGCGCGTCCGAGTGGCCTCGAGGCGTGCGATCTGGTGCGCCAGCCTGGCGTCCACCTGCGCCCTCTCCAGGAAGCGCTTGGCGCGCTCCCCCTCGTCCTCGTCGACGAGCTCCTGGGCGCGGGCGTACTGCTCCTCGGCCAGCTTCAGGTGGTACGAGGCTTCGGGCACCTCGCGAGCCCCCGCCTCCTCGGCGGTCGAGATCGCGGAGGACGGGCCGGTCATCTCCTCCGTCGACACCTGGGTCGACGCGCAGGCCATCAGGGCTCCGCCCGCCACGAGGACGAACAACGCCCTCGAGCAGGTGCGTGTCATCGTTCGAACGTTCATGGGTACCTCCTTGCCGATACACGACGCGTCCGACGGGAGCGCCGGAGCATCCTCCTACGGGTGGTGGCCGACCCCACTGCATCGGGCGTGCCACGAGCCACCCTGCGCCGTGACATGGCGCAATGGCGGGGATTCGAGGCTCCGACCGCACGCGCCGGGCGGCGACAGGGCGACGCGAAGTGTCCCAGGATGCCCCAGGCTGGCGAGCTTCTCCCCGCGATCCCCCGCCGATGCTACCGTCGCAGCGCCGCGAGAACCGCCTCGGCCGGGTGACGGGGCGTGAAGCCACGGAAACGGTCCACCTGGTGCCGACAGGAGTGGCCCGTGGCCAGCACGCGGCTCCGAGCCTCGGCGTCCTCGGGCAGGTGCCGGGCCCAGCCCATCTCGAACAGGGCGCGGGACTCCTCCTGGTGCACCGCCTCGTGGCCATACGCGCCGCTCATCCCGCAGCAGCCGGCGCGCGCCACCTCCAGGTCCAGCCCGAGCGCGGCGAAGGCCTCGCGCCACTGGTCCTGGGAGGCCGCCTCGGCCGTCCGCTCCGTGCAGTGTCCCAGGAGCTTCAGGCGCTCCGGGCGCGCCACGGCCCGCTCGCGGAGCCGATCGGCGTGCGCGACCAGGAACTCCTGGAGCAGGTGCACGCGCGCCGCCGGAGGCTCCTCGCCCAGGTCGTCCAGGGCCAGGGGAAGCTCGTCGCGGAAGACCAGCACCACGGCCGGCTCCACGCCCACCATCGGAAGGCCCGTCCCGGCCACCTGCCGCAGCACGGCGGCGTTCCGCCTCGCGCGGCGCCGGAAGCGCGCCATGAACCCCTTCACGTGCCAGCCCTTGCCGCTGGGGAAGTACGGCAGCACCTCGACCCGGAAGCCCAGCTCTCCGAGCAGATCCACGACGGCCAGCATCACGCGCGGCTCGTAGAACCGCGTGAAGGCGTCCTGCACCAGCACCACCGTCCGGGCGCGCTCGGCCTCGCTCAGCCGGGCCACCCGCTCGGCGTCGAACGTCGGGACGCCCCGCGCGGCCAGCCCGGAGCGCGCGGTCTCCACGGCGAGGCGCGGCGTATCCACCATCCCCACGACCTTCCGGACCACCCAGCGGGACAGGGGGTTGTCCTGGAGGAGGTTCACCAGCCGCGGGGCCCAGGCCATCAGCGGAAGCAGCGACTCGAGGCGCCCCACCAGCCCGTCGCGCAGGGGCCGCGGATAGCGCGAGTGGTACAGGTCCAGGAAGTCCGCCCGGAAGCGCGGGACGTCCACGCGGATGGGGCACCGGGTCGCGCAGGCCTTGCAGGCCAGGCAGCCCGCCATGGCGTCGTAGACGTCGTGGGAGTAGTCGTAGCGCCCGAGCCGGCGCATCAGGCCGTTCCACAGTCGCCCGAAGAACCCGAGCGGCGAGCGCCGGCCGCCCGGCCGCGGCGTATACCCGGCCACCGCGAGCTGTCGGAGCCACTCGCGCATCACCCCCGCCCGGCCCTTCGGCGAGTGGATGCGGTCGCGCGTGACCTTGAACGACGGGCACATGACCTCGTCGGCGTCCCAGTCGAAGCAGGCGCCGTTGCCGTTGCAGTTCACGGTGAGCGCGAACTGCGGCAGGCCGCGGACGGGCGCGGGGATCTGCCGGTCCCACCGGCCGCGCTTGGGCCCGTCGACGCTGACGAGCTCTCCGCCGCTCCCCTCCGGCACGGCGAGCTTGCCGGGGTTGAGCTGGTTGTGCGGGTCGAAGGCCTTCTTCACCCGGCACAGCTCAGCGAACAGCTCCTCGCCGAAGACGTCCGGGTTGTACTCCGAGCGGAAGCCCTTGCCGTGCTCGCCCCACATCATGCCGCCGTAGCTCCGCGCCAGGTCGGCGACCCGGTCGGAGACGCGCCGCAGGAGGGCCTCGTCCTCCTCGTCCTTCAAGTCCAGCGCGGGCCGGACGTGGAGGCAGCCCACGTCCACGTGGCCGAACATGCCGTACTCCAGGCCCTCGGCGTCGAGGATGGCCCGGAACTCCGCCACGTACTCGGCCAGGCGCTCCGGCGGGACGACCGTGTCCTCGACGAAGGCGACGGGCTTCCGCGGCCCCGGCGCGTTGCCCAGCAGTCCGACGCCCTTCTTCCGCAGCGTCCAGAGGGCCGCCGCCTCGGCCTCGTCCTGCGCCACGTACGCCCCGGACGGCCTGTGCGGGGCGTCGCCGGCGTCCTCCATCGTGGCCAGGAGGTCCCCCACACGCGCCTCGACCTCCTCCGGGTCGGCCCCCTCGTACTCGACGAGGTTCACGGCGGCCATGGGCTCGTCACCGTCGAGGAGCGGGCCCACGTCGTGCCAGATGACGTCCTCGCGCGCCAGCGAGAGCACCGTCTCGTCGATGGTCTCGATGGCGCTCGGGTTCGAGGCCACCACGAGCTGGGCCGACCCCAGGGCGTCGTCGAAGCTCGCGTACTTCAGCACCACCAGCCGCCGGTGGGTCGGGATGGGCGTCAGCTTCAGCGTCGCCTCGGTCACCAGCCCGAGCGTCCCCTCGGAGCCCGACAGCAGCGCGTTCAGGTCGAAGGTCCCGGCCTCCTCGTCGGCGACGCGCGCTAGGTTGTAGCCCGTCATGAACCGCCGCAGCTTGGGATAGACCTCGCGGATGAGGTCCCGCCGGCGCGTGATCACGTCGTCCACGACCCGGTGGACCTCGCCGGCCCGGTCCTCCCGGGCCTTCAGGGACTCCAGCCCCTCCCGGTCCACCCGCTCCGACTCGAGCACGGTCCCGTCCAGGAGCACGGTCTCCAGGGCGAGGACGTGCTCGCTGGTCCGGCCGTAGACGCGCGAGCCCTTGCCGCAGGCGTCCGTGTTGATCATCCCGCCCAGGGTCGCCCGGTTCGACGGCGAGAGGTTGGGGGCGAAGAACACGCCGTGGCACGCCAGGTGCGCGTTGAGCTGGTCCAGGACCACGCCCGGCTGCACACGGACGCGCCCGCCCTCCAGGTCCACGTCCAGGATCTGGTTCATGTGCCGCGAGAGGTCGACGATGACGCCCTCGGACAGGGACTGGCCGTTGGTCCCCGTGCCTCCCCCGCGCGGCGACAGGGTCACCTCCCGGAAGCGCTCCTCCGCGGCCAGCCGCGCCACCGCCGCCACGTCCTCCGTGGCCTTCGGATAGACCACGGCCTGCGGGAGGATCTGGTAGACGCTGTTGTCCGTGGCCGTGACCAGCCGCGTCCCGGCGTCCACGTGCACGTCCCCGCCGAACCCGGCCCCGGGCAGGGCTTCGAGGAACTCCCGGTGCAGGCGGCGGACGCCTTCGAGCTGGTCCAGGCGCGGGATCATGGTTCGCGTGCGAGCTCCGAGGGTCTGCTGGCAGAGCCGTGACCGCCCCTGTCCGTCCGTCGGACGGCACAAGAGGCGCAGGCACGAGACCACACCATGCCGCGCTCCCTGTCCCATGGCGAAAACGGCGACGCACCACGCCCCTGCCGGTTCTGCACTCAGACCGTGTGCTTCTCCAAGTCCTCCAAGAGCTGCTGCCCTCGTCTTAAGAAGCCGGGGACCTCAGCCCCCACCGGCTTCATGGTCCCTGCAAGACGTGGTAACCACGTCTCGTACACGATCGAGTCGATGAGCATGCTTCCCTGCTCGATATCCGTGGCGTCGAACAAGAAGTCGACGGTTGGCTGCTCAGGCGTTCTCCAGCCTCGCACGTGCCACAAGAAGCGCGGCCACGAGGAGATCATGAGTCGCCTGTGAGTGGCGCGCGCCAGCGCCCCCTCCTGGCGTAGCTTCCGCTTGAAGGCCTGGACCGTTGTGAGCCGAATGTCCCACTCGAGATGGGGGAACGTCCGCCCGGTGGCGTGGAAAGCCGACCAAAGAGCGCTGGTCGCGCACGCTGCGGCGACGTGGTCCTGCTCCTGAAAGGCGAGCGACTCGACCGCCAAGTCCCACCCGAAGAAGCTCACCGGGTACTTCACCGTGACGGGGTAGCGTCGCTCGCTCGTGTCACCGTAGCTCCGGAGGCAGGTGCGGCCCATGATGGTCTCGGGCAGTGGCTTCACCACGATGAAGCCGAGGTACGAGGCACCACCCAGCTTGCGGGGTAGCTCGGCTCGAGCTTCGCCCAACCAAGACTCGAACTCGTGGACGTCGAACTCCTCCCTGAAGAAGTGCAGCCTGGCGCAGCTCCGCGGGTACCTATGAAAACAGCGCACGTAGTAGGCTGCGAAGTCCTCGAGGTAGTCGCGATCGACGTAGTCGCGCTCGACGACCACGGTTTGTGCGCCGAGGTACTCGAAGTACTCCTCGAAGTACGTCAGATGCGTGCGCTGTCGCACCACCGCGGAGTCGGCTCCGACGAATCCCGCCATGAACTCCACCAAGAAGCCGATGGAGTATGGCCGAACGTCATAGGGATCGTCGTCGGGTGCCACGGCTAGAGCGTGAACGGCTCTTCGAGCGCCCTCGTGTCGAGCTGACGCTTGCGGTCGAACTCCTCGATCTCGCGTTCCGCACCATCGATAGCGGTCTTGAACGCAGCTCGCCCCTCGGCGGAGGTCAGCCACTCCCCGATCTTCGCGAGATCGTCGTCGCTCAGCTCGAAGCGGTCACTCTGCTTGCTCATGAGCCTCTACCTGCCAAGAGGACGGGCTTCCTGGGTCGGGGCCACCCAAGGCCGCGGAAGGGTAGGTTGGCCCTTACCGCGTGTCAAGTCGGCCCCTTCCATGCGATCCTCGAGTCTTAGATCATCCCAACGGCAATCGGTCAAGCTGCTTTCGGTGAGAGCCTCTCGGACACGCCGCTCCCGCGCAGCGGCTCCAGGCCCACAGCACACCCGAGAGGACAACCCCTCCCCTCTTGCCGAACAAGGATGCGGCCGCTTGCGCGATCAGCTCCTGCTGAACAGGACGCCCCCGGCGGCCCCAGCGCCCCTACCCCGTTGTGGAAACGAGCGCGGGCCAGGCTCGCCTACTTCACGATCACCTCCGCCGTGGGGAGGCCGTAGACGCTGTACGCGATCCAGCTCGGGTCCCCTTCCTTCCTGGCGGCATCGCGAGCCCCGCGCACGGCCGCGCCGAGACGCGGTGGCTCTTCGCTTCGGAAGGCCTCGTACAGCGCGTTGACGAAGGTACGTGCGCTCGCATCGTCTATGGGCCAGTTGGGAACGACCAGAAGCTGCACGCCTCCTTCGAGGAACGCCTGAACCCATCCGCCCGGACCGGTCAGGATCCGGCCCGCGCGACCGACCTCGCAGGCATTGAGCACGACGACTGCCTTTCCGGGGCGGTCCGAGATGAACTCGCGCGCGAGGCCCGCGTCAAGATACCCAGGCCGCCAGGAATCGCCTGATACAGCGCCCTCCATCATCAGGCGTGCGGACGTGCCATCCCCGACGGCCGCCTCGCCGTGGCAGGCGAAGTGCAGGAGATCGAACCCCTTGGCCAGCCGGTCCAGTACGACCGCTGTCCGGCCCGGCACGGAAACGGCCCCGAGCGCATCGGCCACGGCCATCGCCTCATGGCGAGCCTGGGGCAGACGGTAGTCGCGGTGAGGATAATCCGGCGCGACGACGAAGCGCTCCCGTCCCACCTCGATCTTGCGGTCCTGAGAGATGTCCCACAGGCCCCGCGTCAGCCCCAGATCGACCAGGAAGCGGGACTCCTCGTGGACGCGGCACGTGTCCGGATCCAGCAGATGGACGAGCTCCCACGGGAGGTCCGGACCCTCGGCGACGAGATGGAGTCCGGTCTCCTGCAGTTGCCCCCACCGCGCGTGCAGGGCCTGATTCAGCCTCTCCGGGACGACCTCCCGGCACAACTCCGCTCCAAGGGCGCGGAGCCGCCGTTCGAAGAGATGCGCATCGTGCTCGGCTTGGTCCCAGGCGTCCGTCAGCCGCTCGTACAGTCGCGTGATGTATCCGGGCCAATCCTCGGGGATCGGCCTCGAGTGGAACACCTGGCGGTCGACCCTGTCGCCGTCTGTGCGCAGCTCGTAGCGCAGCACGATCTGGCCGTCCTGGCGAAGCCGGATGACCTCGAGCTCCGCGGGACCTCGGCGGGTGGTGACCTGAGCAGCTCTGTGGGACACTCGGCCAAGCTGGGTGGTCCCCCCCGAGGTCACCTCGAAGTCCAGGGGGAGCTGGACTCGCACTTCATCCGCCTGCGAGACGCGCACGATGGCGCGTCCGGGGCCGGCTCGGGCGCCCACGAGCCAGAAGTCCACGACCTGGATCGAGTCCCCTGTGGGGAAGGGCACGCGCTGCACCCCGCTGCCCTCGCACGCCAGCCGCACACCCTCCCGGCAGATCACCTCCACCTCCAGAGCACGGTCGGGACGGCCGTCCCCCGAACCCACGGTCTGCCCGCTCCCGGCGGTCAGCTCGTCACGACCCAGCTGAACGCGCAGGGGAGCTTCGGCCCCCACCGGCAGGCGCTCGGGCGGTGTGGCCCGGACGGAGAAAGGCCTCGTCGCCGGCGCTCCCCCAGCGGTGTCGTCACCGGAGAAGGCCCCCGCGCTCTCGTCGAAGGCCGCGTCCTCCACGTTCAACCCGATCACCTGCTCGCTGTCCAGGGGCGACGTAGACCGGCGGCGATTCCTCGTCGCGCGGCGCTGTCGCTGAGCGGAGGGTGCATCCAGGCCCGGCATGTCCGGCACGATCACGTCGGCGAGGCGGCGGCGCCCCGGTTGAGGTAGCTCCGGCCACAACGTGGCATCCGCAGGCAGAAGCCAGCGCGCCAGGGCTTTCGCAACCCTGCGGTGCGAGAAGAAGCTCGTATGGACGATGGACGACCGGTCCTCATGGAACTTGTCGTCATCAACCCAGTGCATGACCGTCTGGCTGAGTCGCGTGGCCGAGGCGTTGTCCACCACGAGATCGTTGGCCGCGCCCTTGAACAACCTGTCCACCGCGGCATCAGCGACGCGGAGGAGCGAAAGAGACTCGGGCTCGAAGTCGACCGTCGCCAATCGGTAGGACGGGGGGACCGCGGTGTGCGGCTCGAGACTGTCGAGACGCTCAAGGTAGTCGCCTTCCGGGGCCATGGCCCAGAGACCAGGGACGCCGGCTCCGGCGACATCGCCGTCGAGAGTCGCCGTGGCGAGGGCTTTCACCAGGACGACCAGCCCGGACATCCAGTCCTTCGCGATCTCCGCGGCTATCTTGATCTCGGGCACCGGACTTAGCGCCCATGCAACGCCGGCCGTGATGGTGGTCAGGTGGTCCAGGAGGTCGTGCCAGTGCCGAGGTGAGGCGAGCAAGGTCCCGCCGTTGGTGGGTGCCACCATGGCCACCTCTCCGAACCGGAGATCCGAGTCGGAGCGCGGCGCCAGCTCCTCGATGAGCGTCCGCACCACCAACGCGCCGCGGCTGTGGCAGACGATGTCGACCTGGGGAGTCCAGTCCTGCCAGTCCGCGCTGCACAGGACCTCCCAGATCCACCCGGCGTTGTCCTTGGGAGTCACGGAGAGCGTGCGGTGGTCGAAGCCGACGACGGCGTCGTAGTGCTCCAAGGCCGCTGCGAGAAGTGGGCGGGTAGACTCGTCCGCCAGGCCTCCAAAGCACCCGTGGGTGCTCGAGAATGTGCCGTGGACGAGGGCGAGGATTCGGGGTGGCGAGCCCCCCCAGTCGTCAGGAAGCGCTTCGGACAGACTGTCGACCGGACGCCAGGTCTCGGTCTCGACACTTCGGATGTGAAGCAGCTGCCTCTCTCGCACGCGCTCCTCGAGCGTCTTCACGAGTGACCCCAGTCCGGCCTGGAGCGCGCGGGTCGCCCATCTCAAGACGAGGGTTCGAGCGCCTGAGACGACCTTGTCCCACCATGCGCCACGCCGCGCACGCTCGAGGGTGGTGTCGGAGAGATCGAGGCTGAAACGGAACGTCCCCACGGCCGGACGGCCGCTGCAGCTTCCCCGTCGGCGCGGGGTCCGCGGATCCACCGGGCCGGCCTGCAACTCGGGGAAGTACCACCGAGCCACGGCGCCCTCCTGCACCACAACGACGGCCGTCTCGTCCTCCCCGAGAGGGACTTCCAAGTCGACATCGACCCGCGCGCCGGGCAAGGCGATGAGTGCGCCGCCGCGTCTGGTGCCGGTCCCCCGATCTGGCGGCGCCACTTCGAGGACCCGCGCCAACGTGAGCCGGTCGCTCTCGTCGAACCGAGCGTCCCCCAGAGCGTCACGGATCGCCTCGAGAAACCCGTCTCTTCGAATCTCCTCGGCGGATCGGCGTACCGTGCCGGGTCGCCTCTCCAGTCCCGAGAATCGGGGCCGGTATCCCGACCCCACTCTCGCCCGGACTCCCGTCTCGTCCGTGTGGTAGCTCACCCGCTGCACCTCCCGCTGGCCACGCGACGCGGTCCCCCCCGGATATCACGTCATGGCGAGGGCTGCATGCCGGGCCGGGAGGCACGCGGCCGCGAGGGGGTTGAAGAGTCCTACCAATCGTCGTGGGCCTTGGACGTGCGGAACAGCTTGCCGGCGTTCTTGCACTCCTGCTCCGCGGCGAACTCGATGTCCTCCCAGGTGATGGCGCTGTCCCGCCCGGCCGCGCGATAGGCGGCCCGAACGACCGAGTTCTTGATGTGCCCACCCGAGAGCTCGAAGGCCTCGCCCAGGTCCTCGAAGTCGATCTCCCCGTCGACGGGCGCCTCCTTCGGGAAGAGCGTCCGCCAGATCAGCGCCCGGTGCTCCGGGTTCGGGAACGGGAAGTCGATCTTGTACTGGATGCGCCGGGCGAAGGCGTCGTCGATGTTCTTGTCCAGGTTCGTGGTGAGGATGGTGACGCCCTCGAACCGCTCGATCTCCTGCAGAAGGAGGTTCACCTCCATGTTGGAGAAGCGGTCCACGGCGTTCTCCACGGCCACGCGCTTGGTAAACAGGCTGTCCGCCTCGTCGAACAGCAGCATGGAGTGGTTCGCCCGCGCGGAGCTGAAGATCTTCGAGATGTTCTTCTCGGTCTCGCCGATGTACTTGCTGACGATCTTCGGGATCGAGACCTGGTAGAGCTTCATGCCCAGCTCGGAGGCCATGATCTCGGCACACAGGGTCTTGCCGGTCCCAGGCTCGCCCTTGAAGAGGATGCAGAGGCCCTTGCCGGTCACCAGCCGCTTGCCGAAGCCCCACTTGCTCATCACGAACACGCGGTTCCGGCAGGCGTCGAGCACCTCGCGGACCTGGCCCTTCTCGCGGTCGGGAAGGACCAGGTCGTCCAGCGTCAGGTCCACCTTCGACCGGATGGAGTAGTCGTCCATGTTCGCGCGGATCTGCGCCTGGGCGGCCTCCCGCAGGGCCCCCTGGTCGATGTGCGGATCGTCCCCGTCCGCGGCCCGCGCCTCCGCCCGCCGGAACGCCACCTCCCAGGCGTTGTGGATCTGCCCGCCGGTCAGCTCGAACCGGCTCGCCAGGTCCTGCAGATCCACGTCGTCGCCGACGGTCACCCCCTCGGGCGCGTGGACCTCCCACAGGGCCTGCCGCTCGTCGGCCTCGGGCATCCCCAGATCCAGCTTCCACGCCACGTGGCGCTCCACGCCGGGATCCAGCTCCTCCGGGCGGCTGTTGGTCAGCACCGCCAGCCCGCCGAACCGTCCGAGCTGACCGAACAGCGCCGGCAGCCGGCTGCTCCCCTTGGCCAGGAGCGGCTCGCAGCGGTCGAGCAGCAGCACGGCGCCCTGGACCCGGGCCTCGCTCACCAGCGCGTCCACCAGCCGCGGGAAGTCCGTCGCCCCGTGCAGGCTGGCCGAGTCCACGTGCACCAGCGGCCGCCCCAGGTGGTGCGCCAGGGCCTCCGCCAGGAGGGTCTTGCCCGTCCCGGGCGGTCCGGCCACCTCGACCACCAGCCCGCGCCCCACCGGAAACGGCGGCGCCTGCCCCGGCCCCTCGGCCGCGAACGCCTTCGCCAGCCGGAGCAGGCTCTCCTTCTCCCCCGGCGGGAGCACCACCTGCTCCAGGCTCGCTCGCGGCATCACCAGCCGCGCGTGCGGACGCAGGGCCACGTCCAGGCTGCGCCGCCCCAGCACGAAGTCGGCCATCCGCTCGGGCGGCCGAAGCTCGCGGGCGAGCATCCCGGAGCCCTTCGGCTCCCGGGGCGACTCCAGCGTCAGGAGGCGATGCACGAGCAGCGGCGCGTCCTCCGCGAAGTAGGCCCGGGCCCGCAGCCGATCCTGTCGCCTGGGCAGCAGCAGGCTCAGCGCCAGGTCCACGTCCACGAAGTCCAGGAGGATGTTGTTGTTGTACCGGGCGATGCGCTGCCGGAAGGACAGGTCCAGCAGGGGCGCCAGGGCCAGCTCGAGGATCGAGGCCTCGATCGCGTCGAGCCGATGCGTGCCCACGACCTGGTCCAGGGGGAAGCGCCAGCCCTTCTCACCGGCCCAGGCCCGGAGCTCCGCGATCTCCTCGCCGATGGCCCCGAGCGTCGCCCGGACCTGCTCCTCGGCCTTCGCCGCGTCCTCCTCGGTCTCGAACGCCCCGTGCTTCAGCCGGACGTGGTGCTCGATCCGCGCCTCCCACCGTCGCAGCACCCGGTCCAGAAAGGCCGCGTTCAGCTCCGAGAAGCCATCCTCCACCGTCACGTCGTCCCCCGGGCCATGAACCGCCCGGGATGATCCGGGACCCCGCCCCCCGCGTCAATGCAGCGGTCCGCACCCCGGCCTCAGGGGATGCCCGGCTCCGGCAGGTCGAGGAGCACCTCCCGCGCAGGCACGGGCAACGGCGGCAGGTGGGGAAACGGTCGGTCGATGGCGAGGGTGCGCCGCTCGATGAAGGCGGGGAGCTCGGAGAACACGACGTAGGAGACGACCGCCCCCTCGTCCGAGAGCGTCACGGTCGGCTCGTAGTCGAGCCCCGCCACCTGCTCCCGGAGGTCGTCCGAGTACGTCCGGTCGTCCGTCAGCCGGGCCAGCACGGGCTCCGGACCGCACACCACGCGCCGCGCCTCGACCGCGTGCCAGTACCGGTAGAACTGGTCGGCCATCTCGTGGAGGATGACCAGCTGGAGATAGCCGGACGGGGCGTCGTCGACGACCACGTGCGGACGCCACGCGTTGTCGTCCGTGCCCTCGGTGTGAAGCTCGTCGTCGGAGCCGAAGGGCGCCGCGCCGACCTCTCGCGCGTACAGCCGCGGCTCCCCGCCGAGTCCCGTGTAGTGATAGATCCAGTCGAGGACCCACCCGTCCTCCATCGCCAGGGCGTCGAGCACGTCGAAGTACGCCATGGCTTCCCAGTCGTCGGCCTGCTTGGCGGGCGGCTCCTGGCGCAGGTGCTCCGGAGGCTCGCCCAGGTCCTCGTGCAGGCCTTCCACCGCGGAGGCCAGCGCCTCGCACTCGAGCGCGAGGGCCGAAGGCTCGGCGTCCGTGTCCGTCTCCGAGTCCACCGTCTCCGGGGCCGCGGTCTCGGAGTCGTCGTCGGCCACGTCGACAGATGCGGCGTCGGTGTCCGCCAAGGTGTCGGACGCGGCCGACCCGTCGGACTCGCAGCCGAGGCCCGGAGCCAGGAAGAGGATCAGGCAGGCTCCGAGGCTCGTACGGGACAAGATCATGAGATTCCTCCGTCGCAGCGACCGGTGCGGGCGTGGTGTCGCCATGCATCACGCCTGCGAGTTCCATGCCAGAAACCTCCAGCCACGACATGCCGGGGCCCGCGCACGCGTCGCACGGCACCGGGCGCCCCGCAGGAATGTAGAGCTCCTCCACAGCTGCGCAACTTTTGCCCGCTCACGAGCCGCCGTTGCCCCCCAGGGGGCGGCTCGCCTCGGCGCCGCAGGGCAATCGCAAAGTCGGACAAGTGAGGGCCGCGCGGCGGTACGGCGCCCGGCGCCGAATTGTATCCGCTCGGAAACGATGGACTCTGCGCGTTCGAGAGCAGGCAAGGGCTCGGGCAAGGGCACGGGCAAGGGAGGGCGGTCGACTTTGCGACCGCCCTGCTCGGCGCCGCCGATGGGGTTGGCAGAACCTGCTACGAGCGCGATGATGTCGGGCGGGGATGCCACACACGCCATGCCCGGGAGGGGCGAGATGAAGATGTTGCGACGCATGTTGCTGGCCACGGCCGTGCTCGGCCTGCTGGCGGCTCCGGCGATGGCCGGCCCGCCGGACCGCAAGCCCGGCAAGGGCATGGAGAAGGCGGCGGGCAAGAAGGCCGGCGAAGCCCGAGAGGAGGCCGGCGAGGCCCGAGAGAAAGGCGCCAAGGAGGCCGGCGAGGCCCGAGAGAAGGGCGCCGAGAAGGCCGAACGGGCCCGGGAAAAGGGCGCCAAAAAGGCCGAACAGGCCCGAGAAAAGGGCGCCGAGAAGGCCGACGAGGCCCGAGAGAAGGGCGAAGAGGGCCGCGAGAAGGCAGCCGGCCAGGCCCGGCGCGTGCGGAAGCAGGCGGCGCAGGAGCGCGAGAAGCACATCCGCCGGATGGCGAAGATCGCGCGCCTGAAACAGATCGCGAAGGACAAGGGCAACGACGAGCTCCGCGAGCGGGCCGACGCGCTCGAGGAGAAGGAGAGCCGGCGTCACGCCCGGACCATGGAGCGCATCCGCGAGAGCGGGACCACCGAGAAGCGCCGTGCGGGCGACGAGGCCGGCGAGCGCCGGAAGGCACGAGACCGCCGCGGGGCGGAGGAGGAGGGACGATGAAGCGGTTCTGGACGATCCTCGTCGTCGCGGCGTCCCTGGCGCTCGTGGCGGGCTGCGAGCAGGAGCAGCCGGCCCAGGAGGAGACGGACGAGAAGGCACAGGGCGCGGAGGAGCAGGAGCAGGCCCCGGCCGAGGAGACGGAGGCGGCGAAGCCGGACGAGCCGACCGCCGAGGAGGCGCCGGCCCTCGACGAGTCGGCGGTGAAGGCCGAGGCCAAGGCCGAGGCCGAAGCGGAGATCTCGGCCGACAACGCCGCCGAGGTGGCCGACCAGCTCGAGCGGGAGATCGAGGCCGAGCTGGGCGCCGAGGAGTAACAAGCGTCGCCGGGCGGGCGAGGCCCACGGCGAGAAGAACGGAGGCGTCTGCCGCAGCCGCGACTTCGACCCGTGGGCGCCGCCGCGTGGCCGGGCCTGGGCGGGGCTGCTAGAATCGGACCGTGATGACGCTCCAGCCGACCACGACCGGACATCTGCCCCGAAAGCGTCCCCTCTCCGTGGACGAGTACCACCGCATGGTCGAGGCGGGTGTACTGAGCCCCGACGAGCGGGTGGAGCTCATCGAGGGGGAGCTCTTCGAGATGTCGCCGCACGGACCGCCCCACGCCTCGATCCTCGCGCTTCTGAACCAATCCCTGGTGCGACAGACTCCGGAGGGCTGGACGGTGCGGCCGCAGCTCCCGCTCACGGTGGACGATCACAGCGAGCCCGAGCCGGACCTGGCGGTGGTCGCGGACGACGCGGCGGACTGGCGCGAGGTGCACCCGGCCACGGCGGCGCTCGTCGTGGAGGTCGCGGACTCCTCGCTCGCCCTCGACCGGGACAAGGCGAGGCTCTACGCCCGCGCCGGCGTCGGCGAGTACTGGCTCGTGGACGTGGCCGGCCGCGCCGTCGAAGTCTACCGCGACCCGGACCCGAAGGCGGAGCGATACCGGACGATGGAGACGCTCTCCCCGGGCGACACCCTCCAGCCCCGCGGACTCCCCCGGGTGAGCATCGCCGTCACCGACATGTTCGCGTAGCCGGGCAACGGGTCCGCCGATAGGATCCTGCACATGGCTCGTGACGACGGTCCCACCCTGCTCACCGGCGCCTTCGGCAACCTGGGGCAGGTGTGCCTCGAGCACCTCGTCGTCCACGGACACGACGTCGTCTGCACGGACGCGCCGACTCGGGCGAACCGGCGGACCGCCCGGCGGCTGGGCTGGGGCGGGCGCACGGTGTGGGCCGACGTCACCGACACGGAGGCCCTCGCCCGGGTCGTCGGCGAGTCCTCGGGCATCCTCCACCTGGCCGGCGTCCTGCCGCCCGGGTCCGAGGCGGAGCCGGGCCTCGCGCGGCGCGTCAACGTGGGCGCGACCGCCGGGCTGGTCGACCTGGCGTCACGACACAGCGATCCGCCGGTGTTCGTCTACCCCTCCTCGGTGACCGTGTTCGGCCACCAGCAGGACCGACCGGGGCCGCGGACGGCGGACGACCCGGTCGAGGCGACCGATCACTACACGTCGCACAAGCTCGCCTGCGAGGCCGTCCTGCGCGGCAGCCCCCTGCCCTGGGTCGTGGCCCGCGTCGGGGTCTCGGTGGACGCGCGCACCACGAGGACGGACGCCGGGACCATGAGGCGGCTCCTGGGCGTGTCTCCCGACAACCGGCTGGAGTGGGTGCACCCGCGCGATGTGGCCACGGCCCTGGTGAACGCGCTCCGGACCCCCGAGGCTTGGCGCCGCGTCCTGCTCGTCGGCGGGGGCCCCGCGTGCCGGGTCAGTCACGCGCGCTTCCTCCAGGCGGCCTTCGGGGCCGCGGGCATTCACCTGCCCCCGGACCTGCTCGGCGCCGACGCCTACTACACGGACTGGATGGACACGGCGGAGTCCCAGCGACTCCTGTGCTATCAGCACCACACCTTCGAGGACTACGAGCGCGAGCTTCGCGCCAGGCTCCGCCTGCTCCGGCCATTTCTTCGTCCCCTCTCGCCGCTCGTCGTGGCGGGGTTGCGCCGCTGGCTGCGCGCCGGGAGGACGGACCCATGAGCTTCGAGGACGCCTTCACGCCCGTCGAGCTGGGTCCGCTGCGCCTTCGGAACCGCTTCGTCAAGACGGCCACCTACGAGGGCCTGTGCCCCGACGCCGCCCCGTCGCCGGCGCTCGTGGAGCACCACCGGCTCGTGGCCGCCGGCGGCGTCGGGATGTCGACGGTGGCCTACGCGAGCGTCTCGGCGGACGGGCGCACGTTCCCGGAGCAGCTCTACATGCGGCCGTCGATCGTCCCGGGGCTGGCTCGCGTGGCCGGCGCGGTGCACGAGGAGGGGGCCGCCGCCTCGCTCCAGCTCGGCCATTGCGGGTACTTCAGCAAGAACACGAAGGTCCGCGGTCGGCGCTCCCTCGGTCCGTCCCGCCTGTTCAACGCCTACGGCGTGTTCAAGGGCATGCTCTTCTCCAGGGCCATGACCCCCGCGGACCTCGACGCGGTGGTCGACGACTTCGGCGAGGCCTCCCGGCTGGCGATCGAGGCCGGCTTCGACGCCGTGGAGCTCCACCTGGGCCACGGCTACCTGCTCAGCCAGTTCCTCAGCCCCTGGTCGAACCGGCGTCAGGACGAGTACGGCGGGCCGATCCACAATCGCCTGCGGCTGCCCCTGCGGGTCGTGCGGCGCGTCCGGGAGGTCGTGGGCTCGGCGCCGATCCTGTGCAAGATCAACCTGGACGACGGCTTCGCGGGCGGGCTCGGGCTCGACGACGCCCTGGCTGTGGCCGCGGAGCTGGACCGCGCCGGCGTCGACGCCCTCGTGACCAGCGGCGGCTTCACCAGCCGGACGCCGCTGTATCTGCTGCGGGGCGACCGCCCCCTGCGCGACATGATCGCCGTGGAGGGCAGCCGCGCGCAGAGGGCGGCCCTGCACGTCTTCGGACCCGCGGTCGTGAAGGCCTGGCCCTTCGAGGAGAACTTCTTCCAGCCCGCGGCCGAGCGGGTGCTGGCCCGCGTCGGCTGTCGCGTCTGCCTCCTTGGCGGTATCTGCTCCCGGGAGGGCGTCGAGCGCGCCATGGACGCCGGGTTCCCCCTGCTGGCCGTCGGTCGGGCGTTGATCCACGACCCCGACTTCCTGCACAAGCTGCGCGACGGGACGTTGGAGCGGAGCGGCTGCACCCACTGCAACCGCTGCATCGCCGAGATGGACCGGGACGGGGTCCGCTGCGCCCTCCCGGAGGCCCCCGGCCACACGGCGTGGCCCCGCGCGACCGGGGCCTAGCGCACTCCCCGGAGTCGTCCCGGGCACGCCATCCCGCCGTACGTCGCCGTGGTCCTCCTGTGCAGCGACGGCGCGAGGTCCGCGACGGTCCGCGAGGCGTTCCGGCCCGCCGTCGCCGCTGTCGACGAGGCCACCATGCGCCGCGCCAACGGCATGGTCAGCCGCCAGGAGGACCAGCGCTCTCCCGCCGCAGCGGCGCGGTGGCTGGACGAGCGACCCGCCCGATAGTAGGACGGCCCACGGCGCGATGGCCCGCGCCGGCACCGCACCCGGCCCTGGAGTCGACCCCGTGGAACGCACATCCAAGCTCCGCAGCCCCGTCCTCCTCGCCCTCCTCGGTGTGGCGGTGGTGGCCACGCTGGTCGGACTGTCCCTGGCTCTGAACCGGGCTACCTCGCAGGTCGACGCGCTGGGCCAGAAGCTCGAGCGATCCATCAAGCGCCCCGGTTTCCCCGTCACGGACCGCCCCGTGGACTTCGAGGTCGACTTCTACGGCATGACCTACACGGGGAACACGCGAAACTGGATCGATCGGCACATCCTCTATTACGGGGCGTACGAGAAGCCGATCCTGTACTTCATGCGCGACGTGATGCGCTCACTCGCCCCTCGGGGTGGCGTCTTCGTGGACGTCGGAGCCAACACCGGCCAGCACTCGCTGTTCATGTCCGCGTACGCCGAGACCGTCCACGCGTTCGAACCGTTCGAGCGCGTCCTGAAGCGCTTCCGCGAGATGATCCGGGCCAACGGCGTCGACAACGTCGTCATCCACCCGGTCGGCCTCGGTGACCGGGATGCCACCATCCCGTTCTACGGCCCCGCCGAGCGCAACCTGGGGACGGGGTCCTTCGACGACGCCATGAACGTCGACAACACCTACCTGGGCGACCTGGAGATCGTCGTCGGAGACGAGGTGTTCGCGGAGGTGGGCCTGGAGCGGCTGGACCTCCTCAAGATGGACATCGAGGGCTTCGAGAAGGCCGCCCTCGCCGGGCTCGGCGACACCCTTCGCGCCCACCGTCCCGTGATCGTGATGGAGCTGAGCGTCGACCCGGACAGCGAGCACACGTTCAAGAGCGAGCAGGCGGTCCGGGACGTCCTCCCGGACGGATACCGGTTCCTGGAGCTCTCCCCGGACAGCGATCCCGGCACGGGGACCTACTCCCTCCGCGAGTTCACCTTCTCCTTCGGCGAGAAGACGCGACACGACCTCGTGGCCTATCCCCCGGAGAAGGCGAAGCACGTCCCACGCCACAGCGCGCCGGAGCGATAGGGCCGGACCGACTTGACCGCTCGTCGCGCCCGTCGGAGCATGCCTCCGATGGTGGCGACCGAGGATCCGACGGCGCCGGGCGGCGTCTGTCCCGCGTGCGAAGCGGGCTACGAGGACGAGCCGGAGGCCTGCCCCGCCTGTGGCGAGCCGACCCTCCTCGACGGGCGGCTGCGCCTGCTGCGGCTCGTCGGCGAGGGCGGCTCCAGCCGGACCTGGGAGGCCCTGGACGAGCACAGGGGACGCCTCGTCGCGCTGAAGGTCCTCGACGTGGCGCACCTGACCGACTGGAAGCGGCTCGACCTGTTCCAGCGGCAGCACGACCTGCTCCGAAACCTCGACCACCCGGACGTCCCGGAGGCCTTCGGGCACTTCCAGGAGACGGTGGCGGGCGACCTGTGGGAGTGCTTCGAGCAGGAGTACGTGGACGGCCCCAGCCTGCAGTCCCTGCTGGACGACGGCCGGCGCTTCGACGAGGGGTCCGCGCGGACGCTGCTGGAGCGGATGCTCGACGTGCTCGGCTACCTGCACGGACTGTCGCCGCCCGTGCTGCACCGCGACGTGAAGCCCTCGAACATCCTCCTCCGCGAGGACGACCATCCCGTGCTCGTGGACTTCGACGCGGCGACCGGCGAGGTCGCGGATCCCATGCGCCGGGACGCCACCCTGGTCGGCACCGCCGGCTACGTGCCCATGGAGCAGCTCTCCGGGCAGTCCGTCCCGGCGTCGGACCTGTACGCGCTCGGCATGACGCTCGTGGCCCTGCTTTCCCGCAAGGCGCCCACGGACCTCCCGGTCGAGGGCGGCCGGGTGCGGTTTGAGCACGTCGTGAACGTCTCGTCGCGGTTCGAGCGGGTCCTGCGCGGGATGCTCGAGCCCGCCGTCGAGCGCCGCCTGGGCTCGGCGGAGGCCGTCCGCGCCGAGCTCTCGGGACGGGTCCCTTCGGCGGAGGCGCAGCGGGCGGGCCCGCCGGTCGGGGTCGGCCGCCGATATGATCCGAAGGCGTTCGACGCGACGGGCTGGAGACGGGATCCGCACCTGGTCTGGCCCAGGGTGGCGGTGGCGTCGAGCGAGTACGACGAAGGCTGGGCGGCGCGCTCGGCCACCGGGCCGCCCCGGGTCTTCCCGCGGCACGGAGACTACCGGGGCGCGTGGGCCTCCCGCCTGGCCAACGGCGGCGAGGAGTGGCTGGAGGTCACCTTCCCCGAAGACGCCCCGCCCGCCCGGGCCGTCCGCGTCTTCGAGACCTTCAACCCCGGGGCGATCCGCGAGATCCGCATCGGCGTCCTGGGTCGCGAGCCCGAGTCGGTCTGGCGCGACGATCCCGCGCCGGCAGGGCGCGGCGCCCGGGTGCTGGAGGTGGCCCTGGACCCGCCACGGCACGTGAGCGTGGTGCACGTGCAGCTGGACACGTCCGCCGTGGACGGATGGAACGAGGTCGACACCGTCGCCCTGGTGGCCGACCGCCCCGCCGTCGAGGGCCGGGTGCGCTGGGATCGCCGCCGATGGCCCTGGAAGGCCGTCGCGCTGCTGGCCCTGCTGCTGCTCGGTCCGACGGTGTACATGGCGATCCCCCACGGCGCGGCCCCGGTGGCACCGTCCGAGGCCCTCCCCGTCGAGGCCACCGTCGACGGCGCGACGGCCCGCGCCTGGGCCGTGGACCGGAGCACGCTGTTCGGGATGCCGATCACCTGGGCCGCCACCGTGGAGGGTCGGTCGTCCGCCTACGGGGACACGGACTGGTCGGCGCGGCATGCCCTCGGCGAGCCGAACACGTGGCCCGCGCGAGGCGACCTGGCCAGCGCGTGGGCGCCCCTGTCCGAGGACGGGGGCGTCGAGTGGATCACCCTGGGCTTCCCCGGCGCCCCTCCGGCGACGGCGGTGCTCATCGCGGAGTCCTGGCACCCCGGGGCTGTCGTGCGGGTAGACGACCTGACCGGGACGCCGACGGTCCTCTGGGAGCACTCCGCCGACACGCCCGTGGCCGGGAGCGGCGCGCTTGTCAGGATCGACCTGCGCGAGCCCCGCCGCATCGAGCGGCTCCGGGTGGTCCTGGACACGACGCGGGTCGAGGGCTGGAACGAGATCGACGCGGTGGGCCTGCTGCATGGGGGGACACGATGAGTCGGGACCTGGAGGACGTCGCCGAGGAGGTCGCAGGCCGAGGTGAGCGACGGACCCGGTCGGGCCCCGCCGCGTCGGAGATCGGCAGCGCGCGGCACCTGACGGTCGCCGACATGGAGGACCGGGGCTGGCGCACGGATCGGCGCCAGGCCTGGGGCGTCGGCGAGGAGTGCTGGCCGCCGGTCGACGCCGCGGACTTCGTGAAGCGCTGGCCGGGGCACGCCTCCGGCCCGCCGTCCTACTATCCGAAAGCCGGTGTGTGGGCCGCCCGGATGGAGTACGCGTGGAGCCCCTCCATCGCGGCCGAGCGGCGTGCCTGGCTCGAGGTCTCCTTCGCCGACGACCTCCCACCGGCCCAGGCCGTGCGCATCTTCGAGATGAAGGGGACGGGGAGCGTCGTCGAGGTGGAGGGCGTGAGCCCGGACGGGACGCGCGAGGTGCTGTGGCGCGGGCCGGCCGTGGACGACGCGCCGGAGCCGGACGTCCTCGAAGTGGACGTGTCCCCGCCGCGGCGCCTGTCCCGGGTCCGCGTCCACGTGGCGACCGGCGAAGAGGCACGTGACCCCAGGATGACGTATCTCGACACCGTGGCGCTGGTCGCGACGGAGCCGGTCACGGACGAGGCGGACGCGACGAAGGGTCGCTACACCCGACGATACGCCATATGGTACGGCGTGGTGAGCGTGCTGCTGGCCATCGGGCTCGGGATCGCCTGGCTCGCCCACTCGGCGAAGGACTCGGAGCAGGCGCCGTCGGAGCCCGCGGCCGCAGCCGGAGGCGAAGCGGTCGCGACCCGCGTCCGGATGACGCCGGAGGCCCTGGAGAACATGGACGTCGTCTGGGCCTCCGAGGCCGTGGGTGCTTCGTCGCAGTACGGCACGGACGGCTGGCAGCCCTCCCAGGCGACCGGCGCACCCGACCTCTGGCCGACCATGGCGGACGACCGCCGGGCCTGGGCGTCCGAGGAGGCCGACGCCGGCGAGGAGTGGCTGGCCGTGCGCTTGTCCGAGCCGACGAAGGCCACGAACGTCTTCGTGGTGGAGAGCTTCAACCCGGGCGCCGTCGTGCGCGTCGAGGCCGGCGAGGGACCGGACCGCGAGGTGCTCTGGCAGGGCGAGGCCGCCCCGGTGACCGACGAGCAGCCCTCCATCCTGCGCATCGACCTGCCGCAGCCGAGGGTCCTGGAGACGCTCCGCGTCGTGCTGGACAGCGACGCCGTCGAGGGCTGGAACGAGATCGACGCCGTCGGGATCGTCCCGCTCCGTTGAGGGTCTCGTCCCGCTGCGTGTACCGTGTGCGGCCATGAAGGCCGCCGACTTCCTCTGGTCCTATCGCTGCAACCTCCAGGGCTGCTGTTGCTCCGGGTGGCGCGTGGGATTCCGCGAGCACGACTGGCACCGCATGAAGCGGGCGGCCGTGGGCACCGCCCTGGAGGAGGATCTCGACGAGGCCCTGTCGATCAGGCGCCCGGCCACCACGCCCTTCGCCTCCCTCATCCCGCCCCGGGCGCACGTGGGGCGCTTCGACCAGGACTTCGGCGAGATGGCCAAGGGCGAGGACGGCGCCTGCCGCTTCCTGGCCGAGGACAAGGCCTGCCGCGTCCACGCGGAGATCGGCGAGGCGGCCATGCCGCAGATCTGCCGGAACTTCCCCATCGCCGGGCTGGAGACGCCCGACGGCGTGGAGACCTTCTGGGAGATGGTCTGCCCGGAGGTGGCCGCCGCCCTGGCCCGGTCGGAGTCGCCGGCCCGGATCGTGGAGGCGCCCGAGTCGTTCGACCGGCCCGTCATCGCGTTCCGCCCGAACGCCGGTGCGCCGCCGGTACGCCTCACCTGGGAGCGCGACGTCCCCTTCGAGACCGTGGCCGGGCTGCGCCGGGACGCCGCGGAGGTGCTCGCAGACCACGCCGATCGGCCGCTATGGCCCCTGGCGAGGCTGCTGTGGCACGTCCACGGGTGGGCCATGCGCCCCGACGCGGAGCGGCCCGACTGGGACGGCGGCCTGTCCGGCGGGGCCTACGTGACGTCCCTGCTCCAGGTGGCGGCCGCCTTCCGCGAGACCGCGGACTCGCCGAAGTGGATCCGCGCCCGCATCGCCCACGTCCGGCGCTTCTTCCGGCACCACCCCTGGGGCACGGAGCGGACGCTGGACGTCCTGGAGGCGGGGTCGCTCCCCACGGCGTCCCGGGCGGCGGAGGCCCTCGCGGGGGCCGGCCCGAACGAGCACCTGGTGCTGGCGAACTATCTGGTGGCGCGCTCCCAGGCCGTGCCCCTGCACAACAACGGCGCGCTCTACCCCGCCTGGCTCGGCCTGGTGGAGTCCGTCGGCACGGCGCTCTACCTGGCGGGGACGTTCGCGCTGGCCGGCGAGGGGCCGCTCGGCAAGGGGCCGATGGCGGCCGCCCTGGCCCTGTCGGAGTGGATGTACCGGGGGCGCAAGACCGCCCCGCCCCCGTTCGCGACCCAGCGCCGCCTCGGCGCCCTGGACCTGGGGGACCCGCCCGGCACCCTGCGCGACCTGCCGTCGGCGGTGGAGGGCCTGGCCCGGCGACGCGGCGCGCCGTTGCGCCTGGACGACGCGGGCGAGGCGGTGGACGCCCTCTCCGAGGCCCTGAAGCCCCGCCTGGAGGTGGCGCTCCAGGCCCACGCCCTCGGCGTGAAGACCGCGCTGGCCGGACCGCTGGACGACCTGGCCCGACGCTCCGCCGACCCGTGGAGCGAGTCCCCGCCGCCCGAGGTGGCCCCCCTGGTCGAGAAGGCCCGCCGCGCAGAAGCCCGCCTCCTCGACCGGATGGCCGTGTCCGAGGAGGACGTACCGCTGGTGGCCCTGGCGCGGAGGCTCCGCCTGTCGGACGCCGAGATCGCCCTGGTCGGCGTCCTGCTCCTGTCGGACACCGACCGGGCCTGGTCACGCGCGCTGGTCCACGTGGGGCTGGACTACGGCCACCGCCTGCCGAGCAGCCGGACGCTCGCGGTGCTCCTGGGCGACGGGGCCGCGGCGGCGCTGCGCGAGGACGGGCCGCTGCGACACCTGGAGATCGTGCGGGACGCCACGCCCGCCGGGGCCTCGCCGGGTGATGGCGATCGCCGGTGGGCCCTGGCTCCTCGGGTCCAGGCGTTCCTCCTGGGCGCGCCGGGCGAAGCGCTGCCCGCCGACCTGGCGCCTCTCGCCGTGTCCGAGGGTCGCGCGGCGCAGCGGGTGCCCCCGCCGCGGGAGGTGGTGGAGGAGACCCGCCGGGCGACCCTGGCCGCCGCCGAGCAGGTCGGCGCGGTGGTCCTGGTGGGCCCGGACGGACACGATCGGCACGCGGTGGTCCGCCTCGCGACGGACCGCGGCGTGCTGGGCCTCCGGGCGCCGGCGCGCCTCGACTCCAGGACGCTGCGGCGCGCGGCGCGCGAGGCCGTACTGTCGGATCGGAGCCTGCTCCTCCTCGCGGAGCCCAAGACCCTGGAGGCCGACGACCTGGCCGAGGCCCTGGCCGGGATCGCGGAGCGGACGGGCCGCCCGGTGTTCGTGGCCACGCACGAGCCGCCCGCGGCGCTCTACGGCCGGGTGCCCCTGGCCAGCGTGCGGGTCCCGGCGCCCACCTGGGAGGAGCGCCTGCGCCTGCTGGCCCGAGGCCTGCCGAGCGACGTCATCCTGTCCGACCCGGACGGCCTCCGCTCCGCGGTGCGGAGCCTCGCGGTCCCGCCGGATCAGCTCCTGGCGGCCACGCGGCAGGCCAGCGCCGAGGCCCTGCTCGCGGCGCGCCGGGCCGAGGAGGACGACGAGCCGGGCGACGGCCGGCCCCGCCTGTCGGTCGCGCGGCTCATGGGCGCCATGCGCGAGCAGATGACCTCCCGGATCGGGGAGTTCGCGCACCTGGTGGCGGTGAGCCAGGGCTGGGAGGACCTGCAGCTTCCGGAGGCGGACAAGGATCGGCTGCGAGAGCTGGTCACGGCCCACCGGCACCGGCACCGGGTCCTGGACGACTGGGGCTTCGGGACGACGACGTCCGGGACCGGGCTCACGTCCCTGTTCCACGGCCCGCCCGGGACGGGCAAGACCATGGCGGCGGGCATCGTCGCGCGAGAGCTGGGCCTGGAGGTGTTCCGGGTGGACCTGTCGCGGGTCGTGGACAAGTACATCGGCGAGACGGAGAAGTCCCTGGCGCGGGTCTTCGACGAGGCCGAGCAGGGCGAGGTGCTGCTGCTCTTCGACGAGGCGGACAGCCTCTTCGGGAAGCGGACCGCGGTGTCCTCTTCCACGGATCGCTACGCCAACCTGGGCGTGAACTACCTCCTGCAGCGCATCGAGCGCTACCGGGGCGTCGTCGTCCTCACCACGAACCACGCGAGCCAGATGGACGACGCCTTCAAGCGCCGCATCCGATACCAGGTGCACTTCCCCATGCCGGCCATGGACGAGCGCGTCCGCATCTGGCAGAGCCTGCTCCCCGCCGAGGCCCCGGTGGCGCTGGACGACGTCGACTGGGAGTGGCTGGGCGAGGACTACGAGCTGAGCGGCGGCCACATCCGCAACGCCGTGCTCACGGCCGCGACCCTGGCGGCCATCCGCGGCGACGCCATCGCCATGGACGACCTGGTGGAGGGCGCCAACCGCGAGTACCGCTCCCTGGGCCGCGTGGTCCGGGACTGAAGGAGCCGCCATGAGCGACGACGCCCCGATGGAGCCCGAGGAGCTGGACACCCTGGTGGACGAGCTGACCTCCGGGGTCCCCGGGGAGCGCCACCACCAGGTGCTCGCGTGGACGCTGTGGGGCATCCCGCCGTGGAGCTCGTTTTTGACGACCCTCAGCCGCCTCCACGCCAGCCTCCGGGAGCGACACGCCGAAGCTCTGGCCGCGGACCCGGCCCACGAGGCGCTCACGTCGCTCACCATGGCGCGGGTGCTCCTGGTGGAGCGCACCTGGCCCGCCGCCCTGGAGGTGCTCGAGGGCGCGGAGGCACCCGCGCGGGAGTCCGGCAAGGCCACGCTCGTCCGGCTCGGGCGGGCCCTGGCGGTCCGCGCGCGCTTGAGCGTCGGCGAGATCACCGCGGCCTTCGAGGCGGTGCGGGGTGGCGCGCTGGAGGGCCTCCGGCGGGACCCGCCCGAGTTCGCGGCCGAGGGGCACGTGGCCCTGGGGCTCACGGCCATCGTCGCCGGGCAGCACGACATCGCGGAGAGCCACCTGGACGACGCGGCGGAGGCCGCGAAGGACCACGACCGCGAGGAGCTGGGAGCGTGGCAGGCCGCCCGCGTGGAGGTGGGCCGGGCGCACGTGTCCTTCCGCGACGGCCGGCCCGACCACGCGCTGGAGCACGTGGACGCGGCCTGCGCTCGGGCCCGGGAGCAGGACGGCCTCGGCGAGCTGGCCGAGTGGCGCCTGCTGCGCGCCGCCTACGCCCTCGCGGCGGGGCGGGCGGCCGACGCCGACGAGGTCCGCGAGGCGGTGACCTTGGCCGAGCGCATGGAGGGGCGTCACGGCGCCATGGACCTGCTGGCGGGCCTGCCGGCGGACGTCGCGGGCGTGTCGGGACCGGAGGACCTGTCCGGCCGGCTCCGGGCGGCGCTGCAGCACCGCTCCGAGGCCCGGGACGCCCACGGCTGGCTCCTGGCCGCGCTGGCCGGGTGCGCGGTGCTGGCCGCCCACGATCGGCCGGGCGAGGCCCGGGACCTCGCCGAGGAGCTTCAGCGACTCTTCTCCGGGAAGCGCGAAACCGGCGTGGGCCGCATGGCCCTCCAGGCCGCGTCCGTGCTGACCCGCGGGAGCGACTGAGCGGCGCCCGGGGCAATCGCAAAGTCGGAAAGGTGAGGGCCGTGCGGCGGTCCGGCGCCCGGCGCCGGATTGCACCCGCTCGGAAACGATAGGTTTTGCGCGGCTGAGAGCAGGCAAGGGCACGGGCAAGGGCAAAGGCAAGGGAGGGCGGTCGACTTTGCGACCGCCCTGGAGCGGTGGCGCAGCGCCCTTGGCACCCACCCGGGGCGGTGATATCGTCCTCGGGTCTCGGGGGTGGTTCGCGTCTGCGCATCGAGGAGGCGGCGCACGCCGGTCGCCGGCGCCTCGAGGGCCGGCGGGGGGAGACCACCACGCGGAGCAGGTGCGGACATGCCCGACGTCCAGGAAGAGCAGCGCGAGCAGGTCGACGAGCGGAAGCTCGAACAGGAGGCCGAGCGCCAGGCCGAGGCCGAGGTCGGCGAGGGTGCGCTCCGCGAGGACGCCAAGAACGCCCGGGCCGAGCAGCTCGGGGCGGCGGCGGCGACGGGGCCGAGCTACACGGTGGTGGAGGGCGACACCCTGTCCGCGATCGCCCGGCGCTTCCTGGGCGACGCGTCCCGGTGGCCCGAGATCCGCGATCTGAACGAGGACACCATCTCCGACCCCGACCTGATCCACCCGGGGCAGGTGTTCCAGCTCCCGGCGGGAGCGGATCGCAGCGCCGCGGAGGAAGGCCCGAGCGCCGGGAAGAAGGAGCAGGAGGCTCCGGCGGGCGGGAAGAAGAAGGCCGTCGCGGGCGCGGCCGGGGCCGCCGTGGCGGCGGGCGCCGCGGCCGGCGCGATCGCGGGCGACGCCGAGCAGAAGATGGCGAGCCCCGAGGAGATCGAGGAGGAGAAGAAGGGCCCGCGCGGCAAGGCGCCCACCGAGGAGGAGTCGAAGAAGCGCGCCGAGGAGGAGAAGAAGGCCGAGCAGGCGAAGTCCCAGCCTCCGCCCAAGGAGGGCATCCCCCAGGCGAAGGAGGGGGAGAAGGCCAAGAAGGGCCCGGACGAGAAGGCCCCGAAGAAGGCCAAGGGCGGCGAGGACGCCGGCGGAAAGAAGGGCGGCGGTGACAAGAAGGGGGGCGGCTCCGAGAACGCCGCCGAGGGCAAGGAGGAGAAGGCCGAGGACAAGGCCGGCGAGGGCAAGTTCGAGGAGCCCGCGCCGCCGTCGGCGCAGGACGCGCCCATCCCGCGGCTCACGCCCGAGGTCGGCCAGAACGCCACCGTGGACCCGCCGATCCCGTCGTCCTTCCAGGAGACGGAGGCCGTGGTCGCGGCCGGCGAGCAGGCCACGGCCCAGGCGCCGGAGGTCCAGCCGGAGAACGCCAGGAAGCAGGGCTTCGGCGGCGTCATCAAGGACGCCCTCCTGGTGGGCACGCTGGGCCCCCTGTATCCGACGCTGTTCTTCGACAAGAACATCGCCAGCATCCCCGACAAGCTCACCAAGTCCTGGGAGGGCTTCGGCGAGGGCGGCTGGCAGACGGCCTACGCGTCGATCAACGGCACGTACAGCATCGTCGACATCATCACGAGCATCACCGGCCCGCTGGGCTCGGCCCTGGCGATCCTGGGCTACAGCCGCTACATCCCGATCCCCCCCGTCGCTGCGTTCGGAGCGTGGGCGACCACCATCGGCAAGGTGCTCCAGGGGATCACGTTCATCCTGGACATCGTCAAGATGGTCCTGTCGGCCCTCAAGCTGGTCGTGGGCGCCTGCGCGGCGGCGTTCGCCAAGGATCCGAAGATCCGCAAGAAGTTCGCCGAGAACCTCCTCGCGGACACCGTGCAGTTCGCCTCGAACGGCATCGCCGTGGGCGTGGGTGCCATGACGGCCGGCCAGTGGCGAGCCCCGACGTCCGGCGGCGCGCAGGCCAGCCGGGGCATCCTTGGCTCGGCGAAGCGGGCCGTGACGACCGGCATCAAGGCCAACGCCGACGACGCGTTGACCCCGCTCCGGAGCGGCGGCATGCAGAGCACGTTCTCCGGCATCGTCGCGAACGCCACGGACGACGCGGCGCTCGTAGCTCAGGAGGGTGCGAGCGGGGCCCTCGCTCGAGTCGCGGGCGGGTCGCGGAGCACGCGCGCGTCCCTGCTCCGGCGCGCTCCGGGCGCGATGCTGCACGACATCGTGAAGCCGGATGGACGGCTGACGAACGCGGCCACGACCGTCGTGACGAAGGGCGTCGAGGAGCCGGCCCGCTCCGAGAAGGCGGGAGGCCCCGGGATGAAGACCTCCGACCTGGGCGCCACTGGCGAATCCGTCGTCGAGTCCCTCGAGAGCGGACGCGCCGGCGAGGGGGCGAAGACGGCCGCCTCCGCCGCGGCCATGGCCACGCCGGCCACGGCGATCATGGCCGCGCCGGTGGTGGCGGGCAGCGGCATCGCCGACTGGCTGGAGAGCCGCTCCACCGGGAGCCTCGACACCCTGTCGCAGCAGGCGCAGGGCTCGTCGAAGCCCCTCACGAAGACGCCGTTCCCGCCCGCGAAGGTACAATCCGCCCCCGCCCAGAAGCCGGCGGTCGCCGCGCAGAAGCAGGAGATGCAGAAGCAGGCGAAGGACCTCGAGGAGCAGAAGCTCGCGGCGAAGGCCGGCCAGGAGGAGGCCGAGGGCCTGGGCCAGGCGGCCGACAAGCACAAGATGGACGCCGAGAAGTCGGCCGCCGGGGCCCAGAAGGGCAAGCTCCAGACCACGAAGGACAAGCAGGCCGTCGCCCAGGACAAGCAGAAGGTCAAGAAGGGCAAGGCCGAGTCCCGGAAGGGCAAGGCCAAGTTCGGCGAAGCCGAGGGCAAGGGCAACGAGGGCAAGGGCGGCGCCCCGGCGGACGCCAGCTCCTCGGACGTGCCCTGGTACAAGAAGCCGTTCGTGTGGGTGATCTCCAAGATCAACGCCGGCAAGCGCAAGATCACGAACATGCTCACGAAGATGATCATGAAGGCGATCGCCGGCGCCACCGGCATGGAGGACCTGGACGGCAAGCTCGAGGAGGCGGACTCCCACGTCGGCGAGCAGGAGCAGGCCCTCACGGAGGAGCCGGGCAAGTTCGACCAGGCCGCGCAGACCTGGAAGAAGGAGGCCGCCGACGCCGCCAGGGCGAAGGCCGACGCCGACGCCCGCAAGGCGAAGAACCAGGCGGTCGAGCAGAAGGCCGACAAGGCGCTGGCGGACACGAAGGCCCAGGAGCAGAAGCTCTCGCAGAACGAGCAGAAGATCGACGCGGACGCGACGAGCTACGAGGCCACCTACGGGCCCGCCTACCGGGAGATGGACGAGCTGGCGGACAAGCAGGAGGAGGGGGACTTCACGCCGATGGAGCTGTCCCTCGACGAGCAGGTCGCCGTCGTGAGCGAGGGCGTCGACAAGCTGGAGGGCGCCATGGCGGAGCACCGCGGACAGATGACCGAGGCCGCCGAGCAGCGGCAGGGTGCCGTCGTGGGCGAGCTGGCCGGGCGCGAGGACGTGGGTCCGGAGGGTGTCGCCGAGGCCTCCGAGCGCACCGGCTCGGTCAAGGAGGACGTCCTGTCCAAGACGGGCGAGCAGGACGCCGAGCGCAAGGCCCGGGTGCAGGCGATCCGCTCCGAAGCCGCGGCGCTCAAGGGCCAGCCCGCGAGCAAGGAGCGCGTCGAGCAGGTCGCGAAGCTCCAGGGCGAGCTGGTCGGCGAGGCGCGCGGGTTCGAGGAGTCCCGGCAGACCGAGATGGAGGCGCTCCACGAGTCCTTCGCCCAGGCCTACTCGGGCATGGTGGGCCTCGGCGAGGCGGCGTAGGGGTAGATGCCGGTCACGGACGTCGTCGAGCACCTCCTCCGGCTCCGGGCCGCGACCCTGGGCGACCGGGTGGTGCGCGGCGCCGGGCCCCGGGGTCACGTCACCGAGGCGGAGGTCCGCGAGATGCTCGCGGGCGACGCGCCGGACGTCCCGGAGGAGCTGCGCCGGAATCTGGCCTCCGCCCGAGCGACCTGGGAACGCCGACCGTCCCGTGCCCTGGCGCGGCTCGGGGACGCCCTGGATCTGGACGCCGACGAGCGGTTGCTGCTGGCCACCCTGGCGACCCTCGGCCGCCGGCCGGTGCTGCACCAGGTGGCGCTGTCCCTGGCGGGCGACCCCGTGGTGGACGGGGTCACGGCCCTGAGCCTCGCGGAGCTGGTGGCCGCCGGCGACGACCGGCGCTCCCGGGCCCTCGTCGCGTCGATGCTGCCTGGCGGCCGCCTGTTCCGCTGGCGCCTCCTCGAGGGGCGCGGTGGCCCGCTGCGGACCGCCCGTGGCCCGGTGCGGCTCGACCCGGCGGTGGAGCGCTGGCTGGTCGGGGAGGACGGCGCCGCGGTCTGGTCGGACGCGTCGGGCCCGGGGCTGCTGCGCTCGACGCCCGAGGAGGGCCTCGATCTGCCTGCGGACGAGGACGCCCTGGAGCGCATCGAGACGGCCCTGGAGCTGGCGAAGGACCGGGGTGGGGAGCGCCCGCGCCTGTCCGTGGTGGGCCCGGACCCGCGCGTGCTGGGCGAGATGGTCGAGCGCGCGGTCACGGAGGGCGGCGAGCCGGTCCTTCGTGTGGAGGCGGCGCGCCTCGCCTTCCCGGAGGCTGCGACGCGCGTGCTGCGGGATGCGCGCGTCCACGGGGCGGTCCTGCACGTGGTAGGAGAGGGCCCGGAGGTGGGCTCGGCGGCAGAGGGGGAGCCGGCGGCCCTGGCCGCCCTGGCCGACCACCCGGGCGGCGTGGTCTTCACGACGCGGGAGCCGCCGAGCGCCCTGTGGGGCCGGCTCGACGACCTGGCCCAGGTGCGGATCGGCGCCATCGCCCGGGAGCAGCAGGTGGAGGCCATGACCCGGGCCCTCGGCGGCTCGCCGGACGCCCGCCGGGTGGCCGAGGAGGTGGTCCCACGCTTCGCCCTGGATCAGGCCATCATCGAGGGGGCCGCCGCGGACGTGCGCGGACTCGCGGGCGACGAGCCGCCCACCGTGGCGCACCTTTCCACCGCCATCCGTCGCCAGCTCGAGTCCCGCATCGGGGACTTCGCGGACGCGGTGAGCGTCACGGGCAACATGGAGGACCTGGAGCTGCCCGAGGGGGCCCGCGAGGAGCTGGACGAGCTGGTCGCCGCGTGCCGGAGCCGGGATCGGATCCTCGACGAGTGGGGCTTCGGCAAGCGCATCCCCAACGCGCGGGCGGTGACCGCCCTGCTCTACGGCCCGCCGGGCACGGGCAAGACCATGGCGGCCGGGCTGGTGGCCCGCGAGCTGGGCACCGAGGTCTACAAGGTCGACCTCTCCCGGGTCGTGGACAAGTACATCGGCGAGACCGAGAAGCACCTGTCTCGCATCTTCGACGAGGCCGAGCGCGGGCAGGTGGTGCTGCTCTTCGACGAGGCGGACAGCCTCTTCGCGAAGCGGACGGACGTGAAGAAGTCCACCGATCGCTACGCGAACCTGGAGGTGAACTTCCTCCTGCAGCGCGTGGAGCGCCACGACGGCGTCGTCCTGCTGACGACCAACAACGACCAGCTCATCGACAGCGCCTTCAAGCGCCGCATCCGCTATCGCATCCACTTCCCCATGCCGGGGCCGGGGGAGCGCGCGCGGATCTGGCAGCGGCTCTTGCCGGCCGACGCCCCGGTGGACGAGGATCTCGACTTCGAGTGGCTCGGCGAGGACTACGAGATGAGCGGCGGCCACATCCGGAACGCCGTCCTGCGCGCCGCGTACATGGCGGCCGACGCGGGCCACGGCCTGACGACGGACGTCCTGGTCCGCGCCGCCAACGTGGAGTACCGCGCGCTGGGCAAGCTGGTCCGCGAGGACGCCGAGGACGAGGACTAGCATGAGCGTCCGAGACTACGAGGAGATCGAGCGCGAGGCCTTCCGCGACGCCGTGGACCGCCCGCCGGACGAGGCCGCGCGCATCCGGCTGGAGGCGGCCGCGCGCATCCCGCGGTTCCCGTCGCTCCTCCCCCTGCTGGGCGATCTCCTGAGCCCCGTGATCGGGGAGGAGCAGCGCCCGGACGACCCGGCCCTCTACCAGGAAGGGCTGCGGCGCATGCTCCAGGTGGCGCGGGTGAGCGGGGCCGACGGGCTGGCGATCCGGGTCGCCCGGGAGATCGAGACCCTGGCGGAGGGCGACGACGAGGACGCCTTCGTGACGTGGCTCACCGGGCTTGCGCGGGCGTCGCGCCGGCTGCGGGAGGAGGGGCCCGAGGCCGCCCTGGTGGAGTGGCGCGAGAGCGAAGGCGGGCTGGAGGCCGTGGGCCGCGACGAGCTCGCCGTGGACCAGGGCCTCTCGCGGTTCGACATCGCGCGGCGCGGCGACGACCTGCCGGCGGCGCTCCAGGCCCTGGATACCGTCGACGCGGCCCTCGAGGGGCACGATGAGTCGTGGGACGGCGAGCGCCACGAGGTGCACCTCGGCCGCGCCCTCGTCCTGATGCAGCGGGACGCCCCCGCGGAGGCCGGCGAGGAGGCCGAGGCCGCGCTGGCCCTGGCGGACGCCCACGACCTCCCCGCAGACGTGGGCCAGGACGTGACCTCGCTCGTGCCGCTGCTGCTGCACCTCGGGCGACAGGAGGAGGCGCGGGAGCAGGTCCGCGACGCCCTGGAGCGGGTCGTGGTCTCCGACGGGCCGGGGCCCCTGGAGATGGCGCTGCGCCACCTGGACGTGAAGGTCCGGGAGGTGGCCGGCGACCTGGGCGGCGCCATCACGGCCGGCTTCGAGGCCATCAAGCGGACCGGCGAGAAGGGGACGCTGGAGAACTACGTCTCCTTCACGTCCCACGTGGCCACGCTCTACCTGCAGGCCCGGGCCTACCTGGACTGCTATCACATGATCGACACCGCCGAGCGCACCCTGCGGAAGCGAAAGGACGGCGCCGCCCACGCGCAGGTCTTCACGGACCTGAAGGAGGCGCTCCGGAGCGACCTGGGGGACGCGCGCTATCGGCGCCTCGTCGCGGAGCACGACCAGATTGAGCGAGACCGCTGACCAGGCCGAGGCGACCCTCCGGGCCGCCCGCGCGTCCTACGAGGCCCTCGGCGACGAGCTGGGGGCGCACCTGTGCGACGTGGCCCTCGTGCAGCTCGCCCGGGACCGCGGACCCCGGGCCGTGCTCGCCGCCGTGGCCGGCCCCCTGGCCCGCATGTCGCGCGACCGGGACATCGTGGGCGTGGACGCCATCGCCGTGGAGCTGATCCTGGCGGCGCGGGACCTGGGCGTGGAGTCCCTCGAGGAGCGGGTGCGCGCGCTGGTGGCCCGGGCCCGGCGGCCCCGCCTCGTGGCGGTGGTCCTGGAGGGCCTGCTGGACGCCGCGGCCGAGCGCGTGGACGAGGGCGACGACGAGACGGGCCGCGCCACCATGCTGTCGGCCCTGGAGCTGGCCGTGGAGGCCACCGACCTCCGGGGCGGCGCCCGGGTCCTGCAGGCCCTCGCCGGGTTCCACGAGCGCCGCGACGAGCGGGATCCGGAGATCCTCTGCCTGGACCAGGCCGCCACCTACCTGGAGCGCGCCGGGGAGCCCTGCGAGGCCGCCGAGCTTCGCCTCCGGGCCGCCGAGCGCCTCTCGGCCGACGAGGGCGACGAGCCGGACCCCCGCGCCCTCGCCATGCTCGCCCGCGCGGCGGACGGCTTCCGCGAGGCAGGGGAGTCACGGCGGGCCGTGGAGTGCCTGCTCCACCTGGCCGACGAGCAGATCCGCCGCGCCCACGTCGGCGGCGCCCTGGAGACGCTCCGCGAGGCCGAGGCCCTGGCGCCGAGCCTCGACGACGCCCCGCTGGAGGTCCGGATCTACGAGCGCATGGCAGACGCCTGGGAGGCCGTGGGCGACGCCGAGATGGCGGGAAGCTGTCGCGCCCGCGCCCGCCTCCTGCAGCAATAGGTATGAGCCCCCACCACATGACTCCTGGGAAGGAATGGAGGTTCGAGTCCACGGCGCCGAGGCGCAAGCTGTGGTGGGACGAAACGACGCAGGACTGGCAGCGCCAATTCAAGGAGTTGGCGTTCACGGAGGGCGATCGCATGGCCGCCTTCGCCCGGCTGGGGCTCGGCTACGAATCTCTCGACGGTGACGGAGGCCTGTCAACCAGTGTCGGCAGCGGCCTGGCCGTCACGGTCGGTGCCGAACGCGGCGCCTACATCGAACTGGGCGTCGCTCACAACTGGATCAACGTCGACTTCGGCGGCAGCGACACCGGCACGTTCGAGATTTTCCAGGTCTCGACCCGCCTCGGCTTCTTCTTCTAAGGCTGGGAGGCAGGCGTCAGCCCCTCTCACATTTCATTTCCCGTCGCGACGAGCGTCGCGTAGATGTGGGTTTGGGGGGATCCGCAGATCCACTGAACGAGGGCAGGTGGAGTCGTACGTGAGCAGCTTGCCGAGGAAGAACCGCGAGAGGACTCGACGCCTGCGGACGGAGTTGGCTTGGTAGTCACGATCCCGACCCGGGGTCGTTGCAACACCTCGAAATCAGAGAATCAGAGAGGATGGCAGGGCCGGGCGCAGCCACCCCGCGCTTCCTCGAGGAGTTCTCCGGCGTCGTACTGGAAAGGGCTGACTCCGTACCGGGCGAGCGCGTCGAGGAGACCGCTTGGCCGAACCCCTCGGCGGCTCAGGGGCCGAGGAGGCGATCGATGCGGTCCTTCAGGGGTGGAAGATGGCGTTCTACGACCTCCCAGACGAGCTCCAGGTCCACTCCAAAGTATCCGTGGATGACGCGGTCCCGCATGCCGGCCATCCGTCGCCACGGCACGTCGGGGTGGGCGTGGCGAAATCGTGTCGAGAGGTTCTTGGTCGCCTCGCCGATGATCTCGATGTTCCGGATCACGGCGTCCTGTGTCTTGCGGTCGGTGAGAAAGACGTCGCGTCCTCCGGTCGTGTAGCTCTCGATACGCTCACACGCGTCGCGAATGTGCAGGAGGTAGGTGGCGTCGTCTCCCATGACGGTCACAGCGGGCGGGCCTCGGCGAGGACCCGGTCGCGGAGATAGGGGCTGAGGGAGCCCTCGGTCACGACGTCCACGGGGTGGCCCAGGGCGTCCTCCAGGTCCTGGGCGAACCCCACGAGGTCGAGGAGGCTCCGGTGGGGCTCGAAGTCGACGAGCAGGTCCAGGTCGCTGTCCGCGGAGGGCTCGCCTCGGGCGACGGAGCCGAAGACGCGCACGGAGAGGACGCCGTGGCGCGTGGCGGCCTCGTGGATGACCTCCACCACTTCGGGGTCCAGGGCCGGCTGCAGTCCGGTCGTCATGGGCGCCTCCTGCCCAGATGCTACCGCCGGCCCGTGGCGGGGGACAAGCTCGGGTGGGGGCTCGGGGGTCGGACACGGCGGGGCATGTCGAGGGCTGTAGGTGTCCCCGGCAGCTGATGCCTGCGGGTCCTGGAGCGATCCGGCTGCGTGAGGGGATCGGGGCACGGAACTTTGGGGGGCCTGATTCACGACCCGGTCAGCGGCACGGGTGGGCTGCAATCGACGGGTGTCGACGACCACGACCACGAGAGCACCATCTCGAGACGTGTATGATGGGCACGTCCACAACAGGAGGTGCCCATGCCGACCGCCGCCCACCGATCGCTCGCCGCGCTCGTCGCCCTCGTGCTCGCCGCGTGGGCCTCCCCGGCGGCGCTGGCGCAGACGCCGTGGGATCTCCCCGACAGCGGGCAGGAGTGGACCATCGCGATCGTCATCGCGGGGATCCTGCTCGTGGGGGCGATCGTCACCGCCGTCGTCATGGCCATGCGCATCAAGAAGAAGCAGCGCGAGCAGCAGCGATGAGCGCCGCGGATCCCGGCGCCGCGCGGCGCGCCAGGGCGTTCCTGCTGCTCGTGGGCGGGCTCGTCGGGGCGCTCGCCGGCCTCGGCGTGATGATGCCCCAGGTGTGGGGTCCGGCGGAGGCGTGGCGCTATCTCGTGGGTTTGCCCCTGATGGGCGGCGGCGGCGCGGCCCTGTGGCTCGGGGCGAAGAGGCTGGCGGCGGCCGCCTCGGAGGAGTGACGCAGCGATGACGAACGAGAGGGGCCGATGAGAAGGGTTCGCGTGGCGGCCGTGCAGTACTTCTTCCGCCCGGTGCGGTCCTGGGAGGGCTTCCGGGACCAGGTCCAGGCCGTGGTGGAGACCGTCGCAGACTACGGCTGCCGCCTCATGGTGCTGCCGGAGTACTTCACCGCCCAGTGCCTGAGCCTCGGCGACACGCGGCGCCCCATCGCGGAGCAGGTCCGGTCCCTGGCCGATCTCCGGCCGCGCTTCGTGGAGATGATGGAGGGCCTCGCGCGCCGCCACGAGCTGTACATCGCCGCGGGCACCATCCCGACGCACGGGGACGGCGACGACGTGGTCCACAACGACTGCTACTTCTTCGGGCCCGGCGGCGAGCACGGCGTGCAGGGCAAGCTGCACATGACCCGCTTCGAGCGCGAGGACTGGCTCGTCACGACCCGGGACGACCTCAAGGTCTTCGACACGGCCCTGGGGCGCATCGCCATCGCCATCTGCTACGACGTCGAGTTCCCGGAGATCGTCCGGGCCGCCGCCCTCGCCGGTGCCCGAATCCTGCTCGTGCCCAGCTCCACCGACGATCGCCTGGGCTACTGGCGCGTCCGCTACTGCGCCCAGGCGCGGGCCATCGAGAACCAGATGTACGTCATCCAAGCGTCCACCGTCGGCTCCCTGCCCACGGTGCCGGACGTCGCGCTCCACTACGGCCAGTCCTGCATCCTGACGCCCAGCGACTTCGCCTTCGCGCGGGACGGCATCCTCGCCGAGGGCGTGACCAACACCGAGACCATCGTCGTCGGCGAGCTGAACCTGGAGACCATCGACGAGAGCCGCGACTTCGGGACGGTGCTGCCGCTGCTGGACAGCAAGCGGACCCGCGCCATCGTGAAGGATCCCGAGGTGGTGTCCCTGTGAGCGCCGCGGCGAGGAGGCCGCCGGCCCGCGTGCGCCAGATCAGGCCGGACGACTTCCCGCGCCTGTCGGGGCTGTCGCGGCGCGTCTATCCGCACTCCGCGCCGTGGCGAGAGGCCCACTTCGCATCGCACACCCGCGTCTTCCCCGAGGGACAGCTCGTCGCGGTGGACCCCGAGACCGACGAGGTGCTCGGGATGGCGGCGAGCCTGATCATCCTCTGGGACGACTATCACCTGCTGGACACCTGGCAGGACTTCACCGACGGCGGCTGGTTCACGAACCACGACCCGGAGCACGGCCACACGCTGTACGGCGCCGAGGTCATGGTAGACCCCGAGGCCCGCGGGCGCGGCGTCGGCAAGGCGCTGTACGCGGCCCGGCGGGACCTGTGCCGGCGGCTGGGGCTCCTGCGCATCCGGGCGGGGGCGCGGCTGCCGCGCTATCACCTCTACGCCGACAGGCTGACGCCGGTGGAGTACGTCATCGAGGTGGTGCGCGGCCACATCGACGACCCGACCCTGTGCTTCCAGCTCGCGCAGGGCTTCCGCGTGCTGGCGGTGGTGCGGAACTACGACCCGGACGACCCGGACAGCCTGGGCCACGCGGCGGTCATCGAGTGGCTCAACGACGAGGTCGCCACGCCCGAGGACGCCGCGGGGCGGGATCCGCGCTTCGAGCCGCCGGCGGGGCTGTGGCCGATGGCCTGACTACGGCGTGCAGCCAGATTGAGCCCGATCCGCCCAGCGAACGCGTAGAGATCAAGGCGCGAGGAGGAGGCATGCTGGCGGCACGTCGACGACGAGCAACGCAGAACTCTGCGCGTGCAGCGGGCGTAGCGGGGTCCAGATGGGTGGGCGCCGTAGTGAGCCGGGTCAGTCGGTCTCGATGTCGATGTGGCGGACCTCGGGGGCGGCCTTCCGGATCTCCTCCTCCAGGCGGTCCACCTCGTCGCCCAGGGCCTCCACGATGTGGTCGGCGTACTGGATGAGGAAGCGCTCCAGGTCCTCGCGCGTGCGCAGCCGCTCCAGCAGCTCGTCCAGGTCCACGTCTGCGAGGAACTTCCGCGCCACCTGGGTCCCGTCGAACTCCACCTCGGCCTTGAAGCGCCCCAGGTCGGAGCCCAGGAGGACGGACTTCACGTCGTAGACCCCCTCGACCACGGGGTCCCGGCGCAGGATGCGGAGGATACGCGCGCGGCGATTGGGCGGGATGGCGCGCCCCACGAGCAGGTCGCGGTTCTTGTTCATCAGGAAGATGGCGCTGAAGCCGAGCAGCACGCCGATGGCGATCGAGCCGATGCCGTCCCAGACCGGGTCCCCGAGGAAGCGGGTCAGCAGCAGCGCGCCCGCGGCCAGGAGCACGCCGATGAGAGCGGCGCCGTCCTCGAAGAACACGGCCACGCCCATGGGATCCGAGCCCTCGCGGAGATAACGCCAGACGCTCATCTCCTGCCTGCGCGCGTCGTGGCGCACCGAACGCAGGGCCAGGGTGAACGTGATGCCCTCCCCCACGAACGCGACGCCCAGGACGATGAACGCCCAGCCGAGGTGGTCCAGGGGCTCCGGCTCGAGGACCTTCTCGATGCCGCTGTAGATGGACACGCCGCAGCCCACGAAGAGCACGCCCACGGCCGACACGAGCGCCCACACGAAGCGGGCCCGACCGTAGCCGTAGGGGTGCTCTGGATCCGCGCCCCGCCGGGACTGCCGGATGCCGACGGCGAGCGTCCCCTGGTTCGCCGTGTCGGCCAGGGAGTGCATCGCCTCGGACAGCATGGACGCCGACCCCGTCACGACGAAGGCCGCGAGCTTGGCCAGCAGGATGGTGACGTTCCCCAGGAGGGCCGCCAGCACCACCCGGGCGCTGCGCGGTTGCCCGCTCGCCTCCTGCTCGCCCTCGACCTGTCCCATCCAGGCTCCCCTCCCCGCCCACGCGGGGCCGTGATGCAACCCCGTCCAGGCGCTCCCGGTCAACAGTGGACGACCGTTTCGGCAGGGCAATCGCAAGGTCGGAGAAGTGAGGGCCGCGCGGCGGGACGGCGCCCGGCGCCGGGTTGTAGCCACTCGGAAACGATGGATTCTGCGCGTCTGAGAGCGGGCAAGGGCACGGGCACGGGCAAAGGCAAGGGAGGGCGGTCGACTTTGCGACCGCCCTGACCGTTTCGGTCCACCCACGAGGGTCGACGTCACGCCACGGGGAGGGTGCGTGATCGCGCTCCGGCCCTCGTGGGAAATCCCACGCATCGGCTGCGCCCCGACTCGCGGGGCCGCCACGCACGGGGCTTGCGAACGTGGCACCCCTCTTGCTAATCAATCGACTCCAATCACAACCAGATCGAGGAACCACACATGTCGGGTACGGCGACGGTGAAGGCATCCGTCCGCGCAGACACCGCGGGCGGCAGGCGGAGTTCTACGTCCCCGGTCCGAGGCCTGCGGGACGGTCACGAGCAGGATGCGGCCGTGGCGGAGGAGGAGGGGTTCTACGACTTCCTCCACAGGCAGGTGGAGATCGGCGTGTGCGCCGGGACGACCTGCCGCTTCGAGGGCGGACCCGAGATCGACACCCTGCACGCGGACGCTGCCCTCCACGAGGTGCACTGCCTGTCGAGGTGCTACGAGGCGCCCAACCGGACCGACACCCCGACTGCACCCGTGCCGCGCTCCAGCCTGGTCTACCCGCCCGTCGTGCTGCGGCGCGTCCTGGATCCTCCGCCCGCCCACGCGAAGCTCGGATGCTACTGCCTGCCTGAGGAGGGCGAGGAGATCCTGGACCGGGTGGCTTCGGCCGGGCTGCGCGAGCGCTGCGGTGGCGGGGCGACGGCCGAGCGTTGGCGGGCCGCCCGCGACGGCGGCGAGGATCACGTCGTGGTCGCCAACACCGTCGACGGCGGCCCCGGCGCCTTCGTGGATCGCCTCCTCCTGGAGGAGGATCCCCACGCGGTGCTCGCGGGGATGCTGGCCGCCGGTCGCGCCGTCGGCGCCACGGAGGGCGTGGTGTGGGTCCGCGACGGCTACGGCGCGGCGCGGCGCGCCGTCGAGGGGGCCATCGAGGAGGCCCGCCGCGCCGGGTGCCTCGGAGAGGACTTCGACATCTCGGTCGCCTTCGGGGGCGCAGCGCACCTGGCCGGCGACGATCGGATCACCCGGGTGCGACGCCTCGGCCTCGCGGGCGTCCGTCCGACGGTGGTCCACTGCATCGAGACCCTGGCGGTGGTGCCGTGGGTCGTTCGGCGGCGCGCGCGATGCGACACGCGGGCCATCTCCCTGTCCGGCGCCGTCCGCAGGCCCGGGCTCGTCGAGGTGGCCCTGGGTACGTCGCTCGCGAGCGTCCTCGACGAGGGGGGCCGCGGCGCCCCGCCGGGGACTCGATGGAAGATGGCGCTCGTCGGCGGGCCGACGGGCCGCATCATCCCGCGCTCCGCGTTCGACACCCCGCTGACCGAGGAGGCCCTCCCGGGCTTCGGCCACGGCGGCGTCCTGGTCCTCGCCGACGACGTGTCCGCGCGCGACGTGGCCCGCCACCTGTTCCGATACGCCGAGAGCGAGTCGTGCGGCCAGTGCGTCCCCTGCCGCATCGGCACGTCCCAGCTCGCAGAGGCCCTCTCCAGGGACGTCCTGGAGGGCCTGCTCGAGACGCTCGAGGTAAGCAGCCTCTGCGAGTTCGGCCAGTCGGTGCCCCAGCCCATCCACGACCTCCTGGTCCACTTCGGCGAGGAGATGTATCCGTAGGACCGGCGGGGCTTTGGGCCCCACCCGGAGGCTGCTAGGGTGCGCCCATGCGACGCGCCCACAGCCTCGGCATCGTCGGTGCGGCCCCGCGATCCGTCCGCGGGCCGGTGCGGGCCACGTCTTTCCGCGTGTTCCAGCGCCTCGTCGGCGAGCTGGAGGCCGCCCCCTACCTCGCCGGACACGCGGCCTGCCACGCCCTGATGAACGGCGTCGAGCGCGTGTTGTTCGCCGGCGTCGGGGATCCGGACGATGCGGAGGACGTGGACTCCGCCGTCCGCCGCCTGCTGGCCACCGACGAGGTGACCTGCCTCGTGGCCCCGGACGTCACGGAGCCTGCCGTCCTCCGGCGCGTCGTGGAAACGTGGGCGACCGCCGACGTCGACCCCGGGTGCCTCTGGCTGGACGCGCCGGAAGGAGCCACGCCCGAAGAGGTCGTCGAGTGGCGCGCCGACCTGGGAGGCGACCCGGAGCGGGTACGCGTGGCGACCCCCTGGATCCCGACGCACTCCCCGGGCACCCGCGCGGTGGAGACCCTGCCACCGTCCTGCCTCGTGCCGGCCCTCCACCTCGGCTCGGCGACCACCCTGAGGGGCGTGCACGACGCACCCGGGCCTCCTCCGACGGACGACGTCGAGCGCCTCCGTGACGCCGGGTGCGGCCTCCTCGTTCCGCGGGGCCGCCGCCGGGAGGTCGCGCTCGCCTTCCCCCCGCCGCTCCCCACCGACCGTGCCCCGACACCCCCACCCGATCCGGTCGCCGAGGCCGTCCGAGAGGCCACGCGGGACCTGGCGCTCACCGCCCCCAACGGCCCGGCCCTGTGGTCCAGCCTGGAACGCAGCGCCCGCGGCGCGCTGGAGAGACTCCGCAGGCGCGGTGTCCTCTCGACCTTCCACGTCCGCTGCGACCAGGAGACCCACGAGGGCCACCCCGACGCCCCGGTGCTGGAGGTCCGCGTCCGCTATCCGCGGCGCGTCCACGAGATCGTCATCCGCGTCGAGCCCTCGGAGCCCTCCCCCTGAAAGGAGGGAAGGCCCGACGCCAGGGGCGCCGGGCCTACAGAACTTGGTGGGGCTGACGAGGTGGGCTCGAAAGAGGGAGAGGAAAGTCGGTGGGACTCGAGTCGGATGCCCGGAACGACCGCAGGGCGTCTCGCGACGTGGCGATGGGCCCGGGAATCAGACCCGAGGAGTGGCGAGTCATTCGTCGTCCCCTTGCTGGAGCAAGGTCCGTGCCACAACGCTCCCGGCCCGGTATGGCGGGCACTGCCGGTCGATTCCACGACGCGCAAACGCCCGCCGGCACGGGCTTGACGCCGGATCCGATCCGGGGCAGAAGGTTCGGCTCCTCGCCCAGCGCCCGACCCGATCGTCTCACATATATACACACACCCTATCTCACCATGAGATCTGTACCCATATGACACACACCGGGCGAGATCAGGGATACGTGACACCCGGTGACGTCACGGCGTCCAGGCCGGCGGCGGAGCCTTCGCGGCGGGGATCGGCGGCGCCGGTGAGGAGGCCGTCCTCCGTGCGCCAGACGGCCATGGCGTTGCCCATGGTCCGCTTCTCGACGACGGGGTGGCCGCGCTCCTCCAGGAGGCGCTTCGTGTCGGGGCTCGGGCCGTAGGGCTCCACCCGGAGCTCGTCGGGATACCACTGGTGGTGGACGCGCGGGAAGCCGACGGCCTGGCTGACGTTCATGCCGTGGTCCACGACGTTCAGGAGGGCCTGCAGGGTGGTCGTGATGATGCGGGCGCCGCCCGGGCTGCCGAAGGCGCCGACGGCCTTCCCGTCCCGGAGGAGCAGCGTCGGGGTCATGCTGGACAGGGGCCGTTTGCGGCCGGCGATGGCGTTGTCCTCGCCCCCCACCAGCCCGAAGGCGTTCGGCGCGCCGGGCATGGCCGAGAAGTCGTCCATCTCGTTGTTGAGGACCACGCCCGTGTCCCCGGCCACCATCCCGTTGCCGAACCACAGGTTGATGGTCTGGGTGCAGGCCACGCCGTCGCCGTCCCCGGTGAGGATGGAGAAGTGGCTGGTGTGGGTCTTCTGGGACGGCTTCACCTCCACGCGGCCGATGTCCTCCGCCGGGGTGGCCCGCTCCGCGGCCTCCACCTCTCCGCGGATGCGCTCGACGACGTCGTCGCCGACGAAGGACGAGCGGTCGGCGTTGATGAAGTCGGGGTCCCCCATGCCCTCGGCGCGCATGGCGTAGGCCCGCTTCATGGTCTCCGCCAGGAGGTGGACGGTCTCTGCCGAGCCGGGACCCGAGGCCGCCAGGTCGAAGCCCCCCAGGACCCCGAGCATCTGCACCAGGAGCAGGCCGCCGCTGCTGGGCATGCCCATGCTGGCCACGTCGTAGCCGCGATACGTGCCCCGGACCGGCGTCCGTCGCTTCGGCCGATAGCGAGCGAGGTCCTCCATGGTCCAGAGGCCGCCGGCGTCCCGCACGGCGCGGACCATCTCCTCCGCCACGTCGCCCGTGTAGAACGCCTCGCCCTTCGTCTCGACGATGCGCTCCAGGGTGCGGGCCAGGTCGGGCTGGCGCAGCCGCGCGCCGGGCTCCGGCGGGGACCCGGCGTCGTCGAGGAAGACGCGGCGCGCCGCCGGGTTCATGTGCTTCTTCATGTAGCCCAGGGTCATGGCGTACCGGCGGGAGACGAGGAACCCGTGCCTGGCGAGCGAGATGGCCGGCGCGGCCACGACCTCCAGCGGCAGGCTGCCGTGGGCGTCGAGCACGGCCACCAGCCCGCGCACCTGCCCGGGGATGGCGGCGGCGCGAGGGCTCCACGTGCTCTCGTCCTCCACCACCTCGCCGTCCTCCACGAACATGTCGCGGGTCGCGGCGGCCGGCGCCTCCTCGCGGAAGTCCCAGGTGGTCGTCTCCCCGTCCACGTGGACGACCATGAAGCCGCCGCCCCCGATGCCCGAGGACCAGGGCTCCACGACGCCCAGGGCCAGGCTCACCGCCACGGCGGCGTCCACGGCGTTGCCGCCCACAGCCAGGACGGCCTGTCCGGCCTGGGTGGCCAGGGGGTGGGCCGTGGCCACCATGGCGCGGCGGGCCTCGGCGGGGTCGCTCCAGGCGGCTCGCGCGCGCGGCGAGGCGGCGACCAGGCCGATGGCGAGCAGAAGCAGAGACAGGGCGGTCAGGCGCGTGCGGGGCGTGTGCATGCCGGGACGCTGGCACGCGCGGGAGGGCTTTTCAAGGCGCCTCGGCAGCCTCCCGCGGAACGACGACGCGGGCCACCCCGAAGCCCCGCTCCCGCTCGGGGCGCGCGTAGCGCAGGTCGCGGATGACGACCTCCCAGCCGCCGTCCTCGCGCGGGAGCACCTCGTAGTACGGGAAGCGCATCCAGTTGCGCATCCCGCGGACCTCCGTGGACGCCAGGGCCTCGCGGACGATGGGCCCCGGGTCCTCGCGCGGCAGGCTCGGCCCGTCGAGGCGGAGGGGATCGTCGGCCAGCCAGTCCACGGTCCCCACGACGTAGCGAGCTCGCGTCACGACCACGACCTCGCGCACCATGGGGTTGGCGGGGACGGGGCCGGCCATGACGTCGATCACCTCCTCGCCCCGGGCGGACACGTGGTCCACGGCCCGATCCCGCGCCGCGGCCGTGCCGACGAGCATCCCGCCGACGTACAGGAGCAGCGCGGCGAGCCAGCCGTTGGCCAGCGTCGGGATGCGGCGCGCGCCCACGCCGCGGAAGCGCACGCCCACCAGGGCGGCCACGCCCACGCACCACGCCAGCCTGGCGGGCACCGGGACCATGTCCGCCAGGAGGACCAGGGCCGTGGCGGCCACGCCGAGCAGCGTCCACGCCCCCCTGGCCCCGCGGGACCCGCTGCGCGCCAGCACCACGGCGAAGGCCATCATGAGCCAGAACCAGGGGTCGACGATGAACAGGGCGTCCCCGTAGAACCAGCGGTCGTCGAACGGCATGAGCAGGCGCACGCCGTAGGTGTTGAGCCAGTCCAGGGCCGGGTGCGTGAGCACCGACAAGACCGACAGCCCCAGGATCACCTTGGGCCGAGCGGGGGGCGCGTCGGGGTGGCGTCGGCGGCGCACCCACCGGTCCCACGCCAGGACCAGGCCCACGACCACGAAGGGCAGGATCACCGTGGCCAGGACGCCGTGGGTCCAGCCGCGGCGCAGCCACAGGGCCGTGTCCCTCCCGGCGAGCATGGTGAGGGCGTCGATGTCCGGGGCGTTGGCGCCGAGCAGGAGCGTCGCGGTCGCCAGGGGCGTGCGGCGCTTCAGCCCGGTCTCGGCGAGCGTGGCCCCGACGAGCGTGTGGGCGAGGGGATCCATTCGAGGGAGGGTGTCCGTCCGAAGGCGTTCAGTCCAGGACGCGGCGGATGGCGGCGGCCATCTCCTCCAGGTCCAGGGGCTTCATGAGGAACTCGCGGATGCCCATGGCGCGGGCCTGCTCCGCGGTGATGGCGTGGCTGAAGCCCGTGTAGAGGATGACCGGAAGCTCCGGTCGGAGGCGCAGGATCTGCCGGGCCAGCGAGTCCCCCGTCATCAGCGGCATGGTCTGGTCGCTGATGACGAGGTCGAACCGGTGCGGCGTGGCGCGGAACAGCTCCAGGGCGTCCACGCTGCTGGTGCACACGGAGACGTCGTATCCCAGGCGGGACAGGCGCTCCTTCCAGAGGCGCACCAGGGTCGGCTCGTCGTCCACGAAGAGGATGCGCTCGTCGCCGCCCACGACCGGGCGGGGACGCTGCGCCGGGCGGGGCTCCTCGGGCCGCTCGGCGTGGGGCAGCCAGACGCGGAAGGTGGTGCCCTCCCCGACCTCGCTGGTCACCGTGATGGCGCCGCGGTGGGAGCGGACGACCCCGTGCACCACGGCGAGGCCCATGCCCGTGCCCTCGCCCACGCCCTTGGTGGTGAAGAAGGGCTCGAACAGGCGCTCGAGGACCTCGTCGGCCATGCCCGCGCCCGTGTCCCGCACGCTCAGGACCGCGTGGGGGCCGGGCTCGAGGGGCGGCGGAGCGTCGCTCGCCACCTCCAGGTCCTCCAGGCCGATCTCCAGCACGCCGCCCTCCGACCGCATGGCGTGCTCGGCGTTGGTGACGAGGTTCAGGAGGACCTGGTGCATCTCCGTGGGCTGCGCGAGCACCGTAGCGGTGGACTCGATGCGCTCCACGATCTCGATGGTCGAGGGCATGGCGGCCCTCGCCATGCGCACGGACTCGCGCACGACCTTGCGGAGCTCGATGTACTCGCGGCCGTGGCTCCGGTCGTGGCTGAAGCTGAGGATCTGCGAGACCAGCTCCCGGGCCCGCTGGGAGCCGCGGATGACCTCGTCGATCTCCCGGACGCTCAGCCCCTCCGACTCGAGGATGTCGCGCGTGATCTCCGCGTAGCCGACGATCGCCGTGAGGACGTTGTTGAAGTCGTGGGCGATGCCACCCGCCAGGGTCCCGAGCGCCTCGAGCTTCTGGCTCAGCAGCCGCCGGGTCTCGAGCTGGTTGCGCTGACTCTCGTCCATCGCCCCCTCCGTGGCGCCTGTCCGGGGGCCACCGTCGCGGGCCGGCGCGTCCCCATCGCGAGCCGTTCTACCGGGCCGTCGGCGGCGGGGGCAAGGTTGGCGCGAGCCCGCGTCGTCCACGACACGGCCAGAACGCAAAAAGGCGACCCACCGGTGCCGGCAGGCCGCCCTCGAATCGCTGGCTCGTTCGTAGTGCGGAAGCTCAGATCTTGCGGAGCTTCTCGACGATCGCCCGCTTCCGGGCCTCGCCGTCCGCGTCCGACTGGGACACCGGGGACGGCGGGCGAACACGGCGGAGGGCCTCGGCCTCGAGGCGGGCCAGCTTCGTGGCGACCTCGGGCTGATCCTGACCGCGGAACTCGGGCGTGGCGTCCTCGGTGAGGCCGAGACGCATCCGCAGGACCTGCTCCTCACGCGGGGTGAGATGGGCCTCACGGACGGCCTTCCTCAGCTCGGTACGCGTCGCGCGACGCGTCCAGGTCGACGTCTTGTTGGTCACGGTGAACTCCTGCACACGGAAGCGGTTGTGGTTCGTCCTCCCCCGTTGACGTAGGAGCATCGTAGGTCGCGGCCGGGGACCCGTCCAATTTTTGGCGGGTTCCGGGACAGTCCCTGGTTCACTCCCGGGTCACGCCGCGCAGATCCAGCTTCTTCACCAGGTACTCGAGGCTCTTGCGGTGGATGCCGCCCCGGCGCGCCGCCTCGGAGACGTTCCCCCCGGTCTGCTCCAGCAGGCGCAGCCAGTAGCGCCGCTCGAAGGCCTCCAGCAGCCGGGCCTTGGCGTCCTTGAACGGAAGCTCGTAGTCCACGGCGAGCATGCCGCGGCCCTCCTCCTCGCCCAGGTCGCGGACCGCGGGCTCCTCCTTCAGCTCGCGGTCGGTGAGGTGGCGGGTCTCCAGGCGCCCGTGCTCGGACAGGACCACGGCGCGCTGCACGTAGTTCTTCAGCTCGCGCACGTTGCCGGGCCAGGGGTGGGCTTGGAGGCGCTGCATGGTCTCGAAGCCCACGCGGACGTCGCTGGCGCCGGCCTCCTCCAGGAAGTGCCGCACCAACAGCGGGATGTCCTCCGGGCGCTGGCGCAGGGCGGGGAGCCGGACCCGGATGACCGCCAGGCGGTAGTAGAGGTCCTCGCGGAACTGGCCGGCCTCCACCTCCTCCCGGAGCTGCCGGTTCGTGGCGGCGATGACCCGGGCGTCCGTGCGCCGCACCTCCCCGGAGCCGACGGGCCGCACCTCGCCGGACTCCAGGGCGCGAAGCAGCTTGGGCTGGAGCTCCAGGGGAAGCTCGCCGATCTCGTCGATGAACAGGGTCCCGCCGTGCGCCTGCTCGAAGACCCCCTTCCGCGGAGCCACGGCGCCGGTGAAGGCCCCCTTCACGTGTCCGAACAGCTCGCTCTCGATGAGCTCCGGGGCCACGGCCGAGCAGTCGAAGACCACCAGCGGGCGGTCGCGGCGATCCGAGTGCCGGTGCACGGCGTCCGCCACCAGCTCCTTGCCGGTCCCGCTCTCGCCCTCGACGAGGACCGTGGCGTCCGTGGGCGCCACGCGGGCCAGGAGGGCGAAGATCTCGCGCATCTGCCCCGAGCGCCCCAGGAGCTTGCCGAAGCGCTCGCTCCTGGCCAGCGTGACCTGGACCGTCTCGTCCTCGAGGCCGAAGGACATCTCCGCGGTGCCGAAGCGCACCCGCGCGCCGGGCGGGACGTACGCCTCGTGGATGCGCACGCCCTCGACGAAGGTGCCGTTCTTGGAGCCGAGGTCCCGCAGCAGATAGCCCGCGCCGTCGAACTCCAGCCGCGCGTGCTGGCGGGACACCGTCGGGCAGTCGAGCACGAGGTCGTTGTCGGGGGCGCCGCCGATGTGCACGAGGCGCTGCGAGAACGACCGCGGCCGCCCCTCGTCCGGGACGAAGCGATATCCCCGGAAGCGGATCTCCTCGGCGCCGTCCGGCGCGGCGACGGTCTGGGCTCGGCGCGTCATGGCGAGGATGCTAACCGCTCGGAGCTATCGGGGCGAGCCCTCGCCGTCGCCGGCCGCAGCCTCCACCGCGTTCAACGTCGCCAGGTTCGTGGTCCTGCCGGGCCGGACGCGGAACGTCATCTCCCGCCGGGCGCCGTCGGGCGACTCCAACACGAGCCGGTGCGTGCCGGCGGAGACCTCGCGGTCGACGACGTTCGTGTTCGACGCGGGCAGCCGCGTCCCGTCGAGGCGGACGGTGGCGTTGGCCGGGAAGTAGCGGAAGCGGACTCGGCCCCGCTCGTCGGCCTCCAGGCGGACCCGCACGGTGCGCTCCCGGTCGGCCTGCAGGCGGAAGTGCTTCGGGCGATAGCCGGCCAGGCGGGCCGTCGCGGCGCGCTCCTCCCCGCGCGGCAGGCGGACGACCCGGGGCGAGGACGCCGCCCCGAGCCCGGCCACGGCCACGGTGGCCCCGGGCGGCGAGACGCGGACCGTGACCGCCACCTGCTCCGGCGCCGGCGGCGGAGTCGGGACGCGGACGCCGGCCAACGTCGCCCCGGCGCGCTCCCCCCACGGTCCCGGCTCCGACAGCGGAGGACCGTGGGCGTCCGGGGGAGCCGCGCTCGACGCATCCGCCCCCCTCGCCTCGCCCTGTGGGCTCGACCCGGAGCCGGTGGCCGAGTCCTCTCCCGCGGCCGCGACGGACGGCCCCGCCGTAGCGGTCGGTGTCGCTCCCGGGGCGGAGGCGGACGGCGTCTCGCTCGGCAGCGGCTCCTTGAGGGGGCCGCCCTCGTCGGCCTGCCAGATGAGCCAGGCCACCGCGCCGAGCAGGAGGACGTTGAACGCCACCAGCAGCACCATCAGGCGGCTGCGGCGGCGGCGGCGGCGAGACGCGTCCGCGGGGGCCTCGCCCGTCGGCGTGTGCTCCATCGGGAACCCGGCGGCCGGCGTCGCCCGGTCGGGGGTCGGCGTCGACCCCGGGGCGGAGGCGGCCACGCTGACGGTGCCCTCCGCGCCGGCGGCGGGCTGGTCGCCGGAGGGCGTCGCGCGGCCTCCGTCCAGGGACAGGCGCAGGGCGTCGTCGAGGGACAGCCCGGGCGCCGGGCGGTCGCGGAGCGGCTCGGGGAGGGTCGCCAGGACGTCCCGGACCCAGGCGCCGATCTCCCGCGCGCCGACCATCTCGCCGACGCGGTAGAGGTAGCCCTGGAGCGCTCGCGCGGCGTCCCCGGCCGTCTCGTAGCGCTCCGCGGGATCCTTGGCCAGCATCCGGTCGACGGCGTCCACCACCTCGGGCGGAGCCTCCGGGCAGGCGTCGGCCAGGGACCCCGGGTCGTGGTGCCGGATGCGGTCCAGGGTCTCCAGGTCGCTCCGCCCCTCGAAGGGGCGCTCGCCCGTCCACAGCTCCCAGGCCAGGACGCCGACCGAGAACTGGTCGCTGCGGGCGTCCAGGTCACCCCCGGCGGCCTGCTGCGGCGACATGTAGGAGAACTTCCCCTGGACGGCGCCTGACACCGACGTGGACAGGCGGTCCGTGGCCCGGGCGATGCCGAAGTCCACGAGCTTCACCTCGCCGTCGCGAGAGACCATCACGTTCGACGGGCTCACGTCCCGGTGGATGATGCCCAGGGGGTGCCCCTGGTCGTCGGTCATGCCGTGGGCGTGGTCGAGGGCCTCCAGGACCCGGACGAGGACGCCCACGGCCACCTCCGCCGGCGGCGGGACGTCCGAGGCCCGGCCGTGGCGCATCAGGTCCCGCAGGTCCCGGCCGTCCACGTACTCCATGGCGAGGAAGATGACGCCGTCCTCCTCGCCCATGTCGAGGACCTGGGCGATGCCGGCGTGGCGGAGCTGGACGACCAGCTTGCCCTCGTCCACGAAGCGCCGCACGAAGGCCTCGTTGTCGGCCAGGTGCGGCAGGATCTTCTTGATGACCACCCGCTTCTCGAAGCCGGCCGTCCCCGTGGCCCGCGCCAGGAACACCTCGCCCATGCCGCCGGCTCCCAGGCGATCCAGGAGCTCGTAGCGGCCGATGCGGCCGAGGATCGGGGGGTCGCTGCTCAAGGCTGCGCTTCGGGGTCGGGGACGACGAGGGGAGGTGGCGGGGCGGCCTCCAGGGAGGCGAGGGTCCGGGCGATCGCCCGGCGCACAGTCCTACCACGGACCCACATCCAGACGTAATCCGGGCCCGTGAAGCGCCGCACGATCTCGTCGTGGAGGGCCGGGTCCCGAGCCGCGTCGGGCCCGTAGACCTGCCAGGTGGCCGCGAGGGTCTCCCGGTAACCCGCCCACTCCACCAGGGCGCGCCCTGCCGCGAAGCCGAAGGGCAGCGGGAGGAACAGATAGACCAGGGCCAGCCCCGGGAACGTGAGCCGCCGGAACTGGCGGACGTGCACCGCCTCGTGCCGCAGGGTGCAGTAGCGCTGCCCCGGAGGCACCGCGCGCTCCCAGTCAGCCGGCACGTACACCCGGTGCCCCAGGGTCGTGACGTAGCGATCCATGAAGGCGCTCTGGCGCCCGCCGGTCAGCAGCCGCAGCGCCCGGTCGATCCACCGGCACAGCCGGCTGTCGGTCTTGCGCACCAGCCGGAAGCGGGGCCACCGGCGCTGCAGGGCCTCCACGTAGCTCCGGTACAGGGCCTCGTGGCTCTCCCGTGGGACACCGGCCATCAGCTTCCTGCCCACGACCGGCAGCAGGACGGCCGTCCCCGGCTCACAGTCCCAGACATCTCGGGATGTCGCGGTCTCGCAGACAATCGCGCGCCAGGCCGCCAAGACCCAAAGGCCAGCGAACCGCTTGCACACAGGTTCGGCTGAGACTGTCGGGTCACCGGCAGGCCAACAGCGAGCACACGGGGCCGCAGCAGGCCGTCTTCCTTTGCGTCTTCGCGTCTTTGCGCGAGCCCTTCGTCTTGCGACACGTGACGAACTGTGAGCCGTCCCCGGCGGTCGCCGCCCTCGGGTCGCTCGGGGCCGCGAGGGTTCGACCACGACCACGACCACGTCACGAGGTGATCCGTGGCCACGCTCACCTCACCCGCAGGACGTCCCCCATGTCGTAGACGCCGGGGTCCCGGGGGCCGTCGACGGTGAGCCATCGCGCCGCGCGAAGGGCACCCCGCGCGAAGATGTCCCGGTCCGTGGCCCGGTGGCCGAGCAGCACCTGCTCGCCCTCGCCCAGGTAGAAGATGGTGTGCTCGCCCACCACGTCGCCGCCGCGGACGACGGACAGGCCGATCTCCTCGTCGGTGCGCGGGCCCGTGTGGCCCTCGCGACCGCAGCGCGCGGCGGCGTCGTAGGTGGTGCCGCGGGCCTCGGCGAGGACCTCCGCGAGCCGACGGGCCGTCCCGGACGGAGCGTCCACCTTGTGGCGGTGGTGGGCCTCCACGACCTCCAGGTCGAAGCCGTCGCCCACCATGCTGGCCAGCTCGCCGGCCAGGGCGAACAGGGCGTTCACGCCGACGGAGTAGTTCGGCGCCCACACGATGGAGGTGCGCTCTCCCGCGCCGCGGAGGGCGTCGCGATCCTCGTCGTCCAGGCCGGTGGTCCCCATGACGAGACGGACCCCGTGCTCCGCGCAGAAGTCCACCGTGGCCCGTGCCTGGGGCTGGACCGAGAAGTCGATGACGCAGTCGACGTCGCCGGGGTCCAGGTCTGCCAGGGCCGGGCCCCCCTCGTCCACGCGAGCCACCACCTCCAGGCGATCGTCCTCCGCCGCCAGGGCGTCCAGGCGCCGGCCCATCCGACCGTCGGCGCCGACCAGGGCGATGCGTCCAGGGGCGCTCATGCGCTCACGCCTCCGCTTCGAAGGGCACCACGTCGTCCAGCACGGCCTTCAGCCGCGCCACCATCTCCTCGTCCATGGCGTCGCGCGTGAGAGGCCGCCGCATCCACGGCCCGCACATGCCCAGCATGTTGGCCGCGCGCTTCACCGGGATGGGGTTGGTCGTCATGAACAGGGCCCGGAACAGGGGCAACAGGCGCTTCTGCAAGGCGCGCGCCTGCTGGAGGTCCCCCTCCTGCGCCGCCTCCACGAGGGCGTTCATCTGGCGGGGCACCACGTTGCTGGTCACGCTCACGACGCCGTGGCCGCCGAGCAGCATCACCGGCAGGGTCCAGGCGTCGTCGCCCGACAGGACGCGGAAGCCCTCGGGCGCGTAGTTGACGAGCGTGTGGAACAGCTCCATGTCCGCCGAGGCCTCCTTGATGCCGACCACGTTGGGGTGCTCGGCGAGCTCCAGGATGGACTCGGCCGTCAGCTTGCAGCCGGTGCGCCCCGGCACGTTGTAGAGCACGACGGGGAGGCCGCCCTCCTCGATGACCGCCTCGAAGTGCTGCAGCAGCGACGGCTGGGGCGGCTTGTTGTAGTAGGGCGTCGCCACCAGGGCCGCGTCCGCGCCGAGGCGCTTCGCCCGGATGGTGTTGTCGACCGCCGTCCGGGTGGCGTTGCTGCCCACGCCGGCGATGACGGGGACCTTGCCGTCGGCGACCTCCACGGCCGTGGCGATGACCCGGTCGTCCTCGCCGTGGGTCAGCGTGGGTGTCTCTCCCGTCGTGCCGCAGGGCACGAGGCCGATGCCTGCGTCGACCTGGCGTTGGCAGTGGGCGCGCAGCTTGGGCTCGTCGAGCTTCCGATCGTCGACGAAGGGCGTAATGAGCGCGGTGAAGCAGCCGGTCGGATCGAGGCTCATCGGCCGCCCCCCTCCTCCCTCAGTCGGGTGATGGCCTCGTCGACGGCCAGCCGGACGAAGAGCTTCGGCTCGTGGTGCAGCCAGCCCTCGAGGATGCGGAGGGCGGTCGGGCTCCCCGTGGCGCCGAGTCCCTGGGCGACTCCCTCGCGGATCTGGGGTTCGGACGACTCCCGCAGGTCGGCGATGGCGTGCACCGACTCCTCGCCGAAGGCGCGTCCCAGGGTGCGCAGGGTCTCGCGCCGGATGAGCGTCCCGGCCGAGCTCCCGACGAGGGAGCGCTCGTAGAGCAGCCCCTCGAGGAACTTCTTCGTCCGCTTCGTCGGATACACGCGCAGGGCGGCCACGGCGCGTCCGCGCACGGTGGGGCGGACGTTCCGATCGCTCGCCACGTGCACGAGGAGCCGGTTCACGTCGGGCCCGATGGCCTCGAGGACCCGCTCGTCGACGGTGAACTCGTGGGCGTTGAGATAGCTCAGCAGGGCGCGCTTCTGCTCCTCCTCGTTCCGCTCCCGGGACTGGGAGGCCGGCGCGGCGGCGAGGACGAGCAGCGCGGCGGCGAAGGCGAAGGCGAAGGCTGCGGTTCGCATCGGGCTCACTCCTCGTACATGGAGGCGTTGCGGTGGATGACGTACTTCTGTCCGGCGGACAGGCCCGCCTGGCCCGTCACGGTCCAGAACATGAGGTTGTCGCTCCCGGCGCCCTCGCACTCCCAGTGCTCGACGACGCCGTTGCCGTTCTGATCCTCGGAGCACTCGGGGGTGTCCGGGATGGGGTCGTGCTGCTGGCCGGTCTGCTCCGAGGTGTGGAACAGGCCGATCTGGTGACCCAGCTCGTGGGCCATGGTCTCCGCCGTGATGGCGATGCCCCACTCCGGGTCATGGTTGTAGTAATCGGCGAGGCTCACGATGACGCCGGAGTTCCAGGTGCCGTGCTCCAGGGGCGGCCCCGGGATTCCGCCGGCCTTGCCGAGCAGGCCGTAGCCGTTGAATCCCTGGACGAAGAAGAAGTTCACGCCCTTGTTGCTGGTGGGCAGCGTCTCCGACAGGGCCACCAGCTCGCGATCCTCGCCCACGGCCCACGAGTCCTGGCTCACGTCCACGTAGGTGTACTTGTCGGCGGCCGGGCTGGGGACGTCGTGGTACTCCGTCGAGCCCACGTACAGGCCGTGGGCGTTCAGGACGTCCTCGAAGGTGGCCATCAGGCTCTGGAACTTGTCGCTGGAGGGGGCGGTCGACGCGCTCAGCCCCGGGGTCCCGACGAACCAGAAGTTCACGTCGAGGGCCGAGGTGCTGGGCGCCTTGCGCAGGCTCTGGATGACGTAGACCCAGACGTGGCTCGCGGGGCCCTCGCGATAGGCGTGGAAGCGCCAGTGGCCCGACTCCGGGTCCACGAGCGGGGTGTTGGGCACCTGCACCGTCACCGCCCCCGGGTCGGGGAACGACCGGATGGGCGCGTTCAGCGGATCGCTGGCCTTGATCATCGCCTCGCCGGACGGGCTGGTGAGGTCCCACAGGGCGATGAGGTCGTCGGAGCCGTCCGCGTCCAGCATGAGGATGGTGAACGACCCGGCGGCAGACGACAGATCGAAGGACAGGGTCTTGGAGATGCCGCCGCCGCCCACCTGCACGAGGCCCAGGTCGTCCACCAGGACCGAGGGGCTGTCGGACACGCCGGGGCCGCAGCCCTCGTCGACGATCTCGTCGCAGTCGTTGTCCGCTCCGTCGCAGACCTCGTCGGTGGGCTCGCAGGTGATGGACCCGGGCGGGATGCACTGGCCCGACTCCTCGTCGCAGACGTAACCGCTCGTGCAGGACCCCTCCGTGCACTTGGGCGTGCAGATGTTCGCGCCGGGCGCGCAGAACTGGTCGCTGCGGCAGTCCTCGTCCGAGGAGCAGGTCTTCCAGCACATCTTCCCGTCGCCGGCGGTGTCGTCGTAGCACCGCGCGTCGCCCGGGCACTCCTCGTGGGACGCGCACCAGATCGTGCAATATCCGCCGGGATGGAGGGCGTTGCAGGACCCCGTCTCGCAGTCGTCGTCCTCGCTGCAGACGCCGGCGAGGGGCTGCTCGGTCAGGGAGGCGTCGGGCGGCGCGGTGTTCACGTCGGTGTTCAGCGGGACGTCCGCCACGCCGTGCCCGTCGTCGGCCACGTCCGGGCCGATGTCCGACGATGTCGTGTCGGGCGTGGGCGCGCTGTCCTCCACGTCCGGGACGTCCGGAGTCGGCGTCGTGTCCGGGAGCGGCGTCGTGTCCGGCGTCGGCGTCGTGTCCGGTGTGGGCGTCGTGTCCGGTGTGGGGGCGACTTCCTCGCCCGAGGCGTCCGGCGTCCCCGGGGTCGTGTCCGCCGTCGGCGTGTCGGGGACCGGCTGATGGGGCGCCTGCCCGCCGCCCGGGCTGTCGCAGGCCGCCATGGCCATCGCCGGAACCACCAGGAACACCAGCGTCACACGGACAGGAGACACACTCATCTTCACCACTCGCAGGACGTCGTCCGAACCGCGCGCAACCTAACAGGTTCCGGCGGCGGACGACAGAACAGGGTCACCCCAGGCCGAGACGGATGAGAGCTACCGCTTCTTCCGGTTCTTCTTCCGGGACTTCGCGGCGGCCTTGGCCCGCTGGCGGCGCTTCTTCCTCGCCTCGACCCGGGCCTGCATCTCGGCCTTGGAGCGCTTCTTCCTGCCCTTGCCCGCGTTCGGCAGGCCCATGCCGCCACCGGGCACGCCCGGCGCCCCCATCCCGAGCTGATCGAAGTCCTCGAAGAAGTCCTCCATCTGGCCGCCGCGCATCTGCTTGAGCATGCCGAGCTGCTTGAAGCCCGGCAGCTTGCCCAGGAGGCCGGGCTGCTGCCCCACCTGCTTCATGACGTTGCGCATGCCGAAGAAGCGCTGGACGAGCTCCTGGGCCTCCTTGACGGTGGTCCCGGAGCCGCGGGCGATGCGCCGGAGGCGACCCGGCTGCCGGGTCATGACCTCCGGGTCCCTCCGCTCCTGCTTCGTCATGGACAGGATGATGGACTCGACCCGCACGAGCTGCTTGTCGTCGAGATCCGCCGGCATGGCGTCGGAGAAGAACGGCATCTTCTCGAAGACGTCCTTGATGGAGCCCATCTTCTTGATGGTCCGGATCTGCTCCAGGAACGTCATCATGTTGAAGTCGCCGCTGAGGATCTTCTGGGCGTCCTCCTCGGCCTTCTGCTCGTCGACGACCTTCTCGAAGTCCTTCACCAGGCCGACGATGTCGCCGAAGCCCAGGATCCGGCCGGCCAGGCCGTCGGGGCGGAACTCCTCGAGCGCTTCCAGGCCCTCGCCCATGCCGAGGAACTTGATGGGCTTGCCGGTGACCTGCTTCACCGACAGGGCCGCACCGCCGCGGGCGTCGCCGTCGAGCTTGGTCAGGATGACGCCGGAGAGATCCAGGCGCTGATCGAAGGACGCGGCGGTCTTCACCGCGTCCTGGCCGGTCATGGCGTCCAGGACGAGGAAGATGTTGTCGGGGGAGGTGCGCCGCCGGATCTCCGACAGCTCCTCCATGAGGACCTCGTCGATGGTCAGCCGGCCCGCCGTGTCGAAGATGACGACGTCGTGGCGCTGGAACTTCGCCTCGCGGATGGCCGCGTCGCAAAGGTCCGGCGGGGCCACGTCCGGCATGGTGTAGACCGGCACGCCGAGCCGCTTGCCCAGCACCTGCAGCTGGTCGATGGCGGCCGGCCGGTAGATGTCCGCCGCCACCAGCATGGGGCTGTGCCCGTCCTCCTGGAGCTTCCGCGCGAGCTTGCCCGTGGTGGTCGTCTTGCCGGCGCCCTGGAGGCCCACCATCATGATGGTGGTCACCTCGTTGGCCCGCCGGAAGGCGATCGACGTGTCCACGGGGCCCATGAGGGCCTCGAGCTCGTCGTGGCAGATGTTGATGAAGTGCTGCTCGGGGGAGAGCTTCTTCGTCTCGCCCGCGCCCTCGTCCTTGACGCGCGTGACGACCAGCTCGCCGACGGCCTTCTCCTCGACCCGCTTCAGGAAGTCCTTGACGACGTGATACTCGACGTCCGCCTGGAGCAGGGAGAGGCGCACGTCCCGGAGCGCGTCCTTGATGTTGGACTCGTCCAGGGTGGCCTTTCCGGTCAGCTTCTCCTTGGCCGACTTGAAGCCGTTGGACAGGACCTCGAGCATGCGGACTCCTCGCTGGGCGCGGGGTTCGGGCGGAAGGCGGGTGTACTGCCGCCGCCCGCGCGTTGTCAACGTAGACGAGCGCGGGGCATTCCGCTGCCGAAGGCCCCGTTCCCGTTCCCGTTCCCGTTCCCGTTCCCGTTCCCGTTCCCGTTCTCGTTCCCGTTCCCGCTCCCGCTCCCGTTCCCGCTCGACCGCCGGGCCGTCCCGCCACGCGGAGGTCGACCTGGCGCGCGGTGGTGGTCGCGGTCGACGAGCTGCCGCACCTCCGCGGCGGTGGACCCACCCCCGCCCACCCACCTATGTGATGGATCGAGGGCGATTCGTTGCAGGCGATTTCACGTCCGGTCGTGGTCGGCGTGGGGACGCCGGGCCTACTTCGTCGTCCTCGCGCGCTTGCGCTCGTTGTGGTCGAGGATGGCCTTGCGGAGGCGGATGCTCTCGGGGGTGACCTCCACCAGCTCGTCGGCCTCGATGAACTCGAGGGCGTCCTCGAGGGAGAGGATGCGGGGCGGGGTCAGCTTGATGGCGTCGTCGGAGCCCGAGGCGCGGACGTTCGTGAGCTTCTTGCCCTTGGCGGGGTTCACCACCAGGTCGTTGTCCCGGCTGTGGAGGCCGATGATCTGCCCCGCGTAGACCTTCTGTCCCGGCTCGACGAACAGCTCCCCGCGATCCTGGAGGTTGTCCAGGGCGTAGGCGGCGGTCTCGCAGCTCTCCTGCGCGATCATCACCCCGTTGCCGCGCTGGCGCGGGCGACCCTTGGACGCTGCGTAGTGGCTGAAGGTGTGCGCCAGCGTCCCGGTCCCCCGGGTGTCCGTGAGGAACTCCGAGCGATAGCCGATGAGGCCCCGGCTGGGCACCGCCCACCGCATCCGGGCGTGGCCGTCGGAGTCGACGCGGAGATCCTGCAGATCGCCGCCCCGCTGGTTGAGCTTCTCGATGACCAGGCCCGAGTAGCCCTCCTCGCAGTCGACGATGACCTCCTCCACCGGCTCGTGGACGACGCCGTCGTACTCCCTGAGGATGACCAGGGGCTGGCTGATGGACAGCTCGAAGCCCTCGCGGCGCATGGTCTCGATGAGCACCGAGAGGTGCAGCGTCCCCCGCCCCGAGACCACGAAGCTGTCCACCGTGGTCCCCGGCTCCACCCTGAGGCCCACGTTGGAGAGGACCTCGCGGTCGAGGCGCTCGCGGATCTGCCGGCTCGTGACGTACTTGCCCTCCCGGCCCGCGAACGGGCTGGTGTTGGGCAGGAACGTCATGGACAGGGTGGGCTCGTCGATGGCCACCACCGGGAGCGGATCCGGGTGGTCGGCGGCGCAGATGGTGTCGCCCACCGTGGCGTCGCCCGCACCCGCCAGGGCGACGATGTCCCCGGCCTCGGCGCGATCCGTGTCCACCCGCTCCAGGCCCTTGAACGTCATCAGCTTGGCGACCCGGAAGGTATCCTGGACGCCCGCCGGCGTGCAGACGGCGGCGTTCATGCCCCGGGCGATGACGCCCCGGAAGACCCGTCCGATGGCGATGCGCCCCACGTAGGGCGACCACGCCAGGGTGGCCACCTGGAGCTGCAGCGGGCCCTCGGTGTCCCTCGACGGCGTCGGGACGTGCTCGAGGAGCATCTCGAACAGGGGCGTGAGATCCTCCTTGTCGTCCTCCAGCTCCCACATGGCGTAGCCGTCCCGGGCCGCCGCGTACACGTGCGGGAAGTCCAGCTGCTCGTCCGTGGCGCCCAGGGTCGCCATGAGGTCGAAGACCTCGTCGAGGACCTCGTCGGGCCGGGCGTCCTGCCGGTCGATCTTGTTGATGCAGAGGAGGACCTTGAGGCCCAGGTCCAGGGACTTCCGCAGGACGAACCGGGTCTGGGGCATGGGCCCCTCGGCCGCGTCCACCAGCAGGAGCACGGCGTCGACCATCTTCAGGACGCGCTCCACCTCGCTGGCGAAGTCGGCGTGGCCCGGCGTGTCCACGATGTTGATGCGGGTGCCGCCCCACTCCACCGCGGTGTTCTTCGACAGGATCGTGATCCCCCGCTCGCGCTCCTGCGCGTTGGAGTCCATGACCCGGTCGGTGACCTCGGCCCCCTCCCGGAAGGTGCCGGACTGCCGGAGCAGGCCGTCCACGAGGGTGGTCTTGCCGTGATCGACGTGGGCGACGATGGCGACGTTGCGGATGTCCATGGAGACTGCGACCCCTTCGTGCGGCGAGGCTGTGCCGCGAGGGCGGCGGAAGTATCAGCCCCCGCGGCGACGGTCAACGTCCCGTTCCGACGGAGTCGTCCCGCCGCCCCGGGGCCGGTGGAGCCCGGTGGAAGGGGAATCCGCCGCCGGCGGGGACGCCGCCGCTCCAGGAAGAAGAGGAGGAGGCGAGGACGCCGGCGCCCCGGGCCGGGGAGGGGTCAGCGGGCGGCCCGGGTGCCCTCGACCGTCTCGCCCGCCGTCGTGGGCGTCAGCACGAGCGCCTCGGTGTCCCCGTGGACGCCGCCGGAGTCGTTGTCGCTGAGCAGCCAGAGCCGGCCGTCGTCCAGCCAGACCAGGCCCTCCAGGTTGATGCTCCGTCCCAAGAAGGGCATCAGGTCCACGTCCATGCGCGACTCCACGTCCACCGGGGCCGGCCCCGCGGCCTCGTCCGCCGGAGGAAGCTCGAAGCGGAGGAGGCGGACCACGCCGAAGTGGCGCTCGATGGCGACGGCCTCCAGGACGCCCCCCTCGCCCCGGCGGCAGGCGACGGCGGCCAGCTTCCCGGTGCGGCTCGTGAGGCGGACGCGATACCGCGCCCACTCCCCCGTGCGCCGGTCCAGGCGGGCCACCGGGGCGAAGCGCCGGCCGCGGTGGCTGCCGGAGACCTCGCTGGCGGCCACCAGGGCGCCCTCGTCGTCGCACAGGGCCTCGATGCCCTGGTTGTCCCCGGGCCGGAGGAGCCAGGGTTCGTAGGACAGGTCCATCCGGCGCTCGACACGGGCCGTGCCGCCGTCCGCACCCCGCTGGACGACGAGGATCTCGTCGTGAGCACGCGGCCGCGTGGTCTCCGTGCCCAGGGCGAAGCGGCCCTCCCCGAGCCAGGCAAGGGACTCGGCGTCGGCGCCGTCGGGGATCCCCACCAGGGCGACCGGCTCTCCCTCGAGGTGGAGGCCGTCGGCGTCGTCCAGGTGGATGCGGACGAGCATCCGCTGACGCTCCGTGACGCCCCAGATCTCGCCCCGATCGTCCCGGGTGAGCCCCGACAGCCCGCGGACCGAGGGCGCGTCCAGCACGATGCGGCGCATGTGATAGCCGGGGGCGGTGCCCTCGGCGAGGCGCTCGGGTGGCGGCGTTCGGGACGGCGCGTCCTCCGGGCCCCCGGGCCCCGAGACGTCCGCGGACGCCCCGCCACAGGCGGCCAGGATCACGGCGCCGGCGACGAGCAGGACCCGCGCGATCGAAAGCCGCGCGACGGCGGTGCGGGTTCTTCTCATTCCTCCGCTCACGAAGGTGGGACGGCGAGGCTATCGCGGTCCGGGGGGCGGGCTCAAACGGGGCGGTCGCCGGCCCTCGCCACCCGCGGACCGAGGAGCCGGGGCTCCCCGCCCCCACGATCGCGGATCGCGCCCGGCGGCTAGCCGAGCAGCCGGAGGGCCAGGTTCGGCAGGGCGTTGGCCTGCGAGAGCATCGACACGCCCGCCTGCTGGAGGACCTGGGCCTTGGCGAAGGACGCGCTCTCGGAGGCCATGTCCGTGTCGCGGATCTGGCCCAGGGCCGTGCCGTAGTTCTCGATGGAGCGGCCCAGGTGGGTCGCCGACTGGCCGAGCTGGTTGATGGCCGCGCCCAGGCCCGCCCGCCGGGTGGCGAGCGTGTCCATGGCGCCGTCCAGCGCGTCGATGGCGCCCTGGGCGGTGCCGACCGTGCCCACGCCGCTGGCGCTCACGCCCAGCTCCCCCGAGTCCACGTCGGCCAGGGTCGCGGTGACGCGGTCGTTGGTCGTGTTCCGGGCGCCCACCTGGAACGTCAGGGTACCGCCGGCCCCCGCCGTGCCGTCGAGCAGGTTCATGCCGTTGTACTCGACCGTGTCGGACACGCGGTCGATCTCGTTGACCAGGTCCTGGAACTCCGTGTTCAGGTAGCCGCGCTCGGTGTCGGAGATGCTGTCGTTGGAGGCCTGCACGGCCAGCTCGCGCATCCGGACCAGCATGTCGCTGACGGTCTGCAGGCCGCTCTCCGCCGTCTGCAGGATGGAGATGCCGTCGTTGGCGTTCCGCAACGCCTGCTCGTAGCCCCGGAGCTGCGAGCGCATGTTCTCGCTGACCGCCATTCCCGCGGCGTCGTCCGCGGCGGACTGGATCCGAAGGCCGGACGACAGCCTCGAGACGCTCTTCTGCATCACCTGCGAGGTCTGGCTGAGGTTGTTCTGGGCCGAGAGCGAGCCGGCGTTGGTCATGATGGCCAGGGGAGCAGCCATGGGTCTTCTCCTGCACGATGACGCCGGTCATCCCCGGCGGGTTTCCGCTGCGAGAGCCCCTCCCTCGCCGTTCACAGGGGAATCACGGGAGGCCGGGACGATGCCTTAAACCGGAGCCGGGTTGTGGTAGACATCGATACACGACTCCTGGGAAGGAATGGAGGTTCGAGTCCACGGCGCCGAGGCGCAAGCTGTGGTGGGACGAAACGACGCGGGACTGGCAGCGCCAATTCAAGGAGTTGCGGCCCGCCATAGCGCCGTCGAATCGTCGGCGTGGGCCGGACCGGAGTTTCTTCACAGGAGTCATACATGAAACCCCTGCTCTCCGCTCTGCTCCTCGGCGCCCTGGTCGCCTCCTCGCCGGCGTGCCGCTCCGCCGACGACGCGCGCGAGGGGCCACCCCACCCCGAGGAGACCTCCGCGCCGGAGGAGGCCCCGGACCTGAGCGCCGCGCGGGCCGCCGTGGAGGCGGGGCGGTTGAAGGAAGCCGTCGTGGAGGCGCGCGCCGCCGTGGAGGCACAGCCGGAGCACCTGGACGCCTGGCTGCTCCTGGCCAGCGCCCACGAGCTCGCCGGGAACCACGACGAGGCCTTGCGGGCCGCGGACCGGGCCCTCGAGCTGGATCCACGGTCCGTGGGCGCCCTGGTCACGCGCTCCGCGGCGCTCCGGGGACTCGAGCGGCCCGAGGAGGCCGCGGAGCAGGCCGAGGCGGCGCTGAAGCTGGATCCCGACAGCCGCGCTGCCCTGTGGAACCTGGCGCGTGTCGCGGACGATCCGATCGAGCCGCTCCGGCGCCTGGCGAAGCTGGAGCCGGACGCCGTGGAGGTGCGGATGACCCTGGCGCGGGCCCTGGCGGAGCGGGATCGGCTCGGCGAGGCCGCAGAGCAGGCCGAGGCGGCGGCGGATCGGAGCCCGCGGGATCCGGCCATCCGGGTGTTCCTCGCCGGCGTGCTCTACGAGACCGGACGCTTCGGGACCGCCATGGACCACGCGCAGGCGGCCCTGAAGCTGGACCCCGACAGGAGCGAGGCCCTGGAGATCTTCAAGGCGGCGTTCTACGTGGCCGTGGCCGCCGAGCTTCGCTGCCGCCACGGGCAGGGGCCGTGGTCGGAGGAGGAGGTGGAGCCCGTCCTGGCCACCTACCGGGAGCAGGGCCTCGGGGGCACGGAGGTGTTCCACGAGTACCACGAGCGCTTCGCGGGCCGGGACGACATCCGCGCGCGCATCGAGCGTGCGGCGGAGGACTGCGACGCCGAGTAGTCGGCCAGGGCGGTCGGGTTCTCGGGACCACTCGTCTTCATGCGGGAGTTCCGGGCGCGTCCGAGGCTCCTCTGGCGGGCGAGACGCCCGCCATCCCAGCCCTACGTCGACATTCCGGCCCGGATGCCCGGGACCGCGGGTGTCCCCGCCCGCGCCGATGGTTCGACGAGCAGTGGATCGACTCGACGGAACTCGATTGCCCTGAGTAATCCGTCGGCCGCGGTTGACGGGGCGGGGTCCCGAGCGGTGGAATCCCCGGCATGATGGGGCGGCATCGGACGTGGCTCGTGGGGCTGGGGCTGGCGTGGACGTGGCTCGCCGGGGCGTGCGGCCCCGACGAGGACGAGGCGGCCCCACCGGCGACCGAGGCCGCGGCGGACGGCGAGGAGGCCGGGAGCGCGGATGGGGCGTCCGACGAGGCCCGCGAGGTCACGTGGTTCGCAGGGGTCGCCTTCTCCCACGGCCTGCCGGAGGGCGTCGCCCCGCTCACGCCGCTGCAGGCGGTCCGGCGCAGGCACGTGGAGGTCCACCCCGGGGAGGGGGACTCGCGAGAGGTGCGGCTCGTGGACGCCCGGGGACGGCGCCTTCGCACGTGGCAAGTGGACGCCCTGGGCGAGGACGGGTTCGAGGTGGGCGTGCGCGGACCCGACGGCCGCCTGGAGGAGGTCCGCACGATCACCCGGGGCGGGCGCCGCGTGGAGATCCGGACGGGGACCGGGGGCCGGGTCTCGCCGCGCTGCGCCGCCTTCGAGCGGGACCTGAACGAGCGGGGCCAGGTCGTGTCGTCCCGCTGCCTGGGGGACGACGACTCGGCGCGGGAGGACGAGCGCGGCGCCCACGAGCGGCGCTACGAGGTCGACGCCCGGGGCTTTCGGACTCGCGAGCGGGCCTTCGACGCCTATGGAGAGCCCGTGCCGCTCGAGGAGGGACGCGAGGGCACGGAGCCTCTCCGCGCGGTCTTCCAGCGGCGGTGGAAGCGGAACGCCGGGGGACAGGCGACGGAGGCGGCGAGCTTCGACCGGAGCGGGGAGCCCACCGAGGACGCCGAGGGGGTGCACCGGGTCGCGCGCTCCTTCGACGAGGAGGGGCGACCGACGCACCAGGTGCGCTACCGGGCGGACGGGACGCGGATGGGCGGCCCCGACGGCATCGCCGAGATCCGCTGGCTCTACGACGACGACGGCGCCCTGCGGGAGGAGGGCTACCTCGACGCGTCCGGCAAGTCCGCGGCGGCGCCCGGAGGCCACGTCCGGGTGCTGTACGAGACCGACGAGGCGGGGCGCCCGACGAAGGAGACCTGGGCCGACACCGAGGGACGCCCGGTGGTGCGGGAGGACCTGGGCGCGGCAGCCGTGACCCGCCGATACGACGACAGGGGCCGCGTCGAGGAGGAGATCTACCTGGACGCCCGGGACCATCCCCGAGCGCTCCCTGGCCGGGGCTGGGCCGGCAAGCGCTATCGCTACGACGAGCGGGGGCGGGTCGTGGAGGTGCTCCGCCTGGGCGAGGATCGGCAGCCGCCCTCGGTCGCGGAGGCGGGCTGGGCCGCCCGGAAGACCGTCTACGACAACGCCGGGCGCCTGGCCGAGGTCCGCTACGAGGGCCCGAAGGGCGGCCTCGTCGCCGGGCCCGACGGCTGGGCCGTGAAGCGCGTCGTCCGGAAGCCGGCGGACGACGACTCCGGGGGGACCGTCGTCACCACGGAGACCCTGGGCCCGGATCGCGAGCCGACGCGGGGCGCGGGGGTGTCGTGGGCGCGGCGCACGCAGCGCCTGGATGCCGCGGGCCGGGTCGTCTCCGAGGCATGGTTCGACGCCGTCGGCGAGCCCACCGTGGAGGCCGAGGGCCGTGTCCACCGGGCGCGGTCCACGTTCGACGAGGCCGGGGACCTGGTGGAGATCGCCTGGAAGGGCCCGGACGGAGAGCCCGTCGTCCACGCCGCGGTCGGGGCCGCGCGGGTCCGCATCACGCACGACGCCGAGGGGCACGAGGTGAAGCGGGCGCTCTTCGACGTCGACGACCGGCCCGTCCGGGGCGCGGAGGGCTGGGCCATCCGCACGCGGGACCTGGACGAGCGCGGGAGACTGGTGGACGTGCGCACGTTCGAGGCCCCCGAGCAGCCGGTCGGACGGGTCGGGGACGGCGCCGCGCGGGAGCACCTCTTCTACGGCGTGGGGACGCGCCTCCGCCAGCGCAGCTTCTTCGACGCTCGGGGCCAGGCCATGAGCGTCCGGCCCGGCGGATGGGCGCGGGAGGCCCACTCGGTGGACGACCGGGGCTTCCTGACGCGCGTGGAGTGGTTCGACACCAGCGATCAGGCCGTCGTCCGCGACGACCTCGGCTACGCCCGCCTGGACCGGGACCTGAACGAGCGCGGACGGCTGGGCGGCGAGCGCTATCGCGACGAGACCGGGGCCCTCGTCACGCGCCCGGACGCGGGTCATGCCGGGCGGCGACTCGAGCTCGACGAGCAGGGCCGCGTGGTGCGGGAGGTCCTCCTGGGCGAGGACGACGAGCCGACCATGAGCCCGGAGGGCTGGGCCCAGCGCCGCCTGAGCTACGAGGGCGACGGCTGGACCGTGCGCGCCGAGACGTACCTGGGCCCCGAGGGGCGCCCGTCGTTCCACGAGGAGGGCTACGCGGCCGTCGAGCGGGAGCACGACGCGCGCGGCCGGAAGACGCGGGAGCGCACCCTGGACGCCCTGGGCAATCCCGTGCCCGACCGCTGGGGGGTGGCGGAGCGCCGCTGGACCTGGGAGGGCGACCGTCTGGTAAGGCATCGGACCCTCGGCCCCGACGGAGAGCCGGTCGCCGGCGAGGACGGGACGGCCGGCTTCGACCGGCGCTACGACGGCCTGGGGCGGCTCGTGGAGGAGCGCACGGTGGACGCCGGCGGCCTGCCCACCGCAGGCCCCGAGACCGGGTGCGCGATCCGGCGCTTCGAGCACGAGCCGACCGGGGAGGTGAGCGAGGAGGCCTGCCTCGACGCCACCGGAGCCCCGACGCCGGGCGACGGCGGCTGGGCGGTCCGGGAGACGACGCGCAATGCGCGGGGGCGGGTGACGCGGATCACCCTGCGCGACGCGGACGGCGCGCTGGTGGAGGGGGACGCCGGGTGGGCCCGCGAGCGCCGCACGTGGGACGAACGGGGCTTCCTGGCCGGAGTGACCTGGGTGGGCGCCGACGGCGACCCCGCCGAGCGCGAGGGGGGCTACTCCGGCGTGCGCTACGAGGTGGGCGCGCGGGGGCGGCGGGTCGAGGAGACCTGGCTGGACGCCGACGGCGAGCCGGTGGCCCGGGAGGGAGGCCACTCGGGGCGGCGATGGCGGTACGACGCGTGGGGCCACGTCGTCGAGGAGGCCTGGATCGGCCCCGAGGGCGACCCCACGACGCGCGACGACCGGGCCATCCTGGGCCGCCGCTACGACCACACGGGGCGCCTGGAGGAGATCCGCCACCTGGACGCGGACGGGCACCCCACCGTGGGCCCGGACGGCTGGGCCATCCTGCGCCTCGATCGGGACGAGAGGGGGCGGGTCATCCGCCGGCGCTTCTTCCTCGACGAGGACGACCCCGGCCGCGAGGGCGCCTCCTACGCCATCGTGCGGCTGATCCGGGATCGGTTCGGCCGCGTGCGCGAGCAGACCACGCAGAACGCCCGCGGGCAGCCCGTGGACCGAGAGGGTGGCGAGGAGGCCGCCTGGGCCACGGCCAGGACCGAGTACGACCGCCGAGGGAACGAGGTCGAGGAGGGGTGGTTCGACGCCGAGGGGCGGCCGGCCACGGGACCCGAGGGGGTGCACCGGATCCGCTACGAGTGGACGGATCGCGGGCGCCTGTCGTCCCAACAGCGCTATATTTCGCCGTCGACCCACGCGTCGGGCGGCTGGGCGCGGCAGGCCTACGACTACGATCGCTACGGGCGGTTGACGTCGATCTCCTACCAGGACGCCATGGGCCGCCCGGCCGTCGTCTGGGGCGGCGTGGCCGAGGCGCGCCTCAGCTACGGCGCGCGAGGCCGCCTGGCCCGCATGACCTGGCACGGGAAGTCCGGCGACCCCGTCGACGCCGAGGTCTGCTACCCCGGCGCCTGGTGCGGGGGCCGCCTCGTCCACGAGGCCCGCTACGCCTACGGCGACGGCGACGAGCCCCGGTCCGTGGAGCTGTACGACCACGAGGGCCGCCGGCGGGCGACGCTCGACTGCGCCGAAGGTGAGTGCTTCTGAACCGCGTCGACTCCGAGGAGAGCGGGCGAAACGTGGACGTGGACGTGGTCGTGGTCGTGGTCGACATGGCGGCGACTCGCGCGGCGAGCCGGACGTCGGCGGCAGGGGGACCGGCATCCCCTCAATGCACTCCCCGGCCGTGAGACATGCCACGTCTGGCGGGCTGGAAGCCCGACGTCCCAGCAAACGCGACCGGCGCTCGGGACCGCGGGCGTCCCCGCCCGCGCAGGGTTCGCCCGGCGGGAGCCGCTCCTTCAGGCAAGGGCACGGGCAAGGGCAAGGGCAAGGGCAAGGGGGCTACGGTCGCAGGAGCCGCATGGCCTCGCGGAGGCGGGCCTGGCAGCGCGCCTTGCCCAGGGCCTCCATGGTCGTGAACAGCGGCGGGGTGGCCTTGCGGCCGGTGACCACCAGCCGGACCACCATGAACAGCTCGCGGGCCTTCCAGCCGGTCTCCTCGCACTGGGCGCGGAGGACCTCCTCGATGGCCTCGGCCTGCCAGGCGGTCAGCGTGTCGACCGCCTCCGTGACGCTCTTCACGGCCCGGTAGGTCTCCACCTTGTCCCGCTTCTTCGGGATGAGGTGGTCGGCCTCCAGGGTGAAGTCGTCCCCGAAGAAGTACGTCGTCATGGGCACGAAGTCCTCGAGGCGCTTGATGCGCTCCAGGACCAGCGGTGCCAGCTTCGTCAGGTACTCCGTCGACAGCAGCCAGCCCTGGAGGCGCTCCACGAGCTCCTCGGGGGTGAGGTCCCGCATGTACTGGCCGTTGAGCCAGTCCAGCTTCTCCAGGTTGAAGATGGGGCCCGACAGGCTCATCCGCGACCAGTCGAAGTGCTCCTCCATCTCCTCAAGGGTGAACTTCTCGCGCTCGTCGGGCATGGACCAGCCCATGCGGCCGAGGAAGTTCACCATGGCCTCCGGCAGGAAGCCGGCGCGCTCGTAGTACTCCAGGCTGACCGGGTTCTTCCGCTTCGAGATCTTGGACTTGTCGGTGTTCCGGAGCAGCGGCAGGTGGATGAAGGCCGGCGGCTCCCAGCCGAAGGCCTCGTACAGGCGCACGTGCTTCGGCGTGGACGGGATCCACTCCTCCGCCCGGATGACGTGGGTGATCCCCATGAGGTGGTCGTCCACCACGTTCGCGAGGTGGTAGGTGGGGAAGCCGTCCGACTTCAGCAGGATCTGGTCGTCGATCTCCTCGTTCTCGAAGGAGATCCACCCCCGCAGTCCGTCCTGGAAGCTGGTGGCGCCCGTCAGCGGCATCTTCATCCGGATGACGTGGTCCTCGCCCGCGTCCAGCCGCTTCTGCACCTCCGCCTGGTCCAGGCCCCGGTAGCGCCGATCGTAGGTGGTCTTCCGGCCCTCGACCCGGGCCGCCCGGCGCATCTCCTCCAGCTCCCGGGAGGTGGCGAAGCAGTAGTAGGCCTTGCCCTCGTCCACCAGCTTCTTCGCGTACTTCCGGTAGATCTCGGCGCGCTCGCTCTGGCGATACGGGCCGTGGGGGCCCCCGACGTCCGGGCCCTCGTCCCAGTCCAGCCCCAGCCACCGGAGGCTGTGGAAGATGGCCTGCTCGCTGGCCGGCGTGGAGCGCTCGCGGTCCGTGTCCTCGATGCGCAGCACGAACCTCCCGCCGTGCTTGCGCGCGAACACGAGGTTGAACAGCGCGACGTAGGCCGTCCCCACGTGGGGATCGCCGGTCGGGCTGGGGGCGACGCGGACGCGGACGGGCCGGTCGGACGGGATGGGGATGTCGGTCATGCCTGCTCTTCCTGCTGCGCTTCCTGGTCTTCTTCGCCCTCGTGGAGGAGCCGTTCGAGGACCTCCCGGTGCCGGGAGGTGCGGCTGCGCTCCGCCTCGAGGACGGCCCGGAACGACCGGACGGCGCCCTCCACCGTGTCGTTCACGATGAGGTAGCGGTAGTGATCCGCCAGGGCGATCTCGCGCCGCGCGTTGTTCAGGCGCACGGCGATGTGCTCGTCCGTGTCCGTCGCCCGCCCTCGGAGCCGCTCTTCCAGGGCCGCCATGGACGGCGGCACCATGAACACGGTCGCGGCCTCCGGATAGGCGGGCACGAGCTGCAGGCCGCCCTGGGGATCGATGTCGAAGAGGATGTCCTTGCCCTCGGCCCACAGGCGCCGGATCTCCGCGTGGCTCGTGCCGTAGCGGTGGCTGTGCACCGGCGCCCACTCGGCGAAGGCGTCCTGGTCCACGAGGCGGTCGAACTCCTCGTCGCTCACGAACCAGTAGTCGACGCCGTGCACCTCGCCCGGACGCGGCGGACGCGTCGTGTGGCTGACGCTGAACGCCAGGTCGGGCTCGTCCTCCAGCAACCTCCGGGCGACGGTGGTCTTCCCGGTGCCGCTGGGCGCCGTGAACACCACCATGAGGCCGTGGACGGGCTCAGGCGATGTTCTGGACCTGCTCACGGATTCGCTCCAGCTCCACCTTCGCGTCCACCACGTCCTCCGCCATGCCGGCGTCGCGGCACTTGGAGCCGATGGTGTTGAACTCCCGGTTCAGCTCCTGGGCGAGGAAGTCCAGGCGCTTGCCCCGGCGGATCTCCACCTGGGGATCGAGCAGCCGCCGGAACGCCCCCACGTGGGTCCGGGCCCGGACGGTCTCCTCCGTCACGTCGACCCGCTCGGCGAACATCACCAGCTCGGTGACCAGCCGCCCCTCGTCGGGCTCCACGCCCTGGCGGCGCGCGGCCTCGTCGACCCGGTCGCGCAGGCGTCGCTCGAAGCCCTCCCGCACCACCGGCGCCGCCTCCTCGACGCGCTCCAGCAGGCGATCCAGCGCGTCGAGCCGGGACGACAGGTCCTCGGCCAGGGCCGCGCCCTCGACGAGGCGCATCTCCACGACGCCGGCCAGCGCTTCGTCCAGGCCGCCCAGGAAGGCCTCCTTCAGGGGCTCCTCCGGGATGCCCGCCCCGCGGAGCACCACGAACTCGCCGAGCTTCAGCACCGTGTCCAGACCCGGCGTCGGCGCCCCGATGGACACGGCCATCTCCTCGAGGGCCGCCATGAGCTTGTTGGCGCCGACCTTGTCCACCCGGACGTCCAGCTCTCGCTCGCCGGCCTCCTCCAGGTCCACGGTCACCTGGATCGCCCCCCTCCCCAGGCGCTCCTCCAGCAGCCGCCGGCCGGCGGACTCCGCCACGGCGAACTCGCCGGGCATGGAGAAGCGCGCGTTGAGGTGGCGGTGATTCACGGTGCGCACCTGCACCCGGTAGCGGTAGCCCTCCACCTCGAAGGCGGCGCTCCCGAAGCCGGTCATGCTCTGCAGGGCGTGGCTCGCGTCGGTCATGTGGCCTCCCGGTACCAGGCGACGGTGCGCTCCAGGCCCTCCCGCAGCGACACGTCCCCACGGTAACCCAGGACCTCCCGGGCCCGCGACACGTCCGCGCGCGAGTGGCGGATGTCCCCCGCCCGCTCGGGGCCGTGCTCGGCCTCGAGGTCGCGGCCGAGGGCCTCCCCCAGGGTGCGGACGAGGCGGTTGATGGAGATGGACTCCCCGGAGCCCACGTTGAACACCCGGCCGGCCGCGTCGGGGGCCTCGGCCGCCTTCGTCAGGGCCTCGACCACGTTGTCCACGTAGACGAAGTCCCGGGTCTGCTCGCCGTCGCCGTAGATGGTGACGCCCCGCCCCTGCAGCGCCCTCGTCGTGAAGACCGGGATCGCCGCGGCGTAGCCGCCCTCCGGGTTCTGGCGCGCCCCGAAGACGTTGAAGAACCGCAGGGCCACGACCTCCTGGCCGAGGCCGCGGGTCCAGGTCTCGCCGTAGATCTCGCCCAGGTACTTCGTCGCGGCGTACGGGCTGGTGGGGACGACGGGCGAGTCCTCCCGCTTGGGCATGCTCGGCTCGTCGCCGTAGACGGCGCACGACGAGGCCATCACCACCCGGTCCACCCCGGCGGCGCGGGCCGCCTCGAAGACGCGCAGGCTCCCGGTGGCGTTCACCTCGTGGGTCCCGGCGGGATCCTCCATGGAGGCGGGGACGCTGACCTGCGCGGCCAGGTGGAAGACGAAGCGGCACCCCTCGGCGGCCCGCGCCAGGGCGTCCGCGTCGAGGATGCTGGCCTCCACCAGGTCGATGTCGTCGGCCACGGCGTCCAGGTTCTCCCGGAAGCCGCTGGACAGGTCGTCGATCACGCGGACGTCGTCGCCCCGCTCCACCAGCGCCCGCACCAGGTGCGAGCCGATGAAGCCGGCGCCGCCCGTCACGAGGCACGTGTCGGCCATCAGCCGCCCTCCTCGGTCTCCGCGGCCACCTCGGACGCCCACGCGTCGAGGTAGCCCAGGTCGTCGATGAGATCGAAGCTGACATAGCGTGTGCGTATGTGGCGGCTGACACGCAAGGTTCGGACGAGATGATCCCGGTCGACGCCGAGGGCGCTGGCCCGGTCGGCGCAGCCGGCCTCCCGGATGGCGCGGGTGACGCGCCCGGCGGGCACCAGGGCCTCGCGGAGCCGCTCGCGGATCTCCGGCCAGCGGGCCTTCACCGAGGCGATCTCCTCACGAAGCGCGTCTCCGTGCCGCTGCTTGTCCCGGATCTGCGACTGCACCTCCTCGAGGACCTCCGGCGTCAGGTCCGGGTGCTCGGAGGCCAGCCCGTCGATCCACGACGGATCGGGACGCCGGGCCGCCGCGGCGTCCGGGTCGATGTCCTCCGGCTCCAGGGCCACGAGGCGCTCCAGCAGCAACGCGGACAGCCGCGTCCCGATGCCCACCTGGGTCCCGTGGAGGGCCCGGACCGGCCGGCCCTGGCAAAGCTCCTCCATGTCCCAGTAGTGGCTGACCAGGTGCTCGGCGCCGGAGGCCGGGGCCGACGACCCCGCCATGGCCATGGAGAAGCCGCTCACCAGGATGGTCTCGGTGAGGACCCGCGTGGCGTCCACCTCGCCCTCGCCGATGCCCCGGGCGTCCTCCACCATGGCCTGCCACGACTCGTCCAGGAGCCTGGCGGCCTCGTCGCTGTAGCCCACGCCGCGCACCAGGTGGCTCAACAGCCAGTCCGCGTGGCTGTACGGCTTGGACAGGAGGTCGCCGAAGCCCGCGCGGTTCATCACCGGCGGCGCCCGGCGGATGACGTCCACGTCGGCGAAGATGGCCTCGGGCTGGTGACAGCCCCAGGTCCGCTTCACCCCGTCGGCCAGCACCGCGGCGATGCTCGACGTGTAGCCGTTCATGCTCGCCGCGGTGGGGACCGCCTGGTACGGCCGCCGCACGTTCCACGACGCCATCTTGACGATGTCGTTCACCGTGCCGGCGCCCACGGCGATTGGGTTCATGCGGTCGGAGGCCCTCAGGAAGGCCTCCAGGGCCGCGATGGCCCCCGTCTCGCAGACCAGCTTGGCGTCGCCCTCGCGGGGCTCCAGGATCAGGCGGTGGGTGACGCGTCCGCCCGCCTGAAGGCGCTCCTCGAGGGCGCGGCCCGCGGCGTCCCAGGTCTTGTCGTCCGCGATCAGCACGTCGACGAGGCCGGGGCGCTCGGCCTGCAGCCAGCGGGCGACGCCGTCGAGAGCGTCCCGGTCGAGGGCGATGTGGCGGGTCCGGTGCGGGTCCCCGATCTCGGCGGCCTCGGAGGTGAGGCCCTTCAGGATGTCGATGGCGCGTGTCATGGGTGCGCCTTCATAACGCCTGACCGGCGCCGCGTCGACCCCTATCCGGGGCCTCCGCAGGGCGGTCGCAAAGTCGACCGCCCTCCCTTGCCCTTGCCCTTGCCCTTGCCCTTGCCCTTGCCCTTGCCCTTGCCCTTGCCCTTGCCCTCCATGAGCGGAGTCAAGCACCAAGTGGGGTCGAACCTCCTCCATTGGGTTGTGCTGGCGTCGAGCCATCGATTGTCTGAAGTCGCCGTCGTCCAGTTCCCTGTGGAGGGTGCGCCTGTCGGCGTCACCACCTTCCATCCGTGTCCGCTCGAGGCGGAATCACCAACCTGAGTTTCGGGTCGCTGGGCACGGATCAGCACTTCCGGAGCCGGAAGCCTAGCAACGACGGGGACCCTGTTCTCCGGAGGGCCCGAAATCACTAGG
>JBNJGB010000013.1:0-166094 GCA_051747385.1 Myxococcota bacterium
TCCAGCGGGTCCAGGCGCGCTCGAAGGGACCGTAGGCCGCCGCGTAGGTCGCGCGCTCGTGCGGGGTGAGCGTGACGCGGAGGCTCACGTGATCGAAGGTCGAGACACTCCCCGGCCGGGGCGCCCTACCCCTCCAGGCGGCCCGACTGGAAGTCGCGGAAGGCCTGAAGGATCTCGTCGCGGCTGTTCATGACGAAGGGGCCGTAGCGGGCGATGGGCTCGCGGATGGGCTCGCCGGCGACGAGGAGGAAGCGGAGCGGCGCGTCCGAGGGGGCCTGTACGACGAGGCCGTCGCCGTCGCCGAGGACGACGAGGTGGCCGCGATGGACGTCCTCGCCCGGGTGGTCGGGGGTGACGCCGAAGCGTCCCCGGCCCTCGTACGGATAGCAGAAGGCGTTGTGGCTGGCGGGGACCGGATGCTCGAAGCGCGCGCCGGGCGGCAGGTGGGCGTCGAGGAACGTGGGGGCCACGGCGATGTCCCGGACCGGGCCGACGACGTCCCCCGAGCGGCCGGCGACGACGCGGACGCGAGCGCCGCCCGGGAGGTCGCGCTCGGGGATGTCCTCGGGCGGGATGTCCTGGTAGCGCGGCGGCCGCATCTTCTGGGCGGCGGGCAGGTTCACCCAGAGCTGGAAGCCCCACATGAGGCCGTCCACCTGCTCGGGCATCTCGGAGTGCACGATGCCGCGGCCGGCGGTCATCCACTGGACGGAGCCCGCGCGCAGGTGACCCTCGTGGCCGACGTGATCGCGGTGACGCATGGCGCCGGCCAGCATGTAGGTCACCGTCTCGAAGCCCCGGTGGGGGTGATCCGGAAAACCCGCCAGGTAGTCGCGCGGGTCGTCGCTCCGGAACTCGTCCAGCAGCAGGAACGGGTCCAGGTGGTCCAGGCCCGGCCCGCCCAGGATCCGCCGCAGCTTCACGCCGGCGCCGTCCGAGGCGGGTTGGCCTTGCACGATCCGAGCCGTGGTACGGGGGGCGCCGATCGTCATGGGTTACCTCCGGAATTGCGTGGCCAGGATACCGCGGGCCGGCGGGGATTCTACGGAGCGGGGAATCCGCGTGGCCGGCCCGGGGGGTGACCTCGGTCGTTCGACCCTCGCACAATCGTCTCCGAGCATCCCACATGACGACCACATGACCCACCCACGACCCACGCGGGCGCGCGGCGGTGCACCCGGCGTGCGGGAGAAGACCGGATGGCGAGAGGCGAGGAGCAGGCCGGCGTCCCGGCAGGTTCGACGTCCGACGCGTGGCTGGCCCGGCTGGCCTACGACCTCGAGGACGTGGCCCTGGTCGTCGAGACGACCGAGGGGAGGATCTCGCGGTGGAGCCGCGGAGCCGAGCGGCTCTTCGGCTGGTCCGCCGAGGAGGCCATGGAGCGCGGGACGGAGATCCTCGCCCCCGTGTCCGGCGAGGCGTGCGTCGCACGCGAGCACGACCAGGCCGAACGCGCCGGCCGCGCCGCGGCGGCCCACTGGTTTCGGCGCAGGGACGGTTCCCGCTTCCTCGGGGACGAGCGGGTGGTCGCGTTGCGCGACGTCGACGGCCGCCTCGAGGGCTTCGGGACGACCATCCGGGACATCACCGCCGACAGCACCGCGGGGCCGCGCACGGGTCGCAAGCGGGCCAAGCTCGCGCTGCTCCTGGAGGTGGCGTGCACCGCGAACGAGTCCGTGGACGTGGACCAGGCCCTCGACCATGCCGTCCGCGCCTTCTGCGAGCACATGGCCTGGCCCGTGGGGCACGCCTGGCTGCCGGGCGAGGATGGGAGCTTCAGGTCCAGCGACATCTGGCAGGTGGCGGACGAGGACCGCTTCGGGGAGGTCGTCGAGCGGAGCGAGGGCGCGACCGTCCGGCCGGGCGAGGGTCCCATCGGCGCCGTGATGGCCTCGGGGACGCCGACGTGGTTCCACGACGTCGAGGCCGACCCGCGGTTTCGCGCTCCGTGGCAGGGCGAGCCCCTCCGAAGCGGGTTCGCGGTCCCGGTCCTCGTCGGACGGGAGGTCGTCGCCGTCCTGGAGTTCCTCTCCGAGGAGCCCCTCGAGCCGGATCGGGGACTCCTGGCCCTCGCGGCGAACGTCGGGCTTCAGCTCGGCCGCGTCGTGGAGCGAGCGCGGGTCGGCGACGCGATGCGGGAGCAGCGCGACTTCTATCAGCGCCTCCTGGACTGCCTGCCGGTCCTGGTCTGGCAGACGAACGACACGGGCGCACGCTGTTTCGTCAACGCGGAGTGGCGGGCCTTCACGGGCCAGGAGCGCGACGAGGCCCTCCACGACGACGGCGCGACCATCGTCGATCCGGCCGACCGGGATCGGCGCTGGCGCACGTGGAAGCAGGCCTGGGAGAGGCGCGAGCCCTACGCCGTCGAGATCCGCCTGCTGCACCGCTCGGGAACGTATCGGCCCGTCCTGGAGATCGGCCGTCCGCTGTACGAGGGGGACGGGACCTTCCGGGGCTACGTGGGCGGCTGCATCGATCTGAGCGAGCGGGAGCAGCTCGAGGAGGCCCTCCGCCGCGCGCAGCGCATGGAGGCGCTCGACCGCTTCGCCGGTGGGGTGGCCCACGACTTCAACAACCTGTTGACGGTCGTCGTCGGGCACGCCGAGCTGCTGCGGGAGGCGCTCCCGGACAGCGGGCCCGCGCCGGCGCACGTGCGGGTCATCTCGGACGCCGCCAAGCGGGCCACTTCCCTCACCGAGCAGCTCCTGGCCTTCAGCCGCACCCGCAGCATGCACCGCCGGGTGCTGGCCCCGAACACGGTCATCCGCGGCCACGAGGAGATCCTCCGCGGCCTCCTCGGCGAGACCATCTCCCTCGAGCTGGACCTCTCGGAGTCCTGTCCGCCGGTCCTGGCGGACGAGGGACACCTGGCCCAGGTGCTCCTGAACCTCGTCATCAACGCCCGGGACGCCCTGCCCGAGGGAGGCCGGGTCCGGCTCTCGACGGGGTTCGCGCTCGACGCCCCGACCGAAGCCCCCTTCCAGACCGCCGAACACCAGGGCGCATGGGCGCGCCTCACGGTCGAGGACGACGGCTGCGGCATGGAGGAGCACGTCCGCCGCCACATGTTCGAGCCCTTCTTCACGACCAAGGGGAGGGAGCGCGGCACGGGCCTCGGTCTCGCGACCGTGTACGGGATCGTGGCCCAGAGCGGCGGCCGCATCCGCGTGCGCACCCGCCCGGGCCAGGGCACGCGCGTGGACGTCTACCTCCCCGAGGCGAGCGGCCCCGTCTGGTCCGAGAAGCCGCCGGACAAGCGCACCCCCGAGGGGCCCGGCGGCCGCACCGTGCTCGTCGCGGAGGACCAGGCTCCCGTCCGCACGCTCGTTCGCCACGTCCTGGAGCACCGGGGCTACCTCGTCCTGGAGGCGGGCGACGGCGTCGAGGCGCTGCAGATCGCCGAGGCCCACGAAGGCCCCATCGATCTGCTCCTCACCGACGTCGTCATGCCCCGCATGGGCGGCATCGAGCTCGCGCGCCGCCTGGCCGACGCCCGCCCGAAGACGGGTCTCCTCTTCATGTCCGGCTATCCGGCCGACGCCCTGAAGCAGCACCGCGTGGACGCCTCGGAGCTGCGGCTCCTGGCGAAGCCGTTCACGCCGTCGGACCTCCTCCAGGCCGTCCAGGAGGCCATGGACAACGTGCCGGCGACGGCATAGCGCCGGGTCCGTAGGGACCGCTCAGTCCGACTCCACGCGGTTCCGGCCGCCGCGCTTGGCACGATAGAGCGCGTGGTCGGCCCGGCGCAGGAGGTCGTCCAGGTCCTCGCCCGGGCGACGCTCCGCCGCCCCCGCGCTCACGGTGATGGGGCGGCCCTCCAGGAGCTCGCCGAAGTCCAGGGCCTCGACCTCCCGCCGGAGGCGCTCGGCGACGTCCGCGGCCCGGTCGCGCTCGGCGCCGAGGAGGAACAGGGCGAACTCCTCGCCCCCCAGGCGGACCGCCACGTCCGAGCCGCGGGCGCTGTCCTGGACGGCGCGGGCGACCCGGGCCAGGACCTCGTCCCCCACCCCGTGGCCGAACGTGTCGTTGACCGACTTGAAGTGGTCGATGTCGAGGATGACGGCGGCCACGCCGAGGCTCGGGTCGCGGTCCTGGAGCTCCAGGAAGCGCGGCACCTGACTGGCCATGTACTGCCGGTTGTGCAAGCCCGTGAGCGAGTCCCGGATGGAGCGTTCGTAGACGCGCTGCCGCTCCCGCTCGAGGCGGCGCAGGATGAGCTCCCGCTCGACGGCCACGGACAGGGGAGCCGCCACGTCGCCGATGCCCGAGTCCACCTCGGGGCTGGGCTTCACGCGCTCCGTCAACCGGAAGACGGCGCAGGCGTGGTTCCGCTCGCGGTTCTCGGCCGGAAACAGGGGAATGGCCAACGCCGGCACCGTCTCCTGCGGGGCGCTGTCGTGCGGCGGCGTGTAGTCGAACAGGGTGTAGTGGTGCCGATGCTGATCGCCCCAGTCGTCCCGCGACAGCCCGACGAAGCGGCCCAGCCAGGGCGGCGTCTCGATGGGAGCGGGCCGGTAACGCTGCTCCGGGCCCATGAAGTGCGCCTGGCCCGACTCCTCCTCGCCCTCCTCCACCGTCAGGAAATCCAGGGCGGCGACCGGAAGCAGGCGCGCCGCCAGGGCCTGCAGGTCGAAGGCGATGGGGGCGAAGTCCCGGTGGAGGACCAGGGTCTGGACCATCTTGCGCAGGAGATCGTTGATCCGCATCAGCCGACGCACGTCCGTGTCGCCTTCGGACATGAGGAAGAGGCCACACTCCAGGCCCTCGAGGCGCTCCATGATGTACGGCAGCAGCCGGGACGGGATGAGCGAACCGTGCTGGGGCGCCACCAGCTGCACGGGATACTCCCGGATGCGCCTGAGCCCGTGGTTGAGGATCTCGCGGCTCGGCACGTAGTGCTCGTGGAAGGGCCGCATGGCATCGAAGTAGGACTCGTCCCGGGCGACGAGGGACCAGTCGGCGGTGAAGCCGCCGAAGATGTCGCTGGAGAAGAGGATGCCCGAGCGCTCGTCGAACGTGCAGAACGCCCCCGGGAAGTGCATGTAGGGCGTGAAGATGAACCGCAGGGTCCGTCCCGGCACCTCGAGGCGCCACTCGTGGTCCTCGACGAGCCAGAACGGAGTCCGGAGGTCCAGGTGGCGCAGCAGGGCCCGCGCGCGCCAATGGGTCACGACGCGCGCATCGTCCCGTCCGATGAGCCGCTCCACGTGCGGGAGGGCGCCCACCACGTCCGGGTCCTGGTGGTGGGCGACGATCCACCGGATGCGCCGGAGGTCCATGACCTGCCGGATCTTCCGGAGGGTCCCCTCCATGGTCATCACGGAGCCGGGGTCGAGGAGGACCGACTCGTCCCCCGCGTCGATGAGGTAGACGTGGCACTGGAAGTCGTCGCCGGGCATGTACTCCCCGACCCACCAGACGCCCGGCGCGATCTCCACGGGGCCGGAGGTGTCCGCCTCCTCGAGGGTGCTGGTTGCGAACGGACCGGCGTCGGGCTGCCTCGTCATGGCGCCTCCCAATCAGGAGTGTCGCCACGCCACTACCATGGGTGCTGCGCTCGCGTCCTGTACGTTTGCATCGGCGAAGTGACCCGCTCGCAGAGATGCGGGTGATTTCACACAACCGGCACATGACCCTGGGCAAGCTGCCACGACCGCGCTGCGGGCAGGCGTGGCCCGAGAGCCCTCCAGGGGCGCCTCCGCGACGCCGCTCCGCCCCTCCCTCGCGCGACGTGGGACCTCACACACCAATCGGTCACCGCCCGTCGCACACGGGGGATTCCCCGCGCCCGAGTGGGCCTTCGCGCCGACCTGACGGGGCTGGCGTACGTCTTGCAGGACCCTGGTTGTCCGAATCGGCTGCCGCGACGCCGACGCACGCAGATCGGGGAGACAGCGATGCACGAGGTGAGGAAGAACGCTCCCAGTGGGAAGAAGGCGGACGACACCTCCGCCGAGTCCGAGGGATCGGATCACTCCGGGTTCGAGTTTCCCGGCATCCCGGCGGCGCTGGACGGGACCTCCGCGGTGGTCGCCGCCGAGGTGGCCGCCAGCGAGGCCGCCGGCGCCTATCCCATCACCCCCGCCACGAACATGGGCGAGGGCTTCGCCGCAGCGTACGCCCAGGGCAAGCCCAACGCCTTCGGCCGCCGGCTCATCTTCTTCGAGCCGGAGGGCGAGCACGCCGCAGCGGGCGTCACGGCGGGCCTCAGCATGGTGGGGCTCCGGTCGGCCAACTTCTCCGCCGGCCAGGGCCTCGCGTACATGCACGAGTCCCTGTACGCGGCGACCGGCAAGCGCCTGACCTACGTGCTCAACGTGGCCTGCCGCGCCATGACCAAGCAGGCGCTCAACATCCACGCCGGGCACGACGACTACCACGCCATCGACGACACGGGCTTCTTCCAGCTCTTCGGGAAGGACGCCCAGTCGGCGGCGGACCTGAACCTCGTCGCCCACCGCGTCGCCGAGCTGGCCCTGAACCCCGGCGTCTGCGCCATGGACGGCTTCCTCACCAGCCACGTCATCGAGACGCTGCGCGTGCCCGAGCCGGAGCTGGTGAAGCGCTATCTGGGCGACCCGTCCGACATCATCGAGTGCCCCACCCCGGCGCAGCGCCTGATGTTCGGCGAGACCCGCCGCCGCATCCCCGAGCTGTTCGACATGGACGAGCCGGCGCTGCTGGGATCGGTGCAGAACCAGGACTCCTACGCCCAGGGCGTGGCGGCGCAGCGGCCGTTCTTCTTCGACCACATCGCCGCCCTGACCGACCAGGCCATGGACGAGTACCACGCCCTCACCGGCCGTCGGTATCGCCGGGTGCGGACGTACCTGCTCGACGACGCGGAGTACGTGCTCGTCGGGCAGGGCTCCATCGTCGCCAACATGGAGGCCCTCGCCGACTGGCTGCGGGCCGAGCGCGGCCTGAAGATCGGCGTCCTCGACGTCACCATGTTCCGCCCCTTCCCGGCCGACCTGGTGACGAAGCTGCTGAAGGGTCGCAAGGCCGCCACGGTCCTCGAGCGCGTCGACCAGCCCCTGGCCAGCGACCTTCCCCTGGTCCGCGAGCTCCGCGCCGCGGTGGGCCAGGCCCTGGAGAACGGCCGGGCGAAGGACGGCAGCCTGCCCTTCCCGGGCGTCGAACCCTACGCCCCCGACGACGCGCCCGACTTCTACAGCGGCGTGTTCGGCCTCGGCAGCCGCGACACCCAGCCCGGCGACGTCCTGGCCGCGGTCGAGAACATGCTGCCCGAGGGGACCCACCGCCGCCGCTTCTACCTCGGCATCGACTTCGCCCGGGCCGGCACGCACATCGCCGGCCTGAAGAAGCGCCAGGAGGACGTGCTCGCGGCCTATCCGCAGGTCTCCGAGCTGGCCCTGGAGCGCGCCGACAACGTCGACCTCATGCCCGAGAGCGCGCTGAGCCTCCGCATGCACTCCGTGGGCGGCTGGGGCGCCATCACCACCGGCAAGAACCTGGCGGTGACCCTGTTCGAGCTGCTCGGGATGCACGTCAAGGCGAACCCGAAGTACGGCTCCGAGAAGAAGGGCCAGCCGACCACCTTCTACGCGACCTTCGCGCGCGAGGGCGTCCGCCTGGACTGCGAGCTGTCGCGGGTCCACGTGGTCCTGTCGCCGGACCCGAACGTCTTCGGCCACTCGAACCCGCTGGGCGGGCTGGTGGACGGCGGCGTCTTCATCATCCAGTGGGATCGCTCCTCGGAGGAGCTGTGGGCGATGATGCCCGCCTGGGCGCGCGCCGACATCAAGCGCCGCGGGATCCGCGTCTTCCACCTGGACGGCTTCGGCATCGCCCGCGACGAGGCCTCGGACGTGGAGCTCCAGTACAGGATGCAGGGCGCGTCCTTCCAGGGCGCCTTCTTCCACGCCAGCCCGCTGATGGAGCGCGAGGGGCTCGACGAGGAGAAGCTCTTCGAGGCCATCCACGCCCAGCTCGACAAGAAGTTCGGCCACAAGGGCGCCCAGGTCGTGGCCGACAACGAGCGGGTCATCCGCCGCGGCTTCGACGAGGTCATCGAGGTGGACGTGGCGGCCATGGCGGACCCGGCCGAGGACGAGGAGACGCGGCGCCGCTCCCGCCACCCGCTCTTCCCCATCGCCGGCGCCACGTGTCGCACGAGCGCGCTGGCCGACCGCGGGCGCTTCTACGACGACGTGGGCGACGTCTACCTGCACGGCGAGGAGCCCATCGCGGACCCGTTCGCGGCCCTGTCGGCCATGCCGGCGGCCACGAGCGCGCTGCGCGACATGACCACCATCCGCTTCGAGGTCCCCAAGCTCGTCGTGGACAAGTGCACGGGCTGCGGCCAGTGCTGGACCCAGTGCCCGGACACCGCCATCCCGGGTCTGGTCTCCGAGGTCCCGGACGTCCTCCGCGCCGGCATCCGCAAGGCCACCAACGGCAGCGCGCCGAAGCACCTGCCGGACCTGGTGGACGACCTGGCCGGCGCCGTCCGCGCCGAGCTTCGCGAGGGCGACTTCACCACGTTCTCCGACGCCCTCCGGGTCGCCGGGGAGAAGGTCGCCGCAGGCCTCGACGGCGGCACCCGCGACACCGTCCGCGAGGAGATCGGGCTCGTCGCCGACGCCCTGGTGGACGCCCCCATCACGCGGGCGCGGCCCTTCTTCGACATCTTCGAGCGCAAGGAGGAGGGCTCCGGCGGCCTGCTGACGGTCACCGTGGACCCGGCCACCTGCAAGGGCTGCATGCTCTGCGTGGACGTCTGCCCGGACGAGGCCCTCGTCGTCGAGAAGCAGACGGCCGAGGCGGTGGACACCCTCCGGGCCAACAAGCGCTTCTACGACGACCTGCCCGACACCCCCGAGCGGTTCGTCCAGGTCCGCGACTGGGACAAGGGCATCGGCGTCCTGCATTCGATGCTCCTCAGGAAGGACGTCTACCACTCCATGAAGGGTGGCGACGGCTCCTGCATGGGCTGCGGCGAGAAGACCGCCCTGCACCTGGTGACCTCGGCCATCGAGGCGTCCATGCAGCCGCGGGTCGCGCAGTTCGTGGAGAAGCTGGACAGCCTCATCTCCAGGCTGGACGCGAAGGCGCGCATCCTGCTCGCCTCGGGCGCGGACCTCCACGCCGAGCCCGCCGAACAGGTCGCCCTGCCCCTCACCCCCGAGAACCGCGAGCACCTGGGGCGCATCACGGACCTGCTCGAGCGCCTCGAGGACCTCCGGAAGCGCTACGAGCAGGGCCGCGCGAGCCTGGCCATCAGCAACTCCACGGGCTGCTCCAGCGTCTGGGGCTCGAGCTGGCCCTACAACCCCTACCCGTATCCGTGGGTCAACCACCTCTTCCAGGACGCCCCGAGCGTGGCCATCGGCATCTTCGAGGGCTTCATGCGGAAGATGGCGGACGCCTTCGGCGCCGTCCGCCGGGCCGAGCTGGAGCTGGACGACTCCTACGACGCCTCGGTCCACGAGCCGTTCTTCCAGGCCTTCGACTGGAACCAGTTCACGGACGAGGAGTTCGAGCTCTGCCCGCCGATCCTCGCCGTGGGCGGGGACGGCGCCATGCTCGACATCGGCTTCCAGAACCTGAGCCGCCTGCTGGCCAGCGGCAAGCCCCTCCGGGCCATCATGCTGGACACGCAGGTCTACTCGAACACCGGCGGCCAGGCCTGCACGAGCGGCTTCTACGGCCAGGTGTCCGACATGGCGGTCTACGGCAAGGCCGTCCACGGCAAGGTGGAGCCCCGCAAGGAGCTGGCGCTCCTCGGCATCGCCCACCGCGGCGCCTACGTGATGCAGTCCTCCCAGGCGGCCCCGGCGCACCTGCTGTCGGGCGTCCTCCGCGGGCTGAAGTCGCGGCGCCCGGCCCTGTTCTGCCTGCACACCCCGTGCATGCCGGAGCACGGCATCCCGGACGACGCGGCCGCCCGCCAGGCGAAGCTGGCCATGGAGGGCCGGGCCATCCCGTTGCTCGTGTTCGACCCGGACAAGAGCGACGATCTCAGCGAGTGCCTGGACCTCATGGGCAACCCGGCGCTGGACTCGGCGTGGCCGATCCACACGCTCGAATACGTCGACGCCGACGACCACGAGCAGACCATGGAGATGCCGCTCACGGCCGCCGACTGGGCCGCCACCGAGGGGCGCTTCGCCAAGCACTTCAAGGCCATCCCGCGCGACGCCTGGACCGACGACCAGGTGCCGGTGCCGGAGTTCCTCGCCCTGACGCCGGACCAGCGGGCGACGAAGCAGCCGTTCATCTGGGCCGTCGGCGAGGACCGCCGCCTGGACCGATTCGCCGTGGCCCCCGAGATGATCCAGCTCACCGAGGAGCGCCTCGCCTTCTGGCACCTGCTCAAGGAGATGGCCGGAGACGACATCTCCGACTCGGTCCGGGACACGGTCCGCGGAGAGCTGGAGGAGCACTTCGAGCAGGAGGTGGAGCGCCTCCGGAGCGCCCACGAGGCCGCCCTCGAGGACCTCCGCGACAACTACGCGCAGGCGGTGGCCCGCCGGATGGCGGACGCCCTGCTGGAGAGCTCCACCTCGGACGCCCCGGGCTTCGCGTCGGCCGCCCTCGCTCGGTCGGCCGAGCCCGCGCCGCCCCGGAGCGCCGCGCCCGCCCCCGAAACGGCCATCGTGGCGGAGTCCGCGGGCGACGAGGACGAGGACGAGCTCCGGATGGAGCCGTACATCGAGCAGGACCTCTGCACGACCTGCGACGAGTGCACCAACCTGAACAACCGCATGTTCGCGTACGACGAGGACAAGCGGGCCTATATCAAGGACCCGAAGGCGGGGAGCTTCAAGGAGCTCGTGATGGCGGCCGAGCGCTGCCCGTCGGAGGCCATCCACCCCGGCGAGCCGCTCGACGAGCGCGAGAAGAACCTGGACGAGTGGCTGGAGCGGGCCGCCCCGTTCAACTAGGAGCCTGGCCGCCGTCCGGGCGGGAGGAGAGACGCCATGACGCAAGCCCACCTGCCACCCCAGCGCATCGTCGCCGACCAGCTCGAGGCGACGCTGCGGGAGCACGAGGAGCTGATGGCCGTCGTGGCGCGCCTCGAGGCCGCCGCCACCCCCGAGGGGGCCCGGCGCCTCGCCGCCGATCTGCTCCGAGCCCTCCCGTGTCACTTCATCGAGGAGGACAAGGAGGACGGGCTGTTCGACTGGCTCGCGGCGCTCGACCCGAACTGTCGGGGGCGCCTCCAGGCCCTCGCGTCCGAACACGCCGAGATCCTTCGGCAGCTCGACGATCTGATCGGCCGGGAGTCGGCGGATGTCCTCGACGCCGCCCGCGCCCTGGCCGAGCGGATCCGCCGCCACGAGAGCGCTGAGGTCACCCTCCTCCGCGAGGTCGTCGCCGGACCCTGAGCCCTGTCGCCGCGCAGGACGGCGGCGCCCTCGCAGATCAAATGGTCACGACTCGCCGAGCGCCGGCGAAGCGTGGCCGTGGACGAGGCCACCTGGCCGAGATGGAGTGGACGGGCAGACGGTCCCACCGGCGTCCGAGCACGGGTGGGGTTTCCGATACTCCCTGGGTCCGGACCGCCGCGTGCAGTACACTCCGGCCGCGCACGACACCCGGAGCATGCCGTGACCCGAGCCACCATCGCCGCCCTGCCCCTCCTCGCCGCACTGTCCCTCGCGAGCCCCGCCGGGGCTTTCGAGATCACGCGCGGACCCTTCCTCCAGCAGCCCGGACCCGACCGCATGATGGTCGTGTGGGAGCAGGACGAGGCCTCCGGAGCCGTCATCCGCTACGGCGAGACGGACGCCTACGGCCAGGAGCTGGTCGTGGACGAGGCCGCGACGCGCCACGAGGTGTTCGTCGAGGGCCTCGAGCCCGGCACCCGCTACCACTACGGGGTCTATGAAGGCGACGAGCCGCGCTCCGAGGACGCGAGCTTCTCCACGGCCGTGGACCGCGACACGCCGTTCCGGTTCGTCGTGTTCGGCGACACACGCAACCGCCACGACGTGCACGCCTCCGTCGTGGACGCCATCCGGGCCGAGGAGCCGCTGTTCGCCATCCAGACCGGCGACCTGGTCGCGGACGGCGAGGTCCAGGAGCAGTGGGACACCTACTTCGAGATCGAGCAGCCCCTGATGGGCCAGGTGCCCGTCTTCCCGGTCATCGGCAACCACGACGAGCACGAGGGCCAGGCCGACCTGTACGTGGAGCACTTCGCCCTCCCGGAGGACACCCCCGGGCCCGAGCACTACTACTCCTTCGACTACGGCAACGTGCACGTGCTCGTCCTCGACGGGTACGTCTATGCGGATCCGTGGCCCGTCTGCGTCCAGGAGCGCGACCTCTGGGTCGACGACTGCTTCCACCCCGCGCAGCAGGAGTGGCTCGAGCAGGACATCCGGGACGCCGTCGCCGACCCGGACGTGGACCACGTCTTCGTGTCCATCCACATCGGCCCGTACAGCTCCAAGGACGGCCGCAGCGGCAACAGCCAGATGCGCCGCCTCCTCCCGTGGCTGCGCGGCATGGGCGTCACCGCCATCTTCAGCGGCCACGACCACTACTACGAGCGCGGCACCTCGGGGAACGGCATCCCCTACATGATCACCGGCGGCGGCGGCGCGCCGCTCTACGACGTCTCGGATCCGAACTCCGCCCCGCACGAGGTCGTCTACAACGAGTCCGTCGAGAACTACATCGTCGTCGACGTGGACGGCGACGAGGTCTCCTTCACGGCCCGGACGCCCGAGGGGCGCCTCCTGGACGAGTTCTCCGTGACCAGCGGGCCCGAGTGCGAGACCGACGCCGACTGCGCCGGCGCCGAGCCTCCGCCCGACTGCGAGCCCCCCGCCTTCTGCAGCCTCGCGCGCCAGTGCGCCTTCGACTGCGAGATGGAGGGCGGCGGCCGCTCGGACATCCCGCGCCGGGAGCTTCCCCCGACCCCGTCGGAGCCCGACGCGACCGCCGACGCGGGCAGCGTCCCGGACGCCACCGCCGACACCTCGACGGGGCCGGGCCCGGACGTCGACGCTCCCCCGGTGCCCGAGGAGGAGCCGGGACAGGAGGATCCGTCCTCCGGCGGCTGCGACGCCTCGGGCGAGGGCTCCGACTGGCCCGCGGGGCCGGCCCACGTGGTGCTGGGTCTCCTGGGGCTCGCCGTCGCCCGGCGCCGCCTCGACCGGACCTCGTGACGGCGGCACGGCTCGGCCTGATCGGCCTCGCGCTGCTCCTGTCCTCGTGCGGTCGGGAGCCCACCGCGCTCCTCGCGGGCCGCTGGCTGGTCGGGGACGGCGAGGGGCGCTTCCACACCCTCGTCGAGGTGGAGGGGGACACCTTCCGCACCCGGGGCCTCGAGCGCGGAGAGCCGCGGACGGGCCGCTTCCGCGCCCGGGCCCACGGCCGCGGCCACGTCACCCTGCGCGCCCCCGAGGGCGACCCCAGCATCGAGCTCTTCCTGGAGGGCCCCCACCGCGGGCGCGCCGTCCTCCCCGGCTCGCCCGGCCTGGCCTTCGCCCGGCGCGTGGCCGATCTCCCGGATGCGCTGGCCGGGACGTGGACCATCGGCTTCAGCGACAACTACCACCTGGCCGGCGCCGTCATGGACCTGAGCGCCGACCGCTGGCGGGTCACCAAGGGCCCCGAGACGAAGCGAGACGTCCGCGCCTGGCCCCTCGCCAACCGCGACGGCCTGCCCGACCTCGTCATCGCCCCGGAAGGCCGGCCCACCAAGACCCTCCGCTTCGCCCCCGCCGGCGACGACGGCCTCCTCGCCTGGTTCGCGGGCGTCGACGAGTACTTCGTCCTCCACCGGGGCGTCGACCGCCCGACATGGCTCCCGCCCGAGCCCCCCACACGGCCGAACCCCTTCCTCGACGAGGGTCGGTGAGCGAGCGTCGACAAGAGCACTTCAACGAGGCGTTCGACTTCGCCGAGGACCTGGACCGCGTCGTCATCGGCCTGGAAGACGCCGGCGTCTGGGACGCCTCGGCCGTCGCGGCCATCGACCGCGTCGTCCTGAGGCTCCGGGCGCGTGGCGTCGACGTCGACCTCCAGGGGCTCTGCGATCGGAGCGCGAGCCTCGTGGAGCGCCCGGCGACACACGACAAGCCCGGCGCCGCCCTCCCGACCGGGCACTGAGCCCGGGCCGGGGGGAGCGACGGCGGGGCGACGCCCCGGGCCCTGGTGGCCCGGAGCGACCCCGTCGACCGGTCAGCGCCTGCGGATGTTCCGCTGCGCGGGCGCCGCCCGGCCGATCGCCCGGGCGTTCACGTGGAGGTGCCTGGGCCATCGGCGCTGGATCCTGGACCCGTTCCTGGACCGGATCTCCATCGGCTCGGCCCACGGCCCGCCCCGGGTGCCCACCCGATGGCCGGCGGCCGAGGTCGTGGTCCTGAAGGTCCACCACGACGATCCCCCCGACCTGACCGGCACCGGCGTCGACTTCATCGCCTATCCCCGCGGCCACTACCCGGCGGAGCTGTTCGCGCCGGGGTGGTTCGCGTCCCTGTCGGTGCTCTCGAACCCCTCCGTCCGCTGGCGGAACGACGACGTGGACTACTCGAACGCGGCGATCACCGTGACCCCGGAGGACGGCGACCCCGCCGAGGTGACCGGGGTGGACCACGACCGCCGCGGCTTCGGGCTCCCCAACGTGCTGATGTGGCGCCTGGAGACCGTGCGGACCGGCGTGAGGTACCAGGTGATCGTCGACGGCGTCCGGGTCGGGGGGCGTCCCGTCGCATCAGCTACTGGTTCCGCCTCGTCGCGGACTGACGGCACGCCGGGACGCTCCACGCCCAGGCGTCAGGAGAGTTGCCGCCTCCGGTCTCCAAGGCCCGAGCGGAAGCGCGGACGGTCGACCCGGGGGGGCGAGGCGCCGACCTGCTCGCCGCCGTTGCCCCGGCCGGGTCCGCGCGGCATGCTCGAGGCCTACCTGGACGCCCACCGCGAGGACCTCGGCGAGTGGCGCTGAGCCGCCCCGCCGAGACCATGCGAAGGCGCCAGGCGGTGACGAGGTGTTCACCACACGGTGCCGACGACCGGGGGCGCAGCGGTTAGGATGCGCGCCTTGCGAAGGAGGGCGCGATGCGGACGCTGGTGCTGGCGGTGGTGCTCCTGCTCGGGGCGTGCGACGGCGACGACTCCCGGCGGCGGGCGGCGGAGCCGGTGAGCGAGGATCCGCCGTCGTTCTGCGGCGATCGGGCCGAGGAGGTGGGAGAGCGGGTCGAGGCGCTGCTCGGACAGATGACGCTCGAGGAGAAGGTCCGGGAGATGACCGGCTACCGGGACACCTTCTTGGGCCCGCTCTTCGACGCCGGCGGGAGCGAGCGGCTGGGCATCGCCCGGTTCCGCATGGCGGACGGTCCGCGCGGCGTCCGGGGCGGCGACGCGACGGCCTTCCCCGTGGGGATGGCGCGCGGGGCGACGTGGGATCCGGAGCTCGAGTCCCGCGTCGGGGAGGCCATCGCCACGGAGCTTCGGGCCAAGGGCGGCAACGTCCTGCTGGCTCCGGCGATGAACGTCCTGCGCCACCCGCGGTGGGGGCGCGCCCAGGAGACCTACGGCGAGGATCCGCACCACATCGGGCGCATGGCCGTGGGCTTCATCCGCGGCGCCCAGCGGCACGTCGTGGCGAACGCCAAGCACTACACGGCCAACAGCATCGAGGCCACGCGCTACGACGTGGACGTCCGGATCGGCGATCGCGCCCTGCGCGAGGTCTACCTGCCCCACTTCCGCCACGCGGTCACGCAGGGACCGGTCGGCTCCGTGATGAGCGCCTACAACGCCGTGAACGGCGACAAGTGCAGCGAGAGCAGGACGCTGCTGACGGACATCCTGAAGGAGGACTGGGGGTTCCGGGGCTTCGTGGTCAGCGACTGGATCTACGCGGTCCACGACGGCGTGGAGGCGGCGAACGCCGGCCTGGACGTCGAGATGCCGGCCCCCGTGGCCTGGGAGGAACTGATGGCCGACGTGGAGTCCGGCGCGGTGGACGAGGCCGTGGTCGACGGCGCGGTCCGGCGCATCCTGCGCACCAAGCTGTGCTTCGGCCTCGACGAGATGGAGCCGTTCCCCGAGTCCGTGCTGGAGAGCGAGGAGCACCTCGCACTGGCCCGCGAGGCCGCCGGGCGGGGCATCGTGCTCCTGAAGAACGACGGCGCCCTGCCCTTCGACGCCCCGCAGAGCGTGGTGGTCGTGGGTGAACTCGCCGCCGTGGTGAACACGGGGGACAGCGGCTCGAGCGCTGTGGAGGCGACGAAGACCGTGACCCCGCTGGAGGGTCTGGAGGCACGCGCACCCGGTGCCGCGGTGCTGCACGTGCCGGGCCCCGACTTCACGCCCGACGACGAGGCGGCGATCGCGGAGGCGGACGCCGTGGTGGTGTTCGTGGGCCTCACCGGCGACGACGAGGGCGAGGCCATCTTCGGCGACGGGGACCGCGCGAGCCTCGACCTGCCCCGGGAGCAGGACGCCCTGGTGTCCGCCGTCGCGGACCTGAGCGACCGGGTCGTCGTCGTCCTCGAGGGCGGCAGCCCGAGCCTCGTCGAGGCATGGATCGACGACGTGGAGGCCCTGCTCATGGCCTGGTATCCCGGCTCGCAGGGCGGCGACGCCATCGCCTCGATCCTGTACGGCCACGCGAGCCCGAGCGGCCGGCTCCCCGTCGTCTGGCCGCGCTCCGAGGGCGACCTCCCCGAGTTCGACAACGAGAGCCTCCAGGTCGACTACGGCCTGTGGCACGGCTATCGCTACCAGGACCGCGGGGGCCTCTCGCCCCGCTATCCCTTCGGCTTCGGCCTTGGCTACACCTCGTTCGAGCTCTCGGATCTCCGGACCTCCGCCGGCGCCATCGACCGGGACGGCGCCCTGGCGGTGGAGGTGGACGTGACGAACACCGGCGCCGTCGCCGGCCGCGAGACCGTCCAGCTGTACGTCTCGTACCCCGGCTCGGCGGTCGAGCGCGCGCCGGTCGACCTGAAGGCCTTCGACCAGGTCGCCGTGGAGCCCGGCGAGACGAAGACCGCGCGCCTGGTCCTGGAGGCCGCCGACCTGGCCTACTGGGGCGCCCAGTCCGACCGCTGGGTCGTCGAGCCGCTGGACTACCGCCTCCGCGTGGGCACGTCCGCCGCCGACCTGCCCCTGGAGGCGACCGTCTCCGTGCGGACGTGGGATTAGGCTCCCCTCGCAGTTCGACCCGCCCGGATCCCGTTCTGATCGGTCGTCCGGCGCCGCGACCGGGGTGACCAGGCCGCGGCGCCTCGGGCCTACGCGCTGCGGTTCGGGCGCCCGCCCCGCCGGCGTCGACGCCCTCCCTGGCGACCGCCCCCGTTGCCGCGGCCGGCCCCCCGGCCACGTCCGCCCCCACCGCGCGACGAACGTCCGCGGGTCGGGCCGGTGCGGTGACGCTCGGCGGTGGAGTCGCAGTGCCAGTCGTGGTCCTCGTGGATGGGCACGCGCTGCCGGATGGTCTTCTCGATGGCGTGGAGGTAGTCGACCTCCTCGCCGTCGCAGAACGACAGGGCCACGCCCTCGGAGCCGGCGCGGGCCGTGCGGCCGATGCGGTGCACGTAGCTCTCGGGCTCGTTGGGCAGGTCGAAGTTGATGACGTGGGTGATGCCGTCCACGTCGATGCCCCGCGCGGCGATGTCGGTGGCGACGAGCGTCCGGACGCGGCCGTCCCGGAGCCCCGCGAGGGCCCGCTGACGGGCGCTCTGGCTCTTGTTGCCGTGGATCGCCTCGGCGCTGAGGCCACGCCGGTTCAGGAACTCGGCCACGCGGTTGGCGCCGCGCTTCGTCCGGGTGAAGACGATGCTGCGCTCGACGGCGTCCCCACGGAGCAGGTCGTCGAGCAGCGGCTTCTTGTCGCCCCGACCCACGAAGAGCACGTGCTGGTCGATGCGGTCGACCGTGGTCGCGGTCGGCGTGATCTCGACCCGCGTGTAGTCCCGGAGCATCCGGCCCGCCAGGCCGGTGATGGCGTCGGGCATGGTCGCCGAGAACAGGAGCGTCTGCCGCTCCTCGGGGAGCCGGGCGATGATCTTCTTCACGTCGTGGATGAAGCCCATGTCCAGCATGCGATCGGCCTCGTCCAGGACGAAGGCCTCCACGCCGTCCAGGCTGATGTGGCCCTGCCCGATGAGATCGAGCAGGCGCCCGGGCGTCGCGACGAGCACGTCCACGCCGCGGGACATGGTCTTCACCTGCGGCCGCTGGCCCACGCCGCCGTAGACCACGGCCCGGCGCAGGTGCACGTTCCGTCCGTAGATCCCGAAGCTGTCGTGGATCTGGATGGCCAGCTCGCGGGTGGGCGTGAGGACCAGGCAGCGCGCGGATCGCGCGCCGGGACGGCGGGGACGTTCGGCGAAGCGGTGGAGGAGCGGCAGCGTGAAGGCGGCCGTCTTGCCGGTGCCGGTCTGGGCGACGCCCAGGAGGTCCCGGCCCTCGAGGAGCGGCGGGATGGCCTGCTCCTGGATGGGGGTCGGGGTCGTGTATCCCTGCGCCTCGACGGCGCGGAGGAGGGGGCGACTCAGCCCCAGATCGGAGAACGTGCTCATACGGTGTGCAACCTCATGAGGGGGTCCGCGCGCCGGGCGACGCCGTTCGGGACGTCATGGCGCCGGACGAAATGAACTCTCCCCATGAGGGCGCGCCGCCGGGGGGGATAGGGTCGCGAGGGTCTCGGAAGACGGCGCCCTGTCAGGATCCTGGGGGCGACTGCGCGCGATCGCGGGTTCTCGGCCACGTGGGCCGCGGGGAGAAGTACGCGCGAACGGCGTCCGAGTCAACAAGTCAGGCGAACAAATCGCTCCGGGTCGCACGGGGCGATCCCCGCTCAGCCCTCCTCGCCCCCGACGCCCGCGTGCTTGCCCCGGAGGCCGACCAGGGACAGGGTCGCCGCGACCCCGACGAGGCCGAAGACGGCCGGCGCGATGTACCCGAGGAAGCCCACGAGGACGTCGGCACCCACGGCAAGGTCGTATCGCTCAGGAGGACCACGGCCTGGCCCGGCCTTCTCACCATCCGCCGGCTGCAGCTTGGGATCCACCCGCGTCTCCCGGCGCTTCGCTCGACGTCTCGTGAGAATTCCAGGCTCGCCCTCCCGCAAGCCGAAGTCGCTGAAGCTGATGGCGTCCGACGCCTGGTAGACGGGGCCGCCTCGAGGAGGATGGTCTTGTCGCGCAGGGGCACGGGCCGGGCCAGGAAGCGCGAGCGCTCTCGCACGGCGCGGCCCCCCCGGTCCGCTGCGGCCGTCAGCACGGGCGTCCCCACCGGGACGGCCAGGTCCGTGCCGTTGTGGCTGTCGTAGGTCAGGCGCCGCCCCCGGGAGTCCTCCACCTCCGTCTGCTTCACGGACCACCCCGCCGCCACCGGCGTCTGGCGGTGCTTGAACAGTGTACAGCCCGTGGAGGCCCGAACGCACGAACGCCGGGACGGCCCGCGGCCACCCCGGCGTTCGACCACCCCGGGGAGCGCGAGGGCTCCCGGGGTGCCGCAGCAGCGCGAGGGCTACTCCGCCTTCTTCTTGAAGGTCATCTTCTGGGGGCCCTGCTGGAAGATGAGCTTGTCGCCCTGGAAGCTCAGGGTCAGCTCCTCCTCCTGGCCCTCCTTGCCCTCGAGGGGCTTGGTCTTGATCACGAGCGTGTCGTCCGTCTTCTCCTTGATGGTGTAGGAGACCTTGTCGTCCTTGACCTGGCCGCCCATCTTCGCGTGCATCTGGATGGTCTCCGACCCGAAGGTCATCTCCATCTCCATCTGCTCCATCATGGCGTCCATCTGCTTCTTCCGCTCGTCGGGCGCATCCTTGTACTGCGGCATCTCCTTCATGGCGTCGCGGTCCAGCTCCCAGGTGCCGGCCAGGCGCTCGTCCTCCGGATCGCCGGTGGGGGCCTCAGCAGCCTTCTCCGCGCCCTCGGGGGCAGCCTCCGCGCCCTCGGGGGCGACCTTCGCGCCCTCGGGGGCAGCCTCGGCGCCCTCCGGGGCAGCCTCCGCACCCTCGGGGGCGCCCTTCGCACCCTCGGGGGCAGCCTCCGCGCCCTCGGGAGCAGCCTCCGCGCCCTCGGGGGCGCCCTCCGCGCCCTCGGGGGCCTCCTCGCCGCCCTTCTTCTCGCAGGCGGCGGTGGTGACGGTGAGGGACAGGGCCGCGAACCCGGTCATCGCGAACAGCGCAAGACGTCGCATGGACATGGTGTGATCCTCTTCGAACGGGCCAGCACCGGCGGGCGCCGCATGGCTGGCGGTGATCCTCGATGTCGCTCCCTCGTGGAGCGGCGTGTGGCGACTCCCATCTCCGGAAGCCGGATGGGGCGGACGCTAGAAGCGGCGCGCCTCACCGTCAAGGAGACACCTCCATCCGAGGCATGACGGGCGGCACGAGCCACCGGGGGTACCGCCCCGGTCGTGCCACTCTGCGGGCTGGACACCACAGGTCGCAGGCCCCCTCGTCGCTCGGGCCGTTGGAGCGGCCGTCCACGAGCAGGAAGATCACCTGGGCGGCGACCGGATCCAGCGCCAGGACGTCGCGCCGATGCCCGCCGGGATGACGCGATGGCCGGCCCGCCGGAGCACGCGACACGCCACGTCCCGGGGGTGCTCCTCTCGTCCTCCACCCGCAGGACCGTCCCGCCCCTCGGCGGCGCCCACGCACGAGGCGTCTCCCGACCACGTCCACGTCTCTCGACCCCACACATCTCGGCACCGGCGTTCGTGGTCGTGGTCGTGATCGTGGACGTGGTCGTGATCGTGGACGACGGCGTTTCGCCAGCCGTCACGCCGGTGGCGCGGGCTCGAAGCACCTTCACGAAAGCCACGCTGCTCGCGTTGACCTGGCAGGGCGCGGGGTCCCAACCGACCACACGAAAGCTGCGCCCGGCGAAGTGGCGCCGATCAGCCGCCAGCGGGCCCGAACGCCGCGTCGGACGGGATTGGAACGCTCTCGGCCGGAAGTCCCACCACGACGGACGACCACGTCCACCTCCACGTGCCGGACGGCGGGCCGCACCTGGGATGAACCGACGGCGGGCGAGTAGATGCGATTGCCCTGCAGGGGCGGCGGCGAACGGGTTGCCCTGTGCCCGAACGCTGCTAGATTCCGCCGCGAGGAGGTGCCATGACGACGCTCGTGACCGGCGCATCCGGCCACCTGGGAGCCAACCTGATCCGGGCGCTGCGGTCCCGCGGCCGCGCGGTGAGGGTGCTGCTCCACCGGGACCGGCGGGCCATAGAGGGCTGCGACGTGGAGGTCGTGGAGGGCAGCGTCACCAACCCCGAGGACGTCCGGCGCGCCTGCGAGGGCGTGGACGTGGTCCACCACCTGGCGGGGATCATCGCCCTGGACCGGCGGAGCGAGGCCCGGATGGAGGCCGTGAACGTGGACGGGACCACCCACGTCGTAGAGGCGTGCCTGGAGGCGGGGGTGCGACGCCTGGTCCACGTCAGCTCCATCCACGCCCTGGTCCCGCCGCCCGGGGGCGGCCCCATGGACGAGAGCCGGCCCCTCGCCCTCGGGGCGGAGCACATGGCCTACGATCGCACCAAGGCCCGCGCAGAGGTCGCCGTGCTCGGGGGCGTCTCCCGCGGGCTCGACGCGGTCGTCCTGGAGCCCACGGCCCTCCTCGGCCCCCACGACCACAAGCCCTCGCGGATGGGCGAGACCCTGCTGATGATCGCCCGCGGCCGCATGCCCGGGCTGGTGCACGCCGCCTTCGACTGGGTCGACGCCCGCGACGTGGCGGCCGCCGCCCTGGCCGCGGAGGAGCGGGGCGAGGCCGGCGAGCGCTACATCGTCTCGGGCCACCGGGCGGCCATGGTGGACCTCGCGCGCGTGGTCGCAACCCGCGCCGGTCGGCGTCCGCCCCGCCTGGTGGCGCCCATGTGGCTCGCCCGCGGGGTGGCCCCGGTGGCGGAGGCCGCCAGCCGCCTCGCGCGCCGGCGCCCCCTCGTCACGCCCGACTCCCTGCGCGTCCTGGAGTCCTTCTCCGACGTGCGCGGGGATCGGGCCCGCCGCGAGCTGGGCCACGCGCCCCGTCCCCTCGAGGAGACGCTGCGCGACACGGTGGACTGGTTCCTCGAGGCCGGCCTGCTGCGCCGGAGGCGGGCGTCGTGAGCGAGCGGGACCTCTTCGACGGGCTCCTGGCCGGCTGGTTCGTCCTGTCGGCGGTGGTGTTCGTCGCCCTCCAGTTCGTGTCCGCACCCTACGGGCGGCACAACCGCCGGGGATGGGGCCCGCAGGTACCGAACGCCCTGGGCTGGGTCCTCATGGAGCTTCCCGCGGTGGCGCTGTTCGCGGCCCTGTTCGTGGTGGGCGACCGCCACGCCAACGCCCCGGCCATCGCGTTCCTGGTGATGTGGGAGCTTCACTACGTCCACCGGACGTTCGTCTTCCCCCTGCGGATGCGGACGCGGGGCAAGCGGATCCCTCTGCTCATCGTCGCCATGGCCTTCACGACGAACCTGGGCATCGACTACCTGAACGCCCGCTGGCTGTTCACCCTGGGTCCGGAGCGCGGCGTGGAGTGGCTGGCCGATCCCCGCTTCATCGCCGGGGTCCTGCTCTTCCTCGGGGGCTTCGCCGTCAACGTCCACAGCGACCACGTGCTCCTCCGCCTCCGCCGCGAGCGCGAGGGGCGCGGATACGGCGTGCCCTTCGGCGGCGCCTATCGCTGGGTGTCCTGTCCCAACTACATGGGCGAGATCGCCGAGTGGTGCGGCTGGGCCCTGGCGACCTGGTCGCTGCCGGGGCTGGCCTTCGCCGTCTGGACGGCCGCCAACCTCGTGCCTCGCGCCATGGCCAACCACCGGTGGTACCGGGAGACCTTCCCGGACTACCCGCAGGAGCGCCGCGCGCTCTTCCCGGGCCTGCTCTGACCCGGATGACACCGGGCCGCGGCGCAAAAATGACACTGCGTGCCAGCTCCCTGTAGGATGGCGACCGCCAACCGGAGGTCTCCGTTGTCCACGGCGATTGAGCGAGACGGCACCCGGCGGGCGGGGATCGCGCCCGTCCACTGGGTGGATCACGCCCCCGAGGTCCACTCCAAGGAGCCCGATCGGGCCTGGCTCCGGGCCGCGTACGGGCTGGGCCAGGTCTTCTACGAGCGGGACGAGGGCCCGCCTCCCCCGGAGCGGCTGCGCTGGCTGGTCTGGCAGGTCGACGACTTCATGGCGAGGGTGGGCGGACAGACCCGGCTGGTCTTCCGCCTGTCCCTGTTCCTCGTGACGTGGATCGCTCCGCTGCTGGTCTTCCGCCCGCCGACCCTCCACCGGCTGCCGAAGAGGCTGCGATACCGGGCCCTGGAGCGCTACGAGCGGAGCCCGCTGGCGCCCACGCTCCTCGCGGTGAAGGCGGCCCTGAGCATCCTCTACTACGAGCACCCGGACGCGGCCCGGGAGATCGGCGTGGACGGCCGCGCCAGGGAGGACGCGTCGTGAGCGGCGAGATCCTGCAGGGACGGGACCTCCGGGGGGAGCAGCGACTGGACGCCGACGTGGTGATCGTGGGCTCCGGCGCGGGCGGCGCCGTCGTGGCCGCCCACCTCGCCGAGGCGGGACAGGACGTGATCGTCCTCGAGGAGGGCCCCTGGGTCCGCCCCGAGGAGTACGCTCGGATGCGCCCCAGCGAGTCCCTGCGCACCCTGTGGCGGGACGGCGGCATGACGGCGGCCCTCGGCCGCGGCGGCTCTCCCCTCGTCAACGTGACCATGGGCCGCTGCGTGGGAGGCTCCTCGGTGCTCACCGGCGGGGTCTGCTTCCGCATCCCCGGGTCCGTGATGGACACCTGGTCCCGCGAGCACGGCCTGTCGGAGTTCACGCCGGACCGCATGGAAGGCGTGTTCCAGGACGTGGAGCAGGCCGTCCGCGTGGAGGAGGTGCCGGCCGACATGCGCTCCCGGGGGACCGAGGCGTTCGCCCGGGGCGCCCGGGAGATGGGCTACGAGATGAAGCCCCTGTTCCGGAACACGAGGGACTGCGGGGGCGCCGGGCAGTGCAACTTCGGCTGCCCCAAGGGCGCCAAGATGAGCGTCGACCGGAGCTACCTCCCCCGGGCGATCGCCGCGGGGACCCGCGTGCTCTCCGACTGTCTCGTGGAGCGCGTCCTCACCAAGGGCGATCGGGCCGTGGGTGTCGAGGGACGGCTGTACAACCGCGGGGGCAAGCGGAAGGGCGATCGCGTCACGGTGCGGGCCCGCCGCGTGGTGGTCTCGGCCGGCGCCTGGCACTCGCCGCTGCTGCTGAAGCGGAGCGGCGTCGGGCGGCGATCCCGGCAGGTGGGCCGGAACCTGACCCTCCACCCGGCGTTCCGCGTCACGGCGCGCTTCGACGACCCCATCCGCGGCTGGGACGGGGCGCTGCAGAGCGCCTGGTCCGACGCCTGGGAGCACGAGAAGATCACCCTCGTCGGCCTGTTCATCCCGCCGTCGGTCATCGCCGCGACCCTGCCCGGCTTCGGCCCCGAGCACGCCCGCCGGGCCGAGCAGATGCCCCACATGGCGATGATGGGCGGCCTGATCCACGACGAGGGCGGCGGCGTCATCCGGCGGGGGCCCGGGCGGGAGCCCTTCGTGACCTATCGCATGTCGCGGGGAGACCGGGCGGCGATCCCCCGGGTGATGCGCATCATGGCCGAGACCTTCCTGGCCGCCGGCGCGCGGGAGGTCTACCTCCCCATCCTCGGCCACGAGCCCGTGGACGCGGACGGCCTGTCCCGCATGGACCTGGAGAAGGTGCCGCCGGGTCGCATCGAGTGCGCCTCGCAGCACCCGCTCGGGAGCTGCCGCATGGGCACGTCGCCGGAGCGCTCCGTCGTGGATCCGGACGGCCAGGCCTGGGACCTGCGGGACCTGTACGTGGTGGACGGCAGCGTGACGCCCACGAGCCTCGGCGTGAACCCCCAGCTGTCCATCATGTCCATCGCCACGCACCTGGCCTGGAAGATGCGGGAGAGGCCCCTGCCCGGTTGACCAGAGCGGTCGACTTTGCGACCGCCCTCCCTTGCCCGTGCCCGTGCCTGCTCTCGAACGCGCAGAATCCATCGTTTCCGAGCGGATACAATCCGGCGCCGGGCGCCGTACCGCCGCGCGGCCCTCACTTGTCCGACTTTGCGATTGCCCTGCCCGACTGACTCCCTGGCACGCGCCCGGCGCCCGTGCGAGCATGGCGCGCCCATCGCAGCGGGAGGGCGCATGGCTTCGAAGGATCGGCAGGACGACGCGCGCGGCGGGCTGACCCACGTGGACGCCGAGGGGACGGCGCGCATGGTGGACGTCTCCCCGAAGGCCGCCACGGTCCGCACGGCGCGGGCCCGCGCCGTGGTCGAGATGCAGCCGGAGACGGCCCGCGCCATCGCCGAGGCGCGCCTGGAGAAGGGCGACCTGGTGGCCGTGTCGCGAGTGGCCGGCGTCATGGGCGCCAAGCGGACGGCGGACCTCATCCCCCTCTGCCACCCCCTGCCCCTGGACCACGTGGACGTGGACCTCACGGTCGAGGAGGCCCGCGTGGTCATCGAGACGGAGGCGCGCGTCACGGCCCGCACGGGCATCGAGATGGAGGCCCTCACTGCGGCCACCGTGGCCGCGCTCACCGTGTACGACATGGCGAAGGCCGTCGATCGCTCCATGCGCATCACCGGCGTCGTGCTCCTGGACAAGCACGGCGGCCGGAGCGGGAGCTGGGTGAGGGACGAGGAGGCATGAGGCCCGCGCGGCCCACCGCCGCCACCCTGGAGCGCCTGGCGGGTGCCCTGGACGACGCCCTGTCCGGCCGCGGCGTCGACAAGGTCTGGCGCCCCGGGCCCGAGATCCTCCTCGTCCGCTTCTCCCGCGTGGCCGGACGCCGGCTGCTCCTGGACGTCGCCCCCCGGCACCCCCGCGCCGTCCTGACGGATCGGTGGCCGGAGACTCCGGCCGCGCCGGACCAGGCGACGCTCCGCTTCCGGCAGGCCCTGGAGGGTGCACGCGTGGATCGCGTGCGGGCCTGGCGGCAGCGTGGGCTGGTCCTGGACGTCACCCGGCGCGGGGAGACGCGCGCCCTCCACGTGCAGATCGCCGGGCGCTACCCCAACGTGGCCGTCCTGGACGAGGCCGGCGAGGCCGTGGTGCGCCTGGTGCCGGATCGGCCGCCGACCGATCCGGACTCGCCGGCGCTGCCCGACGGGCCGTGCGCCCACGACGACCTCGAGGGCGACGCGTGGCTGGTGGCCGTGGACGCCTCCCAGCGCGAGGCCGCCGACCGGCGGGACCTGGATGCGCGGATCGCGTCCCTGGGCCGCGCGGCTCGCACGCTGCGCAAGCGCCTCCGCCGGACCGTGCGCAAGGTGGAGGAGGACCTCCGCCGCGCCGAGGGCGCCGCTCGGCACCGCCACTGGGGAGAGCTCCTCAAGACCGTCCTCCACGCGACGCCGACCGGGGCCGAGTCCGTGGAGGTGCGCGACTGGGCGGACCCGGAGGGCGGCGCGACGGAGGTGCCCCTGGACCCGGCCTTGCGCCCGGTGGAGAACATGGAGCGGCACTTCCGGCTGTACAGGAAGTACCGGGACGCCCGGGAGCGCGTCGAGGCCCGCTGGCTGGACCAGTCCGAGCGCCTGGAGGCCGTGGAGGCCCTGCTCGGGGACCTCGACGCCCTGCGCGGCTTCGAGGGGTCGTCGGAGGAGGGCCGAAGCCGCCTGGAGGACCTCGAGTCCCGGCTCCGCGGGCTGGGCTGGAAGGAGCGCGGCGGACAGCGGCGGGACAAGCGCCGCGACAACCGCCCCGCCCCGCCCTATCGTCGCTTCGCCGCGGCCGACGGCTCGGCGATCCTCGTGGGTCGCTCGTCCCGGCACAACGACGCCCTCACGTTCCGCGTCGGCCGGGGGCGGGACGTCTGGCTCCACGCCCGGGACGTCCCGGGCTCCCACGTGATCCTGCGCACGGAGGGCCGCGGCGAGCCCGCGCCGGAGGCTCTCCTCGACGCCGCTGCCCTGGCCGCCTGGCACAGCGACGCCCGGGACGAGGAGGTAGTGGACGTCACCTGGACGGAGCGCAAGCACGTCCGCAAGCCGAAGGGCGCCGCGCCGGGCCGCGTCCTGGTGGCCGCCGGGCGCACCCTCGCCGTCCGGCGGGACCCGGACCGCATCGCCCGGCTGTACGAGACCCTCGTCGAGGGGCGATGACGCGGCGATCGGCGCAGAGCGTGGGATTACTGGCCGGATGCGACGCTTCGACTATCCTGGTCCCCCCCACGTGATGGGAGGCCCGCGTGCAGTGCCCCAGGTGCGGATTCGAGCAGCCCGAGGGAGTCGAGTGTGTCTCCTGCGGGGTCGTCTTCGACAGGTCCATCGCCACGGCCGAAGAAGAGACGGCCGCCGAGGCCGACAGCGCCTTCGACCTCGACGAGGAGGACGCGTCGTCGGTCGAGGTGCCCCCGGCCCCGCTGGCGGAGTCGCCACCGGTGAGCGAGGAACCTCCCCCGCCCGGCGAACCGGCGATCTCCCGCACGGCCCCGCGCCTCCCGACCCGGCCCGGCCTGTTTCGACGGGACAACCGCGCGGATCAGCCCATCGGCGCCGCCGCGGCCACCATCCGCGCCCTCGCCGCCCTCGGCTGCCTGGGCATCGCCGTGCTCATGGTCCTCAACGGGCGGGGGCTGATGTCCTGGTGGCCCTACGTCATCATGACGTTCTACGCCGCCGCGGCCATCTGGGGCCTCACCACGGTGCGCTCGCGCCCGACCCTCCAACGGTTCGCCGTCGAGATGGCGGCGCTGGTCGTGGTCACCCTCGGGCTGCGCGCCGCGTCCCCGGCCATGTTCAGCGTGGAGACGCCGCAGCGGCGGGTCCCTGCGTCCGTGACCGGGCCTCGGCTCCCGGACACACCGCTGGGCCGCTTCGTCGCGGAGACGACGGACTTCCTGCGCGCTGGCGAGACCCTGCTCGGTGCCGGGGAACCCATGCCCCGGGAGCGCTGGGAGGCGCTCGCGGCGAAGCTGGACTACGAGGCGCTGGAGTCGCTCCACGGCCGGATGGACACGGAGGCCCAGGCCCGCGTGTACGACGTCTGGTCGCGGCTGTCCGAGCTCGGCCCTCTGCTGGCGGACCTCCCGGAACGCCACGGGGAGGAGGTGGGCGGCGGCATGGCCCTGGACCCGCCCGAGGCCGAGCTCACCGCCCTGGAGGCCGAGGTGGAGGAGACGCTCGGGCGGGCCGAGCGCCTCCGTTCCCGCATCATGGTCTACGGGCCCGAAGAGTAGCCCCCCGAGTCAGTTCCCGGCGGCCTCCGTGCACGAGTCGTTCTCGATGATCGCGATGGCCCCGGCGCCCTCGCAGAGCACCACGATGGCCTCGCAGCCGTCACCGTCGAAGTCGTGGGTCGTGATGTCCGTGGGCCGGCTGCACGTGGGGATGTGGACCGGCCCGTGGAACTGCCGCAGGTATTCGTTGTTCGCGTCCAGCCCGGCGGCCAGGTAGGCGGTCACCCGGCTACGGCTCTGCTCCGTGAAGACGACGTCGACGAAGCCGTCGGCGTTCACGTCGGTCATCGCCACACCCTCCGGGCCGCCGTCCTGCTGCTCCGAATCCACCGGCAGCGGGGACTGGAACGGGTGAAAGCCCTCCTGTCCGAACGCCACCATGACGTTCTGGTTCACCGTCGAGGCCAGGTCCACCCGGGTGTCGCCGTCCAGATCGCGCACGGCCATGTCCCGCGGGTTCTCGCCGACGGCCTTCTCCGAAGGCGGCGAGAACGGGAACACGTCCGCGATGGTGTCGTCGCCGGCGGGCGGATTGGCGTCCATCCCCTCCCAGCGGAAGCTCGACATGGAGCCTGTGGCCCGGCTCACGGCGAGCAGGTCGCCCAGTACGTCAGGGTCCTCCGTGACCTCGCCCGCGTGCTCCCCTTCGATGGCCAGCTTCTTCATGTCCACCACGGTGCCGCCGACCCCGAGGCTCAGGGTCTTGCTGCACTCGGTCTGGCTGCTCGGCTCCCAGCACCGCCAGAACGGGCAGATGCTCGAGTTCTCGTTGCCGGGCTGGCACTCCTTGCCCGGATCCCACGCGCAGAAGCGGATGATCGGCGGGATCGTGCCGCACTGGGCGCTGAACGTCGTATCCGTGGCCACGAACAGACCCGGGACCTGCTCGTCGCGGGCGTTCATCATCACGAAGTCGCGGACCGTGCTGGGCGTCGCCTCGAAGCCGTTCCAGGGCCGGAACATGGCGCCGGCGTCCTGGGTCAGGCCGGGCAGGTGCCAGAAGCCCTCCGACGGCGCGGCCTGCAGGTACAAAGCGATGTTCGACGACGGGTTGCCGGCTGAGCCGCCGATGACGATCAGATCCTGCAGGCCGTCCGCTCCGCCGCCATCGGGGCCCTGGAGGTCGGCGACCCGGATCGACTCGGCCCGCACGGGGCCGGCGAACCCCGCGGCCGAGAAGATGTTCCGGGGCATCCGGTCGTAGGCCGCCGGATACGAGGGCATGTCCGGACCGTACGAGCCCTGGCTCCAGACGAACACGGTCGGAGACGTGGCGCCCTTCTCCCAGTTCTCGCAGCCCATGGCCTCCGAACACTGGTACCAGGTGCGGTACCGGGCGCCGAACGGGTGATAGTCCCGGAGCCACGGTGCGGAGGGGAAGGAGCGCGTATCGCTCAAGCCCACCACCTCGGCCTTGCCGTCGCCCGTCAGGTCCGCGACCGCCATGGACGTCAGCAGGCCGCCGGTGGACGAGCCCTGCTTCCCGAGGGGCGAGACCAGGGCGCGCGTGGCCTCCATGTCGAAGACGTTGTCGGCGGGGTTGTCCGGGTCTCCGACGTCCGTCCGGTTCATCAGGATGCCGAAGCCCTCCCCGCGATAGTCCACGAGGAGATCGGGCAGGCCGTCCTGGTCGAAGTCCCCGACGCGCGGATTCCGGGGCTGGGCGTCGAGCACGAAACCGATGCCCTCGTTGACCGGGTTGATGTGGGGCTCGACGCCGCAGTACCGGTCGGAGACCTGCTGGCCGGCCGGCAGGGACTGCATGCAGCTCTGCACCGACGGGGCCACGCACGGACCCCGCTCCGGGCCCCGGGGATTGTCGCCGACGCACTCGGGATCGCTCGCACACGGCCGCTGACAGGTGGCGGACTGAGCGTCACACGACGTGAGCATGCACTCCTCGCCGTCCGGGCAGTCCTGGCCCCCGTCGCACGAAACGCCGGACCCGGCCATGGACAGCTGGTTGAAGCGCCCCTTCCCGTCGCCCAGGTGCACCTGCATCATCTGCGCGCGCCCGCTCAGGACGGCGAAGTCCTCGTGGCCGTCGTCGTTGAAGTCGGCGCAGACCATGCCGGTGATGTTCTCGCTGACGGTGCCCGACATGTTCCAGACGTCGTAGGGGAAGCCCGTGTCGTCCGGCGACGTGTGGTTCATGAACTGCCCGTTGCCGATGCCCCGAAGGACCCGCCAGGTGCCGCTCTGGGCCGTGCCCGCGACCATGTCCACCGGGTCCGGATCCTCCCCGGGGAGCTCGATGAAGTTCCCCGTGCAGAAGTGCTGGACGTCGTTCTGGTTGGCGTCGGGGATGGGCCACACGTAGTTGGTCGTGGACTGGCTGAAGGTCGTGTCCTTGATCCCTACCTCGGCGAAGCGGTTCGAGAACACGTTCACCTGGTTCAGGTCCTCGGAGCCCACGAGCAGGTCGGGGAAGCCGTCCGGGACGCCCTCGTTGCCGGTGACGTCGCGAGCCTCCACGTGGACGATGTCCGGGACGCCGCCGGCCTTCACCGGCGGGGCGAACAGGGTCGGACACACCTGGGCGACGGTGGTCTGCACTTCGGCGTCCGCGTCCCCTTCGACGTCCGGGACATAGGCGTCGACCGACGTGTCGAGCAGCGCGGCGCCGTCGGGACCGACGGGGACCTCCCGGGGCTGGCACTGGTCGAAGTCCTGGGGCGCGTCGGCGTTCTGCCGCTTGAACAGGAGCAGCGACTCCTCCTGCCCGGACGTGATGACGACGACGTCGTCGCGAGCAAGGTCCGGGGGATCGTCGGTGAAGTCGCGCACGATGAGGTCTCTGATCGCCGACGAGGACTGGATCTCCAGGGGGTGCTCCTCGGCCCTGCGGAGCCCGCCCCCGTCCTCGGCGGACATGCTGCGATAGACCACCAGGCCGTCGCCGGCGCTGCCCAGGTTCTCGATGGTCACGAGGTCGAGATCGCCGTCCGCGTCCAGATCGACGATGGCGACCTGCTGGGTCTGCTGGTCGGTGAGACGCTCGAAGTCCCTGAACTCGCCCGGGGCCGCGGCCCCCTCGTTGAGGACGACCCACAGCCCGTCCAGGGTCGCGAACACCAGGTCCGGGTAGCCGTCCCCGCTCCAGTCGACGATCTGGGAATCCGTGACGATACGACTGGCCTCGCCCGGGAAGCGGATGCGCCGGAGGGTCCGGAGCCAGGGCCAGGCGATGACCTTGGCCTCCTCCGACTCCCACGCGGCCTCGTAGCCGCACGCGTCGTAGGCCATGACCTCCAGCGGCGCCACGGCGGTGGTCTCGCCGCGAAGGTCGATCTCCCCGTCGATGACCTGCTCGGTCGCCTCCTCGGGGGCCGCCGGGATGTCTGAGACCGGGTCGCCGTTGAACCACACCTCCACGTGCCCGACCCGATGGTCGTCCTCGACGGTACCGCGGATCGGCGCCCGGCCCGTGAGCGTCGGGACCCCTGTGGCGTGGCTGGGCTGGGTCACGGTCAGCTCCGGGGCCGTCGTGTCCACCGTCAGCGTCCACTCGTCGAAGAGCGCCTCGTCGTTCGGGAGCGCGAGCTCGCCGCCCGCGCCCTCCGCGAAGGCCGCCAGGGTGAGCGTCAGCTGGTCACCATCCTGAAGGTTGGGGCTGTCCTCGGCGGGCTCCCCCTCCTCCGGCATCAGGAGTGCGGCCGGATCGACGGTGAAGATCCAGCGCCCGTCCTCCACGTCCGGCTCCGCCTCCGCCGGCAGGACGTACGTGCCGTCCACCACGAGACCCAGGGTGCGATCCCCGATGTACTCGGCGCCCGCCAGCACGGTCATCTCCCGGCCGCAGAACAGGCTCGGGCCGTTCGAGCCCGCCTGGGCCACGACGCGAGACCCGCGGATCTCCAGCAGCTCGACGACGGGCTCGCCCGGCTCGACATCCGAAGCGTCATCGACGGCGTCCTCACCGGGATCCTCACCCAGGTCCTCGGGGTCACCCGAATCCGGCGGAGGTCCGAAGTCGCCGAAGCCGTTGCCACCGTCGCCCCCGCCCCCGCACGCGGTCAGGGGAGAGAGGGCGACGACCGTGACGGCGGCGAGCGCGAGCATTCGAGCTGTCAATGGAAACCTCCGTGGGCGGTCGGAGCGGATTATCCGGACCCGCTCGACGGCGAGTCAAGGCGGGTCCTTCCCACCGCCCCTCCCCGGTGATAGGGGTGAGGGAGACAGACGCGGACAGAGGAGATCCATGCGGCGCCTGGACTGGCAGCTCGTGCGGCCGAAGCGAAACGGAGGCGTGAGAGAGCCGCTCCGTATGGCCGAGATGATGCGCCGGCTCGTAACCCGGGAGGCGAGCGGCGACCTCGGCACGGAGGACCGCGCCCTGCTCCGGAGCCTGGAGGCCCTGTACCTGGAGGAGACGATCCCGCCCTGCGAGGCCGTGGGTGCCCCCACCGTGGGGGACGACCCCCACTGGGAGTCCCGCATCATCGACGAGTACGCCGAGGCGGACGTGCACGTGGAGCTGGAGGACTACCTGGCGGCACGCCGGGTCCAGCCCGACTGCGCCCGCTGCCCCTACGCCTCGCCCTACAGCCTCTTCCCCATGGACCCCTGCGAGTTCGCCGCCGGCGCCCTGGAGCAGGTGCTGCAGGACCCCGACCTGCGCGCCCGGGCGCAGGCCGCCATGACCCCCGACGGCATGCAGGACTACGCGGATGGCCTGGAGGAGGTACTCCGCGAGGGCCGCTGGCGCCCGGTGGAGGCGCTGGACGTCGCGGACTACCTGGAGAAGGCCATCTTCTTTCTCCGCTTCTGGAGCGGGCACGGCTTCGCCATCCTGCCCGACGACATCGACGAGGTCCTGGGCTTCCCCGGCGACGTCACCGTGCCTTCGCCGGTCGACACCGAGTCCGAGCCGACCACGTACCACTGACGTCCGGGGACGGACCTCTCACGGCTATCCCCTGGCGGGCATCCCGCCAGGGTAGTCGGCGTCACGGATGGAGGGCCGCCCGCGCCCGCGCGACGCTACGGGAAGTGAACGTCGATCGACTCGAGGAGGCCCCGGGCGCGCCGCTGCGCGGCCTCGTTGTCGGGCGCGATCTCCGGCGCCTCGGACAGGTCGAAGTCCAGGACCCCGGTCAGCAGCCGCTCGAAGAGGTCGCGCCTGCCGGCCTCGATGGCGTTCAGCTCGGCGTAGAGCACCCGCGTGGCCAGGTACTCCGGGGCCTCGGCCATGGACTTCTCGAAGTGCCTCGCGCTCCGCTCCAGATCCCCATTCGGGATCGGGATCGCGGTGTAGTAGGCGCCGAGGTACCGGTCCGCCGCCCAGTGGAAGTACGCGGGGTCCAGGTCGAGGATCAGCTCCATCATCGCCTCGATGCGGTCCTTGTGCTCCAGGACCTGGACGACGGACGTGGCCCGGGCGTACCTGCCGAGGGCCACCGCGTACCAGTACATGGCGGGCACCGCCTCCTCGTCCAGCATCCGCAGGGCCGCCCCGAAGGGCTGTCGGGCACAGAACCGCGTCCGGAACCTCGGGTACTGCCGGGCCAGGGCCCGCTCGGCCTGCTCCGTCGACTCCCGGAACTGCGTCCGCATCTCGCCGCCGGTGTCGTCCCGGAAGCGCAGGTGGCCCTCCGCGAGGAAGTACCGGGCGCGGGCGACCCGCACCCGAAGCGAAGCGCGGGTCGGATCGACGGCCAGGGCCCGCTCCCACTTCTCGATGGCCTCCCGCAGCTTCGCCTCGTCGCCGCGCTGCTCCCAGGCGGCCTCGGCCTCGGCCGCCAGTGCGTCCGCGTCCCCCTCGGCCGTGGGCGCGGGCGTCACCCGGGTGCAGATGGCCGACTGCCGGGCAGAGCATCCGCCCGCGAGCAGCGCGACGAGGAGCACCGTGATGGAGAGCAGTCGCATGGCGGAAGCGAGGTACCACGGCCCGAAAAATGGCGTCAACGGGACCGCGCGCCCCCTCCAGGGCGACCCGACACCGGAATTCTGGACGAGGTCCGGCAGCGCGGCGACCCTGCCGCCATGAGCACGCTGACGTCCGCCACCCTGCTGATCCCCACCCTGCTCGCCAGCGCCGGCCCCCCATCGATGCAGGCGGGTCCCGAGCCGGAGGTGACCCCGATGCGGCACCTGCGGATCGTCGCCATCGACCCGGGCCACGGCGGCCACAACCGCGGCTGCCTCGGCGTCGACGGCACCTTCGAGAAGGTGGCGGTGCTGGACATCGCCCACCGCGTCGCCCGCATCCTCACCGAGGAGACGACGGCCGTCGCCCTGCTCACGCGGGACGACGACACCTTCCTGGGTCTCCGCGAGCGGACCCGGATGGCGAACGACTGGGACGCCGACGTGTTCCTGTCCGTCCACCTCAACGCCGATCCCTGGGGCAAGGGCTACGGCGTGGAGACCTGGTTTCTGGCCTCCGACACCGCCGACGAGGAGGCCCGGAGGCTCGTCGAGGCCGAGGAGGGCGCCTACGCCGACGACCGACCCGAGCCCCGGCCGCAGGACCGCGCCGTGCGGGACATCGCACGCGACGCGAGCATCCGCGCGTCCCAGGCCTCCAGCCAGGCCCTGGCCGCGGAGGTGGTCCGGGACCTGGGCGAGTCCACCGGCGCGCGCCGGCGCGGCGTGAAGCAGGCGCGCTTCGGCGTCCTCAAGGAGGCCACCATGCCCGCCATCGTCGTGGAGTGCGGCTTCTTCTCGCACCACGAGGAGGGCGTCCGCCTCCTGGACCCGGCGTATCGGGAGAAGGCCGCGCGCGGCATCGTGGACGGCCTCGTGGCCTACGATCGCCGCCTCGGCGGCACGGAGACCGCGAGCAGGTAGGCCCCTCGAGGCTCCGAAGGACGCGCGCCGGGGCGCGGAGGCTATGGAAGGGTCGCTACTCGCCGCCGCGCTCCACGATCTGCTCGTCGGCCCGCACCGACTCGAGGAGGTCGCGGGCCTCGTCGATGCGGTCACCGTCCACGTACACCATCCCCCAGCCGTGCGGGATGGCCAGGTCGAAGGCGTGCGAGTCGTTCTGGGCGACCCGATAGGCGATTCCCGCCTCCTCCAACGCGCTGCCGACGAAGTGCGCGTCGCTCAGGCTGTCCAGCTCTGCCAGGAAGACCATGGAGGCCTGCTCGTCGCTCATCGAATCACTCCTGGTGGGTACGGAACCTCTGCGTCGATCGTAGCCGCAAACGCCCCTCACAGGAAGGGGAGCGGCACGCCTCCTCAGAGCAATCGCAAAGTCGGACAAGTGAGGGCCGCGCGGCGGTACGGCGCCCGGCGCCGGATTCCATCCGCTCGGAAACGATGGATTCTGCGCGTTCGAGAGCAGGCAAGGGCAAGGGCAAGGGCAAGGGCAAGGGCAAGGGCAAGGGCAAGGGCAAGGGCAAGGGAGGGCGGTCGACTTTGCGACCGCCCTGCACGCCTCCTCCGGGCGAGCAGCCCCTTCGCCTCCAAGCTGGTGCACCAGCTGGTGGTGGCGGTGGACCTGGCAAGGCGCCTGAGCGAGGGCAACCACCGGCTCTGGAGGCTCTACGCAGACGCCGGGCGCACGCTGATGGAGCTCCACGAGGCGGCCCTCCACATCCAGTCCACCATCACCGGTCGGCGGTCACCCCCGGATGCCCCGGCGCCGCTCGGGGCGGAGCGACGGATCCCCTTCGAGGTGCGCCGTGTCGTTGAGCCGACGCAGGCTGAAGCGATCGCCCCGCAGCCGGATCTCCGTCACCCCGGTGGGATCCATCCACAGCCGGCGGAAGCTCTCCAGAGGCAGGTCCAGGGCGTGGCAGACGAAGGTGAGGATAGCGAAGCCGTGGCTCACCACCAGGACGGCGTCGTCGGGGTGCACGTCGTGGAGACCCTCGACGAAGCGCACCATGCGGCCCTGGAGCTCCGACAGGGTCTCGCCGTTCGGCAGGCGGCAGTTCGCCGGGGACGCCGCCCAGCGCGCCCGCACGTCGGGGAAGCGGGTGTCGATCTCGTCACGCCGCAGCCCCTCCCAGTCCCCCAGCGACATCTCCCGGAGGGCCGGCGTCGTGACCAGGTCCAGGTCCTCCCCGCGCTCCTCCACGAGGATGCGCGCGGTCTCGTGGGCCCGGCTCAGGTCCGAGGCGTAGGCAGCCGCCACGTCCATGTCCGCCAGGCGCCCGGCCAGGGCACACGCCTGCCGGCGGCCGACGTCGGACAGAGGGACGTCCGCGTGTCCCTGGCTCCGCCCCTCCGCGTTCCAGGCGGTGAGGCCGTGTCGTACGAGGTAGAGGATCATCGGTCGCTCCCCCGTGCCGTCCCGGGCGGGACGGTTAGCACGCCCCACCCGCCCGGGCAACGCGCCGGTCGGCGACGCCTCGTGCGCGCGCCCGCGCAGCTTGACACCCGGCGACCGCTGGTGCTTTCGTCCCGTCGGAATTGCGGGAGGACGCCGCCATGATGGCACGAACGACGGGATGGGGTGGCAGGCTCGCGGGCGCCGCGCTGGCGACGGGCCTCGTGCTCGCCGGGACCGCCCGGGCCGAGGTCACCGACGAGATGGAGGCGCGCGCCGTCTCGGCCCTGAAGCGCGGGGTGCGATCCGGGGACTTCTCGGCTCGCGCCACGGCGGTGGCGGGGCTCGGGCACGTGCCCCGCGCCGAGAAGAAGGAGGCCCTGAAGCTGGTGAAGGCCGCCCTGGAGGATCCCCAGTGGCAGGTCCGACGAGCCGCCATCGAGGCGCTCCTCGAGCTGAAGGACCGGAGCTGGAAGGAGGCCCTGGTGGAGGCCGTCCGCTCCCCGCGCCTGGATCCCGAGGACGAGGTGCTGCCGCTGCTGGGGCCGCTGGACACGCGGCAGGCGGTGGCGGTGCTGGACAAGGGCCTGTCCGGCGAGAAGGTGCCGAACGCCGCGGCCTGGGCGGACGCCCTCGCCGAGCACGGCGGAGAGCTGATGGTGGAGGCGTACGAGGATGCCCTCCGGTCCCGGAACGCCGAGGTGCGGAAGGCCTTCGCCGAGAAGCTCCCCGAGCTTCCCCTCGAGGACGCGGTGCCCCTGTACCGTGGGACGCTGCACGACCAGCCCGCCGAGGTGCAGCTCCGCGTCATCGAGCGCGTGACGGACGGGGCGGCGCTGGAGGACCGGGACTTCCTCGAGCGCCTGCTGCGCGAGAAGGACCCGGAGGTGCGTCTCCGGGCGGCCGCGGCGCTCGCCCGCACCGGCAACCCCAAGGGCAAGTCGATCCTGGTGAAGGCGGCCAAGGGCGACGATCCCGAGCGGCGCCTCGTCGCCCTGCGGGCACTGGAGGGCATCGCCTCCAAGGACCTCTTCGACGTCGCCAAGCCCATCGTCATGAACCCGGAGGCCCGCATCGAGGAGCTCCGGGCGGCCTACGCGATCTACGCGGCGGTGGGCCACCCGAACCTGGCGAAGCACCTGGAGAAGCGAATGCTCTCCACGGACATCGAGCGCCGCGCGGCGGCCGTCCGGGTCATCGGAAGCATCGAGGGACGGGACGGCCTGGAGCGCCTCCACCGCCTCCTGGGCGACGGCTCCCGCCTGGTACGGAAGCAGGCGGCGCTGGCGGTCGGCGACCTCGCGAGCCCGCAGAGCATCGGGCCTCTCCGGCGGCGACTGGCCAACGAGACCGATCCGGAGGTCAAGCTCGCCCTCATCGAGTCCCTGGAGCGGATCCGCACCCCGGAGATCGTGCCGGTCCTCCAGCAGTTCCTCTACGAGCCGACCGAGGAGGTCCGACTGGCGGTGCTCGACGCCCTGGAGGCGGTGCACCACCCGTCCACGGAGCCGCTCCTGGACCTCCTGCTTTCGGACCGCAGCCCGAAGGTGCGGCGCGGCGCCCTGCTCGCCCTCCTGGACCTGGGGCCCGAGGGTCAGCTCGACACCTTCCAGCAGTCGCTGACCTGGATCCCGCCGGAGAGCCTGGAGCCGCTCGTGAAGGAGCACGGAGAGGAGATGCTCCCGCACCTGAAGCTGGCGGTGCGCTCCGAGCGGGAGGACCTCCGGGAGGCGGCGGCGGACGCCCTGGTGCTCCTGCCCGAGCGCCTGCAGTCGGACGTCTACGAGGACCTCGTGCGGAAGGCCCGGCGCCCGGCCATGCGGGTGGCGGGCATCGAGGGCCTCGTGGAGACCCGCGGCAAGGGCGCCCGGGACCTCCTGGTGGAGCTGACCTCGAAGGACGAGGATCTGGCCGTGCGGGTCGCCGCCATCCACGCCCTCGGCCACGTGGGCGGGAAGGATCTCGCCCCTCGCCTGTTCGAGCTGACGGACGATCTGCACGAGGAGGTGCGGATCGCCGCGTCCGCGTCCCTGCTGCATCTCTGAGCCGCGTCCCCGCGCGCAGGCGCCGGCGCCGGATTGGCACCGACGCCCGCGTCGACGTATCCTGCGGACCGGTCGCGGAACCGGCGAGGGCGACACCCCCTGGAGGATTGACCCGATGCGAACGACCCGTACGGCGATTGGAGCCTGCCTCCTGGTGGGCGCCTTCGCGCTCGGAGCCTGCAACGACGTCCCGGTCGCGGGCCTGGAGAAGAGCTTCACCCTCAAGGTCGAGGAGAGCACGGGCACCGGCGACCCCGTGAAGATCGACTTCCTGTGGGTCGTCGACAACTCCACGTCCATGTCCCAGGAGCAGGTCTCGCTCGCGGACAACTTCGGCACGTTCACGGAGATCCTGACCGAGCAGTTCGAGCTGGATCCGCGGCTCGCAGTGACCACCATGGACATGCAGTGCGACCCAGCCGTGACGGGGACGGCGGCCAAGGGAGTGTTCAACACGACGCCGGCCACGTCGTTCACGCCGGCCGCCTGGGAGAGCGTACCGAAGGTCTGCACGACGAATTCGGACTGCGCGGGTCTCGACTGTTCGGAGTTCGGCAAGTGCGACGGGCCCCCGGGCGAGTGGGTCTGCGACGGACCGGACGCTGTGTGCATCACCAACCCCAACGGCTCCATCAACTCCTCCTGCGTCAGGCGGTGCGAGAGCGACGAGGAGTGTCAGGCCGTGTTCGGCGACAGCCGATACGAGTGCCAGATCATCGGGGGTACCAGCGGTTGTCTGCTCCCGCCGCGAACGGAGGAGTGCCCGGCGAGCGTGGGCCCGATCCTCGGCTCCGAGGATCTCGACCTGTTCTCCTGCCTGGCCACGGTGGGTATGAACCAGGAGAGCTGCTTCGACTATGAGCAGGGCATGGCCTCGGCGCTGGCGGCCGTCGATCCGAACGGGCCGAACGCGGAGTCCTTGAACTGCACGGCAGAGCAGGAGGAGGCCGGCGAGTGCAAGCGGTTCCTCCGCGACGACGCCTACCTGGTCATCGTCTTCGTCACCGACGAGGACGACTGCTCGTCGGTCACGCCCAACGCGATCGCCTTCGAGAATCAGGAGACGTGTGCCCTCCTGGCCACTCAGGCCGAGGGCGGCCCCCTGGTGCCGGTGAGCCACTACGTGAACCGGTTCAAGTCCGTGAAGCGAGACCCGGCGCGAGTGATCATCGCGTCCATCGCGGGTGACGCCGTCGAGGACGTGGATGCCGCGCCTTCTGTCGATCACGTCGATCCGCCCGAGACGTGCGACCTTCTGGCGACCTGCGACGAGCTCGAGGAGGTGGAGGCCGCGTGTGAGACGTGGAGGTCGCCTCCGACCCCATGCGAGGGCCTGCCGACTCCACCGGAAGAGTGCGCAGATCTCCAGGCACTCCAGCAGACGTGTGACCTCCTCGATGACGCTCCAGCCGGCTGCGGACTCCCGGACACCCGCCCGTCGGTCTGTGACACGCTCGCCGACTCCCGGGCCGCCTGCACCGAGCCCGTGAATGCTCGCAGCCTGGCCTTTCGGTGCACGTGCTCCGGGCTCGTCGACGACTACCCCGCGGCGAGTTCTCAGCGTGCCTGCTACGTCGCATCGAAGTCGAACCCCTTCGAGTGCTTTCAGACGACCAAGATCTGCTCCTCCCCGAGCGGCCAGGCGGACTGGGGCGCCCGGTACTTCGACCTGGCGGCGCGGTTCGGACAGAACGGCGTATCCACGAACATCTGCTCCGCCGAGGGCATCGGCCCGGCCCTGGACCAGATCGCGGACCAGATCATTCGCGTCGTGAGCCAGGTCTGCCTGCCGCGGCCGGTGCTGGACCTGGATACCCTCGAGGTCCGGAAGACCCTCATCGACCCCGACACCGGCGACCCGCAGATCGACCCGGACACCGGTGAGCCGGCGACGGTCCTCCTGACCCGGGTGGACGAGCAGCCCACCGAGGGCACCGACGAGTACCGCATCGGCCCCGGCGGCGAGGACTGCGAGCAGGCGATCACCTTCGGCGACCCGCCGGGCCCCGGCGAGGAGGTGATCATCGAGTACAAGGGCGATCCGGGCTTCGGCCAGTAGTCCCCGGATCCGGGGAGTCGACGCCCGGTGCGCCGGGCGCTACCATCCGCCGCGATGTCTACGCCCCACCCTGCCCGACTCCCGGCCGCCCTCCTCGTGCTCGCGCTCCTCGCGGGATGCGGGGGCGCCACGGTCGAGGTCCAGTCCGAGCGCGGGACCGGCGCCACCCTGGAGGTGGTGAACCGCACGGAGGAGGCCATGGTCGTGGCGGTCCGCGGCCGCGAAGAGGGGATCGTCCCGTCGGAGTCACGGGCGCGCTTCCGGTGGCTCCGGGCGGGCGAGGCGACCGTGACGGCCCGCCCGCGCTACGAGGAGCCGGACGGGGAGGGCCCGCCCATCGCCGATCGCGTGACCCTGGCCGACGGCGAGACGACTCCCTTTGTCCTGCCGGGTCCGCGGCCGACACCCCCTCCCCTGTCGACTCTGGAGGTGGGCAACGCCCTGCCGGACGCGGTGGTGGTGCACCTCGACGACGAGCGCCTCGGCCGCGTCCTCGCCGGGGATCAGCGCACGTTCCGCGACGTGCCGTCGGGGTCCCGCACCGTCGTGGCCGTCGAGCCCGACACCGGGCTGCGGCTGGAGGAGGAGATCGCCCTCCCGGAGGACGGGCTGCTCTCCTGGACCGCGGAGACGGCACTCGGGACCCTCACCGTCTTCAACGAGGGCGACGAGCCGGTGCAGCTCTACCTGGACGGCCGCGCCCGGGATCGGATCGCCCCCGGGGAGCGCGCCGTGTTCGAGCGGATCCCGGCGGGCCCCCACGAGCTGGTGGCCCATGGGCTCCGGTCGGACCTGGAGCGCCACCACCGGATCACCCTGGACGCCGACGTCCCCCACGAGTGGCACCTGGAGACCGAGCGCGCCGCGGTGACCGTGGTGAACGCTACCGGCGAGCCCCTCGAGGTGACGCTGCCCACGAGCGCCGAGGCCGGGGGCGGCGTCGTGCTCACCCTGGCTCCCGGGGAGGAGCACACCCTCGAGGATCGGCCGGCCGGGGAGATGATCCTCGAGGCGCGGGGCGAGGAGACGGGCCTCCCCTACGACGACCGCATCCGCCTGGTGGCGGGCCGCCACCTGGAGTGGGTCATCCGTCCGGCGCGCGTAGCCGTCCGCGTCGAGAACCACACGAGCCACACCCTGGTCGTCCGGGCCGAGGGCTATCGCCGAGGCCGGGTCCGGCCAGGGGGGCACCTCCTGGTGGGCGATCTTCCGCCGAAGCCGGTCCAGGTGGTCGCCACGAGCGAGGAGGGCTCCAGCGTCCACCGCCGGATCGTCGAGCCGGGCCGGGATCGCGCCGCGGTGTGGCGCATCGAGACCGCCACGTCCGCCGTCCAGGTGGTCAACGAGCGCCGCGAGGCCGTCACCGTGTTCGCCGACTCGCGCCGCCTGGGAATCGTGCCGGCGCAGTCGACCGTGACCCTGACGGGCCTCGAGGTCGGCGAGCGGCTCCTGGAGGCCGTCGGCGACCGCGGGCAGCGTGTCGGCCGAAGCCGCCGGGCGATCCTGGAGGGGGAGGCCACCCGCTGGGTCCTCGAGGATCCCCGCGGGACCCTGGTGCTCACGAACGACTCCGGAGAGCCCCTGAAGGTCCAGGGGCGCCTCGCCAGTCAGCAGGCCCGGGTGGCTCCGGACCAGCGGGTTCTCTATCACCTGAAGGCGGGCCGGGCCCGGCTGCGGGTGGTGGGCCAGGAGAGCGCTCTCCCGTACACGCGGACCGTCGACATCCCCCGCGGCGGCGTGATCGAGTGGGAGATCCGGCCGGCCCGGGGCGCCCTGGAGGTGATCAACGCCCTGGACGAGGCCATCCACCTGGAGCTGGACGACCGGGCGCACGGCCGGGTGGCCCCGGGAGGGCGCCGCGTGATCGACGGGCTCCCGCCGGGGGCGCATCGGCTGCGCGCCAAGGGCGAGACGAGCCGGCGCGTGCGGACGGTGAAGCGCATGGTGCCGCCGGAGGGGATCGCCCGATGGCGGGTGTCCCCGCGCCCGGCCCGGCTGATGGTGTTCAACGACACGGTGGAGCCGATCTACGTGTACCTGGACGATCGGCCGTACGGGCGTGTGGAGGCCGAGGCCCGGAAGGGCTTCGGGGCGCTGCCTCGGGGCCGTCGGTCCCTGGACGCGGTCGGGATACGCACCGGGTGGACCTACACAGTCGACCTGGAGCTGCAGGACGGCGGCACCAGCACCGTGCACGTCCCCTCCCCCACCGCCGTGCTGGTGGTGGACAACCAGTCGGGCGAGGCCCAGCGGGTGGAGGTGGACGGCGAGGAGTACGGCGAGATCCCGGAGGGCGGCCTCGACGAGGCCATCCCGATCCCCACCGGCGAGCGGCGCGTGTTCTTCGAGGGCGCGCGGACCGGCCGCGCCTGGTCGGTGTCTCTCCAGGTCCGCCCGTCCCAGACCATCCCGCTGACCGTGCCGCCGTCCACCGCCCGCCTCGTCGTCGTCAACCGCACCGAGCGCGCCCTCCGGGTGCGCCTCGACGACGAGGACCTGGGCCTGCTCGCCGCCGGCGAGAGCCTCGTGCGGGAGGACGTCGAGCCGGACACGCACCGCTTGGAGGCCCGCGCCCCGGACGGGACCGTCACCCACCGGGAGCGCCGCGTCATCCGGCGCGGCCGCACCGACACCTGGGTCCTCGCCGCCCCACCCGCCGGGGAGTAACCACCTCGCCTCGGTCGAGCGGACCCCGGACGGGTTGACCGCGCCCCGCTCGGGTCTACCTTGCCCCTCGCGGCGACCTCGGATCGCCGGTTGACCGGGCGCGGACCGGGATTAAGGTCCGACCCACGGAATCGCGACAGCGCACGGACGGAGGAACTCGGCCGGCGCGTGGCGCCGCCAGCCCAGCCAGAAGGGGAGATTCGCGATGGGCAAGATTATCGGTATCGACTTGGGAACCACGAACTCGGTGGTCGCCGTCATGGAAGGGGGTGAGCCGAAGGTCATCCCCAACCAGGAGGGAGCACGCACGACCCCCTCCGTGGTGGCGTTCAACGAGGAGGGCGAGACGCTCGTGGGCCAGATCGCGCGCCGCCAGGCCGTGGTGAACCCGGAGCGCACCCTGTTCTCCATCAAGCGGTTGATCGGCCACCGGTACGAGGAGGTGGAAAAGGAGCTCGAGCGCCTCCCGTACAAGATCGTGAAGGCGTCCAACGGGGACGCCCACATCGAGGTGGACGGCAAGCGCTACTCCCCTCCGGAGATCTCCGCGAAGGTGCTCGGCAAGCTGAAGGCCGCGGCCGAGAAGCACCTCGGCGAGGAGGTGACCGAGGCGGTCATCACCGTGCCGGCGTACTTCAACGACAGCCAGCGCCAGGCCACGCGCGACGCCGGCAAGATCGCCGGGCTCGACGTGAAGCGGATCATCAACGAGCCGACGGCCGCCGCGCTGGCCTACGGCCTCGACAAGAAGGCGGGCGAAATCGTCGCCGTCTTCGACTTCGGCGGCGGCACGTTCGACATCTCGATCCTGGAGGTCGGCGACGGTCTCGTGGAGGTGAAGTCCACCGCCGGCGACAGCCACCTGGGCGGCCACGACGTGGACAACACCGTCGTCGACTGGCTCATCGACGAGTTCAAGGCGGACCAGGGCATCGACCTGGGCCAGGACAAGATGGCCCTGCAGCGCCTGTACGAGGCCGCCGAGAAGGCCAAGATCGAGCTGTCCAACACCCCGGAGACGGAGATCAACCTGCCCTTCGTCACGGCGGACGCCTCGGGGCCGAAGCACCTCGTGAAGAAGATCAGCCGCGCCAAGCTGGAGCAGCTCGCGGAGAAGGTCTTCCAGCGGACCATGGGGCCGTGCGAGCGCGCCCTGAAGGACGCGGGGCTGAAGAAGTCCGAGATCGACGAGGTCCTCCTGGTCGGCGGCTCCACGCGTATCCCGAAGGTCCAGGAGATGGTGACGGGGTTCTTCGAGAAGGAGCCGAACCACTCCGTGAACCCGGACGAGGTGGTCGGCCTCGGCGCGGCGGTCCAGGGCGGCGTCCTGGGCGGCGACGTCAAGGACGTGCTCCTGCTGGACGTGACGCCCCTGTCGCTGGGCATCGAGACCCAGGGCGGCGTCATGACCCCGCTCATCGACCGCAACACGACCATCCCGGCGCGGAAGTCGCAGATCTTCTCCACCGCCGAGGACAACCAGACCGCCGTGACGGTCCACGTCCTCCAGGGTGAGCGGAAGATGGCCTCCGACAACCGGACGCTCGGCGTCTTCAACCTCGAGGACATCCCGCCCGCCCCGCGCGGCGTGCCCCAGATCGAGGTGACCTTCGACATCGACGCCGACGGCATCGTCCACGTGTCCGCGAAGGACAAGGCCACCGGCAACGAGCAGTCCATCGAGATCAAGAGCTCGGGCGGGCTCGACGAGTCCGAGATCGAGCAGCTCGTCAAGGAGGCCGAGGAGAAGCGGGCCGAGGACGAGGAGAAGGCCGCCCTGGTGGAGCTCCGCAACACGGTGGACACCCTCGTCTACCAGGTCGACAAGCAGCTCGGGAAGCTGGGCGACCAGCTCGACGACACCGAGCGCGGCCAGATCCGCGAGGCCGTCGACGAGGCGAAGAAGGCCGTCGAGGAGGGCGGCAAGCACGAGCTGGAGGCCGCCAAGTCCAAGCTGGAGGAGCGCGCCCACAAGCTGGCCGAGAAGGCGTACAGCCAGGCGGCCGACGCCGAGGGCGAGGGCGAGCCCGGCGGGGGCGGCGAGTCCGGCGGGGGCGGCGAGGACGAGGACGTCATCGACGCCGAGTTCGACACCAAGTAGCCCGAGGTGATGCGTCCGGGCACCCCGTGAGGCGTCCCGGGCGCTTCCCCCTACCCGCCCGCTTCGATAGGGTGGCGGCCCATGGAGGGTCGCCACCTTTTTTCGTTGGGGATGCTGCTCGCCGCGCTCTGTCTCGCGCCGGGCTGCGGCACCGGCGCGGGCTCCGGGACGCCCTGCACGAGGTCCGCGGGCTGCCCGGCCGGCGAGAACTGCATCCTCGTCTCGTGCAACGCCAGCACGGCCACGTGCGAGGCGCTATGCGAGGAGGACGACGACTGCACCGGCGGCTTCGACACGTCGCCCTCGGGCGCGGCGTGCGTGTCGCCGGACGTGGCGGCCTGTCCCGCGCGGCACACCCCCGACCAGGGCCTGAGCGCGGGCTACTGCGTGGAGTGATCGCCGCCGGCCGTGGCGGCCAGCAGCGCACCCGACCGCAGGAGGCCCCGCGCGGCGGCGAAGTCCCGGTGGAACGGGCGATCCTCGTGCACCGGCTGGACCACCTCGCCCAGCTTCGCGGCGGCGGCGGCGACGCCGCGGCCCGGCCTGAGCCCGCGCTGGCGGATGCCCTCCCCGGCCACCACGGCCTCGATGGCCAGCACGTGCTCCAGGTGCTCCACCACGACGGCGAAGTGCCGCGCCGCGGTCATGCCCATGGAGACGTGGTCCTCCCGGTCGGCGGAGGTGGGGATGGAGTCGGCGCTCTTCGGGACGGACAGGGCCCGCGCCTCGCTCACGAGGGACGCCGCCGTGACCTGGGCCATCATGAACCCGCTGTTCAGGCCGGACTCCTCCGCGAGGAAGGGGGGCAGGCCGCGGTTCAGCGCCGGGTCGACGACCTGGGCGATGCGACGCTCGGAGATGGACGCCAGGTCCGCCACCGCCGCCGTCGCGGCGTCGAGGGCCGCGGCCACGGGCTGACCGTGGAAGTTGCCGCCCGACTGGATGCGCCCGTCCCGCAGCACCAGGGGGTTGTCCGTCGCCGCGTTCAGCTCCACCGAGAGCACCTGCCGGGCGAAGCCCAGGACGTCCCTCGCGGAGCCGTGCACCTGGGGCATGCAGCGGAGGGAGTACGCGTCCTGCACCTCGCCGCACCCCTCGTGGCTGGCGACGATGGCGCTGTCGGTGAGCAGGCTCCGCAGGTGGGCGGCGGACGCGAGCGCGCCGGGGTGCGGGCGGGCGGCGACGACCTCCTCGTCGAACGGCCGCACCGAGCCCTTCATGGCCTCCAGGGTCATGGCGCCCGTGACGTCCGCGCTCCGGACCAGGCGCGTGGCGCGCACGAGGGCCAGGGAGCCGACGGCGAGCATTCCCTGGGTCCCGTTGATGAGGGCCAGGCCCTCCTTGGCGCCGAGCCACAGGGGCTCCAGGCCGGCGCGGCGCAGGGCCTCGTCGCCCGGCAGGACCTCGCCCTCCACCTCCGCCTCGCCCTCCCCGATGAGGACCAGGGCCAGGTGTGCGAGGGGCGCGAGATCCCCGGACGCGCCCACGGAGCCCTTGGACGGGATCACCGGGTGCACGCCGGCGTTCAGCATGGCGAGGAGGAGCTCCACGACCCGCGGCCGGACCCCGGAGTAGCCCAGAGCCAGGACGTGGGCGCGGAGGAGCATCATCGCGCGGGTGCTCTCCCGGCCCAGGGCCTCCCCGACCCCGACCGCGTGGGAGCGCAACAGCCGGTGCTGCAACTCCGCGAGGTCGTGCGGAGGGATGCGCACCTCGGCGAGGGCGCCGAACCCCGTGTTGATGCCATAGGTGGCTCCGGCGCCCTCCACCAGGAGGTCCTCGACGGCGCGTCGCGCCCCCTCCAGGGCCGACCGGCCCCGCTCGCCCAGCACCGCGGGCGACCCGTGGATCGCCACGGCCGCCACGTCCTCGAGGGTCAGGGCGTCGCCCACCACCACGCGCGTCGGGGTCTCGCCGCTCGCTCCTCCGCTCGTCTGCTCACCCATGGGCGGAGCATGGAGCGGAGCGGCCGCGGAGGCAACTGTCGACGGGGGCCCACCCGCCCGCTAAGGTGGCCGCCGCGCGACGAAGGAGGCTCGACATGGAAGCGCGCCCGGTACGCATCGGGGTCATCGGCGGGGACGGGATCGGCCCGGAGGTGACCGAGGAGGCCGTCAAGGTCCTGGAGGCCGCGTGCGGGGAGAGCGCCTTCGCGTTCGACAGGCTCCCCTACTCCGCGGACTACACGCTGGACACGGGCATCACGCTGCCCGAAGGCGAGATGGAGCGCTTCGCGCGCGACTACGACGCCATCCTGCTCGGGGCCCTGGGCGATCCGCGCATCCCGGACATGCGGCACGCCGCCGACATCCTGCTCGGGGCGCGCCGCAAGCTGGACCTGTACATCAACAAGCGGCCCGTGCGGCTGCTCCGCGACAGCCTGTGTCCGCTCAAGGGGCGACGCCGGGGCGACATCGACCTCGTCATCTTCCGGGAGAACACGGAGGGGGCGTACGCGGGAATCGGCGGCAGCCTCAAGGGCGGCACCGTCGACGAGGTCTCGGTCACGGAGATGATCGCCACCTACCTCGGGACCGAGCGCATCATCCGGGCCGCGTTCGAGTGGGCGAAGGACAACGACAAGCGGCGGGTCTGCATGGCGTCCAAGTACAACGCCATCCCCCACGCCCACGGCCTGTGGTCGCGGGTGTTCCGCCAGATCGCCACCGAATACCCGGACGTGGAGACCACGGAGCTGTTCGCGGACGTGGTCGCCATGGAGCTGGTCCGGGATCCCACGCGCTTCGACGTGATCGTGACGTCGAACCTCCTGGGGGACATCCTGAGCGACCTGGCCGCCCAGCTCGTGGGCGGCATCGGGCTGGCGCCGTCGGCGAACCTCCACCCGGGCCGCACGTCGCTCTTCGAGCCGGTCCACGGCTCGGCCCCGGACATCGCCGGGCAGGGGCGCGCGAACCCCCTGGCGGCCATCCTCACCGCCGCGATGATGCTGCGGCACCAGGGCCGCCGCGAGGACGGCCACCGCATCGAGCGCGCCGTGGACGGCATCATGGCCGACGGAGAGACCACGCCCGACCTCGGCGGCTCCCTGACGACGTCCCAGGTGGGCGACGCGGTCTGCCGGCGCCTCTGATCCCGGGGCCGCCCCACCCGCCCCGACGAGGCGCTGCAGTCCCCTTGGGGCCTCGTGGCCGCCGTGATATGCAGGCCGGGCGTACAGTTTCCCATCCCCTCGACCGCGCAGGTGATCCCATGAAGAAGCTGCCCACCGACCTCGTCATCGTGGCCGCGAAGCGAACCCCGATCGGCACCTATGGCGGCAGCCTGAAGAAGATGTCCGCCATCGACATGGGCGTGCACGCGGCCAAGGCCGCGTTCGCCTCCAGCGGCGTGAAGCCCGAAGACATCGACTCTGTCGTCTTCGGCAACGTCATCCAGTCGTCGAGGGACGCCATCTACCTGGCCCGGCACGTCGGCCTGAAGTCGGGCGTGCCCCAGCACGTGGGCGGTCTGACGGTCAACCGGCTGTGCGGCTCCGGCTTCCAGGCGGTGGTGAGCGGCGCCCAGGACATCCTTACGGGCCAGGCCGAGACGGTGCTGTGCGGCGGCACCGAGTCCATGAGCCAGGCGCCCCACGTGGTCTACGGCGCGCGCTGGGGGCTCAAGCTCGGCCAGGCGCCCATGAGCGACTACCTGTGGGACTCCCTGTACGACCCGTACGCGGACCTCGCCATGAGCGGGACCGCGGAGAAGCTCGCCGCGAAGTACGAGGTCACCCGAGAGGACGCCGACGAGTACGCCCTCACCAGCCAGCAGCGGTTCGCGGCGGCCCAGGACAGCGGCGTGTTCGACGCCGAGATCGAGCCGGTGACCCTGAAGACCCGCAAGGGCGAGGTGGTCTTCGACACCGACGAGCACAACCGGCCGGGCACGACGAAGGAGATCCTCGCCAAGCTCCGCCCCGCCTTCAAGAAGGACGGCATCATCACGGCCGGCAACGCGTCCGGCATCAACGACGGCGCCGGCGCGATGATCCTCACCACGGCCGAGAAGGCGGCGGCCGAGGGCTGGACGCCGCTGGTCCGCCTCGTCTCCTGGGGCGTCACCGGCTGCGACCCGTCCATCATGGGCATCGGCCCCGTCCAGGCCATCAAGAACGCCTTGAACATGGCCGAGCTGAAGGTCGAGGACATGGACCTGGTCGAGGTCAACGAGGCCTTCTCGCCCCAGTACATCGCCGTCGAGCGCGAGCTGGGCCTGGATCGGGACAAGACCAACGTCAACGGCGGCGCCATCGCCGTGGGCCACCCGCTGGCGGCCACCGGCGCGCGCATCACGGGCCACCTGGTCCACGAGGTGCGGCGGCGGGACGTCCAGTTCGCCGTCGGCTCCGCCTGCATCGGCGGCGGTCAGGGCATCGCCGTCCTGCTCGAGAAGGTGTGATCATGACGCGGCCGGATGAGCAGGACCTCCTGCACGACTGGAACCGGGTCGGCTTCGACCGCCCGCTGACCGGCGGCCCGGTGTATCTCCTCGACGAGACGCTCCGGGACGGCATCCAGTCCCCCAGCGTCGTGGACCCCTCCATCGAGGACAAACAGCAGATCCTGCGCCTCATGGATCAGCTCGGGATCCACTTCGCGGACATCGGCCTGCCGGGCGCCGGCAAGCGGGCGGTGGAGGACGTCACCGCCCTGGCCGGGGTCGTGCGCGACGAGGGCCTGTCCATCCGGCCGGCCTGCGCGGGCCGCACCCACCCGGACGACGTCCGGGCCATCGTGGACATCTCCAGGGAGACCGGGGTCGAGCTGGAGGTCCTGACGTTCCTGGGCACCAGCCCCATCCGCCAGTACGCGGAGGACTGGGACGAGGACCGGATGCGGGGACTCGTGGCCGAGGCGGTGGACATCGGCGTGAAGGCCGGGCTCCCGGTGGCCTTCGTGACGGAGGACACCATCCGGTCCAGCCCCGACACCCTGGAGCCGCTGTTCCGCACGGCCATCGACCACGGCGCGAGCCGGCTCATCCTGTGCGACACGGTGGGCCACGCCACGCCGGACGGCATCAAGGCCCTCGTCGAGTGGTCCCGCGAGCTGATCGACGGGACGGGCGGCGACGTGCACCTCGACTGGCACGGCCACAACGACCGGGGCCTCGCCGTGGTCAACTCCCTGTTCGCGGCCCAGTACGGCTGCGACCGGATCCACGGGACGGCCCTGGGCATCGGCGAGCGCGTCGGCAACGCCGCCATGGATCAGCTCCTGGTGAACCTCCAGCTCCTCGGCGCCATCGACAACGATCTGTCTGCGCTCATGGCCTACTGCCGCACCGTGAGCGAGGCGACCAGCACGCCGATCCCGCGCAACTACCCGGTCGTGGGCGAGGACGCCTTCCGCACGGCCACGGGCGTGCACGCCTCGGCCATCGTGAAGGCCCAGCGGAAGGGCGACGACTGGCTGGCCGACCGGATCTACTCCGGCGTCCCCGCCTCCATGGTGGGCAAGCGCCAGGTCATCGAGATCGGGCACATGTCGGGCGAGTCCAACGTGATCGCCTGGCTCCGCGACCGCGGCTACGAGCCCACCCCGGCCCTCGTCGCGGAGCTGTACCGGGCGGCCAAGCGCTCCAACCGGACGCTCCACGACGACGAGATCGAGGCGGTCGTCCGCCGCTTCACCTCCGCTCCCGGGGAAGCCTAGAGCACCGAACGGGACCGCGGACCGCGGGTCTGCGAGCGATCTCCGCGTGGATCGGCCAGGCGCGGAGCGCCGATTCCGGGTCCCGAGTCATGCCATCAGGCATGGCGCAGCGGTCCCGGAAGGCCGAGGCGCCGGAGACCGCCGCTAGCCCAACGGGAATGGTCCTGTTTGGTGCTCTAGGACGCTCGGGTGCCCGTGAACAGCGTCACGGGCACCCCACAGGCCTCCCGACTAACGGCAGCGCTGCAGGCGGTCCGTCGTGTCGTCGTCGCAGAGCGACCAGATGGAGTCGCAACCCTTCAGCCACGTCTTCTTCTGGCCGCACTTGGCGACGCCGCCGATCCAGCCCGTCTCGCCGCCGCACTTCGTCCACTCGAAGGAACACGAGGAACCGGTGTCCGTGAACTCCTTCGTCTCCGACCCGTCGCAGTTGTAGTCGTAGCCGTTGTTCGGCAGCTCCTCGGTGTACCAGCCGGTCTGCCCCGGGAAGGCCAGCTCGGAGTCGTCGTCGCAGTCCTGGTCGTTGGTCGCCGTGAATCCGTTCGCGTGGTCGGGCTCGCAGAGCTCCTTGGGGACCGAGTTGGGATCGCCGAAGCCGTCCCCGTCGCCGTCGTACCAGTACTGAGCGTTGCCCGGGACCCCCTCGTCGACGTAGCCGTCGCAGTCGTTGTCCTTCTTGTCGCACATCTCGTCGGCCTCGGGGTGGGTCCCCTTGTTCAGGTCGTTGCAGTCGCCCGACTGGAACTCGGACGCCGTATACAGACCCGACGGCTCGCAGAGGCACTTCACCGGGGCGCCGTCGGCGTACCAGCCGTCCCCGTCGAGGTCCTGGCGCCAGAGGTCGCAGCCCTGGGCGCCCTCCTCGTCGATGACACCGTCGCAGTCGTCGTCCTTGCCGTTGCAGACCTCCTCGTTGCCCTGACCGACCTCGTCGTCATAGGGCTTGCAGTCCATGTCGTTCGGCGTACCGTCGCCGTCGATGTCGGGATCGCAGGCGTCGCCCACGCCGTCCTCGTCCAGGTCCTCCTGGCCGATGTTCTGGACATAGGGGCAGTTGTCCTGGCCGTTCGGCACCTGATCCCCGTCGATGTCCTCGTCGCATGCGTCGCCCACGAGGTCCCCGTCCGTGTCACCCTGTCCGGGGTTGTAGTACCTGGGGCAGTTGTCCGTCTCGTCCGGAACGCCGTCGTCGTCGTCGTCCGGATCGCAGGCGTCTCCCAGGTCATCGCCGAAGTCCTCCCCCGCCTGCTCCCCCATCGCCTTGTCGAGGTTGCCCTGACCGGGGTTGTGCACGAGCGGGCAGTTGTCGTCGTCGTTGAGGATGCCGTCGCCGTCGATGTCCTCGTCGCAGGCGTCCCCCACGCCGTCTCCGTCCGTGTCCGTCTGGGCTGCGTTCGGGACATCCGGGCAGTTGTCTCCCGCATCGGGGACGCCGTCGCCGTCGATGTCCCCGTCGCAGGCGTCGCCGTTCCCGTCGCCGTCCGCGTCCTCCTGGTCCGGGTTCGGGACGAACTGGCAGTTGTCCTCGTCGTCGAGCACGTCGTCGTTGTCATCGTCCGGATCGCAGGCGTCGCCCAGGCCGTCGCCGTCGTTGTCGCCCTGGTTCGGGTTCCACAGCAGGGGGCAGTTGTCGACCTCGTCGGGCACCCCGTCGTTGTCGTCGTCCAGATCGCAGGCGTCGCCCAGGCCGTCGCCGTCCGCGTCCTCCTGATCCTTGTTCTTCGTCTCCGGGCAGTTGTCGTCCTCGTCGAGGATGTCGTCGCCGTCGGTGTCGATGTCGCACGCGTCACCGTGGCCGTCTCCGTCCAGGTCGGCCTGCCCCTTGTTGAAGTCCTCCGGGCAGTTGTCCGCGTCGTTCGGGACGCCGTCGCCGTCGATATCCGGGTCGCACGCGTCGCCGTGCCCGTCCCCGTCCGTGTCCTTCTGGTCGAAGTTCGGGGTCTTCGGGCAGTTGTCGAACCAATCCAGGACGTCGTCGCCGTCGTCGTCGTCGTCGCAGGCGTCGCCCACGCCGTCCCCGTCCAGGTCCACCTGCTCCGCGTTGGACACCCCGGGGCAGTTGTCGTCCTCGTCCAGGACCCCGTCCCCGTCCTTGTCATCGTCGCAGGCGTCGCCGACCCCGTCTCCGTCCGTGTCCTTCTGGTCGGGGTTCGACACCAGACGGCAGTTGTCGGCCGTGTCGGGCACGCCGTCGCCGTCGTCGTCCCCGTCGCAGGCATCGCCCTTACCGTCGCCGTCGGTGTCCAGCTGATCGGCGTTCGGGGTGAGCGGGCAGTTGTCGTCCTCGTCGTCGACGCCGTCGTCGTCGTCATCGGGGTCGCACGCGTCGCCGGCGCCGTCCCCGTCCGTGTCGAGCTGGTTCTTGTTCCACGTCTTGAGACAGTTGTCGACCTCGTCGGGCACCCCGTCGTTGTCGTCGTCCGGGTCGCACGCGTCACCCCCGTCGTTCGAGAAGTCGGCGTTCGCCTGGTTGGGGTTGTAGACGAGCGGGCAGTTGTCCTCCTCGTTGGGGACGCCGTCGCCGTCCATGTCATCGTCGACGCAGTCGGCCACCCCGTCGTCGTCGGTGTCGTCGAACCCGTCGTCGGTCACGCCGTTGCAGTCGTTGTCGAGCCCGTCGCAGACCTCGGGCTCCGCATCGTCGCCCGTGCACCGGCTCTGACCGTCGACGCACTCCGTGACGCCGGGGCAGGTGCCGTGTTCGTTGCTCAGCTCGCAGTCCTCGGCCGGGACGTCCTCATCCGTGACCCCGTCACAGTCGTCGTCCTGGCTGTTGCAGGTCTCCGGCTCGGCCGCGTCGCCCTCGCAACCCCCGAGACCTCCCTCGGCGCAGACGCGCGTCCCGGAGCAGGTCCCGTACTCGTTCGTGAGCGCGCAGTCCGTGACGGCCTGCAGGTCGACGGCCCGCGGCGAGCACTCGCAGACGTCGTCCACGGGGACGCACTGCCGATCGTTGCCGTCCTCGGCTCCGTCGATGGTCTCGCAGGTGTAGCCCTCGGGGCACGCGGGATCGCCCTCCTCGCACCGGCGACCGCAGAAGCTCCCCTCGCCGCCGTCGCCCAAACAGAGGTTCGCCTGGCCTCCGGTGAGCGTGTTGCAGCTCGCGTGCCCGTTGCACGGATTGCAGAGGTCCAGGTCGTTGTCCAGGCACACGAACGCCGGGTCCCCCCCGCCGCCGCCATAGAGCTCGCAGGAGTAGCCCGTGGGGCACTCCTCGTTGCAGACCTTCGAGCACCGATCGCCCTCGGCCGTCGGCAGGCACCAGCCGCTGTAGCAGTCCTCCGGACCCTCGCAAGGCCAGCCGAACTCGTGCTCGCCGCCGGCGTCCGCGTCGTCCTGCGACACGTCCCCGGGTGGCGGAACGTCGGCGTCCGCGTCCAGGGGCGGGACGATGTCCTGCGTCACCTCTCCGGGAAGGTCCGCGCCCATCGCGTCGGCGTCGGGCTCCCCCCCGGCGCCGGTCCCGTCGTCGCCTTCGCATCCGAGGAGCGACACGGCCGCCAGGGCGGCCATCCACATCTTCCAGGAACTTCGCGTCGGGCGCATTGGCTCTCCCGTTGTGCCGAGGGGGGCAGGGCTCGAAGCGCGCGCATTGTAGCCATCTCCGGGCGCTCGAAGCCACCCTCGGGGTCACGCCTTCGCGCGCGACGTAACCCTTTGACCATGCCCCTTGACCGTGCAAGGGCGGCTGGCTTAGGTTCCGCGCCCGGTCGTAGCACCCCGAACGACCACCGGCTCTCGGGCCGTCCCGCCCGGCCGCAGCCGCCCGCCCCGCGCCACCTACTCCGCTCCAGCAGGGACACGCCGTGGAAGACGTCAACAAGTTGATGGCCGCCCGGTTGCGCAAGCTCGAGGGCCTCCGCGAGGAGGGCGTCGAGCCCTACGCCAGCGGGTTCCGGCCGGACACGACGTGCGCCGCCCTCCTGGACACCGCCGCCGCGCAGGATCCGCCCGGCATGGAGGAGATCCCGGAGGGCGCCCGGCGCTGGACGATCGCGGGCCGCGTCATGGCGCGCAACAAGATGGGCAAGGCGACGTTCCTGCGCATCCGCGACCGCTCCGTGGGCGTCGACCCGGACGGCCCGGAGACGTTCCAGATCTATCTGAAGCGCGACGTCCTGGGCCGCGAGAAGTACCTCCAGCTCAGGAACCTGGACGTGGGCGACTTCATCGGCGTCCGCGGCCCCGTGTTCGCGACGCGCACGGGCGAGACCACGCTCATGGTCGAGTCCGGCGAGATCCTCACCAAGTCGCTCCGCCCGCTGCCGGAGAAGTTCCACGGCCTCACCGACGTGGAGACGCGATTCCGCCAGCGGTACGTCGACCTGGTGATGAACCCGGAGGTAAAGCACACCTTCCGCGTCCGCTCCCAGGTCATCGCCTCGCTCCGCCGCTACCTGGAGGACCGGGACTTCGTCGAGGTGGAGACCCCGATGATGCAGCCCATCCCCGGGGGCGCGACGGCCCGGCCGTTCGAGACGTGGCACAACGCCCTGGGCATGCCCCTGTACCTCCGGATCGCCCCGGAGCTGTACCTGAAGCGCCTCGTGGTGGGCGGCATGGAGCGGGTCTACGAGCTCAACCGGAACTTCCGCAACGAGGGGCTCAGCCCGCGCCACAACCCCGAGTTCACGATGATCGAGTTCTACCAGGCGTACGCCACGTACGACGACCTGATGGAGCTCACCGAGGAGATGCTCCACGAGCTGGCGCTCCACCTGAACGGCGGCGACTCCACGGTGCGGCCGTTCGGCGAGCACGCCATCGACTACGCCCGGCCGTTCCGCCGCTACACGGTCCGGGACGCGCTGGTGGAGGTGGGCGGCCTCTCCCGCGACGCCGTGAACGACCGGGACGCGCTCGCCGCCGCCCTGGACGAGCGGGGCGTCGAGGTCGACGACGATCGCAGCTACGGCTACCTCCTCATGGACGCCTTCGAGGAGCTGGTGGAGGAGGAGCTGGTCCAGCCCACCTTCGTCACCGAGTTCCCGACGGAGGTCTCCCCGCTGGCTCGGCGCAACGAGGCAGACCCGGCCTGGGTCGATCGCTTCGAGCTGTTCGTGGCCGGCCTGGAGGTGGCCAACGCCTTCAACGAGCTGAACGACCCCATCGACCAGCGCCAGCGCTTCGAGGCGCAGGTGGAGGCCCGGGAGTCCGGCGACGAGGAGGCGATGTACATGGACACGGACTACGTCCGCGCCCTGGAGTACGGAATGCCGCCGGCGGCCGGCGAGGGGATCGGCGTGGATCGCGTCGTGATGCTCATGGCCGACCAGCACACCATCCGCGAGGTGATCCTGTTCCCGCACATGCGCCCAGAGAGCGAATAGGCTGCGTGTGAAGCGCCTGCTCGCCATCCTCGTCGCCCTGGCCGTCCTGGCGGTGGCCTTCGCGGCGGCCCTGGCGCGGGCCGGGGTGGAGACCCGCTACTACACGCTGGTCGGGGCGCAGCTCTTCCTGGTCATCCTCGGCGTGGTGCTGATCTCCAGCCTGTTCACGGTCCTGTACCTGGTGGTGTTCGGGCGGGGCGGCCGGCGCTGGATCGGCGATCGCTTCTCGGTGTTCGTCGGGTGGACGCTCCTGCGCAGCCACCGGGTCGTCCCCACCCTGGGCAGCCGCCTCCGCCGCGCGTGGACGGGCCTCGTCCGGACTCCGCGGGGGACCGCCGCGCTCCGCCTGGTCGCCGGCGCCGCCCTGCTCGGCCTCGCCCGGGTGCTGGATCTCCGCGATCCCTTCAACGCCATGGCCGACGCCATGAGCCCGGCCTTCGCGCGGACCGTCCAGGTGGCCGTGGCGCTCCTCGGCGTGGCCCTGGTGCTCGCCGCCCTGCCGCCCCTGATCCGCCGGACCTCGGAGATGGCCGCTCTCCGGCTGCGGGCGCGCACGGCCGTCACCCTGCCGACGTTCATCAGCATCGTGAGCGTGTCCATCGGCGTCTGGGCGCTCATCGTGGTCCTCAGCGTGATGCACGGCTTCGAGGAGGATCTCCGCGAGAAGATCCTCCGCACGAACGCGCACATCGTCATCGAGCCGGAAGACCCGGCCGGGGTCCTGGGCGACCCGTTCCTGCTCGAAGACCGGGTCGACGACCTGGCCGGGGTCACGGAGAGCCTGGCCTTCGCCTGGGGAGAGGTGATGATGTCCTCGTCGACGAACATCGCCGTCAACGTGGTGGTCAAGGGCGCCGATCCCACCGCCCTGGCCCGGTCGGAGCAGGTGCGGGGCCGCATCGATCCCGGCTCCGCCCGCTACCTGGACGAGCCGGAGAAGCTCCTGAGCGATCGCTCCCGCTATCCCCTCTCCGCCGAGCTGGAGCGGCTCGACGGCACGGACGACGCCCCGAAGCGCGCGCGGCGGCGCGGCTCCCGCGTGATGCCCGGGGTCCTGCTGGGGGTGGAGCTGGCCGCGAGCCTGAACGTGGACGTGGGCTCGGAGCTCCAGATCATCTCCCCGGACGGCGACGTGGGTCCGACGGGACTCCGCCCGAAGCTCCGCACGTTCCGCGTGGCGGGCCTCGTGACCACGGGCATGTACGAGTACGACCAGAAGATGGCGTGGATGGCCATCGACGACGCCCAGCGCTTCTTCAACCTCTCCGGCGACCTGAATCGGGTGGAGGTGCGCCTCGCCTCGGCGGAGGAGACGGACGCGGCGCTCGTGTCCCTGCGGCAGATCCTGGCCGACGGCTTCCCCGGGCTGGTGGCGGCCGACTGGAAGGCCCGGAACAAGAGCCTGTTTTCGGCGCTCCAGCTCGAGCGCATCGTCATGTTCGTCGTCCTGGGCTTCATCATCCTGGTGGCGAGCCTCCTCATCGTCAGCTCCCTGGTGATGCTCGTGGTGGAGAAGTCCCGGGACATCGCCATCCTCAAGGCCCTGGGGGCCTCGCACCGGTCGGTCATCCGCACCTTCCTGGTGCTGGGCGGCGTCATCGGCGTCATCGGCAGCCTGTCCGGCGTGACCCTGGGCGTGGCCACGTGCCTGGCCATCGAGCACCTGGGCGTGCCCCTGCCCCAGGAGTACTACATCTCCAGCCTGCCGGTTCAGCTCGACCCGCTCGAGGTGGCCCTCGTGGGCGTGGCGGCCTTCGTGGTCTGCCTGCTGGCGACGGTCTACCCGTCCCGGGAGGCGGCCGCGCTCCGGCCGGTGGAGGGACTGCGCCATGGCTGACCCGCAGGCCCGGCCCCTGCTGACCTGCAGGGACCTCCACAAGACCTTCCAGATGCCGGCGAGCCGGGCCGCGGAGGCCCGCTCCCTGCACGTCCTCCGGGGCGTGGACCTCACCATCGGCCGCGGCGAGATGGTCTCCATCGTCGGCCAGTCGGGCGTCGGCAAGTCCACGCTGCTGCAGATCATCGGGACCCTGGATCGTCCCACCGGCGGCGAGGTCCGCTACGACGGGGTGGACGTGCTCACGCTCCCCGAGCAGCGCCTGGCGGCCTTCCGCAACCGGCGCATCGGCTTCATCTTCCAGTTCCACCACCTCCTGGCGGAGTTCTCGGCCCTGGAGAACGTGATGCTCCCGGCCCTCATCTCGGGCCACACCCGGCGCGACGCGATCCGGCGTGCGACGCCGCTGCTGGAGTCCGTCGGCCTCGCCGATCGCCTGGAGCACAAGCCCGGCGAGCTGTCCGGCGGCGAGCAGCAGCGCGTCGCCGTGGCCCGGGCCCTGGTGATGGGGCCGGACGTCGTCTTCGCCGACGAGCCGACGGGGAACCTGGACATCCGGACGTCCGACGAGATACACCACCTCCTCGTCGAGCTGAACGCCCGGACGGAGACCGCCTTCGTGGTCGTCACGCACAACGTCCGGCTCGCCTGGCTCATGAGGCGGCACCTTCTCCTGGAGCACGGCGTGGTCCGGGAGCTCACCGACGACGAGACCCCCGAAGAGTTCCTCCCGAAGAAAGGCGGCCCCGCTCCGTGAATCGACTTCCGCTCGCCCTGCTCTGGGTCGGGCTGGTCGGCGCGGCGCTGCTCCCGACGGCGCCGCTCCCTGCCGCCCAGGCCCAGTCACCCGCCCGCGCCGAGGCGCCCGTCGTCCGCGGTATCGAGATCGTGGGCCTGCAGCGCGTCGACCGCACCAGCGTGCGCTCGAAGATCTACACCCAGGTGGGCCGCGAGGTGGACCGCGCGCGCCTGTCCGAGGACGTCAAGCGCGTCTACCGGATGGGCTTCTTCGACGACGTCCGGGTGGCGGCGAAGCCCCACGCCGACGACGGCGTCATCCTCGTCTTCAAGGTCGTCGAGCGCCCCACCATCGTGGAGATCGCCTACGACATCGAGGGCGACGCCGTCGACGAGGAGGAGATCGAGAAGGTCGTGAACCTGAAGCGGTTCGCCATCCTCGACGAGGCGGACATCCGCTTCAACCTGTCGAAGATCGAGGAGCTGTACGTCGAGGAGGGCCACTTCCTCGTCGATACGGACTACGAGATGAAGCCCCGCCCGAACAACGGCGTACGGGTGGTCCTGAAGGTCCGCGAGGGCGAGAAGGTCGAGGTCCGGGACGTCACCATCGTCGGCAACGAGCAGGTCCCCGACGACGACATCCAGGAGGTCCTGGCGACCCGGGAGGGGGGCTGGTTCTCGTTCCTCACCCAGAGCGGCCAGTTCAAGCGTCAGCTCTTCGAGCAGGACATGCAGCGCATCCAGGTGCTGTACCTGTCCAAGGGCTTCGTGGAGGCCAGCGTCGAGCAGCCCATCGTGACGCTGTCGCCCGATCGGAAGTCCATGAGCATCACCATCCGCGTCCACGAGGGGCCGCGCTACGACGTGCGGAGCGTGGACATCGAGATGGCCGAGGGCGAGGAGTGGCTGGTCCCGAAGGAGGAGCTGCTCGAGGAGGTGGAGCTGGGCTCCGGCCAGACCTTCGACTGGATGAAGATGCAGTCGGACGCCAGGGCCCTCGGCGACGTCTTCCGGGACATGGGCTACGCCAACGCCACGGTGACCAACGGACACCGGCTCCACGAGGCCGACCGCGAGCTGGACCTCGTGTACACGATCCAGCTCGGCGAGCCCGTCTACTTTCGCCGCATCGAGGTCCGCGGCAACCGGACGACCCGCGACAAGGTGGTCCGACGCGAGCTGAAGATCTCGGAGGGCGAGCTGTACAGCGCGTCCAAGCTCGAGAAGTCCAAGGAGCGCGTGGGCGTCCTCGGTTTCTTCGACAACGTGGAGGTGACGCCCCAGCCCGCCGATCGGCCCGACCGGATGGACGTGGTCGTCGACGTGAAGGAGCGAAACACCGGCACCTTTCAGGTCGGAGCCGGCTTCTCGAGCCTGGAGTCCTTCGTCCTCACGGCGCAGATCTCCAAGGACAACTTCCTGGGCCGCGGCCAGCGGGTGAGCGCCCAGGCCCTCCTTTCGGGCATCCGCCAGCAGTTCAGCCTGAGCTTCTTCGAGCCGTACTTCCTCGACACCGACTGGACGTTCGCCTTCGACCTGTTCAACTTCCGCGACGACTTCGTGGACTTCACGCGGAATCGGACCGGCGGGAACCTGACCTGGGGCTACCGCTTCACGGACGAGCTGTCCCTGAGCCTCACCTACACGCTGGAGAGCGTGGACGCGGACATCCGCGGCACGGACATCCCCCTGGAGCTCACGCGCCAGAGCGGCCTCACCAGCTCGCTCCGCACCACCCTGACGTGGGACAGCCGCGACAACCGCCTGTTCCCCACCAAGGGCAACTACACGACCCTGTCCGGAGAGCTGGCCGCCGACTACCTGGGCTCCGAGAACGAGTTCACGCGCCTGCTGGGCCGCACGCGCTTCTACTTCCCGCTGTTCTGGGACTTCGTGTTCAAGACGAACACGACGTTGGGCTGGGTCTCGAGCCCCGAGGGCTCCGCCATCCCATTTTTCGAGCGTTTCTTCGTGGGCGGCATCTTCACGGTCCGCGGCTTCGACCGGAACAGCATCGGCCAGCGCCTGAACATCGCGGACAACCCGGACGGGACGCTGCGACCCTTCATCATCGGCGGCACCAAGGAGCTGATCCTCAACGCGGAGCTGGAGATCCCCATCCTCCTCGAGATGGGCATCCGCGGCGTGCTCTTCTTCGACGCCGGCAACGCCTGGGGCGACAACCAGGCCTTCCAACCCTTCGACCTCCGCACCTCGGCCGGCTTCGGTTTCCGCTGGCAGTCCCCGGTCGGCCCCCTGCGCTTCGAGTGGGGCTTCCCCCTCAAGCCCCGCCCCGGAGAGGATCCGATGGTCTTCGAGTTCACCATCGGCAATTCCTTCTAGTGGGGTCAAACCTACTCATTTCTCACTTTCGGGCGCGCCGTCGCTTCGGAAACGTGGACGGGGATGTGGTCGTCTAGTGGGGTCAAACCTACTCATTTCTCACTTTCGGGCGCGCCGTCGCTTCGGAAACGTGGACGGGGATGTGGTCGTCCCTCGTGGCCGTGCATCCGGCCGAGAGCACTCCAGTCCGCTCGGCTCCGGCGTTCGGGCCCGTTGGCAGCTGCTCGGCGCCACTTCCTCGGACGCAGGTCCCGGCTGGTCGGCTGGGACCACGAGCCCGCGCAACAGGCGCCCCGGCTGGCGAAACCCGGTCGCCCACGACCACGACCACGTGGGAGAGCCTCTCGCGGTCATTGAACATCCGTCGGAAGGCCTCGTCGGAGTCGTGGGTTGACACCCGCAAACCGCGGGCGCTATGGGATGCCCGCTCGATCCACCGGAGAGGAGAGAACCGTGCGGAATACGAAGGTCATCGTCGCCAGCCTCGTCCTCCTGAGCCTGCTCGCCGCCCCGGCCGCGCTGGCCGCGGAGACCAAGATCGGCGTCGTCGACGTCGAGCACGTCGTGATGAACTCCAAGCGGGGTCAGGCGGCCAAGCAGAAGCTCCAGCGCATCTTCGAGAAGAAGCAGGCGGAGCTCGACGCGCGCCAGAAGGAGCTGATGGAGCTCAAGCAGCGCCTCGAATCCCAGAGCACGATGTGGAAGGAGTCGAAGAAGAAAGAGGCGATGATGGAGTACCAGCAGGGCGTCATGAAGCTCCAGGAGGACTTCGTCGCGCAGCAGCAGGAGCTGGCGAAGAAGGAGATGGAGATGATGCGGCCCATCCTCGGCGAGCTCGAGAAGGTCCTGAAGGCCATCGCCAAGCGCGACGGGTACGACATCATCATGAACCGCAGCCAGCAGGGCGTCATCTACGCGCGGCCGGCCTACGACATCACCGACAAGGCGCTCGAGGAGCTCGACGAGAAGTGAGTCCTTCCGCCGGCGGTCGCAGCCTCGCGACGCTCCTGGGCCTGGCCTTGACCCTCGTGGCCTGCCGCGACGAACCCGCGGAGCCGGAGACCGCGGACGCGGGCGCATCCCCGCCCCCGGCGGCCACCGAGCGCGTGGACGCCGCCGGCGGAGAGCCACCGCCGGAGACAGCCCGCGACCGGGAGCCCAACGACGACTGGCGCCACGCCATCGCGATCGAGCCGGGCGAGGAGATCCGCGGCTTCGTCGACCCGCCCGAGGACCCCGCCCAAGGGGACGCGGACTGGTACGTGCTGAAGGTACCGGGCGACGAACCCGCCCTGCTCCGGGCCGAGCTCCGCGGCCCCGACGACCTGGACGTGGTCCTCGAGTGGATGCCCGCGAGCGACTCCCTCAAGCCGAAGCCCGTGGTCCGCGCGGACGTGAACGTGAAGACGCCGGGGCCGGAGATCCTGGGCGCGCTGAAGGTCCCGCCGGGCCGCGCGTACCTCCGGGTGCGCGAGGCGTGGTACCGCGGGCAGGACCGCACGGGCAGCGACAAGCCGTATCACCTGTCCACGCGCCTGTCGCCGTGGCGCGAGGGCGTGGAGGCCGAGCCGAACGACACGGCGGAAGACGCCGTGTCCCTGGAGGTCGGCGAGCGGGGCAGCGGGACCCTCGGGCACATGCGGGACCGCGACGTGTGGCGGGTGCCCCTGCCCGCGGACGTGCTCGGCGGCCGCGCCCGGGTCACCGTCACCGGGGTCCCCGGCGTCGAGGCCGAGGTCGACCTCGCCTTCGAGGGACAGTCCACGACGCTGGCCCGTGGGCGCGGCGCCGAGGGGCGGGGGGTGTCCTTCCGCCACCTCTCGCTGCCCTCCTCCGGGGCGGACGCTCTGCTCGTGACCGTGCGGGCCCGCGAGGGAGCGGCGCCCGAGACCGCCTACGAGATCCTCGTGGAACCCGAGGAGGCGGCGCCGGATCTCGTCGAGCGCGAGCCGAACGACGCCGCCGGCGACGCGACGGCCCTGGGCCGGACCGGGCGGGTCCTCGGGCACGTGGATCGGCCGGGCGACGAGGATCACCTGGAGGTCCTCCTGGATCGGGCCGGCGCCCTCCACGCCACCCTCGAGGCGCCCGCCGAGACGAACCTCGCCCTGGTGCTCCTCGGCCCGGACGGGGATCGCCGCGCGGTCATCGACGAGGCCGGCCCGGGCGAGCCGGAGATCCTCCGCGGCTACGGCGTCGCCCCGGGGAGGTGGGGCCTCGTGGTGCGTGGGCACGATCGGGAGGCCCACGATCCCGAGCACCCGTGGACGCTCACCCTCGAGGTGGACGACGCGGGCGCGGACGAGACGGAGCCGAACGACGATCGGGAGGCGCCGCGCGTGGCCCCCCTGGAGCCGGACACGCCCCGACGCGGCTGGATCCACCCCCGTGGAGACACGGACTGGTGGCGCCTCGAGCTGGGCGACCTCCTCTCGGGGCGCATCGTGACGTTCCGCGTGGAGCCTCCGCCCGGCGTGCCCCTCGACGTGACCGTCCACGACGACGCGGGCGGGCGCCTGACCGGGCGCGAGGGGATCACGCCGCCCGAGGTGACGACCTTCACCCACTTCCTGGCTCCTGGGACCTATCATGTACGGGTGACGTCACCGGAGCCGGACGCGGCCAGCCCGCGGGAGCCCTATCGGCTCACGGCCGTGGACTGAGCCGAGACCCAGGGAATCACCATGCGCACCAGCATGCCGCGCGGCGGTACCCCGACCTTCGATCTCCGCCCCACGCCGATCGTGCTGCGCCTGCTGATCGCGAACTTCGCGATCTGGATGCTGTTCAGCATCCTCGTGAACTTCGCGGGCGCGAGCTGGGCCCTGTCGCTGTATCGCGACCTGGCGCTGCAGCCGACCACGGCGATCCTCGACCTGCACGTCTGGCAGATCGGGACGTACATGTGGCTCCACGACCTGTCGGGCGGCGGCCACATCATCTTCAACCTGCTCGGCCTGTTCTTCCTCGGCCCGCCCCTCGAGCGCCGCTGGGGGCCGAAGGCCTTCCTGGTCTTCTACCTGGCCGCGGGCCTCATCGCCGGCCTGGTCACCGTGCTCGCCGGCCTGCTGATCCCCTCCTGGTTCGACGTCCCCGTCGTGGGCGCCTCGGGCTCCATCATGGCCCTGCTCGCCGCCTTCAGCTTCACCATGCCCTCGGCGACGATCCTGCTCTTCTTCGTCATCCCGGTGCAGGCCCGCTGGATCGTCTGGATCGCCGTGGGCATCGACACGGTCATGTTCTTCTCCAGCCCGGGCGGCGGCCTCGCGTATCACACCCACCTGGGCGGGGTGCTCGGCGCCTGGCTGCTAATCACCGGCACCTGGCGCCCGAGGCTCCTGAAGGATCGCGTGCGCCTCCTCTGGCTCCGCGCACGCAAGCGCGGCTTGCAGCGACGAAAGGGGTTCCGAGTGATCGACGGAGGCCGCGGGGGCGGAGACCGGGACCGCTACCTCCACTAGGGGTCAAGCCTACTCACTTCTCACTTTTCCGCCTACTGCGAATCGCGCAGTGGGGCGCCGCCGGCCTCGGCAGCATCCGGTATCGCGACCGCCGCGGACGGCGCTCCTACTGCATCGTCCCTGCATCCTCCTGGCCTTTGCGGCGTCGCGCCTTGGCGCGAGCCCTTCGGAACCGTGAGGATGTGTACCCTCGTCCGGACCGGGCTCAGGACTCGTCGACGTCGATGACCCGGGGCGACTTCCGCCGGGGCGGTCGCGGCGCGCGCTCCGGTGGGACGATCTCCTGGTCGGAGCCCATCACGCCCCCGCGTTCCTCGAACGGGGGCCGGCCTCCTCCCCTCGGCGGCTCGGGACCGAACGGTCCGGGGCCGCCGCTGCGGGGATCGGATCCGAACGGCCCGCGGCGTGGATCGCCTCCGAACGGCTCGCTCCCGCCGAGGGTCGACCAGCTTCCGCCCTGCACACGGCCCTTCAGCTGGCCGGCCACGGCGTGTCGGACGAGCGCGCGCGTCGGGGGCAGGAGCAGCAGGATGCCCGCGACGTCTGTCACGAAGCCCGGCGTGAGCAGCACGACGCCCGCGACCAGGATGAGCACGCCGTCCAGGAGCTCCTTCGCGGGGATGCCGCCCCGCCGCGACACGTCCTGCATGCGGCGGACGACGTCGGCGCCCTGGGTCCGGGCGAGCCCAGCGCCCACGAACCCCGTCAGGATGCAGAGGCCGATGGTGGGCCAGGCGCCGATGAGGCCCCCGACCTCGATGAGCACGGTCAGCTCGAGGACGGGGACGAGGGTGAACAGGAGGAAGAGACGAAACACGCGAGCTCCTTGGGGGCGCCTCCGGAGCGCCCCGTCCCGCGACCATAGGCACGACGCCGGCCACCGCAAGAGATTGCCCCGTCCCGTGGCCGCTGCTAGGTTCCCGCCTCCACTGCTCGAGGGAGGTCGCGCCTTGATCGCCTGGCTGATCCACTCGCTCCGCGGCATGTGCATGGGCTTCGCCGACGTCATCCCGGGGGTCTCCGGCGGCACCCTGGCGCTCATCCTCGGGATCTACGAGCGCTTCGTGGCGGCGGTGAGCGCCATCGGCCCAGGAATGCTCCGAGCGGTGTTCAGCCGTGAGCTGTGGGTGCGCATGGCCGCGGGGCTGCGCACCCCGGGCGCCCAGGGCGACGACGAGGTCGGCCGGTACGCGGGCCACGTCCTCTTCCTGGCGTTTCTGGGCGCGGGCATCGTCGTGGCGCTCGCCATCGGGGCACGCTTCCTGCCCACCCTGCTGGGCCGCTATCCGGCCCAGATGAAGGGCTTCTTCTTCGGGCTGGTGCTGGCCTCGGTCGTCATCCCCTTCGGCATGATGCGTAAGCGGGGCGCGGCGCAGTTCCTCGCCGTTGCCCTGTTCGCCGCGGGCACCTGGATCTTCGTCGGCCTCCAGCTCGACACGGCCCAGCGCGCCCACGGCGAGGTCGTGGTGGACATGGGCGGCCCCGCCGAGGAGGCCCGGAGCCTAAACCAGCAGGGCGTCGTGTTCATGACCTCGCTCCACGGGGGCGACTCCGCCAAGCGCGAGATCGCCTTCGGCCCCGCCCACGACGTGGTCATCGAGCCGGGCCAGGAGGAGATCCGCGTGCCCGTAGTGAGCCGCATGGCCGGCCGGGTGGCCAACCTGCCCGCCGGGTCGCTCGTCGTCATGGATGGCGGACCGGAGAGCGCCACCGTCCGTCAGCCGGAGCCCACCGACGGCGGCGCCGACCCCTCCCTCGCCTTCGTGTTCCTCGCCGGGTGCGTGGCGATCTCCGCCATGGTGCTCCCGGGCATCTCGGGCTCGTTCATCCTGCTGATGTTCGGGCTGTATCACTACGTCGCGTTCAGCGGACGGAGTTTCATCTACGACCAGGACATGTCGGTGCTGCCGGTCGTCGCGACTTTCGGGATCGCCCTGCTCGTAGGCATCGCCCTGTTCTCCCGGGCCCTCAACTGGCTCCTGGAGCACGCCCACGACACCACCATGGCCGCGCTGGTCGGCCTGATGCTCGGCTCCCTGCGGAAGATCTGGCCGTTCACCACGACGAAGGCGGCCGGGGCCACCGAGAACGTCCTCCCGTCCGCCTTCGACACCACCACCGGGATGACCCTCGTCACGTTCGCGTGCGGGGTCGCGGTGGTCGTCCTCCTCGAGCGCGCCGGACGGACGGCGCGGGCAGCCACGCGCTCCTGAGCGACGAGCCTCACTCCTCGTTGATGCGCTTGCGCAGGTCCTTGCCCACCTTGAAGAAGGGCATGCGCTTCGCCGGCACGCGCACCTGCTCGCCCGTCTTGGGATTGCGCCCCGTGTAGGCTTTGTACCGTCGCACGGTGAAGTTCCCCAAGCCTCGGACCTCGATGCGCTCCTCCCGCTGCAGGGCCTCGACCATGCCGTCGAAGATGGCGTTCACGGACGCCTCGATCGCCTTGCGCGGATAGCTGCCGCGGTCGGTCACCTTGTCGACCAGCTGGGACTTGGTCATGGGGGCCCTCTCTGGCGGCGGGAGCGCACGCCCCGAGACCGGCGCGCGCGTGTTCCCTCTTATGCGATCCGCCTCGCGCGCGCGTCAACCCGCCGCCGGTCGGCGCTCGTCCACGGCGGCACATGGGTCACGCCGGACCCACCCGACCCCGACAACCCCCGGGTCCGGGTCACGCGCGACCCACCCCACCTCATGCCGCACCTCGGCGCAAGTGGCTGGAATCACACCAACACAAGGTCCGGACGCGCCCTGGCACGCTCCTCGCAATCCCTCTCAACGCATCGACGGGGTGCGCCCGTCGGAGGGGAAGCGAAGACGATGCGACGAGCCTGGATCACCGCGGCGCTGACCATGGGCATCGCCCTGGCGTGGGCGGCGCCCTCGCGGGCCGACAACAATGGCCCCATCACCCTCGGCCTGGGCACCGGGCTCGGCGTCCACCGCACCGCGCAGCCGAACGCGGCGCCGGACTCGCAGATCGTCTCCAACATGAACCTGCGCCTCAAGATGCTCTGGTTCCTGGGCGTCGACCTCACCTGGTCCTACATGCCCGCGCAGCAGCCCGACGACGAGCTCCAGTTCGGCGCCGAGCTTCGGGCGACCGGGCTCGTCTATCCCATCCCGACGGACGTGGTCGGCGTCTACCTGGGCGCCGGCATCGGCGCGGGCAACTTCGGCGACCTGGTCTCCGTGACGGCCCCGAGCAACTCGTACCACGTCGGGGGTGGCCTCGAGGTGCACGTGACGGACCACATCACCCTCGACGGGTCCTTCTTCATGATCATCCCGGGCTACGCGTCCATCGAGCGCGACGTGACCCGACGCGCCCTGAGCACCTACGAGAACGCCCGCGACGAGATCCGCACGCAGCAGGACCTGGAGCGCGTGCACGATCTCGCTGGAGACGCCGTGGAGGTGCGGGACTACATCTCCCCCAAGAACTTCGAGGTCCTCCTCCGGGGGATGTTCTACTTCTAGGATCCGGAGGCCCTGCTCCGCCTCTCCGCGCGCACCTGCACACCCCACGAGTCGCCGAGCCGGGGGAGGGAAGCCCACGTCCCCTCCGGTCTTCCCCTCCCGGCTCGGCGACTCGGCCTTCCACGCCCGGGAATCCCTCGCCCTCCGTCGTGTTTGTGGACGTGACGAGGGCGTGACCTCGTGCTAGAGGACCCGCGACGAAGGAAACAACGCGCGGAGAGGTGCATGTACCAGACCTCGGACATCCGGAAGAACCTGAAGATCAAGATGGACGGGGCCCCCTGGGTCGTCGTGGACTTCCAGTTCGTGAAGCCCGGCAAGGGCAACGCGTTCACCCGGACGCGGCTCAAGAACCTCGTCAGCGGACAGACGCTCGAGAAGAGCTTCCGAAGCGGCGAGACCCTGGAGCCCGCCGACCTCGACCACCGGGGCGCCACCCTGATGTACGAGGAGGGCGACACGTTCCACTTCATGGACTCGGAGACCTACGAGCAGTTCCCGGTCCCGCGGGAGGCCCTCGGCGACGCGGCGAGCTGGCTCACCGACAACATGCCGGTGGAGATCCTCTTCTACGAGGGCCGCGCGGTCACGGTGGACATCCCGAACCACGTCGAGCTCGAGATCACCTACTGCGAGCCGGCCGTGAAGGGCGACACCGCGACCAACGCGACCAAGACCGCCGAGGTGTCCACGGGCGCCAAGGTCCAGGTCCCCCTGTTCATCGACCAGGGCGAGGTCATCAAGATCGACACGCGGACCGGCGAGTACCAGGGCCGCGTGAAGTGAGAGGAGGCGACGGGGCCGACGACCTCACCGGGCGCGTCGCCCGCGTCGAGGGCGACGCCCTCCTCCTCCAGGTCCCGGGTGGGCACCTGCGCCGGGTCGAGGTCCGCGCCGCCGGGGCGGTGCGGGTCGGCGATCTGGTGCGCGTCGAGCCCGGACCGCCGCCCACCCTCGAGGTGCTCCACCGCCACCCCACCGGGGAATGGCCGGGGCCGGGCGATCCCATGCGCCTCGCCGACCCGGGGCGCTGGGAGCGACTGGCTCGCCGCGCCGACCTGCTGGAGACGACGCGCGCCCTCTTCCGCGAGCGCGGCCTCCTGGAGGTGGAGACGCCGCTCGTGGTCGCCTCGCCCGGGACCGAGGTCCACCTGCAGGCCACCGAGGTCCACCAGCGCCCCGGCCCGGGCGAGCCCGCCAGGACGCGCTGGCTCATCACCTCGCCCGAGTACCACATGAAGCGCCTCCTGGCGGGCGGCGCGCCCCCGATCTTCCAGGTGGCGCGTGTGTTCCGCGACGGCGAGCGGGGCCGGCACCACCGGCCCGAGTTCACGATGATCGAGTGGTATCGTCCCTGGGCCGGCGTGGACGACATCATGGCGGACTGCGAGGCCTGGCTGCGCCGCCTGGCGGGCGGCGACACGCTCCGCTGGCAGGGGCACACGGTGGACCTGACGCCGCCGTGGCCGCGGCTGCCCTTCCTCGAGGCGCTCCGGACCCGGGGCGGGATCGTCGAGCCCGAGCGCCTCACCGCCGCGGAGCAGCTTCGCGCCCTCGTCGAGCACGTGGAGCCGGGCCTCGGCCACGGGCGCCCGATCTTCCTGACCGACTACCCCATCGCCATGGCGTCCCTGGCGCGCCCGAAGCCAGGGGATCCGAGGGTCGCCGAGCGCTTCGAGCTGTACGCCGCCGGGCTGGAGCTGGGCAACGGCTTCGGAGAGCTGACGAACCCGGCGGAGCAGCGGCGCCGCTGCGAGGAGGACCTCCGCGCACGGCGGGAGCGCGATCTGCCCGTGTATCCCCTCGACGAGGCCTTCCTGGGCGCGCTCGAGGAGGGCATGCCTCCGTCGGCGGGCATCGCCGCGGGGCTGGACCGTGTGGTGATGCTGCTCACGGACGCCGCGGACATCGACGACGTCCTGGCGTTCTGAGCGGGTCCCGGGCCCCTCAGCCGTCCCCTTGCTGCTCCTCGCGCTCGCGGTGGCGCCGCTGCACCTCCTGGAGCAGCGGCATCATCACGTTGAAGTCGATGCCCGCGTCGAGCGCGGCGGGCGAGAAGAGGAAGTCCACGAGGTAGAAGTCGCTGAACACGTTCAGGTTCGGCGCGGCCGCCTTCGCGTAGCGATCGAAGAACAGCATCTGCTTGAGGATGAGCAGGAACTCCCGGGGCAGCGTGAGCCCGTGGCGATAGGCGACCCGCGTCGCGCCCGGGAGGATCTGGTCGTAGTGGATCTGCGACATGGTCTTGTCGAGCAGCGGCGCGTAGAGCTGCTCCAGGTCCCGGATCAGGCCCTCGCGGTCCACGTCCTCCTTCACGGCGCCGATCTCGATCATGACGTCCGCCAGGGCCTCGTAGTCCTGTGCGGCGAAGGCGAGGACGTAGCGCATGACCTGCTGGCGCTGCGCGTCGTCGAAGCGGCCGATGATGCCGAAGTCGAGGAAGCCCACGGCCCGCTGGTCGGGCAGGAGCATGAGGTTCCCGGCGTGGGCGTCCCCGTGGAAGTAGCCGTGGAGCAGCACGGTCAGCAGCCAGGCCCGCAGGCCCTTGCGCAGGAACTCCTCCGGGTCGATGCCGACGCTCCGGATGGCCTCCACGTCGTCCGCCTTCACCCCGTGGAAGCGCTCCATGACCAGGACGCGCCGCGTGACGAGGCCGGCCACCGGCTCGGGCGCCATGACGTCCTCGATGCCGTGCTGGTCCATGATGCGGTTGAACTCGCGGAGGTTCTCGGCCTCCTGGCGGAAGTCCAGCTCCTCGTGGATGGTCCGGTCGAAGTCGTCGATGACCCCGGTGAGGTTGGCCAGCCGCGCGCCCCGGAACAGGCGCTCCAGGATCCAGGCCCCGAGGCGCATCCACCACAGGTCCACGTCCACGACCTGGTCGATGGAGGGGCGCTGGACCTTCACCACCACGTCCCGCCCATCCGGGAGCGACGCGCCGTGCACCTGGGCGACCGAGGCGCTGCCCAGGGGCTCGCGCTCCAGATCCGTGAACAGGCTGTCCACGGGCTCGCCCAGCTCGCGGGAGACGATGTCCCGGAGGGTGTCCACGTCGAAGGGCGCCACCCGGTCCAGGCACTTCTCGAACTCGGTGCTGTAGCGCTTGGGGAACAGCCCCGGGCTGGAGGCCACCACCTGGCCCAGCTTGATGAACGTCGGGCCCATCTCCTCGAAGGCCTCGCGCACGAGGACCTCGTTCGGCAGCCGGGCGAAGGGCTCCCCACCGCCCGTCAGGCGCCACCAGATCCACCGGAGGCCGGTCCGGTCGAGGAACCAGACCAGCGCCATCCCGGTGAGGATCACGAGGATGCGCAGGGCGCGACCGATCAGGCGACCCGGCATGGCACTCCCCCGTCCCCGCGCGGCCGGTCCGGCGAGGGAGCGGCGCCGGCGCGGGATCGTGGCCTCACGTCTTCACCGCGCCCGCCTCGATCAGGGCGTCCACCCGCGCCGCGTCGAGCCCGAGGTCCTCGAGGACGCTGCGGGTGTCCGCGCCCAGGGCAGGCGCGGCCTCGGGCGCCGGGCCCTCCGGGGACTGGAGCGGGGTCCTGAGGCGGCGCGTGCCCTCGGAGTCCTCCACCACGTTGCGGCGGGCGGCGTGCAGCGGGTGTCCGGCCACCTCGTCCGGCGCCAGCACCGGCTCGCAGCACGCGTCCACCCCGGCGAGCAGGGTCTCCCACTCCGCCCGGGTCCGCGACGCGAAGAGCGCGGCGATCTCCCGGCGGTTGTCCTCGACCTGCTCGCCCTCCCCGTACTGCCGGGACAGGAGGTCGGGCCGCTCCACCGCGCGGCAGAACGCCTGCCAGAACTTGGGCTCCAGGGCCGCCAGGGTCATGAAGCCGCCGTCCTTCGTCTCGTAGACCCCGTAGCAGGCCTGCCCTCCCGTCAGCGTGTCTCCCCCACGCTCGGGCGGCGGCTCTCCACCTGCGAGGTGGGGCGCGAGGGCCGCCTGGAGGAAGCTCAGGGAGCCCTCCGTCATGGAGACGTCGACCCAGGCCCCCTCCCCCGTCCGCTGCTGGTGATACAGGGCCGAGAGGATGCCCACGAGCGACCAGAGGGCCCCGCCGCCGATGTCGGCGACCTGCACCGGCGGCACGGCCGGGGGCCGATCGGCAGGCCCCGCAAGGCCGAGGACGCCCGCGAGCCCCACGTAGTTCAGGTCGTGGCCCGCCCTGTCCCGGTACGGCCCGTCCTGGCCGTAGCCGGAGACGGCGCAGTACACGAGGCCGGGCTGCTCGGCCCGCAGCGTCTCCCATCCCAGGCCGAGCCGATCCATGACGCCCGGGCGGAAGCTCTCCAGGAGGACGTCCGCCGACGCCACGAGGCGCCGCGCCACGTCCACCCCGTCGGGATGCTTGAGGTCGATGGCCACCGATCGCTTGCCCGTGTTCAGCGCGGCGAAGGCGTGGGAGACCTCGCCGGCCAGGGGCGGCAGCCAGCGCAGGTAGTCGCCGCCGCGCGGAGGCTCGACCTTGATCACCTCCGCCCCGAGATCCGCCAACACGAGGGAGGCGTAGGGGCCGGGCAGGAGGCGGCTGAAGTCGACGACCCTCAGCCCCTCCAGGGGGCGGCCACGTCGCTGTTGCGTCGACACGTCGAACCCCCCGATCGACCGACGCCCGCCGACCGGGGCCGGCGGGCGTGGTGCGCGCTGCAGTTTGCTACAGGACCTGCTGCAGCTTCATGGCCAGACCCATGTCGCCCTCGACCTGGATCTTGCCCATCATGAACGCCTGCATGGCGTCCAGCGAGCCGCCGTGGATCGCGACGAGATCGTCCGCGTCCACGTTGATGGTGACCTCGGCGTCCTCGTCTCCCTTGCGGACGTCGACCTGCTTGCAGTCGACTACCCACGTGCCGCCGTCGTCGCCGGTGACGACGAACTTGAACACGCCGTCGATGTCGGACTTCGTCTTCTCCGGATCGGCGGAGATGCTCTTCTCGATGTCGTCGAAGACACCCTGGGTGCCAGCCATGTCCAGCTCCTTGGATCGATGGTCGTTCGACCCGGACGGCCCGTCTTCCGGGCGCGTGTGGCCACGCCGCGGGGCCGGACCCGGGTGGCAGAAGCGCTAGCACGCGGCCCGCGGCAGGTCAATCGCGTCCGGCTCCCGGTCCAGGGCGGTCGCAAGGTCGACCGCCCTTCCTTGCCCTTGCCCGTGCCCTTGCCTGCTCTCAGACGCGCAATATCCATCGTTTCCGAGCGGGTGCAATCCGGCGCTGGGCGCCGTACCGCCGGGCGGCCCACACTTGTCCGACTTTGCGATTGCCCTGGCTTCCGGCTCGCCGGAGGTTCCCGATTGCGGCGACCCGGCCAGTGGGGCATGGTCCCCGCCGTGACCTCTCGAATCCGCCAGACCTTCGAGCGCCTCGGTCGACAGCGCCGCGCGGCCCTCATCCCCTACATCACCGCGGGGGATCCCGACCTGGGCACCACCGCCCACGTCCTGGACGCCCTCGTGGAGGGCGGCGCCGACGTGATCGAGCTGGGCGTCCCCTTCTCGGATCCCATGGCCGACGGCCCGATCATCCAGCAGGCGATGACCCGCGCCCTGGCCCGCCCCATCGCCCTCGGGGACATCCTGGAGACGGTGGCGGCCTTCCGCGAGCGGCACCCGGACGTGCCGCTCGTGCTGTTCGGCTACCTGAACCCGCTGCACCGCTACGGGCTCGAGCGCGCCTGTCACGACGCGGCCCGGGCGGGCGCCGACGGCTTCCTGGTCGTCGACCTCCCGGCGGAGGAGGCCGGCGAGCTGACGCGCTTCACGCGCCCCGCCGAGCTGGACTTCATCGGCCTGTTCACCCCCACGAGCGACGCCGCGCGCGTACGAACCATCGCCGAGCACGCCTCCGGCTTCGCCTACTGCGTGTCGGTGGCGGGGGTGACGGGCGGCGAGGTGGCGGGCGCGCAGGACCTCCCGGAGCGGGTCGCCGCCATCCGGGAGGGCACCGGCCTGCCCGTGGCCGTGGGCTTCGGCATCCGGACGCCCGAGGACGCCGCGCGCGTCGCCGGATTCGCCGACGGGGTCGTCGTCGGCTCCGCCCTGGTGGACGCCATGGCCGGCCGCGCCCCGGTGGAGGCCCCGGCCGTGGCCTCCGAGTTCCTGCGCTCTCTCCGCGAGGCCATGGACGAGGCCGTCGAAGCCGGCTGACCATCAGCCCGTCTTCACCGCCACGGCGTCGATCTCGACGTCGACTCCCTTCGGAAGAGCGCCCACCTGCACGGTGGCGCGCGCGGGGCGATGCCCGGCGAGGGCCTGCTCGTAGGCCTCGTTGACCGTGGCGAAGTCGCCCATGTCCGTGACGTAGATGGTGGTCTTGACGATGTCCTCGACGCCGTGGCCGGCCGCGGCCACGACCGCGAAGAGGTTCTTCATGACCTGGCGCGTCTGCGCGGCCACGTCGCCCTCGCCCACCACGTCGCCCGTCTCCGGATCCAGGGGGATCTGGCCCGAGCACCAGGTCGTGCCCCCGACCTGTACGGCCTGCGAGTACGGGCCGATGGCGGCGGGCGCGGCGGCGGTCTCGATGACGTGGTGTGGCATGGTCCGGCTCCTCCTCGAAAAGTCCGTGGGGATTTTTTGACCGCGCCACCGGGTGGTCATACGCTCCCATCCGTGCCGCGGGAGCCCAAAAGAACCCGCTGGAATCATTAGGAGAACAAGGGGAGTACCCATGGCGCGCACCCGCTGCTACCTATACCACAGCCTGCGCTTGTCGCGGGACTCCCGCTGGGCCGACGCCTACCGGGTCGGCCGCCCCGGCCAAGGCGCCTCGGCGGGCGAGCGGAGTGGACGCGGCGAACGCCGGCACGGTCCGTGCTCCCGCCGCGGAGCCACGGTCATCGACCTGGCCGACCGACGCGACCCGGCGCGCTAGCAGCCGCGCCACCAGTTCCAGGGGACTGCGGTCGCCCCTCCCTCCTCCCCGACATCCAGGGGCGGCCGCAGTTTCCTTGGTCCCCACCTGCACCAGCGAGCCTCCCATGCGAGACCTGGACAAGCTGAAACACAAGATCGTGATCGAGCTGGACAATCGACAGGTAGCGGTCGCCATCCTCGGCTTCGTCCTGGTGTCGGTCGGGACCTTCGCCGCGGGCGTCCTCGTCGGCCAGCGCGCCGGCGACCGCCTGCTCGAGCCCGTCGCCGGGGACCTGGCGGCCGAGGAGGACGACGAGGCCGGGCGCGGGGAGAGCCGGACGGCCCGGCTGGCCCGCATCCGCCCCGGCACGCGCGCCGTCGACGACGAGCTCTCGAGCCCGTCCGCGCAGCCCAGCCCCAGCGATCCCACCGAGGCGGCCCGCATCGAGACCCACCGGCAGATGGCCGCCGCCAACGCCACCGGCGCGGCGCGCAGCCTGGGCCCCATCCCCGTCGCCGCGGCGGACGAGCCCGCAAAGAAGGTCGGGCCCTTCACCCTGGTGGACCGCACCCCGGACCAGGAGCGCGCCGCGCTCGACGGCTCGGCCGCTCCGGACTCCCGGTACGTGCTGGAGGTCTCCTCGTTGAAGAGCGAGGGTCCGGCGGAGGTGGTCGCCGGCGAGCTTCGGAAGAAGGGCCACGACGCGCGGGTCCGCCGCATCACCGGCGAGGACGACTCGACGCTCTGGCGCGTCGAGATCGGGACCTTCGAGGACATGCAGACGGCCGGCGCCTTCCAGCGCGAGTTCGAGCGCAAGGCCGGGTATCCGACCGTGATGGTGCCCGTGCGCTGATGTCCCGCGGGCTCCGAGCCCGCTTGATCCGGGCCGGCCCGCCCCGGACACTGGCCGCGTGGTCGACATCCGTGGGCGGCCGCCCGGACGAGACGTGATGCGAAGGCTCTCCAACTCCCTGATCCTGGCCGCCCTGGCCCTGGGCGCATGCAGCGACGCGGCCGACGGCGGCGGCATGGCCTCCATGGACGCAGGCCGCCAGGATACAGCCGTCCCCGGGGACTCCGGCGATCCGGCGGAGGACTCCGTGGACACGGCGGGGCTCACGTGCTCCACGCACGCCCAGTGCGCCGCAGCCGCGGACGTGGGCCCGTGCGGCGTGCCGAGGTGCGTGAACGGTGAGTGCGTGGCCCGGCCGCGCACCGACCGCATCCCCTGCGACGACGGCGACGCCTGCACAGTCGACACGGTGTGCGTCGACGGCGCCTGCGCGGGAGGCCGAACCCTCGAGTGTGCCGACGACGACCCGTGCACGGCGGACACGTGCGACCCGGCCACCGGGTGCGAGCACACGGTCGCGCCGGAGGACCTGGCCTGCGACGACGGCGATCCGTGCACGACCGGGGATCGCTGCACCGAGGGGACCTGCGCCGGCGAGCCGGATCCCGAGTGCGCGTGCGAGGCGGACGACGACTGCACGGCCTTCCAGGACGCCGACGCGTGCAACGGGACCCTTGCCTGCATCGCCGGGCGGTGCGCCATCGCCCCCGGGTCGACGGTGACCTGCCCCGATCCGGGGACGTGCCGGGTGGCGGCCTGCGTCCCGGGAACGGGAGAGTGCAAGACCCTCCTGGCCCCCGAGGGGACGCCCTGCACGGACGGGAACCCGTGCACCTCCGGCGACACCTGCTCGGAGGGCGTGTGCGCGGGCACCCCCGGCGCGTGTCCGTGCGACGAGGACACGGACTGCGTCGGCTTCCAGCGCGAAGACTACGACCTGTGCCAGGGGCCCCTGGTCTGCCTGGACGGCGTCTGCGCGCCCGACCCGGAGCAGCGCGTGACCTGCCAGGACGAGCCCGAGGGGGCCTGCCTCACCACCGCGTGCGAGTCCTCCACCGGTCTGTGCGCCACGGTCGCCAGGGCCGACGGGTCGGACTGCGGAGCGCCGGGCGACGGCTGCGAGGCGCCGGGGACGTGCCAGAAGGGCCAGTGCGTGGCGACGGGCCCGCCCTGTGACGACGGCAACCCCTGCACCGACGATCTCTGCACGGTCTCCGGCTGCCACCACCTGCCCACGGTGGGACCCTGCGACGACGGCGACCCCTGCACCCAGGGCGAGGCCTGCGCCGCCGGGACGTGCGGCGGCGGCAAGCCCCTGTCCTGCGACGACCTGAACCCCTGCACCGTGGACGCCTGCGACCCGGAGGCGGGCGGGTGCGCTCACGTGCCGGTCGCGGACGGCGCGACGTGCGGAGCAGGCGACGCGTGCGTCGGCGACGGCGTCTGCCAGGACGGCGTCTGCGTGGACCTGGCCCCCGTGACCTGCCCCGAGCCGGGGCCCTGCGCCACCGCCACCTGCCTGCCCGGCGAGGGATGCGTCGACAAGGCCGCCCCCGACGGCACCCCGTGCGACGACGGGGATCCGTGCACGTCCGGCGGCACCTGCGAGGCCGGCGCGTGTGCGTCGATGCCGCGGGCGTGCAACGACGACAACCCGTGCACGGTGGACACGTGCGACCCCGACTCCGGAGGCTGCGTGCACACCCCCACCGAGGACGGGATCGCGTGCCAGTCCGCGGATCCGTGCCTGGAGGGCGCCACCTGCCAGGGCGGCGCGTGCACCGGCGGAGAGCCCGTCACCTGCGAGGACACGAGCTGCGCCACCCGCGGCTGCGACCCGATCACCGGGGCCTGCGTCGTCGTCGAGGACGCGGAGGACGCCACCCCGTGCGGCGGCGACGATCCCTGCACCGCGGTCGGCACGTGCAGCGACGGCGCCTGCGTCGGCGCCACGCCCGTGGACTGCGACGACGGCGACGCCTGCACCGTGGACGCGTGCGACCCGGTGGACGGAAGCTGCGAGCACGCGCCGCTGGACTGCATCCCGCCCGGCGGGGACGCCTGCGTGGAGGCGGCCTGCGATCCCGCCGCCGGATGCGTGGACGTCACCTCCCCCGCGTGCGAGGGCGAGGAGGTCCTGTGGTCCTCGTCGATCCCCTGCGACGGCGGGGCGTGGAGCTTCGAGTCCTCGGGGGACGGCGCCGGCTTCGTGATCGACGACGCGGCCGCTCCCTCCGGGCCGTGGGACGGCGACTGCAGCCTCCACCTGGCCCTGCCGGGGAGCGCGGGCGACGCCTGGAGCGCCGACGCCCGGGCCCCGCTGCCGAATCTCTCCCAGGTCGGCGGGATCACCGTCCGGTTCGTGGAGTGGTGGTCCGGCGCCGACGAGGGGGTGGGCGGGAGCCGCTCCGTGGGGCTCCTGTCGCCCGAGGGGGAGGTGCTCGCCATGGGCGTGGTGGCGACCGCGGCAGAGAGCGGCACGGGCTGGACGGAGCGCCAGGTCACGCTGGCTGCGGACGCAGCCTCGTACGGCGCGACCCTCGTCTTCCGGATGGAGGCCCATCCGCCGACGGTCGAGGCCGCCTGGTACGTGGACCGCGTGGTGGTCACCGCCGGGACTGCGCCGTAGCGCCCCTCGCTCACCCCAGGCCGCGGAGGTGCAGCTCGTCCTCCTCGAGGCCCAGGTAGTGGCCGACCTCGTGCAGGACGGTGATCTCGACCTGCTCCTCCACCTCGGCGTCGCTGCCGCACATGCGCTCGATGTTCCACCGGAACAGGTAGATGCGCGACGGGCCCATGGCCACGAAGTCGACGCCGGCCTCCGACGCGCGCCCCGGACCGTCGAAGAGCCCCAGGAGCCGGGGATCGCCCACGTCCGTGTCGAAGATCCACTCCTCGGGGTAGTCCTCGACGATGATCACGACGTTGCCCAGGTTCTCCCGGACGCGGGGCGGCAGGCGCTCCAGGGTGGCCTCGGCCACGTCCATGAAACGCTCCTCGGGCAGCCAGAGCCGGTACGTGGGCTCCTGGTCGTGCTCCAGCTCCCAGACGCGCTCGAAGCACCGGAGGCGCCCCTCCCAGTCCTCGATGCGCTCGCAGGCGACGCCGGCCTCGTACCAGACGTCGGGCTCGTCGGCGAAGCGCTCGGCGCTGTCCACCAGCAGCTCCGCGGCCGCCGAACCCAGGCGCATCTCCTGGAGCACGTCCGCGAGCTCCAGGACGGTGTCCAGGTCCTCCGGGAACCGGCGCGCGGCCTCGCGGGCCACCTCCAGGGCCTCCTCGTGGCGCCCCTCCAGCCACAGCTCGCGCCACCGCAGCGCCAGGAACGGGAGGCTGGAGGTCCCGCCCTCGGGAAGCAGGCCGACGGCCGCCCGGTGCCGGGACACGCCCGCCGGATCCGCCGCGTCGTAGGCCCGCAGGCCGAGATCGAAATGGGTCCGTAGCGCGTCGCCGCGCGTCAGAAGTCGATTCAGGGTCCGGGAGATCTTCATCCGTCTCGCTCTCGAGGGGTGCCGTGCGCGCCCCGTTGCCCCCCATCTTGTCCACGGCGGCGCCAGAGGCAAGGATGGCGTACCGCGCCGGCATCCATTAAGTTGGAGGTTCGGGCCCCGCGGGGCCCGGAACGGACGCAGGAGGAGAGCGCATGAAGCGGGTCGACAAGCCCTGGGGATACGAGGAGATCTGGGCCGTCACCGATCGCTACGCCGGCAAGCTCCTCCACATCGACGCCGGCCAGGCGCTGAGCCTGCAGTACCACGAGCGCAAGAGGGAGAGCATCTACGTGCTCTCCGGGCGGCTGCACCTCCACCACGCGCCCTCCCCCGACGAGGAGATCCGCGTCCGGGTCGTCGAGCAGGGCGAGTCCTTCGATGTCCACCCGGGCATGGTCCACCGCTTCGAGGCCCGCGAGCCCGTGGTCCTCATCGAGGTCTCGTCCCCGGAGCTGGAGGACGTCGTCCGCCTCGAGGATCGCTACGGCCGAGAGGGTACCTCGGAGCCCTGATCCCACGCGGCCGGGGACGCCCGCGCTCCGGTGAGTCGGAGTCGTCCCGCCAGCAGAAACGCCGTCCCCGGCGGTCTACTCCTCCTCGGACTCCCCGGACTCCTCGTAGTAGTCGGGCTCGCCGTCGCCGTTGCTGTCGAAGCCGACGCGGACGAGCCGATCGCCCTCGAAGTACTCGAAGGTGTCCGGCTTGGCGTCCCCGTTCGTGTCGCGCTCCTTGCGGACGAGCTTGCCCTCCTCGAAGAACTTCCAGATCGAGGGCTTCTCGCGGAAGTTGAGGAACAGCTCCCGCTTGTAGATGGCGCCGTCCACGTAATAGTCGACCGCGTCGATCTGGCCGTCGAAGTCCAGGTCCATCTCCTCGCGGACCATGGCGCCGCTGTCGTTGAAGAACTGGCGCATGTCGATCTTGCCGTCGAAGTTGACGTCCAGCTCCGCGCGGGCCAGGACCCGCTCGCCCTCCACGCCCTCCTCGGGATCGGCGCCGACGCGCGTGAAGACCTTCGTGACGTCCGCGTCGCCGTCGCCGTTGAGATCGTACATCTCGGCCTCGCCCTCTCCGGTCACCTCGACCGCCACGAGCGAGGCCTCGTCCGACTCGCCGCCCTCCTCCGTCTCGGCGCCGCCGCAGGCAACCAGGAGCAGCAGGCTCGTCGACACGATGGCACCGGGGATCCGCTTCAGCATCTCGTCCGCCTCGTCGTGGGGTCTCAGGGGCCGCTCCGGGCTCGGATGTTCACGCCATGCGCCGGGACGGTCAAGCGGACCGGCCGGTCCTCAGGCGGTCGCGCCGCGGTCGATGGTGGGGAACACGCCCAGCTCGCACAGCGCCACCGCCCCCATGTGGGCGGCCAGGTCCCCGTCCGGGAGGATGGCGTCCTGCTCGTAGGACACGCGCCAGCCCCGGGCCTCGTCGCCCGCATCGCGCACCGCGGACGCGATGACCTCCGACTGCAGGCGGCCGACGCCCATGAGGAGGGGCACGACGTGGACCCTTCGCACGCCCTCGACGCCCCCGGCCCGCGCGATCGCCTCGCGCGTCGGCTCCGGCGACATGCCCACCACGTGCCCCACGTACGCGTGGCACGCCCACGCCCACCCGCACCGCACGAGGCGCTCCCCCACCCTCCCCAGCAGCTCCTCCCACCGGGCGTGGTGGATGGACGAGCCGTACGCGCACAGGACGACGGCCTCCTCCGAGGGCTCGCGGGCCCGCAGGCTCAAGCGGCGCTGCACGTTTTGGGCGAGGAGCTCGTCGAGCGGCCCCAGGTCCAGCAGGGTCACGGGAAGCCCCGGCGGCAGGGGCGTGTGGCCCTCCCCCTTCAGCCTCCGCCGCACGTGGGTCGGGACGGCCAGCCCCAGCAGCCCGGGCAGGTCCTCGGCCAGGTGGGTCGAGGCCGTCAGGAACAGCGGCGCCACCAGCACCCGGGGACAGCCGCCCTCGAGCAGGCCGTTCACCGCGCCGGGGATGGACGGGGCGCCCCCCTCCAGGTACGCGACGTCCACGGTGGCGAGCGCGTCCATCACGCCCGGCGACTCCGCGACGTGGTCCCGGAACTCGACGATGCGCTCCTCCCACCCCGGCGTCCGCGATCCGTGGGCCGCGATCACGAGGGATGGTCGGGCCGACTCCATGCTCCGACGATGCGCGGGCCGACCCGGCGGGTCAAGCGCCCGGAATCCTGCGAGACCACCGGGGAAGCCCGGCCCGGATCCGCTGACTTGGCCGAGCACCGAGCGCGCCGAGGCGGGTCCAGGTGCAAGGAAGCGTTGCCGATTCGCGCGGAGGGATAGCCGAGCTACCTCGAGCACGAATCGGTGACGGTGACGCCGCAGATGGGCCCGAATCGGTGGGCGAATGCCGGAACAGGCAGCGGAGCCGGGCCCTGTTGACCGCCTGACGCGGCGCGTCGTAGGCTCCGAAGGGTGGAGCATTCGCCCGCTCCACCTTGCCTGAATCCCCTCTCCCAGACGGAGCAGCCCGATGACCGTATCCAGCCAGGACGCCCCGAAGGAGATCTACGACCTCGGCGAGATCCCGCCCCTGGGCGTCGTGCCCGAGAAGATGCACGCCATGACCATCCGAAAGGAGCGCCACGGCGAGCCGATGGAGGCGTTCCAGCACGAGCAGGTCGACGTCCCCGAGGTGGGGCCGGACGAGGTGCTCGTGTACGTCATGTCGACGGGGGTGAACTACAACGGCGTCTGGGCCGGGCTGGGCAAGCCGCTGAGCCCGATCGATCTGCACGGGGTGCCCTATCACATCGCCGGCTCGGACGTGTCCGGCGTGGTGTGGAAGGTCGGCAACGCCGTCCGCAACTACGAGGTGGGCGACGAGGTCGTCCTCCACTGCAACCAGACCTGCGGCCAGTGCCACAACTGCAACGGCGGCAACCCCATGCTGTGCCGGAAGCAGCAGATCTGGGGCTACGAGACGACCTGGGGCGGCTTCGCCCAGTTCGCCAAGGTGCAAGCGCAGCAGGTCCTGCCGAAGCCGCAGATCCTCACCTGGGAGGAGGCGGGCTGCTACATGCTCGTCTACGCGACCGCGTGGCGCATGCTCTACGGGCACCACCCGCACACCCTGAAGCCCGCCATGAACGTCCTGGTCTGGGGCGGCTCCGGCGGCCTCGGCACGATGGCCATCCAGATCTGCAAGGCCGCCGGCGCCCACGCCATCGCCGTGGTCTCCACCGAGGAGAAGGGCAAGTACTGCATGGACCTCGGCGCCAAGGCCTACATCAACCGCAAGGACTTCGACTGCTGGGGCCCCATGCCCGACTCGAAGGACGCCGCTGCCTACAAGGACTACGTCAAGCGGGTCCGGAAGTTCGGCAAGGCCATCTGGGACATCACCGGCGGCGTGGACCCGGACATCGTCTTCGAGCACCCGGGCGAGCAGACCTTCCCGGTGAGCGCGTACGTGGTCCGGCGCGGCGGCATGGTCGTCTTCTGCGCCGGCACCACCGGCTACAACCTGACCATGGACGCCCGCTACGTGTGGATGCGTCAGAAGCGCATCCAGGGCAGCCACTTCGCCAGCCGCTACGAGTGCGACGAGGCGAACCACCTGGTCATGGACGGCAAGGTGAACACGGGCATGGGCCAGGTCTTCCCCTTCGCGGAGCTGCCCCAGGCCCACGACCTCATGTACCGGAACCAGCACAAGCCCGGAAACATGGCCGTGACGGTCAACGCCATCGTGCCCGGCTGCCACAACCTGGAGGAGAGCCGCGCGAAGCAGGGCTGACCCGCCCCCGCGACGCAGGGCTGACGTGTACCGCCGGGGAGGGCTCCGTTCTTCCCCGGCCTCCTTCCGGCCACGGGGCTGAAGCGATGAGCGACAAGTCGAGCGGCGGGGGCCGACCGGACAAGAGCCGGCGTCCGTGGATGATGCGGACGTACTCCGGGCACTCGTCCGCCCGGGCCTCGAACCGCCTGTACAGGGACAACCTGAACCGCGGTCAGACGGGCCTTTCGGTGGCCTTCGACCTGCCGACCCAGACCGGCTACGACCCGGACGACGTCATCGCCCGCGGGGAGGTGGGCAAGGTGGGCGTCCCCGTCTCCCACCTGGGGGACATGGAGGTGCTCTTCGAGGATATCCCCCTCGACAGGATGAACACCTCCATGACGATCAACGCCACGGCCCCCTGGCTGCTGGCGCTGTACGTGGCGGCCGCCGAGCGCCAGGGCGCGGACCGCAAGGACCTGCGGGGCACGACCCAGAACGACCTCGTGAAGGAGTTCCTGTCCCGCGGGACCTACATGCTCCCGCCGGAGCCCTCCATGCGGCTGACGGCGGACGTCATCGAGTTCACGGTGCGGGAGATCCCGCGCTGGAACCCGGTGAACGTGTGCAGCTATCACCTCCAGGAGGCCGGCGCGACGCCGACGCTGGAGGTGAGCTACGCCATGGCCAACGCCATGGCCGTGCTGGACACCATCCGCGAGCGCGGCCAGGTGGATCCGGAGGTCTTCCCCAAGGTCGTCGGCCGCATCAGCTTCTTCGTGAACGCGGGCATGCGCTTCGTCGAGGAGATGGTGAAGCTCCGCGTGATGACGAAGCTCTGGGATCGCATCACCCGCGAGCGCTACGGCGTCGAGGAGCCCAAGCTCCGCCGCTTCCGCTACGGCGTGCAGGTGAACAGCCTGGGCCTGACCGAGCAGCAGCCGGAGAACAACGTCTACCGCATCGCCCTGGAGATGCTGGGCGTCGTCCTGTCCAAGCGGGCCCGCGCCCGCGCCGTGCAGCTTCCGGCCTGGAACGAGGCCCTGGGCCTGCCGCGGCCGTGGGACCAGCAGTGGTCGCTGCGGCTCCAGCAGATCATGGCCTACGAGACGGATCTCCTGGAGCACGACGACCTCTTCGACGGCTCCGACGAGGTGGCCCGCCTCGAGGGCGAGCTCATGGGCGCGGTGGACGAGAACCTCCGCTGGATCGAGGAGCAGGGAGGCGTCCTGTCCGCCATCGACTCCGGCGCCATGAAGTCGCGCCTGGTGGAGGCCAACGCCGAGCGGCTCCGTCGCATCGAGTCCGGCGAGCAGAAGGTCGTCGGCGTGAACTGCTGGGAGGAGGGCCTGCCCTCCCCGCTCACCACCGAGTCGGACGGCGGCATCCTCAAGGTCGACCCCGAGGCCGAGCGCGCCCAGGTCGACAACGTCCGCGCCTGGCGCGCCGACCGCAACGACGACGAGGTCCAGGCCGCCCTGACCGGGCTGAAGGACGCCGCCAAGGCCGGCGACAACGTGATGGACGCCAGCATCCGCTGCGCTCTGGCCGGGGTGACCACCGGCGAGTGGGGCGCCGCCCTCCGCGAGGTCTTCGGCGAGTACCGGGCGCCCACGGGCATCTCCGGCGGCCAGGGCCACGCGGGCGGCGACGAGACGGCGCTGTCCGACGCCCGGGCCGAGGTCGAGCGCGTCCACGAGGCCCTGGGGCGCCGCCTCAAGCTCCTCGTCGGCAAGCCGGGCCTCGACGGCCACTCCAACGGGGCCGAGCAGATCGCCGTCCGCGCCCGCGACGTGGGCATGGAGGTGGTCTACGAGGGCATCCGGCTCACGCCCGAGCAGATCGCCACCGCCGCCGAGGAGGAGGGCGTCCACGCCGTGGGCCTTTCCATCCTCTCCGGCAGCCACCTGGAGCTGGTCCCCGAGGTGCTGCGCCTGCTGGAGGAGCACCACATGGGCGACGTCCCGGTCGTCGTGGGCGGCATCGTCCCGGAGGAGGACCGCAAGGCGCTGCTCGACCGCGGCGTGGCGCGCGTGTTCACGCCCCAGGACTTCGACCTGAACGCCATCATGGTCGAGATCGCGCGGGCCGTCGCCGCGCGCCAGGGAATCGAGGGCTGATCCCGTGGAGGCTCCCGACGCCGAGGACGTCCGCCGGGGAGATCGGCGGGCCCTCGCCCGGGCCATGAACCTCCTGGAGTCCAGCCGGGCCGAGCACCGCGAGGCGGCCGGGGCCCTGGTGGACGAGGTGGCCTTCACCCCGCGCGAGGGCGGCCACGTGGTGGGCCTGACGGGCCCGCCCGGCGTGGGGAAGTCCACCCTGGCCGGCCGCCTCATCCAGGCGTGGCGCGAGCGCGAGCGCACCGTGGGCGTGGTGGCCGTCGACCCCACGTCCCGCCTGAGCGGCGGCGCGCTGCTCGGAGACCGGGCCCGGATGGGTCGCACCCGCCGGGACGAGGGCGTCTTCGTGCGCTCCATGGCCGCTCGCGACCGCCTGGGCGGCCTGGCGCCGGCCACCTTCGACGCCGTGCTGGTCATGCGCGCCGCCCTGGAACGGGTGCTGGTGGAGACGGTCGGCGTCGGCCAGAGCGAGACGGACGTCTCGAGCGTCGCCGACACCACGGTCGTCATCGTCCAGCCCGCCAGCGGCGACACCCTCCAGTTCCTCAAGGCCGGCCTCATGGAGGTCCCGGACCTCCTGGTCGTCAACAAGGCCGACCTGGGCACGCCGGCCCGCCGGACCGCCAAGGAGCTCCGACGGTCCCTGCCCACCCTCGGCCGCGGCGACGTCCCGGTGCTCCAGGTGTCGGCGTCGAGCAGCGAGGGCGTCGAGGCGCTCCTCGAGGCCCTGGACGAGCACCGCCGCACCCTGGCCCCGGACCTCGCCGCCCGGCGCGACCGGCGCCTCCGCGCCCACGTCGTCCGCCTCTACCGGGAGCTATACGGGAGCCTGGCCCTGGACGCCCTCGGCGGCGAGCGCGGCGCCCTGGGACGTCTCTCCGCCCTGCCCGTGGGCACGCCGCCGGGGACGCTCCTCGGAGCCCTCAACCGGCCATGAGGCGGCCCAGGGCGTCCCGGGCCTCTGCGACGCCCTCTGCAGCCTGCGTGAGAGAGGCCGTGGCCTCCTCGGGGAAGCCGTCCACGAGGGCCGACCAGGCGCGGTTCAGGTAGCGCTCTCCGTACGACAGCGGCCCCATGAGCGCGGCCATCCCGGCGACCCCGTACTGGATCTGCACCTGGTGGCGCGCCTCCACGATGGGATCGAGCTGATCGAGCTGGAGCGCCTCCATGCGGGCCTTGAGAGCCTCCGTGTCCCCGGCGTCGGCGCCCAGGTCGTCCCGCAGCCCCAGCAGGTCCCCGGCCAGCCGCTCCAGGGCCTCGCTCAGGTCCAGGGGGCCCCCGTGGCCTCCGCCGCTGGGCTTCAGGTCGGCGCCCATGGCGTGCCGCTCCGCCCGTCGGAAGACCATGGCGCCGGCCCCCACCAGGAGCAGGCCGGCGACGAACGGCAGGCCGTTCGCCTCGAACCAGGCCGCGAGACGGCTCGTCGGCTCGGCGACCTGCGGGACCTCCAGGTCCCCCGCCTCTTCCTCCGGGGCCAGGGCCTTCCGGCCCTCGACCCGCTGCCGCTCGACGAGCTCGTCCGTGTTGCGTGCGCCGGAGGCCGCCGCCAGGCCCACGCCCAGGATGACGAGGATGGTTCCGATGCGCCTCATGCCGGGCTCCTATCCGACCGCGTGGGCGGCGTTGATGACCAGGCTCGGCAGCGCCTCGCCGATGATGAAGCCCGCCGAGACGGGCACCAGGGTGCTGGCCATCCAGCGATGACCCATGCCGCGCTCCAGGAGGATGTTCCCGGCGCAGCCGATGCCGTAGGTCACGGTGATGTAAAACGGCAGGTACATGGCCAGGCCGACGAGGACCCCGACGCCGCTGACGGGGAACAGCCCGAGGACGGCGCCCAGGGCCGTCCCGGCCACGTACTTGTCGAGGGCCACGTCCCCCGTGCTCAGGCCGTGCATGACGGCCGCGAGAGCCTGTCCCTGGGGCGCGCTGAGGTCCATGCCGGCGCCGAAGCCGGGGGACCTCCAGAAGAGGAAGACCGCGCCAACAGCGACGGGGACGCCGATCCAGGCCACCAGGAACTGGGCCGTCTGCTGGGCCTTGGGCCGGGAGCCGACCAGGTGGCCGGACTTGAGGTCGGCCATCATGTCCGCGCACTGCCCGATGCCGATGCAGATGGCCACGCCGAGCAGCACGGCGGCGACGATATTGCCCGCCGTGAGGAAGAACATGAGCGTGACGCCGATGAGCGCCATGCCGGACAGGGGCGAGATGTCCGTCATGCCGGTCGCCTCGGCGACGATGAGGCCGGCGATGGCGAGCCAGATGGTCCCGACGACGGCGATGAGGGCGCCCTGCCCCACCGAGACGTGCCCGACGCCGATGAGCGAGGCCGCGAACAGGACCATCACCGCGGCGCCGAGGCCGATGTACATCACGCGGCTCGACATCTCGTCGCTGGCGCCGGGACCGCCGCTCGCACCCGCCCGCGTCTGGGCGGCCGCCGACAGGCTCCCCAGCGCGCTCTTCAGCGCCGGGAAGGCGGCGACGACGCCGGCGAGCGCCCCGCCGATGAGGATGCCGATACCCAGGGGGCGCAGCATGGACGAATAGACCACGGCGTCCTTGAGGTACCCGCCCGCCCCCTCCATGCCGCCCAGGTCGGGGACCCACCCCTGGCTCACGGCGAGCGGGCTGATGACCCACCAGGCCAGCATCCCGCCGAAGACGAACGGCAGGCCGCCGCGCCCGGCCAACAGGCCCGCGCCGAGGCTGGCGAAGCTGATGCCGAACTCGACGGGGGCGTACTCGGGCAGGCCGACGAGGCCCGTGAGGGGCACGAGCCCCGGCAGGAAGCCCAGCTCGACGGCCGTCGTGAACAGCCCGCCGACCAGGAACCCGCCGCCGAGGAGCATGCCCTGGCGCGCGCCGGCGCCGGGCGACTTCAGGAGGCTGGCCACGGCGATGCCGCTGGGGAAGCGCAACCGCTCGAACTCGATCATCTGCTTTCTGAGCGGGATGATGAGCACGATGCCCAGGAAGGACCCCGAGATGCCGGCCAGGATGAACGGCAACATCGCCGCCCAGCCCTCACCGGGAGCCAGCTCCGGATTCTCCGCGCCCAGGAGGAACAGGGCCGGCAGGGTGAAGGCCACGCCCGCCGAGGCCGTATTCACGCCGGAGGCCACCGTCTGGTTGATGTTGTTCTCGACGATGCTGCCCTTCCGCAGGATGCCGCGGAGGACGGCGAAGCCGAGGATGGCCGCCACGGTGGAGCCGGGGAGCGTGAAGCCGAGCTTGAGCGCGATGTAGACGAACGCCGCGGTCATCAGCGCGCCCAGAAGCACGCCGAGCACGACCGAGGCGACGGTCAGCTCGCGATAGGATCCCCGGCCCGGCGCCGGTCCACTTGCAGCCATCGCAGTCTCCTCGCACGAAGCCCGAACGGTCCTGCGCACTTAGCAGAGGACCTCCGGGTCTGCAACGAGTCCCCGCCCGGCCTGGCGCTCGGGGCCGCGAGCCAGAGGGGCCTCGCCTCGCGGCTCGCGGCGAGTCGGCCGCGGGTGGCCCCGCCCCCGCCCGCCCACCTCATGACGGGTTCGGACGGATTCGTTGCGCACATGGTCACGACGAGCCTGAAACCATGTCCCGGAACGCGCTCTCCCCGAGCGCCTCGCGCCTTGGAACCCCTGCGCGAGCCCCACCGGTGACGGCGCCGTTCTACCAGACCGCCCCGGCGTGGCGCCCGAGCCGGCGCGATTCCCTCGCGACCCTGGCGCCTCGACGGCTCGGCGCGAGCATCCCGTCCGGACGAGAGCGCTCTACCAGGACGAGGGGTCCAGGATGCGCTCGCAGTCCACCACCTGCGCCCCGGCGGGGTTCCGCAGCGGCGACTGGCAGTACTCCAGCAGGTAGCCCAGGGTCGGTGGCCGGACGGCGTCCTGCCCCTCGGCGGCGTTCCCCCGGTGTGGCTTGTAGTCGAACGGCCCGTCCGGCACGGAGGCGTCCCACGGATCCCAGTACTCGAAGCCGCGGTAGTGCTCGGCCGACAGGGTGTACTGCTCCTGGACGAGGCGGGCCTCCTCGTCGGTGAGCGGCATCCCGGCCGCCGCCGAGATCAGCAGGAAGGCCGCCGCGTCCGCGAACCACTGGCCCTTGCCGTAGTGGGGCATGGAGTCGTCGTGGAGGATGGCGTCCGCGCGCTCGCCGAGGCCCACGAGGAGCTCCCTGGCCATATCGTACTCGCCGTGCGCCAGGGCGTTGTAGGCGGCGGCCACGTGGAAGTACCGGATGATGGCGTAGTTGAAGTAGTGGTTGGTGGTGGCGATGGTCTCGTACTCGCCGCCGTCGCCCTTCCCGCAGTCGTTGTCGAAGGTCTCGCCGTAGGCGATGAGCCCCGCGGCCAGCTTGGCGGTGCACTCACCGTTCGGGAAGAACTCCTCCCACATCACGAGGCTGGCGAGATCCTTGATGGTGCCGTCCTCCTTTCGTGGCACGTGGGCCACGCCGTCCTCGCCCTTGGTCCGGATGAGGTAGCCCTGGTCCACGATGTCCTTGGCGAACCCGCGGAGGTACTCGAGGGCGCGGCCGGCGGCCTCCCGGACGGCCTCGTCCTCGGCCTGCTCGGCGGCCTGCATGAGCACGGGGATCGTCCGGAAGATGTGCGGGACGTCGTCCTTGCTCCGCTGGTTCCGGATCCAGATGTCGCCCCAGTACGGGTTGTCCGTGTTCTGGATGGTCGCCGCGTTCCAGTCGTCCGCGGGCTTCCGGGCGGGGTCGTAGTCCACGAAGACCTTGCGGCCACCGTCCATCTCGTAGCCGTGGTTCCGCGTGAAGATGGCCCGCGGCTGGAGGTACTTCACCGGGTCGTCCTCGCCCCACTCCATGCCCATGGACATGGCGACGAAGCCCTTCGCGTACTGGGTCGCGACCCACTTCATGTCGTCGTCGCCCGTGGCGAGGTAGCCGGACATGGCGACGTTGAACACCTTGCCGGTGCGGAGCTCGATGTTGTCGCCCCGGCCCACGTGGCTGAACGTGATGGTGTCGCCCTCCTTCGTCGCGGAGGTGTCCTGCCACCACATGGCGTAGTCGGGCCAGCCCTCCTCGTTGCCCGGATGAATCCCGTGGCTGGTGAAGCGGACCCAGCGGAAGTACTGCGTGTCCTTCCAGAAGGAGGTCATGGTCTCCGTGAAGGCGTCGACCTCCTGCTGGGTCACGGGATCGCCCGCCGCCTCGCGCTCCAGCTCGAAGGGAAGCGCATCCGGCACGCCCACCTGGGGCTCCGGCACGTCGTCCTCGACGTCTGCGGCGTCCGGACCGGCGTCGCTCCCGGCGTCCGGCTCCGCGACGTCCTCCACGGCGTCCGGCTCGACCACGTCGGGCTCCACGTCCGGAGCGACGTCCTCGACGCCGGACGTATCCACCGGGACGTCGGTGCGGTCTCCGTCGCCGCCGTCGTCCGACCCGCATCCCATCAGCGCGACGGCGCACGCCGCGATCCACACCCGATTCCAGCTCATGGACACACTCCCTCCCGTGACGCGCGTACCATGGCGCGACGTCTGCGTCGGTTCCAGCCTCGGCACGTTACTCGTCCGGAACCGTCCGGGCCCGGGACTCCTCCGCCAGCTCTACCTTGTAGGCCAGGAAGGCCTCGCGGAGCTTCGCGTCGCCCGTGCCGAGGATCTGCACGGCCAGGAGCCCCGCGTTCTGGCCCCCGCCGATGGCCACGGTGGCGACGGGCACGCCCTTGGGCATCTGGACCATGGCCAGGAGCGCGTCCAGGCCGTCCAGGTTCTTCGCCGGACACGGCACGCCGATGACGGGCAGCGGCGTGAAGGCGGCGACGACGCCCGCCAGGTGGGCCGCCATGCCCGCCCCGGCGACGAGGACCTGCAGCCCCCGCTCGTGGGCGGTCCGCGCGTACTGCGCCACGTCGTCCGGCGTCCGGTGGGCCGACATGACGTGTACCTCGCAGGCGACGTCGAACCGGCGACACGCGTCCACGACCTTCTTCATCACGGGCCAGTCCGAGTCGCTCCCCATGAGGATCCCGACCCGCGGCGTCGTCTCGGCCATTCGGTGCTCCCTACGGCAGGTCCTTGCGGACGAGGACCTCGCGCTCGATCTCGAAGATCTTCTCCGGGATCTTGTCCTTGCCCGCCTTCTTCTTGTCGTTCTCGCGCTCGAACAGCTCCACGCCGAACCTCTCCAGGGCCTCCTCGGCCCGGACGTTCTTCACGCCCACGAGCTGAAAGCGGACGATGCCGGCGTCCGGCTCGCCCCCGTGGAGGCTGATCTCCTCGACGGAGAGCACGCGGCTCAGCGACGAGACGGTGTCCCCGGCGAAGGTCGGCTGCGTGTGATAGCCGTCGTGCCAGCCCAGCTCCCAGACGCCGTTTTCCGACGTGTCGCGGCTGGCCAGACCCAGCAGCCACGCGAACACGAGACCGCCGTACACGATCGGCTCGCCTGACATCGGTCCCTTGCGACCCGTCGAGTACAGCCGGTCGTAGTGCAGCGGGTGCGTGTTCATGACCTTGTAGGTCCACTGCAGGTGCTCGTCTGTGACCGTCCGGCCGTTTTTGTGCACGAACACGCGGCCCGGCTTCAGCTCTCCCAGCAGCGTCCCGGGCGTCGTCACGCCCTCGAAAGCCGCCGGCGACTGATCGCTCGGCATGGGGATGCTCAGGGTCGGCGAGTCGTCCCAGGGGAAGGCCGGCTGGTCGGTGGCCTTCGCCTCCGGATCGATCTCCTGGTCGGTCCGCCGCGGCACGAAGATCTTGCGCCGGTACTGGCACACGACCTCGCCGCGCTGGTTCTGGGCCAGGGTGTGCACCGTGGCGATGCCCGGCTTGCCGACTCCGCGATCCCGCCGCGCCACCACCTGGGTCCGCGCCATGAGCGTGTCGCCCGGGTAGACCGGCCGCACGAAGCGCACGTCGTAGTAGCCCAGGTTGGCGATGGCCTTCTCGCTGTCGTTCTGCACGCCCAGCGACAGGGCCAGGTTCATCACCAGGTGCGGGGCCGCCGGCAGGGCCTCGTAGCCCTGGCTCCGGGCGAACTCCTCGTTCAGGTACAGGGGGTTCGCCTCCATGAAGGTGGTAGCGTAGTCGAGCATGAAGTCCCGCCCGACCGTGCGCCCCCGCGGGTGCACGAAGACCGTCCCCGGGACGAAGTCTTCGAGGAAGTGCCCGTAGTCCGGCGTCCGGACGTCGTCCAGGTCGGCCGGCATGCCCGGGGCCTTGGCCTCCAGGGCGCCCGGCTGCAGCCGGATCTCGCCATCCACTCGCTCGATGCCCGTGTCGCTCACGCTTCACCTCCGTGCTCGTCGAGCCACTGCTGGAGGACCTGCCGGGCGACCACCCGCAGGGCGAGGACCTCCTCGGCCCCCTCGAAGATGGAGAACACCCGCGCGTCCACGTAATAGCGGCTGACGGCGTACTCCTCCGCGTACCCCATGCCGCCGTGGATCTGCATCGCCTCGCGGGTCACCCACTCGGACTGCCGGCTGGCCCACAGCTTCACCAGGGACGCCTCGACGCCGCCCTTGCCCTCGTCGAGCATCCGGGCCACGTCGAAGGTGAACTGCCGGGCCGTCTGGATGGTCATGGCCATCCGGGCCAGCTTCCACCCGGTCAGGCCGTAGTCCGCGATGGGCTTGCCGAAGACCTTCCGCTCCTCGGCGTAGGCCATGCCCTCGTCCAGCGCCGCCTGCATCACGCCCGTTGCGCGCGCCGCCGTCTGCAGCCGCCCGCCGGCGAAGCCCTTCATCTGGTAGTAGAAGCCCTTCCCCAGGCCGTCCTCACCGCCGACGACGTTGTCGTCGGGCACGAACCAGTCTTCGAAGAAGACGTCGAACGAGTGCATCCCGCGGTAGCCGAGGGTGTCGATGGCCTGGCCCCTCATGGTGCCGCCGCCGTCCTGCGAGTACTCGAAGTCGTGTCCGGTCGTGCGCGGCTTCTCGGCCAGCAGGATGGACAGGCCCTTGTGCTTCTTCGACATGTCCGGGTCCGTCCGGACGAGGCACATGATCACGTCCGCGTAGCCGCCGAACGTGCACCAGGTCTTCTGCCCGTTGAGCAGCCAGCCGCCCTCGGTCTTTGTCGCCGAGACCTTCAGCCCGGCCACGTCCGAGCCGTAGTCGGGCTCCGTCACCGCCACGGCGCAGAGCTTCTCGCCCGACGCCAGCGCCGGCAGCCACTTCTGCTTCTGCTCCTCGGTGCCGCCCACGAGGAGCGCCTTGGAGAGGATCTCCGGCCGCGTGATGAGGGAACCCGCCACGCCGAGGCTGCCCCGGCTCAGCTCCTCGGTCACCACGCACATGCCCGTGTTGTCCGGCTCGTCGTCCGGCTGGAGGCCGCCGTACTGCTCCGGGATGGACAGGCCGAAGCAGCCCAGCTCGGAGACCGCCTCGATGATCCCGGTGGGGATGAAGGCGTCCTCCCGGTGGACCTCCTCGGCCACCGGCGCCACCTGGGCCTCCGCGAACTTGCGGAACTCCCTCCGCACCAGGTCGTGCTGGTCGTCGAGGGCGTAGGTGCCGGTGCCCTGCTCCCGGACGAGGGCCGCGAGGGCGTCCCAGTGCTCCGTCGCCTGGGCGGCGTCCACGAAGTCGGCGACGTCCCCGCCGAGGGCCTCCCGGACCTTCTCCCGATCCAGACCGTACGCCCCCGGCCGCGTGCCCAGCTCGTCCAGGATGGCGCGGACGGCCTCCGCCGTGAAGGTGGTGGCGAACCCGCGCGCCAGCGTCGTGCCCACGCGCTCCGCATAGCCGAGGATGGAGCGGGCGCCCTCGAGCCACGCCAGGAGCTGGGCCAGGGTGAAGGCCTCCACCTGGCGCTCGTCCAGCAGGGACACGGAGATCCGCTCCCCCTTCGCGGACTTCCGCGCCAGGTATCCCGTGGCCTCGTCCACCAGCTCGGCCGCCGCCCGGCGGGCCCGGCCGGCCGCCTCCAGATCCTCGTAGACCGCCATCCTCACGCTCCGTGGCTGTCGCGCGCCGTGGGCGCGCGGCGTGTCCGTTGCTCCGGAGCACCATGTCGGCCCTCCCCGCGGGCCCGGACCCGCGAGGGCGACATCTCCCGTGGGTGCGTCCGGCGCGCGCAGTATAGCCCTCGACCCGGGCGGAGCAAGGCCTGACTCCCCTCCCCGCAGGCCGGTCGCAAAGTCGACCGCCCTCCCTTGCCCTCGTCCGTGCCCGTGCCCTTGTCTGCTCTCAGACGCGCAAAATGCACCCTCTCCGAGCGGGTGCAATCGGGCGCCGGGCGCCCTACCGCCGCGCGGCCCCCCTTCTCCGACTTTGCGATTGCCCTGCCCCTCCCCACGGCTGTCTCGAACGTCCCGAACCCCGAGACGCTTCGAGACGTCCGAGACGATCGGCGACCGCGTCGGGCCGCCGATCGCGGCGAGGTCGCGTCGGCACGCCCCTTGCTGAACGCCCCGGCCATGGACCCCACCGATCCCGTCGACGCCCTCGCCCACCTCCTGGACGGCCCCGACCCCACCGGGCGCGCCCGGCGCATGCTGGAGCGCCTCGGGGGTCTCCACCGCCTGCGTACCCTCCCCGCCGGGGCCCTGGCGGGCCACGGCCACCTCGCCCCGGCGGAGGCGCATCGGCTCCGCGCGGCACTCGACCTGGCCGCCCTCGCCCTGTCCGCGACGCCGCCGGACGGCCTCCGGAGGCCCGAGGCCGTGGCCTCGACGCTGGCGTCCGTCGCGCTGGCGCCCGTGGAGGAGCTCTGGGTCCTCCCCGTCGACTGCGGCCTGCGCCCTCTCGGCCGGCACCTGGTGGCCCGCGGCGGCCGGGCCTCCTGCGCGGTGGATGGGGCGGACGTGCTGCGGCCGGCGCTCCTCGACGGGGCCGTCGGGCTCTTCCTCGTCCACAACCACCCGAGCGGGGACGTCACCCCCAGCGACACCGATCGGCGCTTCACCCGCCGCCTGGAGGAGCAGGCGGGGCTCCTCGGCCTGGCGCTCCACGACCACCTCGTGGTCGCCGGCGACCGCTGGGCGAGCGTGGTGTCCGGCCGGCGGGGGCGCCTCGAACCGCCCGCCGCCGAGGCTACCGACGAACGCGCAGCGGGATCGACACCCGGCGCTCTCCCCCGGAGAAGCTCGGTACCCGGATCCGCCGCAGCGAGCGCTTCACGCACGCCTTGAAGCGGGCGTTGTACCGGACCTCCTCGCCGACGGTGAAGCCGGTCAGGCGGCGTGAGCGCACGGTAAAGCCCACCCTCGTGCCGTGGAAGGCGCTGGAGCGGCTCGCGGCATCCTGGGCGCACCGGGTCAGCCCTCGCCGGGCGGTGGCCGTGATGCGCTCCAGCTCCGCCGCGGGGATCTCGGTGCCGCCCTCGCCGTCGAAGTCGAGGGTCTGGACGGCGGGGCCGTCGACGCCCGCGACGCGGACCCCGGCGGTGTCGTAGTTGATGCGCTCCTTCAGGACCGCGATCTCGGTGGGCTCGATCGGCCGCACGCCCTCCCAGCTCGTGGGCACGGCGGGAGGCTCGGGCAGCGCCGGGGGCTGCGCCAGCGCCACGGAGTCGAGGATCCCGGAGGGCTTCACGTGGACAAAACGGTAGACCAGCCAGCCCCCGAGGCCCAGGACGACCACGGCGCCGATCAGGAGCAGCCGCCAGGTGCCGCCCTTGATCGCGCTGGCGGCCTTCATGGCGCGCTCGTGGCGCTCGGCCTCGTCGTGGGCCGCCTCACGCTCCCAGCGTCCCTCGCACTGGGCGTAGTAGTCCCGGAAGAGGGTGTAGGCCCCGGCGTGATCCCACTTCCGCGTGGACACGTCGCAGACGAGGGTCCCCAGGTCCACGTTCCGCTGCCCGATCTCCTCCAGGAGCTGCTCGGTGGTGTACGGCCCGTAGTCGACCTCACCCCGCCGCACGAGCCACCGGGTATCTCGCTTCTTCCGCCGCGTGATCGCCACGCAGGACCTCCCTGGACGCCCGCCGCCGCGGACCCGCCCGCTCCCATGATGCGCCCGTTCCGCGCGCTCGGGCCCGGGCGTCTCCCCCGTCGGGCGCCGGCCCCGCTCGCGCCCGATCCGTTATCGCGAGGCGCGGCCCGACCTGTCAACGCACAGGGCGATCGCAAAGTCGCAGAAGTGTGGGCCACGCGGCGGTACGGCGCCCGGCGCCGGATTGTATCCGCTCGGAAACGATGGATTCTGCGCGTTCGAGAGCAGGCAAGGGCACGGGCAAGGGCAAGGGCACGGGCAAGGGCAAGGGCAAGGGAGGGCGGTCGACTTTGCGACCGCCCCGTGTCAACGCGCCGGCCGCCTTGCCTGCATCGAGCGGCGCTGCTAAGCGATCGGATCATGCGCCGATCCATCCCGCTGCTGCTCCTGCTCGCGACCTGGCTCCCCCTGTCCTCCTGTGGAGAGGATCCGGAGGAGCAACGGGTCGTGAACGCAATGAACGAGACCGTGGAGGCCCTCCGGGCCGGCGACTGGGAGGCCCTGTGGCGCCTGTCGGCCCCCGAGGCGCGGGAGGCCGTGCTCGAGCTTCGCACGCGGATCGAGCACGCGATGGCGGCGGTGGACGAGGTCTATCCCCCGGAGAGCCGCGCCGAGGCCCGGACGGCCCTGGGCGGCGACATCCTCGAAGGCCTGCCGGAGGATCCGGACGAGGCGGGCCCGAAGATCCTGGAGCGACTGCTCGATCCGCAGGCCCTCGCCACCAGCGAGGGGGCGAAGGACGGCCTGTACGCCGGCGGCGCCACGATCGACGGCGACGAGGCGGTGATCCACACGGCCGCGGGCGAGGTCTACACGTTCGCGCGGACCGAGGACGGATGGCGCTCGCTGCTGATCCGCGACCTCGTCGAGGGGGAGTTGGCCCTCCGGACACGGCTCGAGAACGCGCGGACGGTCCTGGACGCCGCCGAGGCCCACCGCGAGGTCTGGCGGACCGCGCGGGACCCCAAGTCGCCGCAGGGCGCCTACAACCTGGTGCGGGCCGCCCTCGAGCGGACGCCCCCCGACGCGGAGACCCTGTACGCCCTCGTCGACGACGACGCCCGGGAGGTCCTCGTCGAGAGCCTGAAGGTGGCGCGCGACGCCCAGCGGATCGTGCAGCGGGAGAGCAAGCGCAAGGAGCGCGAGGATCGCTACGAAGCCCTGGGCATCGCCCTCCACGTGAAGGCCGACAGCGATCGGGCGCTGCTCGAGGCCTGGAGCGCCTCGGACGCCTTCGAGCCTCCCCTGAGCACGGACGCCGAGCCGACCTCCGTGACCGGCGACCCCGAGACGGGGCGAGCCGAGGTGGTGACGAAGTCCGGGACCCGCGTCGCAGTCGTCCGGGACGACGAGGGCTACTGGCACCTCACGGGCTACGCCGACAAGCTCGGAGAGGCCCTGCTCGCCCCGGCCAAGGAGGCGCTGGAGACCCTGACGGCCGACGAGGACGAGGACTGACCGCGCGCTCAGCCCTCCCCGGCCTCCCCCTCCAGTCCGAACGCCTCGTGCAGCGCTCGCACCGCGAGCTCGGTGTACTTCTCGTCGACGACGACCGAGATCTTGATCTCCGAGGTGGAGATCATCTGGATGTTGATCCCGTTGTCGCTGAGGACCTCGAACATCCGGGCCGCCACGCCGGAGTGGCTGCGCATCCCGACGCCGACGACGCTCAGCTTCGCGATGGACTCATCGGTGCGGACATCCCGCCCGCCGATGCGGTCGAGGGTCTCCCGGATGACCCGGCGGGCCTGGGCCAGGTCGGCCTTGGGGACCGTGAAGGTCAGGTCCGTCCTCCCCTCCTCCACCGAGGCATTCTGGATGATCATGTCGACCACGACCCCGTGCTCCGCCAGCGGCTGGAACACCTCCGCGGCCACGCCGGGCCGGTCCGGGACCCCCAGCACGGAGACGCGTGCCTCGTTGCGATCGTAGGCCACGGCGCGAACCAGGACCTCCTCCATGTCCTCCTCCTCGGGCACGACCCAGGTGCCGGTCTCGTCACCGAACGACGAGCGGACGTGCACCCGGACCCCGTACTTCATCGCGAACTCGACCGAGCGCGTCTGGAGGACCTTCGCCCCCGCGGACGCGAGCTCCAGCATCTCCTCGTAGGAGATCCGCTCCAGCTTCCGCGCGCCGCGGACCACGCCCGGGTCCGTCGTGTAGATGCCGTCCACGTCCGTGTAGATCTCGCAGACGTCGGCGCCCAGCGCCGCCGCCAGGGCCACCGCCGTCGTGTCGCTGCCGCCGCGCCCGAGGGTCGTGATGTTCCCGGCGTCGTCCGTCCCCTGGAAGCCCGCCACCACGGCCACGGCCCCGTCGCCCAGGCTCGCCCGGATCCCCGGCGCCTCGATGCGCGCGATGCGCGCCTTGCCGTGGGTCGCGTCCGTGACGATGTCGGCCTGGTAGCCCAGAAAGGAGCGCGCGTCGACGCCGTGCCGCTGGATGGCGAGGGCCAGCAGGGCGATGGACACCTGCTCCCCCGACGCCAGCAGGACGTCGTACTCGCGCCCCACCGGATCGTCCGTGATCCCGTAGGCCAGATCCACGAGCCGGTTGGTGTCGCCCGCCATCGCGCTGACGACCACGACCACGTCGTGGCCCTGTCGCTTCGTGGCGACGACGCGCTCCGCCACCCGCTTGATCCGCTCCACGGACCCCACGGAGGTCCCGCCGTACTTCTGGACGATCAGCGCCATGGGCACGCCCCTGTCACGGACTCGGAGTGTAGGTCCCGGCGGGGCGCACGTCGAGGACCTTCCACCCGTCGGGCTCCGCCACCAGCACGAGGGTGGTCTCCCCCGCCTCCAGGCGCGCCCGGCGCCCGTCATCCAGCCACGTGGCCTCCGGGAGCCCGGCCACGATGGCGGCGGCGAGTCCCTCCCAGGCTTCCCGCACGCTGGGGTGCCGGACGGCCGCCGCCAGCCTCGCCGGCGTCCAGTGGGAGCGCTCCTCGGCCGGGAGCAGGGACCGCAGCAGCGCCCAGTCGCCCGTCCGCACCGCCCGCGCCAGCAGGAGGGCCGCCTCCGCCGGTGTGGACGCCCGGCGGAAACCCAGGACGCCCGCGGCGATCCGGGGCCCGTCCCCATCGGCCTCGACCACCAGGGCGCCACCGCCCGGGAGCGGCCACCGCGCCCGGCGCTCCAGGAGCTCCAGGTCATCGTCCTCCACAGCGGGCGGGGCTGCGGCCTCCGGATCCCTGGGCCACGCCTCGCCGCCGGGCACGACCCAGCGCTCCGCCGAAGGCGCATCCGCCTCCGCCCAGGCGCGCGCCACGGCCTCCGGACCGGCGGGCGCGGAGGCCGTCGCGCATCCCGCCGCGAAGAGCGCGGCGCAGGCCAGCAGGGTCGTCCTCGAGCGCGCGGAGTCCACTCCCGAACCCATACCGCGGAGCCGGCGCCGGCGTCGAGCGCTCCCCCCAGGGCGGTCGCAAAGTCTACCGCCCTCCCTTGCCCTTGCCCTTGCCCTTGCCTGCTTTCGAAGGCGTAGAGTCCATCGTTTCCGGGCGGGTGTCATCCGGTGCCGGGCGTCGGACCGCCGCGCGACCCTCCCTTGTCCGACTTTGCGATTCCCCTGGCGCTCCCCCACCGCGGCCTTGACGAGCCTCCGAGCAGGTGACAGAGGGAGGATGCGTCACGAGCCTCCGCAGCCCGGTGGCAGAGACGGACGCGGGGACCTCCAACCGGAGACCACGAGGTGCCGTGCGCGTGACAACGCCCCGAGCCGGTGCATGCAGGCCCCGCCCCGTCCGCGCGACGGCGGCGTGGGTGTGCCTCGCGGTGGGGACGCTGACGCTCACGGCCTGCCGGGTCGACGAGCCCGCGCCCGGGTCCTCCGAGGGCACGCGCCTCGCCGTGCGGGAGACCTACGGCGAGGGGGGCACGCGCGGCGTGGACCTGTCGGCCACCCTGGTCGAGGAGGCCTCCCCCGGCGTCTTCGGCCTGAACGACGTCCACATCTCGCTCCGTCCCGGAGGCCGGGAGGGCGTGCGCAAGCTGGAGGCCCTCCTGGAGGACGCCAGCCTCCGGGCAGGTGCCGGGGACGCCCCGTGGCCCGCCAGCGTGCGCAGCGTCCCGGACCAGGCCGCGCCCCCACTGTCCCGCCTGCAGCTCGGCCTCGCCCTGCTGGACCTGGAGGGCCCCGGGTTCGACCGGCCGGTGGTCCGCCTCTTCGAGGGCGCCCCGACGATCGGCCTCACCCGCGTCGACCGCTCGCAGCACGGGCTGCGGGTGCGCGTGTTGAGCCTCGCGGTCGCGGACGGGGACGCCGTCGTGGCATGGTCGTCGGCGTCTGGTCGTCGAGAGGACGACCGGATCGACCTCCGGGGCCACCGCCGCATCCTCGGCCAGGAGCCGGAGGCCGTGCAGATGACCGTCCGACGAGCCCCCTCCACCCCTCGCCCGGAGCCGACCGGACCGACCGATGGCTAAGACACGAAACACGTGGGAGGAGCGCTTCAGGGAGTACCTCGCCGACAACGACCTCCGGCTGACGCGCCAGCGCCGCCTCATCGCGGAGGCGTTCTTCGAGACGGAGGGACACCCGAACATCGACGACCTGTACGCCCGGGTGCGCGCCCGCAATCCGCGCATCGGCCAGGCCACCGTCTACCGGACCCTGAAGATCCTCGTGGACTCGGGCCTCGCGAACAGCTCCCGCTTCGGCGGGCAGGCGACGCGCTACGAGGCCTCCGACGAAGAGGAGCACCACGACCACCTCGTCTGCACGAGCTGCGGGACCATCATGGAGTTCTTCAACGGCGCCATCGAGCGCCTGCAGCGCGAGGTGGCGGAAGCCCACGACTTCGAGATGCACGACCACAAGATGGAGATCTACGGGCTCTGCTCCCGGTGCCGGGAGCGGCGTCAGGACGCCGCGGAGCATCGTTGACACCTCCGGGTGGTGACCCGAGGATGGGTTCGTGATGAGAGCGGGAGATCGGATGCCCGAGGAGAAGAAGCAGCCGCGCGTGATCAAGCGGTACGCGAACCGCAAGCTCTACGACATGGAGGAGAGCCGCTACATCACGCACGACGAGATCGCGCACCTCGTCCGCGACGGCGAGGAGGTGCAGATCATCGACAACAGCACCAAGGAGGATCTGACGACGCTCACGCTGACCCAGATCCTCTTCAAGGAGGAGAAGAAGCAGCGCAAGACGCTCCCGCTCCACACCCTGCGCGGCCTCCTCCAGAGCAGCGGCGACTTCATCGAGCGTCACATCACCCGCCCGGTCACCAGCCTCCGCGACGAGGCGGAGGGGGCCGTCCGGAACGTCCGGAAGGCGGTCTTCCGCCGCGAGGACGAGGAGGGGTTCGAGGACGCCGACGGGCATCCGGTGCCCGAGCACGAGGTCGTCGCCGCGGCGACGGAGCCCCCGAGCGGGGAGATGGCCGAGCGGGCCACAGCGGAAGAGGCCTCGGCGGTCCACGAGGAGGACCGCGGCAAGCCCCACGACGCGGTCCGGGAGTGGATCGAGAGCTCCCAGCGCTCCTTCGAGAACCTCCAGCGGACCCTGGAGGATCGATGGGACCTCGTCTTCAACTCCCTCAGGCACCTGGACGCGAACCGCAAACGTATCGCCGAGCTCGAGGCACGCGTCGAGGAGCTGGAGGCCCGGCTGGGGCACGCCGCGGGGCGCGCCGAGGAGGGCTCGGACGACTCCTCGGATTCGGAGGACCAGGCGTGACCCGCGCGATCGCCGCCGCGGCCGTCGTGGTGCTGCTGTCGGCAGCGCCGGCCGCCCACGCCGATCGCTATGACCTCGACCTCTCGCGCTTCGCCACCGCGGGCTCCGACGGCGGCCTGGTGGTGGACGAGGCCGGCTTCGGGCGCATGTCCCGCGATCTAGGCATGGCCCTGCGCCCGCGCTTCGCCGGGCCGGCCGACACGTCCGGCGCGCTGGGCTTCGTCGTGGACTACGGCCTGTCGCTCACCGACGTCGACGAGACCGCGGGCCACTGGACGACGCCCGTCGACGACCCCGGCAACACCCTCGCAGTCTCGCGCCTGTCCCTGCGCAAGGGCCTCCCCTGGTCCTTCGAGCTGGGCGGCACGCTGACGCACCTGCACGACTCCAGCATCTGGGGCGTCGGGATGGACGTGAAGTGGGCCTTCGTCGAAGGCCTCCGGAACGCGCCCGACGTAGGGCTCCGACTCCACGTGACGAGTGTCCTGGGCAGCCGGGATCTCTCCATGCTCATGGCCGGGGGCGACTTCGTCCTGAGCAAGACCTTCGGCGTGGGCGGTCTGCTCCAGCTCACGCCCTACGCCGGCTACTCCGGAACCTACATCCGCGCCACGTCGCACGTCCTCGGCCGCTTCGAGGCAGGCGACCTGGAGCCCGAGACCTTCATCATCGACGACCAGCACATCGACGCCCACCGCGCCACGCTCGGCCTGCGCGTCGTGGCCTCCGTCGTCGACATGGCCTTCGAGACGGCCCTGGGCAAGGACGCCCAGACCTACTCCTTCCGGTTGGGCCTGACCTTCTAGCCCGGGTTTCTCACAAGACGTCGAGCGAAGCGCCGGGAGGCGCCCGTGGATCCGGCGTGACGCGGACTGGAGGCGGGTGTAGTCGTACTTGCAGTACGTCGAGCCCGCCGGAGGGAGCACGCGTCGGAGACGCGGGTGGATCCCAAGCTGCAGCCGGCGGATGGTGAGAAATGCGGGCTAGCCGCCGGTCGGTAATCTCGCGCCAAGACGCAAAGGCGCCAAGGGATCCGGGCCACCGGGGGGCACGTGGCTCGGCGCAGATGCTCGCCAGCTGAGACACTCTCTCCGCCGCCATCTCCCCACCAGTTCGAGGCCGCGGCGACGGCCGAAAGGACACGAGGGACACCTCCCCTTTGCGGCTTGGCGCCTTTGCGCGAGCCACACCAGCCGGGTCGGAGGTCGCTACTTCAGGGAGAACCGGAGCACGGTCTCGCCGAGCTGAATCTCGTCGCCGTCCCGGAGGAACTGCTTGGTGATCTTCTGGCCGTTGACCAGGGTGCCGTTGGTGGACCCGAAGTCCGCGAGCTCGAAGCGCATGTCCTCGACCTTGATGCCGGCGTGCCGCTTGGACACCCCGGGGTCGGCGAGGACGATGCCGTTGCCCTGGATGGAGCCGATCGTGGTCACGTCCTCCACGAGGTAGAACTCCTCGCCCACGTGGGGGCCGGAGGTCGCCAGGAGCTTCCCCTTGTACGGCCCCTGGTAGTCGGGCTCCTCGACGACCTGGCCGGCGGCCTCGCGGCGGGATCGGACGATGGCCCCGACGAGCTTGATGAGGAGCACCAGGAGCAGCAGGCCGCCGAGCCCGACGCCGATCCAGATGAGCAGGGCCACCCAGTCGAACGCCTTCTCGCCGGGCTTGATCGGGATGTCGTACTCGTCCTCGACGATCTGGCCGTCCGGTGTCTCCACCTCCATGGTCAGCGCGACGGGCTTTTCCGACCCGTCGTAGTCCTCGTTCGGCTTGAACGTGAGGACGTACTGCTTTTTCAGCTCGTCGGCGATCTGCTCGAGGACCAGCGGGATGCTGTCCATGTCCGTGGTGTCGATCTCGCGGTACACGCCGTCGGTCTTGGACGCGAGGCTCTTCAGGTGGACGAGGTACTCGCTCGTGTCCATGGTGAAGCCGACGGCGTAGACCTTCACCCCGTTGGTGCGAGCGGCCTCGACGATGGGCTCCAGGCGGCGCTGGATCTTCTTGGGGCGCTTGTCCTTGCCGTCGGACATGAGCAGGAGGACACGCCGGCGCGGGAGATTCTGGGCGCCGCCGATGCGGTCGTCGATGATCTCCTTGATGTACCGGTACAGATCCGGGGAGAAGGCCGCCGCGTCCTCGCTCGGCTGCGGGCGGGCGCGCTCCTCCACCGTCTCGGCCGTCCCCTTGTGGTTCTCGGTCCAGTCCTCGACGAGGCGGAGCGCCTTCTCGTCGTAGGTCCAGACCGCCACCTTGTCGTTGCCCGACAGCTTCCGGACGAAGTTCGCGAAGCCCTGCTGCTCGAACTTGAAGACGTCCGGCTCGCGCTCCTCGCCGGCCACCTGCTCGAGCGTCCAGGACGCGTACGAGCGGTGGGCCGCCATGAGGACGGCCACGGCGACCCACTCCCGGGCCTCCTCGGCGGTCTGCACCTCGATGGTGCCCGGGACCTCCTCGTCGCCGAGGGTGACGGTGATGTTCTCACCGTTCAGGCCGCCGATGGGCTCGTAGTCGTCGTCGAGGAGGTCGACGAACAGGCGGATCTCGCCCTTCTCGACGAAGTCCTCGGCGTTGACGTAGTCGACGTCCAGCTTCGCGCCCGCCCGAGCCGGCCCGGTCGAGAGCACGACGGAGAGGAGCAGGAGCAGCGTGGTCGCGTAGGGCGTCACGACGTGTCGCAACACAGGCCTCCGGTCTGGTGGGTCGGCGCAGATGCGGCGGCATTATGCCGACCCGACCGCACCTTGCCAATCTTCACCGGCGACTCGGGCTCGCCGGAGGCAGGGTTACGCGGGGACGGCCGCGGGAAGGGCTCCCGGCGACTCAGTAAAGGGACTTGAACTTGAGCTCCGTCCGACCGAGGCGGATCCGGTCGTTGTCGATGAGCTCTTCCTTCGAGATCCGCTTGCCGTTGGCGTACGTGCCGTTGGTCGAGTCGAGATCCACCAGGACGAAGCTGTCCTCCTCGTGGCGGAGCACCGCGTGGCGGGCGGACATGTATTGATCCGTCAGGACGATGTCGCAGTCCGCGGCGGTCCCCATCACGTTCTTGCCCGTGACCAGGCGGAAGTCCTGGCCCTTGAGCGGACCGTTGAGCGCGACGACCCATCCGACGCACTCCTGGGGCCGCTCCTGGACCACCTGGATGAACTGGGTCTTGTCGCCGAACTCGGGCTCGGGCTCTTGCTGGGCCGGCTGCGCGCCGCCGTCCTCAGCCCCCTTCTTGCGACCGAACAGTCCCATGCCCCCGTCCTTGTCCTTGGCCTTCTGCTGCTTCTTCTTGCCGCCCCCGGCGGCACCCTTCGCCTTCTTCCCGGCGCCGTCGACGGCCTTGTTGAACTTGCCGGCCACCTTGCCCTTGGCCTTGGCCTGGGCACCCATCATCTTGCCCTTGGCGCCAGCCGTCGCGCCGGTCACCCGCGCACGCCCCAGGTTCTTCAAGAAGTCGAAGACCATGTCACCTCAACGGCCAGGCGGCCGCCCCGAAACAACCTCCGGCAAGGTTCGCAAGGAACGGTCGCCAGATCAAGGAAGGCGGGCCCGCGAGGACCCGCCCTCCTGTTGCCCGGAGCCCGCTCCGGCTCATGCGGGCTGGTAGAACCAGAGCTTGAACATGTTGATGTCGCGATCCGCCGTCACCGGGGTGATGCGGAACGTGAGGAAGGTGTCCGTCACGTACTCCGCCGGCACCTCGAAAGGCCAGTTGCGCCAGCGGAAGCGCCGGTCGTTGCCCTCGCAGACCCAGTTGCCGACCTTCTTTCCATTGACGGTGACCTCGCACTCCCAGTCACCGTGGACGTAGTCCATGCGCGCGACGAGCATCAGGTTCTTGTTGGGCACCACGTTGGTGACCTCGAACTCGCAGAAGCCGCCCTCGAAGGCCACGCCGACGTCCTCGACGATGACCCCGTCCGGGTACTTGAGCTTCTGCCGGGTCCGGTACTTGTCCTGCGCGTCCGCGATGCGGAACTTGTGGTCCGCCTCCGAGCGCTTGTCGAGCACGTCGATCATGTCGATGCGCTTCATCTTCACGGCGTCGATGTCCAGGACCGGCCCGAAGTCGTCGCTGCGCACCTTGATCTTCTCGAACACCGCCTCCGTCGGGGCCGCGGCCTCCGGCTCGGCCTTCTTCGCCCGCGGCTTGATCTTCGCCGAGAACACGGTGGTGAGGTTCTGCGTGCTCTTGCGCTGATAGCCCAGGATGTTGACGAGGAACTCCGGCGAGACGGGCTCGCCCTCCTTGTACATGCCCTGGAGAAGCTCCACGTGCTTCTTGAAGGAGGCGAACTCCTTCTTCGAGGAGAACTGCGGGTGGTTGGCCTCCACATCGGCCACCAGGGTGGACTGCAGCTCGAACAGGAGCGCGAAGAGCGGCCCCAGGTTCCACCGGTCGACCAGGTTCATCCGCAGGAACATGTCCAGCGTGAGGAGCGTGTGAAGCACGTCCCCGGCGGGCAGGATGCGCAGGTTGTGGTACATGTGCGCGTAGACCTGCCGCGCCTCGCCCAGCATGTCCCCCATCTCGCGCAGCGTGTTCGGCGCCAGGGTCGTCCCCACGACGCCCGCGTTCGGGGTATACCGCAGGTCGATCTCGTTCGGCTTCGGGTCCGACGGATCCTTGGCGTCCGTGATGCGCTTGACGTCCTTGGTCAGGTGGATGCGCGCCAGCTCCACCTCCCGCTGGACGTCCGGCTCGGTGATGATCCAGTCGACCTTCACCTTCTCGGCGACCCGCCGGTGGCCCTTGTACTCCAGGTTCGCCCGGTAGCTGACGAAGTCGACCAGGTCCTCCACGTACTTCACGACCAGGTAGACCGTGGCCGGCAGCTTGAAGTCGCTGGGGTCGAGGGTCTTGATGTCCGGCTCGGGCAGGTAGATGTCGTGGCCCTCGCCGTCGATGGCGTACCCCGGAGCGATCTCCACGGACAGGTCCGCTCGCCCGCGCGCGCTCACCTTCAGGCCGCCCTCCACGTCCGGCACGATGCCGGGTCCGTGGCACAGGCGGTTGTGCAGCTTGTGCTTGTCGACCTGGTACCTCACCAGATCGTTCCAGTCGTCCGCCGTGGTCTGGAACCCGGTGAAGAAGTTGAGCCTCTTGAATCCCTTGAAGTCTTCCGCCATGTACTGCTCCTGGAGCCGGGCTCGTCCGCCGCGGCGCGCGTCGCGCCTCACTCGTCCTTCTTCGTCTTCTTCTTCCGCGACCGCCCCTTCGAGCCGCCCTCCTTCTTCGAGGAGGGCTTCGAGGACTTCGACGAGGACCGCTTCTTCCGACGACTCGAGCCGGACTTCTTCGCCGACGTGTCCTCCGCCTCGGACGTGTCCTCCGCCTTCGCCTTCTTCGACGCGCCCTTCTTCGCGGACGTCGACCTCTTCGAGGCGGTCTTCTTCTTCTTCGGGGAGGACTCCTTCGCGGCCCCCTCCGCCTCCGCCTCGGGCGCCTCCCCGGCTTCGGAGGTCTCCGCCTCCGGGCCCGACCCGGGCGCGCCGACGTCCATCCCGACGCCGATGCCGCCGCCGACCGTCATGAAGACGCCCATCTCTCCGGCCTCCTCCTCGTCGCGGAAGGCGAGGTAGTAGCTGGTGTGGGCGGGCTTCTGGGCCTGGATGATCTGGTGGATCTTGATGATCTCGTCCTCGGGCACCTCCGAGGCCGGCCGATCGAGGCGCACCACGAAGCAGTGCGCCAGGTTCATGGGCGGCAGGATGACCGCGTCGTCGCCCACCGTGGAGCCCGCGCCGATGCGGAACCCCGAAAACGGCCAGGTGTTCTCCTCGATGGTGACGTTCGCCCCCGTGTAGATGTGGACGAACTCCTCGATGGCCCGCTTCGTCCCCCGGTACGGGAACAGGCGGGTCGCCGCGAGGAGCATCCTCCTGCGCTGCAGGTCGTCCCAGTCCGGGCTCAGCGTGATGGCCAGCCAGCTCGCCAGCCAGGGCAGGAACTCCGGGTCGCTCGTCCGCGGATCGAACAGCTCGTGGATCTGCTCGAGGCGCGACGAGACGCTGTCGAAGCCGTGCTGGACGATGTACAGGAAGCCGCGCAGGAACGCGGCGGCGTCGGTGGACTCCTGCTGGAAGACCTGCGGCAGGTACGACACCAGGTTCTGCCGGGTGACCTGCAGGCCGATCTCGCGGTCGCTGTCGATGAGCTGACCGCTCCGCGGAGACTGCTCGACGATGCTGAACTCGTCGGCGTAGGCCTCGGTGTAGTGCACACGCCACCGGCTCAGCCCCGCGTTGCGCAAGACGGTGGTGGCGTCGCGCAGATGGAGGCCGACGACGTCCGGCAGGACGACCTTCCGGGTGCGCGGCTCAGACGATGCGCTCATGCGCCTTCTCGGTCGCGTTCACGTTCACGAGGTGCACGAGCTGATCGTCGCCGATCTTGAGCTGCTCCACCTCGACGTTGCGGATCTCGTCGTACAGGCGGATCCGATCCACGAAGTCGACGCCGTCCACCTCCTCGATGACCTGGTAGAGGTCGATCTTCAGGACGGCGCGGCCGAACGGCCACCCCTTCGCGCTGCGGCCGCCGTACAGCGGGTGCAGGAACTTGCGCAGCGCGCGCTCGATGCCCCGCTTGATGCGGTCGCTGGCGCCGGCCTGGGTCCGGACGAACTCCACGTCCACGGACAGCTCCGCGTACGAGGGCCGCACCACGTTGACCACCGTGGACACCAGCTTGCGCTCGTTCAGGTAGCTGCGGACCTTCTTGAGGAGCTCGGACGTGGGGACCGGCTTCTCCTCGAGCCGGGCGTGCAGCGGGGCGCGGGGCACGACGATGACCGCCACCTCGCCCTCGCGCGCGGCCGACGGGAGGCACTTCACCCGGGCCACCGAGGTGGACGCCTCCATGGCGAGCCACTCGAAGTCGTCGGCCGTCACGGCCCGGTTGCGCGCCTTGATGATGTGCGGCGCGCGCAGCTTGGCCTCCTCGACGGACTCCATGTCGCAGCCGCCCGCCGCCGGATAGGGGTTGGTCACCCCGTTGACGAAGGCCAGGTTCTGCTTCACGTCCACGATGGCCTCGGCCGGGACGTTGCCCTCGGCGCCCCCGCCGACCTGATAGCGGCCGGCCTTGATGTTCTTGTCGCCCTTCGGCGGGATCATGCCGCGCACGCCGTCGCCGAAGCGGAGCTCCCCGGTGGACAGATCCTTCGTGTAGACGCGGTCGCGCGGGCCCGACTCGAAGAAGCTGTCCACCGGCCGCCAGCGGACCCACCAGCCGTCGCCGTCCGGGTCCTCGACGACCCCCTGGTCGCCGAAGTGCGTCAGGACGTCCTCCAGCTCCTCGCCGCGCGGCTTCTCCGGCTCGCGGACGAGCAGCACCTCCCCCTCGAGGACCGGCCCCCGGGGGAAGTGGAAGGACTGGTTCGGGGTGCCCTGGCTCGTGCCCAGGGGTGTCTCGCCGAACGTGGTGACGTTCGTGGCGTAGGCGGCGTTCAGCAGCACCCGGTCGACGCGCGGCGCCTCGTCGTAGCCGCCCATCTCCAGGCGCGCCCGCATCCAGTACAGGCTCTCGCCGAAGCGCCGCGACTTCCGGCAGTCCCGCGGCCCCACGAACGAGATGAAGCCCGCCTGGGTGAAGTTGTCCGTGGTGTCGCGCGGGGCCATCGGCGCCCAGGTCTTCCCGTTCCAGTACTCCCAGACGACGCGCTGCTCGACGTAGCCGTCGGCGCGATCCTCGAACGAGCCCAGGGCCTCGTATCCCCCACGGTGCTCCGCCTCGACGACGTTGAAATAGACGTCGCACGTGTCGTTGGGGAACGGCGCCTCCCAGCCCAGGTACAGGGTGGGCGACTCCTCCGCCACGGGCTGGAAGACCTGGAACGGCTTGTACTCCGTCGCCGCGATCTTGCTGTGATCCGTGTAGACGAAGTCGTTGTAGACGATGCAGTTGTCGAGGGCCTGCATCTCCTCCTGGAACTTGAAGACCAGGGACTTCAGGTTCGGCGGCCGGAGGGGGCGATCGTCCTTCCAGACCCAGGTGTCCTCCTGGAGCTCGTAGGTGCCCTCGACGCCGTAGTCGCCGTTTTCGATGCGGCAGCGGATGAACAGCCCCTCGACGCCGTTCACCTCGGCGACGGCCAGGTCCTTCGGGCGGTTGAACGAGATGGTGCCGCTCTCGGTGAGGTTCCGCGTCCCGTCCTCGAACCCGTGGTCGCTCTCGATGGAATCGCCAGCGGCCTTCGAGCGCGCGAGCACCTTCCAGCGCTTGCCGTTGAAGTACTCCCAGCGGAGCAGCAGGTCGTGGGACGCGCGCGCCGGCTCGGCGACGGTCTGGTCGGAGGTCTCCACCTCGACGCGGACCACCGAGTCCGGCTGGCCCAGCACCTCGTCCGAGGCGAGGTACAGGGTGGTGTCCACGCCGGGCGTGCGACCGAAGGGCTGGAAGTTCTTGTCCAGGTCCAGCACCTGGTAGACGTCGCCCTCCGTGTTGCACAGGGCCACTTCCGGGACGACGCCCTCCCCCATGATCTCCAGGCGCGCCTGGATGACGTCGACGACCGTCTCCTCGTCGGACCGGGGCAGCTCGAACAACCGCCCGCGGATCCACCAGCTCTCCGTCTCGTCCACGGTGGTGGGCTCGAAGCGCGGCGGGCCCTGGAAGGCGACGACGTTGCGCTCCAGCTCCATGGACGGGCGCCCCAGCTCACGCCAGCGGTTGCCGTCCCAGTACTCCCACTCGAGGAGGTCGTGGAACTCCCGCTCCCCGGAGCCCTGGGCCTCGAAGCGGAGGAAGAGGATGGCATCCTCGCCGAAGGCGCTCAAGCGCTCGCTGCCCAGGTAGAGGTAGCGCTCGATGCTGCGGGCCCCGCCGAAGACCTCGAAGGCCCCGGCCTCGCCGTTCGCGGCGCCGGTGTTGTCCGCGAACATCTGGTTGTACTGGCTCATGCAGCGCACGAGCCGATTCGACACGGCCACCAGGTCCGAGGCCGTCTCGAAGGACAGCGCGGGCTGGTCGTCGGACGGCTTGGTGGCCAGGCGCGTCCCGGCCGGGATGCGCACGTGGTCGATCTTCTCGTGCACGTCGAAGTGCACCAGCGCCCGCGCCGGCTGCGGCGGTCGGAGCTGGACGCCGAGGAGGTTGAGGAACGCGAGGTAGTTCTTCTCCGGGACGCGGTTCAGACGGTAGATGCTCATCTCCGTCATCCACGCGAACAGCTCCAGCAGCGTGATGCCCGGATCGGACTTGTTGAAGTTGGTCCACTCCGGGCAGTACTGCGGGATGAGGCGGATCGCCTCCTCGACGATGTCCTCGAACGATCGATCGTCGAGGTTGGGGCTGGGGATCATAGGTCTTGTTCCCTCCGAAGGAAGAACGGATAGACCAGGTTCCTCAGGTTGTTGGTCCTCCGCACCCGATACTGGATGTTGACGAGGATCGCGTTCTCCTGGGTGGGATCGGGATAGGCTCGGACCTGGATGTCCTCGATGCGGGGCTCCCACTTCACCAGGGCCTCGCGCGTGTACAGCGAGACCAGGGCGCAGGTGTTGGCGTTGACCGGGTGGAACACCAGGTCGTGGATGCGGCAGCCGAACTCGGGCCGCATCACGCGCTCGCCGACAGCCGTCCCCAACACGAGGCGGATGGACTCGGCGACGCTCTCCTCATGGCTGGAGGTCTCGAGCGCACCATAGGCGTCGACCCCCATCGGGAAGGCGATTCCCCTTCCGAGAAAGTCCTTCATTTCTCCTCCGACCCCCGGCGCGGAAGCGTGAATCAGCCGAATCGCCCCTCGAAGAACTTGCCACAGCTCGGGCACTCGATGCGGACCCCGCCCTCGTCCAGGGTCACGTCCAGTGGTCCCTCGCCGCAGAAGGGGCATGGGTGGCCCTCCGTGCGGCCGCCGACGACCTCGTCCAGGACGTCCTGGAGCAGCAACAGGTCGTCTTCGCTCGCAGCGTCATGGCTCAATACGGGCTCCCGTCGGCGTCAGGTCCGGGGCGTCGAACGTCAGGCATCATAGAGGAAGGGGAATGCCTGTCAACCGGCCCCGGGAGCGCTGCGGCGGGCCGTCCGGACGTGCCTCGAGCGCCACCGCCGGGCCCCGCGGAGCGGCACCTCGGCGGCCCTCCCGGGCCCGCGTCCCGAGGGGTAGGCTCAGGCCTCGGGCGCTGCGTTGCGCACGAGGTGCAGCCGGGTCCGATACGGCTCGGCGGTGCCCGCCATCACGACGTGCTGGGCGGAATCCACCAGGTACTTGCCGCTGTAGCGGTTCCCGTACTGCTTCAACTCCACGACGTCGCCGGCGGTGACGTCCGGGACGCCCTCGACGACCAGGTCGCCGGTCATGAAGTCCATGGAGAGCTGGTCGAAGATCGAGGTGGCGATCTCCTCGGCCTCGGCGTCGCTGGCCACCGGGACGTCCACCACGGTCAGGACGCGACCGCTGCCGGCGCTGCCGTAGTGGGCCTTCCCCGCCTGCTTGTGTCCCGGGGTCCCGTCGAGGGTCGACGACGGCGCCTCGGCCTTGCCGAGGATGGGCTTCTTCTCCTTGGGGTTCCAGCCGCGGACCTCCACCTTGGCGACCTGCTGGACCGTGGACAGCACGAAGTCCGCCGTCAGCCCCAGCCGCGCGTCGGTCGGATCCTTGCGCTCGCGGCAGACGACCACCTTCGGGCTCCCGCTCAGGTCCACCTTCTTGAAGGCGAGCTTGGCGGCGTTGTCGCTCGACTCGGAGTCCAGGTCGATGCCCGTGATGGTCCCCAGGCTGCGCATGAACTGGTAGTCGTTCACCTCGACCTGGGGCACGTACTCGAGCTGGCTCTGACCCGAGTCGGTGCTGCCGCTCAGGGAGTCGCTCGTGTCGCCCTTCCGGGCCTTCGAGTCGCCGATGACCTGGCTGGCCACGTCGCCGACCTTTACGCTGGTCTCGTGACCGTCCCCCCAGGTCCGCGAGCTGGTCCCGCGCGTCAGGCGGTGGACCTTGTCGTAGCCGGAGATGGTGATGAGGTGCTCGTCCGTGGAGAAGCTGGGCTCCACGTAGCTGATCTCCCCCTTGAAGACCGTGGCGGGGGCGTCGTAGCCGAGGATGATCTCCACCTCGGCGCCCGGCTTGAAGCAGTCGAGCAGGATGAAGTCCGCGTGGGACATCATCTGGAAGGACACGGAGAAGAAGTCGGGGCTGTCCAGGCGCTGGTCCACCTGGATCCGCGACACATAGGACCCGTCCTTGAGGTCCACGTCTCCGCTGTCTCCCGAGACCCGGCTGCTGCCGTCGATCTTCACCTCGACGGTCAATACGTGTTCGCTCGGCACGGCTCGCCTCTATGGCTTCGGAGGAGGTGTCCTACTTGATGATGGGCGGCACCAGGAGCTTCGAGCCCGGCCGCAGGCTCATGGGATCGTCGATGTCGTTCGTCTCGGCGATCCGGCGCCACTCGTGGGGATCGTCGTACTCCGCGTACGCGATGCCCTGCAGCGTGTCGCCCCGCTTGACCGTGTACAGCTTCGCGTGATCGGGCGACTGCTTGGGGTTCTCGCTCATCTGCTGCTCGATAGGCAGCGCCTGCTTGAGCGTGAGCTTCGCCTTGGCCCGCACGGGCGTGCCATCGGGCAGGAACATGGAGTAGTCCACCTTGAGCTTCTCCACGTAGAACAGGTACTGGCTGTCCTTCTCGGAGCCCTGGGTGAACTGCCCCCACACGAGGCGCACGCACGGGATGTGGTGGGACGCCTCGTAGTAGTCGAGCAGCTTCTCGAGCTTGTCGATGTACTTCGAGCGCACGCTCTCCCGGCTCTCGTACGTGTCGAACCAGAGCTCGCCGATGTCGAGCTCGATGGGGTTCGTCATCGTCCACCGGGTCTCCTGGGCGTTCTGCTCGGTCTGCGTCTGCTCGAGCTTCACCGACTTGGTGATGCTGATCGTGGACGGGTTCAGGAAGAACTCGATGTTGTAGCCGGAGAGCTCGGAGCCGCCCGGCTTGTCGTACGCGACCAGGCAGGCCTTCTGGAGCTGGCCCCGGAACAGCTGCGAGTTGTAGTCCATCGCGCTGGGACCCTTTACCGCCATATCCCTCTCCTCTCCTTGTCGCGCTTCATGCGCCGCGCGATTCGATCAGCCATCTCCAGGGCGAGGCTCTCGAACGCCTCCTTGCTGAGCTCGGCCTCGGGGGCCGAACCCTCCGCCGGGGACGGCGAGGAGTCGCCGGCCCGGCCGTCGCGCGAGGAGGCCCCTGAACGTTGCTCCGAGCTCGGCTTGCGCATGGCCGTCTGCGCAACCGCCTTCACCGCCGGCGCCACGAGCGGGAGTGGCACCCGCTCCCCGGCGTCCGGCGCGTCGAGGACGCTCTCGGCCAGCCGACCGAGGTCGGCGTGGGAGGTGCCGGCCGACGAGCCGGTCTCCACGAACCGCCAGTTCGTCTCCTGCGCGGCCTGCCTGGCCGCCCGGCGCTGCGTGGCGCCCCGGTCGCTGCCGCCGCGGCTCATCTCGCCGACCACGCGGCGCAGGCCGCTGCGATCCGCCCCGACGTCCTCCGCGTCGCGCCTGGCCGGAGGCTGCTGCACCACGCCCGCCTCGTGGATGGGCGAGCCGGCCGCCAGGGCCGACCGGCGCGCTCCGGCACCGCCCAGGCTCGCGAGGACGCGCTGGAACTCGCCGCGCACGTCGCCCATCTCCAGGTCGAGGCCAGTGCGGTTCCCGTCCACGCGGCCGAGCCAGGACCGCGTGAAGTCGCCGAGCGCGCCGTGGGAGGCCACCAGCCGATCGCCGCCCTCCAGGCTGCGCACCATGGACCGGACCATCGCGTCCTGGGCCCCCTCGCCGCGGACACCGGCCCGCTCCAGGAGACGGACCACCCGCGCCGCGGTCCGGGTCGTGCCCGCCCTCCGCGCAGCGGACCGTCCCGGGGCGCCTTCGCCTGCGGCCTCGCCGGCCGCCGTAGCGCCTTGCGCGTCCGCGGTCATCCGCGCGAGCTCGCCCGGCATGCCGCCACGCAGACCCGCTGCTTGCGCGGCCGTGGGCGCCGTCCGGGAGCGCATGCCCCCGATCATCATCTCCGGGGCCAGCGCCGAGCCCAGCCCGGCGACGCTCCCGCCCTCCACGACGGCAGTCTCGCCCTCCGGCGCCGCGGCGGCCCCGGCCTCAGCCCGGGCCATCGCCCGCGCGGACCGTGCCGGGGTCCGGCCCGTGAGCCGCGTCAACCCTGCCGGGCCGCGCGCCGACTCGTCGAGCGCCGTCTCGAGGCGGGCGGCGAGGCCGGCCTCACCGGGATCGGAGCGCCGAGCCACCAGGGCCCGCTCCCCCATTCCCATCCGGGCGTAGCCGGGACCCGGCCCGGACGCGGCCGGGCCCGTCGGGCTGGACGCCGCCATCTCCTCCGCCGCGGCGACCGCCGGCGTGTCCCCTGCCTCGTCGGGAGCCGCCCCGCCCCTGATCGTCTCGCCGGCCGTGTCCGCCAGGCCGGCCCGCCCCGTCACCCCCGGCAAGCCGGGCGCGCCTGCCGCGCGGGGAGTCGCCCCGCCGGTCGACAGCCCACGCCGCGCCCTCTCCAGGCGCTGCAAGAGCCCGCGACGGGCGGACGCCTCCACGACCGTCTCGGCGCCGGCGCTCGACTGCGCCAGAGCCACGAGCTCTCCGACCGCGTCCAGGAGTCCCGGCTGCCGGACCGCCCGGGAGCGCTCCGGCGCCATGCCCCGGAAGTAGCGATCCGTGGCCGTCGACCCCAGGAGCGACTCGCCGCCGGCCGACCCCTCGACGGCGCCGGTTCCGGTGAACGCCTCGGTCCCCGTGACGACGCGCGCGAGGTTCCGGACCATCTGCACGGGGCTGCTCCCCGTCGCCGCCCGTGCTCCCGGGGTCGTCGCCTCGGCTGCACGTCGCGCGGCGGCGGGACCGGCCACCGCAGCCCCGGGCTCCACGCCCGCGAGGCCCTCCGCGGGAGCCAGCTGGAGCATCGCCAGCTCGGGCTCGGTCCACCCCGCCGTGCGCAGCACGCGCGTGACGCGCCCCGACTCGGGCCCCGACAGCCGCGCGAGGCTGCCCGGCAGGTCCCCGGCATCGAGAGTAGCCGCGCCGCCGCGTCCGACGCCGGCCGCCCCGCTGGTCCGCTGTACCACGGAGCGGGACAAGCGCGGCTCCGAGCCCGTGGACACGGCATGTCGGTCCGCCTCCGCGATGGGGCCGGCCGGCCCGAGCAGGGGTGCCGTCTGCAGCACCTCCCGCGCGGTCATCACCGGCCGCCGCAGGGCGCGACGAGCGGCCCGGGCGTCGCCACTCCAGCGGGCGCGGACGTCTCCGGCGAGCCCCGGCCGGGAGGCCCGGACCGCGGCGGGCGCCACGCCCCCGGAGGTCGGACGGGCGGTCCGCCCGAGGCCGGGCGCGACCGCGCGCCGCTGCACCCCCGCCCCGGCGTCCATCCCGGCCGGATCCGCGAGGTCGGCCGCCTCCGCGGCCGGAACGAGAAGCTGGCGGGCGTCCACGGCGTCGGCCGCCATGGCCCGATAGCCCACGGACGGGCTGGCGACGCCGGGCCGCCAGACGCCTCCGGTCAGCGACGGCGCCGCGCGACCCGGAGCCGCCTCGGCCGAGGTGGCGAACGCGTCTGCCGCGGACGCCATGGCGCGGCCTCCGGCGGCCGGTTCGGCACCGGCCATCCCCAGGCTCGTCGTCCCTGGACCGGCGCCCATCTCCGAGCGCTGCACCATCCGCCTCGCGCCGGCCGCGCGCTCGCTCGGCGTGGCCAACGACAGCGCCGTCGAGGCCGGCAGCATCGTCGCACGCCGCCCGCTCGGCACCGCCGCGAGCGAAACGCCCGTCGCCTCCGGAGCGCTCTCGTCGGTAGCCAGCGCGACCCAGGCCACGCCGTCCAAGGCCTCCTGTCCGCCAGCGAATCCCGGACGTGGCCCGGTCGCCTCGGCCACCACCGGGCGGAAGGCCTCCGCGCCGGTCGCGGGCCCGCGACGCGACGCGATTCGGCCCGCCGTCACCTCGTGGCGGCTCAGGGTGGCGCCGAGCGGCATGTCCGGCCCCAGATCCGCGGCGAGACGCCAGCCGGCCGCCCCCGTGGTGGAAGCGGCGGGGGCTCCGCCGGGCTGCGTAGCCCGAGCCAGTACCAGGCCCGACGTCTCCACGCCGGGTCCGCCCCGCGGCGCCCGGTGCGACGGCGCGACGTCCGTCGTGAGGCGCGTCATCTGTACCCGGGGCGCCGACAGCGCGCCACGCGAGGCGCGCGGATGCGGCCGCCCCTGGGCGTCGTATGCGACCTGCGCCGCCAGCCAGGGTGCAGCTGACGGGCCTTCGGCACGTGCAGCGTCCGGCGTACCGGCCGGACCCGAGCCCGGCTCACCGGACGCCTGGACGACCGCACGCTCGCTCGCGGTCCGGAAGACCCCGCCCGACCAGGCCCGCACCGTCGGCGTGGCGCCCTCGGTCGACACCAGGCTCGACAGGCTCGTCGAGGGCACCCGCCGGCTCGGCGCAGCGCCCGCGGCGGTCGCAGCCCGGCCTGCCCCGCGGCGCGCCTCGGAGACACGGGCGACGGCCGCTGCCACCCCGGACTCGGCGGCCCCACCGTCGTCGACGAGGGAGACGAAGTCGCCCTCGACGGAGTCGAAGAACGCGTAGACGGGACTCCGCCCGCCCTCTCGCGCGGCCGGTGGCGTCGCCCGCTGCACCATCCGATCGATGGCAGGTGCGTTCACGGCCAGCCCGGTGCCCCGTCCGCTCTCCCGGCCGAAGGCGGCATCGGCCCAGCCGATGGCGCCCGCGAGCGCCGGCGTCCGAGAGTCCACGAGGAGGCCATCCAGGTCGACGGCCGACCGCCGCGCGCGCGCCGCCTGCGGAGCCCTGCCCGGCCCCTCCACGGCGCCGGCGGCGCCCGTCGCCTCAGGCGTGTGGGCGAGCAGGTCGTCCATGTAGAGGCCACCGGACTCGAGGGCCTCCACCGAGGCGGGCGACAGCGCGCCCCCGTCGCGGAGCCGGAGCGTCTCGCCCGGCGCACCCGCGGGACGACGCGGGGCCCGGCGAGGGGTCGCGCGGCGGGGCCCGAACATGGAGCCTCGCCGTCGTCGGGCCGCCGGAGCCTGACGCGCCTGACGCGGGGACGAGGCAGGCGCCTCGTCGATCAGCTCCAGGGTCGACATCTCACCGGCCTCGAGGTCGTGGTAGCCGGCCGGAGCCGCGCCGGTGTCCCAGTAGCCCCGCCACCAGTCGCCGAGCAGATCCGCGCCCAACCCCATCCCCTCGGCCCAACGCGTGCCCGTGGACGCCGACAGGCGCTCCGTCAGGCTGCCCGCCATGTCGCGGGCGCGGGCGCCGGCTGCGTCCACCGGCGGATCGTCGACACCGTGGAGGAGACGCGCGTACAGCGACGCCGTGAACTCGCCGACCCGTGCCAGATCCCGAGCCTCGTCCGCGGACGGCTCGACGCCTGCGGTCAGCAGCTCGGCGATCGGGTGCATCTCTGCCATCGGTCAGCCCCTGGTCTCGTCGGGTACGCGCAGTCTCACGGCGTCGGGCCCGGAGGCCCCGCGCGTCTCAGGCGCCGCTCTTCTGGAGCTCGTAGAAGTCGTAGTTGATCTTGATCTTCTCGAAGGCGATGTCCTTGCCCTTCGAGTCGAAGCTCGGCCCCTCGTACTCCGTGATGAAGGCGCCATAGAGCTGGAAGCGGCAGGTCTCGTCCCCGGCGTCGTTGAGCATGACCAGCGACAGGCTCTGCCGCTCGACCTTCTCGTTCGGGTCGTGGACGCTGCGCATCCAGTTGAAGAACTCGTCGCGCGCCGAGTAGAAGCCCTTCTCGATGACCAGCGGGTCGAAGGTCTGGGCCTCGATCATCGCGTGCTCGTAGACGTTGTTGCCGCCCTCGCGCACGTTGGTGACCTTCGTGCTCATCTTCAGCCCGCTCACCTTGGTGAAGCGGACGCACTCGACGCCGCCGATCTCCAGGAAATAGCGGTATGGGATCTCGGGATCGGCGTCCGGCACGTTGGGGTCCGCGCGTCCGAGCGGCTCCTGCGCTGTGGCCATCGGCGGCTCCTTTTCGCTGGCTCGATCCCGTCGGGGATCCGGTGGGTGCTGGGAACTGGCGAATCGAGGACTGGAGACCCCACCCCTGTCGGTTGACCCCGGTTGCCGGGGTCGAGGCGGGCGCGTCGATCAGGCCCCGGGCCCGACCGCTTCGAACTCGGCGGCGACGCGGAAGACCACGTACTCCGCGGGGCGGACCGGGGCGACGCCGCATTCTACGACGACCTGGCCCGCGTCGCGAACCTCCGGGGGATTGGTCTCCTCGTCGCACTTCACGAAAAACGCCTCTTCGGGGCTCCGCCCCTTGAAGTAGCCCTGCTGCCAGAGGTCCAGCAGGAACATCGTGACCTGTCGGGTGAGACTCTTCCACAGCATCGGCGTGTTGGTCTCGAACACGGACCACTGCAAGCCGCGTTCCACGCTGGCGATGACCGAGTTCACCACCCGGCGCACGTTCACGTACCGCCACGAGGGGTCGCTCGAGGTGGTCCGGGCGCCCCAGACGCGGATGCCACGGCGCGAGAAGCTCTTCAGGCAGTTGATGCCCTCGTCGGTCAGCTCGCCGATGTCCGCGTCCCGCAGATCGCGCCCCAGGTCGAACACGCCCTCTAGCTCCTCGTTCGCTGGGGCCCGGAAGGTGCCCATCTCCGCGTCGCAGCGGGCGAAGATGCCGGCCACGTGCCCCGAAGGCGGCACCAGGCGATGACGCCCTCCGTGCTCGATGGAGATCCACGGAAAGTAGAACGCCCCGTAGCCGCTGTCGAAGAGCAGCCGCCACTGGCTCGCCCGCCGGTGGTCCCGCGGGTCCGGGAAGTCCAGGATGGAAAACCGCGTCTTCACGCGCTCGCACTGGCTGATCATGGCGTCCTGGACCACCTGGACGTCCTTCTCGGTCCGGAAGCCGTGGCTGCTCTCCAGGGCCCACATGAGGTCGGGGGCGACCAGCAGGTCCACCTCCTCCACGGCCTCGTAGGCGGCCAGTCCGTAGCGCTCCTCGGGCCCGATGTTCGCCCCGATGAAGTCCTCGGGCGTGACCGTGTGCAGGCCGTCGCTCCCCTGCTCCAGGAAGGCCTCCTCCCGGTCCACGGGATAGCGTGCGTGGACGGGCTTGTCGGGCCGGGTGTCCTCGACGCGGACGACCTCCGACCGGGCGTTGACGACGCGCTCGACGTACTGGTCGGAGATGGGTGAGAGGGAGAGATTGCCGAACCGCTCCCGGTGCGGCCCCCACTGGACGCCCAACTCGAACTCCACGGGCTCGATGTAGGTGGGCGCGCCGGACTTGAAGCTCCGGTCCAGGGGCTGGTCCGTGCTCCAGCTGATGGTCTTGCCGGACAGGTCGGTGAGCGTCCGGAAGGCCTCGCCCTGGTGGTCCCGGAGGCGCACCAGGGTGCCGCGGCTGAGCCCGTGGGTGCTCTTGATGACCGCCGAGGTGTCCCCCTCGCGGACGTCGAGGGTCAGGAAGGTGGACACCCGCGGCTCCTGGCGGCGGACCCGCACCCGGATGCGATTCCCCCAGGTCCCCTCGTTGGCGGCCCGCACGACGAGGGTCGGCTTCCCGTCGTCGTCGGCCAGCCGAAGATGCGCCGCGCGCGCCGTCTCCTCGCCCCTGCGGTCGACCTGGTGAGCGATGCGGAGGACGTAGCAGGCGTCGCCGCCGTTCAGGAAGAAGCCCTCGACCGCGGGCGCCAGGTAGCCCTCGTCGTTCAGGCGGCCGAACACGTCCCGGAACTCGTCCACGGACGTGACGCGCACCGGGGTGTTGGTCGGGCCGCGCTGGGCCACACCCACGAAGCCGGGGACGCCGGCGGGCCCGAGGCTGATGGGCACGAATCGCCGCTCGTCCGGAGCCTGATAGACGCCTGGTGCGCGTGGTGCTGCCAACCTCGGTTCCTCCTCTCCCGCCCGGGCCGCCCATGTTCACACGGGACCGGGACGGCGAGCCCTCGGGCTCCTGGTTTCCTCCGGCCGACGCCCGCGCCCCCACGGGGCCGTCGGCCCGCTCGCTCCATTGGCGCCGGGAAGGGCCCGGCGGCCGCGCATCCGGCTCGCCAGCATCCGGGCCTCAAGACTTCCGGGACCGGTTGATCTCCTTGTTGATCTCCGAGATCTCCCGCACCCAGATCTGCCGCTCCCGGTGCTCCATCGCCAGGATCTCGTCGATGGACCAATGGAAGTGGTACGCGATGTACGCTACCTCCTGGTAGATGCGTTCCAGGGGGTAGCTTACGATTCCCCCAGGTCGGACCCCAGGTCGACGTCGAAGCCGTGCCCGCAAGCCGGGCACTTCACGTCGACCGCGGCCGTACCCTCCTCGTTGATGCGCCGGTAGAAGTCCTGCAGATATGCCAGGTCCGTCGAGAACAGCGCCTCGATGACCGAGGGGTTGATGGACTTCAGATCACCCAGCTTCTCGATGACCCGGCTCAGTAGGATGATGACCAGGTACGCGCGGTTGTTCTGCACCCGGTAGTCCTGCAGCGGCAGGATCTCGTCCTTCGCCGTGGCCAGCCTCATCACCCCCTTGCGGTGCACGTTGCCGTCCTTGTCGACGTAGCCCTTCGGGAGCGTGAACTCGAATTCGGTCTTGAACGCCATCGATGTCCGTCCTGCCTGTTCGTACCTGCTCGCCGCCCCCACGGGCGGCGCCATGCATAGGTAGCGCGCCGTCGGCTCCCTTGCAAGAGGGCCCGGAGCGCCGGTCCGAGGGGAGCTTCCGCGTCCTCGGCCCCCACAAAAAGAAGGGCGAGCGCCTCCCTGAGGTGACGCTCGCCCGTCCGTGCTCGCGTCACGCCGCGCGTCCCGGCGAGGGACCCGCGACGCGGGGCAGGAGCTAGCCGCGCTCGATCTTCTCGACCGCCAGCTCGATCTCCTCGACGTTCACGTCGGTGCCCTTGCCGTCGAGGGAGAAGCCCTTCCACTTGGCGGGCCACGCCTCGAAGAAGTTGTAGCGCATCACCTCGGAGCCGTCGTCGGCGCAGAGGATGATCGAGCCGGACTTCCGCTCGACCTTGCCGTCGATGACCATCTTGCGCCACTGCCACAGCTCATCGGTGTTGATGTAGCCGCGCTTCAGCGTGATGTTGCTGTACTTCGTGCGGCCGGGCCGCTTGCGCAGGATGATGTCGTCGCCGTCCTGGTACTCGACGATCTCCGTCTCGGAGTCGAGGCCCTCGACGTTGCGGAACGCACCCTGCGTGACGCCCTCGATCTCGACCTTGAAGTTGAAGTTACCGATGTGGTCGTGCTCACGACGATTCGGCATGGGATCCTCCAGTCAGCATCATGTCCGGCTTCGGGGACCGGGAACCGCCCCGGGCCCCTCCACCGGGTTCGGGAATCGGATGACTACTCGCTGACCTCACCGCCGGCCGGCATCTGGCCGATGCGGAAGATCACGAACTCGGCCGGCTTCACGGGGCACATGCCGATCTCGCAGACGAGCTGGCCGGCGTCGATGACCTCCGGCGGGTTCGTCTCGGCGTCGCACTTCACGTAGAAGGCCTCCTCCGGGGTGCTGCCGAACAGCGCGCCCTGGCGCCACAGGCGCATCAGGAACGCCGACAGGTCCCGCGTGATCCGCTTCCAGAGCCGCTCGTCGTTCGGCTCGAAGACGGCCCACTGGGTGCCGAGCTCGATGGACTGCTCCACCATGTTGAACAGCCGGCGGACGTTGATGTAGCGCCAGCTGGCGTCGGACGAGATGGTCCGGGCGCCCCACACGCGGATGCCGCGGTTCGGGAAGCTCCGGATGCAGTTGATCCCCTTCGGGTTGAGGATGTCCTGCTCGCCCTTGGTGATGTTGTACTTCAGGCCCAGGGCGCCGCGGACGATCTCGTTCGCGGGGGCCTTGTGGACGCCGCGCTCGCCGTCGACGCGCGCGTAGACGCCGGCCATGTACCCGCTGGGCGGCTGGAAGACGTTGCCCTCGTACGGGTCGTAGACCTCGACCCACGGGAAGTAGTACGCGCCGTACTTGGAGTCGCGCGGCTTCGGCAGCTTGTCGACGCCGCCCTTCTCGATGAGCTCGGGCGAGTCGAGGATGGCGAACCGGTAGCGCATGTTCTCGCAGTGGCTCAGCACCGCGTCCTGCACGGCCGGGTCGGTCTGGCCCGGGGCGCAGACGATGTTGATGTCGTCCACGTCCTCGAAGGCCTTGAGGCCGGTGCGCGTACCGGGGCCGTTGTCGCTCCCGATGTACTTGCCGGCCTTGCCGCCCTTCTTGCCCTCCTCCTCGCCGGCGCCGACGTTGAGGACGTAGCAACGGCCGCCGCCGTTGTTCAGGAAGCCGTACACGGCGTGGGCCAGGTACTCGCTGTTCTTGAAGTCACCGAAGGCCTTGGTGAACTGACTCCAGTTCGTCACGAAGACCGGGTCGTTGACCGGGCCGACCTCGGATTCACCGACGAAGCCGACGGTGCTGGTGCCCACCATCTCCAGGGGCTTCGTACCGCGATCGACCTCTTCGACATAGACACCGGGGGACAGGTAGCTCGTTGCCATTTATCGCTCCTCCTGCAGGGTCTTGGGAATCCCACCCATCGCGCCCCTCCGTGGGGCTCGTTTACAGCGAGCGATGTCCCTGACCGGAAAGCGCACCATGTCCCTCGTCCTGGCCCACTGCGGACCGCGTCCGTTCGGAATCAGCTCCGAGGGGTGGTAGCAATTTCCTTGCCAGTGACTCGCTTCACTTCTGGTGAACGGCGATCCGACTCGATGCGGAATCGCACGTAGTAGTAGACGGCCGGCCTCAGCTCCTCACCCATGCTGCGCCAGAAGCTCAGCACGTCGTTGTAGTCGTACTGGAGGTTCGGATAGACGTTCAGCTTGTCGTCCGGGAAGAAGGCGTCGCCCTCGAGCTGCTCCCCCGTGAGGATGGGGTGCTCGACGAACGTCTTCACCGCCAGCCCGGTCAGGAGGTTCTCCTCCGCCGGGGAGTTGCCCCACACGCTGACGATGTAGTGCGCCAGCAGGTGGACCGGGGCGTCCCGGTAGTACTCCACGATCCGCCCGTCCTTCCGATAGCTGGACACGAGGGTCTGGGACCGCTCGCGATACCGCTGGTCGAAGGCCAGGTGGTACATGTAGCAGTTCACCGTCGGCAGGTTCTTGATGTTGTCCTTCTTCGGCTTCTCGGTGCTGATGTTCACCGTGGTGAATCCGGCCTTCTTGAAGGACTCCTCGAGGAGGGACTTCAGGGTCTCGCCGATGTCCTTGATGACCTCGAACTGGCTCATCCGGTCCCTGCTCCGACGGCGCGCTCCAGCTCCGACGCTCTTGTGGCCGCGATCCCCCCGCGATAGAGCCGCCTGCTGAAGCGTGGCAAGGACCGTAGCACACGCTTTTTCAGGGTGTCAAACCAACCCAACACACCAGAATCACTGCACATTAGCGCACCCCGAACGCCCCACGGGAGGGGCCGTGACGCGCCACCTCGATGCGGACTCTCCGGAGGGGGTCTGCGGCCCCGGGCTGGCCCGGCCTTCTCACCATCCGCCGGCTGCAGCTTGGGATCCGCCCGCGTCTCCGGCGCGTGCTCCGTCCGGCCACCTCGACGTACCGCGAGTACGACTTCAGTGGCCTCCAGTCGGCGCCACGCCGGATCCACGGACGCCTCCCGGCGCTTCGCTCGGCGTCTTGTGAGAAGCCCGGGGTAGGGGCCGACACCCGGAGACAGCCGACCCCATCTGTGGACTGTCGACCCCACTCCCCCGGCGGCGCGGAGCGCGTCCTCAGAATCCCGGTCGCGGGGGCGTGCTTGCGCTGCTGTGGACCTCGAGCGTGTAGACGCTGGCCCCGTCCGTGACCACGATCTCCAGGAAGTACTGCCCCGCCGACAGGTTCACCGGGCCGACCACGTCCTTGCGGCGGCCCTCGCGGTGGTCGGCTTGCACCTTCGCGTCGGCGAACTGGTCCCGGACGGCCACGCGCGCCTCCACGCCGGGATCGTCCCACCAGATCTCCACGCGCACCTCGGCGTCCTGCTCGAGGGTGAAGGTCTTCCAGTCCGTGTGGTCGCCCTGCGGGGCGCTCGCCCGATCGTCGACCGGCTTCCCCAGCGGGATCTCCACTGCTCCGGCCCGGAGCGCGTCCTCCCCGGAGTGGCGATCCATGGTGGCCCCGCACCCCGACGCGGTGCAGAGCGCGACGATCATCGGAACCAGGAGCCCCCATCGGCTGCCGAGCATCATGCCCCCTCCTGTGGCCGGCGCCCGCCGGGCGCACCAGATATGGCGGTGTCGAGCACTGGTTGTACACTGCGAAGGAACTTTTTTCGACGGCGGACGTCTGGCAAGGCGTGGGACGAAGCGACGACAGGGCGAGCGACGAAGCGCTCCTCGCGCGCGGCCTGGCCGGCGACAGGGCGGCCTGGGACGCCTTCGTCGCGCGCTTCGCCCCCCTGGTCTACGGCACCATCCACGACGCGCTGGCCCGCTACCACGTCCCGGCCGACAGCCCGCGGGTCGACGACCTGTTCGGCGGCGCCTTTCTGGCCCTCTGGGACCGGGACGGGCGCAAGCTCCGCCAGTGGAGCGGGCACTGCTCCCTGGCGAGCTGGATCCGGCTGGTCACCACCTCGGTGGTGGTCGACGACCTGCGGCGACGCCGGCCCGAGGTCTCCCTGGACGCGGACCACGGATCCGCCGGACCGACGTTGGAGCGGCTCGCCGACCCTGCACCGCACGCCCACGATCTCCTCGAGCGCGCCGAGCGCATCGGGCTGGTCCGCGCAGCCCTGGACCGCATGTCGGACCGGGACCGGGCGCTCCTGCTCCGCCTGTTCGCCGACGGGGTGAAGCCCGGGCGCGTGGCCGAGGAGATGGGACTCCGCCCCGGCGCCGTCTACACGCGCAAGAACCGGGCCCTCGCCCGGCTCCGGGAGGCCGTCGAGGACCTGGCCCGGGAGGGAGGCGGGCTGTGAGATTCCGCGACCGCGCCCGTCCATGCAGGCGAGGGGCGTCGCCTCCACGCCCCGTGACCGTGCCACGGAGGGCAGCATGAGCCGCGACCGCGTCCCCCCCGACCACGCCGCCTCGGGCGCGCCGACGGAGGCCCTCCTCCGAGCCGCCCTGGCCCCGGACACCGGCTGCCCGGACCTGGCCGCGCTGGCCGCCGACGACGCCGGGGCCGACGATCGCCTGGCCCGCCACGTCGCCTCCTGTGCGCGTTGCCGGAACCTCCTGGCGGGGCTCGCATCCCGGCCCCGCCCCCTGCCCGAGGGGGTTCGGGGCGAGCGACTGCTCTCGCGCGCGCGTGACATCCCGACGAGGCCCGGGCCCGGCCTCCCCCGTTCGGAGGCGCCCGCCCTGCTGCGAATCGTGGTGCGGGCGATGGACGACGCCCTCGAGATCCTCGAGACGTCGGGCACGGTGCTGGAGGCCGCGGCGGCCCGTGGACCGGCCGACCGCGCGGTCGGGGTCGAGCGGCGCGTCGAGGGTGTCGCGCTCCGCGCGCACCTGTCCTACAGCCCGACGAGCGGCTTTGGTATCCTCGTCGACGTGCAGCGGGACGATGCCGACAGGGGCCCCTTGCGGGTGACGCTCCGGCGGGCGGGCCGGGACCTCCGCAGCGAGGTCGCCGAGGACGGAACGGTCCTCTTCCCCGGCGTGCGGCCGGGACGCTATCGGGTCGACCTCGGAACCCGCGGGGGATCGCTGGGCCACGCCGATCTGGACCTGGAGGCCTGATGTCGGCCCCGTCCACCGCGCGGCTGCAGCTCGACCTGGCCCTCGTGGGCGGCGAGCTCCGGGCGACCATCGCGCGGCCGCGCGACGCGCGTGCGCCGGTGCGGAACTGCGCGCGGCGGACCTTCGACGAGGCGCGCGTGCGTGAGCTCCGCGAGGAGATGACGACCCTCCTCAACCAGGCCAGCCGCTGGGGCGACCTGGGCGCCGGCGGCAGCGACCTGCTCCGCCGGCACGGACAGCTCCTGTTCGACGAGGTCCTCCCGCGAGCGGTGAAGGACGCCATCCGCGAGGCGGGCGCCTGCGACCTGGCCCTGCTCCTGGACGACGACCTGGTCTTCGTCCCGTGGGAGTGGATGCACACGGGCGAGCGTTTCCTGGGGCTGGACTGCGCCGTGGGCCGGCTCGTGCGCACGGAGCGCCCCCTCGCCGCGGCGGGCCGCACGAGCCCCGGCGAGCGTCGGAAGATGCTGGTCCTCTGCGATCCGCGCGGCGACCTCCTCGGCTCCTACTACGAGGGGGTGACCCTGCGGGATCGCCTCGACGCCGAGCGGCACCGGCTGACGGTGGACCTGCGGAGCACGGAGGTCGGCGCCGGGGAGATCAAGCGGATCCTCCGCGAGTACGACGTCATCCACTACGCGGGCCACGCCGAAGCCTGGCCCGAGCGGCCGTGGGACAGCGGCTGGCTCGTCCACGACGGGGTGCTCACCGCCGCGGAGATCCTCGACCTGGCGGGGGGACGCCCCTTCCCCGAGCTGGTGTTCGCCAACGCCTGCCGCTCCGGCCGCGTCGAGGCCTCGCTCCTGCCCCGAGACACCGGCGAGGCCGTGTACAGCCTGGCCAGCGCCTTCCTCCTCGCGGGGGTCCGACACTACGTGGGGACCCTGTGGGACGTGCCGGACGAGGCCGCGAGTCACTTCTCCCTCGCCTACTACGAGGCGCTCCTCGGCGGCGCGACCCACGGGCGCGCCATGGCCCGAGCGCGCGACGCCATCCGGGCGCGCTACGGCGCCGACAGCGTCCTCTGGGCGGCGTGGGTCCTTTACGGAGATCCGTCGGTCGCCTGCTTCCCGCCCGACCGCCCCCCGACGAGCGCGCGGCCGCCCCGACCCGCGCCGACGAGCACGCCTCCCCGCCGCGCCGCGCCCCATCCGCTGGTGACCCGCGGAGCGCGCGTCGCCGCGTGGCGTCCCCTCGCGGCGGATCCCCCGTTCGAGATGGCGGGAGCCGGCCACCGCCGCCTGCTCGGCGCGCTGGCCATGTGCACCGCCGTGACGCTGGCCGCGCTCCTGACCCTGCTCGCCGCGCGCCCGTCGGACGAGACGAAGGCACACCTGGCCCCGATGGCGCTCCTCCCCGGGGGCGCCGAGCCCGAGCTCTTCCCGGCTCCCCGTCCGGAGTCCCCCGGCCCGGAGCACGCCACCGCGTCCACCGCCCTGGTCCGGCCTGCGGAGGGCCCCGTCCTCGAGGCGATCGTCCAGCGCCCGGAGGCCACAGGCGACGACCGCGAGGTGATTCTGCGCGAGGGCGGGGAGGTCCGCTCGTGGGACAACTTCCGGCTCCGCTATCGCCTGGACGCCCCGGCTCCGACCGCCCTCTGGCACCTGGAGAGCCAGGGTCGCGTCCAGCGCATCCACCCGGCGGGTGACGCGGCGCCCGAGGTCGCTCCGGTTGGCTGGACGACGCTGCCCGACGACGAGCGGTGGTACTATCTGGACGATCGGCGCGGGGACGAGGTGTTCGTCCTCGGCGTCGGACCGACCGACGAGGAGCCTGCCGCGTGGCGAGAGGAGCTCGAGGGGCTGGAGCGGGCGCTGGTGCGGGTGCGCAAGGAGCCAAAGAGCACCTCCGCGGCCCCCGTCCTCCGCGGGATCGGCGGCACCCGGGCACGGCCCGCGACCGGCGAGGCCAGTCCCGACGTCCTGGTCCGGCGCGCCGTGGACCTGCTCCGGGCCCGCTACGACCGGGTCCGCGTGCTGAGGCTGCGGCACCGGTGAGGCCGGGGCTGCGGCTCGGGGCCGTGATCGCGTGGCTGATGCTCGGCCTCGCCGCCCCCCCGGCCGCCCTGGCGGACAGTTCCGGCGCCCCCTCCGCCGACTCCCTGGAGGACGCGCGTTGTCTCCTGGCGCGCGGACGCTACCGGGAGCTGTTCGTCGCCCTCGACCACATCGTGGCGGAGGCGCCCGCCGACGCGCGGGACGTCCAGAGCGGTGCGTCCACGCTACGCGCCCGGGCCCTGGCGGACATGGGCCGGCTCGACGAGGCGCGCGCTGCATCGGCGGAGGGCCTGCGCCTGCTCGTCGGCACGGCCCACGTGGAGGGCCTCGTGGACCACCTCCTGGCGCGCAGCGACATCGAACGCACCCTCGGGCGGACCGGCGAGGCGGAGCGAGCCCTCCGGGAGGCCGAGCGCTGGCTCGAGGCGCTGGGCGACCACGAGCGCGGCCTGCAGGCCTGGCTGGCGCGCGCCCGGCTGGCCCTACGGACCGGGCGCACCGACGAGGCGGGCGAGGCCGTGGCCCGGGCGCGGCGTTCGTGTCGTGCCATGCGGGACTCCGCCTGCCTCGCCCGGGTCTCCCTCGCGGAGGGTCGCGTGGCCCTGGCGCGCGGCGACCTGCACCGGGCCCGACGGCGCCTGCTCGCCGCCGACGCGGCCTTCGCGCGCTCCGACGCTCGCCGGGACCGCGTCGGCGCCCTGCGCAGCCTGGTCGACGTATACGCGGCCCTGGAGAGGCCGGATCGCGCCGCCGCCACGTGCTCCCTGGGCCTCGAGGTGGCCAACCGGGTCGGGCACGCGCGGGGCCGGGCACGGCTGGAGCGTCGGGGCGGAGAGCTGGCCCTGGCCCGCGGTGACCGGGAGGAGGCCCGGCGTCACCTGGACCGGGCCCGGAGGCTGTTCCGCTCCATGGGCGCCCTGCCCGGCCTGGCGGCGAGCCGCCTGGTGCTGGCCCGGCTCGCTGAGGAGAGCGGGCGCCTCCCGGAGGCCCGGATCCACCTTCGCGCCGCGCGTCGCGCCTTCGCACGCACCGGAGACGCCCGGGGTCGGGCCCGTGCCCTCCGCGCCCTTGCCCGCACGGCGCGCGCTGCCGGCGACACCGAGGAGGAGGGGCGATGGCTCGAGGTCCTGGCTGACGGGCCGGGGCGGTCGGACTGGCGGATCGCGGCCCGCCTCGGCGCGCTCGCCCTGGAGCACGGCGACCGGGACGAGGCGGTGGAGAGGCTGCGGGAGGCCGTGGACGCCGTGGAGGACCTCGGCGCCCTGCACGCCAGCCGGGACGACCGGGAGCGCCTGCGAACCGATCGGCTCGCCACCTACGATCGGCTCGTGGCGGCCTGGCTCCGGGGACCCCTGGACGAAGAGCGGATCCAGGGCGCCCTCCGGGCCTCCGAGCGCGCCCTGGCCACGGGCTACCGGGACCTGCTGGAGCGCGCCGACCTGCGCCGGGCGGGCCCCGAGGTGCGCCGCCTCCTGGACGCCCTCGACGCCGTGGACGAGCGCATGGACGAGCTGTCCCGGGCGCCGGCCGTCGACGGAGAGGCCAGCCGCGCCCTGCTGCGCCTGGGTCGGGAGCGGGCGGCCCTGGACAAGCGCATCCGCGCGCTGGACCCGGACCTGGAGCGACAGGCCACGGAGCGGCTCGGGCACGGCGTCGCGGAGGCCGTGGAGACCGTGCGGCGGCGCGTGGACGACCCCGTGGTCGTGCTGAAGTACCACCTGGCGCCGTCGCGCAGCCACCTGTTCGTGGTGCGCCGGGGGCGCGTCGAGACCCGGCCCCTCGCCGATCGGGAGACCCTGGAGGGCCTGGCCACCGCCTTCCACCGCTCGCTGCAGCAGCCGGCCCGCACCGCGAAGGACGCGCGGGAGCGCCGCCGCCTGGCGCGGAGCCTGTACGACCACCTCCTGGCGCCGGCCGAGGCCCTCCTGGACGGCCGCACGCGCGTCGTCGTCATCCCCCACCGCGGGCTGCGCCTCGTCCCGTTCGGCGCCCTGATGCCGGAGCCCGGGAGCGGCGGCCCGCGCTTCGCCCTGGAGCGCTTCACCTTCAGCTATGCGCCGTCCCTGGCCGCCGTCGCGGAGATCCACCGCCAGGCCGCGGAGCGCCAGCACCGGCGACCGCAACGACACACGCTGGCGGCGTTCGGCGACCCCCTCTATCCGGAGGACGCCCCGATCACCCTGAGGCGCCTGGAGGGGACCGCCCGGGAGATCGAGCGCGCCCGCCGGCACCTCGGGGCGGACGGGGGGCCGGGGACGTTGTTCCTCCGCGAGGCGGCGACCGAGGCCGCCCTCAAGCGCCTGGCCCTCCATCGCTACCGCTTCGTCCACCTGGCGACCCACGGCTACGCGGGCGACTCCATGGAGGGAGGGCGCCTCCCCGCGCTGTTCCTCGGGCCGGGCGACGGGGAGGACGGCGTGCTCGGCATCGACGAGGTGTCGGACCTCCGACTGGACGCCGACCTGGTCGTCCTGAGCGCCTGCGGCAGCGGCCGCGGCCCCCTGACGCCGGGGGACGGCCTCGGCGGGCTGACGGGGGCGTTCCTCCAAGCGGGCGCCTCGGCCGTGATGGCGACCCTGTGGGCCGTCGAGGACACCCACGCGGCGCGGATGATGGACGTCTTCTACGAGAGGCTCTCGGACGGCGCGTCCCAGGCCCGGGCGCTGCGAGAGGCCCGCCTGGCGCTGCTGTCGGACCCGCCGGGGTCCGGGGAGGTCCACCGGGGCATCGGCGGGATCCTGGACCCGTCCGCGCCGCCGGACGACCGCGCCCGGCGCCGCGCGACCGCGGAGCGGACGCCCCGCACCGACCCCTTCTACTGGGCGTCCTTCGTCCTCGTGGGGGACGTGGGCGACATCCTGCGATGATCTCCGCGGCGGGGGTGTGGTAGACGGACGCGCATGTCCCGCCCCCTCCCCTCGACGCCGGCCTGGCTCGTCGCCCTCGCGGCGGCGGCCCTGTCCGTGGCCGCCCTGATCGCGGACCTGCGAAGGGAGGCGCGGGTGCCGTCCGATGCCGCCCTGCACGCGGCCGCGGAGCGCATCCGGGACGGCTTCAGGGAGGGGGACGCCGTCGTGCTCGTCCCCCCGTGGCTCGAGCGCCCCTGGGAGATGCTCCGCGGCGCCGGGCCCGGCGCCCGGGAGTGGCCGTTCCCGGCGCTGCTGAGGGGCGGACGTGTCGATCCGGCGACGCTGCTGCGCTACGACCGCGCCTGGGTCCTGGCCGCGTTCGACACCCCCACGACGCCGCCGGGGATCCTGGACGAAGACCGGGAGGCCGTGTCCGAGGACACCTTCGACGGCGTCCGCGTCGCCCTGCACGACCTCGCCTCCGTGGAGGTCCTGGCGCGCCTGACCGACGACCTGGGGCACCTGGACGTCCGCCGGCGGCGGCCGAGCGGCGAGGTCATCCCCTGCCGACCCGCGGGGAAGCGCCAGCGCTGCGGGATCCAGGGCTGGCTGGATCCCCACCTGGAGCGACGCGACGTCTTCCATCGGGACGTGGAGTGGATCTACGCGCACCCCGGCCCCGGACGCGCCTCCCTGGTGATGGACTGGAACGGCGTCCCTCGGGGCGCGGCGCTGCTGGTCCGGGCCGGCTACACCCAGGCCGGCGTCCGCCACGACGAGGGCGCGCCGGCGACCGTCCGGGTCCTGCTCGGCGGCCGGGAGGTGGACCGGTTCTCCCTCGCCCCCTGGACCTACGCCCTGGAGCGGCGCCTCCTCCGGCTTCCGGAAGCCGACGGCCCGCTCGACGTGACCTTCGAGGTGCAGAGCGAGGACCCGCGCTGGCGCGAGGTGATGCTCCAGGCCGAGGTGCTGGACCGGATACCCGCCTCCGTCGCGGCGGACGCCACCGCCGACGTCACGGTCGAGTAGAACGCTCGCCGTCGCGCTCTCGGCGGTCGGGCTTTCTCTCCGGCCGCGCGTAGATCCGCAGCATGGGCACGCCCTCGTAGAGCACGACCTCCTCGGGCCCGGCCACGCGGAAGGAGCGCCGCACCCGGAGGTCCAGATCTCCGAAGGCCTTCTGGGGCTCGATGAGCGCCACGTCCGCCCCGCCCGGCCCGTGGTGATAGCGGATGTCGTGGCGGAGCAGGCCGTCGCGCTTGTAGGCGTCGTAGGCGTCGTAGGTGGTGTTCTGGAAGAACACCCGGGCGCCGCGCGGGGCGTGCTCGTTCAGCCACGGCAGCGCCGGGCGGGTCGTGTAGCCCCAGTACAGGCGCATGAGCTTCCGGTCGGCCGCCCCCTGGGCGCCTCCGGCCACCAGGCTGTTCCAGTAGCCGGTGCCGAACGCGTTCGCCCGCACGGAGGCCCGGATGGGCTGCGCGTAGACCAGGACGAGCACGGCGCCGACGGCCACGGCGCGCAGCCAGGGCCGCCGCACGTCCCGGGCGATGCGGCGGAGGGCCGTCGCCAGGGCGTAGCCCCCGAACAGGAGGAGGAACGGCATCCCGGTCATCCAGTGCTTCACGCCGCCGAAGATGGGCGTGCTCGGCAGGGCGATGAGGACCACGGGGACGAGGCCGTTCAGGAGCAGGAAGGCGTTGGCGGACGGCCCCGGATCACCCGCCTCCTCCGACGGGATCGGCTCCTCCTGCCGCCCGCGGCCGCGCCACAGGGCGAGCGCGATGCCCACGAGGATCAGCAGCAGGAAGGCCTCCGGCACCGTGAGGGCCGTCAGGGCGAAGGGGAACTCGAAGGGGAACGGCGGCACCTCCAGGGGTTCGCCGAAGTACCACTGCATGTAGTGGTCGTGCTGGAGGTGGAACCGGAAGTAGTCACTGACGGCGCGGAACGGGTCGTACCAGAGCTTCGGCCAGAGGACGAAGAGCATCGGGAAGGCCACGACGGGCATGGCGAGCAGCGCCACGGGGATCGGCGGGAGGGACACGCGCAGGCGACCGGACGCCCAGGCGAGCCGGAGCCGGGTCCGGCCGCTCCAGAGCCACCAGGCCAGCAGGGGCACCGGCAGGAAGAAGGCGTTGTGCTTCACCAGGAGCGCCAGGCCCCAGCAGACGCCGGCCGCCAGGGCCCAGCGCCGGTCCGTGAGCGAGCGCCAGAAGGCGTACAGAGTCGCGAGGACCCCCGCCACGATGGCCATGTCGAAGGCCGCCTGGTGGGCGTGGAAGAACTGCCGAGGCACGAAGAGGAACGCCACCGCCGCCAGCAGGCCCGCCAGCCAGCCGACGGTCGCCGAGCCCAGCAGGAAGATCAGCGCGACGGCCAGCCCGGAGGCCACGATGGCCGGGAGGCGCATGGCGGTCATCTCGCTCAGCAGCGCCAGGGGCCGGTCCTCGCGCGCCTGGCAGCCCGCCACGATCTCGGGGACGGCGCCGCCGCGCTCCGGGCCGGCGCAGACCTCGTGGAGATGGGCCGGAGCGCCCTCGTCCAGGCGCAGCGTGGCGTGGGATGGGGAGCGGTCCGCGACCGTCGCACGCCCCATCCGCCGCGACGGGTCGGTGGGATCGCCGCCCACCCGGAGCGGCCCCAGCAGCGCGACCTCGGCGCCCTCCTCGAAGCCGTCCGCCACCGAGAGGCCCCGGACCACCATCCGGGGGGCGTCCTCTCCTCCCAGCCGCGGCGGGGGAACGAGGCGGCGATCCTTCCGGGCGAGGAGCCTCCAGGACGCCCCGAAGGCGGTCTTCATCAGCGGGGGATGCTCGAAGTTCCCGATCCAGGTCCGCACGACGGCGTCGCGGCCCATCACGTCGTGGACCTCGGCCTCGCCCTCGGCCTCCTCGAGGTGCGTGAACCACTCGGCGTACGACCGCGCGTAGCGGAAGTAGAAGGACTCGTCCCGGGTCACGCCCACATCCAGGGTGGACAGGAGCACGCCGCAGGTCGCCAGGAAGAGCCCCAGCGCCACCAGCCGGCGCGTCCGCGGTCGGAGGGTGTCGGGCACGCGCCTACTCCCCTTCCCAGGACACGGTCGTCGTGCGGCCGGTGCGCACGCGGAACTCCAGCACGCGCTCCTCGCCGGACGGCAGCCGGCAGATCAGCTCGTGCACACCCGGGGCCAGGAAGACGTGGCCCCTCTCCCAGCGCCCGGGCTCGCGCGCGCCGAGACGACACACGACGTCGGACGGGACGCCGGCGAAGCGGACCCGGCCCAGCGAAAAGGAGGCGCGGACCACGTGCTCGGTCCCGTAGCCGACGCGGACCTCCTCCGAGCGGGACGCCTCCCCGGCGCGCACCTCGACCGTGTGGGTCCCCTCGATGATCGCCTCACGGAACGGCGTGCGCCCCCGGCGTCGGCCGTCCAGCAGGACCTCGGCGCCCTCGAGGTTCGAGCGCACGACGAGCGTCCCCTGGCCCCGGATCGTCCCGGGCACGCGTCGCTCGGACTCCTCCTCCCCGGGCGCCGCCGCGTCCGTCTCCCCTCCCTCGGGGCTCGGTCCGGCGTCGGCGGCGGGTTCCTCCCCGGCCTCGGCCTCCGCGTCCTCATCCGAGGTGTCGGCCTCCTCCTCCGCCTCTTCGCCCGTCGCCGCCGTCGCCGCCGCGGCGGCCGACGGAGACGCGCCCGCGGAGCCTTCCGCGTCCGGGTCCCCGCCGCCCTGCTCCACGGCGTCGGCGCCCGCGACCGCCGGGACCTCCGCCGCGGGCCCCGTCGGCTTCCGCTCCAACGGAGGCTCGCCCCGCGTCCCGAGGGCCGGCAACACCACCTCCACCGGCTCCGGCTCGGGCGGGGACGCCTCTCGCTCCGGCCCCGCCTCCCTCGCCACCGGGGGCGGACGCGAGTCCATCGCGCCCGGATACCTCGGGGCCTGCCCGTCGAGCCACCACAGGAGCCCGGCCGTCGCGGCGGCGGTCAGCACGAGGATGCTCGCGAGCACCGTCACGCGCCGGCGCCGCGCCATCGTTCGAAGCGCCGTCTTCCGCCGGAAGCCCGGCTTGTGGGCCGGGGTCAGCACGCCGGGCATGTGGCCGCTGGCGACCCCCACGCCGCCGAGCTTCCCGGCGTGGCGGATGGAGGGCTTCGTCAGCTCCACCTTGCGGCGCGTGGCCTGGAGGTCCGTCCGGCTGAGCGTGCGGCTCGCCTGGGAGATGGGGCGGCTGGTCGGCCCCACGGGCGTCGTGCTCACCTCCGCGTGGAGCGCCTCCACCCAGCGGACGTCCTCGTCGCGCCCCCGGACGACCCGGCGCACCAGCTCGCCGAGGTCCGAGTCGCCCACGTACTGGGCGTGGCCCTGGATGAACTGCTCCAGGTCGCGCTGCATGTGGCGGCCGCGCGGATAGCGCTCGCCGCGATCCTTGGAAAGCGCCCGGAGGGTGACGGCCTCCAGGGCCAGGGGCATGTCCGGCGCGCGATCGCCGGGGCGAGGCGGCTCCTCGTGGACGATGGACGACACCGTCGACAGGCCGGTCGCCTCCCCGAAGGGGCGCGTCCCGACAGCCGCCTCGTAGAGCAGGATGCCCACGCTGAACAGGTCGCTGCGGCCATCCAGCGGCTCGCCCATGATCTGCTCCGGCGACATGTAGCAGAACTTGCCCTTCACGACGCCGGAGTTGGTCTTGGTGCGGTTGATCTCCGCCTTGGCGACGCCGAAGTCGATCATCTTCACGGCGCCGTTGTACGAGATGAGCACGTTGTCCGGGCTCACGTCCCGGTGCACCAGGCCCAGGGACGCCCCGTCGGCGTCCGTGAAGTGGTGGGCGTAGTCCAGCCCGGCGCAGACGTTGGCGATGATGCGGGCCACGTAGTGATACGGGAGCCGCACGCCGAGGAGGCTGGCCCGGTCCATCAGGTCGCCGAGGGAGACGCCGCGGATGTACTCCATGGCCATGAAGTACGTGTCGCCCTCGCGCCCCAGCTCGATGATCTGCACGATGTTCGGGTGGGACAGGCGCGCCGCCACCCGGGCCTCGTCCAGGAACATCTCGATGAACTGCTCGTCCTGCGCGTACCGCGGCAGGATGCACTTCACCACCAGGTCCTTCTCGAAGCCGGCGGGCCCCGCCTGTCGGGCGTGGTAGACCTCCGCCATCCCGCCCAGGGCGATGCGCTCGAGCAGCTCGTACTTTCCGAGACGGCGGGGCATGCGTGGACCGGGTCTCGCGGGATGGAAGGGCCGGGGGCGGGAGACGGATCGCCGCGCCTCCGCGGAGACACGCGGCCGCGGCCGAGTCTAGCAGCGTCCGGGAAAACTCTCCACGTCCCGGTGGCAACGCGAACCGGCGGCGCTCGGGCCGCTCATTCGAAGTGAATTCGACGCCTTACGCACCGTCTCCCCGCGAGAGGAACCGCCCGGTGTGGCCGCTCGACCGCGCCACCTCCTCCGGAGTTCCCGCGGCCACCACGTACCCGCCGCCCTCCCCGCCCTCGGGGCCCAGGTCCACCACGTGGTCGGCCATCCGCACGATGTCCATGTGATGCTCCACCATGACGACCGTGTTCCCGGCGTCCACCAGCCGCCCGAGCACCTCCATGAGACGCTCCACGTCGGCGAAATGCAGGCCGGTGGAGGGCTCGTCCAGGAGGTAGACGGTCCGCCCGGTCTCCACCCGCGCCAGCTCGCGGGCCAGCTTGACGCGCTGGGCCTCGCCGCCCGACAGGGTGTTCGAGGGCTGCCCCAGGGTGACGTAGCCCAGGCCCACGTCGTGGAGCGTCTGCAGGACGCGGCGGATCCTCCGGTGATTGGCGAAGAACGCGAGGGCCTCGTCCACGGTGAGGTCCAGGACGCCGGCGATGGTCAGGCCCTTGTAGCGGACGCGAAGGGTCTGCTCGTTGAAGCGCTTGCCCCCGCAGGCCTCGCAGGTCACGTAGACGTCGGGCAGGAAGTGCATCTCCACGCGGATGGCGCCGTCGCCCCGGCAGACCTCGCAACGCCCGCCCTTCACGTTGAAGGAGAAGCGCCGGGGTGCGAACCCGTACATGCGCGCCTCGTGCGTCGTCGCGAACAGCTGCCGGATCGAGTCGAAGACCTTCGTGTAGGTCGCCGGGTTCGATCGCGGCGTCCGGCCGATGGGCCGCTGGTCGATGTCGACGACCTTGTCCACCTCCCCCAGCCCCTCGATGCCGTCATGGGCCCCCACCGGCTCGGAGGACCCGTGCAGGTGCCGGGCGAGCGCCGGCCGGAGGATGCCCGCCACGAGGCTCGACTTCCCCGCGCCGGACACGCCGGTGACGACCGTCAGCACGCCGAGGGGGATCGTCACGTCCACGCCCTTCAGGTTGTGCTCCCGCGCCCCGACGATGCGCAGGACCTCGGACGACTCGCGGCGCGTGCGAGGCACCGGCAGCCGGCGGCGCCCCGACAGATAGGCCCCCGTCAGCGAGCCCTCGGCCTCCGAGACCTCGGCGGGCGTCCCCTGGGCCACGACGGCGCCGCCCTGCCGCCCGGCCCCGGGCCCGAAGTCCACGACCCGGTCCGCGGCGCGGATGATCTCCGCGTCGTGCTCCACGACGATCACGGTGTTCCCCACGTCGCGGAGGTGCTCCAGCGTACCCAGCAGGCGCCGGTTGTCCCGCGGGTGGAGCCCGATGGAGGGCTCGTCCAGGATGTACAGGACCCCGGTCAGCTCCGTCCCGAGCTGGCTGGCCAGGCGGATGCGCTGGCTCTCCCCGCCGCTCAGGGTCGCGGCCGAGCGCTCGAGCGCCAGATAGCCGAGCCCGACGTCGTCCAGGAACCGCAGCCGCTGGCGGATCTCCCGGATCACCTCACGGCCGATGTCCGCCCGGGCGCCCTCCAGCTCGAGCGCCTCCATCTCCGCGCGCAGGTCCTCCACCGGCAGGGACGTCAGCTCGGGCAGGGTCCACGATTCCACGCGGACGTGCCGGGCCTCCTCCCGGAGCCGGCTGCCCCCGCAGGCCTCGCAGACCGCCTCCGCGAGCCACTCCCGGTAGCTCGCGCGCGCATCCTCGCTGGTCGTCTCGCGCCACCGGCGGAGGAGCGTGCGGGCGACGCCCTCGAAGTCTTCATCGCCGGCCCCGTGGAGGATCAGGTCCCGCTGCGCCGGCTCCAGGTCGCGCCAGGGCACGTCGGGATCGACGCCGTGGCGCGCGAAGAGGTCCAGCAGCTCTCGCCGGGCCCGGCTCCCGGCGGTCGACGGGTCCAGCACGCTCGCCCACGGCCTCACGGCACCCTCGGCCAGGCTCGCGCCCGGATCCGGGACGACGCGGTCCGGGTCCACGGCATAGCGCCGGCCCAGACCGTCGCACTCGGGGCACATCCCGGCCGGCGAGTTGAACGAGAAGAGCTGGGGTGTGAGGTCCGGGAAGCTCCGGTCGCAGCGCGCGCACCAGGCCTGCTCGCTGAACACGCGCTCCTCGCCCGTGTCGCGACGCACGACGAGCGCCGAGCCGCCGCCGTGCCGGAAGGCGGTCTCCACGGAGTCCATGAGCCGCCGGCGCATGCCGTCCTTCACCACGAGGCGGTCGATGACCAGCTCCACGGTGTGGCGGCGCTTCGCGTCGAGGGACGGCGGCGAGGCCAGGTCGCACACCTCCCCGTCCACCCGGACGCGGACGAAGCCCTCGCGCCGGGCCTCGTCGAAGACCCCGCCGAAGCCGCCCGTCCGATCCCGGGCGAGCGGCGCCAGGACCGTGAAGCGCGTGCGCTCGGGCCAGGCCATGATCGCGTCGGCGGCCTGCTCGGGTGTCTGGCGGCCCACCGGCTCGCCGCAGCCGGGGCAGTGCTGCACGCCCAGGCGGGCGAAGAGGAGGCGCAGGAAGTCGAGGATCTCGGTGACCGTGCCCACCGTCGAGCGCGGATTCGCGGTGGAGGTCCGCTGCTCGATGGCGAGGGTCGGGCTCAGGCCGTGGATGGCCTCGTAGTGCGGCTTGTCCATCTGGCCCAGGAACTGCCGCGCGTACACGGACAGGGACTCCACGTAGCGTCGCTGGCCCTCGGCGTACAGCGTGTCGAAGGCCAGGGAGGACTTGCCGGAGCCGGACACGCCCGTGAAGACGACGAGGCGCTGCTTGCGCAGGTCCAGGTCGACGCCGCGGAGGTTGTGCTCGCGGGCGCCGCGGACGCTCAGGACGTCGCGGGGATCAGGGGACGGTCGCGTCATGACGCGATGATAGCAGGCACCCGCCATGATGGCGCGTTGGTTGCACCTCCCGGGAGGCCGTGCCATTCTTCGCCGCGGCCGGGAACCGGCCCGGGAGAGCCCAACCTCCGAAGGGGATCAGCACGCGATGAAGTTGCAGTACGCGGGCGCGACCCACGTCGGGATGAAGCGCGACCACAACGAGGACAACCTCATGCTGGCGCCGGAGATGAACCTCTTCGTCGTGGCGGACGGCATGGGGGGCCACGCCTCCGGCGAGGTCGCCAGCCGCATCGCGGTCGACACCCTCAAGCAGTTCTTCGAGGAGACCGAGGCCGACGACGACATCACCTGGCCCTACAAGATGGACCGGGGCCTGAGCTACGACGAGAACCGCCTCGTAGCGGCCATCAAGCTCGCCAACCGCAACATCTTCGAGACGGCGCTGGACGACGTGCGCCTCAAGGGCATGGGCACCACCTTCGTGGGCTTCCTGGTGACCGAGGAGCACGCCCTGGTGGCCCACGTGGGCGACTCCCGCTGCTATCGCGTCCGCGGCGGGGAGATCGAGGAGATCACCGAGGACCACTCGCTGCTCAACGACTACAAGAAGATCCAGAAGATGACGCCGGAGGAGGAGGCCGCCTTCCCGCACAAGAACATCATCGTGCGGGCCCTGGGCATGAAGGAGACGGTGGACGTCGACATCCAGCGCCAGACCCCGCAGGACGGCGACATCCTCCTGCTCTGCTCGGACGGCCTCAACGGCGAGCTGGAGGACGACGAGATCCGCGACATCGTCCTGCGCCACCAGGACGACCTGGACCAGGGCGTCGAGGCCCTCATCCAGGCCGCCTGCGACCACGGCGGCAAAGACAACGTCACGGTCGCGATGGTCAAGTACGTCGAGGCGTAGCCCCCCCTCCCGTTCCAGAACCCAGCCGAGCCGGAATGCGGAGCTCTCGAAGCGCACGGCCGGGCGGCCGATCCGGGGCGAATCGATCAGCGGACGCGGCGTCAGCAGTGCGCCGTTCTGACAACGAATGCCGGCTTCGTCAGGCCCGAAGCGCCACCCGCCCGGGGGCATGTGGCCCCCGCAGCCGGGCACTGCGCTCCGCAGCACCTTCACCCATCGGAACCAGCGCGGCGCCGGCGGGCCGGCTCACCCGGCCTCGCGCATCCCCAGATCGAGGCCGTGCACGAGCTCCAGGTCGGTCAGGCGCTCGTGGACGGCGGCCTCCAACAGCCCGTGCCCGGCCGCGTGGGCCAGCCGCTCCGCCTCCTGGAAGGCGCGGGCCGCCACCCGGGTCTGGGCGCTCCGGAGCTTGGCCTCGCCAAGGGCGAACAACGCTCTGCACCGCGTCACGGTCGACGCCCCCTCGACGAGGGCACGCTCGGCGTAACGGAGCGCGTCCTCGCGAAGGTCCAGGGCCAGCATGGCCCGCGCCATGCCGACGGCCGCGGCCGTGACGGCCTGCGCGTCGCCCTCGACCTCGCGGAGAACCCGCCGGATGACGCCGGCGCCCCGCTCCGTCTCGCCGAGCGCGACGAGGGCCTCGCCCAGGCCGGTCCGGGCCCGGCGCAGCTCCCCGTCGAGCCCCGCGGCTCCCGCCAGCCCGACGGCCGCCCGCAGGGTGTCGGCAGCCCGCGACGGCTCCTGGTCGTCCAGCTCCACGCGCCCCAGGTCCACCAGGCAGCGGATGGCGTCGGCAGGTCGGCCCAGGTCGCGGAACGCGTCCCGCGCCTGCCGGAGGTTCGTGCGTGTCCCCGACGCGTCCCCCTCGGCCAGGGCGACCTCCGCCCGGATCTCCTGGGTGAGGGCCTCGATGCCCCGAGCGGCCCGGGCGTCCACCGGCCGCAGCAGGGCCAGGGTCTCGCGGGCGCAGCCCAGGTGCGCCATGGCCTCGGCCACGTCGTTGCGCCGGATGGCGCAGCGCGCCAGGAGCGCGGCGAGCTGACCGAGGACCGCTGCGCCGACGTGGTCGGACAGCCGCTCCCGCGCCTGGAGGAGCACCTGCTCGCCCCGACCGATCTCTCCCATGTCCAGGAGCACCGACCCGAGCTGGACCAGCTCGGCGACGTCCGGAGCGCGACCGGGGATGGCCAGGGCCCCGTCGAAGCACGACACGGCGCCGTCCACGTCTCCCGCGCGTGCGCGCAGGCGCGCGGCCGTGAGCAGCAGCGAGGCCGTCGCGGCCCCCTTGACGGCCCCCGCGGCTCGCTCCGCCTCCCTGGCGCCCAGGCGCCACAGCCCGAGGCGCTCCGTACGCTCGATGCGCGCCGCGGCGCTCAGCACGCCGCTCCGAAAGGCCGGAAGGAGTCGTCGACACAGGCCGCCCGACTCCTCGAGGCGCTCCGCCATCCACCGGGCCACGTTCCGGGGGGCGCCGTGCTCGAGGTACAGGCGCGCGGCCCGGATGGCCATGTCGTCCGCCGTCTCCTCGTCGCCGTGGACCGCGGCGAGCCAGGCCGCCTCGGCCTCGCGCGGCGGGATGCCTCGGATGTGCTCCGGCAGCAGCCGCGGCACGAGCGCATCCCGCCGCGCCGGCATGGGGCCGGGCTGCCCGGAGGCGAGGAGCGTCAGGGCCAGCGGATTGCCCGCGGCCGTGTCCATGACCTCCGCGCGGCGATGCCCGGGGACCTCGTACCCACGCAGGATCGCGCCGGCAGCTCGGAGCCCCAGGGGGCGGAGGTCCACCCGCTCGCCGTCGGACCAGAGCAGCGGCGCCCGGTCCAGCGCTCGCCGTGGCGCCGTCGCCACCAGGAGCCAGGGGCGCCCCTGGGCCTGCTCCGGGAGACGCGCGAGGATCTCGCGGCTCGCGCCGTCCACGAGGTGGGCGTCGTCCAGCAGGAGGCAGAACCCGCCCTCCCCGGCGCGCCAGGCCAGGACCTCGGCGAGAGCCCGCGCGAGCGCCGCGGTCGTCACGCCGTGCACGTCCCGGCTGTCCAGCAGGAGCACCGCGAGGTGGTCCCGGAGGGGCAGCGGGAGGGGGTCGATTCGCTCCCGGACGGCCGCGTCGGCTGCGTCGTCGGCGAGGTCGAGACACCGCCGGACCAGGCGCTCGGCGGTGTGGCCCGGCCACGCGCGCGCCACGGGCGCCGTCCGCATGAACAGGTGGGCCCGCCCCCCGGCGAAGGCCCGCAGGAGGGTGGTCCTCCCGACGCCCCGATCCCCCGTCACGACCACCGTCGTCGGCCCCCGGCGCCGCGCCTCGTCGGCCAGGCTGCCGAGGCGCCGCAGCTCCCGGTTCCGCCCCAGGTAGAGGTCGGGCACCCAGCGCTCCGCCCCCGGCGCCGCCCCGGCGGCCGCGAAGCACGGGAGGCTCCGGCCCGACGGGAGGGACACCGAGGTGATCGGCCGCCCGCGGACCCCCAGGTCGTGAGCCAGGGGCGCCGGCATGGCCACGTCACCGTGGGGAGCGGCCACGGCGAGGCGGCGCGCAAGGTCCCCCAGGTCCGACGGCGCGGCGGCGGAGGCGTCCGCCACCCCCATCCGGAGGGCGAGGTTCCCGCGGAGCGCGGCCGTCCGGACGGTCTGGAGGTGCTCGAGCAGGCGCCGGCAGGCGTCCTTCGGCGCGAGGCCCGCGGCCGGCGGCACCTGGACGCTGGCGGTGGCCTCCCGGAGCACGACGCGGAAGCCCGCGCGCCGCTGCGCCTCCAGCCAGTCCGCGACGGGGCCCACGTCCAGGTCGGCCTCCCTCGCGACCAGCAGCATCGCCACGGCGACCGGCTCGGCGCCGGCCTTCGGGGTGGCGGGAGGCGCCTCCTCGGCCGGTGCGCTGCGCCCCGGCCTGCGAAGCTCCTGGGCCTGCCCGCACCGGGGGCAGGTGGCGCCCACGGGGACGTCCGCCGCGCCGCAGGTGCCGCACGGGAGCGAGGGATCGCCCCCCTCGCCGGGCGCCGCGCTCCGCACCCGCTTGATGACGTCGCCGAGGCTCGCCATCGCCGCGGCCTCCGGCCCCTCCAGGGTGGGCAGCATCATCATGGCGCCGGCGTCCGGGCGGGTGGGCATCGAGCCGCCCACGCCCGACGTGTCCTCCGCCCCGAGGGTGTCGATGAGGCGGGTCGGGGCGAGGCCGGTGCCCACGAGGAGGTCCCGCACCTCGCGCGCGTTCGGCGGGCGTTCCGCCACGTCCTTGGTCAGCATCTGCTGGACCAGCGCCTCCAGCACCTCCGGGATCCGCCCCTCGCCGACCCGGTCGGCCATGGCGGGCGGCCTCTCGTTGAGCTGCTTCATACAGAGGGTCACGGAGTGCTCGTCCGCGAAGGGGCGCTCGCCGGTGAGCATCTCGTAGAGGATGACTCCGAGGGAGTACGTGTCCGAGCGCGGATCCGGGTCCTTGCCCATGATCTGCTCGGGGCTCATGTAGGCGGGCGTCCCCGCGATATCGACCGTGGACAGGTGCATGCCGAGACCGGCGTCCGGATCGCGCATGACGCGCGCGATGCCGAAGTCCAGGACCTTGGCCACGATGGCCCCGTCCCGGCTCACGAGCTGGACGTTGTCCGGCTTCAGGTCGCGGTGGACGATGCGGCGCCGGTGGGCGGCCTGCAGGGCGTCGCTCACCTGGACGGCGAGCCCGACGGCCGTCCGGGGCGACAGGGGCGCCCGGTGGAAGATGAGATCTCCCAGGGTCCAGCCGTCCAGCAGCTCCATCACCATGTACAGGTGGCCCTCGCCGGAGCGCCCGAAGTCGTAGACGGTCACCACGTTCTCGTGGATGAGCCGGCTCGACGCCTGCGCCTCCCGGAAGAAGCGCTTCACGGCGCGCGGATCGTGTGCGTAGTGGGGGTGCAGGACCTTCACGGCCACGTCCCGCTCCATGGCGCGCTGGTGGGCCCGATAGACGATGCCCATGCCGCCCGCGCCGACGACGCCGCCGATCTCGTAGCGGCCGTCCAGGGTGGCGCCGGTCAGCAGCGGCGTGTCCGGGATCTCCAGCAGGCCCGTCCCGTCGTTCGGACAGACCGAGGCGTCGGCGTCGTACGTGCCATTGCAGGAGGGGCAGACCGTCCGGGTGCCCGGCCCCGCCCCGGCGGCCGGCTCCTCGACGTGCTCGTTGCCTTCCTCCGCCATCTCCACCCCCTGGCTCACGCCATGGCCCGAGGTTAGGTGCCCGGCCGGGGGCTGTCGAAAAACCCGAGGCTCAGCTGGGAGGGAAGCTCTCCGAATGGCGCTTCATCAGCCGTCGGAAGTTCGAGCGATCGAGCCCTGCGAGGCGCGCGGCCTCGGAGATGTTGCCCTCGGCGCGATCGAGCACCTCCCGGAGGTATCGACGCTCGAAGGTCTGCACCGCCACGTCCTTGGCCTGGCGAAACGGTAGCCCGGAGACCCGGCCGGAGGACACGTCCGCGCGCTCGGTGCCGCCGCCGCCCGCTCGCACGTGCTCCGGCAGGGTGGAGGCGTCGATGGTCTGGCCGCGGCACAGGACCACGGCCCGCTCGACCACGTTCTCCAGCTCGCGGACGTTGCCCGGCCAGTGGTAGGCAGACAAGGCCGTCAGGACCTCCGGCTCGATGCCCTCGATCTCCTTGCCGTTGCGCGCGGCGTGGACCTGCAGGAAGTGGTGGGCCAGAAGCGGGACATCCTCCACCCGCTCCCGCAGCGGCGGGGCCTCGATGGTGATGACGTTGAGCCGATAGTAGAGGTCCTCGCGAAAGCGCCCCTCCTCCATCGCTTCTCGCAGATCCTGGTGCGTGGCGGCCAGGATGCGCACGTCCACGGCCCGCGGCTCCGACTCGCCCACGCGCCGGATCTCGCCCTCCTGGAGCACGCGCAGCAGCTTGACCTGAAGCGACGTCGGCATGTCGCCGATCTCGTCCAGGAAGAGCGTGCCGCCGTGTGCGCGCTCGAAGAGCCCCTCCCGCGCCTGGACCGCCCCCGTGAACGCCCCGCGCACGTGGCCGAACAGCTCGCTCTCCAGCAGGTTCTCCGGGAGCGCCGAGCAGTTCACGGCCACGAAGCGCCGGTTCCGGCGCGGCGAGCCGTGGTGGAGGGCCCGCGCCACGAGCTCCTTGCCGGTACCGCTCTCGCCCTCGATGAGCACGCTCGACGACGCCTGCCGGACGGCCTCGATGACGTCGAACATGCGCCGCATGGCCGGCGACGAGCCCACGATGCCGAAGTAGTCCTCGTGCAGGTCCAGGCGGCTCTCGAGGAAGCGGTTCCTGTCCCGCAGCCGCTTGTGCTCGGCCGCCCGCTCCACGACCCGGGCGACCTGCTCGATGGGCTCGAAGGGCTTGGTGAGGAAGTCGTAGGCCCCGGCACGGATGGCGTCCACGGCGGTCTGGATCGTGCCGTAGGCCGTCATCATCACCACCTCGACGTCCGGGTGGCTCCGCTTGATGCGGTCGAGCACCTCCGTGCCCGACAGGTCGGGCATCTTCACGTCCAGGAGCACCACGTCCACGGGCTCCGAGTCCACGATGGCGAGGGCCTCCCGCCCTCCCCCGGCGGTGCGCACCTCCCACGGGGTGTTCCGGAAGAGCTTGGCGATGGCCCGGAGGAGCAGCGGCTCGTCATCCACGATGAGCAGCCGCGCCTCCGGCGGACCACCCTCTACGGCGCCTTCCCCGGCGGTCGCCCGCGCTGGCGTGTCGGTCATCATGCGCGCCGGAACATACCCGCTTCCCGTCGGCCCACCAAGGGCCACCACCCCGGCGTCAGAGACCGCGCAGCCGCCTCGCCGCGGCCGCGGCCAGCTCCAGGTGCGCCCCGCGCTCCCCCGGGGGCACGAGCAGCACGAGGCAGCGCGCGACCGCCTCGCCTGAGGCGCCCCAGCGGACGGGTTCGGCCAGGGTGACGTCCACGAGGGTCGGCTCGTCCAGGCCCTCCACGTCCGCGTGGGGCATGGTCACGCCGGGGGCCACGTGCGTCGCCTCCCGATCCTCGCGCTGCTCGAGGGCCCGCGTCACGGCTCCGGCGTCGACCCGCGGGCATCGGGCCCGGGCGGCGCGCCCGATGCCGCCGAGGACCTCGGCCCGGCTCCGGGCGTCCATGCGGAGGCTCGTCTCGACCGATCGTCCCCGGCCCGTGTCCGGGGGTGCTCCGTCACGGCGTCCCATCTCCCCCTCCCGGCGTGGATGACGCCCACGCACGGCGGGCATTGTCGCGGCCAATGCCACGGACTGCAAAATCGTGTATGTGTCCCGCATGCGAATGGGAGTGCGATGCACCGCGGCCCTGCTCGCCCTCGCCTGCGCGGGCTGCCAGGGAGACGAGGACGAAGCCGGGCCCGCTCCGGACGCGGCGCCGACGACGGCCCGCGCTCCGGAAGGCGATCCGGTGGAGATGCTCGAGGCGCCGATCCGTCCCGAGCTGACCGAAGCCGAGCGCCGGGCCATCGCCCAGGCGCACAGCGAGTCGGACGAGCAGGAGGCGCCCGACGAGGCCGACGGGGAGAGGGGCGCTCCGGCGGGCCTGACGGCCGAGGAGCGCGAGGCCGCCGACGACGACCCCGCCGCGCGTCCGGGCGGCCTCGGGGAGGTTCGCGAGGCCCGGACCGACGAGCGGGAGCCGGGAGGGCACGAACCCGGGGCCGAGCCGCCTCCCACGGAGCAGCACGTTCGGCCGGGGCGCCCGGCCGGAGCCGTCCACACCGGGGACGCGGTGGACCGGGCAGAGGGGGAGGACGATCACGCCGAGGACGGTGCCGGGGAGCCGACGTCCGCCGGGGACGGCGGCGAGGAGGTCCGACCCGGAGCGCAGATCTGGTCCGGCACGGAGCGTCTGGGCCTCGTGGACCTCGCCGTGGCGACGGGCGTAAGGGAGCGCACGCCCGAGGGCGTCTCCCCCACCTACGAGGAGATGCCCGACCTCTTCTACTGCTACACGGCCTTCGACAACCCGGACGAGCCGGTGACGGTGACCCACGTCTGGCGGCGGGGGGATCGCGTGGTCTCGCGCGTCGAGCTGGAGGTGGGGGTGAGCGCCCGCTGGCGCACATGGTCCCGGCAGCGCGTGAAGCCGTCCTGGACCGGGACCTGGTCCTGCGAGGTGCTGGCACCCGGAGGGGAGCGCCTGGGCCTTGCCCGCGTGTCTGCGGGGGAGTAGGCAGTCCCCATGGGCACCCTCCACGTCTCCTTCCTCTGGCACATGCACCAGCCCACGTACGCGGACCCCACCACGGGCGAGGTGTCCATGCCGTGGGTGCGCCTCCACGCGCTCCACGCCTACACGGACATGGCGCTGGCCCTCGAGGCGGTCCCGGAGGCACGCGCCACGGTGAACTGGGTGCCCGGGCTGATGGACCAGCTCGAGGAGGCGGCCGGGCCCCGGTTCCGGGAGCGGGAGCGTTGGTGGCGCCTCGGCTCGCGGCCGCCGTCGTCCCTGACGGACGAGGAGCGGCGCTTCGTGGAGGAGCGCTTCTTCTCCCTGAACCACGAGCGCATGCTGGAGCCGCACAAGCGCTATCGCGAGCTGCGGGATCGGGTCCGCCTGGGGGCCCGGCTGGACGACGAGGAACTTCGTGACCTCCAGGTCTGGCTCGTCCTCGGCTGGTGCGGAGTCGGGGCGAGGCGCCACCCCACGATCGTCGCCCTCCTGGAGCAGGAGCGGGCCTTCGACGAGCGGGACGTGGAGGCCCTCGCAGAGGCCCAGCGTGAGATCGTCGCCGCGGTCCCCGGCCGCTGGCGGGACCTCGAGGAGGCGGGACGGGCCGAGCTGATCTGCTCGCCGTACTATCACCCCATCCTGCCCCTCCTGCACGACCTGGAGGCGGGACGGGAGTCGGATCCGACGACGCCCCTGCCCCACGCGACCTTCCGCCACCCGGGCGACGCCCACCGGCACCTGGCCCGGGCCCTCGAGTCCCACGAGGCCCGGTTCGGGCGGAGGCCCGCCGGGATCTGGCCGTCCGAGGGGGCCATCTCCGCGCCCGTCGCCCGCCTGGCCGCGAGCCTCGGCGTGCGATGGATGGTGAGCGACGAGGCGTTGCTGGATCGGGCGCTGGGGCGCCGATACGTCGGCGCGCCGGAGCGGCTGGGTCCGTGGGAGGCCGAGGGCGTCGCCGCCTTCTTTCGCCACCACGACCTCTCCGATCGCATCGGCTTCGTGTACGCCGACTGGTCCGCCCGGGCCGCCGTGCGGGACTTCGTCCACCAGCTCCGCGGCCTGCGGGAGCGCGTGGGGGACCGGGACGCCGTCGTCACGGTGGCCCTGGACGGGGAGAACTGCTGGGAGCACTATCCCGGCGGCGTCATGGGCTTCCTGCCCGCGTTGTACGAGGCGATCTCCCGGGAGCGGGGGCTGCGCCTGTCCACCCTCTCCGAGGCCCTGGACGCGGTGGGCACCGGATCGCGCCGCCTGGAGCGCCTCCCGACGGGGTCCTGGATCGACGGGAACCTGCGCACCTGGATCGGGGATCCGGTGAAGAACCGCGCCTGGGACCTCCTGGCGGAGGCCCGCGAGGCCGTGGGGCGGGACATGCCCACCCTGGTCGAGGAGGATCCCGACCTGGCGGACCTGATCATGCGGGCGGAGGCCTCCGACTGGTTCTGGTGGTTCGGCGAGGGCCACTCGTCGGCGTTCGACGCAGAGTTCGACGCCCTGTTCCGCCACCACCTGGAGGCCATCTGGCGCCGGATCGGGCGTCGGCCGCCGGCCGCCCTGCGCCGCCCGGTGGATCGGCGCCGGAAGCACCGCCCCGCCGGGGACGTGACGCCGCCCCAGGCCGCCCTCCGGCCTCGCCTGACGGGGCGGACGGACGCCTACTACAAGTGGGCCGGGGCCGGCGAGATCCGCGCCGGGGCCGGCGCCATCCACCGCGCCGAGGCCATCCTGCGCGGGGCCCGGTTCGCCTTCTCCCCGGACGCCATGAGCCTCCGGGTGGAGACCGAGGGGCGGGCGCGGGACATGCTCAGGGGGCGCCGCCTGGTCCTGACCGTGGACGCGCCCGGGGAGGCCGCGGTGGTCCTCTGGCCGGCCGAGGATCGCCCGGAGGGCGTGGAGGTGGCCTGCGATCGGGTCCTGGAGGCGCGCGTGCCGGCGCCCCGCCTGGGCGTCGCGCCCGACCGGGACGAACGCCTCGTCTTCTCCCTCCACCTCGAGGACGACCGGGCGCGCCTAGTGGAGCGCCTTCCCCGCGCCGGGGCCGCCGAGGTCACGCCGTCCGCCCGGGACCTGGACCGGCGCCGCTGGTCCGTCTGACGAAGGAGCCCGAATGTCCGAGCTACGGCGCGATCCCCTCCGCCGGCGCTGGGTGATCATCGCCCCCGAGCGCGGCGCCCGTCCCGCCCTGGTCCACCCCGCGGACGAGGACGACGTCCGCCTGGGTACCGCCGCGTGCCCGTTCTGCGGCGCGGACGAGTCCGTCACCGGCCCCTACATCGCCCGGACCCCCGGCCCCGAGGGAGACGTCGGCGTGGTGGCCAACCTCTTCCCGGCGCTGCGTATCGAGGCCACCCTGGAGGCGACCGCGCGCGGGCCCCACGACCACCTGGACGGGGTCGGCGCCCACGAGGTCGTCATCGAGTCCCCGCGCCACGACACGGACCTGCACGACATGGCGCCCGAGCAGGTGGCGGCGGTGCTCCTGGCCTGGCGGGACCGCGTGCGGGACCTCCACCGGGATCGGCGCCTGGCCCTGGTGAGCGTCTTCCGGAACCGCGGCGCCGGCGCGGGGGCCAGCGTCACCCACCCCCACAGCCAGATCATCGCCACGCCGGTGCTGCCCCCGCGCGTGGAGTCGGAGCTCGCCCACGCCGCCGAGCACCTCCGGCGGCACGGCCGCTGCCTGTCCTGCGATCTCGTCGCCCACGAGCTGGAGGCCCGCCAGCGGATCGTGCGCCTCGACGAGGACTTCGTCGCCTTCTGCCCCTACGCCTCCGCGAGGCCGTTCGAGGTGGTGATCACGTCTCGCAGGCACGCCCACGACTTCACGAGCCTGGCGGGCCCGGAGGCCCTCGCCCTGGCCGAGCTCCTCCGCGACGTCCTGGCGCGCCTGCACGCCAGCCTGGAGGGCGCCGCCTACAACCTGGCGCTCATCGGCGCCCCCAACGAGGCCGCCCTGCGCTATGGCGGCTCCTCCCTCGCCGAGATCGCCGCCGGCTGGCACTGGCGCCTGGAGATCCTGCCCCGCGTCGCGCGCCACGGGGGGTTCGAGCAGAGCACCGGGATGTTCATCAACCCGACCCCGCCCGAGGCCGCCGCGGAGCACCTCCGGCAGGTGGACCTGGACTGAGCCCCCTCCCCCGCGCCGAGCGCGGAAATGAGCAGGATCGCGGTGCCCCGCGGTGAGTAGATGGAGCAGGACCGCCGTCCCCGGCTCACAGCCCTACGCATCTCGGGATGCCGCGGTCTCGGGGAGAATCACGCGCCAAACCGCCAAGCCGCCAAGACCCAAAGGCCAGCGATCCGCTCGCGCACCGGTTCGGCTGAGACTGTCGGCTCACCGGCAGGCCCACAGCGAGCACACGGGACCCACACGGGACCGAAGCATGCCGCCTTCCTTTGCGTCTTCGCGCCTTTGCGCGAGCCCTTCGTCTTGCGACATGGACGAGTGGGGTCAAACCTACTCACTTCTCATTTTCCAACCGCCAGGGACGGCTCAGAGTCCTATACATCTCGGGATGCCGCGGTCTCGCGGAAATCGCGCGCCAAGCCGCCAAGCCGCCAAGACCCAAAGGCCAGCGATCCGCTCGCGCACCGGTTCGGCTGAGGCTGTCGGGTCACCTGCAGGCCCACAGCGAGCACACCGGGCCGAGGTATGCCGTTTTTCTTTGCGTCTTAGCGCCTTTGCGCGAGCCCTTCGCCTTGCGACACGTGACGAGCTGTGAGCCGTCCCCGGCGGTCGTGCCCGGCATGTCGCCGACGCTACTGCACCCGGGTGGAGGGATCACTGCGGGCGGAGGAGCCTCGGCCAGAGGGCGCGAGGGACTCTGTCGTCCCCGTGGACGTCGGCCCAGGCCCGGAGGACGTGGCCGATGCCCCGCAGCAGCGGGATCACGCCGGGGCGGGATCCGGGCTCGCGGGCCAGGCCCTTTCGCACGAGGAGGTCCCCCTCCATCGGGAGGTCCGGCGCGTGCTCCCTCAGAGAGGTGACCGGCAGCGCTCCCCCGGACTCCAGCCAGGCCAGCGCGGCGGCGCCGTCGCCCACCCCGTGCAGGACCGAGCAACCCGCCAGGAGCTCGAAGAGCACGGCGGTGAGGGAGTAGACGTCGCTCGCCGGAGTGGCGGCTCCGCCGGCGGCGACCTCCGGGGCCATGCACCTCGGATCGGTCGCCAGCTCTCCCGCAGCGCGCGTCCGGCCGCGCGTCCCGACGCGAGCGGAGCCCTCCACGTCGTCGACGAGCGTGTCGCGCAGGGCCTCACCCATCGCCCGGCGACGCGTGATGAGCACCTCGGGGCGGATGTCGCGCAGCACGTAGCCGAGGCGGTGCAGCGCGTGGGCAGCGGTGGCCGCGTCCGCCACGATCGCAGCCGCGTCGGGGAGCGAAAGGCGCCCACGGGTCTCGAGCTCGTTCCGCACCGTCCGTCCGTCCACGTACTCGCGCACGAGGTAGTGCGCCCCGTCGGACGTCGTCCCGGCGTCCAGGTGGGGCACGATGCACTCGCAGTAACCGGCCGTGGCCAGGCGAAGCTCGCGGACATAGGGGTTGCCCACCTCCCCCACCTCCAGTCGGCGGAGGCGGTGCCGCGCGCCCATGACCTTGATCTCCACGCGGCGCGCCCCGGACAGGCTCTGGCCGCGAAACACCCGGTGGCGTGGCGTCTCCAGCAGCAGCCCGTCGACGACGTATCGCCCCACCAGCGCGCCGGGGCCGACCGGACTCGGCGCGCCCTGGGACCGTGCACGTTCCATCGTGAGCACCTCGCGGACGGGGACCGGGCACCAGTGTACACCCAAAACCCGCCGCCTGTTCCGGCATTCGCCCACCGATTCGAGCCCATCTGCGGCGCCATCGTCACCGATTCGTGCTCGCAGCAGCTCGCTACGGCTCCGCGCGAATCGGCAACGTTTCCTTGCACCTGAACCCGCCTCGGCGCGCTCGGTGCTCGGCCCAGGCGGCGGATTTGGGTACACGGTCCGGCGTCGTCTCTCGCGCCCCGGTGTGCCACACTGTCTCCCATGGACCGCCCGTCCACCGTCGAGCCGAGCACCGCCGCCCGCTGGATGGCGGAGACCGACGAGGAGATCACGCGCTGGCTCGATCCGGCGCATCACACCCTGCTGCCCGTGTACCTGGGCCGCGCGGACGTCCGGCACGCCCTCGGCGAGCCCCCGGAGGCCGTCCTCGGAGAGCTGGCCGGCGCGGGGCGATGCTGGGCGGCGCACGCGTCCCTCTACCTGGAGCGCTGGCCCGTCCACCGACTCCGGAGCCGACGGATGGTGCCCCTCGAGCTGGCGGTGATCCTCGGCCAGCCCGCCCTGCTGGCGGCAGCACGCGAGATCGTGGCTGTGGATCCCATGATGCTCCTGGCGGGCACGGAGCCCGCCGAAATCACGGAAGAGCTACACGCGCTGCTCGGCGGCCCCCTCGACGCGCCTCCCGAGGACGAGACCGGCGTCGCCGCCCGCCTGGGCATCCTGTGGTGGGCCGCGCTCTCGGCCCTGGTGCGCGGGCAGCGGGAGGGGCTCGACGTCGTCGTCGCCCACGCCAAGGAGCTGTCGGAGGCGGTCCGGCATCGTCCGCAGGCCCGGCGCGGTGGCCTCGCGCGGCTGGTGGCGCTCCACGCCGGGCTGGGGGCGCTGTCGGGAGGGCGACGGGACGACTGGCTGCGGGCCACGCTCCGCCATGCGCGGCTGTGGGCGGACGAGACCGACGCCCGCCTCGCCGCAGCGACGTCCGAGGAGGGGCCGTGCGCCGGCGCCCTGGATCTGGGCGCCATCGCGCTGGTGGCCGCCGCCGCCGCCTTCGACGCCGAGCCCCTGCAGGCCTTGCGAACCGCGGCCGACGCCCCGTATGGTCCCGCCCTCGCCGGGTATGCCGAGGCCCTCCAGGGCTGACGCCGGCCCCCGGCGGTCCGCACGGGAGGCCCATGAACGTCATCCAGCTCGACCCCGAGTATCCGGAGACCTGGCTCGTGTCCCCGGCCGTGGAGGCGCTCACGCACGGAGACCTCGTCGTGATCCCCACGGACAGCATCTACGCCCTGGCGTGTCGTCCCTGGGACGCGGGCGCGGTCGGGCGGCTGTACAAGGCCAAGGGGATGGACCGCTCCAAGCGCTGCAGCATCATGTGCAGCGACCTCAAGGAGGTGGGCAGCGTGGCCCGCGCCGTGAGCGACGGCGCCTTCCTCTTCATGCGCCAGCACTTCCCGGGGCCGTACACGGTGCTGCTCCACGCCTCCCGCGACCTGCCCCGGCGCGCCACCGGCAAGCGAAAGGCCATCGGCGTCCGCATGCCGGATCACCCCGTCGCCCGGGCGGTGTCGGAGGAGTTCGGCGGGCCCATCCTCGTGACGAGCGTCCCCGGCTGGGACCCGGGCGAGCCCGTGGACCCGGTCGCCGTCGCCGACCGCATGTTCGAGCGCCCCGCGGTAGTCCTGGACCAGGGCCCTCGCGTGGCCCGGCCCTCGACCGTCGTCGACTTCACCCGCGATCCGCCCGAGCTGGTGCGCCAGGGCGTCGGCGAGGTGGAGCTGATGGAGTGAAGGCGCCCCGACGACGCCCCCGCCGGTGCCGATGGACGGGCCGACGGAGGGACGCTAAGCTCATCCTCCGCGGATGCCCGAAGGGGCGGCCGCTGCACCGATCCGGACCCGCGATGTGCCATCCGCCGACACGCTCCACACCGGCCGCCGCCCTCCTGGTCCTGCTCACGGTCGCCGTCTCCATGTCCGGCTGCGAGCGTCGGAGCCGGACCGGGGAGCCCTGCGCGTCGGCCGGCGAGTGCGCCTGGGGCCTCGAGTGCGCCGGCGGCTACTGCCACCGCCCCGGGGATCCGGCGGCGCGCGGCGTCGAGCCCGCCGTCGTCACCCTTCCCCGTGCCGAGGAGGCGCCCCGCGCGAAGGTGACGACGCCCCCGGACGTGCTCGCCGTGGCCCGGCAGGTGCCGGCCGACGTGGAGATCGGCCTCTACACCAGCCGTCACCTGCCGGAGACCGTGCGGAAGGCCGACGGGACCGTCTGCCGGCCCGACGACGCCGCTCGCGAGCTCGCGAGGCAGGTCTCGGCCCTGGCCGCGCGCGTCCCGGGCATCACGCTCGGCGAGCGCGCGAAGATCGTCCACACGGAGGCGGCCCGGCTGGGCTTGCCCGTGCTCCGCGGCGAAGAGGCAGTGCCCGTCGTCGTCGGCGCGACGCTGGAGGCGGGCGGCGCACGGACCGTGATCCCCCTGGTGCGACACCCCGACGCCGTCCCTTACGAGCTGGCGGCGGCCCTGTGGCGCCTGGCCCGGCAGGCCGGCGACGGCCTCCGCGTCGGATTGGCGTGCGTGGGCGAAGCCTTCTGCCCGCTGTCCGCCCCGGTGCCGCCTCCGGAGGGTCGGGCCGAGTGGTCCGAGCCCGTCGCCGAGGCCCTCCGCGGCGTGGAAGCCCCGTTCGAAACAATCCGCGCGCGGACCCTGCAGGCCCTCCGGGACGTCGGGATCGAGGCCGTCGCGGTCCGACGCGGAGAGCCGCTTCCGGACGACCTCGACGCCATGGCGCTGGCGGCGCCGCAGGCCCCCCTCGCGCCCGAGGAGATCGCCTGGCTGCGCAGCATCCCAGGCGAGGGCGTGGGGCTCGTCACGCTCCTCCCGGGGGCTCGCCTCAAGGCCTCGAGCCGCCGCCTCGTCGCGCTGGAGACGGGGGAAGCGGGACTCCTCGAGCCCGTCGGGCTCCGGCGGGACGCAGCGCTGCTGGTGGACCGCGGTGCCCTGCGGCCCCTCCGCGTGCCCGTCCCCGGCCGGGACGCCGTGCGCCTCCCCCTGACCGCCGAGGCGGACGAGCTCGTGTCGACCCACGGAGCCGTCGGCGGCCTGTCCGAGATCACCCTCCCCCTGGCCGGGAGCTTCGAGGTACAGCCTACCGGCTCGGCCACACCGCTGGCGTTCAGCCGGCCCACTGCGAGCCCGGCGAGGCTCCCGTGTGACGCCTCGGAGGCGGCCCTCGACGACCACGCCCCCATCCGGCCCGCCGGGAGCCCGCGCGCCCTGGCCGCGGCCATCTCCCCCGGCGTCCAGGGAGGCCGCGAGGTCATCCTGGGCTCGGCGCTCGGCCTCGTCTCCATGTCGGCGCCGAAGCTGGTGGAGAACCTGCTGTCCGGCGAGCGTCCGCCCCGCGAGCTGGACCTGGTGCGGCGTCTCGCCCCCTACGCCGAGGCGGCCGAGGCCTACCACGACGTCTTCCGGGAAAACCGGACCCTGCGGGAAGAGGCCCTCCAGATCCTCGCCCGCGCCACATACTGGGTCGCGACGCCCGTGGAGATCCGCCGGCTCGCCCCCTGAACACGCCGTGGCGTCGCCATGAGGAGCCGGGATGCCCCCGGAGACGGGACGGGGCCCGGGCCGTCGACGACTGGCGCGGACTACTCTGCGGTGAGGGTGAACTCGTCGAGCACCTGGCTACCGTCGCCGGAGTACGCCGTGGCGGTCAGCTCCGCGCCGTCCACGGCCACCTGGACGTAGTTCCCCACGTCGCCGTGGGTCGAGGTCGCGGTCCACCACTCGTTTCCGTTGCCGTAGCCGGGCGAGTAGAACCCGCCGGCGACGACGTAGACGACCCCGTCGCCGTCGCCGGCCACGGCGCCGTCCCGGATGGCGTGGGTGCGCTCGTAGTTGTGGTCGTGCCCCGTGAAGACGAGGTCCACGTCGTGCTCCTCGAAGATGGGCTCCCACTGCTCCTGGAGCCACTCGGACGAGCCGTGGTTCGAGGCCGAGTACACGGCGTGGTGGAACATCACCACGATCCAGTCGATGTCCGGGTCCTGGCGCGCGGCCGCGAGGTCCGCGTCGAGCCACTCGTTCTGCTCGACGATGGTGTCGATGTAGTTGGAGTCCAGCCCCACGAAGTGCACGTTGCCGTAGTCGACGGACCAGGCGTGCTCCTGCATGTGCTCGGACAGGCCGGGATCCTGCGGAAGCCCGTACTGGTGGTAGTAGAGGTTCTCGAAGATCTCGTGGTTGCCCTGCACGGGCATGAGCACCTTGCGCTCGTGCAGCGGCCCCATGGCGTCGAACCACGTGTCCCACTCGGGCTGGGTCCCGTTCTGGGTCATGTCGCCGTTGAAGAACCACATGTGCGCGTCCAGGGCGGCGAGGCGCTCGATGTTCGCCGCGATCTCGTCCGTGCCGCCGCGGCTGTCGCCCGCCATCATGAAGTGGAAGGGCTTCCGCTCGCCCTTCTCCACGCCCGTCCGGAACGTGTGGGGCTCCGACAGGGTCGCGCCCGTGAAGGTGCCCGTCTGCGGATCGAAGCTCTCCCAGGTGCCCACCCGATACGTGTACTCGGTCTCGGGCTCGAGGCCCGTGACCTCCGCCTCCCAGACGACGTAGGTCTCGTCGCCGTACTCCTCGCCCAGCAACGCCTCCCGGTAGGTCGTCCCATTGCCGACGACCGTCCAGTCATCGCGCCACGGCATGACGGTCTCGCCGTCCTCCACGACCACGTCCTCGGACGGGACGACCCAGACGCGCGGCGTGTAGGCGTCGAGGTCGATCGCGGTCGTGGTCCACGTGAAGGTCATGGTCGTGGCCGGATCCCTCTGCCAGGTCATGTGCGCGTTCCGAGGAACCTGCTGCGGATCCGTCGCCCAGCCGCCGGAGGCCGTCGGCCTCGCGACCTCGTCGGGCGGCCCCGCGTCGGCGTCCGAAGCGTCCGAAGCGTCCGAAGCGTCCGAAGCGTCCGAGGTGTCGGCGGGGGCCGTCGAGGCGCCGTCCTCGCACGCGACGAGCAGCAGGCCGAGTGCGGCGGCGATGGCCAGCACGGAGGGGCGGACGGGGGCGGTGATCTTCATGGGGCGGTGCTCCTTTGGACCCTCACGGTGTGGCGCACGGGCCATGCCCGGGTCAAGGAAGCGCCACTCGTCTGCCGGTACCCGTCACCCCGTCACCTGGGGCGGAGGGCCTCGAGGGCGCCCAGGGCGTTTCCCGCCAGCACCTTGCGGATGCGCGCCTCGGACCAGCCCCGCTCCAGCATCCGCTGCACCAGGCGCGGATAGGCGCGCCCGTCCCGCAGATCCCGCGGCGGCACGATGGCGCCGTCGTAGTCACTGCCCAGAGACACGGCGTCCTCCCCGGCCACGTCGATGACGTGCTCGACGTGCTCGATGATCATGTCGGCGTCCCCGGGGCCTCCGGGGCGTGCGAGGAACTGCTCGGCGAACACGACGCCGATGGTCCCGCCGGTGTCCGCGATGGCCCGGATCTGGTCGTCGTCCAGGTTGCGCCAGTGGGGGCGCACGCCGTCGACGCCCGTGTGGGTCGCGATGAGGGGCTGCTCCCTGTCGTGGACCTCCACGGCGTCCCAGAACGTCCTCGGGTTCACGTGGGCCAGGTCCACGAAGATCCGCTCGGCGTTCAACCGGCGGACCATGTCCCGACCGGCGCCGGTCAGTCCGCCCCCCTTGCGCCACAGGGCCAGCGGGCTCGAAGTCACGCCGTAGACGCTGTTGGTGAGGTGGACCAGCGTGACGCGCGTGATCAGGCGATCGGGGATGGAGGCCGGCCCGTCGGGCGCCGCCTCCAGGGCGTTGCCCCCCTGGATGGCCGGCAGGCAGGCGTGGGCGCCCTGTCTCCGCGCCTCCAGGTACTCGGCGTGGGATCGCGCGATGCGGATGGCGCCGTCCGAGCGCGCCACCAGGTCGCGCAGGCGGTCCAGGTTCCGGAGGAACGTGCGCCAGCGACTCCCCGCGGGGCGGAAGGGGTTGGTGGTGATGGACCACATGGCCCCGGTGAGCCCGGCCTCCTGCATCCGCGGCAGGTCCAGGTGCCCGAAGAAGCGCCCGCGGAGCAGGCCCCGCCCGTGGCGTGCCAGGGGGTCGTAGCCCCACAGCCGCGGCGGAATGAAGGTGTCGATGTGGAGGTCCAGGACCTCGGCGTCCAGCGTGAGGGCCAGGGCCTCCTCGGACACGCCCAGCTCGCGCGCCAGCGCGGCGTCGCTCACGGAGCCACCTCCATCTCCATGCTGCAGAGGAGCCCGGTGTGATCCCCGAAGTCCCCCTTCACGACGCTGCGGAGGGCGCAGCGCCGGACCTGGCTGTCCCGGCTCGAGTCCGGGCTCGCGGCCGCCCGGTAGACCGAGCCGAAGGCGTCCACCTGGAAGGTCACGACCACCCGTCCGCTCACCGCCGGGCGCGCCTGCTTCACCTCCGCGAGGCAGTCCTCGGCGTCGTCCCGGGCGTCCTCCAGGCCCTCCCTGGCCTCCGGGTGCTCGCACGTCGCGACGTCCCGGGGCGAGATGCCGCCCTCCTCCCGGCGGATCCCGAACCCGTAGAAGGCCTTGCGCCAGGGCATCACCACACGCTCCAGCACGAGCATCTCCGCGCCCTGGGCCGCAGCGGCCCGGCGCATGGTCTCCACGGTCGCCTCGTCGGGGCGCAGGGGGGGCTCCTCCTCCGGGTCCAGCCCCAGCACCGAGAGGCTCACCAGGCTCACCGGCTCCTCGGGCATCCGGTCCACCACCTCCACGAGGAACGGCCCCGACGTGCTCTGGGGCGCGTCGGTCCGCGTGGCCGTCTTCACGCCTCCGCAGGCGGCGATCGTCAGCAGGGCGCCGAGGGCGAGGGCGGCCGCGCCGCGCACGGGGATCGTCATCGCTGTCGTCTCCGGTTCGGGGTTCGCTCCCGCACGTCCAGCCGGCGCAGGAGCCGATCCAGCTTGCGATAGGTCTCCGGCGCCGTCTGCACGACCAGGTTCCGCGAGCGGTCGTCCGGGACCATGTGCAGCGGCGCCTCTCCTGCCGCATCGAAGGCGTCCCGGGCCAGCGCCGCGAGCCCGGAGGGGGTCCGGTGGATCACCGGCCGCACGTAGATGTGGAGCATGCCCCGATCCGGGCCGTCCAAGGCCCCCAGCAGCGCGCGAAAGCGATCGAGGCGCGCGGGCGTGTCGCGCACGACCAGCGTCCCCGCGTCCCGTCCCGGGGCCACCCGCACGCCGGGCGGCGTCCCGAGGACCCGCTCGTACAGCGTCGCGGCGTGCCCGGCCTGCATCGACTCCAGGAACAGGACGTCCGTGCGCCACCCGTCGTCGTCCGCCGCGGCGGCGCCGGACCACAGGAGGAGCACGAGCAGTACTCCGAGGCACAGGGCGGTCCGCTTCATGGCGGCGGAGCCTACCACAGTCCTCCTGCTCACAGCTCGTCACATGTCGCAAGACGAAGGGCTCGCGCAAAGGCGCGAAGACGCAAAGGAAAACGGCATGCGTCGGCCCGGCATGCTCGCTGTTGCCCTGCCCGTGACCCGACAGTCTCAGCCGAACCGGTGTGCACGCGGTTCGCCGGCCTTCGCGGCTTGGCGGCTTGGCGGCTTGGCGGCTTGGCGTGCGATTGTCCCCGAGATCGTGGGATCCCGAGATGTGTGGGGCTGTGAGCCGTCCCCGGCGATCAGTTCTTCCTGCGCTCCAGGGCCCGCTCGAGGCGCGCCAGGTGGTCGGAGGCCACCTTCTCGAAGGTGCCGAGCAGCCCGCGGGAGCGGTTGACCACGTCGTCGACCGTGAAGCCGAAGTAGGCGGCGAGATCCTCCGCCGGGGCGCTCTCTCCGAAGCGGTCGAGGCCGATGCTGGCGCCGAAGGGGCCGACGAACCGCTCCCAGCCGAAGGTGCGCCCGGCCTCCACGCTGAGGCGGAGGAGGCACTCGTCGGGGAGGACCCTCTGCCGGTAGACGTCCGGCTGGGCCAGGAAGCGCTCCGCGCACGGCATCGAGACCACGCGGACGGCGACGCCCTGGGCCTCGAGGCGCTCCGCGGCGGCCGTGCAGAGGTGCACCTCCGAGCCGGTCCCGATGAGGATCAGGTCCGGCAGGGCGTCCTCGTCGCCGTGGACCACGTACGCGCCGCGCGCCACGCCCTCGGCGGCGTCCCGGGTCCCCGGAAGCTGGGGCACGCCCTGGCGGGTCAAAAGCAGCGCGGACGGACCGTCGGTCCGGCGCAGCGCCGCCGCCCAGGCCGCCGCCGTCTCCCGCCCGTCGGCCGGGCGGAACACGTGCAGGCCGGGGATCTGCCGGAGGGCCATGGCGTGCTCCACCGACTGGTGCGTGGGCCCGTCCTCGCCCAGGAAGATGCTGTCGTGGGTCAGGACGTACACGACGCGCTGCTTCATGAGCGCGGCCAGGCGCATGGCCGGGCGCATGTAGTCGCTGAAGGTCAGGAACGTCCCGCCGTAGGGGATCACCCCGCCGTGGAGCGCCATGCCGTTCATGGCCGAGGCCATGCCGTGCTCGCGGACGCCGAAGTGGATGTTCCGACCGTCGTGGCGCGCCTTCGAGAAGGGCTCGGCGCCCTTCACGACCGTCTTGTTGGAGCCCGACAGATCGGCAGACCCGCCCCACAGACCGGGCACGTCCGACGCCAGGGCGTTGATGACCTTGCCCGACGACGCGCGCGTGGCCTCCTTCGCGCCGTCCTCCCACTCCGGGAGCAGCGCGTCCAGGTCCTCGGGCAGGCCGTCGCCGCTCGTGGCGCGCTCCCACTCCGCCGCCAGCTCCGGGAACTTCGCGCGGTAGTCGCGGAACAGGGCCTCCCACTCCTCCCGGCGCTTCGCGCCCCGCTCGCGGAGACCGTCGAACGCGTGGACGGCCCGCTCCGGCACCAGGAAGCTGGCGTCGGTCGGCCAGCCCATGGCCTCCTTCGTCAGGCGGACCTCGTCGTCGCCGAGGGGCGCGCCATGGGAGGCGGCCGTGTCCTGCTTGTTGGGGCTGCCGTGGCCGATGTGGGTGCGGCAGCGGATGAGCGACGGCCGCTCCGTCTCGTCCCGGGCGGCCTCGATGGCCTGCGCCACGGCCTCGCGATCGTGGCCGTCCACCTCCTGGACGTGCCAGCCGTAGGCCTCGAAGCGCCGGCTCACGTCCTCGCTGAAGGACAGGTCCGTGGCGCCGTCGATACTGATGCGGTTGTCGTCGTAGAGGTAGACGATGGCGCCCAGGCCCAGGTGGCCGGCGAGGCTCGCCGCCTCGTGGCTGAGGCCCTCCTGGAGGTCGCCGTCCGAGCAGATGGCGTAGACCCGGTGGTCCACCAGGGGGAAGCCCGGCTTGTTGAAGCGGGCCGCGAGGAAGGACGCGGCCATGGCCATGCCCACGCCGTTGGCGAAGCCCTGGCCGAGCGGGCCGGTGGTGGTCTCGACGCCCGGCGCGTAGCCCACCTCGGGGTGCCCCGGCGTCTGCGAGTGGAGCTGTCGGAACTTCCGGAGCTGATCCAGGGACAGGTCGTACCCCGAGAGGTGCAGCAGGGCGTAGAGCAGCATGCTGCCGTGGCCCGCCGACAGGACGAACCGGTCCCGATCGGGGAAGTCCGGCGTCGACGGGTCGGCCACCATGTAGCGTGTCCACAGGACCGTGGCGGCGTCGGCCATGCCCATCGGCATGCCGGGGTGCCCGGAGTTGGCCTGCTGGACGGCGTCCATGGCCAGGGCCTTGAGGGTGTGGACGACCAGCTGGTCGTCGGTCATGTCGGCGAGGAGCTCGTCGGCGGTCTTCGGCATGATCTCTCCGGCGGGGGTCGCGAGGCGCGCGCGAACATATTTCAGCGCCCGGGGGGATTCAACAGGGTTCGCGGACGGGTCGTGACGCCGCGGAAAATGTGAAATGAGTAGGCTTGACCCCACGGATCAGACCGCGAAGCCCACCTCGACGAGGAGCTTGTAGCGGCCGCCCAGGGCCATCAGCTCGTCGTGGGTGCCCTGCTCCACGACGCGGCCGTGGTGGAGCACGAGGATGCGATCGGCCCGGCGGATCGTGGACAGGCGGTGGGCGATGACCAGGACGGTCCGGCGGGCGAAGAGCTCCGCGACCGCCTCGTCGATGAGGGACTCGGTGACCGAGTCCACGCTGGCCGTCGCCTCGTCGAGGATGACGATGGGGGCCTCCCGCGCCATGGCGCGGGCGATGGCCAGGAGCTGCTTCTGGCCCACGGACAGGTTCCCGCCCCGCTCGGTGACGTGGTGATCCCAGCCGTCGGGGAGCGTGTTCACGAACGCCTCGGCGCGGGACAGGCGGCCGGCCTCCCGGATGCGCTCCCGGTCGACGCCCGGCGCCCAGAACGAGACGTTCTCCGCGAGGGTCCCGTCGAAGAGGTAGACGTCCTGGTGCACCGAGACGACCTGGTCGCGCAGGTCCTCGGTCCGGAGGTCGCGCACCTCGTGGCCGTCCACCCGGATGGAGCCCTCGTAGCCGTCGTAGGTCCGGGTGAGCAGCTTGGCGATGGTCGTCTTGCCGGAACCCGTCGCCCCGACCAGCGCGACCACCTCCCCGGGCTCCATGTGGAAGGACACGTCCTCCAGGACCGTCGGGCCGGCCTCGTGGTACGCGAAGCCGACGCGCTCGAAGGTCACCTCCCCGCGGGCGCTCTGGAGCGGCACGTGCCCCTCGCCCACCCGGTCCTCCGTGTCCAGGAGATCGAAGATGCGCTCCAGCGCTGCCACGGCGCGCTGGATGGTGGCGATCCGGCCCGACAGCTCGCGGATCGGCCGGAAGACCATCCCCAGGTAGTCCACGAACGCCACGAGCAGCCCCAGGGTCACGCCGGAGCCGGGCTCCACGTGTCGCACGGCGCCGTACCAGAGCATGGCGCCGATGGCGAAGGCGCTCATCCCGTCCATGATCGCGTACAGGCCCGCGTCCCACCAGTTCGACTGCCGGTACGCGTCCAGGTAGCGATACGACAGGCGGCGGAAGGCCGCGCGGGAGCGCTCCTCGGCGCCGTAGATCTGCACGGTGGTCATCCCGTGGATCTGCTCGGCGAAGAAGCCGTTGAGGCGGCTCAGGCTCGTGCGGATGACCAGGGAGAGTACGCGCAGGCGCCGGCGGAACAGGTCCACGATGGCCACGATGACCGGCGCCAGGGCCAGGACCACCATCGTGAGCTGCCAGTCCAGCCACAGCATCGCGACCAGGATGCCGACGATCAGCAGCGCGTCGCTCACCAGGTTCACGACCCCGAACGCGAGGCTCTCGTAGACCGCCTCCACGTCCGAGGTGGTCCGGGTCATGAGCGAGCCCGTCGTGCGGCGATCGAAGAAGCGCTGCCCCTGGCGCGTGACGTGCGTGAAGATGCGCCGCCGGAGCGCGGCCAGGGCCCGCAGCCCCACCACGTGCAGGCCGTAGCTCCCGACGGACCTGGCGGCGAAGCCGGTGGTCACCACCAGCAGGAACAGCGCCGCGATGCCCGTCAGGCCCTCCAGGTCGCCCTTCGCGATGTGCTCGTCGATGCCCTCCTTCAGGAGGACGGGCTGGATCAGCCCGGCCCCGACACCCAGGGGCGTGAGCACGAGCGCGACCAGCAACCACGCCTTCCCCGGACGGACGAAGGGCCAGACGCGCCTGAGCAGCGCCAGGTCTCCCCTGTCGCGACGCTCACGGGTCACGGCTCACCTCCCTCGGCTCGCCGTCCACGGCCTCCAGGGCCTCGGCCACCTCCTGCAGCCGGCACGCGGCGGCGTACGGCCCGCCCCGGGCCAGCAGGTCCCGGTGGTGCCCCCGGTCCACGACGCGCCCGTCCTCGAGCACCACGACCCGATCCGAGCGCGCCAGGACGCTCACCCGGTGGCTCACCACCACGGCCGTCCGCGGCGCGGATCCTCCCTGGCGCAGGCGCCGGTAGATGGCGTCCACGAGGCGCTTCTCCGTCGCGTGGTCCACGGCGCTCAGCACGTCGTCCAGCAGCAGCACGTCGAAGTCCCGGTAGAAGGCCCGGGCCAGGGCCACGCGCTGGCGCTGCCCGCCGGACAGGGTGATCCCCCGCTCGCCGACCACCGTGTCCAGCCCGTCCGAGAAGGACTCGAGCTCCACGTCCAGGGCGGCGTCCTCGACGGCGCGCCGCAGCCGCTCCTCGTCCACCGGCACGTCGTTGTCCGGCGGCGCCAGGACGACGTTGTCCCGGATGCTGGCGCTGAAGAGGAACGGCTCCTGGGTCACGTACGCCACGCGCGCCCAGTAGTCCCGCACCGGGACGTCGCGGACGTCCGTGTGGTCGATGGAGACGGTCCCGGCCGGGGGCTCGCGGACGCGCGACAGGAGGTCCAGGAGGGTGCTCTTGCCGGCGCCGGTCAGGCCGAAGACGCCCAGGACCTCTCCGGGGCGGACCCGGAGCGAGACGTCCTGGAGGGCCGGCGCGTCGGCGCCCGGGTAGGTGAAGCCCAGGGAGGTCGCCTCCAGGCCCAGCCCCGAGGTGCCCGGCTCCGGCATGGGGGCGAGGGGCTCCGGGCGGCGCTCGTCGACGTACAGCACGTCGTCCACGCGGCCCAGGGCGATCCAGCCGCGCTGCACGGCCCCGATCATCCACCCGAGGCTGGTGAGCCCCGACACGAGGATGTTGATGTAGACCGCGAAGGCCGCCAGCTCGCCGACCGTGAGCTCCCCGGCGACCACCATGCGCCCGCCGAAGAACAGGAGCAGCACCACGCAGAGGTTGCCCACCACCGAGACCACGGGCAGGAGCCACGCCCGGATGCGGTTCAGGGACAGCCCGATGTCCAGGAGCTCGTCGTTGGCCTCGTCGAACCGGGCGTCCACGCCGGGCAGCGCGTTGAAGGCGTGGACCACGCCCACGCCGTTGTAGGTCTCCAGGATGCGGTCCGACAGGACGGCGATCTGCTGCTGGGCGCGCGCCGTGAGCCGGAACATGACCCGGATCGCCCGGCGCAGGACGAGGACGGCCACCACCAGCGGGAGCCCGCAGATGAGGGCCAGCTTGGCGTTCAGGACGGTCATGCGGCCGCCCGTGAGCAGCAGCATGAACAGGACGTTGAAGAGCTGCAGCGTGACGAAGCCGGCCAGGGTGCGGACCGCGTTCGTGTCGTTGGTGCCGCGGCTGATGATCTCCCCCGGGCGCATCCGGTCGAAGAAGCGCCGCGGGAGGTCCAGCAGGCGGTCGAACATCCCGTTCTTCACCCGGAACTCGACGGTCCGGCCCGGGTTGAAGAAGAGCGTCCGGCTCAGGGTGCGCACGATGACGATGCCGACCCCGGCGCCCAGGACCGCCCAGGCCCACGGGATGGCCGAGTCGGCCCCCTCGCCCGCCGACAGGGCGTCGATGGCGCGCTGGACGAACCCCGGGATGGCCACCGTCAGCGCGTTGGTGGCCACGAGGAACACGATCCCCAGGCCGTACCAGACCCGGTAGCGGCGGAGAAAGCGGGTCCAGAACCGGCGGAGCCTCCTCACGGGCGCCGGAACCTACGCGGCCCCCGAGAGAGGGTCAACGGCCCGGTGGGTGTGCAGCAGGGCGGTCGCAAAGTCGACCGCCCTCCCTTGCCCTTGCCCTTGCCCTTGCCCTTGCCTGCTCTCGAACGCGCAGAATCCATCGTTTCCGAGCGATTACAATCCGGCGCCGGGCGCCGTACCGCCGCGCGACCCTCACTTGTCCGACTTTGCGATTCCCCTGCGGGTTCGGCCAGGGCGGTCGCAAAGTCGACCGCCCTCCCTTGCCCTTGCCCTTGCCCTTGCCCTTGCCTGCTCTCGAACGCGCAGAATCCATCGTTTCCGAGCGATTACAATCCGGCGCCGGGCGCCGTACCGCCGCGCGACCCTCACTTGTCCGACTTTGCGATTCCCCTGCGGGTTCGGCCAGGGCGGTCGCAAAGTCGACCG
>JBNJGB010000014.1:0-153781 GCA_051747385.1 Myxococcota bacterium
ACCCGCTCGGAAACGATGGACTCTGCGCGTCCGAGAGCAGGCAAGGGCAAGGGCAAGGGCAAGGGCAAGGGAGGGCGGTCGACTTTGCGACCGCCCTGGCTCTCGAAGCCACACATCTCGACACGAGTACCGTCGACGCTCCAGCACGTGGACGGTCGCGGTATCCCCCGGCGATGCGCCCGGATTGCAGCGGGCCGCGCGCTCCAGTAGCTTGCGCCCATGCTCGCCTCATCCCGCCGACTCCTGGTTGCGATCGCCGTGCTCTCCGTTCTCTCCGCCTGCGGAGACGGGTCCTCCGCCGGGGGCGACCCGACGTCCGAGGTCGCAGACGACGCGCTTCTCGACGTGACGGAGACCCTCGACACCGCCGACCCGGGCGCCACGAGCGACGCCGACGGCGGGGCGACCGATGCTCTTCCGGACGGGGGGCCGGGCGGCGACGCGGACGTCGAGGAGGAGGTGACCGCCACCTGCGAGGACGAGGTCCGCCCCTTCGGGTGCGCGTGCGACTTCAACATCGACTGCATCTCCGGCTGGTGCATCCAGGCGGAGACGGGCACGGCGGCGTCCATCTGCACGGAGATCTGCGGGGAGGAGACGTGCCCCGACGGCTTCAACTGCACCCAGATCGCCGGAGGAGGCGACCCCGTCTTCATCTGCGTCCCGGAGAGCCAGTTCATCTGCGAGCCCTGCGCCGAGCACGCCGACTGCGGCGGCCCCGACGATCTCTGCCTGGAGATCGACGGGGGAATGCACTGTACGCAGGACTGCTCGGACCAGGACCGGCCCTGCCCCGAGGGCTACGAGTGCGCCGAGATCACGGACGAGGACGACTTCGTCATCGGCGAGCAGTGCCTCCCGGCCACCGGCTCGTGCACCTGCGGGCCCGAAGTCGATCTCCAGACCGATCCGGACAACTGCGGCTCCTGCCAGCACGCCTGCGACTTCGACCACGGCGTCGCCGACTGCGTGGCCGGCGACTGCGTCCTGGGCGCCTGCGAGGAGGGTTGGGTCGACCTCAACGGGGATCCCGCGGACGGCTGCGAGTACGAGTGCACCTGGACGTCGGACACGGACCTCCCCGACGCCTTCGGCGAGGACGCCGACTGCGACGGCATCGACGGGGAGATCGAGCGGGCCGTGTTCGTGGCGCCGTGGGGCTCCGCGACCGCGGCCGGTACGCGCGAGGATCCCCTGGGCGACATCGGGAAGGGCATCGCGAAGGCCGACCCCGAGGGGCGCGACCATGTCTACGTGGCTGCGGGCACCTACACGGACCGCGTCGAGGCGGCCGACGGCATCAGCGTGTACGGCGGCTACGCCGAGGACGGGACGTGGAGGCGCGACCCGGCGCTGCACGAGACGATCATCTCCGTGGACACGCCCGAGGAGGCCGGCCCGGTCCGCGCGGTCGTCATGGAGGACCTGGACGCGCCGACGGTGTTCGGCGGCCTGACCATCCAGGCGGGCAACAACACGAACTCCGGCGGCAGCAGCTACGGCGTGTGGATGCGTAACGTCACCTCGGACGTCCAGCTCGTGCGCTCCCGGGTCGTGGGCGGCAGCGGCGGCCCGGGGGCCCAGGCCAACGGCGGCTCGAAGGGGGGCGACGGCGCCAAGGGCCAGAAGGGGTCCGACGGTGAGACCGACTGCAGGTGCAACGAGTTCGAGACGTTCGGCGGCAAGGGAGGCGCGGCCGGCCCGTCCACCTGCGAGGACGGCGTGGGAGCGGGCGGCAAGGGCGCCAAGGGTAGCTGTGGAAGCGACAGCGCCGGAGGCGGCAGCGACTCACCCGACGGGACGCCCGGCGGTGGACCCGAGCAGGATGGCGACGACGGCGCGGACGGGGCCGACGGCGCCCACGGCGACGGCGGCTTCGCCGGCGGCGAGGTCACGGACGCCGGCCTCTGGAAAGGGGCGCCCGGTGAGGTCGGCGAGGCCGGTGGTCCGGGCCTGGGCGGCGGCGGCGGCGGCGGCGGCGACGGCCGCAAGACCGGCTTCTTGCACGAATGCACCCTCTCCTTCAGCGGCGAGGGTATCTGGGGCGGCGGCGGCGGCGGCGGCGGCTCCGGAGGCTGCGGAGGCACGCCCGGCGGCGCCGGCGGCGCCGGCGGCGGCTCGTTCGGCGTCTTCGTCGTGGACGGCAGCCCGACCCTGGTGGACAACGTTTTGAGCCACAAGTCCGGCGGCAACGGCGGCAACGGCGGCGTGGGCGGTGCGGGCGGCCTGGGCAAGGCCGGCGGCGCGGGAGGAGGTGGCGAGGACGGCTCCGGGTCCGGCGGCGCCGGAGGCACGGGCGGCGACGGCGGCCGCGGCGGAAACGGTGGCGGCGGCGCGGGCGGCGTGGCCTGGGCCCTGTACGTGGCCGGCTCCGGCACGCCGACCTGCCAGGACAACACCTACGAGCCCCTGGGGGCCGGCGGTCTCGGCGGCGTCGGCGGCGACCTGGAAGGGGACAAGGGCGCCAAGGGCGACCACGGCGCCGCGAACGTCACGCCCGGCTGCTTCGAGTAGCCTGGGTTTCTCACGAGACGTCGAGCGAAGCGCCGGGAGACGCGGGTGGATCCCAAGCTGTAGCCGGCGGATGGTGAGGAATGCAGGCTAACCGCCGGGGCACCTCACGCCACGCGGCGGAGCCTCGCCAGGGCGCGCCTGCGAACCCGCGTCGCCCAGGCGGGGTGGCGTCCATGGGCCCGGGCCACCTCCGCCAGCGCCGTCGCGCCCACCTCGTGGTCGATCAAGACGCGGGTCTCCTCCGGGCTCAGCCGCGCGAGGAGCTGGTGGACGAGGCAGCCGGAGTCGGGGCGCGGACCGCTCGAGGCGGTGGCACCCGGCGGGAGGCGGGCACACTCCTGCCGAAGTCGCAGCGCGCTCACCTCCCGCCGCACGAGGCCCCGGACGGCGCCGAGGACCCAGCGGCGCGCGAACGTGAAGAAGGTCGCGCCGCGGCCGGGACGATAGCGGTGCCACGCGCGGACCATGGCCAGGTCGGCGGCGGCCAGCGCGTCCTCCTCGGCCACGAGATCGCCGTCCCTCCCGATCAGCCAGAGGGCGTAGCGATGAAGGCAGGGCCGAGCTGCCAGGAGGACGTCGCGTCCGACGCCGGCCGTCGAGTCCGTGTGGTGGAACGGGATGGCGGTCATGGCCGCAGTCCCTAGCAGGGGTCGTGCCAGGAGCCCACGGCGGCCGTCTACCGTGGTGACCACTCCACGGCCCCTCCGGGCACGTGCCGAGCCGGGGTGTGGGGACCCCGAACCCGGGGCTTGCGGTCCCCAGCGCCGCCGGTTAGGTTCCGCGGCCGATGGCTGGCACCTCCCGAGGACCGGACGAGCACAGGTGGGCGGCGTTCGCGGTGGCCCTCGCCATGGCCTTCGCGGGGTGCGACGCCGGCGGGGAGGCCCCGACCCGACACGAGGGCGGGCCCGGCTATCCATGCTACTTCGACGCCGACTGCACGTCCCCGCTGCTCTGCGACGACACCCCGGCCGCCGAGTTCCCCGTCTGCACGGGCACCGCCGGCGAGGGGGATCCCTGCGGCCCGGGTGTGGCCTGCGCGTGGATCCGGGACGAGCGGGGCCTGCCGCTCCAGTGCGGCGCGGACGGCACCTGTAGCTTCCCGGAGGAGGGGCGCGTCCCCAGATGAGGGTCCTGATCACCAACGACGACGGCCTGGGGGCCCCCGGGATCGACAGCCTCGCGGACGCCGCCCGCGGCGTGTTCGAGGAGGTCTGGGTCGTCGCGCCGGAGCGCGAGATGAGCGGCGTCGGCCAGGGCATCACGCTGCACGCGCCGCTGCGGGTGAACGAGGCCGGGGCCCGGACCTGGGCCGTGAGCGGCACCCCCGTGGACTGCGTCATCGTCGCCATGAACCACCTGATGGCGGATCGGCCGCCCGACCTGGTGCTGTCGGGCATCAACCGGGGGCCCAACCTGGGCCACGACGTGTACTACTCGGGGACGGTCGCCGGGGCCCGCGAGGGGATCCTCCAGGGGGTGCCCTCGGTGGCGCTGAGCTTGGTGGGCCGGCGGCGCTTCCCCTACGGCGCCGTCTCCCCCGCGGTCCGCGCCCTGCTCCGCTGGGTCCGCGACACCGGGCTGACCTCGGAGTTCCTCCTCAACGTGAACATCCCCATGCCCGCCGAGGAGGACGAGGCCGCGCGGGGCTTCGCAGGGGTTCCGGGCCTGCGGGGCCTGCAGGTCACGCGCCTGGGGAGCCGCTCCTACGCCAACCACATCATCTCCCGGGACGATCCGCGGGGCCTGCCCTACATGTGGATCGGCGGCGATTTCCCCAAGATGGAGGACGTGGGCGGCACGGACTGCACGGCCGTGAGCAGCGGCTACGTCTCGGTGACGCCCGTCGGCCTGGACACCACCCACGCGCCGGGCTTCGACGGCCTGCGCACCCTGGAGTCCCTGGATCCGCACACCGAGGAGGAGCCCTGATGCCGCGCGCGACCCTGGAGCGACTGATTCACGACGTCCCCGACTTCCCGAAGCCGGGCATCGTCTTCAAGGACATCACCCCCGTGCTCGAGGACGGCGCGGCCCTGCGCCTCGTCGTGGACGCCATCGCGGACTGGTGGCGCGACGCCGGGATCACGAAGGTGGTCGGCATCGAGTCCCGCGGCTTCATCTTCGGGACGGCCGTCGCCTACGCCATGGGCATCGGCGAGGTGCTGGTCCGCAAGCCGGGCAAGCTGCCGCGGAAGACGAACTCCGTGTCCTACGACCTGGAGTACGGCCAGGACAGCCTGGAGATGCACACGGACGCCGTCGGGCCCGACGACAAGGTGCTGATCATCGACGACGTCCTCGCCACCGGGGGAACCGCCGCGGCCGTGGCGAAGATGGTGCGCGAGACCGGCGCGGAGCTGGCGGGCTTCGCCTTTGTCCTCGAGCTGGGCTTCCTGGGCGGCCGGAGGAGTCTGCCGGACGACATCGAGGTGCAGAGCCTGCTGGTGGTCAACGACTAGCAACCTCGCCGGCGGGGGCGCAGGCGGAATGCTACGAGAGCCTCGCGCCCGACGGTACGGGCTCCGAGGGGCGCACGAGGGTGAGCTTTCCGTCGGGGCCCTCCGCGGTGAGCACCATCCCCTGGGACTCGATCTTGAAGATCTTCCTGGGGGCCAGGTTCGCCACGAGGATCACCTGGGTGCCCACCATCTCCTCCGGCGCGAAGTGCTGGGCCAGGCCGCTGACCACCTGGCGCTTCTCGCCGCCCAGGTCGACCTGCAGCTTCAGCAGCCGGTCGGCGCCCTCCACGGGCTCGCAGGACACGACGTCGGCGACCCGCAGGTCCACCTTCAGGAAGTCGTCGAAGGCGATGGTGTCGCCCGCCTTCGGCTCGGCCGCCTCGGCCTTCTTCTTCGCGGCCTTCTTGACCGCCCCGGCCTTCGGGGCCTTCCGGCGCTCCTTGCGCTCCTCCTCCCGCGCCTCGGGCATTTCGGCCCGGGGGAACAGGGCGCGCTCCATCTCGAGGGTCCGCCCGGGCTCCAGCTCGCCCCAGCGGAGCTCGTCGAGGGTCCCCGGCACCGGCGCCGCGCCGATGGCGCCGAGGAGCTCCGTCATCTTGTTCGGCATCACCGGCGACAGGAGCCAGGCCGCGTGGCGCAGGCCCTCCAGCACGGTGTAGAGGTTCCGGGCGGCCGCCGCGCGGTCGGTCTTCACCGTCTTGTAGGGCGCCGTGTCCGACACGTACTTGTTCAGGCGCCGGACGAGCTGCATGGTCTCCTCGATGGCGGAGTGCAGCTTCAGGTCGTCCACCAGCCCGGGGAGATCGCGGCGCAGCGCCGCCGCCTGCTCGATGATGGGCTTTTCGTCCAGCCCCGGCTCCCCGCCCTCGGGCACCTTGCCGTCGAAGTACTTGCTCACCAGCCCGGCGGCACGGCGCGCCAGGTTCCCCAGATCGTTGGCCAGGTCGCTGTTGTTCCGGCGGACCAGGGCCTCCTCGCTGAAGTTCGCGTCCAGGCCGATGACCATGTCCCGGAGCAGGAAGTACCGCAGCACGTCCGCACCGTAGACGTCCTTCATGCCCAGCGGGCTCACCACGTTGCCCACGCTCTTGGACATCTTGCGCTCGCCCTGGAGCCACCAGCCCGTGGCGGTGATGCTCTGCGGCAGCGGCAGGTCCAGCGCCATCAGCATCGTGGTCCAGTAGACGCAGTGGGTGGTGAGGATGTCCTTGCCGATGAGGTGGTGCGCGTGGGGCCACCACCGCTCCCACATCTCGGGGGCGTCGAGGATCCCGATGGCGCTCACGTAGTTCAGCAGGGCGTCGAACCAGACGTAGGTGACGTACTGGTCGTCGAAGGGAAGCTCGATCCCCCAGGCCAGGCGCTCCTTCGGGCGCGAGATGCACAGGTCCTCTAGGCCCTTGTCGAGGAAACCGAGCACCTCGTTCGCCCGGTGCGGCGGCCGGATGAAGTCTTCGTGCTCTGCGATGTACGTCCGCAGGCGCTCGCCGTACTTCGACATCCGGAAGAAGTAGTTCTTCTCCGTGATCCACTCGACCTCCTGGCCGGTGTCGGGACACTTCCCGTCGACCAGGTCCTTCTCCGTCCAGAAGCGCTCGGCGGCCGTGGAGTACCAGCCCTCGTACTCCCGGAGGTAGATGTCCCCCGCGTCGTACAGGGCCTGGAGCGCCCAGCGGACCACCCTCTCGTGGCGCGGCTCGGTGGTCCGGATGAAGTCGTCGTGCTCGATGTGCAGATCCGGCCACAGGTCCCGGAACGCCTGGTGAAGCTCGTCGCAGTGCTCGATAGGCGAGATGCCCCGCTTGTGCGCGGCCTCCTGGACCTTCTGGCCGTGCTCGTCGGTGCCCGTCAGGAAGTACGTCTCGTAGCCGAACAGGCTCTTGTACCGGCGCATGGCGTCCGCCAGGACCGTGCAGTACGCGTGGCCGATGTGCGGCTTGTCGTTGACGTAGTAGATCGGCGTCGTGACGTAGTATCGCCTCGGCCCGGCCATCGCTGCCTCCTGCGGGTTGCCCGCCTGCCATAGTCGCCCCCGGCGCGTGGTGTCAACCGCGCAACTGCCGGGAGCAACGGGCGTTTTCTCAGCTTGACCGCTTCTCCGGGGGTCTGCTATCTCCCTCGCCCGCTTCAGGGTGCGTCCCCGTAGCTCAGCTGGATAGAGCAACCGCCTCCTAAGCGGTAGGTCGCAGGTTCGAATCCTGCCGGGGACGGAGGCTCCCGCACGCCCCGGGGACGACGGACGTCCCGGGGGCTCGTCACGACGAAGAGGCAGGCCCGGAGGCCCCATGAACCGGTCCGAGCTGGTGGAAGAGATCTCGAAGGACAAGGCGCTGCCGCGGAAGGCGGCGGACGCGGCCGTCTCCGCGGTGTTCGACACCATCTTCGAGGCGATCAAGGAGGACGAGCGCGTGGAGATCCGGGGCTTCGGGAGCTTCACGACGCGCCACTACGACGCCTACACGGGCCGGAACCCGCGCACGGGCGAGCCGGTGGACGTGGCCGCCAAGCGCCTGCCCTTCTTCAAGGTGGGCAAGGACCTGCGCAAGCGGGTCGACAGGTAGCCAGCCGGCGCACATCCCCTCCAGCCCCGAGGCGAGAGGCCGGGCCGCGCGCTGTTGTCCGGCCCCCGTGGCGGTGGTAGATCAGGCGCCACCCTGCCCCACCAGCGCGAGGGACCGACCCATGCAGTGCCAGGCCTGCGGTCACGAGTGTCCGGACGACAGCGCGTTCTGCCCCTACTGCGGCGCGCGCCCCGACGCCGCCGCCGAGGCGGACGACAAGACCGTCTCCATGAGCGCCGACGAGCTGAACAACATGCTCGGCGGGACGGACGACACGGCAGGAGACCACCGGGAGGAGACGGAGGATCGGACGGTCTCCATGAGCCCGGAGGAGATGCGCGCCGTCGAGGAGGCGGCCGCCCGAGGGGCCGAGGAGGCTCCGGAGGCCGACCCGGACGACCGGACGGTGGCCATGCGCATGCCGCCGGAGTTCTTCGAGGAGGCCGAGCGCGCGGAGGCCGAACGCAAGGAGGGCCCCCGACGCTCCAAGACCATCTTCGGCCACCCGGGGCTGGCCGCGGCCGCGCAGGCGCAGGGCGACCGGGAGCCCTCGGAGGGTGCCGCCGGGCACGTGGACCCGCTGGATGCCACCCGCGAAGCGCGGCCCGTCGCCGGCGAGCAGGGCGCGGTCGAGGCGGCCGACGAGGAGCCCGCGACGCCGGCCGGAGTGGCAGAGCGCGCCGCCGAGCCGGCCCCGGCGGCGATCCGAGAGGCCAGCGCGGCGGGGCCGGCCCCGGGCGGCGCGTCCCCGCCCCCGCCGAGCGCGCCTCCTGCTCCACCCTCCGGACCGGGCGGATCGAGCGGAGCGCCGCAGGCGTCCGGAGGCTCGGGCGGCGGGGCTGGCCCCTGGGTGGTCCTCGGGCTCGCGGCGCTCGTCGTGGTCGGCCTGGTGGTGGCCGCCGTGCTCCTGTTCCGCGGCGACGACCTCGCGGGGGCCGCCGGGGACGTGGCCGCGGCCAACCTCCCGAAGGACCTCGACGTGGTCGCAGGCGTCGACTTCGAGCGGCTCCGCTCCAGCTGGGTCTACGACCACGTGCGCGAGGACCTGGACGCCAGCCTCGCCTCCGAGGGGCTCGCGGAGGAGATGGCGGCCCTGGGCGTGACCCCCGAGAGCTTCGAAGCCCTGGCCGCCGGGACCCGCTTCGGGGACGGACCCACGCCGGACTTCGCGGCCGCCCTCCGAGCGGACATCGATCCCGAGGGCGTCCGGACGGCGCTCGAGGAGCACGCCCCGGGCGGCGCCGGCGGAGCCCGCGAGATCGGCGGGATCACCTTCTACGGCGACGATCGCGGCCTCGGGGGCGTCGTCGGCGGCGACACGGTCCTGAGCGGGACGCCCGCCCTCCTCGAGGAGGTGGCGGCGGTCCGCGGGGGCGCGGCCAGCGTGGCGGACAATGAAGAGCTGCTCGAAGGCCTCGGCACCGTGGACACCGACGCGGCCGTGTGGATCGCCGTGCGCCTGAACGACCAGATGCTCGCCCTGGCCATGGACGGCGGCGGTGGGGTGCTGAAGGACCACATCGCCGCGGGGGATCGCTTCGCCCTGAGTGCGGACGTGCCCGACGACCTGGTGCTCCGGGTGGGCGCCGTGCTCGGCGACGAGGAGCGCGCCGAGGGCGCCCGGAACGCACTGGATCAGGGTCTGGCCCTGGTCCGGATGATGCTGTCGACCGCCGGCGATCGCATCCCCGAGGCGTATCGTGAGGACGTGCGGGAGATGATGAACGACATCGCCCTGGAGCAGAGCGGCCGCCGGGTCACGCTGCGGGTGACGGTGCCGCGCGGCGTGATCGACAAGGCCCTGGCCGACCTGAAGGAGCAGATCCCCGCTGAGCTGCCGTCCCTGGAGGGGCCTTGACGGGAGATTTTCTGGCGCGCGTCCGGGGGGCGGGATACGTTCTCGTCCGCACCCGGCGCGAGCTGCCAGGGCCCGTGTCCACGGGACCACGCCGGTGTGGCCGTGGTGACACGATCGAAGGATGGAGGGCGCCGGCACGCGAGGGCACGGGGCCGGCATGATGCTTGCTCTAGTCCGCCGCGGTTCCGAAGGCCCGATCGCAGACGTCGCTGAATGAAGGAAGGAGACGGTAGATGGAGACGCTGACCCTGGTCGGAGCCGTGGGAGGTGGCGTCGGCGCGGCGGTCCTGGTCGCCCGACTCGGCATGGTCGCCCTCATCGCGCTGATGCCCGGCCGCCGCACCTGACGTCGCGACGCGCGCGCGCACGTCGTCGTTGACGCGGCGCGTCACGGCGACTAGATTGCGGCGCCGTGGTCGAGAGCGCTTCCAGGGCAGCGAGCAGGGGTCGGGCGACGGCGGTGGCCGATCGCGACGACCGCATGACGCGCCTCGGGGATCGCACCTTCGACCTCCTCGTCGTCGGCGGAGGGATCACCGGAGCGGGCATCGCCCGGGACGCCGCCCTCCGCGGGCTGTCGGTGGCCCTGGTGGAGCGGTCGGACTTCGGCTCCGGCACTTCCAGCCGATCGTCCAAGCTCGTGCACGGGGGCCTGCGATACCTGGAGAACTTCGAGTTCGGCCTGGTCTTCGAGGCCACCCGCGAGCGGGCCATCCAGCGCAAGCTCAACCCGAACCTGGTCTGGCCCCTGCCGTTCCTCTTCCCCGTCTACGAGGGGGATCGGAACAGCCTCTTCAAGGTCAACCTGGGCCTGTGGCTGTACGATGTCCTGAGCCTCTTCCGCGCGTATCGCCTGCACCGGCGGATGCGCCCCTCCCGGAGCCGCGAGGTGGCGCCGGCGCTCAGGAGCGAGGGGCTGCAGGGGAGCGTCCACTACTGGGACTGCCGCACGGACGACGCCCGGCTCACCCTGGCGAACGTGCTCGACGCCGAGCGGCACGGGGCGGTGGCCCTGTCCTATGCCCGGTACGCGGGCCCGCGCTTCGACGGCGAGCAGGTGGTCGGGGCGCGCGTCGTGGACGAGGAGACCGGCCGGGAGATCGACGTCCAGTGTCGGCACATCGCCTACGCCGGAGGCCCGTGGACGGACGCCCTGCCCGGCGCGCCCGGACAGGGCCATCTCCTGCGACCCACGAAGGGCGTGCACATCGTCGTCGACCGGGCGCGCCTCGAGGTGGACGCCGCGGTGGTGATGACCGCCGTCCAGGACGGGCGGGTCGTCTTCGCCATCCCGAGCGAGGACATCACCTACATCGGCACGACCGACACCGACTATGACGGCGACTTCGACCAGGTGCGGGCCACGTCCGACGACGTGTCCTATCTCCTGACCACCGCCAACCACTACTTCCCCGACGCCCGGCTGACGGCGGCGGACGTCCGAAGCTCCTGGGCGGGGCTGCGCCCCCTCGTGCGCAGCGAGGCGGCGTCGGCGTACGAGACCAGCCGCGAGCACCAGCGCTGGGACGATCCCCGGGGCATCACGACCATCGCCGGCGGGAAGCTGACGACCTATCGCTCCATGGCCGCCGAGGTCGTGGACGCGGCGGTGCGCCGCCTGACGCGGGTCGCGCACCTCGCTCCGGGCAAGTGCCGCACCCACAAGGTGCCCCTCGATCCCGACCTGCCCCCTGTGGAGGACCCGGTCCGCGGGCCGGCCGATCCCCTCGATCGCGAGCTCTGGCGCCGGCACGGAAGCGGCATGACGCGCATCCGGGCATGGATGGACGAGGATCCCGCCCTGGGCCTGCGGCTGGTGGGCGACGGAACGCAGACCATGGCCCAGGTGTCCTACGCCGTGGTCGCCGAGCATGCCCGGCGCCTGGAGGACGTCCTCGTGCGGCGCCTGGAGGTGTTCTACCGGGCCCCGGACCAGGGGCGCGCCTGCGCTCGCCCGGTGGCCGAGCACATGGCGGCGCTCCTCGAGCGGGGTGCGGACTGGGTGGACGCGGAGGTGTCCTCCTACGAGGCCCTCGTGGAGCGCAGCCGCATGGGCCCGCGTGCCCTGGTCGCCCTGGACGAGGGGGCGGGCGCGGCGCCGGCCGAGCACGTGGCGGAAGACGTCGCCGAGCAGGCGGCGCCCCCTGACAAGCCCGGGGTCCTTGGGGCATCATGACGCTCCCGGGGGCGGCCCCCGGCGGCGGATGGATGAGGCTGATGTCGGGAACGCTGCGAACGGGGACCTTCGCGCTCCTGCTCCTCGGCGCGAGCCTGCAGGCTGGCTGCGGCAAGCCGTGCGCGAAGCTCGAGGAGAAGGTCTGCGAAGAGATGGACGACGAGCGCCGCTGCGAGCTGATGCGGGACCCGGATCGCCGGGAGCACCTGTCGCGGGAGGCGTGCGAGCGCATCCTGAAGAGCCTGGAGCGGCGATGATGCATCAGCGGGCGCGCCGTTGAACCTCGATCGGACCAGGATCCTGGACTGGGGTCTCACCCTGCTCGCCGTCGCCGTCGCCGCGTTCTTCCTCGGGCGAGGCTCCGGGCCGACGCCGGACGGGAGCCGTGCGACCATCGACGAGGTCCGGACCCTGGAGCAGGACGCCAAGCTGCTCGACGCCCAGGAGGCGCTGCCCCCCGAGATCCGCCGCGCCGTCGGCCTGCTCGGAGACCCTGATCAGGACGAGGAGCGGATCCTCCGGGAGCTCGGGCGCACGCTGGACCACGCGGGAAGCTCACCGCGGCTGCTCCTGATCTCCGCGGCCCTCGCCGTCGCCCACGGCGCCGACGAGACCGCCCTGGAGGCTCTGGACCTCCTGGCCGAAAATCCCGAGGCCCTGGAGCGGCGACGGGTGCTGGTGGACCATCTCCACGCCCTGGCGCGCGGCGAGCCGGCCGAGGCCCCCGCCGTCCTCCGTTCGGAGCTCGCGGTCCTGGGCGCCTCGCCCTGGCTGGTCCACCGGGTCCTGGCCCGCCACCACGACAACGCCGGGCAGGACGACCGCGCGGAGTCCGAGGGACAGGCCGCCCGGGAGGACGCCACGGTCTTCGTCGAGCGCTTCACCGGCCTGCTCGTGGCCGTGCTCACCCTCGGGATCCTCGGGCTGCTCGTCCTGCTGCTGTGGCCGCTGGTCCGCCGGGCCTTGTTCGGGGCGGGCCTCATCGGCCTCGAGGGCACCCTGAGCCCCTTCGTGGTCGCAAGCACCCACCGGGTCATGGTCGTGTGGTTCCTCGGCTGGATCGTCGTGGGCATCGGCATCTCCGGCCTCGCGGCCGCCCTCGGGGACGGCGCGCACGCCCCGGCCCTCAACGCGACGGCGCAGACCCTGATCCACGGCGGCATCGCCCTGGCCCTCATCCAGCACTTCGGCCGGCGTCCGGAGGACCGGGCCCCGCTGTCCGTGCCGCTCCGACTCGGGCTCGACCCGAGCCCGTCGGGCCTCCTCGGCCTCGTCATGTGGGCCCTCGGCGGCCTGGCCGTCTGCCTGGTCGTCGTGTTCGGCGCGACGGTGATCAGCAGCCTCCTCGGCGGGCAGCCGTCGGAGACCCAGCCCGTCGTGGAGCTCTTCGCCTCCCGGGAGGATCTGGAGAGCCGCCTGCTCCTGGGCGCCTCGGTGGTCCTGTTCGCGCCCGTCTTCGAGGAGATCCTCTTTCGCGGCTTCCTGTACCGGAACCTCCGGGACCTCCTCGGCCCGACCACGGCCATGCTCGCCTCGGGGTTCCTCTTCGCCGTGGTCCACTTCGAGGTGGCCCTGCTGCTGCCCCTGGGCGCCCTCGGGGCGGCTCTGGCCTTCCTCTACGAGCGCAGCGGGTCCCTCCTGGTGCCCATCGCGGTCCACGCCCTGTGGAACGGCGGCCAGCTCGTGTTCGTCCTGGTCATCGTCTCGGGATGAGCGGCCCCGCGCTGCCTCTGGTAACCTCCTCCGCACGCGCCCCCGAGCGCATCGACCGGAGGCCCCCGTGCCGGACGAACGCGACATCCGCATCCTCACCGCCCTGGGCGAGGCCGTGCTCCCGGCCGGCGAGGTGCTCCGCGGCTTCGACGAGGGCAGCGCCCGGCGCGTGCTGGACTACATGGTCGCCGAGGGCGCCGCGGAGCTCGCCGGATTCCGGGCCTTCCTGCGGGGCCTGGACGCCGCGGCGCGGCTGCGTCACGGCCGGGGCCTGGCCGGCATCCCGCCGGAGGCCCGCCTCCGCCTCCTGGACCGCCTGGAGTCCATGTCCTGGGCGGGGCGGGTGACGGTCAAGATGGCCACCGCGCCCATCAAGGCGGTGCACCTGGACGACCCCCGCGTCTTCGAGGCCCTCGGGCTGCGCTACCTGCCGGAGGCCGCGAGCCCCGAGCCCGACCGCGCCCGCGAGCAGCAGGCCTTCGACGGCGACCGCCTGGAGGGCGTGCGCAGCCTCGAGGCGGACGTGGTCGTGGTGGGCACCGGGGCCGGCGGCGCCGTCGTGGCCGCCGAGCTCGCGCGCCGGGGCCGCGAGGTGATCATGCTGGAGGCCGGCCCCTACCTGGATCGCGGCGACTTCACGAGGCTGTCGCGGCTGGAGGCCACGCGCCGGGCCCTGCGGCCCCTGTCCGAGACCGTGGCCGTGGGGAACACGCTCATCCCCATCCCGGTGGGCCGGACCGTGGGCGGCACGACGACCGTCAACTCGGGTACGTGCTATCGGACGCCCCGGAGCGTCCTCGAGCACTGGTCCCGGGACCTGGGCCTGGAGGGCCTGTCCCCCGAGCGCATGGCGCCCTACTTCGAGCGGGTGGAGGAGGTGCTCGAGGTCGGCCCCAACGAGATGCGCTATCTCGGCGGGCCCGCGCGGGTCGTCGCCCGCGGCTGCGAGGCTCTGGGCTACTCGCACGGTCCGCTGCAGCGGAACGCCCCGGGATGCGACGCCCAGGCTCTGTGCTGCTTCGGCTGCCCCACGGACGCGAAGCGCAGCACCAACGTCAGCTACGTGCCCCGCGCCCTGAGGGCCGGCGCGCTGCTCGTCACGGGGGCGCGCGTGGATCGGATCCTCGTCCGCCAGGGCACGGCGTACGGCGTGGTGGCCTCCGTCGGGCGGAGCGGAGGCGATCCCGCGCCCCTGACGGTCCGGGCCTCCCGGGTGGTCCTGGCCTGCGGCACGCTGCACACCCCGACCCTGCTGATGGGCGAGGGGCTCGGCGGGGACAGCGGCCACCTGGGGCGGCACCTCTCCATCCACCCGGCGGCAGGCTGCTACGCGACCTTCGACGAGTCCATCGCCGGCATGGAGTCGGTGCCCCAGGGCTACGGCATCGAGGAGTTCCACGACGAGGGCATCCTCTTCGAGGGCGCCTTCACCCCCGTGGAGCTGATGTCGGCGGATCTGAAGCTCCGCGGTCCCGCGCTGACGAGGCTCCTCGAGGAGTTCGACCACCTCACGGCCTTCGGCTTCATGGTGAAGGATCGCTCCAACGGGCGCGTGATCCGGGGCCGCGGCGGGAGCCCGCGCGTCCTGTACCGCCTGGGTGGGGAGGAGGTGCGGCGCCTCCACCGCGGCATGGGCATCCTCATCGACGTCTACCGGGCCGCCGGCGCGCGGACCATCCATCCCCCCGTCCACGGCCACGAGATCATCCGCGACGAGGACGACGTCCGCCGCTTCCACGAGGCGCGCTTCGGGCCTCGGGACTTCGAGCTGTCGGCCTATCACCCGCTGGGCACGGCGCGCATGTCCGCCCGCAGCCGGGACGGCGTCGTGAGCCCGGCTCACGAGGTGTGGGGCACCGCACGCCTCCACGTCGTGGACGGCTCCGTCATGCCGTCGAGCCTGGGCGTGAACCCGCAGATCAGCATCATGGCCATGGCCACGCGCGCGGCGGAGCGAATCGACGACCTCCTGGGTCGGGACCTGGATCTCGCGGCGTGAACGACGTCCACACCATCGTCCCCGCCCACCGCTCGGTGACGGCGGGGCTGGCGACCGCGGGGCTGGCCCTCGCCTGGGCCGCGCTGGCCCTCGCGCTCACCCTGGACGCCGGCCTGGCCGCCCACGTCCGCATCCTCGCCGCGCTCGTCGGCGCGCTCGTCGTCTCGGCCTTCGTCGTCGGCGCGATCCGGCTGGTCCGGTTCCGGGGCGGGCTGCTCGTGGACCGGCGCGAGGGGCGGCTGGGCGTCGGCCTCACGGCGCCGGGAGACGTCTGGTGGCTGCCCCTGTCCCGGGTGCGGGGCGTCCGGGTCTCGCGCCGGATGGTGGGCCCCGACGACGACCCCGAGACGCTCTGGACCACGTCCGTCGCGCTCGTCCGGGGCCCGGAGATCGTGCTGTCCGAGGGCCCGGACAGGGACCTGGCCGACCGCGTGGCGGAGCGCGTGGCCGACGAGGCGAGCGTCCACGTCCTGGAGCCCGACGAGGAGCCCGACGAGGAGCCCGAGGAGGCCGCCGAGGGCGCCGTGACCGTGCGCATCCGGCGCCGCGCCGCCCTCCAGCGGCTGCTCTTCCTCTTCGGCTTGAGCGGTGCGCTCCTGGGGGGCCTCCTGGCGCTCCAGGTCGAGGAGCACCCTGTCTTCGCCATCCTGTTCGCGCCCGTGATGCTGCTCGTCGGCCTCGTCCTGCTGGGGACGGCCCTCGTGAAGCGCTACGGCCGCGAGCAGCTCGTGCACCGGGACGGCGCGTGGACCCACGCCTGGTCGCTCGGCCCCTTCCGCTGGGGCTCCAAGCGCATCGAGGCCCCCACCCCCCGCTGGCGGCTCCGCGCCGAGGCCGTCCGCGGCGTCTGCCTGGAGCTCCTCGGCCCCCGGGAGACCATCGTCGTGGGAAGCGGCGCCACCACGCGCAGCGACGTCGACGTGGAGGCCCTGGCGGCCGTCCCCACGGCGTTCATCCCGTCCCGGGACCGATGAGCCGCCAACGGTCGTCCCGGCGGCCCGCGCGCCCCTCCTCCTCGAGCTTCACGAGGTGCGCCAGGCAGGAGCGCTCAGCGAGGGGCAGCAGCGCGGCGGCGAGCTCGGGATAGCTCCGGCCGGTGAGCGTCCGCAGATCCGCCGGCCCCTCGGCCAGGGCGTCCAGGACGCGGCCTTCGCGCATCAGGCGGTGCGCGACGTAGCCCTCCAGGACCGCGACCGGATCGTCGATGACGTCCCCGTGAGCGGGCACCAGCCAGCGGGGACCCAGCGCCGCCAGGCGTCGGAGCTGGGCGACGTACGTGGCCATGTGACCGTCCGGCGGCTCCACGACCACGGTCCCCTCGGCGGCCACCATGTCCCCGGCGACCATCCCGCGGCGGTGCGGCTCCCAGAGGACCACGTGGCCCGAGGCGTGCCCCGGCGTGTGCAGCACCTCCCAGCGGTCGTCGGGCCCGTCCGAGCCCCGGAGCACGTCGCCCTCCGCCAGTTCCTCGTCCACGGGCGTGCCGGAGTCCCGGAGCAGCGCCCGCGTCCGCGCGTGGGCCAGCACGGGGACGCCCAGGCGCTCGCGCAGCCAGGCGGTCGCGCCCACGTGATCCGGGTGGTGGTGGGTGAGCACGATGCCCCGCGGTCGGCGCCCCTCCTCCTCGAGGGAGTCCACGGCGCCCAGCAGGACCTCCCGGGGCTCGTCGAACGGGGTCGCCGGATCTACGATCCACACGTCCCGGCGGCCGACGAGGCTGGTGTTGGTGGTGGTGGCCGGCGGCAGCGTCGGCGTGCGCAGCGCGAGCACGTCGACGCCGTCCATACGCCGCATCCACGGGGTTGAAAGCATTTGACAGCGCTCCTCGGGCTCTGCTAGCAAAGCGCGCCCCGTCAGGAGGAGAGAATCATGCGCGTGTGCGAGCTGACCGGCAAGCGGCGGAACGTGGCGAACATCGTCTCCCACGCCCACAACAAGACGAAGAAGGTCCAGCAGCCGAACCTGCAGTGGAAGCGGGTGTTCGTCCCGGAGAAGGACCGCTGGATCCGCATGCGCCTGTCCACGCGGGCCATCCGGAACATCAACCGGATGGGCCTCCGCGCGTACTGCCACCGGCTGGGTGTCGACTACGACGCGCTCGTCGAGTCCAAGCTCAACCGCTGAGTCCCGCGCGGCGCTCGCTCACCGGGCGGGCGCCTCGGGGCGTCGCCGCCTCCGGCGGACCACGGCGACGTCCAGCAGCACGCCGGCGAGGAGGGACAGCGGCCAGCCCGGGGAGGCCCCCCCGGCCCCGCAGCCGCCACCCCCTCCGCCGCCGGCCCTCGAGTCCGCCTCGACGGGGACGTCCCCTCCGGCGATGTCCTGCGCCACGTCCGCGGCGCCGTCCACGGGGGTGATCACCTGGTCCGCGGCCTCGATCCACACGGGATCCCGGCCCACCAGCACCGTGGCCTCGCCGTCCTCCACGGGCGCGGCCTCTTCGGCCCAGGAAGCCTCGGCGCGGCCGTCCTCGTCGATGGTGTCCCCGACGTCCTCCGGCCAGAGGGACACCACGCGCACGGAGGGCGCCTCGAGACCGTCGAGCACCACCTGCGCCTGCGCACCGTCCCAGGGCTCGCCGGGAGGGACCGCCCGCGTCCAGTCGTACCAGGCGATCCAGCCCGCGTCGCCGACCCGGAAGCCGTGGGCGTTCACGGGCAGGCCCGCCAGCGGCGTCACGTCGGCCGTGTCCACGCCGCCGAGGAGGTCCCCCAGGCGGCGCCAGACCGCCCAGGCCGGGCGCGGCGAGAGCGGCAGCATGGAGGGGTCGAGGTTCCCCTGGAGCTCCATGGTGAGCAGGCCGGTGCCCGTCCGCGGACCCTCCGCGACGCCGGGGCCGACGGTCTCGATCGGCTCCGCATAGAGCATCACGGGCACACCGTCCGCGGCCGCCGAGACGACGAGGCGCACGAGGCTCGAGGCCTGGGTGCGCTCGGAGCAGCGGGGATCGGTGCACGGACCCGCGCCCGCCTCCTGCGGCGAGGACCCGAAGGCCACCTCGCCGATCCACCGCTCCGCGTCCTGGTGTCCCACCGCCTCCAGCCAGTCGCCCAGCTTGCGCACCAGGGCCACGGGCTCGGCCTGCGTGAGATCCCCGGTGCTCTCGAAGAGGTGCACGTTGGCGACGTCGAACCACGGCCCCTCGCCGGTGGACAGCGCGGCCAGGCGCTCCGTGAAGTGGGCCTTGCTCTGCTCCTCGATGGCCACGCCCGCCAGCATCAGGCGCTGATCCGAGCCCGCGTCGTCCAGGCCGGCCCGGGCGGCCTTCACGAGGCTGCCGTAGGCGCCCTCGCCCAGCTGGCCGGTCCGCTCCAGGCGCATCGGCTCGTCCCCCGGCTCCACCAGGGCGACCCGGTGCGCGTCCGCCCAGGCCTGCAGGTCCGCTTCGTCCGCCTCCCAGTCGTCCTCGGTGATCAGGTCCGAGCCGTCGATGTTCGGGAACTCGTAGTTCCGATCGGCCGCAGCCACGCCGAAGTCCACGTCTCCGTCGTAGCGCTCGGCCAGGGAGGCCACGAAGTCCTGGTCGGCCGCCGAGGTACCCCCGGCGGGCAGGTCGGGTACGGTGAGGCAGACCTCTAGGCCGTGCCCGGACAGCGCGCCGACCGCCGCGTCCATCCGCGCCCAGCTCCGGTGGGCCTCGCCGCCGTCGACCTCCTCCCAGGTAGCCAGCAGCGGCTCCACGTCCCCCAGGCGCAGGACCGACGCGCCGAGGGTGGCCGCCGTCTCGGCCCGGTGCTCGATGAAGGCCGCCCGGGCGGCGGGTTCCATGTCGCTCCACACGGAGTCCGGCAGCGCGTGCACGCCGGTGAAACCGAAGCGGATCGGAGCCGCCTCCGCCGCGGGCGCGCCCAGCCCGGCCGTCACCAGCAGGACGGCGAGCGCCGCGGCGCCGAGGATCCCAGAGATGTCTCGCACGTGGCCCTCCTCTCCCGGGGGCCCGAGGAGGCTAGCGAACGCCGGGGAGCGCCGCAAAGCAGACTCCTGGGACGGAATGGAGGTTCGAGTCCAGGGCGGGGAGGCGCAAGCTGTGGTGGGACGCAACGACGCAGGACTGGCGGCGCCAATTCAAGGAGTTGCGGCACGCCACAGCGCCGTCGGATCGTCGGCCTGGGCCGGACCGGAGTTTCGTCACAGGAGTCAAGCAGCCTCGTGACGCAGGCCGGTGTACCCTCTGGGCCGTGCTCGTCCCGACGCCCCAGCTCCACCTCGCCCTCGCGCTGGCGCTCGCCCTCGTCGCGTGCCAGAGGCACGGCTACGTGATCCCCGGCGAGGACTCCCTCACCGCGCAGGCTCCCCTCGTGTCCGCCGACGCCGATCCGGCCGTGCTGCGGGATGCGCGAGCCCGCCCCCGGCCGCACCTGGAGGTGGAGCCGGCTTCGGCCATCGACTCCCGGGGGCGCCTCGGGGAGGTGGTCGCCCACGGACACGCCGACCGCGCGGGCATGCGACGGCTGGAGGTGGCGCTCGAGCCGGAGGGACGCGTCGTGGTGACGTACGAGCCGCCCGGCGGCGACCGGATCCCCGCCTCTCCCGGCGACGCGGTGGCCTTGCGGCTGGTCCCGCCCGAGGCCGAGGCCGACTTCCGCGGGCCCGCCCTGGCCGTCTGGACGCGGGAGGGCAGGCTGCTGGCCGCCATCGCCGCCGGCGGGGGCCTCCCGAAGGGGATCCTCGGCAGCGACGTGGCCGTGGGGCCGTCCCGGCGCCTCGCGTACAGCGAGATACGCCGCCTCCCGGGCCTCTGTGTCGTGATCACCCGGCACTTCGAGGCCCGGGTCCAGGAGGATGGCAGCTTCCGCTACGTGCCGCCGGGCTCCTACGACCGCCTCACCATCGACGGGCGACCGTACCGCCTCGTGGTCCTGGACGTGGCGCGCCCAGGCGACACCCGCTGCCCGGCGGAGCCCGAGGGCACCCTGGCCTTCGCAGTCCTCGCCCTCCCCGAGGAGGGGGCCTCAGCCCCAGCGGACGGGCAGGACGAGCCACCCTCCGGCGGCGCGTCGGGCGGCCAGGTCCCCTGACAGCGGCGGCGTGGCCGGTTCGCGGTGGGCGCGCACCAGGACGCCCCGGGCCGCGTCGTCCAGCATGTCCGCGTCGTGGAGGCTGTTGCCGAAGGCCAGGCGAGGCCGGACCCCGATCCACTCCCGGATCGCCTCCACCTTCCCGGGCCCGTTGGGGCGCGGCTCGATCACCTCGCCGGTCAGCCGGCCGTCGACGACGTCGCAGGCCATGGCCACCACGCGGTCGGGGGACAGCCCGAGGGCATCGACGGCGGCCGCCTCGACGACCCAGCGGTTGCTGGCGCTCACCACCCAGACCTCCACGTCCACCCGGCCCAGGGTCCGGAGGAGCCGCGTCACCGGCTCCAGGAGGCGATCCCGGTGCCGCGCCCAGGCCTCGCGCGCGGTCTCCCGGACGACGTCCTCCGACAGCCCGGCCATCACCTCCACCGCGAAGGCGTATCCGGCTCCGGGATCCTGGCGGCACAGGCGGAGGTAGGCGTCGAACACGCCCGGCTCGCCCGGAGGAGAGCGGATCAGCCCGCGCTCCTCCAGCACGCGGAGGTGCACGTCCCCCACGTCCTCCGCCCAGAGGGTGCCGTCCGCGTCGAACACGGCCACCCTGCGGCCGGCGCTGTCGCCGGTCGCCTCGCCGACGCCTCCCCACACCTCGGGCGAGGTGCCGCTCGCCGGGGTCCACGGGGGCCAGAGCCTCGGAGTTCCCGCCGTCATGGTCTCCTCTGTCATGGTCTCCATCTTGACGCTCGTCACGGCGCGCCGCTAGGTTGCCTATAGCATACGGGTCCGGGAGCGACGCACGGTGCTCAAGCTGAATCGAAAGACGGAGTATGCCCTCTTGGCGCTCCGGTACATGAGCACGCGTGACGACGGCACGGTGACCAGCGTCCGGGAGATCGCCGAGCACTACAACATCCCCGAGATGCTCCTCGCCAAGGTGCTCCAGCGCCTGAAGCACGGCGCCGTGGTGCGGTCCGTGAAGGGGTCCTCCGGGGGCTACGCCCTGTCCGGGCCGCCCCGGGGCATCTACCTGACGGACGTGCTGTCGCTCTTCAACGAGCAGACCCACCTCGTGGATTGCATCGACACCGCGGATCCCTGCGCCTGCCAGCAGGGAGACCACTGCGACATCCGCGAGCCCGTGCGGGCCCTCAACGCCCTGATCCTCGGGCATCTGCGCGGCCTGGACCTGCAGGCGTTCTTCGCCGGCGACATGGGTTCGGCCAAGCCGAGGCGCCTGTCCATCTATCGGGGAGGCGTGGCCACCGGCACCGAGGACACCGGGTCCTGAGTGCCCGGCCGGGACCGCGAGCCCGGGACGCCGGAGGCGCCGCCCGGCGACCCTGCGTATCTCGGCCAGTTGGCCTGGTGGTCGTGAACGCCCGTGGATTCAATGCGAGTCCCGTCCGTGCTCCGCGAGGTGGACGTGGGCGCCAGTCGTGGTCGGGCTTCCTGGCGGGAGCGTTCCAACCTGGCCGGACGCGCTGTTCGGGCCGGGTGCGGGGGCGGGGCCGCCTCGACGCGTGCAGGTCCCGTGTGGCCGGCAGGGACCTCGCGCCCTCTCGTGAGAAGGCGAGCGCCGTGGCTCCCGTGAGCGTGCTTTCGGCCCGCGCGACCGGCGTCACGGCCGCAGAGGTGCCGATCGGGCAAGCCCACGGCCGCGTCTCGCCGGCTGTCGCCGAGAGCTGGTCAATCGCAACGCGAGGCCGCCGGCGCCCCAGGCCCCGAGGCGATGTGGCCTCCGGGTGGACACGAACTGGCACCTTGTGCCAGATCCTGCATCTACGGAGGCGTCATGGGTTCGAACGCGAATGAGAAGCGCCCTGCCGGCAGGCTCGGGGCGGTGACGGTGCTGATGCTCGCGCTGGCGGGGTGCGACTCGCCCGGCGGCGGCAGCGGACCGGGGTTCGCACAGGACGTCGCGGGAGGCGACGGCGCCCCCTTCGGGGACGTGGACTCCGGCGAGGCCGGACCCGACGGGATCGGGCCGGAAGACGCGGTCGATCCGGACGCGCCTCCCCTCCCGGACGCCGACGCGACGACCCCCGACACCGACGCGTCCGCTCCGGACGCCGACACGACCGAACCGGACGACGGCCCCTGCGTCCCCGACTGCAGCGACCTCGAGTGCGGCGCCGATCCCGTCTGCGGCACCTCGTGCGGGACGTGCGGCGACGGGACGCTGTGCTCCGCAGGCGGCGCGTGCGTGTCCGCCTGCGAGGGAGACACGTCCTGGTGCGACGGGAAGTGCGTCGACACCACCAGCAACCCGCTCTACTGCGACGACTGCGAGACGTCCTGCGACCCGGGCGAGGTCTGCGAGGACTCCACGTGCGTGGCGTCCGAGGACTGCCAGGAGGTCCCCTGCGCGGGCTTCACCTACTGCGATCTGGCCACCGGCGAGTGCAAGCCGGGCTGCGTCGACGACGGCCAGTGCCAGGCCAACGAGCGCTGCGAGAAGTCCACCCACGAGTGCGTCTGCGAGGACGGCCACCACGCCTGCCAGGGCGCCTGCGTGGCCGACGACGCGGTGGAGCACTGCGGATCTGCCTGCTCGCCCTGCCCTGGGGACCCACACGGTACGGCGACCTGTGACGGGGCCTCCTGCGGCGTCGTCTGCGACGCGGACACCCTCGACTGCGGCGACGGCTGCGCCCCCTGCCCGGACGAGGTGAAGGGCACCGCCACCTGCAGCGGCACGGCCTGCATCCTCGCGTGCGACACCGGCTACGCGTGGTGCGACGGCGCGTGCAGAACCGACGCTCCCGACCTGGACGGCCAGGACACGGACTGCGACGGCATCGACGGCCACGCCGCCGAGGCGATCTTCGTGGCGCCCGGCGGCGCCGACTCCGCCCCCGGGACCATGGGCGACCCGCTGGCGACCCTCGGCGAGGCCATGGACCGTGCCGCGGACACCGCCGGGGAGGACCAGGTCCTCGTGGCCGCCGGCGTGTACGAGGAGACCCTCCACCTCGTGGGCGGTGTCGGCGTCTACGGCGGCTACGCCCCGGGCACCTGGGAGCGGGGCCCCGAGCACGTCACGGAGATCCGGGGCGGCGCCACCGCCGTGCTCGCCGACGCCCTCTCCACCGACGTGCGGCTGCAAAGCCTGAAGATCGTCGCGGCCGACGCGACCGGCACCGGCCAGAGCAGCTACGCCGTGCGCGTGGTGGACACGTCGGCCACCGTCTTCGTCGAGGGCTGCACCCTCGTCGCCGGCGAAGGGACCGCGGGCGCGAACACCTCGGAGCCCGCCCAGGCCGACGGTGGCCTCGGGGGCGACGACAGCCACGACACCGGCGACTACCACGCGGGTGGCGACGGCGCCGCCTCCCCGTCCTGCGACCACCCCGGCGGCGCGGGCGGGGACGGAGGCCGCGGCGGCTACACCGAGGACGGCGAGACGACCCACGGTGTCGAAGGTGAGGACGGCGACGCCCCCGACGGCGTCTACGGAGGCCCCGGCGGCAAGGCCGGGCGCAACGAGTCTCCCTGGAACCGCGCCGGCGGCGACGGCATGTCCGGCGGCTCCGGGGACCAGGGTGCCGCGGCGACGACGCTCTCCGACCCGCTCGGCTCCGCCACCTCGGGCGGCCTGTACGCGCCGGCCTCGGGCCACGACGGCGGGGACGGCACCGGCGGCGGCGGCGGTGGTGGAGGCGGCGGCGGCTCCTACTACGGCCCCTCCGCGAACATCGGCGGCGGCGGCGGCGGCGGCGGGAGCGCCGGCTGTGGCGGCGAGGGCGGGCCCGGCGGTGGCGGCGGCGGAGGCTCCTTCGGCATCTTCGTGGACGGCGGGACCGTCAACAGCGTCCAGAACCACGTGACCACCGGCGACGGCGGAGACGGCGGAGACGGCGCGCGCGGCGGCAGGGGCGGCGAAGGCGGCCCCGGCGGCCTGGGCAAGGAGCTCTACATGGGCAACGACCACGACGGCGGCGACGGCGGCAAGGGCGGCTGGGGAGGCCGCGGCGGCTCGGGCGGAGGCGGCCCCGGCGGCCCCTCCGTCGGCATCTTCGCGGCGTCGGGCACGGCGGTCAGCGACGGCGACACCTTCGACACCGGCTTCGGAGGATCCGGCGGCGAGGGCGGCCAGGACACCTCCGCCGACGGTCCGGGCGGCCCCACGGGCGCCGTGGAGGACATCGCCTGCGCCTCGGGCGCGTCCTGCGTGGACCCGGCCACCTGCACCTGCGAGGGCAGGACCTGCGGCGACGACGGCTGCGGCAACTCGTGCGGCGCCTGCCAGGACGGCCAGGTGTGCGACGCGGCGGGCCAGTGCGTCGCCGGCGAGCAGGCGGCCGCGATCCTCAACGAGGTGCTCTACGACGCCGAGGGCGCCGACGACGACGTCTGGGTCGAGCTCCGGGGCGAGCCGGGCACGTCCCTCGAGGGCTGGAAGATCCGGGGCATCAACGGCAACGGGGGCGGCACCACCGTGTCGGCGTCCCTCCAGGGCGCCATCGGGCCCGACGGCTACTTCCTCCTGGTGGACTTCGACGCCACCTCCCCCACCCTGCTCGACCTCGCCGACGACGTGGACACCATCGACCTCCAGAACGGGCCGGACTCCGTCCACCTCTTCGACGCCGACGGGGCCCTGGTGGACGCCCTCGGCTACGGCGACTTCGGAGCCGACGACACCTTCGCCGGCGAGGGCAACCCCGCTCCCGGCACCGGCGAGGGCAAGTCCCTGGCGCGCACCCCGGACGGCAAGGACACGGGCGACAACGCCACGGACTTCACCGTCGACGCCACGCCCACCCCGGGCCAGCCGAACCAGTAGCCCACCGGGACGCCCGCGCTTCAGACCGCAGCTTCGTACTCGTGCGCTCGTCGGCATGGGATCCGGAGGACGAACCTCGCCCCGTGGCCGGGCCCGTCGCTGTGGGCGTCGAGGGTCCCGCCCATCTCGCGCGCCGCGTTGGCGCTGCTGTGCAGGCCGAAGCCGTGGCCGTCGGGCTTCGTCGTGAAGCCGTGCTGGAAGAGCTTCTCGGCCTCCTCCGGCGCGAAGCCGACGCCGTTGTCCGCGACCTCGAGGGACAGCGTATCTCGCTGCTGTGAGATCCGCACGGCGAGCCGCGGATCCTCCACCCCCGGCTCGCGCAACGCATGACGGGCATTCGAGAGCAGCTCCCCGTGGACCGTGTCCACCGTGTCCGCGAACACGTAGCTGTCCACGCGGTCCACGCCGACCGCCATCGGCTCGGTGACCTGCCGATACCCCGCGTACGAGGGGATCCCCAGGACGTGCGCGCCGAAGTGCTCACCGTCCGCCGCCATCGCCTCGTACGCCCCGTCGTCCAGACCCGGCGCGCGTCGAGCCCCATCGGTGTCGCGGAAGCTCGTGGAGACGACCTGACGTCCCCGCAGCAGCGTGATCTCCGTCCCGCTCACGGACTGGACGGCGTCCACGTACGCGTGGTCCAGCACCCGGCCGACATACAAGACCGCATCCCCCGACTGCCCGGGGGGGCTCGCCAGCATCACCGGGGTCTGCCCGCACAGGGCGAACGCCCGTGAGCGATCTCCCACCTGGGCGGCGACCTCCTCGGCCGCACAAGGCCCGAAGGTGCTCGTCACCTCGTCGTCGGCCGTCCGGAACCACCAGAACTGGCCCGGATCGCGGTGGGGCCAGGCGTCGTCGATCACGGCGGGAAGCAGATCGGTGAGCGTGTCGTGCGTCGCGAGCCTGCGGAGCTCGTCCTCCGCGTGCCGGCGCGCGTCGACCTCGCCCCGAAGATCCCGGTTGGCGTTCTCCAGCGCCTCGGTCCGCTTCTGGACGATGGACTCGAGGGTCTCGATCTGCTGCGCGACTTCGCGGGTGAGGACCCACTTGGTCGTGAGCGCTTCGGCGAGCTGGAGCACCTCGATGGGATCGAAGGGCTTCTTCAGGATGAGGAACTGGTCCGTTCGGCCCAACGCCTCGGTCATGTTCGCCCAGGTGCGATCACTGTAGGCCGTGCAGATCACCGCCTGCAGCTGGGGGTCGACCTCCCACAGGCGGTTGAGCGTCTCGATCCCGTCCATCCCCGGAGGCATCCGGATGTCGACGAAGGCGAGCGAGAACGCTTCGTCGCGGGCCACGGCGTCTCCCACCATGGCGACCGCGTCCTTTCCCGGGTACGCGGAGTGGACCTCGTAGGAGGGCGTCCTGGCGGCGGGCTGAGAGGTCTCCGCGAACAGCGCGGCCTCCAGCTCGGACAGCACCGCGTCGTGCTGGGCGGTCGGGCGGAGGATCTTCCGAAAATCCTCGTGGATCGCGGGGTTGTCGTCGACGATGAGGATGCACTTTGGGGGAGCCGTGATGGTCATGATTCCTCTACGGTCGCGCACCGACGAAAGTTGAGCCCCGATCTCGGCGATGCCAAAGGTGACTCTCGAGACCTCGCCTCGTCCCGAGGCTCGGTCCGGGAATCAGCCCCAATCGAAGGCACGCCGCCGAGTCGGACATCGCCGCCCCCTCCGAGTTCGCAGAAGCGAGAATATGGGGTCGAGGATCGGAGAGGAACGTGGCCCTGCCTGCCACCTCGACGGCGTGCACGGCGGCGTGCTGCGGGTCCGGGGGCGGGCGCCGCGGCTGACCTGGAGGGTCGGGCGCGACGGGGCGCTCGTGGTCCGCGGCCGGGAGGTGGTGAAGCGGGCGGCGTGACGGTGGTTCGGCTCAACCCAGGGCGGAGACCAGCGCGGAGACGCTCCACCAGGCGAGCGCGAGGAGTCCCCCCAGGGCGGCCAGGAGGAGGCCGACGGCGGCGACGACCCAGGCGCGGCTGCGGCGGGCGGGGCGCTGGTCGCCCTCGAGGAAGGCCACCAGGTCGCGCGCGTTGCGACGGTTCGCGCGATAGCCGACGTCGGCGACGTCGCCGAGGATGGGGACCACGCCCACGAGCAGGTCCAGGAGGACGCGGCCGAGCATCCGCGCGACGAGCGGGGTCGGGGCGCCGGCCGCAAGGGCCTCGCCGACGATCCAGGAGGCCACGACGGCCGTGGCGGCGTCTCCGCCGGCCGGCAGGAGGCCCAGGACCGCGTCCAGGCCGAAGCGGATGCGCGTGCCTGGGATGGTGAAGCGATCGTCCAGCCAGCCCGCGAGGAGGCGCACCCGGGCGCGGCGAGACTCGTCGGCGGGCGGACGCCGGAGCGGTTCCGAATCGGTCATGAGGTGAGCATACCGCGTCCCGGAGGGCGACAGGGGGCGATGAAACACGTTGCACGAGCGCGTCGCGTCCCCCTATCTTGCCGCGTGCCCGGCGAGGAGGGGAGAGCGTGCGACGGATCCGGACCTGCTGCATCCTGGCGAGCGTGCTGACGCTCTGGGCCTGCGACGACGGCGGCGGCGCGTCGGGCGTCGACGACACGACCGGGACGCCCGACGCCGTGACGGGCCAGGACCTGCTGACGCCGGACACCCCCGGCCCGGACGCCTCCCGCGAGGACGGCTCCACGGAGGACGCGCAGGCGGACGCCGGGCCCGAGGAGGTCCTGGACGACATCGCGCTCGAGGACGCCGGGCCGGACGCGGCGGACGACGCGGACGCGACGGAGGAGGATGCGGAGCCGGACGCGCTCGCCGACACCGCGGACGCCGTCGACGCCTCGGACGCTAAGGCCGACGTCCCGGACACGTCCGACGCCGGGGACGGAACCCTCGACGGGGGAGACGCGGCCGACGTCGAGGTGGACGCCGGGCCGGACCCGGTGGCGATCCCGTGGCAGGGCGAGTGCGACAACCTGAACCCGCGCTTCTGCGTGCTGCCCTGGCCCTCCGACCGGTACCTCGCGGAGGATCCGACGACGCCCACCGGCCACCGCGTGGCCTACGACCCCGGCGCCATCCCCGAGACGGCGAGCGGCGACGTGTTCGACGTGGGGCCGTACGCGCGGCTCGACGGCTTCAGCCCCAGCTCGCAGATCGTCACCCTCTTCGACGAGCCCGCCGACCTGACCGGGGTCGCTGGACCGGGGGACATCGGCGCCTCCCTGGCCGCCGACCACCCGACGGTCATCCTCGACCTGGAGACCGGGGACCGGATCCCCCACTGGGTGGAGGTGGACGCGCGGGCCGAGTCCCCCGACGCCACCCTGCTCTACCTGCGCCCCGCCGATCGGCTGGAGCCCGACCGGGCCTACGGCGTGGCCATCCGCGACCTCCAGGGGCTGTCCGGCGAGCCCATCGAGGCGTCGGCGGCGTTCGAGGCCCTGCGCGACGGGCTGCCCACGGACCAGCCCCTCTTCGAGGACCGCCGGCCGGGGTTCGAAGACCTCTTCGACGCCCTGGCGGAGGCCAGCGTGGAGCGGGAGACCCTGCAGACCGCCTGGCGCTTCCACACCGCCTCGAACGAGAGCGTGCGCCGGGACCTGCTGGACATGCGCGCGGACGCCCTGGAGCGCCTGGGCCCGGACGGCATCGGCTGCACCGTCGAGACCGTCGAGGACGACTACAAGGGCATCGCGCGCCGCCGGGTCCGCGGGACGTACACCGTGCCCTGGTACATGACGACCGCCGCGCCGCCCGGGGAGATCGCCCGGGACGAGGACGGCGTCCCGGTGTTCCAGGGGGTCGAGGAGGTGGAGTTCACGGCCATCGTGCCGAAGTCCCTCGCGGACGCGAACGAGGCCGGGCGCCTCATCACGTGGGGTCACGGGCTGTTCGGCGAGGCCGAGGGCACCATCAGCCACAGCGGCGTCCTGAACGTGGCGGAGGACTACGGCCAGGTCATCGTCGCCACGGACTGGGCCGGGATGAGCAAGAAGGACCTGGGCTTCCTGGCGACGGCGCTGGTGAACCTGTCCGACTTCTACATGGTCGGTGAGTGGGTCGAGCAGGGGATGATCAACCAGATCGCCCTCACGCGGACCTTCCTGGGCGCGTGCGGCGAGGAGGCCCCGTTCCGGGCGGCGGACGGCGGCCCCGTCATCCAGCCCACGGAGCCCCACTTCGTGGGCGGCTCCCAGGGCTCCATCCTCGGCGGCACCCTGCTGACCATCTCCCCGGACATCTCCCGGGGCGCCTTGATCGTCGGCGGGGCCACCTTCTCGTTCATGATCGAGCGGAGCATCCACTTCAACACGTTCGAGCCTCTCCTCGCGCCCGCCTACGACAGCCGGCTGGACGTGGGCGTCCTCATGGCGCTGTCGCAGCACGTCTGGGACCGGGGCGAGACGGCCGCCTGGCTGGGCGCCTCCGACGGCGACCTGCCCGGCATCGGGCCGAAGGAGTACGTCTACCTCATCGCCGAGAACGACGCGCAGGTGCACAACCTCTCCTCCGACATCGCCGCGCGCATCGCCGGCCTGCCGGTCCTGGAGGCGTCCGTCCGCAAGCCCTGGGGCGTCCCCGTGGTCTCGGCGCCGTACGAGGGTTCGGTGTTCGTCTCCATGGACCTGGGCGACCCGCCGCTGCCCGAGGGCAACATCGCCCCGGAGGAGGACGCGGGCGGCCACGCGGACGTGGGCTTCACGCCGGAGGCGCGGGACCTGATGGAGGGCTTCCTCCAGACCGGCGTAGCCGAGCCCCCCTGCGGCGGTGCAGTGTGCGATCTGGGCCCGTAGGCTCCGTGAACCCGCCAGCCTCCCCCACGAATGTGACCCGAGGCGCCGGTTGAGCTACGGTGAAGACGTCATGAGCAAGCATCACGCCGTAGACTCGCCGCGGGAGCCGGCGGGGGTGACCTTCCGCGCGCTGCTGGAGACCGCTCCGGACGCCATGGTCATCGTGGACCGGGGCGGCCGCATCGTGCTGGTGAACGCCCAGACGGAGCGGCTGTTCGGCTACGACCGCGAGGAGCTGATCGGCCGGGACGTGGAGGTCCTCGTCCCCGGGCGCTTCCGGGAGCGGCACGTCGGCCACCGGGACGACTACGCCGGGCAGCCCCGGGTCCGCCCGATGGGGTCCGGCATGGACCTGTACGGGCTGCGGAAGGACGGCACCGAGTTCCCCGTGGAGATCAGCCTGAGTCCCCTGGAGACGGACGAGGGGCTCTTCGTCTCCGCCGCCGTCCGGGACACGACCCGGCGCAAGGAAAGGGAGCAGGAGCTCCGCGAGGCCAAGGAGCAGGCCGAGGCAGCCAACCGGGCCAAGAGCCAGTTCCTGGCGAACATGAGCCACGACCTGCGCACGCCGATGTTCGGCATCATCGGCTTCGCGGAGCTGCTCCAGCACACGGACCTGGACCTGGTCCAGGAGGAGTACCTGCGCCTGGTCGACCAGTCGGCCAACTCTCTGCTCCGCCTGCTGAACGACATCCTCGACTTCTCGAAGATCGAGGCCGGCGAGCTGGAGCTGTCCCGGACCCACTTCCGGGTGTGCGACGTCCTGGACGACGCCCTGCAGGTCCACGCCGTGCAGGCCTCGAGCAAGGACCTGGAGCTGTTCTATCGCCTCCCTCCCGAGATCCCGGACGTCTTCGTGGAGGCGGATCGGCTGCGGCTGCTCCAGGTGGTCGACAACCTCGTGGGCAACGCCATCAAGTTCACCGACCAGGGCCACGTCCTGGTCAACGTCTCCGAGGTGTCGCGCTCCGACGACCGGATCGAGCTGCGCTTCGAGGTGCAGGACACGGGGCCGGGCATCGCGCCGGAGGATCGGGAGCGCATCTTCGAGGCCTTCCAGCAGAGCCGCATCGTCGACCGGGACTCCATCCAGGGCACGGGCCTGGGCCTGACCATCGCCTCGCGACTCGTGGAGCTGATGGGCGGAGAGCTCGGCGTCGAGAGCGAGCCCGGCGAGGGGACGACCTTCTGGTTCACCCTCCCCTTCGCCATCCACGAGGAGGTGCGCGCGGTCCGCGCCCAGCGCCGGGTCTTCGGGGGACGGCGCGTGCTGGTCGTGGACGACACGCCCATCAACCGCCAGCTCCTCACGGAGATGCTCGCCAGCCGGAACATGGAACCCGCCACGGCCACGTCCGCCGGCGAGGCCCTCGAGGAGCTCCGGCGCGCGCAGGAGACCGGCACGCCGTACGATCTGGTGCTCCTCGACCAGATCATGCCCGGGATCGACGGGACGACCCTGGCCGAGCGGATACGGGACACGGAGGCCGGCCGCGACGTCCCGATCCTGCTCCTCTCCTCGGCGGCGCGAGGCTCCCTGGACGCGGAGCGCCTGGCGGCCTCGGGGGTCTCCGGGACGCTCATGAAGCCCGTCCGGCAGAGGGCGCTGTGGACCGCCATGGCGTGCGCGCTCGGGGTCTCCGTGCCCCGAGAGGGCCAGATCGGCGAGCCGGACAGGGAGGTGCCCGCCGCCGGGCCCTTCCACATCCTGCTGGCCGACGACTCCAAGGTGAACCAGGAGCTGGTGCTGGCCCTGCTGCACCGGCACGGGCACGAGGTCACGGTCGTCGACGACGGCCACGAGGCCCTCGAGGAGTTCGCCCCGGGTCGCTTCGACGTCATCCTGATGGACGTCCAGATGCCCGGGCTCGACGGCTTCGAGGCCACCCGCGCCATCCGCGGCATCGAGTCCGGCACCGGCGAGTCCGGCATCGGCACGCACACGCCCATCGTCGCCATGACCGCGCACGCCATGAAGGGCGACCGCGAGCACTGCCTGGAGGCCGGGATGGACACCTACATCTCGAAGCCCTTCCGGGCCGACGATCTCTACGACATGCTGGAGCGCATCGAGGCGGGCAAGATCATCTGACCCGGCCCGCCGCGGCTCGGGTCCTTCCGGGGGCCGTCCTGTGGTATGGGAAATCAGGACCCGACGAGTCCACCTTGTCGTGATCCACGGCGACCCGCCCCGGTCCGCCCCCCAACCACCGCGCGAGGTACGAGACCATGCCCTCCGACGCCGTCCCGACCGGGTCCCTCGGCGTGGGCCGCCCCGCCGAGCGAGGCCTGCCACCCCTCGTGGCCATCGGCTTCCGCCCCTTCTTCCTGCTGGCGGCGCTGCTCGCCGCGGGCCTGCTTCCGATCTACGTCGTCCACCTCATGGGCAAGCTGTCCCTGGACACGCCGTTCGACGCCGTCGGGTGGCACGCCCACGAGATGCTCTTCGGCTTCGTCGGCGCGGTCTTCGCCGGGTTCTTCTTCACCGCCGTCCAGAACTGGACGAAGCGGAAGACCGTCCGAGGAGCCCCGCTGGTCGGCATGATCCTCCTCTGGATCGCCGGGCGCGTGGCCATGATCTCCGGCGGAGGCTGGCCGACCTGGGTGGTCGTCGCCCTGGACGTGTCCTTCCTGCCGCTGGTGGCGCTCATCATCCTGCGGCCCCTGGTGGCCGCCCGGAGCCGGCGTAACATGGGCTTCCCGGCGCTCCTCCTGGCCATGTCCGCCGGCAACCTGCTGATGCACCTGGCCTCCCACGGGGTCCTGTCCTACGCGTGGTTCACGCCGGGACAGCGACTCGCCCTGGACTGCGTCGTGGCCGTGCTCGTGATCTTCGGCGGGCGCGTCCTCCCCCTGTTCACCCGGAACGCCATCCGCCCGGCGACCGTGCGCGCCACGAGCACGCTCGACCGCGCCGGGATGTGGGCGACGGTGGCCTTCGTCGTGCTGGATCCGTCGCCGTTCACGCGCCCGGCCGGAGCCGCCGTCGCCATCCTCGCCGGCGTCCTCAACCTGGCCCGGATGAAGGGCTGGGGCACCCGCCACACGCTCCGGAAGCCCATCGTCTGGGTCCTGCACGCGGGCTGGGCCTTCACGTCCCTGGGCCTGCTGCTGACCGGCCTCGCCGCGCTGACGCCCCAGCCGCCCTCCACCATCGCGACCCACGTCCTGACCGTCGGCGCCATCGGCGTGCTGACCCTGGGGATGATGTCGCGCGTCTCCCTGGGCCACACCGGCCGCCCCCTGAAGGCCCACAAGGCCATCGTGGCCGCCTACGTGCTCATGCTGGGCGCCCTGCTGGTCCGCGCCGTCGTGCCCTGGGTCGCGCCGGGGGCCTGGCTTCCGGCCATGCACGCCTCGTCGAGCCTCTGGAGCCTGGCCTTCGTGCTCTTCCTGATCGTCTACACGCCCATCCTGTCCGGCCCGCGGGCCGACGGGCGCCCGGACTGACGGGAGCCCGGCTCAGGGGAAGCCGCTGAACCCGCAGGACTGCACCTGGGAGCCGGGGATCATCCAGGTGTTCCCCAGGGGCGTGATGGTGAACGACGGGATGTCGATGGTGAAGACATCCCAGGTGCGGTTCGTGGCGTCCAGGTGCTGCGGCCCGAAGGTCGCCAGGGTCTGGCCGTGGCTGAGGACCTCGACGGTGGCCTCCGTGGAAGTGGGGAAGGACCCCTCGTAGGTGTCGTCGTAGTAGTGGACGACGTAGGTGTACGAGCCGGGCTGCGGCTCGGAGATGTTGATGTGCTCGGGCCCGAAGCCGTCCACGTCGTCCACGTCCAGGAAGGGATCGTCCACCCAGTCGCCCTGCACGCCCCAGTCCGGCGCCGGATTGCCGAAGTAGCAGTCGCTCTGGCAGTCGAACAGCGTCCCGCCCGGCTCGATGAGGTGGCTGTCCACGTCGGAGAGGTCGGCGTCCCAGGACAGCTTGATGGTCAGCTCGAGCTCCTCGGGCGGCGGCGCCGTGCCCAGGCCCGACACGTCCAGGTGCTGCTCCGGGGCGTTCGGATCGTCGGTGTGCAGGACGAAGAACCCGCTGTCCGGGCCGGCCAGCTTGGGCGTGTACGTGACGGTCACGGGCAGCGTCTGCCCCGGCCCGAGGCTGCTGGGGAGCGTCGGGAACGGGTCGACCTGGAACTCCTCGGTGAGCGGCACGAAGAAGAGCGTGCCGCGGGTGATGTCGTCGAGGGTCAGGACCTCGCTGTCGCTGCAGTTCCGGAGCGCCGCCTGCTTCGTGGCCGTCGTCCCGCGCACCACCGTCCCGAAGTCGAGCTTGGACGGGACGATCTCCGCGCAGGGCTTGGGCTGGCGGACGGTGGCCTTCACGTGGCTGCTCAGGGCCACCTCCACGGTGGGCTCGTCGGGATCGTCGCTCTCCAGGACCAGGGTCCCGTCGCCACCGTCGCCCTCGTGGAACGCGATCCGCACCATGGTCTGCTTGCCGGGCTCCACGACCTTCGGCGTCGGCGGCACCAGCACCACGTCGAAGTCCTCCGAGGAGCCCGGCTCGAGGGCGACGCTCGTCAGCGTCAGCGGCGCTCCGCCAAGGTTGGCCACGTAGACGTCGCGGACCAGCGAGCCGTCCAGCGGCGAGATGTACGAGAAGGTGTGCTGCTCCGGGTCCACGGCGATGTCGGGGTCGCCGGGCTTCCGCCGGGGCACGTCCTGGGGCCCGTGATCCGGGTCGGTGCCGGTGTCCTGCGCGGTGTCCGGGTCGGCGTCCGCGCTCGCCTCGTCCTCGTCCGCCGCGTCGTGCGCGTCCGCGACGTCTTGGGCGGTCGTCTCCCCGGCCCCGTCCGACCCGGCGTCCCCGGTGGGCACGAAGGGCGAGCCCTCGTCGGCCACGGCGACGTCCGCCGCGACGTCCACGGAGCCCACCGGGCCCGTGTCGTCGGAGCAGGCCGCCGGGAGGAGAGCGTGGAGCAGGAGGAGGAGGAGGGGTGCGAGTCGTGTCATGGCGGGAAGCCCGGGTCGAGGCAAGAGCCCCTCTCGTGTGGCACGCGCCGGGGGACGTGTCAACGCCGGCACCGGGGCGTCCCCCACACCTGCGCCGTGACCCCCGCCGGCCGATCAGCCTCGCGTGACCGGCGAGGACGCCGGCCCTACTCGCCGACCGTGGCGTAGCCCGCCTTGGCGGGGCTGTAGCCGTTCGCCGTCCCGTCCAGGTCGCACACGCGCCACGTGAACCCGCCGTCCAGGGAGAAGCGGGCTCCGCCCCGGGCTCGAGCCGCGCGCGTCAGGTCCTCAGGTGCCGACGGAGCCCGGTTCGCCCTTCAGCATGGCCTTGAGGAAGTCCCGGTTCATGCGCTGGATCCACTTGACCGAGATCTCCTTCGGGCAGGCGGCCTCGCACTCCAGCGTGTTGGTGCAGGCGCCGAAGCCGGCCTCGTCCATCCTGGCGACCATGCGCGCGGCGCGGACGTGCCGCTCCGGCTGGCCCTGGGGCAGCATGCCCATGTGGCCGAGCTTGGCCGCGACGAACAGGGAGGCCGAGGCGTTCTTGCAGGCCGCCACGCACGCCCCGCAGCCGATGCACGCGGCGGCGTCGAAGGCCGCGGAGGCCTCCTCCCGGCCGACCGGGATGGTGTTGCCGTCCGGCGGGCTCCCCACGTTCACCGAGTTGTAGCCGCCCGCGGACTGGATGTCGTCGAAGGCGGTGCGGTCCACCTGGAGATCCCGCATCACCGGGAAGGCCCGCGCGCGCCACGGCTCCAGCGTCAGCGTGTCCCCGTCCCGGAACTTCCGCATGTGGAGCTGGCACACGGTCATGCCGCTCTCCGGGCCGTGCGCCTCGCCGTTGATCATGAAGCCGCACGTGCCGCAGATGCCCTCGCGGCAGTCGTGCTCGAAGACCACGGGCTCCTTGCCCTCGGTGACGAGCTGCTCGTTGAGGATGTCGAGCATCTCGAGGAACGATGCGTGCGTGGACACGGCGTCCAGCTCGTAGGTCTCGAAGCCGCCCTTGGAGGAGGCGTCTTTCTGGCGCCAGATCTTGAGCGTCAGGCTGATCGTGTCGGCCATTACTTGACTCCTGGGAAGGAACGGAGATTGGGCCGGAGGTGCTTCACGGGAGTCACTACTTGACTCCTGGGACGGAATGGAGGTTCGAGTCCAGGGCGGGGAGGCGCAAGCTGTGGTGGGACGCAACGACGCAGGACTGGCAGCGCCAATTCAAGGAGTTGCGGCACGCCACGGCGCCGTCGGATCGTCGGCCTGGGCCGGACCGGAGTTTCGTCACGGGAGTCACTACTTGTAGCTCCGCATGGTGGGCGTGACGTACTCGAACTCCAGCTCCTCCTTGTGGAGGGTCGGAGTCTCCCCGACGCCCTCGAACTCCCACGCCGCCGCGTAGGAGAAGTTCTCGTCGTCGCGCAGCGCCTCGCCTTCCTCGGTCTGGTACTCCTCGCGGAAGTGGCCGCCGCAGGACTCGTTCCGCTGCAGCGCGTCGTGGGCCATGAGCTCGGCGAACTCGAGGAAGTCGGCCACGCGCAGGGCCTTCTCCAGCTCCACGTTGAAGTCGCTCCGCTCGCCGACGATCCGGACGTCGCTCCAGAAGGCGTCCCGGATCTCGCGGATCTTCGCGATGGCCTCCTTCAGGCCCTCCTCCGTGCGGGCCATGCCCACCTTGTCGAGCATCACGTGCCCGAGCTCGCGGTGGAAGCTCTCCGGCGAGCGCTTGCCCTGCACGGCCATCAGCGAACCGATGCGCTCGTCCACGCCCTCCAGGGCCTCCTTGCAGGCCGGGTGGTCGGCGGAGAGCTTCTCGGGCCGCTCGCGGGCGATGTAGTCCGCGACGGTGTACGGGGCCACGAAGTAGCCGTCCGCCAGGCCCTGCATCAGCGCGCTGGCGCCGAGGCGGTTGGAGCCGTGGTCCGAGAAGTTCGCCTCGCCGAGCACGAAGAGCCCGGGGACGTTGGACATGAGGTTGTAGTCCACCCAGAGGCCGCCCATCGTGTAGTGCGGCGCCGGGTAGATCTGCATCGGCACCTCGTACGGGTTGTCGCCCGTGATCTTCTCGTACATGTGGAAGAGGTTGCCGTACCTGGCCTCGATGGTGTCCTTGCCCTCGCGGGCGATGGCGTCCCGGAAGTCCAGGTACACCGCGCGCCCGGTCTGGCCGACGCCGCGCCCCTCGTCGCACACGTACTTGGCGTTACGCGAGGCCACGTCGCGCGGGACCATGTTCCCGAAGGTCGGGTACTTGCGCTCGAGGTAGTAGTCGCGCTCGCTGTCCGGGATGTCGCCCGGCCGCCGATCGTCGCCCGCCTTCTTGGGCACCCACACGCGCCCGTCGTTCCGGAGGCTCTCCGACATGAGCGTCAGCTTGGACTGCCAGTCGCCGGCGGCCGGGATGCACGTCGGGTGGATCTGCGTGTAGCAGGGGTTCGCGAAGTACGCCCCCCGCTTGTGGGCCCGCCACGTCGCCGTGACGTTGCACTTCATCGCGTTGGTCGACAGATAGAAGACGTTGGCGTAGCCGCCGGTGCACAGGAGCACGGCCTGGCCCGTGTGGACCTCCATCTCGCCGGTCTCGAGGTTCCGACAGACCACGCCGCGGGCGGCCCCGTCGGAGATGACCACGTCCAGGACGTCACGCCGCTCGAGAAGGTCCACCTTCCCGGTGTCCACCTGGCGCATCAGGCTGGCGTAGGCCCCGAGCAGCAGCTGCTGGCCGGTCTGGCCGCGGGCGTAGAACGTCCGAGAGACCAGCACGCCGCCGAAGGTCCGGTTCGCCAGGGTGCCGCCGTACTCGCGGGCGAACGGCACGCCCTGGGCGACCGCCTGATCGATGATGTTCCCGCTCACCTCGGCGAGGCGATAGACGTTGGACTCGCGGGAGCGGAAGTCGCCGCCCTTCACGGTGTCGTAGAAGAGCCGGAACGTGCTGTCGCCGTCGTTCTGGTAGTTCTTGGCGGCGTTGATGCCGCCCTGGGCCGCCACGCTGTGGGCCCGCCGCGGGCTGTCGTGGAAGGTGATGGCCTTCACGTTGTAGCCCTGCTCGGCCAGCGACGCCGCCGCCGAGGCCCCGGCCAGGCCGGTGCCGACGACGATCACGTCGTACTTCCGGCGGTTGATGGGGCCGACGAGCTTGAGGCTCTCCTTGTGGTTGGTCCACCGCTCCGCGATGGGCCCCGTCGGGCACTTGGATTCGAGCGTCATCGTCGAAGCCCCCTAGGAGTTCAGGATGATCCAGATGGGAAACAGAGCGAAGCCGGCCCCGAAGAGCACGGCGAGGAAGGCGCCGATCTTCTGCAGCCACGGGGTGAACTTCGAGTGGTTGTAGCCGAACGACCGGAAGCTGCTCTGGAAGCCGTGGAAGACGTGCCACCCCACGAGCAGGCTTCCGATGACGTAGATGGCGCCTCGCCAGACCTGGCCGAGCTTCGCGTCCATCGCCGCCGAGAGGCCGCCCTCGGATGCGATGATCTCCGCGTGCGGCACCCGGAAGTCGATGACGTGCAGGATGAGGAAGCCCAGCACGATGATGCCGCTCACGCCCATCATCCGGCTGGCCAGCGTCTGCGAGACGCTCGTGCGCTTCGTGTTCAACCCGGCGGCCTGGTACTTGCTGCCCTTCGCCTTCCGGTTGTCCAGGATGAGGCTGATCGTGAACCCGATGTGGATCAGGAAGATCAGGATCAGGCCCACCTCGAGCACGACGAAGCCCGGGAGCTTGTGGAGCCCGTCGGCGTATTCGTTGAGCGCGTCGGGCCCGACGAAGTACTGCATGTTCCCGGCGAGGTGAATGATCAGGAAGACCACGAGCGCGAGGCCCGTGAGGCCCACCACCAGCTTCTTGCCGATGGTCGACCCGAAGATCCGCTTCAGCCAGCTCAAGGTGATTCCTCCCAAACCTGGTGCTCGCTGGGCGCCGCGGGGGGTGGGACTTCCCACGCCTCGGGTCCCGGCGGCGCCTTCATGGCAGATCCGATCCGATCCTTCAACCCCTTACCCTTGGCACATGAAGGGTTAACCTGCGGCCCGCCCGAGGGGCCGGCTCCTCGGCCGGACGCCGGCGAGCCGCCACTCTCCACGCCGCAACGCAACACCACGGACGACGCAGGGCCGTGGGCCGCCCGGCTGAGCTTCGGCGTCGGATCCGCGTCCGTCGTGTCCGGCGTGGCATGGCGGGCCACACCCCGCACCGACCGGACACCCGATGAAGGCCCCGCGACGCATCCAGTGCCGCTACCGGGCTCCCCTCGACCTCGTCTGGCCGGAGACCGCGCGCCGCCTCGGGATGCGGGTCGAGCGCTCCCGGCAGGTCTACGCCTCGTGGGAGGGCGGGACACCCTGTGGGTCGCGGTGTCCGAGGACATGGATCCGGACGACTGCCTCGCCCGGGAGGCCTGGGAGCGCGCCACGAACGGGCCGTGGGCCGAGGCGCTCGGCGACGCCCTGCGGACCACCGCCGCCATCGCGCGCGCCGAGCGGCCGTTCGCAGGCTCCGACTCCCTCTGGACCCGCTTCCGGGGCCGAGGCGCTCAGTCCTGGGGGTAGGGGTCCAGCCGCTGGGGGTGGAGCTTCTCGCGGCGGAGCCAGCCGTAGACGAAGCCCCCGAGGCCGTAGCCCACGATGAGCGCGAAGAGGTACTCCGGGAAGATGCGGAAGATGCCGCAGACGTAGCCGGCGGCGACGTTGGCGATCTGGAAGGCGTTCACGGCCTTCGACTCGCGCGGGCCGATCTTCGGCAGGGGCAGGTTCGAGACCATGAGCAGCCCCAGGACGGCCGCGGCGTAGGGCGCGTACTCCAAGGCGGCCTGGAGATCGTACTTGTAGCCGAGGATGAACGACAGGGCGACGATGGCCCCCGCGAAGGTCGTGGGCATCCCGTAGAAGACCTGGGTGCCGCCGGTCTCCTCCGTGAGGACGTTGAACTTGGCCAGGCGGATGCAGGCCGCCAGCACGTACACGGCCACCAGGGCGCGCATCCCCCAGCCGGCCGCCGTGCCGTCCCACATGTCGAAGTGGGCGTCGTCGCGGAGCATGGCCATGAAGACCAGGGTGCCCGGCGTCACGCCGAAGGTGACGAAGTCCGCCAGGCTGTCGAGCTGGACGCCGATGGCGCTCGACGACCCCAGCAGCCGCGCCGCCGTCCCGTCGAGCTTGTCGATGAGCACGCACAGGGCGATGAGCCAGCCGGACTCGACGTACTGCCCCTCCATGGCCCGGAAGGCGGCCGTGAGGCCGATCAGCAGACCGATGCACGTGATGGCGTTCGGCACGACGTAGCGCCATCGGGCTACACGGCGGGGGGAGGCGTCGGGTTCGCTCATGGCCGCGACGTTAGGGCGTCGCGCGCGCACAGGCAAGCCGAGAATCGGCCGCCCCTTTTGAAGCAGAGGCCCGGGGCATGCTACTTGTATCAGCCTGACCCGGGTGCGGACACGACAGGCGGGGGTGGTGATGAAACCGATCATATACGGCGCGGCGGCGCTGGCGCTGGTGTGGACTGCGGGCTGCGGCTCGGACGGCGACGGCGAGGGCGCCGGCCCGGACACCGCGGTGGAAGCCGACGGGGTGACGGGCGACGGCGGCGTCGCGGACGGGACGGACGAGGACTCGGGGTCCGACGAGGTCGACGCCGGCGGGGGGGACGTGGACGCCACGGAGCCCCCCTTCGACGTGGACCTCGACGGGGACGTCGAGCCCGGCACCTTCGGGGCGCCCTGCCAGAGCAACCTCGACTGCTTCAGCGGCTTCTGTGTGGAGGGGCCCGAGGGCTACATCTGCACCGAGAACTGCCAGGAGACCTGCCCGGCCGGCTTCGACTGCAAGGCCATCCAGAACCGCGGCGACGTGAGCTTCCTCTGCCTGCCCCGGCTGGAGAAGCTCTGCACGCCGTGCACGCAGGACCACCACTGCACCGGCGGCGCCTGCCTGGAGATCGACGGGGTCCAGAACTGCGCCGCCGCGTGCGACGGGGACGAGGACTGTCCGGAGGGCTGGGCCTGCGGGGAGGATCCGCTGGGCCGGGCCGACGGGTCCTTCTGCGTGCCGGTGACGGGAAGCTGCGCCTGCAACGCCGAGGTCGACGGCGGGCAGCGCACGTGCACGAACAGCAACGACCTGGGCACCTGCTTCGGCGTGGAGACGTGCGACCAGGAGACCGGCTGGGGCGCGTGCACGGCCGAGGAGCCGGTCGCGGAGGTCTGCGACGGCGTGGACAACGACTGCAACGGCCTCGCCGACGACGGCCTGGAGGGCGGCGACACCTGCGAGATCTCCAACGAGTTCGGGACGTGCTCCGGCACCCGCACGTGCGTCGGCTCCCAGGGCTGGGTCTGCGACGCGCGAGAGCCGCAGGCCGAGACCTGCAACGGCCTGGACGACGACTGTGACGGCCAGGTCGACGAGGACTTCAAGGCCGCCGACGGCACCTGGACGCTCGACGCCCACTGCGGCGGGTGCTTCAACGCGTGCGCCGACAAGTTCCCCAACGCCACCGGGACCTGCGGCGGGACGGCCGACCTCCCCCAGTGCGTCGTCGAGAGCTGCGACGAGGGGCTGGTGAAGATCAACGACTTCCTGTGCAGCCCGCCCGTGGATCCGAGCTGCGCGCCGTGCGACACCGACGCGGACTGCTTCGGCGGGACCTGCACCACCCTGGACGGCCAGGACGTCTGCGTGAGCACCTGCGGAGCCGAGGGGGCGTGCCCGGACGGCTTCGCCTGCGAGGCCGTGGGGCCGGACGAGGTGGATCGCTGCGTGCCGGTGTCCGGCTCCTGCACCTGCAACGAGGCGACGGCGGGCGCCAAGCGCACGTGCTCCGTGGAAAACCCCGTGGGCACCTGCTTCGGCGTGGAGACCTGCGATCCCGAGCAGGGCTGGATGGGCTGCACCGCCCCCACGGCCGAGGGCGAGGTGTGCGACGGCCAGGACAACGACTGCGACGGCCTCATCGACGAAGAGCTGTCCGAGGGCCAGACCTGCACGAACGAGGTGGAGGGCGTCGGCGCCTGCGAGGGCGTGACCGTCTGCCTCGGCCCCCAGGGCGAGGTCTGCCAGGCCCCCACGCCCGAGGTCGAGATCTGCGACTTCAAGGACAACGACTGCGACGGCCAGGTCGACGAGGACTTCAAGACCGACGGCGTCTACGCGGACTTCGACCACTGCGGGACGTGCAACTCGTCCTGCGGGACCGGGTTCCCCAACGCCACGTCCACCTCCTGCCTCGTCACCTCCGGCCAGGCCCAGTGCGTGGTCGACGAGTGCGCCGAGGGTTACAGCAAGCTGAACTCGTTCCAGTGCGTGCCGGACGCGGTGAGCCTGTGCTCGCCCTGCGCCGAGGACGACAACTGCCTCGGCTCCGACGCCTACTGCGTGGAGCTGGACGAGGGGACCTTCTGCGGGCGGGGGTGCGAGACGACCGCCGACTGCCCGGGCGGCTACGAGTGCCAGGACGTGGGCGAGCCGGCCCTCCAGTGCGTACCGTCCACGGGCTCGTGCGGGTGTGACGGGTCGAACCTCGACCTGTCGCGGACCTGCAGCGTCACCTACACGCCCGACGACCCGGACCAGCCCGAGTACACCTGCAACGGCGTCGAGCAGTGCACGGCCGACGGCTGGGGCGGCTGCGACCTGCCGGACGACATCTGCGACGGGCAGGACAACGACTGCAACGGCCAGACCGACGAGAGCTTCAAGAACGCCGAGGGTGTGTACGACACGGTCCAGCACTGCGGCGGCTGCGGCATCTCGTGTCTCGCCCTGGAGGTGGACCACGCCACGCCCGTCTGCTCGACGTCCGGAGCGGTGCCCGCGTGCAGCTTCGACTGCGACGAGGGCTGGGTGGACGTGGACGGCGTGACCGACAACGGCTGCGAGTGCCAGCCCCAGGCGGGCCCGGACGTCGCGGGCGACTCGGTGGACAGCAACTGCGACGGCATCGACGGCGAGCTGAACGGGGCCGTCTTCGTGGCCAAGGACGGCGACGACGCGCAGCCCGGGACCCGCGAGGCGCCCCTGCTCACCATCGCGGCCGGCATCCAGCGGGCCTTCGACGAGGGGAAGACCGACGTGTACGTCGCCACCGGCGTCTACTCGGAGAGCGTCGAGCTGGTCGACGGCATCCGCGTCTACGGCGGCTACTCCTCCGACTTCTTCCAGCACAACACGGTGACCTTCGAGACCGCCATCATCGGCCAGGATCCCACGGACGCCCTCCCCGGCGCCGTGACCGCCGTGGGCGTGGGCGCGGCCGAGGCCCCCGAGCCGACCGTCCTCGACGGCTTCACCGTGTTCGGCGCCAACGCCGCCAACGTCATCGGCGCCAACAGCTACGCCCTGTACCTGCGCAACGCCGGCTCCCAGCTCCAGGTGCGGAACAACCGGATCTTCGGCGGCGCGGGCGGGAACGGACCCGCCGGCGCGCAGGGCGACGACGGCATCGACGGGGCGAGCGCGACGCCGGGCACCGGCGTCACGGAGACCGACACCCGAAGCTGCTCCAACTCCAGCGACGGCACCGCCGGCGGCGTGGGCGGCGAGACCGTCTGCAGCGACGGGGCGGAGGTCTCCGGCGGCGACGGCGGCGAGGGCCGATGCCCCGTGCACGGCGATCCACCGGAGGCGCAGGAGGTAGGGGCCACCGGCCAGGGCCCCGCACCCGGCGACGGCGGCGCCGCGGCTTGGGATCTGCGCTTCGACACGAGCGCGGAGGACGGCTGCAGCACCTGCAACACGCCGCCCGACAACGCGCCCTTCCAGGCCGGCTTCGGCACCCCGGGGCAGCAGGGCCAGGACGGATCGAGCGGCTCCGGCTGCGCCGACGTCACCGGCCAGGTGGTCGACGGCCACTGGCGGGGTACCAGCGGCGCGGGCGGCGGCGCAGGCGCGCACGGCTCCGGTGGCGGGGGCGGCGGTGCGGGCGCCGGCGTGGAGGTCCAGGACTCGTCGTGCTGGCTCAACCTCGCGGGTGACGACATCGGCGGCACGGGCGGCGGCGGAGGCGCGGGCGGGTGCGCCGGCCGGCCCGGCACCGGCGGCCAGGCCGGAGGCGGCAGCTTCAGCGTGTTCGTGACCTTCGACGGCGACCCGGCCAGCTATCCCATCCTCGAAGGCAACGCCATCCGCCCGGGCGCGGGCGGCGCGGGCGGCTCCGGCGGCCCCGGCGGCGCCGGCGGCACGGCGGGGGCAGGCGCCCCCGGAGGTCAGCCCACCGAGGGCGACGGGCAGACCTGGTGCGCCACCGGCGGCGGCGAGGGCGGCAACGGCGGCCGCGGCGGCCACGGCGGTGGAGGCGGCGGCGGATGCGGAGGCGTCAGCTACGGCATCTTCGCGTGGCCGCCGCCGACCGGGAGCGTGGCGGACGCCTACGAGGGCAACCAGTTCCTGCCCGGTGGCCAGGGCGGCCAGCCCGGCCCCGGCGGGCCGTCCCTCGGCTCCACCGGCGAGTCCGGCTCGGCGGGAGAGACCGCGCCGACCAATTTCTGATCGTCAGCGGCTGGCGAAGACGGACCGTCCGCCCGGCAGCGGGCGATCCGCCACGAACCCGGTGAAGGGCGCCAGGCCAGGCAGCGCGCGGAAGAGCGGGTTGAGGTCCCAGGCGTCGAAGAACCGGTCCACGGGCACCGTCCAGCGCTTGCCGTCGGCCGGGTCGTTGTAGACCAGCCGACCGCCGTCGACGCCGCGGACGACGACCCAGTGGAGGCTGGGCTCGCTCGTGCCCCACAGGGGCGGCGTCTCCACCAGCACGACCACCGGCCGGTCGTGGTCGAGGGCCCACCTGAGCCGCACCATGGCCCACGCCTCCTGGGGGAGGAAGGGGTGCGCGATGCGCTCGAACCGCAGGTCGTCCCCGAAGTGCTCCAGCGTGGCACGGAACATCTGCGGGGTGGTCATGCCCGGGTCCCGCCCGGGAAGGCTCCACCTGCGCATGGGGAACTCGTCCCAGGACCACCGGCCGACGACGTCCCGCAGGGCCCCGACGGACGCGCCGTCGTCCAGGCCCCGATAGGCCGCCAGCACCATGGCGGCCGCCGTGGGGCCGCAGTTGGCGACGTCGCCGTTCTGGCCGGCCAGGGGCACCGGGAGGTCGCCCTCGTCGGAGCGGGCGCCCGCCGTCGCCGGTGCCAGGAGGAGCGTCGTCAGGACCAGGGCGCGGAGCGCCCGCATCGGGTGGGCCGAACCTGCCACGACGCACCTCCGGAGGCGATCATCGAACGGAGGGTTCGCGGGCGAAACGCCCCCTCGCCCCGTCCAACCCGACGCTCCATCGGTGCATTCCCCGGATGGCCCCGCGAGGCGGCCTCGCCCGTCGACGGCCCACAACTCGCCGAGAGACGGCGAGACGTGGACGTCGTCGTGGTCGGCGCTTCGGGCACTCCTGCGGCGAGCCGGAGGACGATGCCTTCAGGCAGCGCGGAACACTGCGCGCCCAGCCCGTCCGGAGCCGTTGGTTCGGGAACGGGAACCGGAACGGGAACGGGGGTGGGGGCTACCCGTCCTTGGGCGGCACGTGCGATAGGGCGTGCTCGGCCATGGCCGTGATCGTCAGGCTCGGGTTGACGCCCAGGTTGGCCGGGATCATGGAGCCGTCGACCACATACAGCCCCTCGTACCCGAAGACCCGGTTCCGCTCGTCGATGACGCCGGACTCCGGGCTGTCGCCCATGGAGCAGCCGCCGAGGATGTGCGCGGTCGTGGGGACGTTGACCAGGACCTCGGTCATGGAGGCGCGCGGCGCCCCGCCCGTCCGCCGCGCCATCCGCTCCGCGACCTCGTTGCCGAGCGGGATGGTGGCCTGGATCTTCGCGTCTCCGTCGTTGCGCGTGTCCAGGGTCCACGACCACGGCGCCCACCACCGCCGCCGGCGCACGAAGCGCATGTAGTTGTCCACGGGCTGCATCACCAGGAGGATCACGGCGCGCTTCGCCCAGCCGAAGGGCACGGCGTTGCGGAGGGAGCGCAGCGGGCGGCGGAGCAGGCGACCGGCACCTTGCAGGACTCGGCGCCACCGCGGCCCGGCGTCCGTCATGGCGGTCGTCAGCAGCGAGATGAAGTCGGAGCCGGGGCTGTATCGGCACACCTCCACGTGCGTCTCCGGGTCCGGATACGCCCCCGCCGAGATGGCGATGCCCCGCGAGTGGTCCACGCTGCGATCGTCCGACTCCACCGCGAGGATGGCCTCGGAGTTGGTGCGGACGAAGTTCCCGAGCTGGTCCGAGATCCCGGCCAGGCTCCCCCGGGCCTTGCAGTCGAAGAGGAGCCGCGTGGTGCCCACCGCCCCGGCCGAGAGGATCACGTTCCGCGCCGTGAAGCGGCGCCGGCCCAGCTTCAGGACGGGGCTGGTCGCCCTGTGGGTGAGCACCTCCCAGCCGCCCCCGTCCAACGGGCGCACGTCCCGGACCATCGTCTCCGGGTGGACCAAGGCGCCGTGCTTCTCGGCGAGGTGGAGGTAGTTCTTGTCGAGGGTGTTCTTCGCCTCGTAGCGGCAGCCGACCATGCAGCCCCCGCAGAGGCGGCAGCCCCGGCGCTCCGGCCCGTCGCCGCCGAAGAACGGGTCGGGATGCGGCACGCCGGGCCCCTCGCCGAAGTACACGCTCACCGTGGGCTGGTGGAAGGTGTCCTCCCGGCCCATCTCCTCCATGACGTCGCGGAGCATCCGGTCGCCCTCGGCCAGGTGCTGGGCGCGGGTGGCGCCGAGCATCCGCAGGGCCGTCTCGTAGTGGGGCGCCAGCGTCGCCTTCCAGTCCTCGTCCAGGTGCGCCCACCGGGGGTCGTGGAAGAAGCGATCCGGCGGCACGAGCAGCGTGTTGGCGTACACCAGGCTGCCGCCGCCGACGCCCGCCCCGGACAGCACAAAGGCGTCCCGGAACAGGGTCATGCGCATGATGCCGAAGCAGCGGAGGAGCGGCGCCCACAGGTACTTGCGCGCGTTCCAGTTCGTCTTCGGGAAGTCCCGGGCGCGCCACCGGCGCCCGGCCTCCAGGACGCCGACCGAGTAGCCCTTCTCGGTGAGGCGCCACGCGGCGACGCTCCCGCCGAACCCGGAGCCGACGATCAGCCAGTCGTAGTCGAAGTCGGACGCCATGCCGCGCGTATCCTCGCCCGTCTCGCGGGGATTGTGAAGGGCGGGCGCCGCCGCCTGGGACGCGGCCGCTGTCGAGGGGCGCCCAGCCTCCGCGCGTGCTTGACACCCTCGGATCCGGGGTGCTAGCCAGCGGCCTGCGCGCACAGCGCACGGGGAGGAGCGAGCGGTGGACAGCGGCAACGTCATCAGCGCGGCCACCCGCGTGAAGGGCCGGGTCAGCGGCTCCGGAGCGCTGACCATCGCGGGCCACGTGGACGGCGAGGTGGTCCTCGGCGGTCCCCTCGACGTGGCCTCCGGGGCACGCGTGGAGGCGGACGTCGACGCCACGGACGTCACGGTGCGCGGGACCGTCACGGGCGACGTCACGGGACGGCGCACGGTGTCCCTCGAGGCCAGCGCGGTGGTCGAGGGCGACGTCACGGCGCCCACCATCTCCATCGATCCGGCGGCGCGCCTGAGGGGCCGCGTCACCATGACCCTCGACCTCCCACGGACCATCACGCGGGGCCGCTGGTAGCCCGATTCCCGAGCGGACAGGAAGGACGCACATGGCGGAGACCATCATCGGCAACAACATCACCGTCGAGGGCGAGATCACCGGCAACGAGGCGGTCACGATCCTCGGGGTGGTGCGCGGCCGGGTCGAGGTGAAGGACACCGTGGTCGTGGCCCAGGGCGGCCGCGTGGAGGCCGACATCGACTCCCAGTCGGTCGAGGTCGCCGGCGCCGTGCAGGGCAACGTCACGGCCACCGACAAGATCGACATCAAGTCGGGCGGCCGCGTCGTCGGCGACGTGAAGGCGCCCCGGGTCCTCATCGCGGACGGCGCCTCCTTCAAGGGCAACATCAACATGCAAGGCTAGGTCGACGCATGCCCGCTCCCCCCACCCGGATCTCCGAGGGCCAGCGCGTCGACGCCGTCGTGCGCGCGGCCGAGGACCTGGCCGTCGCCGGTTACCTGCGCGGGCGCCTCGACAGCGACCACGAGGTGCTCGTCGAGGCGTCCGGGGTCCTGGAGGCGGACGTCCTCGCCCGCACCGTCCTCGTCGAGGGCGTGATCGTCGGGGACGTCGCCGCGACCGAGGAGATCGTGGTCGCCTCCACCGGCCAGGTGAAGGGCGACATCCGGACCGGCCGCCTGGTGCTCCGCCCCGGCGGTCGCATCTCGGGCCGGGTGGAGACCGGCGCCGACGTCCGCCCCGCGAGGGGGCTGGACCGGCGTGCGCCCGCCACGGCGAATCGCCCGGCGCCCCGCCCCACCCCGGAGCCGACGCCGCCTCCCGCACCTGCCGCGGAGCCCACGCCCGAGGCGGAGCCCGAGCCGGCCGAAGCCGCCGGGGCGACCGGGGGAGAGGCCGCCGAGCAGGCCCTGGCCGAGGGCGAGGCGATGACCGCGCCGGAGGGCGCCCCCGAGGTCGAGCTACCCGAGACGACCCCGCCGGAGCCCGAGGCCGGGCCCCAGGGCGAGGTGGTCGAGTCCTCGGAGGGCGGATGGGCCGCCGGCTCCGAGCCGGAGGGCGAGGTCGTGGAGAGCGACGAGTCCGAGGAGGACAAGCGGTGAGCCAGCCCCGTGACGAGCTGCTGAAGCTCCTGACCGGCCTCTCCTTCCAGCGGCGGCGCGTCGTGCTGTCCAGCGGCAGGGAGTCGGACTTCTACGTCGACTGCAAGCAGACCCTGCTCCACCCGGAGGGCATGGCCCTGACCGGGACGGTCCTCGTGGACACGTGGCAGGAGCAGGGCCTCGAGATCGACGCCGTGGGCGGCCCCACCCTGGGCGCCGACCCCATGACGTGCGCCTTCGTGCTCCAGGCGCGCCGGCGCGGGCAGGGCGTCCCCGGCTTCTTCATCCGCAAGGAGCCCAAGGGCCACGGCACCATGTCGTGGATCGAGGGCACCCGCTCGATGGAGGACGGCGCGCGCGTGCTCGTCCTCGAGGACGTCATCACGACGGGCGCGTCGTCCATCCGGGCCATCCAGCGACTCCGGGACGCCGCCTGCGACGTGGCCGGCCTGTTCTGCCTGGTGGACCGGATGGAGGGCGGACGGGAGGCCATCGAGGCCGAGGGCGTCCCCGTCACCGCGCTCTACCGCCGCACGGACTTCCCCGGGATGTCCGAGGAGCCGGGCGAGGCGTCGTGAGCCGTCGTGCCGCAGCGGTGTCCGTCCTCCTGCTCCTGGCCGCCTGGCCTGGGGCCTGTGGGGGACCGCTCGATCGCTATCACGACACCCGTGAGGACTGGACGCGGGAGACGGAGGTCTACGAGCACTTCGAGAGCCGCGTCTTCGTCAAGGCCACCCTGAAGACCGAGCCCTTCGTGGCGCGGTACGTGGAGGCGTACGCGGAGATCTTCGACATGACGCCCGAGCAGCGCGAGACGCTCCGCGCCGCCGAGCGCGCCGACGTCGAGGACGCCTGGGTGTTCGTGGTCGCGCTGTTCACCAACGACATCGACTGGGACGACCTGGCCCCGGGCGACGACATCTGGAGCGTCCACCTGGAGAACCGCCGGGGGCAGCGCTTGCCGCTCGGCGAGGTCCGCGAGCTGGACACGGACAACCCGACCTGGGGGAAGCTGTTCCCGTACGTGGGCTATCACGACTCCCTGTACGAGCTGCGCTTCGACGAGCCGGAGGGCGGCGGCTTCGCCGGGCCCGAGGAGCGGATCCACCTGGTCATCGCCGGCGCCCCCGCGCACATCCGCCTGACCTGGACGCTCCCGGGAGCCCCGTGAAGCAGATCCGCCTCGCCGACCGCACCCGCCTCGCCTACTCGCTGACGGGCCGCGGGGACGGCCCCGCCATCGTCCTCTGCGACGGCATCTCCTGCGACGGCTACGTGTGGCTCTACCTCCGGCCGCACCTGCAGCGGCACTTCCGCGTCCTCCACGTCCAGTGGCGGGGGCACGGCCGCTCGGGCATCCCCCGCGACCCCGAGGCGGTCACCGTGCCGCACCTCGCCGCGGACCTGGACGAGGTCATGGAGCGCCTGGGCATCCCGACGGCCACCTTCGTCGGGCACTCCATGGGCGTGCAGGTCGCCCTGGAAGTGGCCTGGCGCTTCCCGCACCGGCTCCGCGCCGGCGTGCTCCTGAACGGCTCCAGCGGACGGCTCCTGGACACCTTCAAGGAGACCGACGTGGGCATGCGCATCCTCCCGCGCATCAAGCAGCTCACGGAGCGCCACCGGGACCGCGTGGCGCGCGCCCTCCGCGTGCTCATGCCCACGGAGCTGTCCTACCTCGTGGCCGCCTACACGGAGATCAACCGGGAGCAGATCCGGCGCGAGGACTTCATGCCCTACCTCGAGCACTTCGCCACCATGCCGCCGGCCCTGTTCGTGCGCATGCTCGAGGACGCCGCGTCGCGGACGGCCCGCCACCTGCTTCCGCGCGTCCCGCAGCCCATGCTCGTGGTGGCCGGGGATCGCGACGGGTTCACGCCGTGGCGGGTGACGAAGGAGCTGGCGGACGGCCTGCCCGACTCCGAGTTCCACCTGCTGGAGGGCGGCAGCCACACCGCGCCGCTGGAGTTCCCGGAGCGCGTGCAGGTCGTCGTCGACGACTTCCTGGCCAACCGGCGGCTGGATCGCCACCCCGAGGGGCCCGCGCCCGAGCAGCCGCGTCCGGATCTGGGCCTCCGCTTCGGCGAGGCCGCAGAGGATCGCAAGGCGAGCTGAGGTGCCGATCCCTGCGCATGTGTGGAACTCTTACACACACGCCTCGGATACAGGGACCCGGAATCCCGCGTACCCGCGCGGGTTGTCATCATGGCACGCGCCTTGCGTAATGCCGGGGCGGATCACATTGCCCCAACGGCCCGGCCCTCGCGGCCGAGGAGAGGTCAGATGAGACGCACCTGCCTATGGTGGATCGCCGCGACGGCCCTGGTGGCGGCCTGCGGCACGGACGGGACGCACGGCCTCGACACCGGCGACGACGTCGTCGGCAACGAGGATCACGAGGATCCCGCCCTCGGCGTCGAGGAGGGCGCCCTGAGCGCGGCCGTCGATGGGGATCGCCTGAAGGTCGTGATTCCGGTCCGCGTCGAGACCGCCGCGGCGGGCGACGCGACCGTCGAGCTGATGAACCTCGACAACGAGGTGCTCGCGAGCGGCTCCGCCTCGTTCGATCTCGGCGAGGGCGGCGGTCCGGTCGAGGTGAGCCTGCCGGCCGACGACCTCCCCGAGGCGGGCGCCGAGGAGGCGAGCCGTGTGATCCACTACAAGGTGCAGGACGGCGCCTCGCGCACGAGCGGGTATCGGAGCCTCCTGGTCATGCTGCCGAAGGTCGACCTGCGGGCGCGGATCCCCTCGAAGCTGACCGTGGGGTCGGGCGCCAAGGTGCGCGTCTTCGCCATCGATCCCTTCACGCACGCGCCGAAGGGGAACGTGCCGGTGAGCCTGCGGCTCGAGCCGACCGAGGACGCCCCGGAGGGCGCCGAGGCCGTCGAGGTCCAGGGCACCACGGACGACGAGGGCAGCGCCGTCCTCGACGTGCCCGAGCAGGAGGAGGGCAGCTACACGGCGAAGGCGACCGCCGAGGAGGGCGCCTACGCGGCCGCCCTGGCCGAGTCCGACGTGGAGGTGGAGCGGAACCACCGCGTGCTCGTGAGCACGGACAAGCCCATCTACCAGCCCGGCCAGACCATGCACATCCGGGCGCTGGCCCTGAAGAAGCCCCGCCTGGACGCCGAGGCCGGCAGCGAGCTGACCTTCGAGGTCTATGACGGCAAGGGCAACATGGTCTACCGCAAGTTCGCGGAGACCAACGACTTCGGCATCGCGGGGACCACGTTCACGCTGGCCCGCGAGGTGAACATGGGCCACTATCAGGTGAAGGCCCACCTGGGCGGCACGACCACCACCCGGACGGTGAACGTCGAGCGGTACTCGCTGCCCAAGTTCGAGGTCTCCCTGGACCTGGACCGGGAGTTCTACCTCGTCGGCGAGAACCTCCACGGCGTGGTGGACGTGGGCTACTTCTTCGGCAAGCCCGTGGTGGACGGGGTCGTCGAGGTGCAGGCGATCACCCAGGACGTCGAGACCACCACCATCGACACCTTCCAGGGCTCGACGAACGCGGACGGGAAGTTCGAGTTCGACCTCCAGATCCCCGACTACCTCGTGGGGCAGCCCCTGGAGACGGGCAACGGCCTGATCCTCCTGCAGGTGAAGGTCACGGACACGGCCGGGCACGTGCAGGAGAAGTCCACGCCGGTCGTCGTCGCCGAGCAGCCCATCGACCTGGTGGCCGTCCCCGAGAGCGGCGGCGTGGTCCCCGGCCTCGAAAACGCCGTGTACGTGTTCGCCACCGACCCCCTGAACCGGCCCGTGGACGCGGACCTGACCGTGACCGTGGACGGCGCGGAGGTGGACGTGGAGCCCGTGGGCGACGGCGTGGGCCGCTTCCTCGTCACGCCGGACGGCGCCCTGTCCTTCCACGTGTCGGCCGCCACGATGGACGGCGCGACCGCGAGCGAGGACTTCGAGTTCTCGCCCGGCGCGGACGACGGCGGCTTGCTGCTCCGGACAGACGCCAGCCTCTACCAGGTCGGCGAGACGGCCACCGTGCAGGTGTTCGCGACCGGCGCGGACGGGCGCATGTTCCTGGACGTCATCAAGGACGGCCAGACGTGGCTCACCGACGCCGCCGACCTCGTCGACGGCGTGGCCACCTTCTCCCTGGACCTGGATCCCTCGCTGGTGGGCGACGTGGTCATCGAGGCCTATCGCGTGGGCGCCGACGCGGCCATCGCGCGCGACAAGAAGATGATCTTCGTCCAGGACGCCGAGGGGCTCGACATCACCGTGACGCCGGACAAGCCCGCCTACGAGCCGGGCGAGGAGGCGACGCTGGAGTTCGAGGTCACCGACGGCGAGGGGGAGCCCGCCGCGGCCGCCCTGGGCGTGCAGATCGTCGACGAGGCCGTCTACGCCGTCACCGAGATGAAGCCCGGCCTGCTGGAGACGTACTTCCTCATCCAGGAGGCGCTCCGCGAGCCCAAGTACGAGATCCACGGCGTGCACTTCGACCTGGCCGGCACCGTGACCGGCGACCCGGAGGACAAGGTGGCCCAGGTCACCGCCGAGGCCTCGTTCGCGGCCCTGTCGGACGCCTCCCTGAGCGGCGAGATCTCGAGCTGGGACCAGGTGAAGTCGGAGGTACCCGGCGTGCTCGAGCCCGCCTACCAGGCGCGGATGGAGGGCATCGAAGCCGACCTGCAGCGCCTGGCGGAGCACGGCAACCTCCCCGGCGACGACCGGCTCGCGGAGTTCCTGGAGAACCAGAACGTCTACTACGACAACTGGGGCACCCTGCTCCGCTTCGAGCCGGAGCAGCGGTGGGACGGCTGGTACGCCACGGTCCGCTCCGCCGGACCGGACGAGACCTTCGACACCTGGGACGACTGGTCCGGCGAGGTCGTGGTCACCCAGGACTACCGCGAGCGCTGGGACTTCGACGGCGCCGCGGACGCCGCCGCCGGCCCGCCCATGGCCGGCGGCCCTGACGACGAGCAGAACGCCGTGCCTGACGCTCCCTCCGAAAAGAACGGCGACGGTGAGGGGGACGGCCCGCGGGTCCGAAAGGACTTCCCGGAGACCCTGTACTTCAACCCGGCGCTCATCACCGACTCGAGCGGCAAGGCCTCCATCACGCTGAACATGGCGGACTCCATCACGGAGTGGCGCGTGTCCAGCCTGGCCAACACGAAGGACGGCGCCCTGGGCAGCGGCGTCGACGGGGTCACGGTCTTCCAGGACTTCTTCGTCGACATCGACTTCCCGGCGACCCTGACCCGGAACGACGAGGTCTCCTTCCCGGTGGCGGTCTACAACTACCTCCCGGTGGCGCAGACCGTGGACATCCAGCTGGAGTCCGGCTCCTGGTTCGAGCTGATGGGCAGCGACCAGGCGTCCGTCACGGTCGGCCCGGGCGAGGTCACGTCCGTCCTCTTCCCGGTGAAGGTGAAGACGGTGGGGACCCACCCGCTCACGGTGGTCGGCACGGGCACCGAGATGAGCGACGCCGTGCAGCGCGTGGTCGAGGTCGTGCCCGACGGCAAGGAGGAGCGCGCGTCCGAGGGCGGCGTCCTCGACGGGACGAAGACCCACGAGATCGCGTACCCGGCCGGCCTCATCCCCAACTCCCACGACCTGCTGGTGAAGATCTACCCGGGCATCATGGCCCAGGCGGTCGAGGGGCTGGACAGCATGCTGCGGATGCCGAGCGGCTGCTTCGAGCAGTCCACGGCGACCAACTGGCCGAACACCCTGGTCATCGACTACCTGCGCCAGTCCGGCCAGGCGAGCCCGGAGGTGGAGCTGAAGGCCATGGACTTCCTGCAGCAGGGCTACCAGCGCCTGCTCACCTTCGAGGTCACCGGCGGCGGCTTCGTGTGGTTCGGCGACCCGAGCCCGGCCAACGTCATCCTCTCCGCCATGGGCGTGATGGAGTTCTCCGACATGGCCGAGGTCATGGAGATCGACCAGAACGTCATCCAGCGCACCGCGCGGTGGCTCGAGGAGGCCCAGAAGGCGGACGGAAGCTGGCACACGGACCAGGGGAGCGAGTTCGCCACGGTCCAGTACGACGACGTGAAGACCACCGCGTACGTCACGTGGGCCCTGGCCGAGAGCGCGTACGGCGCCGAGGCCGTCGGGAAGGCCCTGGGCTGGCTGACGCCCCACGCGGTGGACGAGAGCACGGACGTGTACGCCCTGGCGCTCATGGGCAACGCCTTCGCCCACGCGCAGCCGAGCGGAAGCACCACCCAGGCGGTGCTCCAGCGCCTCGCCGACCTCGCGGTCGTCGGGGAGGACGGCTCGGTCCACTGGGAGTACGAGGGCGGCGGCTACAACTACGACGGCCCCGGCGTGAACGGCGTCGACGGCACGGCCATCGAGATCACCGCCATGGCCACCCAGGCCTTCATCGTGGCCAACGCCCACCTGGACCTGGTGGAGGGCTCCATCGCCTTCCTGGCCTCGAACAAGGACAGCTTCGGCAACTGGGGCACGACCCACGCCACCATCCTCTCCCTGCGCGCGATGGTCATGTCGCTGCAGAACAAGACCGAGGAGGGCGAGGGCACGGTCACCGTGTCCGTCAACGGCGTGCCGGCGCAGACCCTCGAGATCACCGAGGAGAACCGCAACGTCTTCCACCAGATGGACCTGCGCGATCTGCCCGTCCTGAGCGAGCCCAACGACGTGACCGTCGCCTACGAGGGCACGGGAAGGCTCATGTACCAGGTCGTCTCCTCCTGGTGGGTCCCGGGCGAGACCGTCCCGCCGACCGGCGACGCCCTGGACATCGAGGTGGCCTACGACAAGACCCAGCTCGCGGTGAACGACACCGCCACCGGCACGGCCACGGTGACCAACACCACCCAGGCCGGGCTGAGCATGGTCATGGTCGACCTCGGCCTGCCCCCGGGCTTCGACGTGGTGCCCGACAAGCTGGAGCACGCCATCCAGCAGGGTACGATCATGAAGTACGAGCTCCCCGGCCAGCAGGTCTCCATCTACCTGGAGTCCCTGGCCCCGGGTGAGACGCTGCAGGTGAGCTGGGACCTCCGGGCGAAGTACCCGGTCAAGGCCCAGGCGAAGTCCTCGGCGGCGTACCTGTACTACGACACCGAGAACCGCTCCGAGACGAGCCCCGTCGAGTTCGTCGTCGAGTAGCCACGCGGAGGAGGTCATCATGAGAGGACACATCGGCAACCACGCCACGTCGTTCACCCTGATCGGCCTCCTCCTCCTGGGGCCGGGGGCCCTGCTCGCCCCCGGCTGCCAGGACGGCGGGGACGCGGGCGAGGCCCCCGCGCCGGACACCCACGCTCCGGAGGACGTGGCGGAGGTGGAGGGGCCGCAGGACATCGAGACCGCGCAGTCGAGCCTCTCCCGGGACCTGGACCCGGAGGTGCCGGCCGCCGACCTCGAGACCCTCGTGGCCGACCACACCGCCTTCGCCTTCGACCTCTACGAGCAGGTGCGGGGCAGCGAGGAGGGGAACCTCCTACTGTCGCCGCACAGCGTGTCCATCGCGCTCGCCATGACCTACGCCGGCGCCGAGGGCACCACCGCGGAGCAGATGGCGGACGCCCTCCGGCTCACCCTGCCGGAGGCGAAGCTCCACCCCGCCTTCAACGCCCTGGACCTGCACCTGTCGAGCCTCGGCGAGGGCGCCACGGGCAAGGACGGCGAGCCCTTCCGCCTCGACGTCACCAACGCCCTGTGGGGCCAGACCGGCTACCCGTTCCTGGACGGCTTCCTGGACACCCTCGCGGTGAACTACGGCGCGGCGATGCACCTGCTCGACTTCGCCACCGCCCCCGAGTCGTCGCGGGAGACCATCAACCAGTGGGTCTCCGACCAGACGGCGGACCGCATCCCGAACCTCCTGCCGCAGGGCTCCATCAGCACCCTGACGCGCCTCGTCCTGACCAACGCCGTGTACTTCAACGCCTCGTGGGACACCCCCTTCGAGGAGGAGGACACGGCGGACGCGGCGTTCCACCGCCTCGACGGCAGCACGGCCCAGGTGCCGACCATGCGCCAGACGGAGGAGATCCCCTACGCCGAGGGCGACGGCTGGAAGGCCGTGCGCCTCCCCTACGACGGCGAAGAGGTCGCCATGGACCTCGTCGTGCCCGACGCCGGGACCTTCGCGGACTTCGAGGCGAGCTTCGGCCCGGACGTCCTGGCGGCCGTCGACGGCGCCTGGAGCACGACGAACGTGAACCTCCACATGCCCCGCTTCGAGTTCGAGTCGGCGGCGAACCTCGTCGGCCCCATGGAGGCCCTGGGGATGCTGGACGCGTTCGACCCGAGCGCGGCCGACTTCTCCGGCATGGACGGCACGGAGAGCCTGTTCGTGACGGGCATCTTCCACAAGACCTTCATCGCCGTGGACGAGGCCGGCACCGAGGCCGCCGCGGCGACCGCCGTCGTGGTCAGCACGACGTCCGTCCCACCCCCGCCGGAGGAGGTCCACCTGGACCGGCCCTTCTTCACCCTCATCCGGGACGTGGAGACCGGCGCCATCCTCTTCGTCGGCCGGGTCGTCGACCCGTCCGCCTGAGGTCAGGGGTCCGCGCAGAACCACGCCGTGGCGGTTCGGGCGCCCCACGTCCTGCCATCCTCCGGGCGGGCGCGCCGTGCGCCCGTGACCCGTAGGATATGCACGCTGCGACGCCCGGGTAGCAGTGCGGGACCCGATTACGCGGCATCCTCGTCCCCGCCCTCCTCCGCCGCACCCAGGAGCGCGAGCAGGTCGTCGCCGTAGCGCGCCAGCTTGACGGCCCCGATGCCCGGCACGGCCAGGAGCCCGTCGGCGTCCCGCGGCCGCGTGGCCGCCAGGGTGGCCAGCGCCCGGTTGCCCAGCACCACGTACGCCGGGACGGCGTCCTCGGCCGCGCGCTCCCGGCGCCAGGCCCGGAGCGCGTCGAACACGGGCCGATCCGGCTCGGCCAGGCGCTCGCGCAGGGCGTCCGTCCCGAGGGCCGGGGCGCGCTCCTCCCCCCGCTCCACTGCGAAGACCAGGGCCAGCAGCGGCCCCTCGGCGCCGCCCGTGGGCACGACCTCGACGTGCGCCAGGGCGCCGGTCCGCGTGACGTCCTTCAGCGGGGCGTCGTCGAAGCGCCCGTCCTCTCCCATCCGCAGCGTGACGATCCTGTAGTCCATGACCTCTCTCCCGTGATCGTGGGTCCGGGGCGCCGCCCGACGCGTCGCCCTCATCCCCCTCGTGTCCGGTCGGCCGCCGAACGTTGCGCAGAATCCTCCGCGGCGGGCGCCTCGCCGATCTGTTCGGCACGCTCCCTGCATGGCAGCGGGGCGCGACGCGACCACCGGAGGACGCTTGCTCGACTCCCTCGCCCACATCGCCTCGGACCTGCGCCTCGACCTCCCGCCGCGGGAGCGCTATCGCCGCCTGACGCAAGCAATCAAGCGCGCCGTGCCCTGCGACGCGGCCGCCCTGCTCCGCTGGGACGGCGAGGTGCTCTCCCCCGTCGCCACGACCGGCCTGCTGCCCGACGCGCTCACGCAGCGGTACGACCCCGGCGCCCAGCCGCGCCTCGCGCGGGCCCTGGAGGACGACTCCCCCGTGCGCTTCGGGGACTGCGACCTGCCCGATCCCTTCGACGGGCTCCTCGCCGACGCCTCCGAGCACGCCGACCGCGTCCACGCCTGCATGGGCGCGGCGCTGCGGGACCGGGACGGCGTCATCGGCGTGCTGGCCCTGGACGCCGTGAACCCCGGCGCCTTCGACGGCGTCGGCGACGAGACGGTGGCCGCCCTTGCGGCCCTGGGCGGCGCCTCCATGCGCGCCATCTCCGAGGCGATCGACGCGCCGGAGCGCCCTCCCGCCCGGAGGATCGTCGGCCACAGCGAGGCCACGACGCACCTCCGGGAGGAGATCGCCCTCGTGGCCCCCACGGACGTCACCGTCCTCGTGACCGGCGAGACCGGCACCGGCAAGGAGCTGGTGGCGCGCTCGGTCCACCGGGGCTCCCGCCGCGCGGACCGGCGCCTGGTCTACGTGAACTGCGCGGCGCTGCCCGAGACGCTGGCCGAGAGCGAGCTGTTCGGCCACCTCCGCGGGGCGTTCACGGGCGCCTCCGGGGACCGCGCCGGGCGCTTCGAGGCCGCCGACGGGGGCACCTTGTTCCTGGACGAGGTGGGCGAGCTCCCGCCGTCGCTGCAGCCCAAGCTGCTCCGCGTCCTGCAGACCGGCGAGCTCCAGCGGGTCGGCTGCGACGAGGAGCGCCGGGTGGACGTCCGCGTCGTCGCCGCGACCAACCGCGACCTCCAGGCGGAGGTCTCCGCGGGCCGCTTCCGGGCGGACCTCTTCCACCGCCTGAGCGTGTATCCGCTCCACGTCGCCCCGCTCCGCGAGCGCATCGGCGACATCCCCGTGCTGGCGGAGCACCTCCTCGCCGCCGCCGCCGCGCGTACGGGCGCCGGGCGGGCCCACCTGTCCGAGGAAGCGACCCGCACCCTCCTCCGCCACCGCTGGCCGGGCAACGTCCGAGAGCTGGAGCACGTGATGGCCCGGGCGCTCCTCAGGGCCCGCGCGGAGCGGAGCGGCGAGGCCGTCGTCCTGGCGCGGCACCTGGGCCTGGCCGAAACCCGTCGCCCGGTCGGCGGCTCCTCCCCGCGCCCCCGCGCCGACGCCTGCCTGGCGGCGGGCCTGTCCCTCAAGGAGGCCACGGACGGGTTCAAGCGCGAACTCATCCGCCACGCCCTGGAGGCCACCAACGGCAACTGGTCCGCCGCCGCCCGGCATCTCGGCGTCCAACGCGGCAACCTGCACCGGCTGGGCAAGCGGCTGGGCCTGCTCGGTTGAGGAGCGTGGAACCTGCCCGGGTGTGCCATTTCGCCCGGGCGAGCGCGCACACCGCGTTGCCCCCCGGCGGGAGCGCCGGCCCGGCGTACGAAAAGTGTGAAATAAGTAGGCTTGACCCCACTAGGTTCGTCGGCCCCAGGCCTCGGTGATGGCCCTGGGGAGGTCGTGCACCCTCCGGATGAGCTGGAAGCCGCCTGGGCCGAACATGGAGGGGAGAGAGGCGCGGGCCGCCGGATCGTAGGCCAGCGCGTGGACGGTGATGCCCTGCTTCGCGGCCTCGCGGACCGCCTGGCGGACGTCGGCGATGCCGTAGGCGCCCTCGTAGCGGTCGTAGTCGGTGGGCTTGCCGTCGGTGACGAGCAGCACCAGCTTGTGGCGGGCCTCGTGGCCCTGGAGGCCGGCGACGGCGTGGCGCAGCGGGGCGCCGATGCGCGTGTAGCCTTGGGGCTTCAGGCCGCCGAGGCGGGCGCGGCCCAGGGCCCAGGAGTCCCGCCAGCCCTTCACCTCCCACACCCGGCACAGGTTCCGCGTGTTGCTGGCGAAGGCCAGGACCTGGAGCTGATCTTCCAGGCGCTCCGCCACCTCGCCCAGGACGACCACCGCCTCGCGGGTCACGTCGAGGACACGCCGGTTGTCCACCCAGCTTCCCGCCGAGAGGCTGGTGTCCAGGAGCACCGTGCAGGCGGTGTCCCGCAGCCGACGAACGGAGGTCTTGTAGACCCGCCCGGGGGCGTCGCGCCCCGCCTTCCGGAAGGCGTGCTCCTCGACGACCGCGTCCACGTCGATCTCGTCCCCGTCCATCTGCCGATCCAGCCGCTGGAGCCGGGTCCGGTGGGCCTCCAGGCGGCGCTGGAGGACGCGGACCAGGGGCGCCCGCTCGGCGGCGACGGAGGCGCCCCACTCGGGCTCCATGGAGCGGGCCACCGCCGGGTAGACCTTCACCCAGCCCTTCCGATAGCGCCCGGCGCGGGTGTCCCACTCGTCGTACGGGACGCCCCGCTCGCCGGCCTCGACGCCGTGGACGTCCGGGACCTCGCCGGGGATGTCCAGGTCGGCGCGGAAGATGCTGTGCGTGTCCTTGCCGCCGCGGAAGACCTCGCGCAGGTCCACCTCGTCGAGGGCCTCCGCGTGGTCCTCGAGGTCGTCGGCGCCGTCGACCTTCTGCTTGCCGCCGCTGAACTCCTCGAGGGTCTCCACCTTCTCGAAGGTGTGCACCGGCAGGGGATCGGCCTCCTCGGTCTTGTCCAGGAGCACGCGCTTCACGTCGTCGCGCGGGGGCGCCTCGATCTCGGTGCCGTCCGGCTCCTCGGCGGCCTCCTCCATCTCGGCCGCCACGTCGTCCGCGGCGGCCCGGTCGGCGCCGGACAGCGGACCTCCCCAGAGGACCGGCTCCGGAGCCCGCGGCCCGCCGCCCTTCAGGGAGGCCAGGCGCGCCAGGATCACGTCGCGCGCCTCGGGGCTCTCGCCCCGCAGGAGGGAGCGCTGGAGATCGAGGATCGCGTGCTCCCGGCGCGACAGGCCGTCGGGCGCCGACGGGGACGCGGCCGCCACCACTTCGGGAGCCTCGTCGAGGCGCTCCGCCAGGCCGGGCATCTCCTGGCGGAGCTCTCGCGTGGCATCCGCCGCGGCCAGGAGGAAGTCGACCCGAGCGGCGAGGGGATCGGACGGCAGGTCGTCCACGGCGCCGTCCCGAGCGAGCCGGGCGGCGACGGCGGTCCGGGCGACGTACAGGGACTCGTTCGCCTCGGGGGTCTCGGCCTGGTCGATCCAGGCGGGCAGCAGGATCGCGGAGCCACGCACGCCGCCGTTGCCCTCCGAGACGCGCACCCGGACGGGGCGCCCGCAGAGGATCTGCGCGAGCGCCGTCAAACGTGGGAGGAGAGGGTCCAACCGCGCCGCACGGGCGTCATCCGGTCCGTCACCGGGGGTCGGACGGAGCCTCCGCCAGAGGTTCCAGAGGCCGCGGAAGACCCCCTCCTCCCAATCGAGGCTGAGCTCGGGAGCGCCCATCCGGGTCACATGGCCAGATCGACCACGTCCCGGAGGGCCGCGGCGATGTCCGGCTCGTCGGTCAGCGGCTCCACGATGGCCGCGTAGCAGGCCATGCGCTGCGGCATGCCGGCGCGGATGAGCCGGGCGGCGTCCACCAGCAGGCGGGTCGATGCGGACTCGGCCAGGCCCAGGTCGTCCAGCTCGCGGAGCTTGTGGCCGAGGGCCACCAGGCGCTTGCAGATCTTCGGCGGCGCCCCGGTCTCCCCCTCCACGATGGAGCGCTCCAGAGCGGGCTCCGGGTAGTCGAAGGACCAGGCCACGAACCGCTGCCGCGTGGACGGCTTCAGCTCCTTGAGGCCGTGCTGGTAGGCGGGGTTGAAGCTGACCACCAGCATGAAGTCGTCCGGGGCCTCCAGCTCCTCGTCGTGGCGCTCCACGTACAGGCGGCGCCGGTGATCGGTCAGCGGGTGCAGGACCACGACCGTGTCGGAGCGCGCCTCGGCCACCTCGTCCAGGTAGAGGATGGCACCCTGGCGGACGGCCCGCGTGACCGGGCCGTCGCACCAGACGGTGTCCCCTCCCCGCACCAGGTAGCGTCCCAGGAGATCGGTCGCCGTGGTGTCGTCGTGGCACGCGACGGTGACCAGCGGGCGGCCCAGGCGCGCGGCCATGTACTCCACGAAGCGGGACTTCCCGCAGCCCGTGGGGCCCTTGAGCATCAGGGGCAGGTGCTCCTGCCAGCAGTGCTCGAACAGGGCCACCTCCTGCCCGACGGGCTCGTACCACGGCAGGACGTCCGCGGTGCGCTCGACCTCGAGGGGCGCGGCGGTCATGCGGGCACCTCCGCGAGCTCGGGCTCACCCTCGGCCCCGCTCTCCGCGCGGGCCGACTCCACCTCCATGGGCAGGCCGTGCCTGGCGAAGTCGACGACGAAGAGGGTGACGCCGATGGTGAACAGGGTCGCGGCGAGGATGAGGGCGACGAAGTGCACCTCGATGGCCTCCTGGACATTGAGGAAGTCCATGCCGGTCATGCGCTCCATGTAGACCTGGGCGATACCGGCCACCGCGAAGGCGCCGGTCATGCCGAGCATGCCCACGTTGGAGCACCAGAAGGCCCAGGACTGCATCCAGCCGTTGTAGCGCTTCCGGCCGGTCATCTCCGGCAGGGAGTAGCTGATGATGGCGAGCACCAGGAGCGCGTAGGCGCCCCAGAAGGCCAGGTGGCCGTGGGTGGCCGTCACCAGGGTCCCGTGGGTCCAGATGTTCACCTGGGGCAGCGTGTGCGCGAAGCCCAGGAAGCCCGCGCCGAGGAAGCTCAACACGCAGGTGGCCAGGGTCCACTGCAGCGCCATCCGGTTGGGGTGCTGCCTGCCCCCCTTCTTCGCCATGGCGAGGCCGTACCAGAGCATGCCGAGGAACGCGAGGGGCTCCAGGGCGCTGAAGATGCCGCCGACGGCCAGCCAGTACTCGGGGGCGCCGATGAAGTAGTAGTGGTGGCCCGTGCCGAGGATGCCGGACAGGAAGGTGAAGCCGACGATGACGTAGAGCCACTTCTCGATGACCTCGCGGTCGACGCCGGTCATCTTGATGAGCAGGTAGGCGAGGATGCCGCCCATCACCAGCTCCCAGACGCCCTCGACCCAGAGGTGGACGACCCACCAGCGGAAGTAGGAGTCGAAGACCTGGTTGTCGAAGTGGATCATGCCGGGCAGGTACAGCAGCGCCGCCATGACCAGGCCGAAGTACAGGACGATGGAGGTGGTCGTGTACCGGCGCGCCTTCCAGATGGTCATGCCGATGTTGCCGACGAACATCAGGACGTTGGCCACCACCAGCCAGTCGAGGGGGCGCGGGATCTCGAGGAACTTCCGGCCCTCCCACCAGTTGAAGTGGAAGCCGACCAGGGCGACGACGCCGACGACGACGAGGGAGGCCCACTGGACGATCGCCAGCTTCGGCGACCAGAGCTCACGCTCGCACTCGTCGGGGACGATCCAGTAGGCGGCGCCCATGAAGCCCGACAGGAGCCACACCACGAGGAGGTTCGTGTGGGTGGCGCGGGCGGCGTTGAAGGGGATCCACTCGTGCAGGACGTCGTAGCCCGCGTGGGCGAAGGCCATGATGAAGCCGTAGACGATCTGCAGGCAGAACAGCAGCATGCAGGTGGCGAAGAAGAGCCACGCGATCCTCTGGGAACGGTAGTTCACTTACGTACTCCTCACTTCTGCTTCATCAGGAAGGTCACGAGCTCGTCCCGCTGGGCCTCGCTCAGGCCGAGGTCCGGCATGGCGGTGCCGGGCTTCACCGACTGGGGATCCTCCAGCCAGGCGTTCAGCTCCTCGGGGTCGTCGAACCGGGCCCCCACGCCGTCGAGCGCAGGACCGACGTTCCCGCCCGACCCGCCGAGGCTGTGACAGGCCGTGCAGAGCTGGCTGAAAATCTCGGGACGATCCCCGACGTGGGCCTGGCCCTTCGTGGCGGCACCCGCCGACTTCGCCTCGTCGCCGTAGATCGGATCGGCCGGGAAGCCGTTGGTGTCGATCCCGCCGACCCAGTCGAGGAAGGCGACGACGTCCGAGATCTCCTGCTCGGTGAAGTCGTATTGCACCATCCGGCGGCGGCCGGGGTACATGGCCTCCGGGTCCTTCAGGAAGGTGCGGATCCAAGGCTTGCCGCGCCGCTCCACCACCTTGGTCAGCTCCGGAGCGTAGTAGGCGCCCTCGCCGAGCAGGGTGTGGCAGCCCATGCAGTTGTTGTCGTTCCAGACGTCGTGGCCGCGGACCACCGACTCCGACATGTGCCGGGTCTGCGAGCGCGCTGGCGTCTGCTGGACCGTGTCCACGGTCAGCCAGATGAAGACCCCGCTACACAGCACCGTTCCGCCGAGGAAGAAGGTCCTGGCGGCAGATTTGGACAGCATCCCGTGTTCTCCTCTCCCGTTCGGTGTCGGCGCGCCACCCGGCGCAGCCGCGTTCAACGGCAGGGGGGGAACGCAAGGGACGTGCCACGGCCCAATCCACTGGAATCACTCGACGGGTTGTCCCGATGACCACGGGGTGTCGTCGTCATCGGGACGACGTGTCGTCCTTTCGACGACGACGCCGGGGCAGACGCCTGTCGTTCGCTCACGAGTGCCGGGGGTTCGGCGTTCGAGGCGTCCGCCGCGCACGCCGTGCCAGGCCGGGGACATCGGCGGACTCCCGGCGAGCAGCTCCGAGCCGACCTCCGCCGACTGGCCCGCCCGCTCCGACGTGGCGAGGGAGCAGCGAAGCTGGTGCGCCCGGCACGTCCGCCGCTGCTTCGTGGACCCGTTCGTGAAGGCGGAGGCGCGATCGGCGTGCAGCGGGCCCTGCGGAGGCCCGCAGGGCGCCTCGACGGTCTCGGGGTGGCGCGCTCGGTGACCATGCGCGCGCTGGCGGGGCCGCTCGCGAGGCTCGAGACATGCCGCCGCTCGCCACCCTGCTCCGAGGCCGTCCCGCCGGCGTACTACACCGGTTGCGCCCGGACGTGTGCGTGCGGCCCGCTCGTGGCGGCCTCCGAGGCCTCCGAGACCCGCTCTTCGCATCGGCTCACGGTGTCCGACGAGACGTGGACGCCAGGCAGGCATCGAGCCACCGCCTTCGCGCGGCGCCGGTTCAACCGCCACGTGCCCGTCGTGGACGCCACCGTCGCAGTCAGGCGAGGCGCGGAGGCAGGCGTCGCCGGAACCCCCGATTGCCCCCCAGGAGCTCGCCGAATGCCGCTACCGGCCCTCGGGGGGGAGGCCATTGAGAGCGTCGACGACTTCGAAGAGGTCGCCGGTGGCGTAGTGGTCTACGGCGATGAAGTTGGGGAGCTGGCCGGAGGCGGCCTGGCAGTCGGTGGCGCGGCCGTGGAGGACCTCGAAGGAGTTGGTGGTGGCGGCGCCCTCGCGCCAGGGAGCGCCGCCCTCGTGGATCCAGTGGTTGAGCAGGAAGAGCGGGTTGTCGGGGTCGCCGCGGTTGGGCTCGCAGGTGAACTCCTCGCGGCTCTCGTAGCTGTAGGGGGTGTCCCAGGCGAGAGCCCAGACGTGGTGGAGCCAGGCGGGCGGCGGGTCGGCGTTCTCGGCCGTGACGAGCAGGCGCGTGTCGGCGTCGATCATCTCGGCGAGGGTGGGCCAGCCCTGGGCTGGGTCGTGGGTGTAGGCGTAGTCGGCGAGGCCGGCGGACTCGACCGCGGCGGCGAGATCCTCGTCGGGGACGTGGTCCTCGAAGATGAGGACGAGTACCTCGCGCGGGTGGGCCTCGAGGAAGGCGCGGATGTCGGCCAGGCCGTCGGCGAGGAGGCGCATGCCCAGGAACTCGTGGCAGACGCCGTGGCAGAGCCGGAGGTCGCCCTCATGCTCGTGGACGTCGAGCATCATGCCGCGGATGCCGTCCTCGAGCTGGCGGGCGATGCCGTGCTGCTGGTTCGGCGGGACCCACTCGTCGTCCGTGTTGGACATGGCGTTGTGGGTCATGGGGATGGTGATCTCGGGGAGCGTCCGGTCGCACAGTGCGGGGTGGCCGTTGCAGGCCGGCTCGTCAGCGGCGTCCGACTCCGGGGCGTCGGGCTCCGACACGTCCGCCGTGACATCGGAGACGTCGGTGCCCTCGCAGGCGGCGAGGAGGAGGAGCGGGACGAGGAGGTTCGGCAGGAGGAGGCGCTTCATGAGCGCAGGCTAGCACGCGGGCGGATGGCCGCAGGAGGCGGTTTCGGGACGGGGGCGACGCGGGCTATGGTCTGCGCCCCCCGAGTTGCCCAGGAGGCCGATTCGATGAGCGACACCGCCCCCGCGTATGATCCGACCCCGCAGATCGCCCGCGACCTGAAGCTGCCGAAGGCCGGCGTGGCCCGCGTCGTGTCGCTCCTCGCGGACGGGAACACCATCCCGTTCATCGCGCGGTACCGGAAGGAGGCCACCGGCGGCCTGGACGAGGTGGCGATCCGCGGCGTCCAGGAGCGGCGCGAATACCTGGAGGCCCTCGAGGACCGGCGGCGCACGATCCTGGAGAGCATCGAGGAGCAGGGGAAGCTCACGAAGGAGCTGCGGGGGGAGATCCGGCGGGCCGAGACGAAGGCGGAGCTGGAGGACCTCTACCTGCCCTTCAAGCCGAAGCGGCGGACGAAGGCGACCATCGCCCGGGAGCGGGGCCTGGAGCCGCTGGCCCGGCGCATCCTCGCGCAGCCCCGGGACGGGAACCCCCGGAAGGAGGCCGCGCGGTTCGTGGACCGGGGACGGGACGTGCCGAGCGCGGATGGGGCGCTGGAGGGGGCCCGACACATCGTGGCCGAGGCCGTGGCCGAGACGCCCGGGGTCCGCGCGGGGCTCCGGAAGGTCTTCCGGCGGGACGGGCTGCTGGTGTCCAAGGCGAAGAAGGGCGCGAAGAAGGAGCGCACGCGGTTCGAGGAGTACTACGACTACCGCGAGCCGGTGCGCCGCGTGCCGTCCCACCGCTACCTGGCCGTCCGGCGGGGCGAGCGGGAGGGCGTGCTGCGCGTGTCCGTGGACGTGGACGCCCGGGACGTGTTGCCGAAGATCGAGCGCGAGATGGGCCTGGACCGCCGCTCTCCCTGGTCGCGGGAGATGGCGACCGCGGTGGAGGACGCCTGGAAGCGCCTGCTCGTGCCCAGCATGACCCACGACGCCCTGGCCGCCCTCAAGCTGGCCGCCGACCGGGATGCCGTGGACGTCTTCGCGCGGAACCTGCGGAACCTGCTCCTGGCGGCGCCGCTGGGGGGCCGGCCCGTGGTGGCCGTCGACCCCGGCCTGCGCACGGGGAGCAAGTGCGTCGCTCTGGACGCCACGGGGCGCTTCCTCGACCACATGGTCGTCTATCCCGCGCGGGGCAAGGACGCCGAGCGGGAGGCGGCGGAGGACCTGGTGGCCCTGGTCCGGCGACACGGCCCGGACGCGGTGGCGATCGGCAACGGGACCGGCGGGCGCGAGATGGAGCGCCTGGCCCGGCGCGCGCTGAAGGACGCCGGCCTCTCCGAGGTGGTCGTCGTGCAGGTCAACGAGGCCGGGGCGAGCGTCTACAGCGCCTCGGACATCGCCCGGGAGGAGTTCCCGGACCTGGACCTCACCGTGCGCGGGGCCATCTCCATCGGGCGGCGGCTGCAGGATCCCCTGGCCGAGCTGGTGAAGATCGACCCGAAGTCCATCGGGGTCGGCCAGTACCAGCACGACGTGGACCAGGGCCTGCTCCAGCGGAAGCTCGACGAGGTGGTGGAGTCCTGCGTGAACCAGGTGGGCGTGGACCTGAACACGGCCAGCGCGCCGCTCCTGGCGCGGGTGGCGGGCATCGGGCCGAAGACCGCGCAGAACGTGGTGGCACGGCGCGAGGAGCGCGGGCCGTTCCGGGGGCGGCGCGACCTGCTGGACGTGGCGGGGCTGGGCCCGAAGACCTTCGAGCAGTGCGCGGGGTTCCTGCGGGTGCGCGGGTCATCGAACCCGCTGGACGCGTCGGCGGTGCACCCGGAGCGGTACGGCCTGGTGAAGCGCATCGCGCGGGACCTGGGCGCCTCCCTGGACGACCTGGTCGGCGATCCGGCCCTGGTGGACCGCATCGACCCGCGCCGCTACGTGGACGACGAGGTCGGCGAGCCGACCCTGCGGGACATCCTCGCGGAGCTCCGCAAGCCCGGCCTGGACCCGCGCGAGGACTTCGAGCCTCCGCGGTTCCGCGAGGACGTGGAGAGCCTCGAGGACCTGGAGGTCGGCATGGTCCTGGAGGGGGTCGTCACCAACGTGACCGCGTTCGGGGCCTTCGTGGACGTCGGGGTCCACCAGGACGGCCTGGTGCACGTGTCGAAGCTGGCCCGGCGCTTCGTGAAGAACCCGGCGGACGTGGTGGCGGCGGGGGACCGCATCACCGTGAAGGTGCTGGACGTGGACCTGCAGCGGCGCCGGATCTCGCTGGACGCGCGGGGGGACGGCTGACGGTGGTGGCGTGCCGCGCGGCGTGGAGTCGGGGCCGGCGCGGAATTCGCGCAACAAATCGGCCCCAGCCGCTCATAGGGTGGGTGGGTGGGGGGTGGCCCACCCGCGCGCGAGGGCCGCGGCTGGACACGAATGGGGCGCCGACGCCCGCCGAGGTGGCCCACCCGCGCGAGGGCCGGGGTGTTCCGGGGTGTTCCGTGGTGGCGGCCGGCGCCGTACTGGCCGCTGGCGGGCGATGCTGTAGGATCACCTCCGCAACGCAGGGAGGGAGCACATGACCGACGCCGGCGAGAGGCTGGAGGACCTGACCGTCCTCGACCTGGAGGAACGGGCGGAGCGACTGGGGAAGCTGTGGGCGGAGCGGCCGGTCGTGGTGGTCTTCCTGCGCCACTACGGCTGAATGTTCTGTCGCGAGCGGGCCGCTCGCTTCGCAGACCACGTGGACGAGATCCGCTCGCTCGGGGCGGAGATCCACGCCGTCGGCAACGGGACGCCCCACATGGCGCGGGACTTCGCGTCCCGGTTCGACGTGTCGTTCCCGCTGTGGACCGATCCCTCCCGGCAGACCTATCGCGCCCTCGGGATGAAGCGGGCGTTCGGCCTGGGGCTGAAGTCGTTGGTCCGCGGGCGGCGCGCCATGGCCGCCGGACACAGGCAGGGCCGGACCCAGGGCGATCCCTGGCAGCAGGGCGGCGCCGTCGTGATCACCCCGCGGGGCGAGGTGATCTGGAGCCACGTGGACGAGGGCGCGGGCGAGGAGATCCCCGTCGAGGACCTCCTGGACGCCCTGCGCGGCCTGGAGGGCGAGCCGGCCGAAAGATCGAGCAAATAGCGCGTTTCGCTCACGCGTCTCATACTCCGTGAACCGAACGCGGAGATGGTGACGCGATGAGACAGTGCAGAGCGTGGGCGGCCTTGGTGCTGGTGTTGGGGCTCGTGTGGGCCGGGCCGGCGTGGGCGCGGGACCTGCCGAGCGGCGGGCACGTGCAGATCTACGAGGCGGGCGAGGACGGACTGCTCGTGGAGATCATCCTGGAGGGTCACGTGCTCCCGCCGGACACGGCGGAGGTGGAGGCCCACTTCGACGGGCTGGCCCTGTGCTTCGAGGGCGAGCCCGCCGTGGAGGAGCTGGAGGGAGCCCTGACGACACGGCTCCGCTACTTCGCGATCCCGACGCGCAGCGGGTTCGTGAAGGTGCGCGGCTTCGAGTTGGAGAAAGCGGACGGCTCGAAGGTGTGGATCGGCGGGCGGCCGGAGGGGACCCTGGACACGGACCCCGGGGCGGAGGAGCCCGGCGAGGAGGCCACGTTCCACGTCGACCCGAAAGAGTACCGGGATCGGACGTCCATGGGGCCGCTGGAGTGCTCCGACTTCGACCTGGAGGACATCGACTGGGATCACGTGATCGCGGAGCAGCGAAAGCTCTGGCAGCGGGAGCGCCGGGAACGCGGCGAGCCCGAGGTGGAGTGCAGCGGCGTCCCCCGGCTGGAGGACGTGCGCATCGTCGACGTCACGGGCGGCGAGGTGAGGGAGGCGCGGACGGACGAGCGGCTCTTCCTGGAGGCCGTCGTGTCCGGCGACGCAGAAGAGATCGCCGAGGAGTTCCGCCTCCGCCACGTGGAGGACTTCGGCGTCCTCGCCGGGCCGGAGCAGGTCGGCGTGACCGGGACGCCGGACGGACGCTGCCGCTGGACCTGGCGCTGGCGCGTGGCGGTGCCGGTCCCGGGGACGCACCGGGCGCCGGACGTCGAGCTGGTGCTCGGCGGCGGCGTGCGGACGGAGACGCTGCGGGGGCCGCTGCTCCGGCTGACGGGGCAGCCGCTGGCGGGCGTGCCCATGGCCCGCGGGATGGTGTCCCACTACGGCGGCTGGACCCTGCAGGGCCAGGCGAACGGCGTGTTCGAGCACGGCGCGCGGGTGGAGGCGGGGTGGCCCGGGCTCCGGATGACCTACGTCCAGCCCATCCACGACTGGCTGGACGTGTCCCCCACCCTGCGCCTCCTCTGGGGCCGGCACACGGACGCCGGCGTGTTCGGGCTGGAGCCGGGCGTCGAGGTCCGCCGCACGGTCCTCGAGGACGGGGCCTTCAGCCTGGCGGTCGTCGGCGAAGCGGCGCTCGTCTCGTACCAGGACACGGGCAGCGGCGCCGGACGCTACGGCGGGCTGCTGGGCGTCGGCGTGGCCGGCGGCCACAAGGTGCAGCACGACTTCGCGCTGTCGGCCGGCGTGCGCCTCCGCCCCACCCTGCTCGGCGGCGGCGACGCGGCCCTGCGCCTGCCACTCCTGGTGGACTTCGCCGCCGAGTACCAGTTCCTCCAGGAGGCGGACATGGCGGCGAACTTCGGCGTCCTCATGAGCGTCGGGCCCGACTTCTGCGCCTCCGGGGGATGCGGCGACCACGAGCTCGCCCTCGAGGCCGGCCTGGGCGTCAGCCTGTCCTGGAAGTCCGGACGTTGACCTTCGGCTACGGATCGGAGGTGACCGCGACGAACTCCGGCTGCGTGGCCCGCCGCCAGTCGTCGCCGTCCACCAGGATGCGCAGGTTGCGGGCGCCGCAGCCGGAGAGGATCCGGCCGGCGTGCTCCAGGGAGGCGTCGGCGTACAGCGGCGCCGGGAGCAGGGGCTCTCCGAAGGGCGGGACCTCTCCCGGGACGAGGCCCGTGAGGTCTTGAAGCTCCTTCCTGCGAGCGAAGCGCAGCTTCCGGAGCCCCAGGGCGCGGCGGGCGGCGCGGTTGTCCAGCGAGGCCGGGCCCGGAAGCGCGAAGAGGCGGAACGCGCCGTCGTCGCCCTTGAGGAGCAGCGTCTTGACGGGCACGGCGTCGTGCTCGGCGGCGTGGCGGCGGCCGGCGGGGATGGGGCTCGCGTCCGGGTCCACCTCCAGGAGGCGGAAGTGGATGCCGCGATCTTCGAGCCAGCCCGCGAGCCGATCGATGAAGGGCACGTCGTCCGGCGTCACAGCAGCAACCCCCGGAGCACCTGGAGCAGGAGCAGCGCCACCAGGGGCGAGAAGTCGATGCCGCCCGTGTCGGGCAGAATCTTCCGGATGGGGGCGAGGACCGGCTCCGTCACCGCGTCGAGGGCGCGGATCGCGGGGTTCCGCGGGTCCACGGGGACCCAGGACACCACCACGCGGATGATGAGCACGATCGAGTAGACGTGGATCAGCCAGGCGAGAAACCTCATACCGGGAGGGTACCACCGTTCCGATCGCGTAGCAGGCCGCCGGCAAGGACGGGTGGATCCCGAGGCGCCCCGAGGGCATCCTCCCTCCGCACGGGGGAGTCATCGCCCCCCGGGGAGGCTCCGATGTACCGCCTGCTGACCGGCATCTCGATCCTGCTCGTGGTCGCCCTCGCGGCCTGCGGCTCCGACGGAGGCAGCCCCGGCCTCGTCCAGGAGGACGGCAGCGGCCCCGACGTCGCGGACGTGGCGCAGGACGACTCAGGCGGGCTGCCGGACGCGGAGCAGGACGTCCCCTCCGACGACGCCGTCACCGACACGCCGACGTCCCCGGACGCGGACCCCGACTCCACCGGAGACGTCCCGGCGCCGGACACCTTACCTGCGGATGCGCAGGAGGGCGGCGACGCGGGCGGGCAGGACTCCGAGGACGTCGCCTGCGTCCCGGACTGCGAGGGGAACGTGTGCGGGCCCGACGGGTGCGGAGGCTCGTGCGGCGACTGCGCGTGCGGCGACGGCGTCTGCCAGGCCGGGGAGAGCCCCGAGAGCTGCGCGCTGGACTGCGGGCCCTGCGGGGACGGGACCTGCGGCATCGGAGAGGACGCCCAGGTCGACGGCGGCCTCGCCTGCCCGGCCGACTGCGCGCCCGAATGCGGGGACGGGATCTGCGAGGACGCCGAGACGCCCGAGTCGTGCCGATTCGACTGCGGCGGCTGCGGCGACGGCCTGTGCGGGCCGAACGACGACGGCTGCTTCGAGGACTGCTTGTTCGGCTGCGGGGACGGCACCTGCAACGCGCTCGTGGAGCAGGAGACCTGTCCCCAGGACTGCCCGCCCGAGTGCGGGGACGGCGAGTGCGGGGCGACCGAGTCCCCGCTGTCCTGTCCGGCCGACTGTGCCACGTGCGGGGACGGGATGTGCACCGGCGGCGAGGACGAGGCCTCCTGCTTCGACGACTGCAATCCTCTCTGCGGGGACGGGGCGTGCCGCGCCGGCGACACGGTGGAGAGCTGCCCCGAGGACTGCGGACCCTGCGGCGACGGGGTCTGCGGCCTCCACGAGTCGCCGGAGTCCTGCCCGGCCGACTGCGCCGCCACCTGCGGCGACGGGACGTGCGGCGACGGCGAGGACGAGGGCACCTGCCCGGCGGACTGCGCCTGCCTGCCCGAGTGCGAAGGGGTCGAGTGCGGCGAGGATCCCTGCGGCTACGTCTGCGGCGTCTGCGGCGACGGCTTCGAGTGCACCGGGGAGGGAATCTGCGCCTGCGTCCCGGACTGCGAGGGCAGGGTCTGCGGAGACGACGGGTGCGGAGGCTCCTGCGGGGCGTGCGACCCGGGCCTGCACTGCGAGGGCGGGCAGTGCGCGTGCGACTTCGTGACCTGCGACGGCGGATGCTGCGAGGAGGGTGGGGTGTGCGTCGACGACGCGTGCTGCATGCCCGACTGCGAGGGGCGCGAGTGCGGCCCGGACGGCTGCGGAGGCACCTGCGGCGAGTGCCCGTTCGCCTACGAGTGCGAGCCCGACGCCGGGATCTGCGAGTGGCAGGTGTTCTGCGGCAACGGCGTGTGCGAGCCCGACGCCGCGGAGCCCGAGGACTGCAACACCTGCGCGGAGGACTGCGGCTGCGAGGCCGAGGGGATCTGCGGCGCGGACGGCGCGTGCTGCGACCCGGCCTGCGACGGCCTGGAGTGCGGCCCGGACGGCTGCGGAGGCACCTGCGGGACCTGCGGCGACCTGTCCACGTGCGCCGACGGCCTCTGCGCCTGCGACTTCGAGGCGTGCGAGGGCGCCTGCTGCGCCGAGGGCGAGGTCTGCGACGCCGGCGCCTGCTGCCAGCCCTCCTGCGACGGGAGGTCCTGCGGGTCCGACGGCTGCGGAGGCTCCTGCGGCACGTGCCCGGACGGCTTCGGCTGCGACGGGGGGCTCTGCGAGTGTGACAACGGCGGCTGGGCCCGGACCTACGGAGGCTCCGACGACAGCGTGATCTACGCCGTGGAGCCCGACGGACAGGGCGGCTTCGTCTTCGCGGGCATGGACGACGGCACCCTGGACGACTTCTGGGTCGGCCGCACGGACGGCTCCGGCTCCCTGCTGTGGGACGAGAAGTTCAACGGGGCCGGCAGCTTCCCGAACGACGCCGGGTTCGCCGTGGCCGCGCGCGGAGACGGCGGGCTGGTCGCCGGCGGCAAGCGGGACTCGGGCACGTCCATGGACAACGGCTGGATCCGCGCCCTGGGCCCGAACGGCGGAGGCTCCTGGGCGTCGTCGTACGGCGGCGGCGGCTTCGACATCTTCTACGACGTGGCGCCGACACCGGACGGCAACTGGCTGTTCGTGGGCCACCGCTTCAGCGGCACGTCCTACGACGGCTGGCGCGTGGAGATGAGCGACACAGGCGCCAAGGTGGCCTCCGGGACGTGGGGCTCGTCCGCGTTCGAGCTGCTGAGGGGTGTCACGGCCATGTCGTCGGGCGGCTACGCCCTGGCGGGCATGCGCGGCAGCAACGCGAGCCTGGGCAACGACCAGACCTCCGACGGCGGCAGGATGTGGGTCGTGCGCGTCGACGCGGACTACGGGGTCACGTGGTCCAAGGCGTTCGGCACCAAGTCAGCCGAGGGCTACGAGGTCGTGGAGGCCCCCGACGGCGGCGTGGTCGCCGTCGGCTACACGAAGGGCACCGGCCGCGACCTGCTCGTGGTGCGCCTCGACGCGGACGGGAACAAGCTCTGGGACCTCGCGCGCCACTTCGGCGGCGACGACGTGGGCCGGGACGTGGCGGTGACCGACGACGGCCACTTCATCGTCGCGGGCTACACCTCGGCCGGCGGCGGGGGCCGCAACGCGCTGGTCGTGGAGATCGACGACACGGGCGCGCTGGTCTGGCAGTCCTTCTACGGCTTCAGCAGCCACGAGGCCGCCTACTCGCTCACGCCGATCCCCGGCGAAGAGGATCGCTTCCTCCTCGGCGGCCACAAGGGCGAAGACGGGTGGCTGAAGTCGGTGGGCCGTTGCGCGCCGCCGGCCACCGCGAATTGAATAGCCCCGACGGGGCGCCGTCGAAGGGTGCGCGAGGACGCTCTCGTGGAGGTGCTGGGATGCGGACGTTCCTGTTCATCGCCCTGACCGCGCTGATGGCTGCTCCGGCCGCGCCGCCCGCCGCCTCGGCGCACCCGGCGCCGTTCGAGCACCACCACGCGCGGCGTCCGCCCCCGCCGCCTCCCCCGCCGAGCGAGCGCCGGCGTCCCCGCCGCCCCGTGGAGCGCCGCTCGCCGTGGCCCGTCTTCTACCTGGGCTTCGGCGGCCTGGGGAACGTCGTGGAGGCCGCGGGTGACTCGGAGTACTCCCAGTACCTCGAGCCCGGCGGGGGCTTCGACCTGTTCCTCGGGTGGCGCTTCACCCAGCACGCCGGGCTGGACCTGTCATGGACCACGACCTTCCACGATGCCGGCGAGAGCGCGCCGCACTTCGACGACGGGACCCTGTCCATGTTCACGGCGGACGTGCGCATCTACCTCCTGCCGGAGCCGACGCGCATCGAGCCCTTCGCGAACGTCGGCATGGGCTTCTACGCCCTGAGCCGCGACGACTTCTACGGGAGCAGCCTCACGGGACCGGGCCTGCAGGCGGGCGGCGGCGTGGACATCCACCTGACGCCCCACATCACCCTGGGCGGCAAGCTGCTGTATCGCGGAGCGCACCTGGAGAACCGCGACGCCGCCTTCGGCATCGGCCTGCCGGAGAGCGACTGGTTCCACATGTTCACGTACGAGGGGAGCCTGCGGTTCAACTTCTGAGGTCGCTTCCACCGGTCGCCCCCTGGGAGCACGACGTGGACGGCCACTGCCAGCGCCCCGGGTGCCTGCCGGACGGCGCGCCCTGCAGCGAGGACGCCCACTGCGCCTCTTCGGCGGGCTGCGTCCAGGGCGTCTGCGGGCCGCCGGAGCCCGACGCCGGCCCCAGGGAGGACGCGGACCCCGGCTCTACACAGGACGTGTGATCCGGCCGGACAGCGGTCCGTGATCGGCGCCCCTGCGCGCCGCGCTCCCCGCTCGCTCCTCGGCGCGCGTGACCGCCGAGGGAGCGGATCCGTCCGGACGTTCCCAGCACGGGATGCAGGTGTCCTTCTCGGAGAACGGCGCCCGGCACAACCCCTGGGTCGAGTCGCTCTGGTCCCGGATCAAGCACGAGTGCGAGTCTCTCATCGCCGAGGCCCAGGATCTGGACGAGCTCGCAGCCGTCGTCCATCGTCACTTCGCCTACTACAACGCCCGCCGCCGCCACAGCGGCCTGGGCAACATCAGCCCGATGACGTATCTCAAGAACAACGGCCTCCACCCTCTTAGCGACAATTAGCCATTAGGGTGGTCCGGTTTCAGGGTCCCATGTCCCGAGCACCGGGGCCCCATTGAACAAGTACTCGGACAACACCATCGTCAACAACATCCTGTTCACTGACGGCACGACTCCTCGGAGGCGATCTTGGTACGGACGCTACTGAGCAAGGCCATCACAGGCCTCCTCGCCAGTCTATGGATCGTGGGGTGCGAAACGGTGGGCAACGAGGAGTCCGTATTCGGCCCGGCCGGGCCAGACGGTCCAGCCATCGACCGCGAGGTTTCGGACGGCGCAATGCCATGGGATCCCAGCGACGCGCCGGTGGATCGATTCGGAGACGGTTGGCATGCGCCCGGGGACGGACGTGGCCCAAAGACGGAGCACGACGGAGGTCCGGGACTTGGGAACCGTGAAGGGGAGTTTGCAGACGCCGGGCCGGAAGTGTGTGAGATCGGAGCCAAGCTCCCTTTGGAGCCGAGTTGCGTCTGCGAACCGCCGGCAAGGCTCTGGTCGGAGGTGGAGCTACCGCCCATCGAGCAGCTACCGGGCGCCCACCCGGAGACCGGCGTACCGACCTACATGGTGTGTGACCACCATCTGCAGGCGGGCTTCTTCGATGCCATTCGGTGGACGTGGCGTGGAGCGGAGATCCCGGAGCTGCCGAGCGGACACGGCGAGTTGATGAGCGCGCATTACGACGAGGAGGCCAGGGAGTTCTGGCTCGACCACACTCTCGGGCCGTTTTCGTTCCGGGCGGGGAGGCCGGGCGTGGCGCTTCGGTTCATGCCCGAGCGGCTCGCGGTCTTCGTGCTCACGCCACACGAAGCGCGACTCATGGCGTTCGACCACGAGGACGGCCGCCTCCGATACGAGTGGACGTTCTATCCGTGTCCGCCGTGTACGCATCCCGATGACTGAACGAGCCCCGGCGTGCTGCCGTGGCCGTCTACCAGTGCGTGTAGGGCAGGTCGGCGGCGACCTTCTCTCTCTCGTCGGCGTTCGAGAGCAACTCGGCGAGGGGGTCCCAGCGGCCGTTCACGAGGGCGTCGGCGGCGCTGTGGGGGATGTGGCCCTGGAAGGTCTGGTCTCCGGCGGTGATGGTGCCGGTCTTCACGTCGATGGCGACGGCGAGCGCGGGGTCGGCCTCGACGGCGTCCTGGAGGGCCTGGACGTCGCTCTCGGAGACGGCGACGCAGGGGAGGCCCAGTGTCAGGGAGTTCCCGAAGAAGATCTTGGCGAAGGAGCCGGCGATGACGGCGTCGAAGCCGGCCCGGACGATGACCTGGGGGGCGTGCTCGCGCGAGGAGCCGCAGCCGAAGTTGTTTCCGGACAGGAGGATGTTCGCGCCCTGGTAGCGCTCGGCGTTCAGGGGGTGGTCCTTGGGGGTGCCGTCCTCGTGGTAGCGCTCGTCCCAGAACAGGCGCTGGTCCTAGTTTCCATAGCACCCTTTCGATGGTAGGGGATACAGCGCCCACTTGCCGAGCGCGTGGCACGCCGTATCCTGCAGGGTGTCGAGGAGACTGATATGCCTGCTGCATCGCCCTTCCCCGCCTTCGCCCTGAGCGCGACCCGAGAGGAGCGCACCGAGCACCCCCTGGAGATCCTGGAGGGTCGCCTGCCTCCGGATCTCCACGGCCACTACTTCTGGATGGGGCCGGTGGGCACCGTGGATTCGGGCGGGCTGCCGTACCCGGGGATGCCCTCGGTGATCAACGGCGACGGCATGGTGCACCGCCTCGACTTCGACGGCTCGGGGCCGCGCATCACGACCCGGATTCTGAAGCCGCCCTGCTATCACGCGGACGCCGCCGCGCGCCCCGGCACGGAGTGGGAGCCCCTGCGCTTTCACTGCGCCGGGATCCTGCGAGGCTCGCCGCTGCTGGGCACGCGCAATTACGGCAACACCGCCCTCACGCCCATGCGCATGCCCGGGTCGGATCGCGCCCGGCTGCTGTGTTGCTACGACCCGGGCCGCCCGCTGGAGATCGACCCGGTGAGCCTCCGCACCGTCACCCCGGTGGGCTACCAGGACGAGTGGCGCCCCGAGGCGCTCCACCGCCTCCCGTTCGCACCGATCCTGAGCACCGCACACCCGGCGTTCGACGGTCACACCGGAGACCTGTTCACGGTGAACTTCGGGCGCTCCGGGCTCAGCATGATGGACCTGGCCCCGGGCAGGCTGTGGCGCGACGTCGTCCCGCGAGCGCTCGACGGGCTGATGTGGCGGGCCGCCGGGCTGTTCGAGGAGCGCCGCCGCCTCGGCCGCCGCGCCCGGACGGCCATGAGCCGGGCCCGGACGGCCCTGTCCCGCGCCCTCGGCGTCACCATCCCGGACGACTTCCTCTACGTCGTGCGATGGAGCGGGGACGGGGACCTGGAGCGCTGGCGCGTGGTCCTCCCCGACGGGACCCCGGCCTGGGTGTCGCAGAGCATGCACCAGGTGGCCGTGACCCGGAACCACGTGATCCTCCTGGACACGAACTTCAAGCTGGACCTGGACCAGTTCTTCAACAACCCGCTCCGGGACAGCGAGGCCGCGGATCGGCTCCTGCGCGCCTTGGTGGCGGATCCCCAGGGCAGCGAGACGATCCTCTACATCGTCGATCGCCGCGACCTGGCGGACGGTCAGCGCCCCCTGCGGGGCGACACCCGGGAGCGCCAGGTCCGCGCCCGCCGCGTGCGCTTCCCCCTGGGCGCCGTCCACTTCCTCGCCGACTACTTCGACGACGACGGGCGCCTGACGCTCCACGTGGGCCACGGTTGCGCCCTCGACATCGCCGAGTGGGTCCGGCCCTACGATCGCTCCGCGTGGGACGACGCCCCGCTGCCCGAGCACGTGCACGGCTTCATCGCCGGGGCCATGGACGTCTCGCGCGTCGGCCGCTACGTGATCGAGGCCGCCTCCGGCCGGGTCGTGGAGGCCCGCCTCGCCGCCTCCGACGAGCACACCTGGGCCCTCGCGCTGTATGCCGGGCGCGACGTCCCGGCCTGGGACAAGCCGCCCGAGCGGATCCGCAGCCTCTACTGGTTCGCCAGCGGCTTCTGGCCCGACCTGTCGTCCCGGTTCATCCACGACCTGTACGCCGACTACCCGGATCGCCTGGCGTCCCTGGAGGGCCTCCGACGCATCGCCCAGGAGGGCGGGCGCCCTCCGACGCTGTTCCGGGTGGACACCGAGTCCATGGACCTCGCCGACGTCTACGCCTTCGAGGGCTCGACCCACCCGTCGTCCCCGCAGTTCGTGCCCCGCCCGGGCAGCACCGGGGACACGGACGGCTGGATCGCGTGCACGGTCTGGACCGACAGGGACAACCAGGTCTGGGTCTTCGACGCCGCGGACCTGGCCTCCGGGCCGCTCTGCCGGCTCGGCCACCCGGACCTCGACTTCGGCTTCAGCATGCACTCGGCCTGGCTCCCCTCCATCCGGCCGCGCACCGCGGACTACCGCGTGGACGCGCGGCGCGACTACGGCCCCCGCCTGGAGGGCCGCCCCCTGGCCGCCGACCTGTTCGAGCGCGAGGTCTTTCCATACCTCGAGTGAGGGCACGAGGTGTCACCCGTCGGGGCGGGTGCCGTTGACCCGACGCCGTGAGGGTCCCGATCATCGCCGCTCTCCAAAGGGGTTGGCATGGGGGGGACGCAGTCCCACGCGTCGGAGACGTTCACGGGCACCGAGCGCTTCAGGCTCATGGAGCGGCTGGGCGCGGGCGCCTTCGGGACCGTGTACAAGGCCTTCGACGCCGCGACGAACCAGGTCGTGGCGCTCAAGCGTCTGCACGTCCGCGATCCCCGGGCCCTCGTCCGCTTCAAGGACGAGTTCCGCTCCCTCGCAGACGTCTCGCACCGCCACCTCGCCGCCCTCTACGAGCTCCACGGCTCCGGGGACGACTGGTTCCTCACCATGGAGTACGTGGACGGCCAGCCGCTCGACGCCTGGCTGCTCGGCGCGGAGGAGGCCCCGCCGGACGAGCACCTCCCCCGGACGGACGCCGCGGCGCAAGACCCGGACGTCCTCGCCCAGGCCACGACGGTCCTCGCACCGGACGAGACGCGAGCCCACGGCCCGGCCCCGTCGTCGTGGCCGACCGACGATCCGATGCTGCTCTCCACCCGCCCGGCGCCCCTGTCCGGCCGGCGCGCGCAGCGGGACGAGGCCGCTGTCCGCGAGGCGCTGCGCCAGCTCGCGGGCGCCATCCGCTCGCTCCACGAGGGCGGCCGACTCCACCGCGACATCAAGCCGAGCAACGTCCTCGTGGAGCGTGACGGTCGGGTGGTCGTGCTGGACTTCGGGCTGGTGACGCCCCTGCACCAGGCGGCCGGGGAGGACGGCACCGTCGCGGGCACCCCCCGCTACATGGCCCCGGAGGTCTGCGCGGGCGCCGCGCCCACGGAGGCGAGCGACTGGTACAGCTTCGGCGTGATCCTCTACCAGGCCCTCACCGGGCGCTCGCCGTTCGCGGGGGAGCCCTCGCAGGTGGTCCGCGCCAAGCAGGTCCTCCCGGCCCTGCCTCCGCGCCACGTCGCCGGGGACGTGCCGTCCGACCTGGAGGATCTCTGCGTCCGCCTGCTGGAGCGCGACCCGGACCGCCGGCCCGGAGGTGCATCCCTCGTCCGCGCGCTCGGAGGCGAGCGACACGCCGGGGCCCCTTCGAGCGGGAACAGCAGGCGTCATGCCCACCGGCGGCGCCCCTTCGTGGGTCGCTCCGAGGAGCTGCGCCGCCTGGAGGAGGCCCTCGACAGCGCGAGCCTCGGGACGCAGGAGATCGTCCTCGTGTCGGGATTGTCGGGCGTCGGCAAGAGCGCCCTGCTGGAGCGCTTCGTGGCGGCCTCGGACACGGAGCGGAACACCGTGATCCTCCGCGGCTGCTGCTACGAGCGGGGCTCCGTGCCGTACTGCGCCCTGGACGGCGTGGTCGACGGGCTGGCCGGCCTCGTCGCGAGGGCGGGCCGGCGCCAGGCGGCCGAGTGGACGCCCCCGGACATGGGAGAGCTGGCGCGTCTCTTCCCGGTGCTGGACCAGCGCGGCGAGCGCGCGTCGGACCTGGACGTCCGCGAGGCGCAGCGCCGGGGCCTGCGGGCCCTCCGGGAGCTGCTGGAGCGCGTCGGGCGCTCGCGCCTGCCGGTGCTGATCCTCGACGATCTGCAGTGGGGGGACGAGGACAGCGTCGCCATGCTCGCGGAGATCCTGCGCCCGCCGGATCCGCCGCCCCTGCTCCTGGTGGGCGCGTATCGCTCCGACGAGGCCGAGCACAGCCCCTTCCTGCGGGCGCTGCTCGGCAAGGGAGGCCCCGTGGAGCGCGCGGAGCACGTCACGCAGATCGACCTGGACGTGCTCGATCCCGACGGCGCCCGGCAGCTCGCGTCCCTCCTGGTGGACGACCCGGACGGCGCGGCGCGGGTGGCGGAGGAGTCGGGCGGCCACCCGCTGCTCATCGACGAGCTCGCGTTCCACCTCATGCGCGAGCGGGACGCTCCCCTCCCGCCGGCCGGCCTGGACGCGATGATCGCCGAGCGTGTGGAACACCTCCCTCGCGACGCCCGCCGATTCCTGGAGTGCGCCGCGGTCGCCGCCGAGCCCGTCCCCGACCGGCTCGTCCAGGAGGCGGCGCGCCTCGGGGGCCTCGACCTGAAGATGATGAACCTCCTCCGCCACGGCCGCCTGCTGCGGACCCGACCCGTGCGCGGAACGCTCGCGGTGGAGCCCTATCACGATCGCATCCGGGAGGCGGTCGTGGCCGGCCTGTCCCGCGACGAGCGGGCCGAGCGCCACCTGGCCCTGGCGGACGCGGCGATGCTGACGGGCCGCCACGACGCCGAGTTCCTGGCCGTGCACCTCCACCTGGGCGGGGAGCCGGCGCGCGCGGCGAGGGAGGCCCGGCGGGCCGGAGATCGGGCGGCCGACACCCTCGCCTTCGATCGCGCCGCGCGCTTCTACTCCCTGGCCCTGGAGGCGGGCGACCCCGACGACGGGGCGCTCCGGCTCCTGGTGGCGGACGCCCTCCGGAACGCCGGGCGCGGTCCGGACGCGGCCCGGGCCTATCTCCACGCCGCGGACGTCCTCGACGAGCCGGAGGCGCGGCGTCTCCGCGTCCTCGCCGCCGAGCAGCTCCTCTTCGCGGGGGCCTATGACGCCGGCGAGTCCGTCGTCCGGAAGGTCCTGGGCGGCGTCGGGGTGGACGTGAGCGGCAGCGGCCTGACGGCGTTCGCGTCCTTCGGCTGGCAGTCCCTCCTGCTGCGGCTGCGAGGGCTCGAGCACCGGACGGGCGCCGCGTCCGCCCGGGATCCCGAGGAGATGGAGCGCATCGACATCCTCTGGTCCGGGACCATCGGGCTGTCCATGGCCAACCCCGTCGCCTCCCAGGCCGTGCAGAAGCGGCACCTGCGGTGTGCCCTCGACGCCGGCGAGCCGCGTCGCCTCGCCCGGGCGCTGGCCGTGGAGCTGGCGTTCTCCGGGATCGGGGGCGGGCGGGACGAGCGGCGGAGCGAGGAGCTGAGCCGCCGGGCGCACGCGGCCGCCCGAGAGGTCGACCACCCCTACCCCGAGGCCCTGACGGTGATGTCCGACGGGGCCGTCCACTGGCTGCGGGGCCGCTGGCGGCGGACCCTGGAGTGCGCCGAGGACGCCCTCGACACCTTCCGCTCCCGCTGCACGGGCGTGACGTGGGAGATGGACACCGCGGGCTTCCTCTCCCTGAACGCCCTGCTCCACATGGGGCGGCTCCGGGACCTCCGGGAGCGGCTCGACGACATGCTCGGAGACGCCGTGGAGCGGGGCGACCTGTACCTGGAGACCCAGCTCCGGACGCGCTTCGAGAGCCTCCGGCACCTGATGGACGACCAGCCCGAGGTCGGCGCGCGTGCGCTCGCCGAGGCCATCGGCCGGTGGACGCCCGAGGGCTATCACATCGTCCACTTCTGGGCGCTCAACGGCGAGGTCCAGGCGCTGCTCCACGCGGGCCGGGGGCAGGACGCGAACGCCCGGCTCGACGCCGGCGAGGGCGCGCTGAAGCGGTCGATGCTCCTGGCCGGCGGCCAGTACTATCGCGCGCTGTACCTGGACCTCCGGGGGCGGGTGGACCTGGCCGCCGCCTGCGAGGACGGCGGACGACGACGGCGGCTGATCCGGCGGGCCACCCGTCGAGCGCGAGCCCTCCGGCGCGAGGACATGCCCTGGATCGCGCCGCACGCGGACCTCCTGGACGCGGGCGTCGCCACGGCGCAACGGCGCTCGGCCCGGGCCGCCCGCCTCCTGGAGCGGGCGATCGCCGGGTTCGAGGAGGGCGACATGGCCCTGCACGCGTCCGTGGCACGGCGACGCCTCGCCCAGGTCCGCGGCGACGCCCTCGGCGCAGAGGAGGCGGACGAGGCCATGAGGGCCGAGACGATCGCCCGGCCGGAGCACATGGCGCGCGTGGTCGCGCCGGGCCCGTGGCCCCGCCCGTAGTCGCCCTCCCCGCGATCCGTCACGCTCCCGGCCTGCCTGCGAAGTCGCCGCGCAACCCACTGAACAGGCGTGGGTTTTGACCTCTGCCTCCGGGTCTGTGATGATCCCTTGCGTTCCCTCTTCAGGTCCACGTAGCTTCCCCGCCACGCCGCGGGGTCGCGCGCACGCGCGTACGCGAGCGGGCCGTCGGCCTGCTGGAGGGGAGCGCGAGGAAACGCGCCGTCGCGGCGGCGCTCGACAGCCCGTGTTCGGGCCACCGGGAGGACCGTGTAAGTGGACACGTTCGGGCGTCACTGGCTGGCCGAGTACCGGGGCTGCTGCACGACGCTGCTCGACGACACCGCGCGCGTCGAGGGCCTCATGCGCCGGGCGGCCGTCGCCGCGGAGGCCACCATCGTCGGCTGCACGTTCCACCGCTTCGCGCCTCAGGGCGTGAGCGGCGTCGTGGTCGTGCAGGAGTCTCACCTGTCGATCCACACCTGGCCGGAGGTCGGCTACGCGGCCGTGGACATCTACACGTGCGGGGAGTGCCTCCCCGAGGCGGCGCACGACGTGCTCGCCGCGGGCCTCGGCGCGCACGACTTCGAGCTGATGGTGGTCCATCGCGGCACGCGCTCCGCGGGGCCGTCCATGGTGGTCCATCGACACCTGCAGGCGGCGGGCGCCCCGCCCCGGGCCGCGCGAGCCGGCCGAAGCGCGCTGGAGAGGTGGAACCCGTGATCTTCGAGCAACCGACCCGCTTTTTCCTGGTCCAGGGGAGCGCAGACGGGTGGAGCGAGCTGAACGCCTTCGACCAGGCGCTGTTGGACGCCGGGGTCGGCGACACGAACCTCGTGCGCCTGTCGTCCATCCTCCCGCCGCGCTGCGAGCGCATCGAACCGATCCCGCTGCCCTACGGCGCGCTGGTGCCGGTGGCCTACGCCGAGATGTGCGTCTCGGAGCCCGGGCGCTGGATCGCGGCGGCCGTGGCCATCGCCGTGCCCGCGAACCCGAGCCTGCCCGGGCTCATCATGGAGCACCACGCCGAGGGCCGCCTGGAGGTCGTGCAGGCCCAGGTCCGCGAGATGGCCGTCCAGGGCATGGCGTGGCGGAACCGGGAGGTGAAGGAGGTCCTGTCCGCCGGGGCCGAGCACCGCGTGGAGCGCCACGGGGCGGCCTTCGCGGGCATGGTCCTCTGGGACGACACCCGGCGCGGACCGCTCGACGGGGAGGGGTGAGGCGATGGCGCTCTGGTATGACGAGGTCCACGACGGGAACGTGCGCATCGGCCTCAAGGTCGTCCGCACGCTGTTCGCCGGGCGGAGCGACCTCCAGAAGGTCGACGTCGTGGAGACCGAGGCCCTGGGCCGCGCCCTGCTCATCGACGACGTGTGGATGACCGCCGAGGGGGACGAGAAGAGCTATCATGAGATGATCGCCCACCCGGCCATGACCACCGCTCCCCGCATCGAGCGGGTGCTGGTAATCGGCGGCGGCGACGGCGGGACGGTGCGCGAGGTGCTGCGTCACCCGGAGGTGCGGCACGTGGACATGGTGGAGGTGGACGGCCTTGTCGTGGAGGCCTGCCGGGAGCACCTCGCCACCATCGGCACCGCGTGGGACGATCCGCGCCTGCACGTCCACATCGCGGACGGTATCCGCTGGGCGCGCGAGGCGGACGTCCCGCCCTACGACGTCGTCCTGGTGGACGGCTCCGACCCGGTGGGACCGGCCCGGGGATTGTTCGACGAGGCCTTCTTCCGCGGATGCGCGCGGCTGCTGACCCGGGACGGGGTGTTCGTCGGCCAGGCGGAGAACCCCACCCTCATCAAGCGCGTCCACCTGGAGATGATCCGCACGCTGGAGCGGGTCTTCGAGCGGGTGCACCCCTACTACGGGACGACGGTGCTCTACCCGGGCGGGTCCTGGTCGTGGGTCTACGCCACGCACACGCAGGATCCCATGGCGGTCCACCCGGAGCGGGCCGCGCGGATCGAGGAGACGAGCGACGTCTGGAACCGCGAGGTGCACAGGGGCGCCTTCGCCGTGCCCAACCACGTGAAGCGGGCGCTGGGCCGATGAGGGGCACGTTCACCCTGGACGACGCCGGGCGGCGCTTCCTGGGCGCGGCGCCCGAGGCCGCCGAGGGCGAGGTGGCCCTGCTCGGCGTCCCGTACGATGGCACGACGTCCTTCCGGCCCGGCGCACGGTTCGGTCCGGGCGCCCTGCGCGAGGCCAGCGACGTCCTGGAAACCTACTCCCCCGTCCTGGACCGGGACCTGGAGGACCGGCGCTACGCGGACCTGGGCGATCTGGAGGTCCCCTTCGGCGCACCGGACCCGGTCGTCGACATGGTGGAGGCCGCCGCGCGGGACCTCCTGGGCCGGGGTATCCGCCCCGTGCTCCTCGGTGGAGAGCACTCCCCGACGACCGGGGCGATCCGCGCCGCCGCGGCCCACCACCCCGACCTCGTGGTGGTCCAGCTCGACGCGCACGCCGACCTGCGCGAGTCCTACCTCGGCTCGCCCCACAACCACGCCTGCACCATGCGCCGATGCCTGGAGATCGTGGGCTCGGGGCGGCTGATCCAGGTCGGGATCCGCTCCGGCACGCGGGCAGAGTTCACCGAGATGCGCGAGGCGGGCCGCCTCGTGGACCCGGAGCCGGAGGCCCTCGCCCGGGCGCTCGAGCCGCATCGCGGGAGCCCCGTGTACCTGACCCTCGACCTCGACGTCTTCGACCCCGGGGTCATGGGCGGCACCGGCACGCCGGAGCCCGGCGGCCTCCTGTGGTCGCACTTCGCCGCCCTGCTGCCCGCCCTCACGGAGTGCCGCCTCGTGGCCGCCGACGTGATGGAGCTGGCCCCGGCCCTGGACCCCACGGGCGCCTCCTCGGTCCTCGCCGCGAAGGTCACCCGCGAGGTGATGCTCCTCCTGCAGTCCTGACTCAGCGGAGGGAGTGGGGCACGTCCGGGCTCCGCACGATCTCGCAGCCCCGCTCGCGCAGATGATCCAGGGCCTTGCGGATGTCGCCCTCCTGCGCCTCCACGCCGCGGGTGGCGTCCTCGATGACGCGGGTGCGGAAGCCCAGCTCCCGGGCGTCCAGGGCCGTGAACTTCACGCACACGTCCGTGGCGACGCCGCAGATCCAGACGTCCTCGACACCGCGGCCGCGCAGGTAGTCGCCCAGGCCCGTCTTCTTCCGGTGGCCGTTGTCGAAAAACCCGCTGTAGCTGTCGATCTCCGGATCCATGCCCTTGCGGAAGATGGCCTCGACCCGGGCCGTGGACAGGCCGTCGACGAAGCGCGCGCCGTCGCTGTCCTGGACGCAGTGATCCGGCCAGAGGATCTGCTCCAGCCCGTGCAGGTCGACGACGTCCATGGGCTCGCGGCCCTCGTGGTTGGACGCGAAGCTCCCGTGATCGGGCGGATGCCAGTCCTGGGTGGCCACCACGAGCGGGAAGCGCTCCTGCAGCTTGTTGACGCCGGCCACGATCTCGTCCCCCCGCTTCGTGGGTAGGGGACCGCCCGGCATGAAGTCCTTCTGGATGTCGATCAGGATCAGCGCGTGCATGGGGGGGCTCCTCTCGCCGGGTTCATTCGGTCCGCCGGTGCGCCTCCATCAGCCGGTCCTTCCGGCGCTGAAGGACCGGGGAGAGCGCCACCGGAAACGGCTCCGGGCACTCCAGCCTCCGGACGGCCTCCGGCAGACCGCCGAGCGCCTCGGCCGCGCCGTCGCGGACGGCATGGAGGGAGGGCCGCGACGTCATGGTGAGGCGTCCGGAGCGCAGGATCGGCACCAGCATCTCCTCGGGCACCGCGTCGTCCGGGATCACCGCCTTCCCTCCCCCGGGGTCGATTCGCGTGACCTCCGTGCCGGGCTCCAGCCGCTCCCCCTCCTCGTGGATCACATCGAGGCGCGCCACGCCGTCCGCGTCCCGGTATCGCCGGAGGCGCTGCACGCCCGGATTCGTCAGCTTCGCCGGGTCGTCGGACGTCTTCAGCCGGTGGTGCCAGGTGCCGTCCTCGCCCCGGATGGCGCCGAGCTTGTAGACGCCGCCGAGGGCCGGCTCCTCCCACCCCGTGACCAGCCGCGTGCCGACGCCCCACAGGTCGATGGGCGCCCCTCCGCGGACGAGGTCGTCGATCCTGTGCTCGTCCAGGTCGCCGCTCGCCACGACGGCGGCGTCCTCGAAGCCGGCCTCGTCGAGGATGCGCCGGGCGCCGCGCGCGAGCTCGCCCAGGTCGCCGGAGTCCAGCCGCACCCCCACCATCTCGTGGCCCTGCTCCCGCAGCCAGCGGCCGGCCTCCACGGCCCGGCGGACGCCCTCGAGGGTGTCGTAGGTGTCCACCAGGAAGATGCTGTTGTTCGGCATCACCCGCGCGTAGGTCATGAAGGCGTCGCGCTCCTCGTCGAAGCTCATGATCCAGCTGTGCGCGTGGGTCCCCTTCACCGGGATCCCGTAGTGCCGGCCGGCCAGCACGTTGGAGGTGCCCGCACAGCCGCCCACGTACGCCGCGCGCGCCGCGGTCAGGCCGCCGTCGGTCCCCTGGGCCCGGCGCAGCCCGAAGTCCACCACCGCCCCGCCGCCGGTCGCCAGGCAGATGCGCGAGGCCTTGGTGGCGATGAGCGTGGGGAAGTTCGTCAGGGTCAGCAGCGGCGTCTCCAGGAGCTGGGCTTGCGCGAGGGGGCCGCGGACGCGGATCATCGGCTCGTGGGCGAACATCGGGGTCCCCTCCGGCACGGCGTCCACGTCGACCTCCAGCCGCAGGTCGGCCAGCCACGCCAGGAACCCGTCGTCGAACACCGGCGCCCCGTCGTCTCCCGGGATCCCGCGGAGGTAGTCCAGGTCCTCGTCGGTGAAGCGATACCGCTCCAGGTAACCGACCACGTCGTCCAGCCCGCAGGACAGCGCGTAGCCCCCGTCGAAGGGGCAGCTACGGAAGAACAGGTGGAACACGGCCTCCCGGCCCGCCATCCCGGCCTTCCAGTATCCGTACGCCATGGTGAGCTGGTACAGGTCCGTGAGCAGGGCCAGGGACGTGCGGTAGATGTGCTCCAGGCGACTCATGGGCCTCCTCGGTGGGCGTGGCGGGTGCGCAGCGTCGGACCCCGACGAGGACTCCCCGGGTCCAGGTATCTTGCAAATTGGACGCCACGGCCGATGATCGCGCCATGGCGCTCGACCGCATACGCCGATACCTGAGAGAGGATCTCTGGGAGCCCCCCCGGGAGGGCTCGCCGTGGATCCTCCGCGGGCTCAGAAGCGCGCTGCGAATCCTCATCCTGGCCTTCCGGGGCTTCGTCCGGGACGAAGGCGTCCACCACGCCTCGGTGCTCGCCTTCGACACGGTCCTGGGGCTCGTCCCCATGCTGGCCTTCTTCTTCAGCGCGCTCAAGGGCTTCGGGGCATACGACGCCTTCATCCAGGGCACGCTCCGGCCGCTGATCGACAGCACGTTCGGCCCGGGCGAGGCCGGCCAGGTGACGCTCCGGGAAGCCTTCATGCGGGTCCTGGAGTTCGGCGGGACCACCACCATCGCGCCCCTGGGGGTCGTCGGCCTCGCCTTCCTCCTCTACCTGGTCGTCGTGCTGCTCCACACGGTCGAGGAGGCCTTCAACCAGGTGTGGGGCGTCCACCGCCCGCGCACCGTCATCCGGAAGATGGCCGACTACTCCGCCATCCTCTTCGTCATCCCCCTCGGCCTCCTCCTGTCGACCGTCGTGGCCGGGTGGGAGCCCGACTACGAGCTGGTAGGACCCCTGCACGACGTGATGATCGAGCTGGCGGCGATGATGTCGGCGTCGCTGGTCTTCACGTTCCTCTACGTGGTCATGCCCCACACGCGCGTGCCGGCGCGCTCGGCCGTCATCGGGGGGCTGGTGGCCGGGGTCACGTGGTACGGGGTGCTCCAGGCCTATGCCGCCTTCCAGATCGGCGCCGCCCGCTACAGCGCCCTGTACTCCAGCTTCGCCACCATCCCGCTGTTCCTGGTCTGGATCTTCGTGAGCTGGGTCGTCGTGCTGTTCGGCGCGGAGGTCGCCGCCGCGACCCACAACGAGACCGGCTTCCGCTGGCGCGTGCACACCCAGGCCCCGAGCCCCGCCGTGCAACGCTTCGTGGCGGTCCGCCTCATGGTGGAGAGCGCGGCCGCCTTCCTGCGCGGCGATCCCCCGCGGACCCTGCACCAGCTCGCGGCGGAGTCGGGGGTCCCCGAGCGCATGGCCCGCTCGGTCCTCACCATCCTGGTCGACAAGGGGCTGCTGGCCGCCGCCGTCCACGAGGGGGACAGCGCCTACGTGCCGGCGCGGGATCTCTCCAAGATCCGCATCACGGACGTCCTCGACGCCATCGACCACAGCCCGGAGGACAAGACTTTCGCCCCGGAGGCGAGGGATCCCCGCGGCAAGAAGCTCATGGAGGTCCTCTCCGTCGTGGGCGAGTCGGCCCACCGGGCGCCGGCCAACGTCCACCTCGCCGACCTCGTGGCCCAGGTGCGCGCCCGGGAGACCGCCGGCTCCGAGGGCGGCGGCCCGGCCCTGTGGGAGGAGAGCGCGTAGCCCTGCCGCGGGCGGAAAGTGAGAAGTGAGCAGGCTTGACCCCAGGGCGGGGGCAAGGGCAAGGGCAAGGGCAAGGGAGGGCGGTCGACTTTGCGACCGCCCTGTGACCCCACCGCGGCATGACGCCCCCCGGGGGTAGCTGCTAGCATCGCGGGTCCGTCCGGGCTGACGCCCGCCCGAGCACCGAGGAGCGCATGGCTGCAGACGAGCAGGGCAGCCCTCCCAACCCGTTCCGTCCCCTGGCCGAGGCCCGGCCCGAGGCCTACGTCGGCGCGGTGACACGGCACGTCCGGGACATCGTGTGCGTGGTGGATCGCGCCGGGCGCCTGGCGTTCGTCAACGACGCCCTCGCGGGGATGCTCGGCTGGGATCCGGCGGCCAGCCTGGGATCGGACGCCCTGTCCGTGGTGCACCCGGAAGATCGCCAGGCGGTGCGCGACGCCCTGGCCCGGTGCGTGGCCGAGGGCGCCCATGCGGAGGTCGAGTTCCGCGGACGTCACCGGGACGGCCACTGGGTGGAGTTGGAGTCCGTGGCCGTCTCCCAGCTTCGGGATCCCCTGGTCCACGGCGTCGTGGTGTGCACGCGCGACGTCGGCCGCCACAAGCGCATCGAGGAGCGGCTCCGCTCCCGGGAGGCCTGGTTCCTCGAGGTCACCCGCCAGATGGACGATGTCCTGCAGGTCGTCACGCCCGACCTGCACACCCTCTTCGTCGGGGGCTCGTGCGACCGGGTCCTGGGCTGGCCCCGCGGCGACCTGGTGGACCTGGATCCCTTCGCCTGGGTCCACACGGCCGACCGGGAGAAGCTCCAGGCGGCGTTCGAGCGCTGCCTGGCCGCGGACGAGGCCCGGATCGAGGTCTACCTCCGCGGGGAGCCCAAGGACGGCGGCATCCTCCACCTCCAGTCGCTCCTGGTGAACCGCACGGCGGACGAGACCGTGGGCGGCGTGGTCATCACCACCCGCGACGTCACGGCCTTCAAGCGCCGTGACGATCTCACCGGGCTGCCCAACCGCTCCGTGTTCCTCGAACGCCTGGGCCACCTCCTCCGTCAGCTGCAGCGGGATCCGGCGCGCCACTTCGGCCTGCTCCTGGTGAACCTCGATCGGCTGCGCAAGGTCAACGAGGGGCTGGGGCCGGACGCCGGAGACGAGCTGATCCAGGCCGCGGCGAGCCGCATGCGCGCCGGGATCCGCCCCACGGACACCCTGGCGCGCCTGGGCGGCGACGAGTTCGGCGTCCTCATCGAGCCCATCGACGACGTGACGGACGCCACCCGGGTCGCCCAGCGGCTGCTCCGCCTGATGGAGATCCCCTACGACATCGACGACCACGAGCTCCACATCACCGCCAGCATCGGCGTGGCTCTGAGCAACAGCGGCTACACGCGCCCGGCGGACGTGCTGCGGGACGCCCACGCGGCTGCCGTGCGCGTGAAGGCGCGGGGCGGCGCGGCCCACGAGATGTTCGACGAGCAGATCGGCACCCGGGCCCGGGATCGGCTCAACCTGGAGACCGAGCTCCGCTACGCCATCGACCGCCGGGAGTTCGTCCTCCACTACCAGCCCATCATCGACCTGGAGGATGGCCACGTGGCCTCGTTCGAGGCCCTGGTGCGCTGGCAGCACCCGGAGCGCGGCCTGGTCTCGCCGGGCGAGTTCATCGAGGTGGCCGAGGAGTCCGGCCTCATCGACGACCTGGGCTGGATCGTGATGCAGGAGGCGTGCGCCGAGGCGATGGCCTGGGAGCAGCAGTCGGAAGGCGTCGAGCCCCCGCAGGTCACGGTGAACGTGTCCGGATGCCAGCTCTCGAACCCCAACCTGGCCACCCGCCTGGAGGTGCTCCTCCGCGAGTCGGGCCTGCCGGGGCATCGGCTCGAGCTGGAGCTCACCGAGACGGCCCTCATCCGCTATCGCGACGTGGCCGAGCGGATGATCCGGGAGATCCGCAGCCTCGGCGTCCGCCTCTGCCTCGACGACTTCGGGACCGGCTACTCGTCCCTCAGCTACCTCCACCGCTATCCGTTCGACGTCCTGAAGATCGACCGCTCCTTCGTCGACCGGGTGAAGGGGGACCACCGCAAGCAGGAGATGGTCCGCGCCATCCGCGCCCTCGCCCAGGCCCTCGAGCTCGAGGTCGTGGCCGAGGGCATCGAGACGCCGGAGGATCTGGCGGCGATCCGGACGCTCCGCTGCCACTACGGACAGGGCTACTTCTTCGCCCGCCCGCTGCCGGCGGACGACGCGAAGGCCCTGCTCCGCAGCGACAGCCGCTGGTAGGGAGCAGGCTCGGACCGCTCAGCTGACGCGGGTGCGCAGCCAGTCCAGGTCGAGCTTCGCCGGGTGGTCGATGTACGGCTCGGGGTCGTCCACGACGTTGTGGAGGTGCTGCTCCCGGACCTTCCACGTGAGGTCGGGGGACGCCTTGCCGTGCTCGACGATGTCGAGGCGTCCGTCGTCGAGCATCCGGATGGTGAACCAGTCGTGGGGCTGGTCGCCGCGCTCCTTGTAGATGCCGACGCCCACGTGCTTGTCGCCGAGCAGCTTGCGGCCGCCGGCCAGGATCTGCTTGTAGGGGAACTCGTCGCGGTGCTGCCCGATCGCGCGGTTGACGACGTCCAGGTACTGGGTGAACAGCGCGGCGGTGGTCAGGTCGGCCATGGGGGCCTCCTCGTGGCTGGGGTGCAACCGCCGAGAGCAATACAAGCCGCGTGCCACGCGACCCCCGGGGGCCGGGTCGTGACACACATCTCCCCAGCTCCAGAGGGCGCGCGCCAGGGCGCCAGGCCGCAAGGCCGCGGAGTGCCCCGGGATCGTGGTGGAAAGCCACGCACCGAGGCGTTCCGCGACGCCAACCCCTCTCCGCGCCCACCGGCGCCTCGCCCGCGAGCCTCGCCGCGGGGCCGACATGGTTCCCTCCTGCTCCCGTGTGTGTCGGGGTCGAAACGCGCGTGCAGCCCAAGCCCGCGCCCGTCCCTGACCACCAAGATCACCAAGGAGAGGGCCGCAGCCACCGACGAGGGGCCGGAGCCCGGCTACGCAGGCCAGATCGCGTGCGAGGTGCCGTGCGTGGGCTCCTCGGTGTCGCCCCGCTCGAACACGTAGTGGTCCACCGACAGCCGCCCGGCCCCGAACACGCTGAACAGGCACAGCAGGAACAGCACCAGCGCGGCGAACTCCAGGTTCTGCGCCATGGTGAACAGCCCCTCCTGCATGTGCACGAAGAAGACGGCGCCGAAGAGGACGGGCACCTGGACCAGGGCCGACAGGCGCGTCACGAAGCCCGCCGCCAGGAGCGCGCCGCCTGCAAGGTGAGCGCCGGCGACGTAGTGTGCGAGGGCCACCGAGGCCGCGGGCACGGCGTGGCGGCTCATGGTGTCCGTGACGAAGGTCACGTCCTGGATGAAGTACACGCCCTTCACCACCAGCCCGATGCCGATGTAGATGCGCACGAGGTCCCACGCGACGTCGAGGTTGGCGAGCGTCCACGCCTTGAGCTGTCGCCAGGTCTCCATCGAGCACCTCCCGCGCGCCTCTCCGGCCTCCGGCCGCGGCGCGCCGCTGCGATTCCCTGGGGGCATCACCCGATGCAAGGAGGATACCGGCGCCGGAGGACGGGGCGTGCCGGTTGCATGCCGGGGCGCCGTGCGCGACGGTCGGGGAGCGACCCCCGGCGACGGCGAGGAGGACGAGCATGACGCTGAAGGTGGTGAACCCCACGACGGGCGAGACGATCGGGGCGTGGGAGCAGATGGCGGCCGAGGACATCGAGGGGGTCCTCCGCGACGCGGACGAGGCCTTCCGGGCCTGGCGGCGGACGTCCTTCGAGGGGCGGGCCCACAGGATGCGCGCCGCCGCACGCATCCTGGCCGACCGGGCGGAGGAGCTCGCCGCTCTCATGACCCGGGAGATGGGCAAGAGGATCGGCGACGGGAAGAAGGAGGCCGAGAAGTGCGCCTGGGTCTGCGACTACTACGCGGAAGTGGCCGCCGGGTTCCTCGCCGACGAGGCCATCGAGACGGACGCCGGCGAGAGCTTCGTCGCGTACCGTCCCCTGGGGCCCATCCTGGCGATCATGCCCTGGAACTTCCCGTTCTGGCAGGTCTTCCGCTTCGCCGCCCCGGCGCTCATGGCGGGGAACGCGGCGCTGCTCAAGCACGCGCCGAACGTGCCGGGATGCGCCCGGGCCATCCAGGAGGTCTTCGAGGACGCGGGCTTCCCGGAGGGGCTGTTCACGGCGCTCTTCATCGACGTCGAGCCCGTGGGCCGCATCATCCGCGACCGGCGCGTGGCCGGCGTCACGCTCACCGGGAGCGTGGCGGCCGGGAGCAAGGTCGCCGAGCAGGCCGGCGCGGCCATCAAGAAGACCGTCCTCGAGCTGGGAGGCAGCGATCCGTACGTGGTGCTCGAGGACGCCGACGTGGATCACGCGGTGGACGTCTGCGTGAAGAGCCGCCTCATCAACTCCGGGCAGAGCTGCATCGCGGCCAAACGCTTCGTCGTCGTCGAGCCGGTCCGCGAGCGCTTCGAGCAGGCGTTCGTCGAGCGCATGCGCGGCGTGAAGATGGGCGACCCCGCCGATCCGGAGACGGATCTCGGGCCCCAGGCGCGGCACGACCTGCGCGACGACCTGCACCGGCAGGTGGAGGAGAGCGTCGAGGCCGGCGCGCGCTGCCTCCTCGGCGGCTCCGTCCCGGAGGGCCCCGGCGCGTTCTACCCGGCGACCGTCCTGACCGACGTGGCCCCCGGAATGCCCGCCTACGAGGAGGAGCTGTTCGGCCCGGTGGCCGCCATCATCCCCGCCGCCGACGAGGAGGCGGCCATCCGCATCGCCAACGACTCGCCGTACGGCCTGGGCGCCGCCGTGTTCAGCCGTGACGTGGAACGCGCCCGCCGCATCGCCGCCGACGAGCTGGAGGCTGGCGCCGTCTTCGTCAACGACTTCGTCCGCTCCGATCCGCGTCTGCCCTTCGGCGGCGTCAAGGACAGCGGCTACGGCCGCGAGCTGTCCCACCACGGCATCCGCGAGTTCGTGAACGCCAAGACCGTCTACGTCCCGTAGGGATCAGCCCTCCAGGCCGAGGTCCCGGGCCTGCCTCGCCCGCCTCAGCGCCTGGAGGGCACCGACAGGAGCCAGGCGACGACCGCCACGCCGACGACCGACATGGCCACGCGCGCTCCCAGGTGGGGCACGAAGAACACCACGGAGGAGCCGATGGTCAGCACCACCAGTGTGACGGCCACGGCCTTCGCCCGGGCCGGGATGGTCCGGGACTGCTGCCACTGCCAGATGACCGGCCCGAACACCCGGTTGTCCATCAGCCACGCGTAGAACCTGGGCGACGAGCGCGCGAAGCACGCCGCGGCCACGAGCACGAACGGCGTCGTGGGCAGCACGGGGAGGAACGCCCCGAGGGCGCCGAGGCCTAGGAACACGAAGCCGGCCAGGACCCACAGCAGGCGAACGACGGCCGATCCGCGCGGCGCGGCGTCCTCGTGGAAGCGTCCGCGCCGGTCCTCCCAGCGGGGAAGCTCGCGCGGCGGTCGGGGCTCTGGGCGAGTGGCGTCCATCGGCGCGCCACAGCCTAACCGTGCGCGTCCGTCCGATCGAGGTTCGGTGGCCTGGGCGCGGACGCACCTTGTGCGACCGCCGCAGCGGGCGCAGACTGGACGCTCCCCCACAACACGAGCCGAGGAGGATCCGATGGCACTGCGTCTCGGCGACACGGCCCCCGACTTCACCCAGGACTCGTCGGAGGGCGAGCTGAGCTTCTACGACTGGGCCGGCGACGGCTGGGTCGTCTTCTTCTCGCACCCCGCCGACTACACGCCGGTCTGCACGACCGAACTGGGCGCCGCGTCCCGGCGGAAGCCGGAGTTCGACGAGCGCAACGCCAAGCTGCTGGGCCTGTCCGTCGACCCGGCCTCCTCCCACGAGGGCTGGATCCGCGACATCGAGGACACCCAGGACACGAAGATGAGCTTCCCGATCATCGCCGACGCCGACCGCAAGGTCTCGAACCTCTACGGCATGATCCACCCGAACGCGTCGGACACGCTCACGGTCCGCTCGGTGTTCTTCATCGACCCGGACAGGAAGGTGCGGGCCACCCTCACCTACCCGGCCTCCACGGGCCGCAACTTCGACGAGCTCGTGCGGGTGCTGGACTCGCTCCAGCTCACGGACCGCTTCGAGGTGGCCACCCCGGCCGACTGGGCCGCCGGCGACGACGTCGTGATCGCCCCGTCCATCACGGACGAGGCGGAGCTCGCGCGGAAGTTCCCCAAGGGCTACGAGGAGGTCCGCCCCTACCTCCGCATCACGCCGCAGCCGGGCGACTGATCGCCTGCCGGGGTCCCTCCGGGACCGGGGTGCGCCCCGGATCTGCTCCACGTGAAGGACAGCAGCGCGTGCGCCAGGCTCGAGACGTGGCTCGGCAGGGCCTGACCCTCACGGGCGCAGCCGGGCCACGGCCTCCTGGAGCATGGCCGGATCGTGGGTCATCGCCGAGCGCCGACGGATGCGGCCCAGCAGCGGCGCCCGCGCGGCGTCGACGTAGCGCTCCAGCGCCGCGCGCTGCTCCACGTCGAGGCACACCTCCAGGACCACCAGGTAGCGATACTCCGCGTCGGCCGGGACGAGGACGTCCTCGCGCACGTCCACGACGCGTGCGGACAGGTCGAGCATCCGCGTCTCCGTCGCCGTGAGCGGATAGAGGGTCACGGGGCTCCCGGCGTGATACTGCACGCCGACGTCGATGAGGAGCCGATCGCGCTCCATCCGCAGGGCGCGCCCGAGGTTCAGGCTCTCGCCGTCGTCCACCAGGATCCGAAGCCTGCGTCGCCGTCCCATCGCCATCCTCATCCCCCTGTCACGCCTCGAGGTTCGAGTCGTCCATGGTGGGGGACGCGGCGCGGCTGGCAAGAAAGACGATCCGCCGGTGGACGCCGTGCCGCTCGGGCCGCGCGGGGCAGGCCCCGCGCGGCCCCATCGTCAGCCGTTGACGGCCTTCTTGAGGACGGCCCCGGCCTTGAAGCGCACGCCGGTGCTCGCCGGGATCTGGATCGGCTTTCCCGTCTGCGGGTTCCGGCCGGTCCGCGCGGCGCGCTTCGACGTGTCGAAGGTGCCGAACCCTGTGAGGGTCACCTTCTTGCCATCCTGCAGGGCGCCCTGGATGGCGTCCGTCATGGCGTCGAGGGCCTCCCCGGCCTGCTTCCGGGTGATCTCCGCCTGCTCGGCGATCTCGGCGATCAGCTCCGCCTTGGTCATGGACTCGGCCATGGCACTCCTCCCGTGTCGTGTGGGTTGTGCCGGGTAGCCTAGCGCAACGACACGCTTCGTCCACCCCCATGCGAAGCTTCTTGGTGGTTGCGCCGCAGCGCGCGGCGCCCCGGGACGCCCCCGGCTCCCACCGTCTCAGTGCCGCCGCTCGCTGAAGGGGGGCAGATCGTCGGAGGCCAGGATCCGCGACACCTCGGCCGCCGGCTCGCCGGGCTCGAGGAGCTGGCCCGTCTCGTGCAGCTCGACGAACTTGGCGCGGCGCGGAAAGCGCGATGCGTCGGTGGCGCGGATCCGCTCCTGCATCCCGGTCGCCACGACGCCCGGGGCGAAGTCCACCACGGCCACGTCGCGGCCCTCCAGATCCGGGACCTCCTCCAGCTCGGCGCCGAGGACCATGCCGGCCATGCGGAGCGCCGCCTTCGTCGAGCAGTAGGCGGACCACCCCGGGTACGCGGACGTGGAGGCGCCCGACCCGATGTTCACGATCCGCAGGGGCACGTCGGAGGCGCGGCGGACCAGCAGGCCCATGAGCCAGACGGGTGCCGCCACGTTCACGGTGAGGGCCCGAATGAGGTCGTCCGGTCCGAGGTCGGGGGTCGGCGCGATCGGGGCGAGCACGCCTGCGTTGTTCACCAGGCCGAGCCGCTCGGGCTCCACCCGGCCCATGAGATCGTCCACGGCCTCCTCGAAGCGCTCGGCGGCGGCGGCCGGCTCGGAGAGATCGGCGATCACGTGGGAGTAGCCGTCCCGGCACAGCTCTCCGGGTGCCTCGCTGCGCGCGGATCCCAGCACGGACCATCCCTCGTCGAGCAAGGTGCGGGCGACGGCGAGGCCCAGCCCGCGGCTGGTGCCGGTGACGATTGCGAGTCGGCTCGGTGTTCGGGTCACGGGTTCCTCCTGTCGGTGGGGCGCCACCATACCGGTTCACCGGGCAGCCTACCGGACTCTCGACCCGCGACCCCACCCCGGCTATCCTGGCGCCGGCTGCGCGACCGTTGGAGGGGACGACATGGCCAAGGAGATCGTCGAGCTCACGGCGTCGCTGTACGACTTCATGTTGACGTCGGAGCCGCTGCTGCCCTCGCCGTCGCCGCGGGACCGGGCGCGCGAGGCCGCGGATCAGCTCCTCGAGCAGGCCCAGCACCTCGCCCACCGCTTCGCCGAGGCCCGCGCCAGGGCTGGCGAGCGGGTGGCCCACACCGTGGAGGAGGCCTCCGGGAACCTCCGCGCCCTGTCGGCGGAGCTCGCCTCCCGCCGGCCGAGCCAGGACCAGGTCAAGGACCTCTGGCTCGCCCTGGGCCAGAACTACGAAGCCCTGTTCGCCTATGTGCGCGAGCTCCGGATGCCCGTGCCGCGCGAGATGCGTCTGGGGCACGTGAAGCCCCGGAACCTCACCCGGAACGTCTTCCACGCGAGCTGCGGACTCACGGGCGTCCTCTGCTACGAGTTCTTCTTCTCCCGGACCACCACGCTCGTTGTGGGCGGCGCGGTCCTGGCCGCGTTCGTCCTCCTCGACATCATCCGGCGCGTCGTCCCCGGCGCGAACGACGGGATCGTCTTCCGGCTGTTCGGCAAGATCTCCCGCCCGGGCGAGGCGTACCGGGTCCCGGCCGCCACCTGGATGATGGCGGCGCTCTGGATCGGCGTCCTGGTGCTCCCGAAGCACGCCATCGAGCTCGGATGCCTCGCCCTGGCCTTCGGCGATCCCGTGGCCTCTCTCGTCGGAAAGCGCTGGGGCACGCGCCGCCTCATCAACGACAAGAGCGTCGCCGGCTCGACCGCCTTCTTCGTGACGGCGCTCGCCGTGTCCCTCCTGTGGCTCCTGGCCGTGGTCCCCGGCGTCGGCGGTGTCGCCGCCCTGGGGATCGCCGCAGCCGTCGCCGCGGTGGGAGCCGGCACGGAGCTGTTCAGCGGCCGGCTGGACGACAACTTCACGATCCCCCTGGTCGCCGGGCTGGCCGCCGCCGTCCTCCTCTGACGGTCGCCCCGCGACGCCCCGCTCCGGAGCCCCTATAATCGCCGGGGCCATCGGACAGAGGGGAGGCGTGCGTGGACGACTGGTGGTTGATCCGGACGGCCGAGCAGCTCCTGCAGCGCAAGTGGCAAGGCAACCCCGTGCTCGACTGGGCGCTCGCCCTGGCCGTGTTCCTCGTCGGAGCGGTCGTGCTGCGCCTCCTGGGCGGCCTCGTGATCCGGCGGTTGGAGCGCGTCGCCAGCCACACGAGCACGGACGTCGACGACGCCTTCGTGTACGCGCTCCAACGGACCCGGTGGTTCTTCTGGGCCGCGCTGTCGCTCCTGCTGGCCCTGATCCCCCTGGACCTGCCGGCGCCGGTGGTCGGGACGATCCGCACGATCGTGGTGGTCGTGGCGCTGTTCCAGGCCGGCTTCTGGGCGAGCGGCCTCATCCGCTACCAGACGCGGCGCTACGTGCGCTCACGCGGCGAGACCCACCCGGGGAGCCTCACGGGCGTGAACATGGTCTCCCTGGCCGTTCGAGTGGTGGCCTGGGCCATCCTGCTGCTCGTCGCCCTGGCCAACATGGGGGTGAACATCACGGCCCTGATCGCGGGGCTGGGCGTCGGCGGCATCGCCATCGCCCTGGCGGTCCAGAGCATCCTGGGCGATCTCTTCGCCTCGGTGTCCATCCTCCTCGACAAGCCCTTCGTCGTCGGCGAGTTCATCATCGTCGGCGAGTTCCTGGGTACGGTGGAGAAGGTGGGCGTCAAGACGACCCACATCCGGAGCCTGAACGGCGAGCTGCTGGTGTTCTCCAACGCCGACCTCCTCCAGAGCCGCATCCGGAACTACGCGCGCATGGCCGAGCGCCGCTCCCTGTTCCACTTCGCCATCCCGTACGGGACGGACCACGACAAGGTCGCGCGAGTGCCCGGGATGGTCCGGGAGATCGTGGAGGAGATCGACGGCACCCGCTTCGATCGCACCCACCTCAAGGAGTTCGGTGACTACGCCCTGGTCTTCGAGGCGGTCTACTTCCTGCTCGACCCCGACTACGCCCACTACATGGACGTCCAGCAGCGGGTGAACCTGGAGATCCTCCGGCGCTTCCAGGCCGAGGGCATCCGCATGGCCTGGCCGGCGCGCGAGATCGTCCTGCACCAGGCGGCCCCCGCCGAGGCGCAGTAGGACCGCCGTCCCCGGCTCACAGTTCGTCACATGTCGCAAGACGAAGGGCTCGCGCAAAGACGCGAAGACGCAAAGGAGAACGGCATGCTTCGGCCCGGCGTGCTCGCTGTTCGCCCGCCGGTGACCCGACAGTCTCAGCCGAACCTGTGTGCAAGCGGTTCGCTGGCCTTTGCGTCTCGGCGGCTTGGCGCGCGACTCTTCTCCGCGAGACCGCAGCACCCCGAGATGTGTAGGACTGTGAGCCGTCCCCGGCGGTCAGTTGCCCGAGCCCCCCGGAAGGGACTCCAGGGGTTGCCCGAATCAAGAGGGGAGCCGGCGGCCCCGCCGGCGTTCCGGCGCGACAAAGAAAAGCCCCCCGAGAGCGGTTCCCGGGGGGCCTGGTCGTGCGCGCCGCTGCGGCGATCAGCCGGCGGTGCGGTGCTCCTGGAGCCTCGTCTTCGCCTTGGGCCGCATGGTCACGCGGACGAAGTCGTAGATGTCCACCAGGTCGCGGGGTACGAGGCCGGCGCGCTGCAGGGCGCGGGTGACGTCGTGGGCCATCTCCTGGTAGACGGTGTACAGCTTGCCACTCGGGCGGCTGCCGTACCTGGACTTCGGCTTGAACCACTTGGCCTGGCGCCGGAAGCTGCTGGGCCGGACGCAGATGTGCTCGTCCGGATGCACCAGGGACTGCACGGCGGTGGCGAGCTGCCACGTGGGGCCGTCCCCGTCGGCCGGCATGAGCGTCTCGACATAGCGGTCGAAGCGCGCGGCGTAGTCCTCGTCGTGGTTGTAGAGGACGTCACGCAAGGCCTCGCTGAAGGACGCCAGGTCCTCCTCGCTCATCCCCTCGAGGGGCTTCAGGTCGGCGGACGGGCGCGTGAGGTCGGTCCGCTTCAGCACGTCCCTGACGCGGTCGCGGATCTCCTCGTGCTCGCCCTCCCCCATGAGGCGCTCGAGCTCCTCCTCGGACAGGTCCTGCCGGGTCTGCTCGATGGCCGCATCGCGGTGGCGCTTGAGCCGTCGGCCCTCGCCCTCGCCGCGGACCTCCCTGGCCCACGTCTCGTCCTGGAAGCCCTCCGGATACTCCAGCTTGAAGACCGTGACCTGGTCGTCGAAGGTCATGACCTTGGAGCGATCCAGGCCGGCCTCCTGCAGCATGTCACGCCGGGCGCGGGAGACGCCGAGCTGCCGCTGCAGGCGCGCGAGCACCTCCGCGGACTCCTCCGGCGGATCCTCCACCTTCTCGAGGAGGTTGTAGAACCCCTCGGCGAACGTCCGAAGCCGACCGTCCTCGAACTGGTAGCGGCGGCGGTTGCGCCCCTCCCATGCGAGGATGGCGAGGCCCCAGTCCTTTCGCTTGCGGTGCCTGTAGAGGGTCATCGGGTTGCCGGCGGTGCTCATGCGGTCTCCTGGTCCTGAATCGTTGCCACAGGGGGTGCGAAGCCGAGGAGCCCGAAGGCTCCCCCAGGACCCGGGGGGCGCCTCGCGCGACGCCCCCCGGGGTCAGCGTGTCAGTTCTTGCGCCGCTGGCGACTCCGGGTCTCGAAGACGTAGTACTCGAGCTCGCCGTTGCGGTAGACCATCCACTCGCGGCCCGTGTCGTCCTCGATGTTGATCTTCCCGCGCTTCTCCTCGCTGATCTCCTTGGCGGCATCGATGGCGTCCGAGCGCTGCTCGAACTCGTCATGGATCCGCTCACCAACGCTGACTGTGTACATTCACGCTCCTCTCGTGTGGGTTCGTGCAAGCGGCGCCGGGTGCGAGCGGGACCGTCGCTCGCGTCGGACACCTTCGGGGGCACCTCGCGGGCGGTCGTCGCGACCTGCGCGCGCTGACTTTCCGCCTGATGGGGAGGGCACCCTCGAAACGACGGGCTACCGCAGCAAGCCAACCTCGCGGCAGGCACGACTCCAAAGCCAAGCGTCATGGGCGCGGGCCCCAGAGGTGCGGTGCGACAAGTCGCTTCTCGATGCCTGCTCCACCCAGGCACTATTGACCGATGAGTAACATCCGACACCTGCAGACGCAAGTCAGCGTCCGCGCGGCGGAATCCTCCCGCCGGCGCCTCCGCGGTCGTCAGAGGCGGCGTCGCGTTTCAACATAGGCACGATCGCGCCGCAGACAAGCCACCCCTCCTTGGGCACGACCCCGGGAGGCGCTATGCTCCCGCGCGTGGATGACCCCTGCTACGAGGTGGATCTCAGCGACCGCGATCGGCTGCGGCACGCCCGCGCCCACAACCTCGCCGCGGGCGGACTGCGCGTGGTCGCCTCGGACGATCCGCCCCTGCTGTCCACCGTGCGGGTTCGCGTCCGCCTCCCCCGGGGCGAGGACACGACCCTCGACGGTCGCGTCGTGAACCGCGCTCCGGCCGGCGACGGGTTCTTCGTGCACTTCGAGCCGGGGAGCGGGCTGGACGGCCTGCTCGGCGCCATCGACCGGGCCCTCGAGGCTCCAGAGCACCCGGGCGGGGACGACGGCGACGGGGAGGAGACACGTGACGGACGGCCCCCGCCCCTGTCCGCCGCCTCCACCCACACGGCGGCCTGGGAGTTGATCGATCCCGCCAGCCACGTCCCCCTCCACAAGCAGGTGTCCGACCTGCCGGTGAACGACCGCATCCGCCTGGCCCGGCGAGCGAACCGCCCGGTGCGCCGCCTGCTGGCGCGCGACATCGAAAAGCGCGTGCACCTGGGCGTGGTGAAGAACCCCAAGGTCAAGCTCGACGAGATCGCCGAGTTCTCCAGGATGGCCGGCCTGTCCGCGGTGGCCCTGGAGTGGCTGGCGAGCCAGGGACGCTACACCCGCCGGCGGGACATCCTCATGAACCTGGTGCTCAACCCGTCGACGCCTGGCAGGACCGCGCGCAAGCTCCTGGACCGCCTCAACCAGCGGGAGCTGATCCGCGTGCTGCGCTCGCCGCGCGCCAAGGAGCCCATCAAGCGGGAGGTCAAGCGACGCCTGATGAAGGCCGGCGTCATCTGATCGGGATCACAGCCCGCGCGCCCACTCCGGTCGCAGGGGGATCCGGCCGTCCAGGGCCTGGTCCAGCACGCCGGCGATACGGTCCGAGTCCCGGGGCAGGCGCCCGGCGAGGGGCAGGTAGTTGGACGCGTGGTTCGTCCGGAACAGGGCGTCCGAGGGGCGCGCGCCGGCCACGAAGGTCCGGAGCTCTCCCAGGAGGCCGCGCACGCCGGGCAACTCGAAGCGGCCGCGCTCGGCCAGCTTGCCGATGGGCGTGCCCGGGACGACCGTAAGGGTCAGCGCGGCCAGGTACTCGGGGTCCATGGCCGTGGCCAGGCGGGCGGAGGCCTCGGCGTGCTCCATCGAGCGCTCGACGCCGCCGGCCCCGAGGAGGAAGATGACGGACTGGCGCATCCCCGCGGCCCGGACGCGCCGCGCCGCCTCGACGTGGGCCTCGAAGTCGCTGCCCTTGGCGATGCGCTTCATGGTGACGTCGTCCCCCGACTCCGGCCCCAGGTACAGCAGGGACAGGCCCAGCTCCCGCAGGCGCCGGAGCTCGCCGTCGGACTTGTCGAGCACGTTGAGCGCCGTGGCGTAGCAGCTCACCCGGCGGAGGCGCGGGAAGGCCTCGCGGCAGGCCGCCAGGAGGGGCTCCCAGTGGTCCATGTCCATGGCCAGGGCGTCCCCGTCCGCCACGAAGACCTTGTCCACCCGGTCGCCGAAGCGCGCCGCGGCCGCGCGCACGTCCTCCAGCGTCTCGTCGAGGGCCCGCACCCGGAATCGCTTGTCGCGGTACATGTCGCAGTAGGTGCAGTGGTTCCAGGAGCAGCCGATGGTGGCCTGGACGATGTAGCTCCGCGCCTCGCTGGGCGGTCGGTACAGGCGGCCTTCGTATCGCATCGGCTCTCCCGGCTCGCGGAGGGCATCCCCGAATCGGCAACGCTTCCTCGCACCTGGGCCCGCCTCGGCGCGCTCGGTGCTCGGCCCAGTCAGCGGATCCGGGGCGTCATTCTGCGGTTCCAGCACCGCAGGGCGGTGTGCTATCAATCCGTGCGTACTACGTCACGTCCTGACGTCCAAGAGGAGGAACCCGTGCGCTCGACCACGCTCATCGCGTCACTCCTGCTCGCGTCCCTGGCGATCGCGGGATGCAAGGAGGAGGCGGCGGAGCCGACCGAGGAGAAGAAGGCGGACAAGGCCGAGGCCCCGGGGGACGAGCCCGAGGAGGCGGGCCCGTCGGCGAGCATCGACGCCGAGCGCCTGAAGGTCTTCGAGGAGCTCCCCGAGGAGTTCGCCACCGAGGACAACCCCATCACGCCGGAGAAGGTGGAGCTGGGGCGGATGCTCTACTACGAGACCCGCCTGTCCAAGAGCCAGGAGATCTCCTGCAACACCTGCCACCTGCTCGACGAGTACGGCGTGGACCACCTCCCGACCTCGAGGGGACACGAGGACGCGGAGGGGCCGCGGAACGCGCCGACCGTCTACAACGCCGCCGGCCAGGTGGCGCAGTTCTGGGACGGCCGGGCCGCAGACGTCGAGGAGCAGGCCCTGGGCCCGGTGACCAACCCCATCGAGATGGCCATGCCCGACGGCGACTACGCCGTGAACGTGCTGAAGTCGATACCGGGCTACGCGGAGCCATTCGCGAAGGCCTTCCCGGACGACGAGGCCCCCATCTCCTTCGAGAACATCGGCGACGCCATCGGCGCCTTCGAGCGCAAGCTGGTCACGCCGTCTCGCTGGGACGCCTTCCTGGCGGGCGACGAGGACGCCCTGACGGAAGCGGAGAAGAAGGGATTCAACGTCTTCTACGACACCGGATGCATCTCCTGCCACACCCAAGAGCTCGTGGGCGGCGAGCAGTTCCAGAAGCTGGGGCAGATCAAGCCCTGGCCGTCCGAGGAGGACCTGGGCCGCTACGAGGTCACCGAGAAGGAGGCGGACAAGATGGTCTTCCGCGTGCCGCAGCTCCGGAACGTCGAGAAGACCGCTCCGTACTTCCACGACGGGCAGGTGAAGACGCTCGAGGAGGCCGTAAAGCTGATGGGCGAGCACCAGCTCGGCAAGAAGCTGAGCGACGAGGAGGTGCAGCACATCGTCACGTGGCTGAAGACGCTCACCGGCGACCTCCCGCCCGACGAGCTCATCGCCGAGCCGGAGCTGCCCGAGAGCGGCCCGGACACGCCGAAGCCGGAGACCGGCGAGGGCGAGGAGCCCGAGAGCGAAGAGGACGGCTGATCGCCCCGTGATCGCGCGGCGGCGTGGCGTCCCCGGGGCGCCGCGTCGACCGCCCGGCCGACCGCCGTCGCGAACCCGCGCCCGGAGACGACGATGGCCGACTCTCGCGCCTTCTTCGAGGCCCTCGAGCAGCACCCGGCCCGGGAGGCCTTCCACGTCGGCGGGGAGATCCTGACCTACGGGGACCTGGAGCGGCGGGCGGCCGCCTGGGCGCGCGGGCTGGAGCACCTCGGCGTCCGTCGGGGCGACCGCGTGGCCTTCTTCGGGCCGTCGTGCCCCGAGCTGCTGGTGGCCCTGGTGGGGCACCTGCGGGCGGGCCTGATCCACGTGCCGATCAACACGCGCTACCGGGACCGGGAGATCCGCCACATCCTCACGGACTCGGGCGCCTCGGTCCTCGTGGCGGCGCAAGGCAGCGCGGCCCTGGAGACCGCGCGCGACCTCGGTCCGGAGCGGGGCCCGGTTCACCGGGTGGTGTTCGGGGGCCCGCCCGCCGAGGGCGAGCACACCTTCGACGACATCGCGGGGCGGCCCCCGGAGGAGAGGCCGCCCTATCCGTCCGCCGGCGACGTCGCCCTGCTCATCTACACGTCCGGCACCACGGGCCGGAGCAAGGGCGTGGCGCTGGCCCACGGAGCGCTCACGGCCAACCTGTCGGCGACGACGGGGCTGTGGCGCTGGACCGCGGAGGACCGCCTGGTCCTGGCCCTGCCCCTGTTCCACGTCCACGGACTGGGGCTGGGCGTGCTGGGGACGCTGCTCCACGGGATGACCACCCTCGTCCACGGGCGCTTCGATCCGGCCCGGGTGGTGGACGACGTGGAGCACCGGGGCGGCACCGTCTTCATGGGCGTCCCGACCATGTACGCGCGGCTGCTGGCCTGGCTGGACGAGCACCCGGAGCGGGCCGAGGCCCTGCGCGGCGCCCGCCTGTTCACGTCGGGCTCGGCGGCGCTCCCCGCCCGCGACCTGGAGGCGTTCCAGGCCCGGACGGGCCACCGCATCCTCGAGCGCTACGGCATGAGCGAGACGGGCTTCACCCTGTCGAACCCCTACGACGGGGAGCGGCGGGCCGGCACGGTGGGCTTCCCCGTGCCCGGATACGAGGTGCGCGTCGTGGACGACGCCGGCGACCCGGTGGAGCCCGGGCAGCCCGGCGAGATCGAGGTGCGCGGCGACGGCCTCATGAGCGGTTACTGGGGCCGCCCGGAGGAGACGGAGAACTCCTTCCGGGGCGGGTGGTTCGTCACGGGCGACGTGGCCACCGTCGACCCGGACGGCTATCACCGCATCGTCGGTCGCAAGTCCGTGGACATCATCAAGAGCGGCGGGTTCAAGATCTCCGCCCGCGAGATCGAGGACGTCGTAGCCGCCCACCCCGCGGTGGCCGAGGCGGCCGTGGTCGGCGTGCCCGACCCGACCTGGGGAGAGCGCATCTCCGCGGCGGTCGTGCCGGCGCCGGACGCGGAGACGACCGACGAGGCGCGCCTCCTGGCCACCCTGGCGGAGCACGTCGGCGACACCCTGGCGGACTACAAGAAGCCCCGCGCCCTGCGCATCCTGGACGCCCTGCCCCGGAACGCCCTCGGCAAGGTCCAGAAGCACCGGCTGAAGCCCCTGTTCGAGTAGCCGCCACGCCTTCCGGCCTGCGTCCGAAGGGCTCGCGCCAAGGCGCCAAGCCGCAAAGGCACGGAGGACATGGAGAAGATGCAGTAGAATCGCCGTCCGTGGCGGTCACTCCCCGATCCGCCGGCCCCGGCAGCACGAGCCGGCCCGGCCCGGCCCGGAGCCCACTCCCGATGGGGGCGAAACGCCGGGCCTGGTGAGCCCGACCACGTCCACGACCACGTTTCGACCACGTTTCGCGGGCTCTCGGCGAGTCGTGACCGACTGAGAGGCGGCCTCGCCGGCGGCCGCAGGGGCCTACGGAGCCTCGGTGGGCTGCTTCTGAACCGACCGCTTCCACCACCGGAAGCTCTCGGCGATGCCGTGGGCGGCCGCTTCGAAGCTCATCTCGTGGGCGTTCACCACCAAGTGGTAGTGGTCGGGCGAGCGGGCGTCCCGTCCGAAGTGGCGGCGCGCGAAGGCGAGTCGCGCGTCGTCGATCTCGTGGAGGGCCTCCTCGGCGGCGGCCTCCTCCAGGCCCTCCAGCTCCATCACCCGGCGAACCCGCAGCTTCAGCGGCGACGACAGCCGCGCGGCCAGGCGCATGTCCGGCGGGATGATGAAGTTGGCGCCTCGCCCCACGATGATCGCGTTGCCCTGGTGGGCGATGGCCAGGACCACGTGAGAGAGGTGGTGGAGGTAGTCGCTGTAGGAGAAGCGATCCGACTCCACCAGCGGCATCAGGGTGTCCTTGATCCCCGACCGCGTGCGCTCGTCGAGGCCCTCCACGAGGGCGTTGCGCACGTGCGCCTGCTTGGCGATGGCGTCGACGATCTCCTGGTCGAAGACATTCCAGCCGAGGATCTCCCCCAGCAGACGGGCCACGGCCTCCCCGCCGCTGCCCCGGTCCCGGGCGATGGTGATGACGTTGGGGGGCAGCGACTCGGGTCCGGGCTTCGCCTTCCGACGGGCCTGCCACTCGGCCACGCGCCGCTCGACCAGCTCCTCGAGGTTCTTGGGCATGTCGACCTCACCTTCGCGGGGGTTCGCCGTGCCCCGCACCCTCAGGATAGGCGGCGGCCGCTGCGCCCCGCAAGACCGCCCGGCCCGTCTCGTCGGGCATCACCACTCCCGGGTGAACACCCAGCGCCGGTCGTCGGACAGGTCGCGCCGATAGGCGTAGCCGCCCTCGTCGAAGTCCTTCAGCCCCTCCGGGGACTCCAGGCGCCGGGTGATCATGAACCGCGCCATGGCGCCGCGGGCCCGCTTGGCCATGAGCCCGACGACCTTCACCTTCCCGTCCCGGATCTCCTTGAATACCGGGGTGACGACGGGCCCCGCCAGGACGTCCTCGTCCACGACCCTGAAGTACTCGTGGGAGGCCAGGTTCACGAGGGTCGGATCCGGCTGCTGCTCGAGGGCCGCGTTCAGCACGCGCGTCGGCCGATCCCCCCAGAACTCGTAGAGGTTCTTCCCCCTCGGGTTGTCCAGCCGCGCGCCCATCTCCAGGCGATAGGGCTGCATCAGGTCCAGCGGGCGCAACACGCCGTACAGCCCCGAGAGGATGGCCAGGTGCCCTTGGGCCCAGGCCAGGTCGTCGGCGTCGAGGGTGGCGGCGTCCAGGCCCGAGTAGGTGTCCCCCGCGAACGTCAGCACCGCCTGCTTGGCGTTGTCCGGGGTGAAGGGCGCCTCGAACCGCTGGAAGCGCTCGTGGTTGAGGTCCGCCAGCCTGTCGCTGATCTTCATCAGCCGCTTCAGATCCTCGCGGCTCAGCCTCCGCGCGACCTCCACGAGCGCCTCGGCGTCCTCGAGGAGCCTCGGCTCGGTGAATGGGAGATCCCGCTCCGGCGGCTCCAGGTCCAGCTTCTTCGCGGGTGAGATCACCGCCAGCATCGTGCCCTCCTCGTATCGACCGGGATGCGACTAGAACGCGGTGCGGCCGTCAAGGGCGGACCCGAGGCACACGCCGCCGCGGACGGCAGCGCCCCGAGAAGCGAAGGCGACACCCCGGGCCAGGATCGGCTAGCGGCCGAGGGGGATGCGCAGGCCGACGCCCCAGGCCTCCGACTCCGGCTCGTAGGTCGCGGTGACGGCGACGTTCTTGTACTGGACCCCCGCCTCGAGGTTCATCCGACCCTCCATGCTGCCGGTCTCGGTGACCCGCTCGCCGGTGTAGCCGACGCCGCCGAGGGCCTTCCAGTCGTCGTTCACGTCGTAGCCCATGAGCAGGTTGGCGCGGTTGCCCATCAGCGTGTTGCCGCGCAGGTCCAGGCCGCCGGACAGTCGCCCGGACACGCGCCCCACGGCGTACTCGAGCACCGTGTCCACCTCGTGGGACATCTGCTGGTGCTCTGCCATCCAGTTGGCCTTGTAGTCGACGAGGAAGCCGCGGAACTGCTCCGGGTCCTTCCAGCCCAGGCTGGCGGCCATGGACTGGATGCGCCGCTCGCTCAGGTTGAGGGTCGCCTCGCCCTCGGCGGTCCAGTTGTTCTTCTCGTACTCGCCGCCGACGTCGAGGGTGGTCGTGCCCTCGCTCATGGCCACGTCCAGCTCGGCCTTCAGGTCCTCCTCCGTCCAGGCGACGCCGGCCTCGGCGCCCTCGAGAGTGCCCGCGCCGGCGGCGGCGTGCGCGGACAGGCCGCCGCCCTCCGGCGCGGCCATCGCCCAGGACAGACGACCACCCTCCCCTTCGGGACCCGCCTGCTGGCGCATCCCGACGGTGTTCCGCTCGTCCGCCTGGAGCGTAGCGGCCGTGGAGCGGGTCATGTCGCCCTCGGCGTTCCTGGAGAGCTCGTGCGACGTGCTCAGCCGGCCCTCGAGGTCCTCGCGGGACAGCCCGAAGGAGAAGCTCTCGTCGCCGGGGTCGTACTCGCCCTCGACGGTCTGCCGCTCGCCCTCCTCCCCGAGGACGATCCGGCCGTTCACCTTCGTGGCGGGCTCCGCCTCGCCGCCCCGGGTGTCCGACACGCCCGCGGCGACCTCCAGCGGGGTGCCGCGCACCTTGGAGGTCAGGCCCCCGTCGAGGGTCACGACGGTCTTGCCGGTGTCGTCGATGCTCACCGTGCCCTCGCCGGTCACCTCGCCCTCGTCCATCTTGCGCTCGACGCCGGCCGCCGCCGTGACGGTGGTGGGCTCGCCCCTGTCGTACTCGCCGGTGACGGAGGCGCTCAGCCCCTCCGCCTCGTAGGCCACGCTGGCGGACGCGGCCTGCACGACGAGGTTCTGGATCTGTCCGGGGTCGACGCTCGCGCCGGCCGTCCAGCCGCCGCCCAGGTCGAACTCCTGCTCCACGGCGGGGATGTCCATGTTGGACAGGTACGCGGCCACGGCGGCGCCGATGGCGGCGGTGCCCAGGGAGATGGCGATGGTGCGCGGGTGCTCCTCGACCCAGCCGCTGACGTCCTTCAGGACAGCCTGGCCGTCCTCGCCCTCGAGCCAGCCGTTGGCCGCCTCCTCCAGCTTCGGCATCAGAGCCGTGACGAGCTTCTGGACGGCCTCCGCCTCGGACGCCTCGTCCATGAGGCCGCCGGCGGCGCCCTCCTTCGTCGGCTCGATCAGCCCTGGAAGCTCTTCCGCAGCCGCGGAGACGCCGTCCTGCGCGTAGCCGAGCAGCGCCTCCAGGGACGTGTGCTCCTGGACCACCTCGAACAGCTTGCCGCCGAGCCAGTTGCCCAGGGACTGCTCCCAGGTCGCCTTCACGGCCTCGAGTCGGGCCTTCTCCTCTTCCTCGGCGTCCTTGGCGCCCTCTCCCTCCGGAGAGGCCTCGCGCTGGACGGCGCCCTCCGGCGCCAGCATGGCCGCGCCCTCTTCGTAGGAGGCTGCGCGAAGCCGCCCCCGCTGCGGACCGCCGGCCGGGACCGCGCCCGGCTCGGCAGCTCTGGACTCGTCGCCGGACTTCCGTCGCGAGGTGCTCTCGTAGCTGTTCATCGGGCCCTCCGCCATGGGCGTTCAGGTCGGCCCGCGCACACACACCGGCACAGCCTAGCAGATCCTCCGGCGCCGATCACCCGCCTTCCGGTGTGGGCTTGCGCCGGGCGGTCGTGGACCGGCCTCCCGCCGAGCGCTATCCTCTCGCCGCCCGCACGTCCGGTCGGACACGCCCCGCTCGTGGAGCCGAGATGAACGAACGCTATCGGATCCTCACGTTCGACGGAGGCCCCAGCGCCCCCACGTACATCCGGGTCCTCCGGCAGCTCGAGCAGGAGCACCCGGGGCTCCTCGGCGCGGCGGACCTCTTCGCCGGGACCTCGTCGGGCGCCATGTCGGCGCTGTACTTCGCGCAGTTCTCCAAGGAGGAGCGCGCGGCCCGCGGCCTGGAGATCATCGACGATCTGATCGGGTTCAACGACGCCATCCTCGGCGCCCTGCGCCCGGGGCTGCGGGGCATCGTACGGCTGGGGACGGGCGTCCTGTCCATGCAGCCCGGCCGCCCGTTCCGACGTCTCCTGGAGCGGACGTACGCGCGGTCCCCGCGGTTCGGGGACCTGGCGTCGGACGTGGTCATCGTCTCCTATCGGGTGCTCCCCGACGAGGACGGCGACGACAAGCGCGGGCCGAAGATCTACCGGTACGACGCCCGGGAGGGGGCGCGGGGCGACGATGCCGAGGTGCCCACGGCCGAGGTGGCCCTCCGGAGCAGCGCGCTGCCGATGCTGCTCCCGGTGCAGACCGAGCACGTGGACGGCGCCATCTTCGCCAACAACCCGGCCATGTGCGCGGTGGTGGACTACCTCTCCGAGGAGATCTGGGCCTCCGACGAGGGGCGCCTGGCCCCGGAGGACCTGGTGGAGCTGCCCTTCCACCTGGTCATGCGGAGCGGGCAGCGCTATCGCCCCGTCACCGCGGAGCACGCCGAGCAGCGCCACCGCCTCGTCTCCGATCGCCTCGCGCGGCTGGTGGTGCTCTCCATGGGTGGCGACGATCCCGCCTTCGGGAGCTGGGTCACGCGCGCCCTGCTGCGGACCGGCCTGAGCGCCTGGGGCTGGCTCCCGTGGAACTTTGCGCCGACCTATCCGATGCTCCTGATGCAGCTCTTCCTCAACAGCGGCGGTCGCGGCGTCAGCTACCAGGCGAGCCAGCTGTTGGGCGAGCGGTTCCTCCGCCTCGCCCTGACCCCGGCCGATCGCCGCCTGCTGGAGACGTTCGCGTACTCGGTGCTGGGCGGGGAGCGTCGTGTCCGGCGCGCGGCCGAGGCCACGGTCCACCGGTGGCTCGCCGAGGCCCGGCGCCCGCCCGATCCCGGCAGGAAGCCCCTGCTGCCCACCTGGGAGGACACCCGCTCCTGGGTCGGCGACCAGTGGATGCCCGGGTAGGGGTCAAGCCTGCTCACTTCTCATTTCCCGACCGCCGGGGACGGCGGCCCTACCCCGCGCTTCGGTGCTGGTGGTGGGCGCGGACCCGGGCCAGGAAGTCCTCTCGCGCGGCGGGGTCCCGCAGGTGTCGCTCGTCCTCCAGGGGGAAGTCGGGCCGGTGCGCCGCCAGGGCCGCGGCGAAGGCTCCCGAGCCCCGCCCGACGACGCGACCGGGGGCGTCGTGCACGTCCGTGTCCCGCAGGCCACAGCTCGGCGAGCGACTCTTCAGGACCCAGCCGTCCAGGGGGCCGAGGCGGGCGTCCAGGTCGTCGGCGAGGGCCCGGAGGGCGACCGTCACGTCGAGGGACGGATCCTCCACGCCAAGGACCCGGCGCTCGCCGTCGCGCTCGACCACTCGTATGGGCGGCCGGGGCACCCCGAGGGCCACCTCCACCTCCGGGCAGAAGGGCACGAGCGTGACCTCCCGCGCCAGCGCCGCGCACACTTCGGGCGCGTGCCTGTGGTCGCCGTCCCAGCGCACCCGCCGGCCCAGGAGGCAAGCGCTCACGCCCACCCGCGGGCGGCCGGCTTTCGCGGCGCTCATCGCTCCCGCCGTTCGCGGACCATGTCGAGGAGCGTCAGCGCGTCGTGGGGCGCCGCCCCCTCCGAGTCGTTGTCGAAGTAGACGTGGACGTCCCGCCCCTCCGAGGTCCAGCCGTGCACGCGATCGGCCCAGCGGGACAGGTGCTCCCGACTGTAGGCGGAGGCGTACAGGCGGGTGTGCCCGTGGAGGCGGACGTACACCATGTCCGTGGTGACGACCTCCCACATGGGCCAGCCAGGGGCGTCGGACCAGCAGACCGCCACGCCGTGCTCGCCCAGGCAGGCAGCCACCTCGCCGTCGAACCAGGACGGATCCCGAAGCTCCACGGCGTGGCGCGTGTCGTCCCAGGCACCCAGGGTCTCCGCGAAGCGCGCCAGCCGCTCCGGGTTCCGCTGGAACGAGGCCGGAAGCTGCCAGACGACCGCCGCGAGCTTGTGCCCCAGGTGCCGCGCGGTGTCCCGCGACCGGGCGACGGGCTCCTCCGGGTCCTTCAGCTTCTTGTTGTGGGTGACGTAGCGGTGTCCCTTGATGGCGAAGCGGAAGTCGTCGGGGGTCTCGTCGCGCCACCGCTCGAAGGTCTCCGGCTTCTGGAGGCGGTAGAAGGTGCCGTTGACCTCCACGGACGTGAAGCGCTCCGCGCAGAACGCCAGCCAGCGGCGCCTGGGCGTGTCTCCGTAGAAGCCCTCGCGCCAGGCGTCGTAGTTCCAGCCGCTCGTGCCCACGAAGACCCGGCCCGACATCACGCGACCTCCCCCGCCGCCGCATCGTCGTCGCGGAGGACGGCCCGGGCCAGGCGTCGCGCCTCCTCCACCTGCCCGTCGAAGTCGCCGAGGCTCCAGAACCGCGCCCCGGATCGCGGCGTCCGGACCACCACGACCTCCTCGAGGCCCTCGTCGACCTGGCGCCCCGCCGTCCGCTCCACCAGGTGCACGATCGTCGGCCGGGCGCCCCCGCGCCACCGCCGCACGGCCGCGAGGCCGACCCGGTCCACGGCGCCCCCGTCCGAGTACGCGACCCCATCGACCTCCACCGGTGCGAAGACCGCGGGCATGGCGCAGGACGCCGCCACACTCTCCGGCAGGGGCCCGCTCCGGAGGAGGCGGTACGTCCGACCGGGCCCGGCGACGCCGGCCGCGAATGGCCGGCCCAGGTCCTCGAACCGGGGCGGCAGGAGCTGTCGGAGCCTGCCCAGGATCCGCTCCAAGGAGAAGACGCCGCGCCACGGGCGTCCGTGGGGACGCATCAGCGACAGAGGCGTCCGCGTGGACAGCTCCTCGGCGACATCCCGCGCGGGCAACCCCGCAGCCCAGAGAGCCCCGACCAGGGCGCCGGAGGACGTCCCGCAGACGGCGCCCGCCTCCAGGCCGGCCTCCTCGACGGCGCGGAGGAAGCCGACGTGGCGGGCGAACGCGAGGAAGCCGCTCGACAGCACGATGTCTGTGGCCATCAGGGTCTCCGTGCGGGGAAGGTCGGCGGCGGACGACGGCGCGATCGTGGATCGCAGGCCCCGGACGCGGACGGGACAACGGGCCCCGCTTTGACACCTTCCGGAGAGCCTGCATACCATCCCTCCGATGCGCGAGACCACACACCCGCTGGCCTGGCTCGTCGCCGCGGCCTGCCTGACGGCCGGGGTGGCCCACGCGGACGTCGAGCGCGTGATCCCTCCGGGCCAGGAGCGGATCATCAGCGACATGCTGAGGACCGGGGACGACCTCCCGGGCGAGTGTCGCCTGAAGCAGGCCGCCATCCGGCGCGGGCACATCCTCGTGCGCTACCTGTGCGGGGCGGACGATGCCGAGGCGCGCGTCGTGCTGTATCCGCCGGGTCGCGCGGACGACCCCACGGCCCGGACGGAGCGGTTCGACGTGGTCGGGGTGGAGGGACACGACCCGCCCGACGGCCTCGTCGACGCCCTGGCCGAGCGGATCCGCGACACCGAGGAGCGCTTTCACTGGCTGAAGGTGCGGGGCGAGGTCCACGCCGGCGGGCCCGTGGAGCCGACGGCGCCCCTGCCCCCGCCGGGCTCGGAGGAGCTCCCGACCCGAGAGCTGGACCCGGAGCACATCGCCCTGTTCGAGGAGGGCATGGAGTTGTACCGGGCGAAGGAGCACCGGGAGGCCCTCGAGCGCTTCATGACCCTGGCGCACGAGGATCCGCACTTCGCGGGCGCCCTGGGGATGGTGGTCGCCAACCTGGCGCCGACCCACCCGGACGCGGAGGACGTGGCCCGATACGCCGAGCAGGCCGACGCGGATCCCGACGATCCGGTGAAGCAGTTCGTGGCAGGGGTGGCCGCGCACTACTCCGCCCACTACAAGGCGGCGACCTCCGAGCGGAAGGCGGAGCTGTACCGGCAGACGATCGACTACCTGGAGCGTGCACGGCAGGAGCTGGACCTCGAGCCGCGGATCTTCATCTACCTGGCGGTGAGTCACTACCGCCTCGGCCACCAGGAGGAGGCGGAGAAGCTCATCGAGCGCGGCGTGCAGCTGGCTACCCACGACCCGGACGCCTACTACTGCCGTGCCGAGATCCTCCACCGGAAGGACGTGGACCGGGCCCTGGCGGACCTGGGCACGTACCTCGAGATGATCGACCGCTTCCGCGAGGCCGGCGGCTGGGTCTCGCAGGGGAAGATCCGACGCGTGGAGGCCATGCGGGATCATCTCCGGAAGGTCGCGGCCGGCGACGCGAAGCTCTCGGAGCTGTTCGACCCGCTCGCAGGCGACACGCCGGGGTTCGCCGAGGAGCCGCCCTCCGGCGTCGACCAGACCGTGCGCTCCCCGGAGGGGTTCGCGACGCTGATCGCCATCGTGGCCGGGGCAGCGGGCATGATCCTGTTCGCGGGCCTCCTGCTGTCCCGGCGCCGGCGGCGCTCCGGGGATCCCGCGGCCTCATGACCATCTCCTCGGGCCTCCTGGAGATCGTCCAGAGCCTCGTGGCGGCGCTGCTCCTCGGGCTCGCGGTCTGGTCCGTGCCGGCGGCGTGGCTCCGCGCGGGGCGGACGGTGCGGGGCTGGGGCCGGCTCGCGGTCGGAGCCGTCGTCCTCGCCGTGATCGCGGCCGCGGTGCTCCGCTGGTTCGTGGCGCCCCACCGCCTGGCCGCCATCTTCATCGGCTACAAGCAGACCTCGCAGGCCCTGTCGCTCCTGCCCGTGAGCCACTACGGCGTCGGATCGCAGGCGCTCCACCACGCCCTCTTCGCGGCCTTCCCCGCGGATCACCGGACCATCGTATGGGCGAACGCCGTGATGGGCGTGCTCACCGTGCCCCTGGCCGGTGCGTGGGCGGGCACGCTGCTCCGGGATCGGCGCGCGGGCGCCGTCGCGGCGATCCTGGTCGCCCTCGTGCCGCTGTTCGTGCGGAACGACACCTCCGAGGCCAACCACGTGCCATGCCTGCTGTGGGCCTTCGGCGGCCTGGTGCTGCTCCAGGGATGGATCGCCACCGGCCGTCGGCTCCCCGGCCTCGCAGCGGTGTCGCTGCTTGCCCTCGCCAGCATCTCCCGGCCGGAGATGCCCGCGCTGGTGGCGACCATGGTCCTCGTGACCCTCGTGAGCGGCCGGACGCCGCGCGAGCGCCTCCGTGACCCGGTCGCCTGGGCCGGCGTGGCGGCGTTCCTGGCGCTGGTGACGCCCCACCTCCTCCACGTGGCGAACGCGGTCGACGCCCTGCGCCGGACCGCCAGCCTCCCGGGAGACCCTGTGCAGGGGGGCCTGGCGCTCCTCGGGCGCGTCCTGGACCTGAACGTGCTCGTGCGGCCGGACCTGTTCCCGGTGGGGCTGACCGCGGCCGCCGCAGTCGCGCTGCTGGTGCCGGGGCCGGCGGGTCGACGCAGCGATCTGGGCCTGCTCGTGCTCGTGGCCGCCGCGCTGGCGCTGTACGTCGTCGACCTCGACCTGGCGAACATGGCACGGGTGCAGGTGCCTGCCGCGCTGTTCACGACGGTGCTGGCCGCCGGGGGGCTGTCGCGCGTAGCGGGCCGGCTGGGGACATGGCCCGGCGCCGTCGTCGGGGGCGTCGCCGTCGCGACGGCCGTGCCGAGCGTGTCGACCCTCTGGGCCCCGACGAACGAGGCGACGGAGGAGCGCCTCGTGCGGGCGGCGCGCGCCGCCCTGCCCGAGGAGGACGTCACGCTGGTGCGCCTGCACGAGAGCGATCGGCGCGACCGCAGCGGTCCCGGCCGCTTCACGCACTATCACTTTCCGGACTACCTGTTCCGCCCGCCCGGCGGGTCGGCGATGCTCCGCCCCGTGACCTCGTTCCTGGACTCGCCGGACTTCGCGGTGCCCGCCTACTTCTTCCGGGGCATGCGCTGCTACGCGGAGTTCCGGCCCCGCGAGACGCCGCCGCCCGAGGGACGCCACACGCACCCGGCCTGCCGCGCCATGGCAGAGCGATTCCGCCTCGAGCCGATCGTCGAGTGGGAGGTGCCGAACCACGGCGACGTGTGGATCGAGTACTACGGGACCGCGCCGACGCTGACCGTCGGGCTGTACCGGGTGCGGCCGAAAGCCGGCGACGGGGAGCGTCGCTGACGACCGGAGGCCCAGGCGGTTTCGCGCGCAACGCCCTCGTGGCGCGCCATGGGTGGATCCGGCGGACGTCCGTGAGAAGGATGGGGGTCCCCCGTCGACGCAGGGTGACCATGGCCGGACGACGCAGCGGAGCAGGCCCCATCCCGGCGTGGGGGCTCTTCGGACTCGCCCTCGTGGCGCTCGCCGCCTGCGGCGGATCGCCGGACGGCGGCGAGGCGCCGGGGAGCGCCGCCGGAGACACCGATGAAGCGGAGGAACCGGCAGACGCGCCCGACGCGCCGGATCCGGACGACGTCCCGGACGCGGACTCCGGGGACGCGGCTGCGGACGCCGGCCCCGAGGCGCCCGCGGAGATCCCGGCGGTGCTGCAGGCCGTCGACGCCGCCTACGCGGGTCGGAGCGTGCCGGCGGACGAGCGGATCTGGGCCCTGCACCGCTACCCCCGGGCCCTGCAGGCCGGGGAGGCCGTCACCGATCGCGCCGGAGAGGTCCTGGTCCAGGCGCCGGCGCCCGCCGTGCTGTACTGGGCGGACCTGCACCCCTACGCCCGCTGGGCCCACGACACGCTGCTGATCCTCGTCGATCCGGACACGCGCGAGATCCTCCAGACCGCGGACGCGTCCTGGTGGCCGGTGGTGGGAGGCGAGGAGAGCGCCTGGGGCGTGGACACGCCGGAGGTCGCGGCCGACGACACCCTGGTCCGCGTACGGCCGCGCGACGTGGTCCGGTGGGAGGCGCCGCCCGTCCGTGGCGCCGGCGCAGGCCCGGAGACGCGCCGCGACGCACCCGAGGACCGCGACGGCGAGGCCGCCTGCGTCCCCACCCGGCACGCTCTCCTCGTCGTGGCAGAGGCCTCCGGACACGACACGACGGCCGACCGGGCCCTCGCGGAGGCCCTCCTCGCCTCCCCCGGCATCGGCGTCGACCCGGCCGACGTGCACGCGGTCGGATCGGCCATGGCCGACGTGGCTGCCGCCGCGACGGGGCTGGACGTGGCCTGCTGCGACGAGGTGATCCTCTACTTCGCCGGGCTCGGAGGCCCCGGCCCGGCGCTGGCCCCCGGCGACGACCCGATCCTCCCGGGCGCCCTGGCGGACCTGGTGGCCGAGGGCGAGGCTGCTCGCTGGCTGGTGCTCCTCGACGCCCCGTTCGGGGGGGACTTCGCGACGGCCCTCCCCGAGCGGCTCGGGCGAGACCACCCGGAGGCGGACGGGAGCCACGCCGTCCACGTCTTCAGCGGCGGAGGGCCGGGCGAGCCCGTGCACACCGCCTCGGTGGAGGCCGGGGACGGGCAGACCGCCGTGGGCGGGGCGTTCACCCAGGTCGTGCTGCGGCGCCTCCTCGTGGAGTCGGAGGCGCGCGACGCGCCGTGGCCCATGGCCGAGGACGCCGGCGGCGAGGACACGCTCCTCGGGCGCCTCCGCGCCGCCATGCCGGAGGGCGGGACCCTGGAGGGACGGATCGCCGACGGGCCTTTCCTGGTGCCGGCGCCCGCCCTGGAGGGGGTGTGGCCCGGCGGAGCGGACGCCGGCATGCGCCTGGCTCAGCGCCCGCACGAGCAGGCGAATGACGGTTACGGAGACGCCTGCGAGTGCGCCGCCGACGCCGACTGCGCGCAGCCCGACGACCCCTGCCGGGCCTCCTTGTGCGTGGCGGGGAGGTGCCAGGAGGAGGCGATCCCGATCGGGGCGCCGTGCGACGACGGCGATCCCTGCACCCGGGACGAGGTCTGCACCCAGGACGGAGCCTGCACGCCGGCCGTCTCCGACGCGTGCGACGACGGGGACCCGTGCACCGTGGACACCTGCGATCCGGCCTCCGGCGCCTGTGCGCATTCCCCGGCCGCGGCGGGCACGCCGTGCGACGACGGCCAGGCCTGCACGACCGGGGACGCCTGCGACGGCGCGGGGACCTGTGAAGGCACCGCGACGGACTGCGACGACGGTAACCCCTGCACGGCGGACGCCTGCGATCCGGCCAGCGGCGCGTGCGAGCATCCGCCCGCGGAGGACGGGACGGGTTGCGACGACGGGGTTGCCTGCACGACCGCCTCGGAGTGCCAGCAGGGGGCGTGCGTGGCGACGAACATGCTCCACAGCGCGTGCGAGTTCGCCCTCGATGCGGCGGCCTGGCCGTGCACGGCGAGCACCTGCACCCCGGACGGGTGCGTTTGGGAGCAGGAGGCGGAGGGATGCGCCCGGGAGGGCGTCCCCGGGACCTGCGAGCCGACGGGACAGACCCCGGGGTCGGGCACCGGGGAGGTCTGGCAGTGCGTCCCGGACGCGCCCCACTGCAGCCCGGAGACGGCGGCCTCGGACTGCGCGGACTTCGCCAACGGCGTGTTCGGCGTGAAGCAGTCTCCGCAGCCCCACCCGGACTGCGCGGAGATCGCCTGCGCCGACTCGGCCTGCACCCTCGTCGTGGAGGAGCAGGGGATGCCGTGCGACGTGGGCGACCCATGCTCGGAGTACGCCTGTGACGGCGCCGGCGGGTGCGACGTCGTCGGCCCCACCGAACCCGCTCCGGAGGGCTGCGCCTGCGACCCCGCGGGGGTCGTGGAGGAGGAGTGCGCGTCCCTGGTGGACGCCCTCGCCGACCGGGCGCCCTGCGTCGGGTTCGAGTGTGCGGACGGCGGGTCCGACGGCGAGGGCGTCTGTCGACCCGTCGCGGCGAGCGGGCCGTGCACGCCCGACGGTGACGCGTGCTGGGAGGGTGGCTGCACGAAGCACCTCGAGTGCCTCCCGCGCGCCGGCCTCTCCGCCGACCTGGACGCGACGCCCTCCCTCTGCGACGACGGTGTCCCGTGCACGGCGGACGCCTGTGTGGGCCCCGAGCACCCCGAGGCCGACGGGGTCGGGTGCGTCCACCCGTGCATGGCGGGGGTGGCCTGTCCACAGGACCCGGCGGCCACGTGCATGGAGACGGCGGCCAGCTGCGCGTGCCTCGGGGAGGACGACCTGTGCCAGTCCAGCGCGGACTGCGACGACGGCGAGCCCTGCACGGACGACGACTGCGAGGACGGCCTCTGCTTCCACCCGCCCACGGAGTGCGACGACGGCGAGCCCTGCACGGACGACTTCTGCGAGGCGGGCGCGGGCTGCGCCACCACCCCCGCCGACTGCGACGACGGCGATCCGTGCACGGACGACTCGTGCGCGCCGGGCATGGGCTGCGTCCACGCGCTGGCCTGCCCCGCGACGTGGCATTGGACGCCCGAGGGCGTGGCCGTGGCGGCCGACGGCACGGGACGCGTCGAGCCGGACGAGCAGGACCAGGTCCTCTACGACGGAGACGGCGCCCCCGCCGGGACGCTCGGGTTCCGCTTCGTCCAGAACGCGACCGCCGACGCGGGCATCTTCCGGGAGACGGCCGGGGCCGAGGAGGACGTCCCCGTCCTGTCCATGACCGCCGACGCGGAGGTGCCCGTGGCCGTGCTCGCGGGTCCGCCGTTCGCCGCCACGTCCGTCCCGACGCCGTGCATCGTGGGGGTGACGGTCCGGATCCACTGGGATCCCGCGACGGAGGGCTATGTGGGCGCCGTCGGCCAGGGCCTCCCGCTCGTGGTGGCGCCCCTGGGCCCCGACGACAACCCGGTGGAGGAGTGGATGCAGTCCTACACCGCCATGCCGCCGGATCCGCCGGGCGAGGGCCAGGACGTGCTCGAGTACGCGCCGGAGGGCCTGGAGACCGCCTGTCCCGACCTCACCGGCCTGGCGATCTTCATGGCGCCGACCGGCGGCGGAGACGCCCCCTTCCTCTGGCTGGAGTCCCTGGCGGTCGAGGTGGTTCCGGCTCCGTGATTCCCGGCGAGGTGCAGGGCAATCGCATAGTCGGACAAGCGTGGGCCGCGCGGCGGTACGACGCCCGGCGCCGGAACGCACCCGCTCGGAAACGATGGGTTTTACGCGTCTGAGAGCGGGCAAGGGCAAGGGCAAGGGCAAGGGCAAGGGAGGGCGGTCGACTTTGCGACCACCCTGCGGCGAGGTGGGATGGGGGATGCACCCAGGCGCCGTTCGCCATACACTGCTCCGCCATGAACGCCACGACCCGGACGACCCTGGCCCTCCTCTTCGCCCTCCTGCTCGCCCTCGCCGCCTGCGATGACGACGGCGGCGACTCCTCTGCAGCCGACACCGTCGGCCCCGACGCGACGGGCGACGTGCCCGCGGACGCTGCGGACGACGCCACGACGGACGCCGAAGAGGACACCGGCCCGCCGCCACCCCTGGTCATCGACGACCTCCGGGACCTGGCGTCCCTGGTCGACCCGATGATCGGCTCGGACGGGTCGGGCAACGTGATCCCCGGCGCGCTCGTGCCCCACGGGATGATCCGGGTGAGCCCGGACACGGACTCGGGGGCCGGGAGCATCGCCGCCTACGAGTACGACGACCCACACATCCAGGGCTTCACCCACACGCACCTGGAGGGCCCGGGCGGGTCCTCGAACGGCTACAGCCAGATCCTGCTGATGCCCACGACCGGGTCCCTGGCGACGGAGAGCAAGGAGTACCAGTCCGCGTTCTCCCACGACACCGAGGCGGCGGAGGCGGGCTACTACGCGGTGACCCTGGACGATCACGCCGTCGACGTGGAGGTCACGGCGGCCGCGCACTCCGGCGTCCACCGGTACGTGTTCCCGGAGAGCGACGAGGCCCGGGTGCTCCTGGACCTCGACCACTCCAACGGCCTGGCGCGGGGCGGCTCCATCGAGGCTGTGGACGACCGGACCCTCCAGGGCTTCGGGGACTACAACCTCCACCCGGCCCTCGACTTCGTCCTGCAGGACGGCACCACGGGCGAGACCACGGTCTACTTCTACGCCCGCTTCGACCGGCCCTTCGAGGAGGTGGACTTCTGGGGCGACAGCGGCGACCGCGTGGACGGCGCCTGGGTCCGCTTCGCGACCGACGCCGGGGACGCCGTCGAGGTGCGTATCGGCATCTCCTTCATCAGCGTGGAGCAGGCGCGGACCAACATGGAGGCCGAGGTGGCCGAGCGCTCCTTCGAGGAGGTGCGCCAGGCCGCCTGGGACACCTGGAACGAGCGCCTGAACCGGATCCGGGTGGAGGGCGACGAGGACCACCGGCGAGCGTTCTACACGGCGCTGTACCACCACATGTTCCAGCCGGCCGATCACACGGAGGTCGGCGGCCGATTCCACAGCGCCGCGGACGGCGTGGGCGACGTGTTCGACGCCGAGGGGCGCCGCTTCTACACCGACGACTGGTGCATGTGGGACACCTTCCGGACCACCCACCCGCTCGCGACCCTCGTCGAGCCCGAGACCCGCGGCGACGTCGTCTGGTCGATGCTGCACCTGTACGACCAGGGCGGCTGGCTGCCCAAGTGCACCTGGCACGCCGCCGGGTACTCGCGCGTGATGATCGGCAACCACGCCATCCCCATCATCGTGGACCCCTGGGTGAAGGGCGTCCGGGACTTCGACCCCGACCTCGCGTGGGAGGCGATGCTCAAGGCGTCGACCGAGGACAACGACAACCCGGCCTCCGAGGGCGCGTGCGGGTACTTCAACCTGGGCACCGTCCCGGCGTACCTGGACCTGGGGTGGGTCCCGCGGGAGTGCGACTCCCACCAGTCGGCGTCCATGACGCTGGAGCACGCCTACAACGACTGGGTCATGGCGCAGATGGCCGACGCCCTGGGCCTCGAGGACGAGCGCGAGCGCTTCCTGGAGCGGGCCGGGAACTTCCGGAACCACTGGAACCCCGAGCACGGCTTCATGCAGGGCCGCCGCGCCGACGGGACCTGGGTCGAGCCCTTCGATCCCACGGACGACCGGGACGCGAACGACTTCTGCGAGGCCACGTCCTGGATCTACTCGTTCTTCGTGCCCCACGACGTCCCGGCCCTCGTCGAGCTGATGGGGGGTGAGGAGGCGTTCGTGGAGCGGCTGGACACGTTCTTCGCCGATGACCACTACGAGCAGTCGAACCAGCCGAGCTGGCACATCCCGTGGCTGTACAACTTCGCCGGGCGGCCCGACAAGACGCAGGCGCGGGTCCGTGAGGTCCTGGACACCGAGTACGGCACGGCGCCGAACGGGCTGCCGGGGAACGACGACGCCGGCTCCATGTCCGCCTGGTACGTGCTGAGCGCCCTGGGCCTCTACCCCGTGGCCCCCGGCGGGACCACCTATCAGCTCGGGAGCCCCCTGTTCGACCGGGCCACCCTGCACCTGCACCCGGGCTGGTACGACGGCGGCACCTTCGTCATCGAGACCGTGAACAACGGGCCGGACCACGTGTACGTCCAGTCGGCGACCCTGAACGGCGAGCCGCTCGAGGCCATGGAGATCGACCACGCCGACCTGGCGGCCGGCGGGACCCTGGTCCTGGAGATGGGCCCGGCCCCTCCCGAGTAGCCCCCACCCGCCGGGGTCAAACCTACTCACTTCTCACTTTTCGGCGCGCGCACCCGCCCGCCTGGCGGGCTCGATGGTTCGGGTCGTGACCGCCGGGGACGGCTCACAATTCGTCAACATGTCGCAGGACAAAGGGCTCGCGCAAAGACGCGAAGACGCAAAGCAAGGCGGCATGCTTCGGCCCGATGTGCTCGCTGTGGGCCGGCCGGTGACCCGACAGTCCCGGCCGAACCTGCGTGCAAGCGGTTCACTGGCCTTCGGGTCTTGGCGGCTTGGCGCGCGATTCTCCGCGAGACCGCGGCATCCCGAGACGTGTAGGACTGTGAGCCGGGGACGGCGATCCCGCTGCGCCTTGCCCACGTTCTCCGTGCCCTTGCGGCTGGTGCCTTGGCGCGAGCGCATCGGACCGCGTGAGGGGTGCGTTTGACCTGAGTTTCTCACAAGACGTCGAGCGAAGCGCCGGGAGACGCGGGTGGATCCCAAGCTGCAGCCGGCGGATGGTGAGAAATGCAGGTTAAGTCCCGTCGCCTCGCGACCGTGGTGTCCGGGTGCGCGCCGCCGCAGCGGTGCACCGACGCCGCGGGTCCGGCCCGCGAGGAGGACCCCGAGCCTTGCACCGCTGGATCACGACGCTCTGCGCCGGATGGACCCTCCTGCTCGCGGCGCTGCCCGCCGCGGCCGCGGACCTGGGGCCGGTCGCGTATCACTCGCCGGAGGCCACCGCGGACCTGACCCCGACCGAACGGGAGGAGCTCGCGTGGCTGTGGCAGGCGGACTGCCGTGTCCTGAGCCTGTCGAGCGCGCAGCGGCAGGTCCTCGACGGCGCCGTCGAGCACGTGCGCTCCGTGCTGGCGGACCGGCGACTCCAGGCGATGATCCGCGCCAAGGAGGACTGGCGCCTGGCCGACGGCGACGCCTGGACGGTCGACGCCGCCGCCGGGCAGCGCGTCCTGGAGCTCCTGGATGCCGCGACCTCCGATCGCCGCGTGGGGATCTTCACGTACGAGCGAACGCCGGAGCACCCGTGCGACCTGCCGGTCGCCAACGGCGACATCCACGCCTACACGGTGGACACGCAGCCCGTGATCCTCTTCCACCGCGCCTACCTGCAGCGGCAGGTGCACGCGGAGGACCTGGACGCGGGCCGGCGCCGGCTGGCCCGGACGCTGCTACACGAGACCCTGCACGTCCTGGGCTTCCGACATCCGGGGACCGTCGACGCCCGGGCGGGGGCGACCTACGCGAGCACCGTCCCGGTCTGGCTGGGCTGCGCAGTCGAGCACTGGCCCGACGCCGAGTACGTCCGGAGCGCCTGCCACCTCGCGGAGCCCTCCCGGCCGGCGTCCGCCCACCGGGACGCCTGCCGCCCGACGAGCCGGGTCGCCGGCCTGCGCACGGATCAGGAGGTCCGCGTGAAGGTGCGCCGGTGGTGGACGACGGCCGTGGTCCGCGAGGTCGACGCGACCTCCGGCCGCGCGCGCGTCCGCTGGCCGTCCCACGAGCACGAGGCCTGGGTCGACGGCTGCCGGATTCGCGCAGAGCGGCCACGCACCGCCGGGGTCACGGCTCCGCCGGCGACTCGATGACGACCTCCACCCGCCGGTTGGCCTCCCGACCCTCCATGGTCGTACTCGACTCGATGGGCTTGCTGGCACCATAGCCCGTCGCCCGGATGCGATCCGCGTCGATCCCGCGGGCGACCAGGTAGCCCCGGACGACCTGCGCGCGCTCCTGGGAAAGCGCCATGCTCCACGCATCCAGCCGCGCCGCGTCCGTGTGGACCTCCACCCGGACCACCCGGTCGGGGAGCTGCTTGATGAAGACCGCCAGGAGCGCCAGGCGCTCGAACGCGGGCGGCAGCAGGTCCGACGCGTTCTGCGCGAACAGGGACTCCGAGGGCAGGCGCACGAGGATGGCGCCCTCCTCCATGTCGCGCACGCTGGCCACGCGCTCCAGGCGCTCCCGGGCATCGAGCATCCGGGCCTCGGCCTGGATGTGCTTCATCCGCTCCGCGCGGCTGGGGCTCGGCTCGCCCGGCGTCTCCCCGGGGCCGCGGAGCTCGCGGGCCTGCTCGCCGCGCAGGGCCCCCGCCAGGGCCTCGTGACTCCGGCGGGCCGTGGCGACGCGCCGCCGCTGCAGGGTGAGCCGGGCCTGGACGTCCGCGAGCTGGGCCCGTCGCAGGGCCACGTACGCCCGCGTCCGCGTGACCTCGTCGTCCCCGTACCGCTCGAAAGCACGCTCGGCCCGGTCCAGGGCCGCCTTGGCGTCCATCACGGCGTCGGGCGCCAGGTCGTGGGCCGGCCCGGTGGCGATGTCCTCGAACTCCGTGCGTGCCTGCTCGAGCTCTGCCGGCACCGCGGCCCCGCAGCCCGCGAGCAGGAGGGCGAGGCCCGCCGCGAGGGCGATCCTCCACCCGATGTGCTGTCGACTCATGGCGTCCTCCGTCGCTGTCGCGGGTCGGTCCCCCCGAGCCTCACGGGTCGGGGGGCGGCGGCATCTCCTGCTGGAGGCGCTGCACCTCCCGGAGCGCCCGCCGGGCCTGCTCGCGCGTGTTCTCGAGCCGGGCCAGGGCCAGGGCCATCTCGGCGTCCACGGAGGCGCGCTCCAGGGCCAGGGTGGCCTCCTCGCCCTCGCCCTCCTCGATGAGCGCCTTCGCGCGGCTCCAGGCCGCCTCGGCCATCTCCAGGTGGTTCGCGGCGCGGGGGATCTCGCGCGCACCCGCCAGCTCGGCCTCGGAGATGATCTCGCCGGGCGCCGCCACCCGCTCCGCAGGGGGCAGGCTCGTAGCGCAGGCACCGATCAGGAGGAGCGCCGGCCACCACGCGCCCGTCCTCGGTTTCATCGGCTCCCTCCTGTGTGGGCCCGCCCATCGCAGATCCGTTCGAGAGGAGGTGCTGCATCGCCCGTGCCAGCGGGAGCCGGCCCGCGGCGGGCTCCTCGGGCGCCCCCCGGCCGCGCCGCGTAGCCTTCTGCCCCCGACGCCGCGTTTCGCCCCGCGTCCCCGCGCGACCGTCAGGGCAATCGCAAAGTCGGAAAAGTGAGGGCCGCGCGGCGGTACGGCGCCCGGCGCCGGATTCCACCCGCTCGGAAACGATGGATCCTGGGCGTCTGAGAGGAGGCAAAGGCAAGGGCAAGGGCAAGGGCAAGGGCAAGGGCAAGGGAGGGCGGTCGACTTTCCGACCGCCCTGGCGCGACCCTGGACGGCCGTCGCCGCGTGGCCCATAAGGACGCGTCGTGATGAAGCCGAACCTCGACAACGTGGCGCGCTATCGCCCCCTGGTGGACGACTGGGAGGCCTTCCTGGACGCCCTCCGGCGACCGCTGCCCACGTGCGCCTGGGCGAACCCCCTGCGCACGACGCCCGCCGGGCTGGCCGCGCGCCTCGCCGACGCCGGCGTCCCGACCCGGCCCATCCGCTGGTATCGCGACGGCTTCCGGCTCCCCGACGGTCTCCGCCCCGGGCTCCGCCTGGAGTATCACCAGGGCCTGTTCCACGTGCAGGAGGAGGTGTCCCTCCTGCCGGTGGTGGCGCTCGATCCGCAGCCCGGGGAGCGCGTCCTCGACCTGTGCGCCGCGCCGGGGGGCAAGACCGTGCAGATCGCGCTCCGCCTGGAGGGCCGCGGCACCGTGGTGGCCAACGACCGGAGCTTCCAGCGCATGCGGGCGCTCCGGTATCAGACGGGGCGCCTCGGCCTGGGCAACGTCACCGTCACCACGTGGGACGCCACCAGCTATCCGCGGGACGCCGGCGCCTTCGACCGGGTGCTCGCGGACGTGCCCTGCTCCGGCGAGGGGACGTCCCGGAAGAGCCCGGACGCCCTGGAGGGCGACGTCGCCCGCGCCCGGGCCGGCCTGTACGGCGTCCAGCGCGCCATCCTGCGCAAGGCCGTCCAGCTCTGTCGCCCGGGCGGGCGCATCGTGTACTCCACCTGCACCTACGGCCCGGAGGAAAACGAAGAGGTCGTGCACGACATCCTCCGCGACCACGGCGACGCGCTCCGCGTGGTCCCGCTCCGGGTGCCCGGCCTGGTGTCCTCCGAGGGCCTGATCTCCTGGGGTGATCGCGCCTACGATCCGTCGCTCCGAGGGGCGCTGCGGGTGTGGCCGCACCAGAACGACACCGGCGGGTTCTTCGTCGCCCTGCTCGAAAAGCGCTCCCCCACCGGCCGCGAGCCCGTGGAGGACGTGGCCGCGGAGGCCCTGGACGCCTACGGCCCCGCCGAGGACCCCGAGCGCTGGCTGCCGGACCTCCGCGATCGTTTCGGCTTCCCGGCTGCGCGCTTCGAGGGGCTGGAGATCGTCCGACCCGGGCGGAAGATGCTCTACCTGGTGGACCGGGCGCACCGGACGGTCCCCCGCCCGCGCCCCGACACCGTCGGCACGCCGTTCCTCCGCCTGGGGAGCGCCGTGCCCAAGCTGACCACCTCGGCCGCGCGCCTGCTGGGGGACACCGCCACCCGCAACGTCGTCTCCCTCGCGGCGGAGGAGACCGCGCGCTACGTGCAGCGCGAGCCGCTGACCCTGCCGGCCGACCGCCTGAAGGAGTGCACGGGGCGCGGCTACGTCCTCGTCGCCTCCGACGACCACGTCCTCGGGACGGGCTTTTTGCGCACCGACGGCGGCGACGGCGAGCTGCAGAGCCTCTATCCGCGCGGGTGGCGCTCGGGGCGGGTCACGTTCTGACCACGGCCTCGTTCAGCGGATCGGCAGCCGGACCCGGAAACACGCGCCCCCCAGGTCCGACTCGCAGACCTCCACGTCCCCGCCGTGCTCGCCGGCGCAGGCCCGCACCGACAGCAGGCCCAGGCCCGTCCCGCCGTCCCGCTGGCTGAAGAAGGGGTTGAAGACCTCCTCCCGGAGCTCGGCGGGGATGCCGGGGCCGTCGTCGTGGACCTCCAGGACGGCCTCGTCGTCGTGCCGGCGCAGGCGGATCTCCACGCGCCCGGCCCGCTCCTGGGCCTGCGCCGCGTTGAGCACCAGGTTCACGATCATCCGCCCGATCGTGCTGGCGTTCGCCTGCATCGTGATGTCGTCGCCCACGCGCACGCTCACCTCGTGGCGGCGCACGTCGGCGTGGCGCTGGACGAACTCCGCCCAGTCACGGATCACCTCTCCCAGGTCGACGGTCTCCATGTAGCCGGGCATCTCCTGGCGCCCGGCGGCCATGAGGCGGTTGGCCAGCTCCGTCAGCTCGTCGACGGTCCGGTGCAGGTCGGCGGCGAACTCCTCCTCGCACGGCGGATGGCCCTTCTCGAGCTGGTCGGCGCGGACGTCCAGGTACATCAGGACGTTCTTGATGTCGTGGGCCGTCGCCGAGGCCAGCATTCCGGCCAGCGCCCGCCGCTCGGAGTCCACCAGTGCGCTCCGGTGGGCCATCAGATCGCGCTGCTGCTTCCGGATGCGCCGGAGGAGGGCGTACAACCCGACGCAGAAGAAGGCGGCCGTCGCGAGCACGAACCCCAGCCCCTTGAGGATCTCGAGGCGCCGAAGCTCCTCGACCGTCGCCGCCGAGTCGGCCGCCTGCCCGCTGGACAGCACGATGTAGGTCCCGAACACCAGGGCGTAGGACAGGCCGAAGCCCAGGGCGATCCGGGCGGGCCGTCCTCGCCGCAGGGCGGAAGGCTCCGCGGGCCCGTCGAGCGCGACCTCGTTTTCGGGCTTGGTCGGGGACAAGGAGGCCTCGTCGCGAGGGAGCGTTGGCACCGGAGGAAGCGGCGCGAATGATGCCCCAGGTGGCGGGGGCTGGCCAGATCACCCTGAAACGCGTTCTCGCGGAGGCTCCGGCCGCCCCCCGCTACGGCCCGAGCACGGCGTGGGACTCGGCGTCCTCGCGGATCTCGGCGTCGGCGAAGGGCCAGAACGCGGGCTCGTGGTCGAGCCACCCCGGCAGCCAGTCGTCGTAGTGGGGCGCGTTGGGGTCGATGTCCTGGCCGCCCGGGAACATCATGCTGGCGACGGGCCCGGCCGGGTCCATGTCGACGCAGAGGCGGATGATCGCCCCGTGCCCGCACCCGAAGTCCGTGTCGTCCAGGCCGCCGTTGCACACGTTCACCGTCCAGTTGTCCCCGGGCCGGGCGTAGCCGCCCCGATCGTGGAGCGGGCTGCTCGCGGGCGGCAGGTCCAGGGCGCCGCCGGGGATGGGGAGCAGGCTGTCGAACAGGAGCCTGTGGAGCTCGCCCCAGGCGCGCTCCTCCAGCGGCGTCTCGGGGTACAGCCCGGCGCCGGTGTCCATGGCGTCGAAGAAGGCGCCGGCGATGATCTCGGCGCGGGTCTCCTTCACGTCGGGCGTGCCCAGGTCGTCCCAGACGATGCTCTCCCCCGTCTCGGGGTCGAGGGTGGCGACCTCTCCGTCGGGGTTCGCCACGACGAGGTGGAGCGCCCGCATCCTGTGCTTGCTCGAGAAGCTCTCGCCGACGGCCTCGATCTCGTCGCCGAGCGCCGCGTCCATCAGCTCCACCATCCACAGGTTGAACATGGTGGTGGCCGCGGACGACTCGGTCTCGGCGGCCGTGGGCTGGGCCCCGCGCTCCTCCACGGCGGGGGGCGTCTCGCCGTCCCACTCCTCCACCAGGGCCACAGCGGTGGCGAAGGCGTCCGCGTCGTCGGCGTGCGCGGCGGCGAGATCGCTCAGGTCGGGGTGCGTCCCCGGGGTCTCCAGCTCCTCCTGCATGCGCTCCAGCGCCGGCATCAGCAGGGGTCGGAGCTGCTCGCCCAGGGGCGACCGCGTGTCCGTCTGGATGCGGCGCATGTCCTCGGGCGTCAGCTTCGCCCCGCCGGCCGCCGGCGACCCGGGCCCGGTGCCGTCGAGCAGCCGGGTGATGCGCCCGGCGCGGAACCCGAGGGAGTAGTCGTAGCCGACGTAGAGCGGCTCGCTGAGGGGGTCGTCGTCCAGGACCTGGCCGAAGTGGTCGTTGTTGGCGGTGACGACGAAGCCCTTGGCGGGATCCTCGGCGCGCGGGCCCTCGTCGGCCCCCAGGAATCCGCTCCAGTCCGCGGAGCCGTCGCCCGGGAGCACCCACCACGGCGCGGTGCCCTCGGGGTTCGCCACCGGATCCCAGGTGAACGCGCCGTCCTCGCGGAGCGGCACGTGGCCCGGGGACAGCCCGAAGACGTGGCCGTCCACGTCGGCGCCGACGACGTTCTGGTTGGCCGCGTGGAAGTCGAACATGGTCTCCATCAGGCCCTCGGCGCTGTCGGCGAACAGGGCGCCCACGACGGCGCGGATCTCCGGGGTCGGCTCGAAGCCGGTCCACGCGTAGCTGAGCTGGGGTCCCGTCTCGAACGGCGCGGTGCCCTCGTCGGTCAGGTCCGGGACGAGCACGCGCCCCTGGGCGGTGACCAGGACCTCCGCCTGCACGGTGTCCGAGATCTCGCCGAGGTTGCCCACCCGGATGTCCTCCGTGATCACGGTCACGGGCTGTCGCTCGCCGTCCACGACGGTGGTGGGCGGGTCGTCCCCGGCCGCCGCCTCGAAGTCCTCCATGTACACGTCGCTCCGGTCGTCGCTGGAGGTGGTGAGGCCCCAGGCGACGCGCCGGTTGTGCCCGATGAGGAAGCCGGGCACGCCGGGGAAGTTCGCGCCGATGGCGTCCAGCGGGCCGTCGGGGGAGTCCTCCGTCAGGACCAGGTGGCTCAGGTGGAACAGCGGCGGGTTGTCCAGCGCCAGGTGCGGGTCGTTGCAGAGCACGGCGTGTCCCGTCGACGTGATCTCCGGGGCCGCCACCCAGTTGTTGCTGGCCCCGCGGCGCTGGCCCTCGCCCAGGAGGAGGGAGCCCCCGTCCCGGAAGCGGCGGGCGCGGTCGAGCAGATCCGCGGGCACCCGCGGCCGCCTGGCGTCCGAGGCGCCGGTCGGCCCGCGGAACCGGAGCGACATCGCCGTGGACGACGCGGGCGGCTCGAAGCTCTCGTACTGCACCGTGGGATCGATGGGCGCCCAGCGCTGGAGGTCGCGCGCGAGTCCGGCCCGGAGCGCCCGGCCCGCGTCGGGGTCGTCGGCCGGGAAGGCGTCGCGGATGGCCTGGATCTGCGCCGTGTAGTCGATCTCGTCGTCGGCGTCGAAGGACAGGTCCCGGGCCTGCACGCGCCCGATGGCCAGGGAGTCCACGGGCGTCCAGTCGTCCAGGGTCTCCACCGGGAGGAACATGCGGTACGGGCTCACCAGGCTGCGCTCGCCGCTCCGAAGCTCGCCGATGAAGGCCGTCACGCCCGCGGCGTACGCGTCCAGGGCCCGGCGCGCCCGGGAGTCCGCCTCCAGGCTTTCGTACTGCTGCCGCGCGACGCGCTCGAAGCCCAGGGTCCGGACCAGCGCGTCGTCCCCGATGACGCTGGGCTCCAGCGCCCCGAGGAGCTCCGCCAGCCGGCCGGTCGCCACCCGGCGGAACAGCTCCATGGCGGGCATCCGGTCCACGGCGTGCACGTAGCCCTGCGCGAAGAAGGCGTCGTGGAGCGTGGTCGCGTAGACGTGCGGGACGCCCATGGTGTCTCGGACCACGCTCACCGGGCCGTCGAGGCCCGGCACCGCCAGGTGCTCGTCCACGGACAGGTCCTCGAAGACCGGCTCCGGCGTCGGGCCGGCGTCCACATCGGCCGGGGGTACGTCGCCGCATCCGGCGGGCGCCGTGAGGAGCAGGAGGGGGGCGGACAGCACCAGGAGCAACGCGCGCGTCGTCATCGGAGGCCTCCGGAAGCCGCGAACCGCGGGCGGCGGATGGTCGAGACGGGCCCATCATGTCCGAGCGGGCGACGGTCTTCAACGCGAGGCGCGACACTGGTAGGGTGGCGGCCCGCAAGCCAACGACAGGACCCGCTCGCCGCGAGGCGTCTCCCGTGCCGCGGGGGGACGCCGCCGAGGGCGGAGCAGGAGGGCGTCGTCGTGCCCATCCGTCGCATCGTCTCCGCCGCCATGACCGCCCCGACGGGCGAGAACTGCCAGCCGTTCCGCTTCACGTGGGACGGGGAGCGCCTCGCGGTGCACCACGACGCCGAGCGGGCGCGCCACCGCCTCAACGCCGGCGACCACGCGTCGCTGCTCTCCCTCGGCGCCGTGGCGGAGGCGATAGACCTGGCGGCCGCGGCCGAGGATCTGTCGCTGCGCTTCGACCTGCGCCGCGAGCCGAGGGACGACGTCTGGGCGGAGGTCCGCCTCGAGCCTGCCCGGCGCCCGACCGATCCCCTGGTGCACGCCCTGGAGCGCCGCGAGACCGACCGGCGCCCATACCGCGGCGGCGACCTGGGGGCCCCGGTGTTCGCCCAGGTCCACGCGGAGGCCGAGCGCTTCCCCCGCTGCAGGCTCGGGATGACCGGCCACGTCTCGCGCCGCCTGATGCGCTTCCTGCTGGAATGCGACGAGATCATCTGGCGGGATCGGCAGACGGTCTTCGACGCCCTGCGCTGGGTGCGCTTCACCGACGACGAGGTCCGGCGCACCCGGGACGGCATGACCTGGCGCAACCTCGGCTATCTCCCCCTCCAGGCGCGCGCCACCTGGTTGCTCACCCGGTGGCCGGCGGCCCTGGACCTGGCGAAGCTCGCGGGCGGGAAGGCCCAGACGCGGTTCATCCTGCGGCGTCAGATCCGCAGCGCGGCGGGCCTCGGGTGCATCGCCCTCCGCGACACCGGGCCGGAGTCCCTCGTCGACGCCGGCCGCCTGGCCCTCCGGGTGTGGGTCCGCCTGAACCGCGCGGGGTACGCCTTCCAGCCCATGTCGCTGCCGTCGCTCTGCGTCTACAACGAGCGCACCGGCGTGCTCCCGTCCGACCTGCCGGAGGTCGTGACCCGGCGCCTCTCCCGGGGCCACGGCGTGCTCACGAGCGCGTTCGGCCTTCCCGCGTCGGCGCACCCGGTGTGGATGTTCCGCACGGGCCGGCGCGAGCCGCTCCCCCGATCGCTGCGCTCCCTGCGACGCGGCGTGGACGACGTGCTGCGGGTGGTGGACGGGTCCGCGGAAACCAGGGCAATCGCAAAGTCGGAGAAGTGAGGGCCGCCCGGCGGTACGGCGCCCGGCGCGGGATTGCACCCGCTCGGAAACGATGGGTTTTGCGCGTCTGAGAGCAGGCAAGGGCAAGGGCAAGGGCAAAGGCAAGGGAGGGCGGTCGACTTTGCGACCGCCCTGCCGCGGAAACCGGGTCGGGTTGACGCGTCGCGCCGCGCGTGCGAACGCTCGGGGGTTCCTCTACCCTGCCGGCAGGGAGATCGAGCCGCGCACCGATGGCGACGACACCCGATCCCACGACCAGCGCGCACCCGCTGGAAGCGCTCCTGAGGCGTAACGATACCGCGGCGCCGTACCCGGACGGCCGGACGCTGCACGGCATGGTCGCCGAGCAGGCCGCACGGCGACCCGACGCCGTCGCCGTGTCGCGCGGCGACCGGGTCCTCACGTACGACGCCCTCTTGCGGCGCGCAGGCGCCCTCGCCTCCCGGCTGCGGGACGAGGGCCTGGGCCCGGGCGACCTGGTGGCGCTGTCGGTCGAGCGCGACGTGGACATGGCGGTGGGGGCCCTGGGCATCCTGTGGTGCGGCGCGGGCTACGTCCCCGTCGACCCGACCCACCCCGCCGAGCGCCTCGCCTTCGTGCTCCGGGACGCGGGCGCGGCCGCCGTGGTCACGCAGCGGCGCCTCCGGGACCGCCTCGGCGGCGACCACGCGGTCCTGCTGGACGACCTCCCCGACGACCCGCCGGCCCCTCCCGAGCCCGCCGGGGAGGCCCGGGACACGGCCCTGCTCATCTACACCTCCGGGACGACGGGGAGGCCCAAGGGCGCCCGCCTCGCCCACCGCGGGCTGGTCAACCTCGTGCACGGCTGGGCGAGCCGACCCGGCTTCCGCGCAGGCGACGCCATGCTGGCGGTGAGCAGCCTGTCCTTCGACATGGCGATCCTGGACCTCTTCCTCCCGCTGGTCGCCGGGGGGCGTAGCGTGATCGCCGGCCGCGAGACGACGGCGGACGGCCGGGCGCTGGCCCGTGCCATGGAGCGCCACGCGATCACGTTCCTGCTGTCCACGCCGTCGACGCTGCGCCTCCTGCTGGACGGGGGCTGGCGGCCGACGCGGCCGGTCACGATCGTGTCCGGCGGAGAGCCGCTGACCCGGGACGTCGCCGGACCGCTCCTGGCCGCCGGGGTGCGCCTGTGGAACGGCTATGGCGTCACGGAGGCCAGCGCGTGCTCCACCCTGGACCGGGTCGAGGACGCGGACGGGCCGGCCCCCATCGGGCGCCCCAGCCCGAACTGCCGCGTCTACGTGCTCGACGAGGATCGGCGTCCCGTGGCCGACGGGGTGACAGGCGACCTGTGGATCGGCGGCGTCGGCGTCGCGGACGGCTACCACCGCCGCCCGGACCTCACGGCCGAGCGCTTCGTCCCTGATCCCTTCGCGGACGACGGCGCCGCGATGTATCGCACCGGCGACCTGGGGCGGTGGCGCCCCGACGGGCGCATCGAGCACCTGGGCCGGGCGGACGACCAGGTGAAGATCCGCGGCGTCCGGGTGGAGCCCGGCGAGGTCGAGGCCGCCCTGCGCGACCACGGGGACGTCCGCGCGGCCGCCGTGGTCCCGGTGGACGCCGGCCCCGGGGACCGCCGCCTCGTCGCCTGGATCGTGCCCGCCGAGGGAGGGGAGCGGGGCGCCCTGCCCGACCGTCTGCGCGCGCACGTCGCCGGGCGCCTCCCGAGCGCGTTCGTTCCCTCGGGGTGGGGCCTGCTGGACGCGCTGCCGCTCAACCCGTCGGGCAAGGTGGACCGTCGCGCCCTCGCCTCCCGGGGGCTCCCCGCCGGACCGACGGCCGGGGGCGGCGCCGCGCCTGGGGACGCGGAGGAGGAGATCCTGTGCCGCCTGGTCGGCGAGGTGCTCGGCCGCGGACCCGTGGGCGTCGACGACCGCTTCCTGCAGGTGGGGGGCCACTCGCTCCTGGCCACGCGCCTGGCGTGCGTCGTCCGGGACGCCCTCGGCGTGGACCTGCCGCTGCGCGACGTCCTGGAGGACGGCCGCCCCTCGCACCTCGCCCGGCGGGTCCGCGCGCTCCGCGAGGGCGACTCCGACGAGGCCTTCCCGCCGGTGGCCGCGCGTCGCGGCCCGGGCCCTCACCCGCTGTCGTTTCCCCAGGGTCGCCTGTGGTTCGTGCACCGCCTGGCACCGGACCGGGTCGAGTACAACACCCCGATCCTCCTCCGCCTGGACGGCCCCCTGGACGAGGCGGCCCTGCGCGGCGCCCTGGACGCCCTGGTGGAGCGCCACGCCGTCCTCCGCAGCACCGTCGCGGAGCAGGACGGCGTGCCCCTCCAGGTCGTCTCCGAGCCTGCGCCGCTGCCGCTGGCGGTCCGCGACCTCCGCGACCGGATCGACGAGGACCGCGAGGCCGCGGCCGAGGCGGTCGCCCGAGAGGTGGCCCGCCGCCCCTTCGACCTGGCCTCGGAGTGGCCGCTCCGGGCCGCCCTGGTCCGCGTGTCGGACGCGGAGCACCGCCTGGTCCTGTCCCTGCACCACGTGGCGTCCGACGGGCGCACGCTCCACGTGCTGGTGGACGACCTCGCGGCCCTGTACGCCGAGCGCGCGGCCGGGGCCGAGGGACCGCCACCGCTGCCGGTGCAGTACAGCGACTGGGCCCGGTGGCAGCGGGAGGTCGTGTCGGGAGCGCGCCTGGAGGGCCTGCTCCGGTGGTGGCGGGAGACCCTGGACGACGCCCCTCCCCGCCTCGCCCTTCCGACCCGCCGTCCGCGCCCCGAGCGGCGCGACGTGGCGGGCGCGCGAAGGCCATTCGTCCTGGACCCCGACACCGCACGAGCGGTGCACGCCCTGGCCCGGCGCACCGGGTCGACGCCGTACATGGTGCTCCTGGCGGCGTTCGCGGCGCTTCTCCGGGCCGAGACCGGCCAGGAGGATCTCCCCCTGGGGACCCTGGTGGCCAACCGCCGGGACGCCGCGCTGGAGCGGCTGGTGGGCTTCTTCGCGAACACCCTGGTCACCCGGGTGCGGGCGGAGGGGGCCGCCTCCTGGCGGGACCTGCTCGAGCGGACCCGGGAGGCGACCCTCGGCGCCCTGGCGCACCAGGACCTGCCCTTCGAGGCCCTCGTCCGGGACCTGCGGCCGGAGCGGACGGAGGATCAGCAACCCCTCGTGCAGGTCTGCTTCGTCCTCCAGGAGTCTCCGAGACACGCCGCGACGGCGGGCGACCTGCGCATCACCGCCGAGGAGGGCGACGTCGGCGCCGCCCCGTTCGACCTCCTCGTGGAGGTCTGGGAGGCCCCCGGGCCGGACGGCACCCCGGGCTTCGAGGGCCGCCTGACCCACCGGACGGACGTCCTGGACGAGGCCGTCGCCGCCCGCCTCGCCACCCGCTTCGCCGAGGTGGTGGCCCGGGTCGCGGCGGCGCCGCAGATTCCGCTGGACGACCTGGCCCCGCCCGGCCGGGACGACCTGGAGGCGCGCGTGCTGGCCGACCCGGGCGTCGCGGACGCGGCCGTCGGGCCCCGCCCCTGCGCGGACGGTCGCACGGAGCAGGTGGCCTGGGTGGTGGGCAGGCTCCGAGGCGACGCGCCCGAGGGGGTGGACCGGGTCGTGCCGGTCGCCGCCCTGCCGCTCACGCCGGACGGTCGCCCGGACCGCGCGGCCCTCGCCCGGACGCCGGTGGTGGACGACGACGTGGCGGCGCGGGCCGAGGAGGTCCTCCGCGCCGCGGCGGGCGTCGAGGCCGTGCGCGTGGAGACGGCGCCGCTGTCCGTGTCCGTGGCCGCGCTCCACGCGGCGGACCTGCTGGACGCGGCGCCCGAGCCTGCGACGCCGCCCCCTCCCGAGCCGACCAGCGACCGACCGGAGGGCGGCGGGACCGGACGGCTGTCCCTGCGCGAGGGGCCGCCGCTGGTCATCCCGGCCGACGCCCCGGCGACGCTCCCCGAGATCCTTCGACGTGCCACGGAGGCCGCCCCCGACCGTGGCGTCCGCTGCCTGGAGGCCGACGGATCCGAGGCCTTCCTCGCCTGGCCCGACCTGCTCGCCGAGGCGGAGCGCATCGCGGGAGGCCTGGCTGCGGCCGGCGTGGAGCGCGGCGCCCCCCTGGTGCTCGCCGCGGCGCGCCACGGGGACTTCGTGGCGGCGCTGTGGGGCGGCCTGCTCCACGGCGCGGTCGTCGTGCCCATCGCCCCGCCGGCCCCGGGAGACGCGGCCGGCAGCCGCGCGGAGCGCCTCCTGGGCGTCTGGGCCTCCCTGGTTCGTCCGCCGATCCTGGTGGACTCGGACACGGGGGCGACGCTCCGGGAGGCCGCCGCCCAGGGCGGGGACGTCGCGCCGCGCCTCCTGGACGTGCGGAGCCTTCGCGCCGCGGCGCCGCCCGAGATTCCGCACGCCCCGGGACCGGACGACCCTGCGCTGCTCCTGCTCACCTCGGGCAGCACCGGCGTCCCGAAGGCGGTCACCCACACCCACCGCACGGTGCGGGCCTTCCTGGCGGCCTACGGCGGGCGGCACGGGTTCGGCCCGGACGACGTCTTCCTGAACTGGCTGGGCCTGGACCACGTGGCACCCCTGTTCATGTGCCACCTCTCGGCGGCCTGGAGCCGCGCGTCGCAGGTCAACGCCCCCCTGGACCACTTCCTCGCGGACCCGGCCGTGGCGCTCGACTGGGCCGATCGCTTCGGGGCGACCACGACGTTTCTCGCCAACTTCGCCTTCGGCCTGATGAACGAGGCGGTGGAGGCGGGCCCGCCCCGCGACTGGGACCTGTCGCGCTTCCGCTGCCTGGCGAACGGGGGCGAGTCCATCGTCGCGCGCACGGCGCGGCGCTTCCTGGAGATCCTGTCTCCGTACGGCCTGCCGCCCACGGCGATGGTGCCCATCTGGGGCATGTCCGAGACCGGGTCCGCCACCATCACGAGCCTGGACTTCACCCGGGAGGGGACCTCGGACGACGACCCGTTCGTGGCCATCGGCGACCCGGTGGCGGGCTTCGCCATGCGCGTCGTGGACGACTCCGGGGGCGTGGTGCCCGAGGGCGTCGTCGGCCGCCTCCAGGTCCGCGGCGAGCAGGTCCTGACGGGCTACTGGGGCCGCCCGGACGCGGACGCCGAGTCCTTCACCGGCGACGGGTGGTTCGACACGGGCGACCTGGCCTTCATCGACGAGGGCGGCCTGACGCTGACGGGTCGCGCCAAGGACGTCATCATCATCCACGGCGTGAACCACTACGCGCACGATCTGGAGGCCGCCGTGGAGGCGATCCCCGGGGTCGCGCGCTCCTTCGTGGCGGCGTGCGCCGTCCGGCCGCCCGGCGCCCAGACCGATCGGGTCGCCCTGTTCTTCGCCGCGCCCGAGGTGGACGAGGCCGACCTCCCCGCGGTGATGCGTCGCGTCCGGGCCGTCGTGACCCGCCACGTGGGGATGCCGCCCGCCCACGTGCTGCCGGTCGCGCCCGAGGTCATCCCAAAGACCGAGATCGGCAAGATCCAGCGCACGAGGCTCCGCGACGCCCTGGAGGCGGGCGACCTCGACGACGCGGTGCGGCGCGCGGACGTCCTGGAGGGCGGCGAGCAGACCGTCCCGGACTGGTTCCTCCGGCGCACCTGGCGACCGCGGCCGACGTCGGGGCGCGCGGCCCCGGTCCGGCTCCGGATCCTGAAGGCCGGCCCCCTCGGCGCCCTGATCGCCGAGGGACTCCACGCCCTGCTGCCGCCCGGCGAGCCTCCGCCGGACGCCCCTCCGGTGGTGGTGGACCTCCGGGCCTTCGACGCCGAGCGCGACGCCCTCGGCGCCGCCTGGGACCTCGTGGCCGACGTCCGTGACCTCGCGGCCGCGGATCGGCCCGGCGCCCTGGTCCTCGCCACCCCGCCCGTCCAGCCCGTGCGCCCCGGCGACGAGGTCTCCCCGGCGCTGGCGCCGACCCTGGGCCTCCTCGCGACGATCCCCCACGAGCACCCCCGCCTGGCCGTGCGCCACGTCGACCTGGAGCCCGCCGCCCCCGAGGAGACGGCGCGCCGCCTGGACGCCGAGCTTCGCGACCTGCACCGGGACGAGCGCGAGGTGGCCTGGCGCGACGGCGAGCGGCTCGTGGCCCGGCTCGCGCCGGCGGATCTGCCGGACGCCGCGCCGGATCCGCTCCCCGTCGGGGACGGCGCGCCCGTGCTGGTGACGGGCGGCCTCGGCGGCATCGGGCGCCTGATCGCGGCGGACCTGATGGAGCGCGGGGCGCGCGTGCTGGCGCTGGGCCGCACCCCGGAGCGGGCCCTCCCGGACGAGGCCCGGGACGCCCTGGCGGACCTCCGCGCCCGGGGCGACGTGGCCTACGAGGCGGTGGACGTGGCGGACGCCGACGCCCTGGACGCGGCCGTGGCCCACCACGAGGTCCGCTGGGGGCGCCCGCTGGCCGGCGCGGTGCACCTGGCGGCCGTGATGCCCGCGGTCACCCTCGCCCGGGAGACGCGCGAAGGCCTGGCGGCCGCGTTCGCCCCGCGGGTCGACGGCTTGCGGGCGCTCGGCGGGATCCTGGCGGCGCGGGAGGACACCTTCCTGGTCGACTTCGCGTCGGTGAACGCCCTGCTCGGCGGCTTCGGCGCCGGGGCCTATGCCGCGGCGAGCCGGTTCGGGGAGTCCTTCGGCCACGCCCTGTCCGCGGAGCACGGCGTCCGGGTCCACCACCTGGCCTGGTCGCGCTGGGACGGGATCGGGCTGACGCGGGACCTCCCGGCGGACGACCTGGCCCGTACCCACGGCTACCTGCCGGTGGACGGCCGCCGCGGCCTGCTGTCCATGTGGGCGAGCGTCGCGCGGAGCCGGGGCGCGACCATCGTCGGCCTCGACCGGGGGCATGCGCGCGTCCGACGTCACCTGGACCGGGGCCCGGTGGGGCTCCGGGGCCTCGAGGCCGAGGTCGTGGGCGCGGCGGAGGGACTCCGGCGACGGATCCGGGTGCGGGACGACGCCGGCGTGCCCGTTCCGCTCGCGGTGCGGCGCGTGGAGCGCCTCTCGGACAGCTCGGCGTCCGGGGCCGCGACACGCCCGGGGGAGGCGACTCCCGCGGACGATCGGGAGCGACGCCTCGCCGACATCTGGCGACAGGTCCTGGACGTGGAGCGCGTCGGCGCCGAGGACAACTTCTTCGACCTGGGCGGGCACTCCCTGCTCCTGGCGCGGCTGCAGCGACGGGTCGAGGACGCCTACGGGCGGGAGGTGCCCATGGTGACGCTCTTCCGGCACCCCACGGTGCGGGCGCTGGCCGGATGGCTCGGCGCGGCGGGCGACGAGGGCGGGGACGAGGCCCTGGTGCGGGCCCGCGAGCGGGCTGGCCGACAGCGCCGCCGGAAGGGGCGGAGGCGCCGCGGGCGCGGGCGGAGGAGGGGCGATGACGACGCATGACGGAGCCGGGCGCGAGGTCCTCCCCGCGGAGGAGGACGAGCACGCCGTCGCCATCGTGGGCCTGTTCGGCCGCTTCCCGGGCGCGCCGGACCCGGAGGCCTTCTGGCGTAACCTCGAGGCGGGCGTGGAGAGCGTCACCCGCTTCGGCGAGGACGAGCTGCGGGCCGCCGGGGTGCCGCCGGACCTGCTGGACGACCCGGACTGGGTCCCGGTCCGTGGGGTCCTCGACCATGCGGAGTGCTTCGACGCGCCGTTCTTCGGGATGAGCCCGCGGGAGGCCCAGCGGACCGATCCGCAGCACCGCGTCTTCCTGGAGGCGTGCTGGGCGGCCCTCGAGGACGCGGCCCTGGATCCGGCCCGGGTGGACGGCCCGGTCGGGGTGTTCGCGGGCTGCTCGGCCAACACGTATCTCACGCACAACCTCCTGCGCGATCCGGCGCTGGTGGAGGCCCTGGGCGGCCTGGAGGCCCTGGTGGGCGCGGACGCGGACCACCTGGCGACGCGGGCCTCGTACAAGCTGGGCCTGACGGGGCCGAGCCTCACCGTGCAGACGGCGTGCTCCACGTCCCTGGTGGCGCTCCACCTGGCCTGCCAGAGCCTCGTGGACGGCGAGTGCGACGCGGCCCTCGCCGGCGCCGCCTCGATCCACGTCCCGATGCAGAGCGGCCACCGGTACCAGCCGGGCGGGATCCTCTCCCCGGACGGGCACACCCGGACCTTCGACGCGGACGCCGCGGGCGCCGTGGGGGGCGACGGGGTGGCCGTGGTGGTGCTGAAGCGCCTGGGCGACGCCCTGGCCGACGGCGACCCGGTCCGGGCGGTGATCCGCGGGACGGCCATCAACAACGACGGCGGCCGGAAGGTCGGCTACACGGCGCCGAGCGTCGACGGCCAGGCCGAGGCCATCGCCATGGCCCAGGCCGTCGCGGGCGTGCCGCCGGACACCATCGGCTACGTGGAGGCCCACGGCACGGCGACGCGCCTGGGCGATCCGGTGGAGGTGGCCGCTCTCACCCGAGCGTTTGGACAGGGCACGGAGCGGACGGGCGACTGCGCCCTGGGCTCCGTGAAGACCAACGTGGGGCACCTGAACGCCGCGGCGGGCATGGCCGGGCTCGCCAAGGCGGTCCTCGCCCTCGAGCACGGCGCCATCCCGGCGAGCCTCCACTACCGCGAGCCGAACCCGGAGATCGACCTGGACTCCAGCCCGTTCTACGTCGCCGCCGAGACCCGGCCGTGGCCCCGGAGCGGGGGGCCGCGGCGAGCCGGCGTGTCCTCGTTCGGCGCGGGAGGCACGAACGCGCACGTGATCCTGGAGGAGGCGCCCTTCGCGGCTTCGGGGCTTCGCGCGAACCGGTCGACGGACGAGGGGGTGCTGCGCGTGTTCCCGCTCTCGGCGCGGTCGGAGGAGGCGCTGGAGGGGGCGGCGACGCGGCTGGCGGATCACCTGGAGGCCCACCCCGAGCTCCGGCTGGCGGACGTGGCGCACACCCTGCGGGAGGGCCGCCGCGCCTTCCCCTTGCGGCGGGCCGTGGTGGCGGCGAATCGGGAGGAGGCTGTGACGGCGCTGCGGGGTCACGATCCAGACGCACGGGCGGACGGCCGGGCGCCCGAGGATCGGCGGCGGCCGGTGGCGTTCCTGTTCCCGGGCCAGGGTTTCCAGCGTCCCGGCATGGGGCGCGGCCTGTACGAGGCCGACCCGGTCTTCCGGCGCGAGGTGGACCGCTGCGCGGAGATTCTGCTCCCCATGCAGGGCGACGACGTGCGGGACCTTCTCTTCCCGGCGCCGGAGCAGGCCGACGAGGCAGCGGCGCGCCTGGACGATCAGCTCCTGGCCGGCCCGGCCCTGTTCGCGCTGTGCTGGGCCCTGGCGCAGCGATGGATCGAGGCGGGCGTCACGCCCGACGCGCTCCTGGGCCAGAGCACCGGCGAATACATGGCGGCGGCCGTGGCCGGCGTGCTGTCGCTGGAAGACGCGCTCGACCTGTTCGTGACCCGCGCCCGGCTGATGGATCGGCTGCCCCGGGGCGCCATGCTCCACGTGCCCATGGCGCCGGACGAGCTCGAGCCGCGCCTGCCCGAGCGGGCCTGGCTGGCCCTGGTGAACGGGCCGCGGGCCTGTGTCGTCACGGGCACCCCCGCGGCCGTCGGCGCGCTCGCGGACGACCTCGAGGCGGAGGAGGTCCCCTGCCGGCGGGTCCGCGTCTCCGTCCCGGCCCACAGCCCCCTGCTGGAGCCCATCGCGGACGACCTAGCGGCCGCGGCCCGGCGGGTGCGCCTCCGCGCGCCGCGGATCCCGGTGCTGTCCGGCGCGACCGGCGGCTGGCTGACGCCGGAGGAGGCCACGGATCCGGACTACTGGGTGCGCCACCTGCTCCGTCCGGTCCGACTGGCGGACGCCTTCGAGACCCTGGCGGCGGAGGGCGCCTTCGCCCTGGCCGAGATCGGCCCGGCGCGCTCCATGAGCGCCCTGGCCTCGTACAACCTGCCCGACGCGCCGGTGGTGGCCGGCGTCGCCCCGGAGGACCACCCCGCCTCCGCGGAGCCCCGGGCGGCCGCGCGCTTCGCCCTGCGGGCCCGGGCAGCGCTGTGGGCTGCGGGCTCGGCCCCACCGCCCGCTCCGGAGGAAGACGACGGCCGCCGCGTGCACCTGCCGACCTACGCCTTCGATCGCCGCCGGTACTGGCTGGAGCCCCGCGGCGGGGCGGCGGCCTCACTCGCGCCCCGGCTGGCCGAGGTGCCGGGGATCGAGGCCGAGGCGGGGGCCGTACCCCGGCGGCGCCGCCACCCCAGGCCGGACCTGGCGACGGAGCACGTCGCGCCGCGCACCCGGGCCGAGGCGGAGCTGAGCGCCATCGTCGAGGACCTCCTGGAGGTGGAGGGGATCGGGGTCCACGACGAGTTCTTCGCCCTGGGCGGCACCTCCCTCGTCACCCTGGAGCTGATCCGGGCCGTGCGGGATCGCCTGGGGGTGGACCTGCCGCCGGCCGCGGCCTTCCAGGGCCTGACCGTGGCCCGGATGGCCCGCTTCCTGGACGAGGGCGCCCCGGAGCCCGCCGGCGGCCCCGACGAGCCGCCCTCCTGCCTCGTCCCGATTCGGAGCGAGGGCAGCCGGCCGCCCCTGTTCTTCGTCCACCCGGCGGCGGGGATCGTCTTCCCCTACTTCGAGCTGGCGCGGCTGCTCGGCCCCGACCAGCCCTTCTACGGACTGCAGGCCCACGGGATCGACGGGGAGGCGCCGCCGGACCGGACGGTGGACGAGATGGCCGCGCGATACCTGGACGCCGTCCGCCGGATACAGCCCTCGGGTCCCTGGTTCATTGGCGGGTATTCCTTCGGCTGCTACATCGCATACGAGATGGCCTCTCGCCTTCAGTCCGAGGGAGAGGAGGTCGGGCTCCTCGCCCTCGTGGACGAGGGAGCCCCCATCGACGGACACCGTCCCACGAAGCGCGAGGTGATGCGCCTTTGGCTGGGCCCCGCCGGTCGAACCTTCCTCCGACACCTGCAGGACTACCTGTACCTGCGGAGCCGGGGCGGCGACGGAGGACCCCCGGGCCTGCCGGGCCTCGGCGCGTGGAAGGCCTTCCTGGAGCGCTCGGCCATGGCGGCCCTGATCCCCGAGGAGGCCCGGGACGTGGCCCTCGATCAGCCCGCCATGAGGCCGCTGGCCCGGCTGTTTGCACTGCACCTCAGGGAGACGTTCCGCTATCGCGCCGCGCCCTCGCCGCTCCGCGCCGTCCTGTTCAAGTCGGACTGGTCGGTGGATCGGCCGTGGTGGGAGCGCCGAGATCGGGACGAGGCCCTGGGGTGGGGGCGGCTCGCCCGCGGGGGCGTGGAGATCCGTCGCATCCCCGGAGACCACCTGGCCGTCCTGCGTCAGCCCCACGTGGGCGCCCTCGCCGAGCAGCTCGGAGAGGCGCTGGACCGGGCGCTGCGATCGCCGGACACGGCCCCCGGCCCGCCGGCGCACGAGGCGGACGCGGGTCGGTCCTGACGGCGACTCCTCGGCCGAGCCCACGGAAGCCCACGCCATGATGAAGATCCCCGGCTATCGCATCGAGGAGGAGATCCACGCCGGTGCGACGTCGACGATCTACCGCGCCGTCCGCGAAGACGACGGGGCGCGCGTCGTCCTCAAGCACCTGTCCGCACCGACGCCGACCGCGGGCGACCTGGCGCGCTATCGGTACGCCTGGGAGCTGGCCTCGGGGCTGGAGGCGGACGGGGTCTGCCGATACCTGGACCTGGTGGAGCACGATCGGCGCCCCGTCCTCGTGATGGAGGACGCGGGGGGGAGCTCCCTCCGGACCCTCCTCGCCCGTGCGCCCCTCCCCACCGAGGAGGCGCTCCGGCTGGCGGCCGCCGTCACCCGCGCCCTGGGCGAGCTTCACCGCCACGGCATCGTCCACAGGGACCTGAACCCGGGCAACGTCGTGGTGACGCCGGACGGGGACGCCCGGATTATCGACCTGGACATCGCCTCGCGCCTGTCGCGGGAGACGGCTGCGGGAGGCCACCCCACCACCATCCAGGGCACCCTCACGCACATCGCCCCGGAGCAGACCGGCCGCATGAACCGGTCCATCGACCACCGGGCGGACTTGTACGCCCTGGGCGTCACGCTGTACGAGATGCTCACCGGGCGCCTGCCCTTCGATCCCGACGACGCCATGGCCCTGGTCCACGGGCACCTCGCGGTCACGCCGCGGACGCCGCGGGAGGTCGCCTCCGAGGTGCCCGAGGGCGTCTCGCGGCTGGTGATGAAGCTGCTGAGCAAGGCGCCGGAGGGTCGCTATCAGTCGGCCCGGGGGCTGGTGGCCGACCTGGAGCGCTGCCTGGAGACCCTCGAGGCCACGGGTGACATCCCGGCCTTCGACCTGGGCCGGCGCGACCTGGCTCCGACCCTGCGCCTGTCCCGCCACCTCTACGGACGCGAGGACGACACGCAGGACCTCCTCCGCGCCTTCGAGCGCGTGGGCCGCGGCGGCTGCGAGCTCCTGCTGGTCACGGGCCTTCCGGGTGTCGGGAAGTCGTCCCTGGTCCGCGAGATCCACAAGCCCATCACCCTGGCCTCCGGGCGCTTCGTCTCGGGCAAGCACGATCCGCTCGACAACGCCCCCTACGCTGCGCTCATCGAGGCCCTCCGCGACCTGGTGCGGGACATCCTCACCGAGCCTCGCGAGCGCGTCCGGGCCTGGGAGAACGTGCTCACCACCGCCCTGGGCGCCGCCGCCGGCCTGATCGTCGAGGTCATCCCCGAGGCGGAGCTGATCGTCGGCCCGCAGCCCCCGGTGCCGCGGCTGCCTCCCCTGGAGGCCCGCAACCGCTTCCAGCTCCTCTTCCGCCGCTTCGTCCGGTGCTTCGCGGACGAGGACCATCCCCTGTGCATCTTCCTGGACGACCTCCAATGGGCCGACGCGGCCTCGCTCCAGCTCGTGCAGGCGCTGCTGACCGACCCGGACGCGAGCCACATGCTCCTGGTGGGCGCCTACCGGCAGGAGGAGGTGGGGGACGCCCACCCGCTCGCCCTCGTCCTGGCGGAGCTCGAGGAGGCGGAGGAGTCTGTAGCGTATTGCGGACCGAGCGAGCCCGAGACGGTTTCGTCCAGATCGGCGTTCGACGGTTCCGTAGTCGAACCAGTAGGTTCGGCGGAGGGTTCTCGGGCGTCGAGATGGGCGGAAGCGGCCGGGAGTCGCGACGGGAGCATATGCGCTACAGGCTCCAGGGCCCCGGTGGAGACCCTCGAGATTCGTCCGCTGGACCTCCCGGACCTGCGCCGCATGGTGGCCGACGCCGTCAGCCGCCGGGTGGACGAGGTGGACGATCTCGCGCGGGCCATCTTCGCCAAGACCCGGGGCAACCCGTTCTTCGTGGAGCGCTTCCTCCTCACCCTGCAGGAGGAGGGCGCGCTGTGGCTCGACCTGGCCGCGCCGCGCTGGGAGTGGGACCTGGACCGCGTCCGTGACATGGGCGTCACGGAGCACGTCGCCGACCTCATGGCGCGGCGCCTGAGCCGCCTGGACGAGCGTCCGCGGGGCCTCCTGGAGGTGGCCGCCTGCATCGGCGCCCGGTTCGACCTGCAGACCCTGGCCGCGGCCTCGGGGCGGGACCCAGCCGAGGTGGCCTCCAACCTCTGGGACCTCATCGGCGACGAGCTGATCGCCCCCGTCGGCGACGCGTATCGCCTGGCGGGCCTCCTGCGCTCCGGCGAGGACGCGTCGCACCTCCCGCGGGTGCCCTACCGCTTCGTCCACGATCGCATCCAGGAGGCGGCCTACGCCCTCGTCCCGGAGGAGGAGCGGCCGGCCCTGCACCTCCGCCTGGGCCGCCTGCTGCTGGACGACGCAGGGGAGGAGGGCCCGGGCGCCCGCCTGTTCGGGGTGGTCCACCACCTGGAGGCGGGGCGGACGCTTTTGACCGACCCGGACGAGCGCCGCCGCGTGGCCGTGCTCCAGGGGCGTGCGGGGCGGAAGGCCATGGACTCCGCCGCGTTCCGCGAGGCGCTGCGCTACCTGACGGTCGGCTTGGAGCTCCTGCCCGACGACGCCTGGGACCGCGACTACGCGCTGACCTTCGACCTGCACCACGACCAGGCCCAGGCCGCCGTGATGGCGGGCCACTTCGACTTCGCCGCGGGGGTCATCGAGCGCTCCCTCGAAGCCGCCCGGACGCGCGCCGACCGCGTGGAGCTCCACATCCTGCGCATCCGCCTCCTGAGCCGGATGAACGACTACGGGGGCGCGGTGGACGCCGGCCTCGAGGGCCTGGCGGAGTTCGGCTTCGAGCCGCCCGCCTCGCCGGACGGTTGGCAGGCGGCCATCGCCGAGGAGACGGGGCACCTCCAGGAGGCGCTCGCGGACGTGGACGTCCCCGCGCTGGCCGAGGCCCCGATGATGGAGGACGAGGACGTCGTCCTGCAGGTCCGCCTCCTGTCGCACATCGGCACGCCCGCGCACACGCGCCGGGACGTCTTCGCGTTCGTGAACACGCGCATCGTCCGGCTGTCCGTGCTCCACGGCAACGCCCCGGACTCGCCGCTGTCGTACGTCCTGTACGGGATGATGGCCTGCATGATGGATCAGCCCGCCATGGGCGACGCGTTCGCCCGGACCGGCATGGCCCTGAACCAGCGCCTCGGCCAGGTCTCCACGGAGGCCGTGCTGCTCCACCTCTACGGCGCCTTCGTCTGCCACTGGAGCCACCCGCTCCGACAGGCGAAGCGCGTCCTCCACGACGCCCACCGCCTGGCGCTGGAGCACGGCAACTACGAGAGCGCGGGCTACACCCTGTTCAACATGGGCTGGGCGGCGCTGGTGTGCGGTGACGAGCTCCAGGGGGCCGTCGCGGAGGCGGAGCGCCTGGTCGCCGTGGCGCGAGGCACGCTCGAGCACGCCGACATCGCGCACGTGCTCCTGTGGTCCCAGCACCAGATGCTGCGACTCCGGGGGGACGACGCGGCGCGCGAGGCCCTGGACGCCCGCGGGCTGGACGAGGCCTCGCTCCTGGACGCCGTGGCCCACTTCGAGGGCTTCGTCATGGCGGATCACGCCCAGCGCCTCATGGCGGCCGTCCACCTGGAGGACACCGAGGCGGCGGCGGAGGCCGCCGAGGCGACCCTGCCGGGCCTGGAGTGGCTGGCCGGCTCCCTGTGGATGCCGGAGGTGCTCCTCTACCACGGCCTCGTCCTGGCCGACCGCGCGATCGAGGCGGAGGGCGATGCGCGGGGAGAGATGATCGAGACCCTCGGCGGGCACCTGGAGAAGCTGGAGGCGTGGGCGTCGCACTGCCCGGGGAGCTTCGAGCACCGCCGCCTGCTGCTCGCCGCGGAGCGGGAGACCCTGGAGGCGAACCCCCAGGAGGCCGGGATCCTGTACGACCGGGCCATCGAGGCGGCCCAGGAGGCGGGACATCCCCACGTGGAGGGCCTGGCGGCGCGACGGGCGGCGCAGTTCTACCAGCGCCGCGGCAGGGAGCGCGTGGCGCGGGGCTATCTCACGGACGCCCACTACGCCTACGTCCGTTGGGGCGCGGACGCGGTCGTGGAGCGCCTGGAGGAGCGCTACGGCTTCCTCCGGCGGCGCCCGGTCGAGGGGCCCGCGCGGACATCCACGAGCACGGACAGCCTCTCCCTGGACCTGGAGACGGTGGTGCGAGCGACCCGGGCCATCTCGAGCGAGATCGTGCTGGACGACCTGCTGCGGACGCTCATGCGCACCGTGCTGGAGAGCGCCGGCGCCCAGCGGGGCGCGCTGCTCCTGCGACACGGCGACGAGCTACGGGTGGAGGCTCACGTGGAGGCGGAGGGCGAGGAGCCGAGCGTCCTGACCTCACTGCCCCTGGACGAGGACCTGGTCTGTCCGTCCATCGTCCGCTTCGTGGAGCGCGCCCAGCGCCGGGTGGTCCTGGGGGACGCCACGGCCAGCGAGCGCTTCGGCACCGACCCGTGCGTGGTCCGGCGGCGACCCCGCTCCGTCCTGTGCACGCCCGTGGTCAACCAGGGCGGCCTCGTGGGCGTGCTCTACCTCGAGAACAACCTGGCGACGGAGGCCTTCACGGAGTCGCGGTGCGCGCTCCTGGACATGCTCGCGTCCCAGGCGGCCGTGTCCATCTCCAACGCCCAGCTCTACCGCCAGCAGGAGCGCCTGACCGAGTCCATGACCCGCTTCCTCCCCACCGAGTTCATGCGCCTGCTGGACAAGGAGAGCATCCTCGACGTCCAGCTGGGCGACGCCGTCGAGCGCGACATGTGCGTGATGTTCTCGGACATCCGATCGTTCACGAGCATCTCGGACCGGATGTCGCCGGAGGAGATCTTCCGCTACCTGAACGGCTTCCTGGAGCGCGTCGGCCCGGTCATCCGCGAGCACGGCGGGTTCATCGACAAGTACATCGGCGACGCGGTGATGGCGCTGTTCCCCGGCCCGGCGGAGGAGGCCATGGCCTCCGCCGTCGCCATCCACGAGGCGACGTCCCGGTACAACGAGGCGCTCGACGAGTCGGGGGACCCTCCCGTGCGCATCGGCGTGGGGCTGCACCGGGGCTCGCTCATCCTGGGCACCATCGGGGAGTCGCGGCGCCTCGACGGGACGGTCATCTCGGACACGGTGAACGTGGCCGCGCGCCTCGAGGAGCTGACCAAGTCGCTGGACGCGTCCATCGTGGTCAGCGGCGAGGTGTTCGATCGCCTGCCGGACCCCGACGCCCACCCGCACCGCTGCCTGGGCAGCCTGCGGCTCCGGGGCAAGAAGGAGCCGACGCGCCTGTACGAGATCTTCGTCCCCGGAGACGGGGAGCGCCTGGAGCGCTACCAGGCGACGCGCGAGGACTTCGAGGCCGCCGTCGACGCGTGGCTCGGCGGAGACACCGCGAGCGCGGCGAGCCACCTCGAGCGGGTCCTCGCCGCCGCGCCCGACGACGCCGCCGCCCGCTGGATGGCCGACGAGGTGAGCCGCGAAGGCGCGGAGGGTGTGGAGAAGACGCGGTAGGACCGCCGTCCCCGGCTGACAGCTCGTCACAGGTCGCGAGACGAAAGGCTCGCGCAAAGGCGCCAAGACGCAAAGGGAAACGGCATGCTTCGGCCCCGCGTGGTCGCTGTTGGCCTGCCCACAATCTCAGCCGAACCTGTGTGCAAGCGGTTCGCTGGCCTTTGCGGCTTGGCGCGCGATTCTCCGCGCCGGGCTGCTCAGGCGACGAGCGCCGACTCCACCGCGGCCTTGATCTCCGAGACGCTGAAGGGCTTCTTCACCACGTCCCGGGCGCCCATCCGGCGGAAGCGGGCGTCGCCGGGGCGGACGTCCGGCGCCCCGGTGCACACCACCACGTCCACGTTCGGGGCGCTCTCGCGCACGTGCGCCAGCACCCCGAGGCCGTCGTCCCGCCGCTCCAGGGTCAGGTCCAGGAAGACCACGGAGAAGGGCACCCCGTCGCGGGCCGCCTGGCCGAAGGCCTCCACGGCCTCCGAGGTCGTGTGCGCGATCTCCGGGGAGCACCTCATGCGCCGGAGCAGCGTCGACAGGATCCGGGTCGTGTTGGAGTCGTCGTCGACGACCAGCACACGTGCTCCGGTGGGCGATGGCGGGGACATCATGTTCACCCCCCACCCCATCCCACCGATCAGGCGCCCCCGCAAGGACGCCGTCGGCGCCCTCCCCCCGCCAGCGTAACCGATCGCGCCCTCACCGCTCCCGGACGGCGCTCAGCAGGGCGACCACGCCGTGCCGGCTCCAGCGATCCGTCCGCAGGCCGGCGGCCGCCATCCACCGCTCCACGTCCGCCCGCGGCAGGAAGCGCAGCCCGAGGATGGGCGAGGCCAGGTCCTGCAGGCGCTCCGACAGGCGCCCCGGGATCGACCGCGCGATGAACGCCGTGAAGGTACCGCCCGGCCTCAGGACGCGCCCGATCTCCCGCAGGGCCCGGGCCGGATCCGGCATCAGGTGCAGCGCCGCCCACAGGTTCACGGCGCCCAGGCTGGCGTCGGCGAACGGCAGGCGCTGGGCGTCGCCGCGGACGTGGAGGATGTCCCCCAGGCCCCCGTCGCGCGCCTCCCGCACCGACCGCAGCAGCATCGAGCGGCTCACGTCCATGGCCACGACCCGCTCGGGACCGAAGCGCCGGGCCAGCACCCGCGCGAAGCGCCCCGTGCCGCAGGCGAGGTCCAGGATGGGCGCGTCGTCGGCCGGGCGGCAGGCCTCGCGGAGGAAGCGGTCCTCCCGGCCGTAGGTCAGCCCCGTCAGGGCGAACGTGATGGCCGGGCGGGACCCGTGCTCGTAGACGGCGACGATGCCGTCGGACTCCATCACCCGCTGGGCGAGCCCCAGCTTCTCGCCCTCCCACGGCGCCATGTCCAGGACGCCGTCGCGGCCGCAGAAGACGTGTCCGCCCTCGCTCGAGCGCGCGCTCCACCCGTCCGCCCCCCGCTCGAAGCGCAGCGCACCGCCCGTCTGCGGACAGCGCAGGAGGGACAGGCGGGGATCCGGGTCGGTCCGATCCATGGGGCTCTCCCGTGCAGATCCCCGGCAGTGTCCTCCAGGCGCTCGCCCGCGTCCAGCGCCATCAGCGGACGACGACCTCCAGGGTGTCGCCGGCGCCCAGGGTCTGCGGCGCGAGGCGCGCCGAGCGCTGCCCGAAGGCCTCGAAGCGCTCCACGTCGCCCTCGCCCACGGCCTCGCCGCCCACCTCGAAGGTGATGGGCGCGTCCTGCACCGCGTCCCAGCGGAGGATCACGTCGTAGTCTTCGGCCGCCTCGGAGACGACCCGCACGACGACGGCGTCCGGCGTGCGCTCCACCTCCACGTCGAAGCGGTCGTCCGCCACCCGGAAGCCCCGGAAGGCCATGTCCGGCCAGTCGTTGGGCAGGTGCGGGCGCAGGCGGAGCGTCCGGTTCGGCTGGTCGGGGGCCCAGCCGACGAGGTACTCGATGGCGGCCGCCAGGTCGATGCCGCCCTCCCAGGGCCGGAACTTCGCCGTGTAGTCCGTGGCCTTGCCCGAGGCGTCGTACAGGAAGGTCAGGCCGCGGTGGTCGTCGGCGATGTGGTACTCCTGCAGGTTGCCGCTCGTGCTCAGGGCGTCTCCCAGCACGTTGAAGGCGTCCTCGGCCTCCGGGTGCCCGGTCTCCACCAGCGCGGACAGCGTGTACCCCGGCAGCATGCCCGTGTAGACGCCCTCCACCTCCGGCAGGAGCGGGTCATCGAGGTGCTTGTCGTGCATCGGGCTCTGGATCCGCCCGGGCTCCCAGCGCAGGCGGTCCATCAGGCAGGCCATGTTGTCCCGGGCCAGGGGGGCGTCGCCGCCCTTCCACCCGGCCCAGGTGACCTTGAGGGAGGCGTCCTCGAAGGGGGCCGGCCAGGTCTCCCCGGTCTCCCGGTCCCGCAGCGGGCTGACGCAGCCGTCCTCCAGGAGGAAGTGGTCCAGGAACCCGGCCTCCACCTCCGCCAGGCGCTCGGCGGCCGCGGTCACGTCGTCGGTGAAGCCGAGCCGGCTTGCCAGGGCCTCGTAGTGCCTGTGGACGCCCATCCAGAGGAGCGAGGAGTTGGCGGACCAGGCCTCCTCGTGGTGGGGCGACTCCAGCTCCAGGCCGAAGGTGGCGTTCATGGCGGCCCGGAAGGTCTCGTCGCCCGTGAACGGGAGCATGCCCTCCGGCCCGAAGCCCTGGTCCATCATGCAGTGTCGCAGGAAGCCCCAGCGCGCCTCGGCCTCCTCCAGCCGCCCGGTGTGCCGCCACCAGGTGCCGTAGATCCAGACCATGTAGCTGGGCGTCTCGGCGGCCACCGAGCTCCCCAGGGTGCCCCTGGCGTCCCAGTCCGGCGGTGGGGGCGGGTCGCTGACGTCCAGGTCGGCGTCGTAGGAGTTCGACAGGCCCCCACCCAGGAGCACGGCCCCGTAGATGTAGTCCATCATGGCCTCCACCCGGCCGAAGGCCCCGAGCGCCAGCCAGGCCAGGGTCGGGCCGATGTTGTCCCGCGCCCAGGTCCGCGTGTACATGGACATCGGGCAGGAAGCGCCCGTGGCGGCCGTCTGCACGTCCAGGGTCATCTTCATCCCGTCGAAGAAGTCCGCGACCATGGGATCGGGCACCTCGACCTGCAGGAGGTCCTCCTCCCAGGCCTGATAGCGCGCGGCCGTCTCGTCGAGCAGCGCGCCGGCGTCCACGTCCGGCACCGCGACGGCCTGATCGCCGTCGGCGCTGCAGTGGACCAGGGTGACGACGCGCGCTTCTCCGGAGGCCAGTGGACCC
>JBNJGB010000015.1:0-142661 GCA_051747385.1 Myxococcota bacterium
TAGTGATTTCGGGCCCTCCGGAGAACAGGGTCCCCGTCGTTGCTAGGCTTCCGGCTCCGGAAGTGCTGATCCGTGCCCAGCGACCCGAAACTCAGGCTGGACCGACCGGTAGGGTCCCCTGGCCGACGTTGTCCCACACGCGGACGGCGCGGCGCAACGACCCTGGCCCCGCTGGCGAGTCGCCGATGTCATCGGCCCCCAGGCCGACCAGCTGCTCGCACGCGACGGGCTGAGTCCCCAGCAACGCCACGCCATCCGCTCCATCACCCGCTGCCGAACCCCGGCGCTCGGCGGCTACGCCTACGTCTGCGACGAGTGCGGGGTCATCCACGCCGCCTACAACGCCTGCCGGGACCGGCACTGCCCGAGCTGCCAGAGCCTGGCCCAGCGCGCCTGGATCGAGCGCCGCATCGCCCGCGTCCTCCCCGCCGCGCACTACCACGTCGTCTTCACCCTGCCGGACGAGCTCCGCCCCATCGCGCGGTTCAACCAGAACCTGGTCTACTCCGAGCTCCTCCGCGCCGCCGCCGCCACGCTGCTCGACTTCGGCCACGACCCGCGCCATCTCGGAGGCCTCCTCGGCGTCACCACGGTCCTTCACACCTGGACCCGCGAGCTCCGCTACCACCCCCACGCCCACTGCGTCGTCACCGCCGGTGCCCTCGCCGCCGACGACTCCCGCTGGATCCGCCCCGCCTCCGAGCGTCCGAGCAAGAGCCGGAAGCGAAAGCGCCCCTTCCTCTTTCCCGTCAAGGCCCTCGGCCTCGTCTTCCGGGGCAAGCTCCTCGACGCCATCGAGCGCGCCCACGGCCAGGGCACCCTTCGCCTCGGCCCCACCGAGCGCCGCCTGGATCACCCCGTGGCCTTCCAGGGCTTCATCGAGGCGCTCCGGGCGAAGCCCTGGGTCGTCTACGCCAAGAAGCCCTTCGGTGGGCCCAAGGACGTCTTCGAGTACCTCGGCCGCTACACCCACCGCGTCGCCATCTCCGACGGCCGCCTCCTCGACGTCACCGACGACCGCGTCACCTTCATCACCCGCGGCGACGACACCGCCAGCCTCGACCCAGGCACCTTCGTCCGGCGCTTCCTCCAGCACGTCCTGCCGCGAGGGTTCCACAAGATCCGACACTACGGCCTGTACGCCTCCGCGCACGTCCACGGCCGACTCGAGCACGCCCGAAGCCTCCTCGAGCCCGACGGCCCGGCCGAGCCCCCGATGCCCGTCCCGGACACCACCCGGGAGCTCCTCGAACTTGTCGGTATCCCCCCGCGCCGCTGCCCCGACTGCGGCGTCGGGACGCTCCACCGGGCCTTCGAGATTCCCGCCACCGTCGACGCTCCGTCCGCCAACGACCGGCCCCGCGGGCCACCGAGGGCTCCGACATGAACCGGCCCTACCAGATGCCTTTCGAGCTCCCAGCCAGGTGCTCCCGGCCTCGTACGTCCCGAGGCCCACGCGAGGGCCTTGCTGCGTCGCACCCGCGCCTCGGATCACCCCTTTCATCGCCGCTCGACCCATCCCGCACGTGGTCCAGTCCCGGTCATCCACCGGTCGCGACCCGCGCGTGCCCCATCCGGACCCCTGCCCGCCGGACGATTTCTGCATAGACCGGCGCTCGGTGCCGGCTTGTTCAACAACGATTCGCGGGCACGACCCGACCCACGGCATACGCAGACTCCTCGCCACCTCACGCGCCACTGCCTCCGGCGTACCGGCCTCGCTGCATCGGGTCGTTCCCTCGAATCACTGTTGGTTGGGACGCAGATCGCATGGTTCCGCTCCGGCAGCTTGCTGGTCGTAGCAGCGGGCATGGGCTTGCCTTGGGCAAGCGGCCTCGAGGTTACCAGTGCGCCGGAAAGCAGCCCCGCCGTCGCCGGATGATCAACGTGCGACAAGAGCACGTAGGAGTCGAAGTTTCGGCGGTCCATCAGCCCGCACTCAAGGTTGGCCAATGACCTCTCGCACACGACGTTGTCCTCGCCGTCGCCGCCGGAACCGCTGGAGAGACCCACCCCAGCCTCTCGGTAACGGGTCCCGAAGGCCAACGAGGTGTTCTGCAGCCCTCTCAGGTGGTGAACTGCGGAGCCCGGGTTGCGGGCCCACCAACCGAGGGACAGTGGACCATGTCCAGGGCTTACGTGATGTCGCAAGACGCACGTCGCCTCGAGAATGGTGGCCTTACGAATCCTAGCGACGCCGCCTCGCGCCGAGGCTGCCTCGTGGTGATCCAGCCCAAGACGACCAGCACGAGCCAAGGCCAAGCTGGCTTGTCCCCTCCGCCAACGGCGCACCCGCCGTCCGCATTGCCGTTGCGGGTGCCGGCATCTTCGCTGGCGGGTCTCGCATCCGAATGGTCGACGGCTACGTCCAAGCCGTTCGTCGCGGCATCCGGGCTGCTGGCGTCCGGCTCAACGTCGATCCGGCTGGGCACCACGCACGCTCCATCCTGCGCTTCCGTACCGTCCGGACAGCAACCCTCGCCGTCAATGCAGCCGTTGCCGCACAACTCCAGGACATCGCCGACGACACCGCAGCTATCTACTGCGACCCAGCTCCCCTCGAAGCACGTCTCAGCGGCGTGCGGCTCGCAGCTGCAATCTCCCTCGTCCGGTATGCAGACCGCGCCTGCGCTGGGGTCGCAGACCGTCCCTTCAGGACACGCCGAGCGCGTGCACTCAACAAGGCAATAGTCGCCGGAAGCCAACGGCGTGCAGACTGCGCACGGTCCGCAGTCTGCGTCGGCTACGCAAGGCTCGCATAGCACGTCGGAGCACGCGGGCTGCTCCAATTCGATATGGAAGCTCCTAGTCTCACTGATGGCCTCAACGCCGCCGCAACCGACCGCGCGGACGCGCCACGTGTGCTCACCCGGGTCGACGGCGAAGGCTGAATCATCATCGACGGTCGTCTTTGTCGGTCCGCCCACGAAAGCCGTGATCTTCGCGATCGTCTCGTCATCCAGATCGACCTCATACCTGTACCCGCTTTGACTCCCGTCATCGCTCCACGTCAACTGGAGGTTGTCGTCCCCAGTGATGGCGGCGCCCTCTGCGGGCAGTTGCAGGACCGGTGCAGGTGGCGTTGTCTGGCACCAGCCGGCGAGGGCGCTCCAAGCCCAATCGCTCCCGTTCTGTGCTAGGTACCAAACATCGTTTCTAGGGCTGTTGCCGTTCCATTGGCCGCCGAACACCAGCATGCGATCGCCTACCGAGTCCCACACCGCCGTGTGCCTGGCGGCGAACTGGGCTGTCGGGTGCGATGGCGCGAGCTCAGTCCATGCCCACGCTTCCCCATTCCACTCAAGCGCCCACACTACGGAGTCCGCCTCCCAGCTCTTTTGGTTGCCGCCGAAGACCAGCATGCGCTGGCCGGACGCGTCCCATACCGCTGTGTGGTCGCTACGTGGTGACGGCAAAGCCCCCGTGGGGGTGAGTTCGGCCCACTTCCAAGTGTGCCCGGTCCACGCCAGCGACCAGAGGTCGTTGCTGGGCTCGCCCCCGTACCACCCGCCGAAGACCAGCATGCGCTGGCCGGACGCGTCCCATACCGCTGTATGATCGGAGCGCGCGGGGGGAGGCCCCCCGGTGGGTGCGAGCTCGGTCCAGGCCCAGGTGTCGCCGTTCCATGACAGTGACCAAGTGTCGTTTCGCTCGCTCCCGGCTCCCCCGTTGTTTCCGCCGAAGACGAGCATGCGGTGGCCGGCCGCATCCCACACGGCGGAGTGGCCATCGCGTTCCGAAGGTGGCGTGCCAGTTGGACTGAACTCGGTCCAGTCCCAGGAGCCGCCGTTCCGCGACAGTGACCATGTGTCGTTTCGCTCGCTCCCGTCGTACCCGCCAAAGATGAGCATACGCTGTTCCTCCGCATCCCACACCGCGGAGTGATCATAGCGTCCCGAAGGCGGCGTACCGATCGGGCTGAGCTCAGTCCAGGCCCACGTTGACCCGTTCCACGCCAACGACCAGGCGTCGTTATAGCTGCCCTCATCTCTGCCCCCAAAGATCAACATCCACTGGCCCGCCGGGTCCCAGACCGCCGTGTGGCCGCGTCGACTCGCCGGTTCCGTGCCCATGGGTGCCGTTCCAATAGGTGAGATCGGAGTCCACTCCCATGCGGTGGCATTCCAGGCCAGGGACCATACGTCGTTTCTGCGACCGAGGTTGTTGCCACCTCCAATGACAAGTGCACGCTGCCCTACAGCGTCCCACACAGCGGTGTGCCCACCCCGGGCAGCGGGCAACGTTCCGGCAACCGTCAACTTGGTCCAGGCGAAGTTGCTCCCGTTCCAGGCCAGGGACCATGTGTCGTTGGTCTCGTCGTTCTCGCCGATCGATCCGCCGAAGACCAGCATGCGTTGACCCGCGGCGTCCCACACAGCCGTGTGGAAGCCCAATGGCAAAGGCGAAGGCGCCAACTCGGTCCAGGTCCACGTGCTACCGTTCTGCGCGAGCGACCAGGTTTCACCGCTCCACCCACCGTCGTACCCGCCGAAGACGAGCATGCGCTGGCCAGCCGCGTCCCATACCGCGGTATGGCCGTGGCGTGCGGTGGGAGCCGTCCCGGTGGGTGTGAGCTCGGTCCAGGCCCAGGTGTCGCCGTTCCAAGACAGTGACCAAATATCGTTGAGCAGGTTCTGAACGGTTACCCCGTCGTTGCCGCCGAAGATGAGCATGCGCTGGCCGGTCGCATCCCACACGGCGGAGTGCATACGGCGTCCGGGAGGAGCTTCCCCGATTGGGTTGAGTTCGGTCCATGCCCACGTGGTTCCGTCCCAGGCCAGCGACCATATGTCGTTGCGGGGAGGGATGCCTCCCGCGTAGCCACCGAAGACGAACATGCGCTGGCCAGCCGCGTCCCATACTGCAGTATGACCGGCACGGGGTTCCGGCACGGTCCCACTGGCGCTGAGCTCGGTCCAGGCCCAGGCGTCGCCCTTCCGTGACAGCGACCAGGTGTCGTTTCGCCGGTCTTCATCGTAGCCGCCGAAGACGAGCACGCGCTCGGCGGCCTCGTCCCATACTGCAGTATGACCGGTACGGGGCGTAGGGGCGGACTCGACGAGAAGCGCCCCGACGGCAGTCGCGATCTCACCAGACGTCGTATCGGCGGCGTGTGATTCGGAGCGTTCCGTCGCTGGCCGCTGGCTTGGTGCCAGCGGCTCGTCGCTGTGACAGCCGGCGACCGCGGCGAGGGCGGCAGAGAGGCAGAAGAAGAAGATACGTGTCGTCATGATGACATCCCCATAGGTTGGATGTTAGGCCCATACGAGTTCATCGGAGACGCCGATGGTTGCGGGACTAAGCGCTGGATTGAAACGGCCTGTGGCGTGGTCGCGGGCTGGGTGGGGACGCTGGGCGTAGCGGGCGAAATGTTGGAGGGCTTCGCGCAGGGTGCTCTCGATCGACTGGCCGCGGAGGTGGCGCCGGAACAGGTCGCGGACGAAGACCGGCAGGGTAATGGCCGCGCGCCGGGTCGACGCGGGGAAGGGACCGAAGACGGCCGAGGCGGCGTGGACGAGGAAGCGCTTGACGTGGGCCGCCGCCAGCGAGGCCCGAACAGTCCCTCGAGGATGGGCGCCTTGTGCGTGTTCCACTTGTGGACGTTGGCGTACTTCCGACGACGACTCCAGGGGGTCCGGAATTTCTACACCGTCGCCGGATGGTCAGCGTGCGACAAGAGCACGTAGGTCTGGCGGCTCCAACCGCGCGGTGATCTACGTGGGTGACTCCGCTGCTGCCGTGCTGGAGCACCGCTCGACTTGCTGCCCCAAGCCAGGATCCGCTTGTCTGGTGTACCTGCCCTCGCCTTCGTCCGCCGCGCTGTTCCGGGGGCTGAGTTACGTTCTCGCTACTGCCCGAAGTCTCCTGATCCAACGACCGTGTCCCAGGCCACCGCTGCCTTGGCGCCGAGACTACGCGAATGGCGCTGGCGTGGGCTCCCGCGCCGGCGCCCCTGCTCTGGATTGCCGGTCCGCCGGACAGCATCGACTGCGAGTCCATGTCCTGCTTCATGCCCAATTGCACTCCCTGCCCAGCGTAGCGCGTGCTCTCTTCTGCGTCCCAACGTATACGGCGTATGAGCGGCGCGGTGAAGCCGTGTCCGCTCGATGCGCAGGTTGGACTTCCCGCGTGTTTCCGGGAGGGTAGCTCCAACCAGACGTCCCTTGGGCGTTTAGGCTTCCGAGCCCGTAACTGACCGGCCGGAGGGGCCACGGAAGGGTGCCCCGGCTCGGTGTGGAGCGTCCGACGACCGGCACGGTGCGTCCGTGCCGCCGGTCGAGGTCGCTCGACTGCCGCTGCAGACCCACTGTTCCGGCCCTCGCGGCGTCCTCCCAGCCTGCGCAGGGTACACCTCGACGATGGGGTGTGCGACGGGTCGCAGGCCCCGCGACAGGTGAGGCGAGCTGGTGCGTGGGTCGGTCACGGCGGAGGTCGTGGGTCGGCGTGTGCGCCTCGCTCGAAGCGACCAAGGACGATGCGCGGCCCCTTCTTGCAGACGGGGCAGAGGAGCCAGTGGGGAACGTCGGGTTCGGACGGCTCGACGGTGTCCTCGTCCGCCGCGGAGCCGGAGCCGGACGCTGGCCCTTCGGTGGGCTCTGGTGGCGACTCGGCCGCCATCGAGGCCTGGAGCCGGTGGAGCTTGTCGCGCATGCCCGGGCTCCACAGCCCGTAGTAGCGGACGCGGTGGAAGCCCTTCGCGAGGACGTGCTGGAGGAACCGGCGGATGAACTCGTGACCGCGCAGCCGCATCGTGCGCCACTTGTTGCGCGTCTTGTCACGATGCCGGAAGACCACCTCGTCATCGTTCACCGCCACGATGCGACGGTCGCTCAGGGCCGTGCGATGGATGTACCGGGCGAGGTACTCGAGGACCTTCTCCGGCTCCTCCCGCCAGACCTCCGTGTGGACGACCCAGTCGGTACGAGCCGCAGAGCCCGGGATCTGCACCTCCGGGACGGCCTTGCGGATCATCGCCAGGAGCTTGCCCCGGAACAGCTTCGCCAGCGGCTTGCCCGGCACCAGGCAGCGCCTCCGGGAGGCACGCCAGTTTCCGTCCTCGTCCAGGCCGCCGGCGGGCACCAGGCAGTGGACGTGTGGGTGGTACGTCAACGTGCGGGTCCACGTGTGCAGCACCGCCAGCACGCCGATGCGGGCGCCGACGAACTCCGGGTCCTCGCAGAGCTCCACCAGCGAGCGAGCCGCCGCGGTGATCAGGGCGCCGTACAACTTCCGCTGGTGCGTGCGGACCAGACGTCGGAGGCTCTCCGGGATGGTGAACACCACGTGGACGTACGGGACCGGCAGCAGCTCGCTCCGACGGGCCTCGAGCCACTCCAACTTGCGCGGGTGGGAGCACTTGGAGCACGCCCGGTGCCGACACGAGTGGTAGACGTAGTCCAAGCGCTCGCAGTCCGGACACTCCAGGACCTGGCCGCCCATCTCCGCCGTCCGACAGGCCTCGATGGCCCACATCGCCTGCCGCTGGCACGGGGGCATCCGGTCGCCGTACCGCTCCCGGTACGTCGCGCCGAACCGGCCGAACACGCCCGCCACGCTCGGCTCCGGCCGCTCTGCACTCGCAGCTGCCTCGACCACTGGACCTCCGGGCCCGCGCCGCTTGCGCGTGCCTCTCGAAGTCCTGGTGATGCTCTGGCAGCCAATCGTTGCGCACGAAGATCACCCGCAGTGCAGCTATCGAGACGACTCGTCCCCGCCCGAACGCCCTACGCGACGGCGCGCGAAGCGCTCCCGCGCAGCGGGTAAGTCCAACGTCCATCCCTATGAAGAAAGTCGGCACACTCCCGGGCAGCTTCTCGAGGCTGGCCTGAGAGCGATCTTCAAAGATGGTCGGCATGGCCGTGGTCCTCCGTTGCGTCTCAGGCGAACTCAGAGGGTGGATTTCGGCGTCTCACATGTTCCGCTGGCGGAACGGGGCTTACTTCACAGGAATCAACGTCTTGCCAATCAGCTGCGAAGGCGCGCGCTCCGCCATGGTGGGTTGGCGCCCCGGTGGCCCGACCCATCGTGAGTTCTCTTTTCATTCCGCGCGCCTTCGGCGGCTGCATTGGCTGGTTCGACGGCCGTCGATTGCGGGCTGGCGCAGTTCGCAGAGTCACTCTTCTTGCCCGCCGCTCGGCACGTCAATATGCCGAACTGGGTGCCCTTCTGTGCCTATGTCAACATACCGCCCCCCGTACCCGAGCATTTTCAGTAAAACACGGTGCAGTAGAGTAAGGACCCCGGATTTAAGACGGATGTACTTGCTGGCTTCACCGGGTTTGGCTTGTCCTCCATGGGCGAACTTTCCGCGCATCTTGAGCGCACGCTTCTCAGTAGAGCCGATCTCCAGTCCGATCTCTTCGAAGAACCGGCGTGTCTTTTCTGCGAACCCGAAGCGATTCGCGTGTTTCAATTTTCCGGCGATTCGTTCCGCTGCGTCGAGTCCAGAAAGACGCTCAGCAATGATCTCGGGGGCGTTGCCTAGGCGACGCAGATACTCCTCGTTGGGAAGGTATAAGCCCGACGAATCCGACTGAGATGAGGCGTACCAAGCGGTGATTACGGCTTCGAGGCCCGACGCGTAAACCATGATCTCCACGCCGGCGGGTGTCCGCCGACCTACCCATAGCGACCAGATCAGATCGCTAAGTGCATGGCGTTCACGATCTTCGACGTACTTCGGAATGAGAGTAGTCGCGAGGTCTCTGAACGTGGACCGTTCTGTCCAAGGGAAAGGTACAGGTTCGGGCGATGCCTCAGCACAAGCGTCCCTCACCCCATTTCCCCAAGGGTGGTTTGCCGTCCACTGTATTAGTTGATGATCTCTCGCGAACGTCGACGAACCGACTCGCAAAGGGTGCACTCCCAGTAGAAAGCCAATGAGTTCAGACGTCGCCGTGCGGAACTCCTCGCTTGGCAGGTCGCAACCGTTCTTCCGGTGGAATTCAAGAGCCCAGCACCTGCCCCAGTCGGGCCCCAGGCCATCGCAGACTGCGGCAACTACGATATCAACTTCACCAAGTTGAATGACCGTGTGGTCCCACCCATTGTTACGTGAGTGGAGCGGACCGACCTGGTAGCTTGCACCGGCAGCCTCGAACCCCCTCCGCACGCGACGGTGGGTAGTCTGCGTCTCGCGTTCCGTCATTCCGTCAAAGATGCGTAGACTATTGTCTGGGCCATTGAGATACCAATCGGTAACCCAGGCGGGTGACCCCTCTCCGTCGACGCCTGCGCGAACCTCCGAAATATAGAAGGTCAGGTGCATCTGGCGAATGCCGGACTGGTAGTTTTGGGAGACCCTATGGGATAGGAGGAGTACTCCCTCTAGTAAGCATGCTCGACCATCCCGCGTTTCGCCGTTCAGGTCTTCGGTCTCGGCCAGGGTCCCGCGCGTACCATATGCAGAGGCGAATGGTTCGCGGAAAGCCGTAGACGCATCAATTGTGGCTGAGGCGCGCACACCATAATCGTCTCCGCGTTCGAGGCAAATGGTGGCATCGTTGGGTAGGCCCCAGACAGACAGGTCCACGTGCTCTACGTACACGGGCTCAAAGAGCTTCTCCCACTCAAGATCCCGTATCGCTGGTGATTGAATGTCCACTACGCACACCTCTGTACGGAATGAAGGCAGTTGGGTGTTTCCTCAGCTCCTTCTGCAGGCCGTCGAACGTCTTGCCAATCAGCTGCGAAGGCGCGCGCTCTGCCGCTGCTTGTTGTGGCCGAGGCCCTCCGACGCATCGTGATTTCTCTTTTCATTCCGCGCGCCTTCGGCGGCTGCATTGGCTGGTTCGGCGGCATATCGGCACTAGTGTGGTGGTCATGTGGACTACGCATTCAGTTGCACTTCACGTCGAGCGTATACCATGTCTCGGTGGATACTCCGTCCACATCGATATCTTCAACGAGCAGGGCGAATACATCGATCAGGTTGCCGTCGGGCTGCTGTGGCCACTTCCCTGGGCTGGCGTTGCGGCAATTGGCGCAATTTGCAGGCTTTTCCGTGACCACGAGAGACTCGCTCGAAACTGCCTGCGATGGAACCAAACACCAGGAATCTCCCGAATCGATGATCAGTCTCTGCTCTCGACCACTTCCACGTTCTTCAGTAACAGTCAGTTCCTGAGCGACGTAGCTGAAGTTGTGTGCGATCACGACGCCGAGCCCGCGTCTGCAGGCCAGTCGGCCGCAAACGAAAGAGCCGTAGTCCCTGAACTTGAAGCAGCGCGCCCAGTCAACCCAAGCTCGGTGCCTGCTAGGGTCGGCTCGAGCACTCGTCGGTTCGGGGAATGAGTTTGGGCTAGTATCCGTGCGACTGAAGAGCGCTAGGCGCGCCAACCCCTCCTCATTGGGAACATTCCGGTCTCCTTCTTGGCAGCAACTCTGAGAGCAGACTTGTAGCGCGGGTGGTAGAGCAAGCTTTACCGCGTCGAACAACTTCCCGTCGGAAGACTCTGCATTGTCGGCAGTACTCCCGGCTTGTCGGGGTGGCTGGCTACTCTCTCGGTCGACGGGCGGTGGCGCGATCCTCCGCGCGGATGACCGTGACGGCGACTCCTGGTCATCCAGTAGATCCGTGAGCGTTCGTCCGCCTAGGGCTGCGTCGACCACCAACCTCGGGGGAGCACCAACTACCATGGCGGATGCAGCCGATGGCCATTCGAGTTGGTGTGCGTCCTTCCTCTTGATGACATCGAAAGCCTCGGGCGAACTAGACGTGGCGCGGGGACCGGTCGCTGCTCGAACAAGAGACCATCCAGCCAAGGCAGCCAAACCCAGGAACAGGAGCACCATCAGGAGTACCGTAGATACGATAACCGGCCCTCGGTGCCTTCCGGGCAAGAGACGCAGTGCCGCCGGCTTCGTCACCGCTGAAACAATCAACGGGACGGCGCCGCTGGCACCAGCAAATAAGAGGCCCTTCTCATATCCTGGGGGAGCGAAGAGAGATGCCACGACGGCTGTCGAGATGATAAGGAGACCCACAACCTGGAGCCAGGCGCTGAGCCTCGGAAGGGTGTCGAGAGCTTTGTCGAAATTCACTCAGATGTCTCCGCTGTACTGTTTGATCCTCGGCCCGTTCCTCCGGTCCCCCGGCCTTGCCGCCGAACGCATTGTGGAACGGTGTAGCTGCCGGATATGCAGGTGCGGGTTCGGCAGCGGGTGCGCTTGGATACGGTCGTCGGACTGTCGGCGGGCGACGTGCACACGGGCGGTTGCGCGGCGCGGAGGGGGCGTTGGGCTGCGAGGTGGCCGCCTATCGGCGGGGCATGGACTGCGGGCTCGCCGCCTATCGGCGGGGCATGAACTGCGGGCTCGCCGCCTATGGGCGGGGTATGGACTGCGGGCTCGCAGCCTATGGGCCGACGGCAGGTGCGCGCCGGGGGGCTGGTCGTCGGCTCGGGGTTCGGGCCGCGTGTGGGGGCGGTGCGGGATGTGTAACGTGACGTCACGGGGGCTCCCGGGGGCCGTGAGGCGGGGTGGCAGGCCCGACGATGCCGGAGGCTACCGGGCCGTGCGGACGGTCGGCAAGAGTCGACGGGGCATGGGGTGTAGCCGAGAAGGAGGCTGGGAGCGATGGAGCGGCGCGGACGGTCGGCAAGAGGCGGCGGGGCCGGGGGTGTAGCCAAGGAGGAGGCCGCGAGCGAGGGGGAGGTGCGGATGGTCGGCAAGAGGTGGCGGGGCCCGGAATGTAGCGGAGGAGGAGGAGGCCGGGAGGGGCCCGGGTCTTTTCAAGGGAAAGGAACGGTGGCATTGTTTGCATGTGAGGTGTGGTGGAGGTGGCGCGATCGACGCCGTGAAGGCGGAGGCGAGGCCGGATCCGGGGCGGGTGCTGTCCAAGGCGGTGTTGCGGGCGGCGCAGGCGCTGGGGATGCGGAACCGGGACCTGGCGGAGGTGCTCGGGTGCAGCGGCGCGACCGTGTCGCGGATGGCCCGGGGGCGGCCCGTGCAGGTCGGGACGAAGGAGGGTGAGCTGGCGCTGCTGGTGGTGCGCCTGTACCGCTCGCTGGACGCCATGGTGGGGGGCGACGACGCGGCGGCGGCGCGGTGGTTCCGGGCCGACAACAGGGCGCTGGGTGGGCCGCCGGCGGAGCGCGTGAAGTCGATCGAGGGGTTGGTGCGTGTCGTCGAGTATCTGGACGCGATGCGGGGGAAGCTCTAGGCGGCCGGCGGAGCGCGTGAAGTCGATCGAGGGGTTGGTGCGTGTCGTCGAGTATCTGGACGCGATGCGGGGGAAGCTCTAGCGGCGGGCGGAGCGCGTGAAGTCGATCGAGGGATTGGTGCGTGTCGTCGAGTATCTGGACGCGATGCGGGGGAAGCTCTAGCGGCGGGCCCATGGAGGCCGAGCCGTGGCGGGTCTACCAGTCGCGGCACGTGCTCTCCACGCGCAAGCTGGTGGACACCGCCGAGGAGCAGGACGTCCTCGAGGGGATGCTCGAGGAGTCGAAGCCGCCCGTGCCCGAGGAGGCCCGGGGGTTGCACGAGCTGCTGCACAGCCCCTTCCGGTATCCGCCGCTGTGGCATGGGTCGCGGTTCGGCAGCCGGAGTGAGCGGGGCATCTGGTACGGCTCGGAGTCCGTGGAGACCGCGCTGGCGGAGGTGGCCTTCTATCGCCTCCGGTTCCTGGAGGACTCGGCCGCGGATCTGCCCGGGGTGGCGCTGGAGTTGGGGGCGTATCGGGCGAGGGTGCGGACGGAGGAGGGCGTGGACCTGGCGGCGCCGCGGTTCGACGCGTGGCGCGAGGTGCTGGCGTCCCCGACGTCGTACGCGGAGACCCAGGCGCTCGGGCGGGCCATGCGGGGGGACGGGGGCGAGGCGTTCCGGTTCGTCTCGGCGCGGGACCCCGACGGGGGCGTCAACGTGGGCGTGTTCGAGCCGCGGGCGCTGGAGGGGACGGTGAGGCCGAGCCGGCGGGCCTGGTACGGGTACGTGACGCGCGAGGTGGTGGAGTATCGGCCGAAGCCCCTCGTGGCCGCGGGGCCGGAGCTGATCCGGTTCCGCCGCGGGGTCTTCGAGGTCGAGGGGGAGCTGCCCGTGCCGGCTGCGTGAGTCGCCCGTGGCGAGGGCGTGAGGCGATCGGGGCTTCGCCGGGGAGACGTTGCGGTCCGCGGCCAGGGTGTGCTCCGGCGGGTCGTCGTCCGGGAGGGAGCGGACGAAGGCGCACAGCTGGCTTGGGCCGAAGGGCCCGGCCAGGGCGCGTCTCACCAGGGACCCCGGGCACGCCGGGGCGCTCGGTTCCCCTCCTTGGCCCCCGCGGAGTGGCGGCGAGCAGTATGGGGGTATCCCCCCAACGGTTCGCAGGAGGATGTGATGATCGTCGCACGCTGGCAGATCGACGCCCGGTTCGGGCACAAGCAGAAGGTGATCGACTCCATGAAGCGCTGGCACGAGGAGGTCGGCACGACCATCGGCTGGACCGCCGACAAGGTCCGGATGACGACCGGCTCCGTCGGCGCCCTGGAGTCCACGGTCCAGGTGGAGGTCACGCTCGAGGACCTCTCGGAGCTGGACCGGTCCTGGAAGAAGCTCGCCACGCTCGACGCCCACGCGCAGTGGAGCAAGGAGCTGGAGCCCTACATCGTCTCCGGGACCCCGCGCTGGGAGGTGCTGCGCGTGATCTGAACCCGCGCGGTCGATGCGGGCTCGTCTCGGCGAGCGTGTTTGCCGGTGGGAGCTCCGCCGCGGTATACGCGTGGCCATGATTCAACGCATTGGCATGGTCGTGCTCGTGGCCGGGGTGTTCGCCCTGGGCCTCGAGGGAGTCGGAATCGTTCACCAGCAGGCCGCCGCCGAGGCGCCCGCGCTCGACGACGAAGGGAAGAAGGCGATCCCCGCGCCGCCGGACGTGGAGGAGCCGCCCGAGGACGCCGAGAAGACGGACAGCGGCCTCGCCTACAAGGTCCTGGAGGAGGGCGAGGGCGAGGAGCACCCGAAGGCCACGGACCGCGTGAAGTGCCACTACACGGGCTGGACCACGGACGGGAAGATGTTCGACAGCTCGGTGGCGCGAGGGGAGGCCCTCACCTTCCCGCTGAACCGCGTCATCCCGGGGTGGACCGAGGGCGTCCAGCTCATGGTCGAGGGCGAGAAGACCCGCTTCTGGATCCCCGCGGAGCTGGCCTACGGCGACGAGCCCAAGCGCAAGGGCGCCCCGGCCGGCATGCTCGTCTTCGACATCGAGCTGCTGGAGATCCGCTGATCGGATGACCGGTCCGCCGGCGTCGGCGGCCCCTCGTGGAGAGGAGCCGCCGGCCGCCGGCGAGGGCTCACGCCTGGTGGAACCGCTCGTCGTCGTCCGCCTTCTTCCGCAGCAGCGGGGCGGGCTCGAAGCGGGCGCCGAACCGGGCGGCGAAGTTGTCCAGCCGGCGCACCACGGCGGCGGCGCCGCGCGCGTCCATGTACCGGAACGGGCCGCCGCGGAACGGCGGGAAGCCGAGGCCGAAGACGGCCCCGATGTCGCCGTCGCGGGGGCTCCGGAGGACGCCCTGATCCAGGCACCAGGCGGCCTCGTTGACCATCAGCAGGGCGCAGCGCTCGGCGATGAGCTCCGGGTCGAGGCGGTTGTCCGCGTCGACGCCGAGGGTCTCGTAGACCGTCTCGTCGGGCTCCTTGTCGCCCTTGTCGTAGGCGTAGAAGCCGAAGCGGTTCTTCTTGCCGCGCCGGCCCTCCTCGAAGAGCTTCTCCATCCCCGCGGGGGCGGCGAAGCGATCGCCGTAGGACTCGCGCAGGATGGGGCCGACCTTGGCCGCCACGTCGAAGCCCACCTCGTCGGCCAGGGCCATGGGCCCGATGGGGAAGCCCCAGTCCAGCAGCGCCTTGTCGAGGTGCTCGATGGGCACGCCCTCGGACAGGATGCGCACGGCCTCGTTCATGTACGGGGCCAGGATGCGCGTCGTGTAGAAGCCCGGGGCGTCCCTGACGACGATGACCGTCTTGCCCTGCTTCTTGCCGAAGGCGACGGCCGTGGCGGTGGCCTCGTCGGACGTCTCCTCCGTGACGATGATCTCCAGGAGCGGCATCTTCTCGACGGGCGAGAAGTAGTGCATCCCCAGGAAGTTCTGCGGCCGCTTCAGGCCCTCCGCCAGCTCCGTGATGGCGATGGACGACGTGTTCGACGCCAGGACCGCGTCCTCGTGGAGCAGCGGCTCCACCTCGGAGAACAGCGTCCGCTTCAGGTCCGCGTCCTCGAAGACCGCCTCGACCACCATGTCGCACTTCCGGAAGCCGTCGAGGCCCGTCGTGCCGGTGATCCGGGACATCTTCTGCTCGGCGTCGTGATGGCTCAGGCGCCGCCGCTTCACCTTCTCGCCCCAGAGCTTCCAGACCGACCGCAGGCCGGCGTTCACGCCCTCGACGTCCTTGTCCTTGATGCGGACGTCGGCCTTGGCCTTCTCCACGGACACGTAGGCGATGCCGGAGCCCATGAGCCCGCCGCCCAGGACGCCGACGGTCCGCACCGGGCGCGCCTTCACGCCCTTCGCGTCCACGCCGGGATCCTTCTTGAGCGCCGTGCTCGCCTGGAAGAGGTACATCAGCTCGGCGGCCTCGGGGCTGACCACCAGCTCTCCGAAGTGCTTCGCCTCCGCGTCCAGGCCGGCGTCCATGCCCTCGTCGAGGCCGATCTCGACCACGTCGAGGATGCGCTCCGCGGCCGGGTAGTTGCCGCGCGTCTTGCCGAGGGTCCGCTTGCGGGCCTGCTGGAACAGCACGCGGCGGCCCAGGGGGTTTTCCTCCAGGGCCAGCTTCTGGGCGCCCTCGGCGGAGGCGTACTCCTTGAGGGCGTCGCCGAAGCGCTCCCACCGGCCGGGGGCCTCGTCCTGCTCCCGGGCGTCGGCCAGCATCACGGCGTACTCGACGGCCACGTCCTCCAGGATGGACCGGCGCACCACCTCGTCGACCAGGCCCATGGAGCGGGCCTTCTTCGGGCGGATGTTCCTGCCGGTGAGCAGCATGTCCAGGGCCGTCGAGACCCCGACCAGCCGCGGGAGCCGCTGGGTCCCGCCCGCGCCGGGCAGGAGCCCGAGCTGGACCTCGGGGACCGCCAGCTTCGTCTTCGGCGAGTCGGAGCACACGCGCGCCGCACAGGCCAGGGCCAGCTCCAGGCCGCCGCCGAGGCACGGCCCGTGGATGGCCGCCACGACCGGCACGCGCAGGCTGGCGAGCCGATCCATCACCTCCTGGGCGGAGCGCGACAGGGCGGACGCCTCCTTGGCCGTCTTCACGCCCCCGAGCATCCCCACGTCCGCCCCGGCGAGGAACGAGTCGGGCTTGCCGCTGGTGAACACCGCGGCGCGCACCTTCTCGTCCCGCTCCAGGTGGTCGAGGAGATCGAGGAAGCTGTCGTTGAACTCCTCCTTCAGCGTGTTCTGGCCCTGGCCGGGCACGTCGAACGTGACCATGGCCACGCCGTCGTCCCGGACCTCCATGCCGAGGGCCTCCCCGAAGGTCTGCCGGCCGGTGCTCTTCTTCTTCGTCGCCATCACGCCACCTCCAGGACCATGGCCGCGCCCAGGGCGCCGGCCGCGCACGCGGTCGTCAGGGCCAGCCCGCCGCCGCGCCGCCTGAGCTCGTTCAGGGTCTGCACGATGAGCCGCGCGCCCGTGGCCGCGAACGGGTGGCCGTAGGCGATGGAGCCGCCGCGCGGGTTGAACTTGTCCATGTCGACGGCGCCGAGCGGCTTCGAGCGGCCCAGCTTGTCCTTCGCGAACTCCTTGGACTCGAACGCCTTGAAGTTGCACAGGATCTGCGCGGCGAAGGCCTCGTGGAATTCGATGATCTCCAGGTCCTTCAGGGTCACGCCGGCCCGGTCCAGGGCGATGGGGGACACGTAGGACGGCCCCATGAGCAAGCCCTCCTCCGGGTCGAGGCCCACGAAGCCCCAGCTGCGGATGAAGCCCAGGGGCTCGAGACCCAGCTCCTTCGCCTTGGACTCCTTCATCAGCATCATGGCGGCGGCGCCGTCCGTCAGCGGGGAGCTGTTGGCCGCCGTGGTGATGCCGTGGCGCTTGTCGAAGGCCGGCTTCAGCTTCGCGTACTTGCCCAGGTCCGAGTCGTGCCGGACCAGGTTGTCCTCCTGCAGGACGTCGCCCTCGCCGAAGGGCGGGACGAAGGCCGTCATGACCTCGTCCTTCAGGAGGCCCTCCTTCCACGCCGCCGACGCCCGCGTGTGGGAGCGATGCGCGATGACGTCGGCGTCCTCGCGGGTGATGCCCCAGTCCTTGGCCATCAGCTCCGCGTGCTCGCCCATGGTCAGGCCCGTGGAGTACTCCGCGATCCGCGGCGGGGTGGGGAGCAGGTCCCTGGGGCGGATGCCGCTCAGGATCTTCGCCCGCTCCTGCACCGTCTTGGCGCTGTTCAGGTCGACCAGGGCCGCCGCGAGCTTCTTGGACACGGTGATGGGCACGTCCGTGGCGCTGTCGGCGCCGCCCGTCACGGCGACGTCCACGGTGCCGGCGAGGATGGACTCCGCCGCGCTGGCCGCCGACTGGAAGCTCGTGGCGCACGCCCGGGAGACGCTGTACGCCTCCGTGTGCGGGTTCATGCCGGTGCCCAGGACGATCTCGCGCGCGATGTTCGGCGCCGCGACCGACGGGATCACCTGACCGTAGACGACCTGGTCGATCCGGTCCGGGTCCACGTCCGTCCGGGCGAGCATCTCCGAGACGACCATCTGGCCGAGCTGGAGCGCGCTCAGGTCGCGGTACGCCGTGTTCTGCTTGGCGAACGGCGTCCGCAGCCCGGCGACGACGGCGATCCGATCGGGGGCCGCCTTCGTGCGCTTCGCGCCGCCTCCGGACGACTTGCGCTTCGTGGACCGGCCCGAGGACTTCTTCTCCTCCGCCATGGGGGCCTCCTCTCTGGTGTGTCGACGCACGTCGGGGCGCGGACCGCGCGGAGTGGGTCCGTCGACGCCCGGCGGCGTGCTGGATGCGTGCCGTCGATCATCCGCGGATGACGCTGCGCGTCAAGGGCTTTCCGGCCCCGGGGTCCCGAAGGGCTGGAACAACCGCCGGCGCCGTCGAACAGGTACGAATCAGCGGGGATCGCCGGCCCGGCTCGGCCCGGTCGCTCCGGGAGGAGCGGCCGGTGATGGCAGGCGGGGAAGCGCCAGGAGCATGGCTTCGCGGGGGTGGTGTGGATCGGGGGGGCCCGGCGGGGAGAACACCGCCATGGGGTCCGAGACGGCAAGATCCCGGAGCACGGCGCATTGTCGCGCGAAGGGGGGCTGCTCCCACTCGAAACACGTCAGGTCCCAGACGAAGGCTGCGCATGCTCCGGTGGCCGCGTCTCCGTCCAGCACCGCCTGGGCAGACAGTACCTCCAGGTCGGTCGTCGCCTGATAGATCTCGGGGCGTGTCGCCACGAGCTTGCATCCGCGAGGCATGACCTCCTCGATCCGCTCCGGCAGGCGGTGCTGCAGGGCGTAGCCCGGGTGGGCCCGCAGATGTCGGCGATGCCCCGAGAGGCCGAGCGCCAGGACGCCTGCCACCAGGGCAATCACGAAGACCCTCGGGGCCCATGCCCGGTATTCGTGGAGCCGGGCCGAGAGCGTGCTCACCGCGAGTCCGGCGAGGAGCGCGGCCGGGACATCGGGCGCCAGCACGAAGCGCTCCGGAAGAGCCAGTGCTCCCGCGCCGGCGACGGACAGGAGGGCCAACGTCCCGAACAGCCACGCCCCCAGGGCCAGGGTGGGGCCGCGAGCGGCTCGCGATCCGAGCAGCAGTCCGAGACCGGCGAGCGCGGCGAGGATGGGCTGCCCGTTGCCCGTGACGAAGTGGGTCCAGGGGTACGCCATGGCGGCCGTCTGGCCGAACTCCTCGATGCGCCGCGCGGTCTCCCCGAGGTGAAGGGAGGCATACCGCCAGAGGTTGGGCGACGCCCACACCAGCCCTCCGGCCAACAGCCAGAGCATCCTCCGCCGGTCGGGATGCACCGCTGCGGCCACAGCCAGCACCACCAGGGGAACGGTCGCCTCCGGTCGTGTGGACGCGGACAAGGCAGCAGAGGCGAACAGGAACAAGGCATGGTGAGTGTTCGGGCGCTTCCACCACAGGCCGCCGGCGAGCAGCAGGAGGGACACGCTGAACATGCCGGCGACATTGGCCTCGGCGGTGTTCGACAGGAGCGTGTGGGTCGGCGAGGTGGCGAGGAGCAGGGCGGCCACCAGACCGATCCTGCGTCCGCGTGGCCCGGCCCACACTCCGGCGGCGGCGAAGATCAGGACCGGCGTCGCGATCCCCAGGAGATTCGTCGCCGTGATGGCCGTAGCAGGGTCACGGGGTCCCAAGGCGAACGCCACGCCGAGCAACGCCGGCCAGCCGAAGGCCTTCGCGTACCCGGTGCCCTCGGCGACTCCTCCGTTCGCGAGGAGCTCGGAGCCGACGAGCATGTAGTAGGCCTCGTCGGTGTAGATGCGCTGGTAGCCCGGGACCAGCCAACCGAGCACCATCGCCGTCGCGACCACCGCCGCCAAGGCAGCCCACTCCCAGCGGCTCACGCTGCGGCTGGCCCTGGGCACGTACCGCAACGTCAGCGCCCCAGCCAGGAGCGCGGTCACGGCGGACCACCACGCCGTCATCGCAGCGAGCGACTCCAGGGTCACCTGCGATCGTGGGCCGTGGCGCGTGTGGATCGCGCCGGCACGGTACGCAGCAGGGGCATTCGAGGATATCGACGCTCAAACACGGGCGGAAAAGTCGCACATAGCGGCCTGCGACGCCAGCCCGGAGCCCCGCTCTTCGCGGAGCTTCAGGCCGGCTTCAGGATCGGCCCGCAGGCCCGGTGACCGCGCGGACGCCGCCCCTACTCACACTGCTGGGTCTCGGTGTTGCAGACCTGGCCCGCGAAGAACTGGCCCTCCGCGCTCTTGCAGTTCTTGGGGGTCATCGGCGGGCTCGGCGCGCACTTGGCCTCCGAGATCTGGCAGCAACCCGGCTCGCCCGGACCTTCCTCCTCGCCGCATGCGCCGAGGGCGACGGCGGCGACCATGAGCAGGGCCAGCAGGCTACCGAGAAGCGTGGGACGCGACATGCGAGTCTCCTCCTGTCAGGGGCGTGGTGGGTGAGGGGAGGCCTGGCCGGTCCTCCCCGACTCGGGGGACATTCAAAAGGGAAACCGCCCCGCTCGTCCAGCCGATCCCGCTCCCCAGGCGGAACCCGCCCCCTCCACGCGGACACCTCCAGGCGATCCCGGACCCGCTGGGCGACCGCCGAGCTCCCCACCAGCACGAGGAGCGCGCCGTCCTCACGGACCTCCGTGTCGGCCCGTGACAGCAGGACCTCGTCGCCCCGCGTCACGGCGACGGCCAGGGCGCCTTCCGGAAGGTCGAGGTTCGCGATGTCCTCGCCCGCGACCGCCTCGGTGACGGGAAGCTCGATGAGGTGCCGGCCGCCCCGGGGTCGCCGGGCCGGGGTCCAGCCGGGCGAACCCGCAGAGCGGGGACGTGATCTTGGCGGCCGAGGCGATCTCGGGCGCCGAGATGCCGGTGATGCCCATCTCCCGGCACGCCGCGCGGAGGACGGTGCCGTTCCGCCTCACCAGCACCGTCTCCACGTCCACGCGCTTGCCCGGCATCGCGACGGCGTGTTCATGGCGCCGGCGCCCGTCGTGGCGATCTCGCCCCGGCGTTCGGAGAGTCCGGCGGGCCGACCCGCCACCTCGGCGGGGAGGAGGCGCCCTGTTCGAGCGAGACCGGGACATCCCGCGGTCCGGGGGCCTCGGGCCGCCCTGTCTCGCCGCTTGGGACCCGGGTCTGGTGCCGTCCCGGAGACCGCCGCCGGACAGGGGGCGGCGGCCCGGCCCGGAGGTCAGTCGGATCCGCAGGCTGCGAATGCGCCCTGGACGCCGTTGGTCCCCGGCGTGCCCAGGGAGGACCCGCCGCTCCCGGCGCTGCCCGGCGCGCCGCCCGTGACGCTGTTGCCCTGGTCGTCGCAGTAGCCCGCGCTCGCGGCGCCCGCGGTGAAGATGCCGAAGCTGGGCCCGCCGCAGCCGCCACCGCCGCCGCCGCCGTGGCCCCCGTCGCCGCCTTCGCCGCCTTTGCCGCCGTCCGCGAAGCACCAGCAGTTCCCGGGGCAGTTGCCTCCGGCGCCGCCGCTGCCGCCGCCGCCGCCCGCGCCACCCTCGCCGCCCTTGCCGCCGTCGCCGCCGAGGCCGCGGAAGATGCTGTTGTCGGCGACGAGGGGCGCGCCGCCTCCGACGATGAACACGCCGAAGCTGCCGCCGCCGTTGCCGCCCGGCTGGCCTCCGTCGCCGCCGCACCCGCCGGAGCCTCCGCCTCCGCCGTGCGCGCCCAGGCGATCCTCGGAGCATCCCTCGCCGCACTCCCCGCCGCCTCCGGCGCCGCCACCGCCACCACCGCCGCCGTGGTCGCCGCCGTCGCCCGACGTGGCGGGCGCAGCGAACCAGTGGCCATCGCCGACCGCCCCGGCCGCGTCGCCGCAGCCCTGGCCGGCGTCGCCGCCCGTGCCGGCCTCGCCGTTGGCCCCGATGGCCCCCGTCATGGACGAGCCCGGCAGGTGGCAGAGGTCGTTGTTCATGAGGCCGTCGTCTCCGGCGTCGCCGCCGCCGCCCCCGGTCCCGCCGCCGCCGGAGTGCCCGGGCGCGCCGTCGAGCCCACTGTACTCGCTGCCGGCGTCGGGCGCGCAGCGGTTTCCGCCTCCGTCGCCGCCGCTCACGTCGTCGCCCCCGCACGTGCGCACGCCGCCGTTGGCGTACTGGCGATCGTTCGCGCTGCTGCTGCACGAGCCGCCCCCGTAGGCGTCGTGGGCGTCGTATTCGTCCGCGTTGGCCGCGGTGCGCCCCCCGCCGTCCACGCCGGGCAGACCGCTGGGCGCGGGGAGCCGGTCGAGGCCCGGTCCGCCGTCGCCGGCGAAGATGGTGTTGCCCCGGATCTCGAGGGCGCTCGTGGAGCCCGAGGCGTACACGGCGTAGGAGTTCCCGCCCGCCACCGCGTTGTCCTGGCCCTCCACGAGGAAGCCCTCGAAGACCGTCGGCTCCGTGATGCCGCTCGCCACGACGGTCCGGGCGTGGTCGCCCTCCAGGTCGGTGCCCCGGATGGTGGTCAGGGTCGTCGAGCCGTGGCGCTCCCAGGTGTCGGCCCGGAAGCCGCCGAGCAGGCTGATGCCGTTCACCAGGGTGACCGTCTCCACGTACAGGCCGTCGGCCACGAGCACCCGCCCGCGATCCGAGGCCACCGCCTCCGCGAGGCCGCCCGAGATGGTCCGGCACGGCGCGTCGCCCGTCCCCGTGCCGGACGGGGCGCGACCGCAGCCGGCGGCGTCGCTGGCGTCCGGGTCGTCGATGGACACGTAGATGGCCCCCGGATCGAGCTGGAACTCGCAGCCGTCGTCCGGGACGCCGTTGAGGTCGTGGTAGTCGAAGACCCCGTCGCACGCCGGGTTCGGATCGCCCAGGCTGCAGCAGGTGAGCCGGCAGGTGGGCGTGCCCGAGGCGTCGCACGTGCCGTAGGTGTCCGGCTTCGCGAAGATCTCCGTGCAGTCCGTGAAGCAGGACCCGCAGGCGTCGTGGGCGTCGTACTTGCCCGTGGAGGGGTTGCGATAGCCCTCGTCGGTCTGGCCGTCGCAGTCGTTGTCCTGCCCGTCGCAGACATCGCTGGCGGCCGGCTCACCCGGGTCGGCGGAGCAGCGGCTGCCGCTGGCGTCGGCCCGGCAGACCACCACGCCGGTATCCAGGCACACCCCCTCGCCGACCTGGCACACCGAGCCCAGCTCCGGGTAGTCCTCGTCGGTCTGTCCGTCGCAGTCGTCGTCCAGGCCGTCGCAGGTGTCCGACGTCCCGGGCACGCCGGGCTCGGCCGAGCACGTCGTGGCGGTCCCGTCCGCCGTGCAGACCCGGATACCGGCGCGGGCGCAGACGCCCTGGCCGACCTGACAGACGGTGCCCTTGTCGTCGAAGCCCTGGTCGGTCTCGCCGTCGCAGTCGTTGTCCAGGTTGTCGCAGATCTCCGTCGACGGGGCCGCCGGGACGGCGTCGCAGGCGGTGCCCGAGCCGTCGTCGGAGCACGTCCGCACGCCGAAGCGCTGGCACTGGCCCTGGCCGGCCGAGCACGACGTGAACAGGTCGTCGAAGCCCTCGTCGGTGGCGCCGTCGCAGTCGTCGTCCACGCCGTTGCAGGCCTCCGCGGCGGGCGTCGGCCCGACGCACTGGAGATCGGTCGCCGGCAGCACGCAGCCCAGCGTACCGGCGCAGGTGCCGAAGCCGTTCGTGATCTCGCAGGGGTCGCCGCGCCCCGGGACGTCGTCCACGAGGTCGTCGCAGTCGTTGTCCACGCCGTCGCAGACCTCCGCCGTGGGCTCGGCGGCCGTGCAGTCACCCCAGCCGGCCGTCGGATCGCAGGTCTCCAGGCCGAAGCAGGTGCCGGCGCCGCTCGTGCGCACGCACGACCGGGTCATGCCGTCCTCGCCGGGCAGGCAGTCGCAGGATCCGGACGTGGGCCGGCACTGCATGTCCCCGCCGCCGGCGTCGGCGCAGGTGTAGCCGTCGGGACACTGGCCCGCGGGGAGGCCGTGGGCGTTGCCCGCCGAGCAGTCCCGCCCGCAGAAGCTGCCGCCGTCCAGGCTCAGGCAGCGATCGCCGGGCGTCGGGCAGTTGGCGTCGGTCTGGCACGGCTGGCACGTGTTGTCGGTCGCGGCGAGGCACGTGAGGGGCCCGGCCTGGTAGAAGCCGGGGTCGCACGAGGCGACCTCGCACCGGGGCTGGGCGCCGCCCGTGGCACACGTGGCCGTGGCGTTCGGGATCGTCCCGGTGCAGCCCACGCCGCACGCTCCGCAGTGGTCGATGTGGTCGTAGGCGCCCGTGCCGTCGACCCGGAAGGGCTCGTCGACGAGGCCGTCGCAGTCGTCGTCCGCGAAGTTGCAGACCTCCTCCTCGGGGGTCGGGGCGTTGCACCACCAGGACACGCCGGCGCCGCCCGGATCGCCGCAGACCCAGGACCCGGGGCAGGAGCCGAAGTCGTTGTCCTGCGCGCACGGGTCCGGGGGCGGGCTCACCCCGTCGTCCACCACGCCGTTGCAGTCGTCGTCGAGGCCGTTGCAGACCTCGGGCCCGGGAGTGCCGGCGGTGCAGCCGATCCAGCCCTGGGCCGGGTCGCACGTCTCGGTCCCCGAGCACGTCCCGAAGGTGGTGGAGACGGTGCACGTCCGGCTCTCGCCGTCGTGGGCGGCGAGGCAGTCGCACGAGCCGGACAGGGGCACGCACTGCTCCGGCCCCGTGCCCGTGACCCGGCACTCGAAGCCGGTCGGGCACTCGCCCGCGGCCGTCCCGTGGAGGTTTCCGGGCGAGCAGTCCCGCCCGCAGACCTTGCGCCCGTCCAGGAACAGGCAGCGATCCCCCGGGGTCGGGCAGTCGGCGTCCGTCTGGCAGGCGTCGCACGAGTCGTCGGTGACCGGCACGCACGAGAAGTCGCCCGCCCGGAAGAAGCCCGCCTCGCAGGTCTCCACGACGCAGGTGGGCGTCGGCTTGTCCGTGTCACAGCGCATGGTCGCGGCGTCCGAGACCTGTCCCTGGCAGGAGTAGTTGCACACCCCGCAGTGCTGGACGGTGTCGTACAGGCCCGTGTCCGGGTCGCGGAAGTCCTCGTCGGTCTCCCCGTCGCAGTCGTCGTCCAGGAAGTTGCACGCCTCCGCGGCGGGCTGTCGGGCCGAGCAGGTGAAGCCGTCCTCGCCCTCGCAGACCCACAGGCCGTCGCAGGTCCCGAACTCGTTGTTCGACGCGCACTCCGGCGGGTCCATGGCCACGCCCTCGTCGACCAGGTTGTTGCAGTTGTTGTCCGCCCCGTCGCACACCTCCGCCGCCGGGACCTTCGCCGTGCACGTCGACCAGCCCGGGTCCTGGTCCGGATCGCAGGTCTGGAGCCCCGAGCAGGTGCCGAAGTCGTTGCCCACGAAGCAGCCGCGGGTGTCCCCGGCGTGCTGGGGCAGGCAGCTACACGACCCCGACGCGGGCTTGCAGCGCCCGTCCCGACAGGAGAACCCGTCCGGGCAGTCCGCCGTCGTCGCGCATCCGCTGGTGCAGAACATGCCGTCGCCGATGGGCTCGCAGAGGCCCTCCGGCAGGGCGTTGCAGTGGGATTGCTCGCTGCACGGCGAGCACTCGACGCCGCCCGCCGTCGGCACGCAGACCTGGTTCGTGGTGGCCGGGATGAAGTAGCCCTCCTCGCAGGCGAGGGCGACGCAGATGGCCTTGTCGCCCTCCACCGAGCAGGTCGTCTCGGTGGCGAAGAGCACCGCGCCCTCGCAGTCGAAGCCGCAGACGCCGCAGTTTCCGTCGTCCACGTAGCGCCCCTCGGCGTCGCGGAACGCCTCGTCCACCTCGCCGTCGCAGTCGTCGTCCACCTGGTTGCACTCCTCCGCGGCGGGCGTCCTGGCCGGGCACGTCCAGCCGGCGGCCCCGTCGCACGTCCACTCGCCCGTGCACGTGCCCTGGTCGTTCGTCACCTCGCAGGGCTCCGCCGGCGGGCTCACGCCCTCGTCTACCTCGCCGTCGCAGTCGTCGTCGACGCCGTTGCAGGTCTCCCCGGAGGGCACCAGGGCGTCGCAGGCCGACCACCCCGTCGCGGGATCGCACGCCTCGAGGCCGGTGCAGGTGCCGACGTCGTTCGAGACGATGCACGATCGGGTCTTCCCGGCGTGCTCCGGCAGGCGGCAGGTGCAGGCCCCGCTGTCCGGCAGGCACTGGAGCGCCCCGTCGCCCACGTCGGTGCACGTGAACCCGTCCGGACACTGCCCCTCGGGCGTCCCGTAGAGGTTCCCCGCCGAGCAGTCCCGGGCGCAGAAGTCCCCGCCGCCGAGCTCCACGCACCGGTTGCCCGGCACCACGCAGCCCGCGTCGCTCGCGCACGGCTGGCAAGACGGATCGGACACGGGCAGGCACGTGTTGGCGCTCACCTGGTAGAAGCCGGGGTCGCACTCCTCGACCACGCACACCGGGGTGCCGCCGCCGCCGTCGCAGCGGGCCGTGGCGTTCGGCAGGACCCCCTCGCAGGAGTAGCCGCACACGCCGCAGTGGTCGTCGTGGACGTAGGCGCCGGCCTCGTCGCGGAAGTCCTCGTCGGTCTCGCCGTCGCAATCGTTGTCGATGAAGTCGCACGCCTCCGGCCCGGCCTGGGGCGCCTGGCACGACCAGGCCGCCTCCCCGGGACCGGACGGCAGGCACGCCCAGTCGCCCGTGCACGTCGAGACCTCGCCGGTGTCGGGATCGGTCCAGCTGGTCTCGCAGGCCTCCTCGGGCGCCGAGACGTCCTCGTCCTGCAGCCCGTCGCAGTCGTTGTCCAGGCCGTCACAGACCTCGGCCGAAGGCTCGGCGGCGCTGCACGCGCTCCACCCGGCCAGCGGGTCGCACGTCTGGTCCCCGAAGCACGTCCCGGAGTCGTTGCTCGCCGCGCAGCTACGGACCATCCCCGCGTTCGACGGCAGGCAGTCGCACGTGCCGCTCTGGGGCACGCACTGCATGACGCCCTCGGAGATCTCCGTGCAGGCGCTCCCGTCCGGGCAGCCCTCGCCGTGGAACGAGTCCGGCCCGCAGTCCTGGGCGCAGAAGCTGCCGTGGCCGAAGTCCAGGCAGCGATCGCCGGGCACGACACAGCTCGCGTCGTCCACGCACGGCAGGCAGAAGCTGCTCACCACGGGCAGGCACGCGGTGGGGGTCGCCGCGTAGAAGCCCGGCTCACAGGCCTCCACCCGGCAGGCCGGAGCGCCGCTCTCCCCGGAGATGGCGCACGTCGCGGACTCCGCGTGGGGGAAGATGCCCTCGCAGGAGACGTTGCAGCCGCCGCAGTGCTCGACGAGCGTGAAGGTGCCGTCGGCGGCCTTGAAGTCCTCGTCCACCTGGCCGTCGCAGTCGTCGTCCTTGCCGTTGCAGGCCTCCGGCTCCGGGTGGGGCCCCTGGCAGACGATGCCCTGGGCGCCCGAGCAGACGGTCGTCCCCTCGCAGGCGCCCACGCCCTCGACCTCGTTGACGCACGCCTCGCCCTCGACGATCCCGTCGTCGATCAGCAGGTCGCAGTCGTTGTCCAGGCCGTCGCAGACCTCCTCGGAGGGCTCCTGCGCCGTGCAGCCCTCCCACCCGACGCCGGGATCGCAGGTCTCGACGCCGTAGCACGTCCCCAGGTCGTTCTCCCGCGTGCAGGTCCGGTGCCCGCCGTCGAAGGCGGGGGTGCAGTCGCAGCTTCCACCCTTCGGCTGGCACCAGGTTCCGGGCTCCTCGCCCTCGGGCAGCGGCAGGCACTCGTAGGCCTCCGGACAGTCCGCGTCCTCCTCGCACGCATAAACGCACCGCCCGTCGCCCTCGAGGTCCGCGCACACGCCGCCGTTGCACTGGAAGTCCGCGGCGCACGGGGCGCAGAGCCGCTCCACGTCCGGGATGCAGAGGAAGGTGACGTCCGCCTGCCCCGTCTGTACGCCCTTGCAGCTCCATCCTGACGGGCAGGTCTCCTCGCACAGCTTGGTGCACACGAACCCGGCCTCGCCCTCGACGCAGAAGCCGCTGAAGCAGTCCGGGTTCCCGTCGCACGCGGCGCCGAACTCGCCGACGCCGGCCGGGCCGTCGTCCCCCTCCCCGTCGCCCGGCGTCGGCGCCCCGTCGGCGTCGCCCGGGCTCAGGAACGGCGTGTCGCCCTCGGTGTCCGAGAGGCCGTCGTGGCTCAGTCCGCCGCCGTCCGAGTGGGTCGGCGCCGGCGTCGAGTCGTCCGAGCATCCCATCGGGAGCGCGCACGCCCCCATTGCGAGCACAGCAATCCCGTACCGCATCGCGGTGTCCCCCCTCCGAGGAGGCGTCGCGCCCCCCGCGGATCGAAAGCCTTGCAGGCGATGATTGTCCGAGTCGTAGCAGGTTACCACGCCCCCGCGGGCCGGGGAACAGCAGTGAGGCGTCCCTCGGCACAAAACCCGTGGCAGGCCGATGCGTGGGCGGGGAGGCACCTCCGGAGCGGCCCGGCTCGCGCCGGTGCCGGAGCCGGCGCAGGTGCCCGCAACCCATCGAATACACAGGGCGATCCGTTTGATGTGGTGTGGGGGGCATGCGTTGCGTTACGGCTCGCCCGCCCCCGGCTCGGCGAGATCCCGGAGCGTGTCCCGGAGGACCCTGGCGTCGACCGGCTTGTCCAGCGTCGGCGCGGACACCTCCTCGAGGAAGGTCCGCGCCCGCGGCGTGAAGGCGCCGCCGGTGAGGAACACGAACCGGCGCCGGACGTCCTCGTCGACGGCCTCGTACAGGTCCATGCCCGTCATGTCCGGCAGCATGAGATCGCACACCACGGCGTCCCACCGGCCGTCCCGGAGCAGGGGCAGGGCCTCGCGGCTGCTCGTCACGGCGAGGACCTCCCAGTCCCGCCGGAGCATGCGCCGTAGCATCCGGCCCACGGGGGCCTCGTCGTCCACCACCAGGACCCGGGGGCGCCGGTCGGAGGGGCTGGTCGGCGGCGGCGTCGGGGCGAGGCGCGAGGGCTCGGCCTCCTCCTGCCCCTCGTTCGAGGCGGGGAGGGTGACCCGGAAGGTCGTCCGGCCCGGGTGGCTGTCCACGTCGATGGAGCCGCCGTGCCGGTCGATGATGCGGTGCCCGATGGCCAGCCCCAGCCCGGTCCCCTGCCCGACGGGCTTCGTGGTGAAGAACGGATCGAAGATCCGATCCCGCACGTCGTCGGGGATCCCGGACCCCGTGTCCTCCACCTCGATGAGCACGGCCGGGCCCTCGGCGCGGGTCCGGATGCGGACCTCGTGCTCGCCGGCGGCCCCTTCGGGGAGGGCCTGGGAGGCGTTGACCAGCAGGTTCAGGAAGACCTGGGCGAGGCGCCCCTCGTTGCCGTGGACCATGGGCACGGGCTGCAGGTCCTCCACCAGCCGCGCCCGGTGGCGGACCTCGTTCCACGCCATGTTGATGGCCGATCGGAGGAACGCCTCGACCGGCACGGGTCCGTACGTCTCCTCGCCCCGCGAGAAGCTCTTCAGATCCCGGACCACGTCGCGGATCCGCCGCGACCCGTCCCGAGCCTCCCCGAGCGCCAGCACGGTGTCGACCAGGTCCTCGCGCAGGCGCTCCTCACCCGCCTCGCGGAGGATCCCCTCCAGGCGCTCCTCGCCGAGCTCGTCGGCGATGACCCCGGCCATCCGCTCCACGGCCCGCTGCACGGGCTGCAGGTGCTCCAGGGCCACGTCCACGTTGGCGGAGACGTACGCCAGGGGGTTGTTGATCTCGTGCCCGACGCCGGCCGCCAGGGTGCCCACGGTCACCATGCGGTCCATCTGCATCATGCGGGCCATCAGCTCGTGGCGCTCGGTGAGATCCCGCGCCACCGCGACGATCGCGGGCTTCCCGTCGAAGTCCGCCGGGATCGCGGCCACCTCGATGGGCATGACCGAGCCGTCCCGGTGCCGGACGCGCTCCTCCGTGAGCGGCGCGGCACCGCCAGTCCGCTCCATCGCCGCCAGCCGCTCGCGCACGGTCGGCCAGCACTCCGAGTCTATCACCCGGCCGAGGTGTTCCCCGACCAGCGCGCTCGCGTCGTCGAAGCCCATCTGCCGCACGAGGGCCTCGTTCACGTAGACGAAACGCTCGCCGCGGATGACGGCGATGGCGTCCGGGAGCTGCTCGATGAGGGTGCGGAACGAGCGCTCCGAGCGCCGAAGCTCGCGCTGCGTCGTCCTGCGGGCCACCGCCGACCCCAGCACGTTGGCCACCGACTGCAGGAAGTGGACGTCGTCCTCCGTGAACCGGCGGCCGTCGCGGGCGTACGCACAGAGCACGCCCCACGACCCCGAGACGCCTCGTACCGGGACGGCGAGGCTGCCGGTCACGCCCGCCTCCAGCAGGGAGCGAGGGGACGAGAAGCGCCGCTCGGTCGCCAGATCCTGGACCAGGACGGGCCCGGCGCTCTGCAGCGTGAAGGCCGCCTGGCCGTCCTCCCGTGCGACCGCTGCGTCGGCCGTGCCCGCGTCGACCCCCGCCGTGGCGCGCAGGGCCGGGGCGCCGCCGTCGTCGCGTACCGCGTGGAGCAGGCAGGGGGTCCCGTCGTAGACCGAGGAGACGCGATCGACGGCAGCCTGGAACAGCGCCTCGGGGGGATCTCCCGTCAGGGCGCGCTGACCCAGGGCGGCCACGATCTCCTGCTGCCGGGCACGGGCCCGCAGGGCCTCCTCGGCGCGCCGGCGCTCCGTGACGTCCCGGAGGATGGCGGTGACCACCGTGTCGCCGTCGTGGTGGATGGCGCTCACCGTGCACTCGACGGGCACGCGCGAGCCGTCCTTCCGGAGCCCCTCGAGCTGCCGCGTGATCCGGCGCGGCCGGGCGGGCCCCTTCGAATACCGGCGGATGCCGCGCTCGTGGGCCTCGCGGAGACCCCGGGGGACCAGCCGCGACGCACTGACACCGAGCATCTCGTCGCGGCGATAACCGAACAGGTCCTCCGCCGCCGCGTTGAAGTACGTGACGGTGCCCGAACCGTCCGCCAGGACGATGGCGTCGGTGGCGTGCTCCACCACCTCACGGAAGCGCAGCTCCGAGGCGCGCGCCTCCTCCCGGAGCCGCTCCTCCTCCGTGAGGTCGTCGACGAGGACGAGCAGGCGGGGCTCGCCCGGACGCCGGGGCGATCCGGAGCCGACGCGCGTGACGGTGAGGCGGAGCGGTCGGGACGTGCCGTCCGGCCCGCGGGCTCGCAGGTCCCGGGCCAGGGCGGCCTCTCCGGTGGCCAGGACGTGGCCCAGCAGCGGCTCCAGCTCGGGGGCGTCGATCAGCTCGGCGACGTGGCGGTCCTCCACCGGCGCGGACGGCGTCGCGAAGCTCTCGTGGAACGCGCGGTTGGCGTGGCAGACGGTGAGGTCCTCGCGGGTCACTACGAGGCCGGAGGCCATGCTCGCCAGCAGCCGCTGGTTGAAGTCGGTCAGCTCCACGAGGCGCTGCCGATCGGCCTCCATGTAGGTGTCGAGCGCCAGCCCGATGTCCAGGGAGGCCACCTTGAGGAGGGCCTGCATGGTGGCGACGGCCCGCTCCGTGTCCCCGTCGAACCACTCGATGATGGCCGGGAGCCAGGAGCCCACGTACCGGGCGTACGCCCCGAGGTACCACGCCGGCTGCAGCCCGACGCGCTCGTGGACGAGGCCCACGCGCAGGCGGTCGAGGGCGTACTCCCAGTCGTACTCGCCCTGGATGAGGCGTTCGAAGTACCGGCGCTGTGCACCCTTGAGTCGTCCGAGCCGCTCGGGAGGGTCCAGCAGGAGGCCGCGCGTCTCGTCAAAGTGGAGCATGTGCGCGTAGAAGTCGTCGAACAGGTCCGCCGCCCGGTCGCGCATCAGGGGGCGCAGGGCCTTGAGGAGCGCGGCGTCCTCGTCCGTGAGCGCGAGCCAGCGCTTCCGTCGCTCCAGCGCCTGCTCGTCCAGCTCCATGACCCTCGCCAGCACGGCGAGGGTCTCCTCCGCACCGTCATCGTACATACACGTCCGTTCCCGTCGTGGCGGGGGCGTGGTCCCGGAGCCCCGCGGTGGGCCTGTCGAACCGCGGAGCGTAGGAGGCACCATAGCGCGTGGGAACCGGGGAATCCCGGGGGGTGTCACGTCACGTTGTCACCGACCGGCGCGTGGCCCGCGGCCGCACCTCGTCCGCTCCGGTGCGGCAGGCGCGCGCCAGGCACGCCGGCGGGACCATGGCCACACTGCGACGTGGCGTCAACGGTGCAATCGGCTACTTCCCGTGGCCGGGGCCCCGGTCCCAGGGCTCGAGGGAGTCGGTGCGCGTCTCCAGGAAGCGGGCCAGGCGGTGGAAGTCGCTGCCCGGCTCGATGAAGCGGATCTCGGTCTTGAGCGTCTCGAGGTCGATCAGCTCGGAGAAGGGCACGTAGGTGAGCTCGAGCTGGCCCTCGATGCTCACCATGTGCCCGTCCCGGCCGTCCTCGACCAGCGCCCGGTAGGCGCCGATGCCGAGCTGGCTCCCCAGCATCACGTCGAAGGCGTGGGGCGGGGCGCAGCGCGACTCGTAGCCGAGCTGGAGGCCCTTGATCTTCCGCTCGCGCCCGGTGCGCTCTTGGAAGCGGTTCGCCGTGATCTCCGCCATGAGCTTGGCCATGTCCATCTTGCCCAGGGAGAGGTGGCCGTGCTCGTCGCGCACGATGTCGCGCACGTAGCGGTCGGGGAGGACCTCGGCGAGGCCCTCGGACAGGACGATGGTGCCGTAGTGCTTCCCGCGCTTCTCCCGGGCCAGCATGGTGTCCACGATGAGGTCGGCGAGGGCCTCCACGTCGAGGACCGGCGCCTCGTGGCCCGGCTCGTGGCAGAGCAGGCCCATGGGCGCCATGTCCTCGGAGGCCACGACCAGGTGCGCCTCGCCAGCGATGGCCACGCCGTAGGCGAGCCAGCCGGCCTTGCGGCCCATGGTCTCCACGAGGAAGTACGAGCTGGTGGCCATGGCGTCCGCGCGGAGGTTCTGGAGCTCCTTGGCCATCACGTCCGCGGCCGTGAAGAACCCGAACGTGAAGTCGATGCCACGGTAGTCGTTGTCGATGGTCTTGGGCAGGTGGACGACCCGGACCCGCCTGGCGTCGGCGGGCAGGCGCTCCTGGAACATGTGGAGCAGGTTGGCGGTCTTGAGCGTGTCGTCGCCGCCGATGGAGATGAGGGCGTCCACCTCCAGGTCCACGAGGGCGTTGTAGATGGCGCGGAGCCGCGCGGTCTTGTCCGGATCGTCCAGGTCCTCGGGGCGCTCGATGCCCTTGCCCGGGTTGGCTCGCGCCGTGCCGATGAGGATGCCGCGCGTGTTGCGCAGGCCGCGCAGGTCCCGCTCCGTGAAGACCCGGTAGTGCTCGCCCGGCAGGAGGCGGCGGCTGACCGCGTGGTACTCCTGCAGGTTCGAGTAGCCGTGGAAGAACCCGACGACCTCGCGGCCGTCCTCGAGGAAGGTGGTCGCGGCGGCCGCGATCACGGCGTTGGCGGCCGGCGCCGGGCCGCCCGAGAAGATGATGCCGACGCGCTTGATGTGGTCGCCGCGGAGCTCGGACGTGGACGTGTGGGCCGGCATGGGGTCCTCCTCTGGCAGGTGGAGGTGTGGAGCGTTCGGCGGTGTGGGGTGGTACGGATGATACACGAGGCCCGGGGCGGCGGCAGCCGGCGGGAGGCTCAGCCCGCGCCCACCTCGTCCAGGACCTCGGTGATGGCCCGCCGCGCCCTGGCGAACATCTCGTCCATCTCGTCTTCGGAGATCACGTACGCGGGGATGAAGTAGAGCACGTCGCCCAGCGGGCGGAGGATGACGCCGTGCTCCAGCCCGCGCTGGAAGATGCGCCACGTCACCCGCAGGTCCGCGTCGAACGGGGCCTTCGTCTCGCGGTCCGCCACCAGCTCGAGGGCGCCGACCATGCCGATGTGGCGCGCGTCCCCGACCGCCTCGATGTCGCGGAACGACTGGATGCCCCGGGTGAACGCGGCCTGCTCGTCCGCGAGGGAGCGCGGGATGTCCTCCCGCTCGAGGATGTCCAGGGTGGCGTTGGCCGCCGCGGCCGCGAGCGGATTGCCGGTGAAGGTGTGGCCGTGCCGGAAGATCCGGTCGCTGCCGGGGGTGCCGCGGAACGCGTCGAAGATGGGCTCCTTCACGGCCGTCGCCGCGAGCGGGAGGTAGCCGCCCGTGAGGCCCTTGGCCACGGCCATGAGGTCCGGTACCCGCCCGGCGTGCTCGGTGGCGAACATGCGCCCGGTCCGGCCCCAGCCCATGGCGACCTCGTCGGCGATGGTCAGGACGCCGTGGGCCTCGCAGAGCTCGAAGACGCGGTCCAGCACCTTCGCCGGGTACGTGCGCATGCCGGCGGCGCCCTGGACCATGGGCTCGAACACCACGGCCGCGACCCGGTCGCCGTCCTCCCGCAGGATGGCCTCCAGGGAGTCCATGCACTCGGCGCCGCAGGTCTCCGGCTCGCGCCCCACGGGACACCGGTAGCAGCTCGGCGGGTCCGTGAAGCGGGCGCGCTCGAACGTCTCGTGGAAGATGCCGTGATACGCCGGGATGCCGCCCACCGCCATCGCCCCGAGCGTGTCCCCGTGGTAGGCGCCGCCGAACGCCACGAACTCCGTCCGCGCCTCCCCCTCGAGGTACCAGTACTGGAGGGCGATCTTCATCGCGACCTCCACCGCGGTGGAGCCGTTGTCCGAGTAGAAGACCCGGGTCAGCTCGTCGGGCAGGACCCGCCCCATGCGCTCCGCGAGCTCCTGTGCAGCCGGCGTGATGAACCCCGCCATCATGGCGTGCTCCAGCCGTCCGAGCTGCTCGGCGACGGCCGCGTCGATCTCCGGGTGCTTGTGCCCCAGGAGGCTCACCCACCAGGAGCCCACGGCGTCCAGGTAGGGCTTTCCGTCCGCGCCGTACAGCCAGACGCCCTCGCCGCGCTCGATGACCACGGGCGGCGTGTCGACGACGTCCTCGTAGTACGTGAACGGGAACCAGAGGTGCGGGAACGGGTCGCGGCGCTCGGGCATGTCTCCTCCCACGGGTGGGGGCGCGGAGCCTGACACGGCCGCCCGGGCCGATCAACGCCGCCGCGGCCTCACGTCCTGCTCGATCCGCGGAGCCGCGGGTCGAAGGACAACGCCTCCGGCTCGCCGGTGCGCACCCGTCGGAAGCCCGGGTGCTTCGGGTTGAGCAGGACGTTCCGGTCGCCGGGGATCACGGCGGACGGCACCGAGAGGGCGAGCGAACGGCCGGACGCGAACCACGCCTCGCCCAGGGTCTGCGTCGCGCGCCCGGGAGGCAGGGCGTCCCAGCCGTCGGGGAGGTCCGCGTCGGCGAGTCGCTCCACGTCCTCGTCGGGGACGCGCGCCGACAGCAGGACCAGCGGAGGCGCGCCGGTCGGATCCCCCACGTGTGCGAGCATCTCGACCGCGGCCAGGGCGCGGCTCTCGGCCGTGTACACGATCGGGACGCCCTTCGGGTGCCAGCGTCCGGCGAACCGCCGCGCCCCCTCCCCGGCGAAGGCGCCGTCGGCGTACCTCGCCTTGGTCAGGCGCCAGACGATCACGCGGCCATTCCGAACTCGATCCGGCCGAGGACGTCGTCCACCTCCCGCGCGCCGGCGTCCGTGGCGAGCAGGTCCATCGGCGGGCTCCCGCCCAGGGTGACGTTGGGGCGCTTGAGCCAGGCCGACGCCCGCTGCGTGTCCTCGAAGACGTCCACCGCGTGGGCGACGATGCGCGCGAGCCGGTAGAGCCTGTCCGACTCGTCGGCCGGCAGGCGGCCCCGGCCGCGTCGCCGCGTGAGCGTCCTGCGCGAGATGTGGAGGACCTCCGCGCCCAGGTCCTGCGGCGTCATCCCCACGGCTTCGGCGAGGCAGGCCAGCGACTCGTAGGGGAGCCCCTGCTCGATGAGGGCGTGGACCTCGAGGCCCGTGCGCGGCGTCCCGACGAGCGCCGATCCGCCGAGGAGCTCGAAGGTGTCCTCTACCGCCGCAGCCATGGGGCCTCCTTGCGCCATCTGGCCACATGATAGCGCCGAATGGCGGCCGACCCAAGGAGGCGCGCGATCACCCGCCCCTGAGGTCGCGCCGGAGCGGGTGGTCCCGCGGCACCTCGACGAAGATCAGGAGGAGGCCGTCGGGGTCGCGGGCGCGCATCTCGCGGAGGCCCCAGGGCTTCGTCGCGGGGGGCTCGTCGACGGGGACGCCCTGCGCGCCGAGGGTCTCGTGGGTCTCGTCGACGGAGCGGACCTGAAGCCAGAGCTGCGTGAGGTCCGACGCGGGCTCGTCGCCGGATCCGGACACCTCGAGGAAGCCCCCGCCCAGGAAGAAGACCACGCCGCCGGACTCCTCGGAGCCGAACTCGCGATACCGGTGGAGGCCCAGGACCCGGTCGTAGAAGTCGACGGTCCGGCGAAGGTCCCGGGGGCGGAGGAGCAGGCGGCTCTGGAGGATCTCCATGCGCCCAGGGTAGCGATCGCCGGCTTCATCCGCATCCCCCGGGAGTCCCTTGCCCATGCCCGTGCCCTTGCCCTTGCCTGACGGAGGCGCCCGGGCCGGGGGCTACTCGAGGGCGGCGTCGAGGAACCGCTCCCGGGCGGCGCGCAGGGCGGGGAGGCCCTCGGGACGGACGCGCTCGCCCCGGTCGTCCACGGGCGCGTCCGCGATGGCGGTGCAGTAGTCGCGCAGGGCGTCCAGCGCGCGATCGTCCTCGTCCGGGTCCGCGTGGCAGCGCGCGATCCGGGACGCGAGGGGCCACAGCTCCTGCTCGAGGTACGCCTGCTCGCCGTAGTCCTCCAGGTCGCTGTGGGACTCGGCGAGGGACGCGGCGTAGCCGAGGAGCCACTGCCGCTGCTGGGACTGCTCCGCGCGGATGGGGACCGGAAGCCAGAGGTCGTTGAAGGTCATGTCCCGCCTCCTCGGGGTTCGTGTCGGGGGTTCCGACATCATATCGCAGATCGGTCCGGATGTGGCGTGTTGCGGTGCGGGGCTGGTCATCCCTTGGTCGCGCCGGAGGTCAGGCCCTGGACGATGCGCCGCTGGAAGGCCAGCACGAGCAGGGCGACGGGTGCGGTCGCGAGCACGGCCGCCGCGAGGATCTGGCCCCACGGGACCTGGTATCTTCCGCGGAGCAGCGCGATGGCGACCGGGACGGTCTGCCGCTCCGGGCCGAGGGTGAACGACAGGGCGAACAGGAACTCGTTCCAGCAGTAGATGAACGTCAGGATGGCTGTCGTGGCGATCCCCGGGAGGGCCAGGGGCAGCAGGACCGACACGAACGCCCGCAGGCGGCCCGCGCCGTCGACGAGGGCCTGCTCCTCCAGGTCCGCCGGGAGCTGTCGGAGATATCCGACCAGCAGCCACACGGTCAGCGGCATGGCGAAGGTCATGTAGGGCAGGACCAGGCCCGGGTAGGTGTCCACGAGGCCCACGGCGCGCAGGAGGAGGTACAGCGGCGAGACGATGGAGATCTGCGGGAACATCGTCGCGGCCAGCACGACCCCCAGGACGGCGGACTTGCCGCGGAAGCGAAGCCGGGCCAGGGCATACGCGCACAGCGCGCCCAGGGGGATGCAGAGGCCCGTCGTCGCGAGGGCCACCACGAGCGAGTTGCGGATGGGGCGCCAGAACCCCCGGGCGTCGAACAGCGCCCGGTAGTGGTCGAGGGTGACGCGGTCCGGGACGAGCGAAGGGTCCCGGTGCAGGTCGGCCTCGGGCGTCAGGGAGGCCACCACGGCCCACAGGACCGGGAACGCGAACCCCAGCACCATCACCAGGCGCCCCGCGGTCGCCGCGAGGGATCGGCGGGTCGGGCCGCTCACGACGTGCCCTCCCGGGTCAGGCCCGCGCCCAGGACCCGGACGTAGAGCACGGCCAGGCCGACGGCCACCAGGAAGACCAGGGCCGCGAGCGCCGAGCCGTAGCCGAAGCGGAGGCTCTGGAAGAGGACGTCGAACGTGGTGAGGGCGATGGGCTCGGTGGCGGTCCCCGGGCCGCCGCCCGTGAGGACGTACACCAGGCCGAAGACCCGCAGGGCGTCCAGGCTCCGAAAGAGCAGGGCCACGAGCAGGGCGGGGCGGAGCAGCGGCAGGGTGACGTGCAGGAAGCGCCGCCAGCGCCCGGCGCCGTCCATGCGCGCGACGTCGTAGAGCTGGGGATCGATGCCCTGGAGGCCGGCGAGCAGCAGCAGGGCCACGAACGGCGTCGTCTTCCAGACGTCGGCGAGGATCACCGGCACCCACGCGCCCAGCGGGTCGCCGAGCCATGCGAAGGGCTCCTCGAGGGCGCCGACCTCCAGCAGCAGGTCGTTGACCAGCCCCGCCTCGCTCTCGAAGAGGAAGCGCCACAGCAGGCCCGCCACCACGGTCGGGAGCGCCCAGGGGAGGAGCACGATCGCCCGGGCCGGCCCGCGGCCGCGGAACGCCTGGTTCAGCGCGAGGGCCAGCACCAGCCCGAGGAGCACCTCCAGCGTGACCGTGCTCGCCGCGAAGATCGCCGTGTTCGCCATGGCGCCCCAGAAGCGCTCGCTGCCGAGGGCCTCCGCGTAGTTCGCCACCCCGACGAAGGTCCGACCCTGCCACGGCGCGCGGAGGTCGTGGGCGTGGAGCGACTCCCAGGCGGTCCACGCGAGAGGGAAGAAGGCGACCGCCGACGTCACCACCAGCGCCGGGGCGACGAGGCGCCACGCCAGGGACGCGTCGGGCAACGGCCGGGGGGAGCGTCGTCGCGCTCGCAGCAGCAGCACGAGCCCGGCGACGCCCAGGGCAAGCGCACCCAGGAGCCAGGGAGCGACACGGGACGTGGGCTCCTCCTGCGGGCTGTGCGCTCCCTCGGGAGGCGGCCGGGTCCGATCCAGGAGGGTCTGCATCCCGGCGGCGGCCTCCTCCAGGGCCGTGCGGGGCGTCGCCTGCCCCGTGAGGGCCCGGTGGAGGTGGACCTGCAGGATGCGCGAGAGCTGGGCGTAGACCGGCGTGACCGGCCGCGGGCGGGCGCGCTCCACGACGCGGCGCGCCTCCTCGGGCGGCATGGGCAGGGCCTCCGCCAGGCGCGGATCGTCGTACAGGTCGCGGCGGGCCGGGAGCTGGCCCGTGACCCGCGCCCGCTCCAGCGTCTGCTCCGGCGCGGTGAGGAAGGCGACCAGGCGCCACGCGGCCTCCGGGTGCTCGGTGAAGGCGTTGATCCCGAGCTGTCCTCCGCCCAGCGCCGCCGTGGACGAGCCGCCGGGCCCGGCGGGCATGGGCGCGATGTCGAAGCGACCGGCGACCTCCGAGTCGGGGCCCTGCAGGAGCTCGTACGCATAGGGCCAGTTCCGCATGAGCGCGGCCTCGCCGTTCTGGAAGGCGAAGCGGACCGGCTCCTCGCGCCAGGTGAGGGCGGCCTCCGGCGTGATCCCGCCCGCGCCGACGGCGTCGCGGAGCCACGTCAGCGCCTTCACGGCCGCCTCCGAGCCCACGGTCACCCGCCCGTCGGGGGACAGGATGCGGCCTCCGTGCGCGCCCAGGATCTCCTGGAAGACGGTGACGAGCCCCTCGTACCGCGCACCCTGCCACGCGAAGCCGTAGGGCAGGCCGTGCTCCTCGCGGGCGCGCCGGGCGACCCGCTCCAGCTCGTCGAGGGTCCGGGGCGGCCCGTTCATCAGGTCGGTCCGCCAGTAGAGCATCCCCACGTCCACGAACCAGGGGATCGCGTACAGGTCCCCGCGCCATCGATCCGCCGCCAGGACCCGCGGGAACCAGGCCTCGACCTCCGGCCCGAACCGGTCCAGCGGCAAGAGCCAGCCGGCGGCCGCCAGCTCCGGCGTCCACACCACGTCGAGCTGGAGCACGTCCGGCGATCCGGCCCGCGCGTGGAGCCACTGGACGTAGAGCTGGTGGCGCTCGTCCGCCGAGTCGGGCGTCACCCGGCGCGTGACGCGGATCCCGGGGTTCCGCGCCATGAACTGCTCGAGCTGGCGATCGAGCAGCTCCGCCTCGGCTCCCACGGCGCTGCCCGTGATCGTCAGGTGGACCCGGTCGTCGCGCTCCTCACCGGCGCACGCCGCCAGCAGCAGCGCCCCGCACACGGCCGCGACGCAGGATCGGGACGGACCGCGCATGCCACCTCCCGAGCCTCCGAGGGTAGTCCACCGGCGGCCGGAGCCGAAGGGGGGCGCCGGGCGTCGTTATACGCACCGTCGTGGTAGATTGCGTATAACTGGAAGTCGTCTTCGTTGAGCAGCGTCCGTGACTGGGTTATACGCAACCTTCATGGAACCTGCGTATAACATGCCGCGCCTCGAGCCGGCGAGCCTGGCGGTCTACTCGGAGCTCCTCGACCAGCTGCGCTCGCAGACTCCGGGGCTGCCCCGGGGAACGCTCGTCACCAAGAAGGTCAAGGGACACACCTACTGGTACGTGCAATATGCCGAGGTGGGACAGCGCCGGCAGGTGTACCTGGGCCCCGACGACAGGGACACGCGCGACCGCTTGGAGCGGCTACGGGCGGCCTGGGATGAGGACCAGGCGTTCGCCAGACACAGGGCGAAGCTCGTCGCCATGCTGCAGGCGGCGGGCGTCCCGAGCCCTTCGAATGTAGCAGCGCGGGTGCTGGAGGTCCTCTCGCGTCACGGCGTGTTCCACTCTGGCGGCGTCCTCGTGGGATCGCAGGCCTTTCTCGCCTACGCGCCCATGCTGGGCGTCCGGTGGCTGCGCGGCTATCGGACGGAGGACGTGGACGTCGCGAGCGAGCGTCGCGTCCGACTGGCGTTTCCCCGGAAGGCGAACCTCCCCCTGGCGCTCCGGGAAACGGGCCTCACGTTCGATGGCGTGCCCGGCCTGGACCCCCAGGAACCCTCGACGTCGTTCACCCTCCGCGGCAAGCCTCTTCGCGTGGACGTCCTGACGCCGGAGGTGGGGCCGCCGGCAGGAGGGCCGGTGCGGCTGCCGCACCTCGGCGTCGCCGCGGCGCCGCTTCGCTTGCTGGACTACCTCATCGAGGAGCCCGTCCCGGCGGCGATCGCCGCACGGAAGGGCATCCTGGTCCAGGTTCCGCAGCCTGGACGGTTCGCCTGGCACAAGCTGCTCATCGCGGGTCGCCGCGGAGTCCACGAGCAGGCGAAGGCCCACAAGGACATGGATCAGGCCGCACAGCTGATCCCGGTTCTCCTCGATGACCGTCCCGGCGATCTCGTCCTGGCCTGGGAGGCGCTCGCCCCACGCGGGCCTGCCTGGCGGAAGGGCGCGCGCGCTGGCCTCGCGCGGCTTCCCGCCGAGCTGCGTGCGGCCGTGAAGGAGACCTGCGGGCTGGACTGACGCGGCACGCTCCTGGTGCGCTCTCCTCGGCGGAGGTCGAGATCAGGGCGCGAAGGTGAGCACGGACTGGGCGGGGTGCAGAGCACGCTGCCGAAGGGCGCGTCGTTGCCGTAGGCGGACACGTTCACGAGCGTCGCGCTGCTGTAGCTGGGGACGGTCAGGAAGCCACCGCACTGGCCGGCGGCGTTGCCCGGCGGCAGGGGGAGCCAGTCGCCCGCGTGGACCTCGTAGTCGTCGTCGCCCAGGTGCAGCGTGCCGCGGCCCTCCAGGACGAAGACGGCCTCCTCGTTGGCCAGGGGGTGGTGCCGGGCCACGCGGCGCGTCCGGGCGGGACCTCGTAGAGGCTGGCGCCCAGCTTGCGGCTCCCCGCCGCGGCCGCGAGGCGCTTCCGGCGCGCTGCGTAGCGTTCGCCGCGCTCGTGTGCCACCCACTCGAGGTCGTCCACGTTCGCGATGCTCGGGCGCTTCATGCGGACCTCCGGCGTCGCAGCAGGGCGAGGCCGACGAGCGTGATGGCCATCGCCGCGAGAGGGGGTGTCCCGTTGGCGGCGCAGCCCCCGTCGCCGCCATTGCCGGCGACGTCCGACTCGACCGTGGGGGCGGAGACGTCGCCAGCGGTGTCCGCGAAAGCGTCCGGGCCCGGCTCCGGCTGGGGCTCGGGCTGAGGTTCGGGCATCGGCTCCGGCTGGGGCTCGGGCTGAGGTTCGGGCATCGGCTCCGGGGCCTGGTCCGGCGTCGGCTCCGGGGCCTGGTCCGGCGTCGGCTCCGGGCCCGGCTCCGGCTGGGGCTCGGGCTCGGGCTCCGGCGGGGCGGCGACGGTCACGTCGATGGCGTCCGTGGCGGCGCAGCCCGGTCCGGCTGTGGCCGTGACCTCGATCGAGCCGGGGCCCTCGGTGCCCCACGCGACCTCCACCTCGTCTCCCGACGCGGTGGTGGAGTCCGCGCCCGCCACGTCCCAGGCGAGGGAGGCGTCGCTGGCCCCGATGACGGTGTAGGTGACGACCTCGCCGGCCGTGACCTGGTCGGGACCGGTGAGGGTGATGGACGGCGCGGCGACGATGGTCACCTCGACCTCGTCCGTGTCCTCCCAGGCGCCGTTTCGGACCTCCAGGCCGACGGGGGTGGTGCCGGCGGCGGAGGTCGGCACGGTGACGCTCGCGCCGCCGCCCTGGGCTGCGCCGTCCACGGTCCACGCGCGCTCCGAGGCGTTCGTGCTCCCGTCGGTGAGCGTGGCCGTGTCACCGACGCACACCGAGAGGTCGCCCTCGGCGATGACGGCGTCCGGCTTCGGGATGCCCCAGTAGCCGTCCACGAGGGCCCCCAGGATGAGGGAGTAGCCCTCGCTGGTCGGGTGGATGCAGTCCGACATGTACTCGCTGGGAGAGGGCAGGAGCGGGTTCGGCGCTCCGGCGATGCCGCCGGCCACCTGCAGCGTGCCCAGGACGGACGGGACGTACGTGACGTTCGCGTAGTCGTCCGCGATGCCCTGCTGGACGGCGTGGACGCCCTGGTACATGGCCTCGTTGATCTGGGGCGTCGCCTTGTCCTTGAAGTACGCCAGGCCGAGGGCGATGCACTCCTGGCTCTGCTCGAAGTTCACGTAGTCGTAGCCGAACATGACGACCCTCACGTCCGGGTGCACCGCGAACAGCGCGTCGAGCATCACGCGGATGTGCGCGTCGTTGTCGGCGGCCGTCTGGTCGCCGTGGCCGTCCGCGTAGTGGGCGAACAGGTCGTTGCCCCCGATGGACAGCCAGACCCACTGCGCGTCCGGGTTGTCGGACACTGCGTCGGGCAGGGCCTGGGGCTGCTGGGTGGCCCACATCTCGGCCGTCGTGCCGCCCACGCCGGCCCCGTGGACGCCGATGGAGCCGAAGCCCTTGGAGGACAGGGCGTCGTCGAGCTCGTCCCAGCCGCCCTCGGCCCAGCTGTCGCCGAAGACGACGACCTCGGCGGCCCGCACGGGCCGGGCGGCGGCGAGGACGAGGAGCAGCGCCAGGAGCGGAAGTACGCGGACGTGTCGCATGCGCTAGCGCATCCCCAGGAGGTGCTGCCCGGCCGTCCCCAGGAAGGCCATGGCCAGGGCCGCGCCGAGGGCCCACCCGAAGCCATCGATCTTCAGCCGGTCCGTCAGGGCGTCGGTGATCTTCAGGACGATGGCGTCGACGACGAAGCGAGTGACGAAGGCCAGGAGCCACGCCAGGCCCAGCGTGCCGATCCCGAGCAGCGCCCAGAAGAACCAGCCGATCAGGAAGTTCACGACGCCGAAGATCGCCGCCACGACGACGGCGCCGAGGATGCCCCGCACGTGGACACCCGGGAGCACCAGCGCCGTGATCCAGACCGCGAACGTGAGGACGAGCCACTCGAGGAGAAAAGTCATGGCCCGATGCTAGCGGTCGGGGCCGGTCCCGTCCACGGGCCGCCGGAATCCCCGCAGGGCGGTCGCAAAGTCGACCGCCCTCCCTTGCCCTTGCCCTTGCCCTTGCCCGCTCTCAGACGCGCAAAACCCATCGTTTCCGAGCGGGTGCCATCCGGCGCCGGGGCTCAGAAGTTCGTCGGCGCGTGCAGGCCGTCCTCGCCCTCGGGGCCGGGGGCGCCGAAGCTCGGGCCGCCCTCGCCGGCGAGTCCGGCGCTGCCGCTGGAGGGGTACTCGTTGTCCTGGACCGGCATGGTCGACGGCGCGCCGCCCTGCAGGTCGAGGAACAGGCCGTAGCTCACGCCGCCGCAGCCGCCCGCGCCGCCGGCGCCGTGTCCGCCGTCGCCGCCGTTTCCGCCGAAGCCGCCGCCGTTGCCGCAGATGCCGAGCCACAGTTCGCCAGTGCCCTGACCCGACAATCCACCGGGCGCGCCGTCGCCGCCAGGACCGGCCAGGCCGCCGTGCCCGCCCGCGCCGCCGTCGCCGCCGCGGCCACGGAAGATCGCGTTGTCGTGGATCTGGGGGAGGACGCTCGGGGCCGAGGTCCAGGTAGCGAAGACGCCGAAGCTGCCTCCTCCACCGCCGCCGCCCTGGCCGCCCCGGCCGCCGCAGCCACCGCTTCCGCCGCCGCCGCCGCTTCCGCCGACGACCTTCTGGATCGACGTGCAGGTAGACGACGTGTCGACGCCACCCCCGGCGCCGCCGCCTCCTCCACCGCCGCCGGCCGTGCCGTCGCCCCCGGCGCCGCCGTCGTTCGGCTGCCACATGCCCAGGGCGTCGATCACCCCGGTCGCGTCGTCACACGCGGCGGCGGTGGCGCCGTCGTCGCCGTGCCGGCCCTCGACTCCGTTCGCCCCATCTCCGGCGTGGGTGTTGCTGGAGCTGCAGACGCTGCACGAGCCGTTGAAGTCCCGGACCAGGTCGTCCCAACCGGCCTCCCCTCCGCCGCCGTGGAGGTCGTCGTTGTTCCCGCCGTCCGCGCCGTGCTCGATGGCCAGGGAGGTCTGGGGCTCGTTCTGAACGTCCGGATCGGGCGCGTCCGGGCAGATGCGCGTGCCGCCCGCGCCGCCGTCGGTCTCCGTGCCGCCGCACGAGCCGGCGCCCCCCGCGCCGCCCGCGGCGTGCTCGTCGGAGGAGCACTCGGTGCCCACGTTCTGGGCCGCCGTGCCGGGCTGTCCGTCCGTGCCGCCGGCCCCGCTCTCGCCGAACGACCCGTCCGCGCCGTCGGCGCCGTCGGCGGCCACGATGACGTTGTCGGTGAGGATCAGCTCCGAGCCCGCGTCCCAGAGGTACACGCCGTAGGACGACTCGCCGGGGCCCTGGGCGTCCTCTCCGAAGATGCTGAAGCCCGCCACGACCGTCTGCTCGGCCGGCGGGTCCCCGACGCCGAAGGCGTTGACCGTGCCCGGGAGCGCGACCGTCGGCGGCTCGCCCACCAGGGCGGTCTGATAGGCGGTCCGGTCGCGCACCTCGAAGGTGGCGCTGTAGCCGCCGTAGACGCTCACGCCGTCGACGAGGTCGATGGATTCCACGTACACGCCCGTGGCCACGTAGACGTTGGATTTGCCCGCTCCCTGGGCGGCGTCGATGGCCGCCTGGATGGAGCGCTTGGGCAGCTCCAGGGTGCCGGGGTTCGCGTCGTCGCCGGCCTTGGAGACGAACAGCCCCGCGTCCATCTCGCCGTCGATGCCGTCGCAGTCGGAGTCGACGCCGTCGGCGTCGGGCAGGTCCTCGCCCGCCTGGGGCAGGCACTCGCAGCCGTTGTCCGCCTGGCCGTCCACGTCCACCCAGCCGTCCGTGCAGGCGTAGGAGCACTGGGGCACGGCGCCGGAGTCGTCGCAGGTCGCCTCCGCGTGGGGATGGGACAGGGCGAGGCACGAGATGCCGCAGCCGCCGCAGTGCTCCAGGGTCGTGTAGTCGCCGTCGGCGTCGCGGAAGTCCTCGTCGATCTCGCCGTCGCAGTCGTTGTCGACGTTGTCGCAGTCCTCCTCGGGGAGCTCGCACTCGCCCCAGCCCGTGGCCGTACAGGACTCGGAGCCCGTGCACGTGTACGCCGGCTGGCCGGGATCCTGCGGGGTCCAGGTCTCGACGCAGGCCCGCGACAGGCCGGTGTTGTCGCCGGTGCAGCTGCACGAGCCGCTGCTGGGGACGCACTGCTTGGAGTCCGCGCCGCCGATGGGCTCGCAGTCGTATCCGGACGGGCAGTCCGAGACGTCGTCGCAGCCCTGGCCGCAGAAGCCGCCCTCCTGGAGCTGGACGCATACGGAGTCCTCGCCCAGGCACCCCTCGTCGTCCGAGCAGGGCTGGCAGAGGCTCGCGCCCTCGGGGATGCACTGAAACTGATTCAGCGAGGTGTATCCCGGGGCGCAGCCCGTGATCTCGCAGCGCGGCGGGTTCGCGTCCTCGTTGCAGAACGTCGCCGCCGCGTTCGGGAAGCCGGTGCCGCAGGAGACGTTGCAGGTCCCGCAGTGGTCGTAGGCCGTGTAGGCGTCGCCGGTCTTGAAGTCCTCGTCGATCTCGCCGTCGCAGTCGTTGTCCTTGAAGTCGCAGAGCTCCGGCTCCGGCGTGGGGGCCTGGCAGATCCAGCCCTCCGTGCCCAGGCAGAAGCGGTTGCCCGTGCACGTGCCCACGCCGGCCACCGTGTTCTCGCAGCTCGTGCCTTCGTTCAGGCCGTCGTCGACCAGGCCGTTGCAGTCGTTGTCGACGCCGTCGCAGATCTCGTCGGTCGGAGCCGTGGCCGTGCAGCCCGTCCAGCCCTGCTCGGGATCGCAGGTCTCCACGCCCATGCAGGTGCCCAGCTCGTTGCCGACCGTGCACGTGCGCTGGCCGCCGTTCGTCGCCCCGTTGCAGGTGCAGCTCCCGGTGTCGGGCTGGCACCACTGCCCCTCGTGGGCGCCCTCGGCGTCCGGGGCGCAGCTGTAGCCGCTCGGGCAGTCCTCCTGGGTCTCGCAGGGCGGCGCACAGCGGCTGCTCCCGTCGATGGACAGGCAGGCGCCCCCGCCGCAGTGGGCGTCCTCTTCACAGGGCGTGCACAGCTCCTCCAGGCTCGGCAGGCACAGGAACACCACGTCCGGTCCCGCGTCCTGGACCCCCTTGCAGTGATACCCCTCGGGGCACTGCTCCGAGCACAGCTTCGTGCAGACGTCGCCGTCGGGGCCCTGCACGCAGAACCCGCTGAGGCACTCCTCGTTGTCCTCGCACGGCTCGCCGAAGTCCTCCGGGAGGTTCTGCTCCGCGTCCTGACCCGGACCCAGGTCGGTCCCCGTGGGCACGTCGTACGTGGGGGTGTCGGGTGCGTCCCGGCCGTCGGCGGATGCGTCGTCCACGCCACTGCCAGCCTCGCCGGTCACTTCCGAGTCGTTGCACCCCGCGGCGGCCACCGCGGCGGCCACGACGCACGCCCAACCGATGCTTCGGAGCCTCACCATGCCTGCCTCCCCTCGGTCTCGCGGGCGCTGTTCGGCCGGCGCCCGGAAATCCTTCGGACCCTAGCCAGACGGTCGGCGGGAGTCCAGCGCGGACCTGCGGTATAGTCGTGCCGCAACAGATACGGGAGATCCGCTTTGGAGGACGTCTGGGAACCGCTCGGACTGCTCGCCCGCAATGTGGGCGTGCTGCTCGCGCTGATCCTGGTCCGGAACCTGGTCCAGGCGGCGTGGACCGGCCACGGCCGCGTCGTCCGCTCCGTGGTGGACGGGCTGCTGTTCGGCGCCGCCGGCCTCCTGAGCATGTTGCTTCCTCTCGAGGTGGGGCCCGGGGTCATCGTGGACACCCGGGTCGTCGTCGTGGCCATGGCCGGGATCTTCGGCGGGCCCGTCGCCGGTGTGCTCGCAGTCGGGCTGACGGTCGCGGGGCGGATGACGCTGGGCGGCGTGGGCGCGGCGGCGGGCGTCGGCGCCACGCTGGGCGGCGGCGTGATCGGCCTGATCGCCCAGCGCAAGTGGGCGGAACTGACCGTGCTCGGGCGCCCCATGACGTTCCTGGTCCTCGGCATGGCCCTGGCCGTGCAGGCGCTGCTCTGGACGCCGCTGCTGCCGGTGTCCATGGCCGAGCGCTTCCACTACTACGCCGTGCCGGTCCTGGTGTTCTATCCCCTGGCGGCGGTGCTCATGGGGCAGCTCCTGCAGCAGCTCGGTCGCGAGGAGCAGGTCAGCTCGTCGCTGCGGCGCAAGGAGGCTCTCCTGGGGGCCATCTCCGAGGCCCTGCCCGATCGCATCTCGGTGCTGGACCGCCACGGGCGGTTCATCGAGGTCCTCGGCGGGGCGGGCGAGGTGGCGCGCGACGATCTCCGGGGGGCGAGGCTCGAGGACGTGGTGTCGTCGACGGAGGCCGCCCGCTGTCTGGCCGCCATCCGCGAGACGCTCGACACGAAGTGCTCCCGGACCATCGAGTACGTGGTGGAGCGGGGCGGCCGGACGCGCTGGCGGGAGGCCCGCACCTCCGTCCTCGAGGAGGCCGACGGGCCGCGCCTCGTCGTGTGGGCGGCCCGCGACGTCACCTCGCGCAAGGCGGCGGAGGCCGAGCTTCGGGAGAGCGAGCGCCGCTACCGCCTCCTGTTCGACTCGGCCTCGGACATCCTCGTGGTCCTCACGGGCGGGGTGGACGATCGGCCGCTGCGCTTCCTGGAGATGAACGCCGAGGGCCTCGCGGTGCTGGGGTACACGGGGGAGGCCTTGCGGGACGCGAGCCCGGTGGACCTGCTGACCCGGACGGCCGCCGCGGAGCTGTCCGGCCACCTGCAGCGGCTCGGCCGCGACGGGCAGGCCTTCTTCAACACCACCGTGCGCAGGCGGGACGGGACGGCCCTGGAGCTGGAGGTGAACGCCCAGCTCTGCGACCTGGCGGGCCGACCGGCCATCCTGGCCATCGCCCGGGACGTCACCCGGCGCGCGCGGCTGGAGCAGGAGGTGCGCCAGGCCCAGCGGTTGGAGTCGGTGGGCCGGCTGGCGGGGGGGATCGCCCACGACTTCAACAACCTGCTGACCGTGATCCTCAACTACCTCCGGTTCCTGAGCGAGGACGCGCGCTCGGAGGACGACACGTGGCGGGCGGATCTCGACGCGGCGCGGCAGGCCGCCCAGCGGGCGGCGTCCCTGACTCGCCAGCTCCTGGCGTTCAGCCGCAGCCAGGCCATGCACCCCGAGCCCGTCGACCTGGCCGAGGTGGTGTGCGCGACCGGCGGCCTCCTGGAGCGCTTCATCGGCGAGGACATCGAGCTCGTGATCGACACGCCGGACGAGCCGGTGGTGGTGGAGGCGGATCCGACCCAGCTCGAGCAGATCATCGTCAACCTGGCGGTGAACGCGCGGGACGCCATGCCGCGGGGCGGTCGCCTCGAGCTCGTGACCACCGTCGAGGATCAGCCCCCGGGCAGCGCCCTGCACGTCGGGACCTCCTCTGCGAGCGAGCGCTGGGCCCACCTGGCCGTCCGCGACACGGGCGTGGGGATGGACGAGACCGTCCGGCGGCGCGTGTTCGAGCCGTTCTTCACGACGAAGGGGCCCGAGGAGGGGACCGGGCTCGGGCTCGCCACGGTGCACGGCATCGTCACCCAGAGCGGCGGCGCAGTGCGGGTGGACAGCGCTCCGGGCGACGGGACGACGTTCCACATCCACCTGCCCGTCGTGGAGGGGGGGGCTCGGGCTCCGCACCCCACGACCGGCGACTATCCGGCCATCCGCTGGGACTCGCCCCACGTGCTCCTCGTGGAGGACGAGGCGGAGGTGCGCGACGTGGTGAGCCGGATGCTCGAGCTGGCCGGTTACGAGGTCTCCGTGGCGCGCAGTGCCGAGGAGGCCCTGGAGCTGATGAGCAACGGCGGCGCCCCGGTGAGGGTGCTCCTCGCCGACGTCGTCCTCCCGCGCATGAGCGGTCCGGAGCTGGCCCGGCGCCTCCAGGAGGAGCGACCGGACCTGTCCGTCCTGCTCATCTCGGGCTACGCCAACGACGAGCTGGAGCGCCACGGCCTGAACGAGGCCCACTATCCGGTGCTGCGGAAGCCCTTCGGCTCCGGCGTCCTCACCGCCCGCCTCGACGAGCTCCTGGCCCCCGAGTAGCCCCGCCCGGCGGGTCACGGCTGGCGCCAAGGCGGCGACAACACGGCGAAGATGCGGTGGAAACGCCGTCCCCGGCGGTCGGAAAGTGAGAAGTGAGTAGGTTTGACCCCTATAGGTAGCGGCGCTCGTGGGAGGCCTGCCAGGCCGAGCCGAGGACGCGGCGGAGGGTGGCGTCCACCTGGCCGGCGAGCTTCGTGCCGAGGCCCTGGCGCGCCTCCCAGCTCACCTGGAGGAGGTCCGCGTCGTCGACGGCCCGGATCAGCCAGTCGTCGCTGGTGGACACCTCGTCCACCAGGTTCAGCTCGGCGCCCTGGGAGCCGTACCAGTGCTCGCCGGTGGCGACGCGGTCCAGGTCCACCTCGGGGCGGTGGCGCTTCACGAACTCCTTGAAGAGCCCGTGGGTGTCGTCCATCTGCTCCTGGAACTTCCGGCGGCCCTTGTCGGTGTTCTCGGCGACGAGGGTGAGCGTGCGCTTGTACTCGCCGGCGGTCATGTACTCGACGTCCACGTCGTGGTTCTTCAGGAGGCGGTGCACGTTGGGGACGGCGGCCGCCACGCCGATGGAGCCCACGATGGCGAAGGGCGCGGCCACCACGTGGTCGGCGACGCAGGCCATCATGTACCCGCCGCTGGCTGCGATCTTGTCCACCACGGCCGTGAGCCGGAGGCCCCGCCGCGTGATGCGCTCGAGCTGGGAGGCGGCGAGCCCGTAGCCGTAGACCAGGCCGCCTGCGCTCTTGAGCTTCAGCATCACCTCGTCGCCGTCCCGGGCCACGGCCAGCACCGCGGTGATCTCCCGGCGGAGGCTCTCGACCGCGGTGGCCTTCAGGTCCCCGTCGAAGTCCAGGACGAAGATCCGCTTGCGCTCCCCCGCCGTCTGCTTCTCCTGCTTCTTCCGCTCCTTGTCGGCCTTGCGCTCCTGCTTCCAGGCCTTCTTCGGCAGGGCCGCCTTCCGGATGGCGTTGCCCAGATCGCGGACGGCGTCGTTGAGGCGGCGGACCCGAAGCTCGCCGTCCTCGCCGCCGAAGCCGCGGCGCGACGCCTTGAGGATCGCACCCCACACGAAGAGCACGGCGAAGGCGACCGTGGCCACCTTCAGCAGGAAGATCCCATAGTCGACGAGGTGCTCCATATCTCCCCCCTTCCGTGGCGACTCAGCCCTTCACGACCGCGAGGGGCTCCAGCCGGGCGACCTTGCGGGCGAGGCCGGCGCCGTGGATGACATCGACCACGTCCGCCACGTCCTTGTACGCCTCGGAGACCTCCTCGGCCACCGTCTTCTTGCTGTCGGAGCGCACGAAGATGCCCCGCTGCTCCAGCTCCCGGAAGATCTGGCGGCCCCGGGCCTGCTTGCGCGCCTGCGTCCGGGACATGCGGCGACCCGCCCCGTGACAGCTCGAGCCCCAGGACTCCTCCATGGCCCGCTCCGTCCCCGCGAGCACGAAGCTGTACCGGCCCATGTCGCCGGGCACGAGGACCGGCTGGCCCACGTCGCGGTATGCCCGGGGGACGTCCGGGTGCCCCGGGCCGAAGGCGCGGGTGGCGCCCTTCCGATGCACGCACAGGCGGCGCTTCTCGCCGTCCACCTCGTGCTCCTCCCACTTCGCGATGTTGTGGCAGACGTCGTAGACGAGGCCGAGGCCCATGGACTCCGCCGACGCGCCGAAGAACTCCTCGAAGGCGCGCCGGACGAAGTGGGTCATCATCTGGCGGTTGGCGAAGGCGTAGTTGACGGCGCAGGCCATCCCGGCGAAGTAGCGCGCCGCCTCGGGGCTCGTGAGCGGCGCCGCGCAGAGCTGCCGGTCGGGCAGGTCGATGCCGTACTTCTCCGAGGCCCTCAGCATGGCCCGGAGGTTGTCGTCGCAGACCTGGTAGCCCAGGCCGCGGCTCCCCGAGTGGATCATCACGGTGACCCGGCCCTCCTCCAGGCCGAACGCGCGCGCGGCCGCCTCGTCGTAGACCTCCGCGACCCGCGACACCTCGCAGAAGTGGTTCCCGGAGCCCAGGGAGCCGAGCTGGGGCATGCCCCGCTTCCTCGCGCGGTCGGAGATGGCGTCGTCGTCGGCGCCCGGCATGCAGCCGTGCTCCTCGATGACGTCCAGGTCCTCCTTCCGGGCGAAGCCGTGGTCCACGCACCACCGGGCGCCCCGGTGGAGCACGTCCCGAAGCTCCCTGTCCGACAGGCCCACCGGGCTCCTGGAGCCGACGCCCGACGGGATGGCGTGGTGGAGCTCGATCGACAGGCGCTCCAGCCCGGGCCGGACGTCGGAGGCGGGGAGGTTCGTCCGCAGCAGGCGCACGCCGCAGTTGATGTCGTAGCCCACGCCGCCGGGCGACAGCACTCCCTGCTCCTCGTCGAAGGCGGCCACGCCGCCGATGGGGAAGCCGTAGCCCCAGTGGATGTCCGGCATGGCGATGGACGCGCGGACGATGCCGGGCAGCCGCGCCACGTTGGCGACCTGCTGCGGGCTCTTGTCGCTCCGGATGTCCTCCATCATCGCGGCGCTCGCGAAGATGAGGCCCGGCACCCGCATCCCCTCGGTCGCGGGGATCCGCCAGCGATACTCGTCGACCTGCTCGAACTCCATGGTGGTCCTCCTCGCGGGCGGCGCTCACACGTCGATGACCACGCGGGCCGTCCAGCCGTCGTCGCGCTCCTCCAGGGAGAGATCGTGATAGGTGACGCTCTTCATCTCTGCGCGGACGCGTTCGAGGGCGTCGTCCTCGCCCCGGATCTCGGCGCGGAGGCCCTGCTCTCCGTCCAGCGTCGGCGTCCCCTCGGCGTAGAGGAAGCCGTCCGTGACGCCGAGGACCAGGATCTCGTTGAGCCACTGCACCAGGCGGTCCTCCCGGTCCAGGGCGTCCAGCGTCACGGTGCGCCGGGCCTCGCCCGCGACCTCCGCGCCCTCGGTGAGGACGTCCACGATCGCCCGTGCGCCCTCGGCCAGGAGGGCCTGCTCGGTCGGCGCGTGGAGCTCCAGGGCCAGATCGGCCGTGTGCTCGATCTGCCGATAGCCGCGTTGTGCCATGGACCGAGGGTCGCACAGAGCCATGCCCGGCCCAAGGGGCGCTCGACGTCTGCTAGGCTCTCCTTCCACCCGGGAGGAGACCCGTGCCCGTACTGCCCGAGCGCCCACCCCGCGAGCGCGGCATCTTCTGCAACCGCACGCTGAACCTGCGGTCCATCCGCGCCATCGGCTACGACATGGACTACACGCTCCTCCACTATCACGTGGACGTGTGGGAGGAGCGGGCCTACGCCTATGTGCGGGACACCCTCGCGGCCGACGGCTGGCCGGTGGAGGGCCTGCGCTTCGAGCCCGAGATGGTCATCCGCGGTCTCATCCTGGACCTGGAGCTGGGCAACGTCGTCAAGGCGAACCGCTTCGGCTACGTGAAGCAGTCGGCCCACGGGACGCGGGTGCTGCCCTTCGACGAGCAGCGGGCCGTGTACTCGCGGACCGTGGTGGACCTGGCGGAGCCGCGCTGGGTCTTCCTCAACACGCTGTTCTCCATGTCGGAGGCCACGATCTACTCCCAGCTCGTGGACAAGCTGGACCGGCGCGAGCTCCCGGAGGTGTTGGGCTATCCGGAGCTGTACGCCCGCGTCCGCCAGTCCATGGACGCCGCGCACATGGAGGGTCGGCTCAAGGCCGACATCGTCGCCGACCCGGCGCGCTACGTGGTGGGGGATCCGGAGGTGCCCCTCGCGCTCCTGGACCAGAAGGAGGCCGGCAAGAAGCTGCTCCTCATCACCAACTCGGAGTGGCCCTACACGCGCGACATGATGGCGTGGGCCTTCGACCCGCACCTGCCGGGCGACACGACTTGGCGGGACCTCTTCGACCTGAAGATCGTGTCGGCCCGGAAGCCGCTGTTCTTTCAGGTGGACAACCCGGTCTTCGAGGTGGTCGACGAGGAGGGCCTCCTGGCGCCGGTGCGGCGCGGCCTGCAGGACGGGGGCATCTACCTGGGCGGGAGCGCGAAGAAGCTGGAGGACCACCTGGGCCTGGACGGCTCGCAGATCCTCTACGTGGGCGACCACGCCTACGCGGACGTGAACGTGTCGAAGAGCGTCCTGCGCTGGCGGACGGCCCTGGTCCTGCGCGAGCTGGAGGACGAGCTGAGCGTGCTCGCCGGGTTCGAGGAGGACCAGCGCCGGCTGGGCGCGGACATGGAGCGCAAGGCCGACCTGGAGCTGCGCCAGGCGGAGCTGCGGCTGGCCATGCAGCGCCTCGAGCGGGGCTACGGTCCGCAGCCCGACGCCTCCCGGGACGAGATCGCCGCGGAGCTGGACGAGGTGGGGGGCACCCTGCGGAGCCTGGACGCGGGCATCGCCCCCCTGGCGGCGCGCGCGAGCAGCCTCGCCAACGAGCGCTGGGGCCTCCTCATGCGGGCGGGCAACGACAAGAGCCACCTCGCCCGACAGGTGGAGCGGTACGCGGACATCTACCTGTCGCGGGTGTCGAACTTCCTGTACCACACGCCTTATCTCTACGTGCGCTCGCCCCGGAGCAGCCTGCCCCACGACGACCTCCGGTAGGGGTCAAGCCTACTCATTTCTCATTTTTCGGCGGGATCCGCCGCGGACTGGACGGGGCGGGCGGTCGTGATCAGGGTTGTGGCGCATGCCGGACACGATCACCGTCTTCGCCTACGGCTCGCTCATGTTCTCGCCGGAGCTTCCCGATGCCCTGCTGCGCCGGGAGCGCGCCCGCCTGCCGGGCCACCGCCGGGACTTCAACAAGCGCAGTATCCCCCGCGGCTGTCCGGCCCGGGAGGCGCGCTGGCCGGGGCTGGAGGTGCCGGACGGGTTCGTGGCGGATGGCGCCCACCACTCCCTGGCGCTCGGGACCATGCCCGAGCCCGGGGCGGCCCTCGACGGGATGATCCTGACCTATCCGCGGGACGTCGAGGACCTCCTCCTGGAGCACCTGAACCGGCGCGAGGGCGTTCGGGACGACCGCCCGCCGGAGGAGAACAGCTACGTGCGGGTCGTGGCGCCGGCGCGGACCCGGGCCGGCCGGGAGGTCGAGGCCGTGACCTACCTGTCCAACGACCGGGGCCGCTTCCACACCCCGGGCCTGACCCTCGAAGAGCAGGCGCGGGTCCTCCTCCACGCCACGCCTCGGGAGGATCGCGGCCGGGCCCTCGGCGTGCACTATCTCCTCGGAAGCCACCGCGCCCTGCGCGAGGGGGGCGTGACCGACGCGTACCTGGACGACCTCGTGGCCACCGTCGCCCGGCTGGAGGGTCCCTGGCAGGAGGCCCTCGCGCACGACCTCGGCCTGCGGTGACGGCGGCTTTCGGTTGATGTCCGCGCGCCGGTTCCTATGATTCGGGCGCATGAAGCCCCTCCGCATCGACGGCCGCCTCAGCATCCCCGCGCAGGATCTCTCCTACGAGTACGCCCGCTCCGGGGGACCCGGCGGCCAGCACGTCAACAAGACGGAGACCCTGGTGCGCCTGCGTCTGGACCTGGACGGGTGCAGGGTGCTCGAGCCTCCCGTGAAGCGCCGCCTGCGCAAGCGCTGGCCGGGACACGTCACCAAGGACGGCGAGTTCCTGGTCACCTCCGACGAGACCCGCTCCCGGAAGCGAAACACCAAGGACGCCCGCGAGCGCATGGCGAGCATGATCCGGCGGGCGCTCCAGCCCCCGAAGCGACGCCGGCCCACGCGTCCGACCCGGGCCAGCAAGCGCCGCCGGATCCGCGCGAAGCGTCACCGCGGGGAGATCAAGTCGCTCCGGGGCAAGGTCGGTCGGGACGACTGGTAGTGCTCGGAGCGGATCAGTCCATCTCCTGGAGCGCGCCGACGAGGGTCCGGCAGAAGACCGGCAGGTCGGGGGGCATCCGGCTGCTGATGAGGTTGCCGTCCCGGACCACCTCCCGGTCGACCCACTCGGCGCCGGCGTTGTCCAGGTCGTCCCGGATAGAGAAGAAGCTGGTCACGGTGCGCCCGCGGACGATGCCGGCGGACGCGGCGACCCACCCGGCGTGGCAGATGAAGGCCACGATGCGGTTCGCCTCGTCGGCGGCGCGGACGAAGTCGATCATCGGCTGGTGGCGGCGCATCTTGTCAGGGGCGTAACCGCCCGGGATGACCACGGCGTGGAAGGACTCGGCATCGGCGTCGTCGACCTTCCCGTCGACCTTCACGGGAAGGCCGTGCTTGCCCTGGTACGTGTCCTTCCCCGCGCCGAGGAGGGTGACCTCGCAGCCGGCCTCCTTCAGCCGGTAGTACGGAACCCACAGCTCCAGATCCTCGTAGACGTCCTCGGCGAGGATGGCGACGCGCTTGTGGTACGTGGGCATGGTGTCCTCCTGTGCGATGGGGTCGGTCGGCGCGAGGACGCTGCAAGGCCCGTTCCCGACCGCGGAGGCCGGCGAGCCGGCCCGGGCCGGACGCCGGGTGTGGCGTGGAGGGACGGTCGAGTTGCGGTGATGGGGCGCGCCGACTCACGTGCGGACCGGGAGCCCTGGCCCGAGGCGGGAGCCGGTGGCTGGCACGCCGTCTGCATCGGATCGCGCGGCCCACCAGCCGAGGAGGTCGTCATGAACTGGGATCTGGTGCACGGGGACTGGAAGGAGCTCCGACACAAGGTGCTGATGCACTGGGATCAGCTCACGGAGGACGACGTGAAGTGGATCGGCGGTGACCGGGAGCGCTGGGTCCGCCGGTTGGAGGAGCGCACCGGGCGGGATCCCGCCGCGCTGGAGGAGGAGGTGGAGCGCTTCGTCCGCCGCGCCTGAGGGCGCCGGAAACAGGGGCTCTGGGGACCGTCGTTGCGTCTCTGATGGCTCCGCCATAGGCTCTGCGCGCCGTCCGGGCGCCGATCGAGCCGACCTCCGGAGCCCCCATGTCCCCTGCCGTCCCCCGCGCCGCCCTCTTGAGCCTCACCCTCGCCATCGGCGTGGCGCTGCCCGCGCCCGCGGCCGCCGAGGTGGAGTGGGAGATCGGCGGCAAGCTCCGCTATCGGAGCCTGGTCCTGTCCGACTTCCCCGTCGACGCGGACGGGTTCCACCACGGCCAGGAGTCGTGGGGGACCGCGCAGGTCCGCATCCGGCCCGAGGTCCGCTTCACCGACGAGCTGCTGATCCACGCGGATCTCCAGGCCCTGAACGGCCAGATCCACGGCGACGACATCGATCTGGGCGGGGACGCGGTGATCCAGCCCTGGCGGGACACGCCCGTCGAGGATCAGCTCATGGTCCGGGAGGCGTGGATCCAGGTCCCCATCGGGATCGGCCTCGTGCGGGTGGGCCGGATGACGTCCCACTGGGGCCTGGGCCTGGTCGCCAACGACGGCGACGAGGAGGCGTACGGCTTCGCGGACGCGACCCACGGCGACGTGGTCAACCGGGCCCTGGTCATCCTCCGGCCGTACCAGCGCGAGGATGGGGACGGCGCCCTCATCGTCAGCGCAGGCGCCGATCTCGTCGAGCAGGACGAGCTGACGGACCGGGGCGAGGGGGACGACGCGTGGCAGGTCATCGGCGCGGTCGCGTGGCGCCAGGAGGCCTGGGAGCTGGGCACCTACGTGGCCTATCGGGACCTCACCCGCGACGACGGGCGGACGATCCAGGCCACGGCCGTCGACCTGTCCGGCCGGTGGGAGCGGGCCCTGAGCGAGCGCTATCACCTGAAGCTGGCCTTCGAGGGGGCGGTCATCGTCGGCACCACCGACGAGTTCCGCTTCGAGGAGGCCCCCGAGGAGCAGGACGTGCGCCAGTTCGGCGGCGTCGTGAAGGGGGGCGTGTCGGACACCGAGACGGCGCTCCGCTACGGCCTCGAGGCCGGCTTCGCCTCGGGGGACGAGGACACGCAGGACGGGACGCTGCGCGCGATCCGGTTCGATCCGGCCTACAAGGTGGGGATGATCCTCTTCCACGAGGTCCTGGCCCGGGCCTCGGCGCGCGGCTACGACCGGGTGAGCGACCCGGCCCTGTCGGGCGTGCCGCCCCAGGGCGTGGAGCGCCTGCCGACCAACGGCTCCATCACGAACGCGGCGTATCTCTTCCCGCAGATCGCGTGGGCGCCGTACTCGGGACGTCTGGTGGCACGCCTCGGCGCGCTGCTCGCCTTCGCGCCGGCGGACGTCGTGGATCCCTACGCCAGCGCGGAGGCCGGCGGTTTCAATCGCAACGCGTGGGGCAAGGCGGACGCCGACGGCCTCCTGGGCGTGGAGGTGGACGCGGGCCTCGAGGCCCACGTGAGGACGGAGGGCGTCCACGTCCGCATCGGCGCCCAGTACGGCGTGCTCGAGCCCGGCCCGGCCCTGGGTGCGGCGTCCGGGGCGGCTGAGCTGGGGACCGTCCACAAGGTGCGCCTGATGACCGACGTGCGCTGGTAGTCGTCGCGTCCGGCGGCGCAGGGTTCAGGAATCCGAACCGCCATCGCGGCGTTGCGCCCCGTCCGATCATGGCGCCGGCGGCTCTCGGATCCTACGCTCGCGCGCGAGCCTGACGCCCGACGCCCGACGCCCGACCGGGGCCACGCGACCGCGAGAGAGGACCCCACGATGCCGCATAGAACCGCCGCCCTCGTCCTGGTCGCGCTCCTGGCGACCGTCCTGGCCGTGTCGGGCTGCGAGCCGCCCCCGCCCGGCGCGGAGGCTGCCGACGACGGGCTGGAGACGGCCGCGCTGCCCATCGCGGGCGGCTACGAGGACGACGCGGACCGGGCCGTGGTCGGCCTCGTGTCCTTCGGGGGGCAGGGCATGGGGATGTGCACCGGGTCGCTCATCGCGCCGAACGTGGTGCTGACCGCCCAGCACTGCGTGGCCCCGCTCGAGAGTTCCGGGGACGGCGGCGGCGTGAACTGCGGCGTCACCACCTTCGGGCCCCACTACGTCCCCGAGGCGATGCACGTCACGACCCGCTCACGGATCACGCAGGATCCCGACGCCTGGACGGCCACGCAGGAGATCATCGTCCCGCAGGGGAGCGACGAGGTGTGCGGCAACGACGTGGCCCTCCTCATCCTGGAGCAGCCCATCCCGTCCGTGCTGGCGAGCCCGCTCACGCCCCGCGTGGACTCGCCCCTGGTGGCCGAGACGCCCTTCCAGCTCGCGTCCGGGGAGGGCTACAGCGCCATCGGCTACGGCGCGACCAACGACGCGGGCACCGGCAGCGGCGTCCGGCGCCGCCGCGACGACCTGAACGTGACCTGCGAGGGCGCGGACTGCCAGATGTACGGAGCCACCACCACCGAGTGGGTCGGCCACACGGGCGTCTGTCGCGGCGACTCGGGCGGGCCGGCGGTGGACGAGGACGGGCGCGTCGTGGGCGTGGCCTCGCGCGGGGCGCCGGGCTGCCAGTATCCCGTCTACGGCTACGTCTACGCCTGGGGGGACTGGATCACCGAGCACGTGCTCACCGCCAGCGAGGAGGCGGGCTTGGAGCCGCCCCGCTGGGCGACCGGCTGGCCCACGGACCCGGCCTACTCGGCGCCCATCGGGGGGACCTGCTTCGACGGCACGACCTGTCCCTCCGGCCGCTGCGTCGACGGCGTCTGTTCGCGGAATTGCAGCGAGGCGGCGCCGTGCCCGGACGGGTTCGTCTGCGGCGCGGAGGACGGCCTGTGCGCGCCCCTGCCCGTGGGCGACGACTGCGCCGGCGACGCGGACTGCGGCGGCGGGCAGTGCTCCGACGAGGGCTACTGCACGCGGGCGTGCACGGCCCTGCTCGACTGTCCGGTCGGCTACGGCTGCGCCGACGAGGGCGGCGTGTGCGAGAGGCTCCCCGTCGGCGGGGGCTGCACCGTCGACGCGGACTGCGCGCCCGGCGCGTGCTTCGACGGGTACTGCACGCGCGGCTGCGGCGACCACGCCCCGTGTCCCGACGCGTACGGCTGCGAGCCCCAGAGCCAGCTGTGTCTGCTCGATCCCATGGGCGCGGCGTGCGAGGTGGCCGGCGACTGCGAGTCCGGGCTGTGCGCGGATGGCCGGTGCACCCGCGCCTGCGACGAGGAGACGCCCTGCGACAACGGCTGGACCTGCGACGCCGGTCGATGCGCGCTGATCCCGGTGTTCGAGGGCTGCGCGGAGCACGCCGAGTGCGGCGGAGGCGCCTGCATCGAGGGCGACTGCACCCGCATGTGCCACGACGGCGCGCCGTGCCCCGAGGGCTGGGTCTGCTCCCCGGGCTCAGGCCTGTGCGAGCAGACCCCCGCCTCCGGATCCTCCGACCCGTCCGACGCCACCGCCCCCGGCGAGGACGCCGGAGCCGGTACGAACGAGGCCGTCTCGAGCGGCTGCAGCGGCGGCGCTTCCGGCACCCCGCTGGCCTGGCTCGCCGCCCTCGTGGCCCTGCTCCCCCTCGCGGGGCGCCGGAAGCGCTCGCTCCCATCGCCTTGATGGAGCTGTGGCGTCCCCGTCGGCGTCGTGGTCTCGCATCCCGGCCGCAGTAGCGCCGGCGTCCCCGCCGGCTTGGATGGCGTTCGACGGCCGGGGCCGGCGATCCTGCTTCATCTTCCCCGTGTGCGCCGTGCCTTGGCGTCTTGGCGCGAGCGTCCGGCAGAAAGTGAGAAGTGAGTAGGTTTGACCCCACTGGATCGTTGGCGTCTTGGCGCGAGCGTCCGGCAGAAAGTGAGAAGTGAGTAGGTTTGACCCCAGTCAGTGCTCGGTGTCGCGGGAGGGCAGGTGGGTGTCGCCCATGAGGTGGCGGTCGATGTGGCGGGCGGCCTCGCGGCCCTCCCAGATGGCGTGGACGACCAGGGACTGGCCCTTGCGACAGTCGCCGGCGGCGAACACGCCCGGCACGGACGTGGCGAAGTCCCTCGTGGTGGCCGCGATGTTCCCCCGCTGGTCCAGGCCGACCTCCATCTGCTCGACGGCGCCCTCGTGGATGGGGTGCGTGTAGCCGATGGCGATGAGGAGCAGGTCGCACTCCATCTCGAACCCGGTGCCCGGGATCTCCTCCGGGCCCTTGCTGCCCTCGTCCTCGGAGAAGCGCACGCGGGTGGCGTGGAGCGCGCGGACGTGGCCGTCCTCGTCGCCCTCGAGGCGCTTGGCCAGGACCCCGAACCTCCGGATGCCGCCCTCCGCGTGGGACGTGGAGGTCCGGTACATGGCCGGCCACATGGGCCAGGGCGTCGACTCCGGGCGCTCCTGGGGCGGCTTCTCCATCAGCTCGAGGGAGACGACGCTCTTGGCGCCCTGCCGGTGGGCCGTGCCGACGCAGTCCGAGCCGGTGTCGCCGCCGCCCAGCACGACCACCGTCTTGCCGTCGGCGACGATCTCCTCCTCCTCGATGGGCAGCCCGGCGATGCGCCGGTTCTGCTGCGCGAGGAAGTCCATGGCGTAGTGGACGCCCTCGAGGTCCGCGCCCTCGACCGGGACCGGCCGGGGATCCTCGCAGCCGATGGCGAAGAGCACGGCGTCGTGCCGCTCCCGGAGCTCGTCGGCGGTCACGTCGGTGCCGACCTCGACGCCGGTGCGGAACTCGACGCCCTCCGCCCCGAGCTGCTGAAGCCGGCGCTCGATGATCCACTTCTCCAGCTTGAAGTCGGGGATTCCGAAGCGGAGGAGCCCGCCGGGCCGCTCGTTCCGCTCGAAGACCACGACGTCGTGCCCGGCGCGGGCGAGCTGCTGGGCGGCCGCCATCCCGGCCGGGCCGGAGCCGATGACGGCCACGGACTTCCCGGTCCGCTGCGGGGCGGGCTGCGGCTTGATCCAGCGCTCCTCCCAGGCGCGGCGGACGACCTCCCACTCGATGCGCTTGATGGTCACCGGGTCGTCGTTGATCCCCAGCACGCAGGCGGCCTCGCACGGCGCCGGGCACACCAGCCCCGTGAACTCGGGGAAGTTGTTGGTGGCGTGCAGCCGCTCGATGGCCGACCTCCACCGATCCCGGTACACGAGGTCGTTCCAGTCGGGGATGATGTTCCCGACGGGGCAGCCGTCGTTGCAGAAGGGGACGCCGCAGTCCATGCAACGGGTGGCCTGGACGCGGACCTCCTCCGGCGACATGTTCTCGTAGACCTCGTTCCAGTCCTGGACGCGGTCCTCCACCGGGCGCAGGGGCGCCTCCTCGCGGTGATGCTCCAGGAAGCCGCGAATCTTACTCATTGCCGCTCTCCGCTCCGATGCGTGCGCCGAGGGCCCGCTTGTAGTCGACGGGCATCACCTTCACGAACCGCGCCCGGGCCGCGTCCCAGCCGTCCAGGACCTCGGCGGCCTTCGCGCTGCCCGTCCACTTGCGGTGGTTGGTCAGCAGCCGCCTGACCAGCTTGTCGTCCTGGGGCTTCATCTCCTCCAGCAGGACCATGGCGGTGTTGCAGTGGTCCTCGAAGGCCCCCGCCTCGTCGAGCACGTAGGCGACGCCGCCGCTCATGCCGGCCGCGAAGTTCCGCCCCACGGGCCCGAGCACGACCACGTGCCCGCCGGTCATGTACTCGCAGCCGTGGTCGCCGATGCCCTCCACCACCGCGTTGGCGCCGGAGTTCCGGACGCAGAAGCGCTCGCCGGCGCGCCCGTTGAAGTAGGCCGTGCCGGACGTGGCCCCGTACAGGGCGACGTTGCCGACGATGATGTTCTCGCCGGGCTCGAAGTCGGACCCCTCGGGCACCCGCACGGCGATCTTCCCGCCGCACAGGCCCTTGCCGATGTAGTCGTTCGCGTCCCCGGACACCACCATCGTGATGCCGTGGGGCAGCCAGGCGCCGAAGCTCTGCCCCGTGGACCCGCTGAACCGGATGGTGATGGTGTCCTCGGGCAGCCCCTCCGAGGCGTAGCGCCGAGACACCTCCGAGCCCAGCATGGTGCCGACGGTCCGGTGGATGTTCCGGATGGGGAGGTCCATCTCCACCCTCTCCCCGTCCTCCAGGGCGGGCCGCGCCCGCTCGATGAGCTCGTTGTCCAGGGCCTCCTCGAGGCCGTGGTCCTGAGTCTCGCAGTGTCGGATGGGGTGGGGCACGTCGGGCTTGTAGAGCAGGTCCGAGAAGTCCAGGCCCTTCGCCTTCCAGTGCTTCGATCGCACGCCCTCGTCGATGCCGAGGCGCTCCACCCGGCCGACCATGTCGTCGAACCGCCGGAACCCGAGCTTTGACATCCAGACGCGGACCTCCTCCGCGAGGAACGTGAAGTACCGGACCACGTGCTCCACCGTGCCCTCGAAGCGCCGCCGGAGGCGCTCGTCCTGGGTCGCGATGCCCACCGGGCAGGTGTTGAGGTGGCAGACCCGCATCATGATGCAGCCCATGGCCACCAGGGGCGCCGACGAGAAGCCGAACTCGTCCGCCCCCAGCAGGGCGCCGATGACCACGTCGCGGCCCGTGCGCAGGCCACCGTCCACCTGCAGGCGGACCCGGCCGCGGAGGTTGTTCATCACCAGGGTCTGCTGGGTCTCCGCGAGGCCGATCTCCCAGGGCACGCCCGCCGACTTGATGGACGTCTGGGGCGACGCGCCGGTCCCCCCGTCGTAGCCGCTGACGAGGATGTTGTCGGCCTTGCCCTTCGCCACGCCCGCCGCGACGGTGCCCACCCCCGACTCGCTGACCAGCTTCACGCTGACGTTCGCCTTCGGGTTGGCGCACTTCAGGTCGTGGATGAGCTGGGCCAGATCCTCGATGGAGTAGATGTCGTGGTGGGGCGGCGGCGAGATGAGCCCCACGCCCTCCGTGGAGTGCCGGATGGAGGCGATCTCCGGGCTCACCTTGTGGCCCGGGAGCTGACCGCCCTCGCCGGGCTTGGCGCCCTGGGCCATCTTGATCTGCAGCTCGTCGCCGTTGGTCAGGTACCAGCTCGTGACGCCGAAGCGGCCCGAGGCCACCTGCTTGATGGCACTCCGCCGGAGGTCGCCGTTGTCGTCGGGGATGTAGCGGAACGGGTCCTCGCCGCCCTCGCCGCTGTTGGAGCGGCCGCCCAGGCGGTTCATGGCGATGGCCAGGGTCTCGTGGGCCTCCGCCGAGATGGACCCGAACGACATGGCGCCCGTGCAGAAGCGCTTCACGATCTCCGAGGCGGGCTCCACCTCGTCGAGCGGCACCGGCTCGTCTGCCAGGTCCAGGTCGAACAGGCCGCGCAGGGTGCAGAGGTTCCGCTCCGCGTCGTCCACGGCGTCGCTGAACCGCCCGAAGCGCTCGAAGTCGTCGAACTGCACCGCGTGCTGGAGCTTCGCGATGGTGTCCGGGTTCAGGACGTGGCGCTCGCCGCGGCGCCGCCACTGGTACTGGCCGCCCGCGTCCAGCTCCGGATCGACCTCGCCGCGGGACGGGAAGCCCCTCTCGTGGCGCACCTCCGCCTCGCGGGCGATCACGTCCAGGTCCACGCCGCTCACCCGGCTCGGCGTCCCCGAGAAGTAGCGCTCCACGACCTCGTCGGACAGGCCCACGGCCTCGAAGATCCGCGCGCCGCGGTAGCTCTGGAGCGTGCTGATGCCCATCTTGGCGAGGATCTTCAGCAGGCCCTTGTTCACGGCCTTGAAGTAGTTTCGGTGCGCGCGGTCGCGGGTCAGGTCCTCCGGAAGGAAGGTGCCGTCCTCCAGCATCCCGTCGATGGTCGCGTAGGCCAGGTACGGGTTGACGGCGGTGGCGCCGAAGCCCACCAGCAGGGCGAAGTGCCCGACCTCGCGGGCCTCGCCGGTCTCCACGATGAGGTTGCATGCGGTGCGCGTCCCCTCCCGGGTCAGGTGGGCCTGGACGGCCGCCGTGGCCAGGAGCGAGGGGATGGGCACGCGCCCCGGGCCCACGTGGCGATCGCTCAGGAAGAGCAGGGTGGCGCCCTCTGCCACGGCCTCGGAGGCCTGGCGTCCCAGGCGCTCCAGGGCGGACTCCAGGGAGCGGCCGCCGCCGGGCTCGAAGACCATCGGAAGCGTCCGGGACTGGAAGTCGTCTCGCTCGAGCGCCTGGAGCGTCGCCACCTCGTCGTTCGTGAGCAGCGGGTGGCGAAGCTCGATGACCCGGGCGTACTGCGGGCGCTCGTCCAGGAGGTTCCAGCTCGGCCCGAAGGTCGTCCGCAGGGACATCACCAGCCGCTCTCGGATGGAGTCGATGGGCGGGTTCGTGACCTGTGCGAACTGCTGCTTGAAGTAGTCGAACAGCAGGCGCGGCCGATCGGACAGGCAGGCCAGGGCGGTGTCGTCGCCCATGGAGCCGATGGCCTCCTTGCCCGTGGCGATCATCGGCTGCAGCAGGATGCGCTCGTCCTCCACCGTGTAGGCGAAGGCCTTCTGGAGGCGGATGCGCTCGTCCGGGGCCGGCTCGGCGAGGGCCCCCGCCCGCGGCAGGTCGTGCAGGCGCAGGATGTGCTCGTCCAGCCACTCCCGGTAGGGCTGGCGCCGGATCAGCTCGTCCTTGATCTCCTCGTCGGCGACGATGCGCCCGGCCTCGGTGTCCACCAGGAAGATGCGCCCGGGCTCGAGCCGCCCCTTCCGCGCCACGTTGTCCGGCTCCACCTGGAGGACGCCCACCTCGGACGCCATGACGACGAAGCCGTCCTTCGTCTCCACGAAGCGCGACGGCCGAAGCCCGTTCCGGTCCAGCACCGCGCCGACGCGCGTCCCGTCCGTGAAGGCGATGGACGCCGGGCCGTCCCAGGGCTCCAGCAGGTTGTAGTGGTACTCGTAGAACGCCCGGCGCTCCGGCGACATGTGCTCGTGCATCTGCCACGCCTCGGGGATGAGCATGCAGATGGCGTGGGCGATGGAGCGCCCGGACAGGACGAGCAGCTCCAGGGCGTTGTCGAGCTGGAAGGAGTCGCTGGCGTCCTCGCGCAGCACCGGGAGAAGCTTCTGCAGCTCTTCGCCGAACGCCTCGGAGTCCATGGACCTCTGGCGCGCCAGCATCCAGTTCGCGTTGCCGCGCAGGGTGTTGATCTCCCCGTTGTGGGCCAGGAAGCGGAAGGGCTGCGCCAGGTCCCAGGTGGGGAAGGTGTTGGTGCTGTAGCGCTGGTGGACCAGGGCCAGGGCGCTCTCGAGCTCCGGGTCGGCCAGGTCCGGGTAGAAGGCCTCGATCTGCTGGGACAGGAGCAGGCCCTTGTAGACGATGATCCGGCTCGACAGGCTGGGCAGGTGGAAGCGCCGCCACGCCTCGCCGCCCCGCTCACGGGCGCGGTTTTCGGCCACGCGGCGGGTGATGTAGAGCTTCCGCTCCAGGTCCAGACCCTCCAGGCCGGCGCCGTCCACGAAGAGCTGGCGGATGGTGGGCAGGCGCTCCCGGGCGAGCCAGCCCAGGGCGTCCGCGTCGACGGGCACGTCCCGCCAGCCGAGGAAGCCGAGGTCCTCCCCGGCCACGGCCTCCTCCATGGTGCGCATCTGCCAGTCGCGCACGTCCGCGTCGCCGGAGAGGAACAGCGTGCCCACGCCGAAGCGCCCGGGCTCCGGCAGCGTGAACCCGCCCTCGCGGGCCACCTTCCGCAGGAAGCGGTGGGGAAGCTGGAGCAGCAGCCCGGCCCCGTCTCCCGTCTCGGGATCCTGGCCGGACGCCCCGCGGTGGGTCAGGTTGGCCAGGATCTCCACGCCCTTGCGGATGATCTCGTGCGACGGCTCGCCCTGGACGTTCACGACGAATCCGACCCCGCACGCGTCGTGCTCGAAGGCGGGATCGTAGAGCCCGCGCCGTCCGGGCGCGTCCTGGACGTTCTTCATGGGTCCTGGTCCTTGCGGTGGTGGGCGCCGGGAGCGGCGAGCCCCCGGCCGGGCGTGGGGAGTCCCCCGACGGCCGGCCGACCGCACACGCGGGTGCCTGCCTTCGAGGGCAGCGCGTAGGTCGAGGTGGATGGAGCGTGCCTCCAAACCTACGCCGCAGACCGGCGTTCGACAACGGGGGATCCCCCACGGTGGGCGCGGAGACGCCCTATTCGCGGCCGAGGACGTCCCGGATGGCCGCCTCGATCCCGTCGAGGCCCCCGTCCAGATCGTCCCGGTCGATGGTCAGCGGCGGCAGCAGCTTGACCACGTTGTCCAGGGCGCCGGCCGTCTCGACGATCACGCCGCGCTCGAACGCCGCCGCCGAGACCCTCCCGGCGAGGCCCGCCTCCCGCAGGTCGATGCCCTGGATGAGGCCGCGGCCGCGCACGTCCAGGTCCCGCAGGGGGTAGGACTTCGCGACGCCCAGCAGGCGCTCTCGCACGTGGTCGGCCTTCCGCTTGATGTCCCGGCTCAGCGCGTCCGTGCGCCAGTACTCCATGGCCTCGGTGGCCGTGACGAACGCCAGGTTGTGGCCGCGGAACGTCCCGCTGTGCTCGCCGGGGGACCACTCGTCGAGGGCGGGCCGGATGAGCACGACGGCGAAGGGCAGGCCGTAGCCGCTCAGGGACTTGGACAGGCACACGAGATCCGGGCGAATGCCGGCGGCCTCGAAGCTGAAGAACCTGCCGGTGCGCCCGCAGCCCACCTGGATGTCGTCGACCACGAGCAGGCTGTCGTACTGCCGGGCGAGGGCCTCGAGGCCCTGCAGCCACTCCGCGCTGGCCACGTGGATGCCGCCCTCGGCCTGCACGGTCTCGAGCAGGAACGCCGCCGGCGCGTCCACCCCGGAGGACGGATCGTCGATCTGCCGCCGGATCAGCTCCAGGGTGTCCACGTCCGGCCCGTGATAGCCGTCGAACGGCATGCGCGTGATGCCGTGGAGCTGGACGCCGGCGCTCTTGCGGTACTTCTCGTTGCCGGTGGCGGCGAGGGCGCCCAGGGTCATGCCGTGGAAGCCGTTGGTGAAGGCGACCACGTCGCTGCGGCCGGTGACCTTGCGGGCCAGCTTCAGGGCCGCCTCGATGGAGTTCGTGCCCGTCGGCCCGCTGAACTGGAGCTTGTAGTCCAGGTCGCGCGGCTCGAGGATGAGCTCCTCGAAGCGCTCCAGGAAGGTGGCCTTGGCCCGGGTGTGCATGTCCAGGCTGTGGGTGACGCTGTCCTCCTCGACGTACGCCAGCAGCGCGCGCTTCATGGCGTCGTCGTTGTGGCCGTAGTTGAGGCTCCCGGCCCCGGCGAACAGATCGATGTAGGAGCGCCCGTCCTCGTCCTGGAGGCGGCTGCCCTTCGCTCGGGTGAAGACCGTGTCGAAGGTCCGGCAGTAGCTGCGGATGTCGGACTCGCGTCGCTCGAAGATGCCCATGGAGAACTCCTCGTGGTCATGGGGCCGGTCAGGCGCGCCGGGACGCGGCCTTCACGGGCTGCTCGGTCTGGCCTTCCGCGGCGGCCTTCTCGGCCGCCATCAGCTCGTTCCAGGGGGGGCCGAAGATGCCCTTCGGCAGGTCGACGGACAGGAGCCAGCGGTGGAGCGTGTCGACGAGGCCGTCCACCTCGCCCTGCTCGACCACGAACGAGATGGCGTGGTCGTTGGCCGCGTGGTTGATCTGCTTCACGTGCCCGCCGGTCAGGGACTCCAGGCCCGGGCCGAGGCGGTGGACGACCGCGCCGATGCTGTGGCCCACCAGGCTGACGGAGGCCGTCTCGCGGTGGATCTCGGGGGTGCACAGGTCCTCGAGCTCCTCGACGAGGCTCCGCTCCACGAGGGCGGTCAAGGGAGACGCGGCGGGGTCGAGGGTGACGCTGATGCGCGAGGGCGACGTGGCCAGGGAGTCGATGGACAGGCCGTGGCGGCTGAACGCGCCGGTCACCTCGGCGAGGAGCCCCACCGACTGCCACTGGCCGGGGTAGCCCATGCGCATGAGGATGACCTCGTCGCGGGAGGCCACGGCCTTGATGCTCGGATCGAACGCGGCGGCCTCGTCCGAGATGATCGTGCCCTCGATGTGGGCGGCCTTCGTGGAGCGCACGTGCAGCGGGATGCCGTGGCTGCGCACCGGCGGGATGCAGCGGGGGTGCAGGACCCGGGCCCCCATGGCCGCGAGCATCTGCGCCTCGTCGTAGGCGAGGTGCCGGAGGAGCCGCGCGTCGGGGAGCGACCGGGGGTTGGCCGTGAACATGCCCGGCACGTCCGTCCAGATCTCGAGACGCCGGGCGTTGAGGCGCGCGGCCAGGTAGGACGCGGAGGTGTCCGAGCCGCCCCGACCCAGGAGCACGGTGGCCCCGGAGTCGGCGTCCCGGCCGATGAAGCCCTGGGTGATGACGACCGACTTGTCCAGCGCAGCCAGCCGCTCGCCCAGGGTCGGGTCGATCTCGTAACTGCACGTGGCGGAGACGTAACGCCGCCACGGGTCGCTGGTGACCGGGGGGGTCTCGGCGACGAGGAGATCGCGGGCGTCGGCCCAGCCGGTGGGGATTCCCCGGGAGGTGAGCCAGGCCGCCCCGAGGCGCGTCGACATCAGCTCGCCGGCGGACATGACCCGCGCCCGAAGCCGCGACGAGACCTCGCGGATCATGCGGGCGCCGTCCACCAGCCGCTTCACGTCCCGCAGATACGGCCCGATGAGGCCGTCCACGTCGATGCCGAGGTCCGCGCCGAGCCGCTCGTGACGCTCGGCGAGCTGCTCCAGGGTCTCCTCCGGCATCCGTCCCTGCTCGGCCTGGTGGAGGATGTCCTCGAGCATGTCGGACACGCCGGCGAGGGCCGAGCAGACCACGAGGGGGCGTACGTCCTCCTCGAGGCGTATCCGCAGGACCTCGGCGATGGTCCGCCAACGGTCCGCCGTCGACACGCTGGTGCCGCCGAACTTGAGGACCACCCAGCGGCTCCGTCCGCCCGGGGCCCGGGTGGGGTTCGAACGCAGGGTCATCGGACGCCTCCACGCTCCGCGGGGATGTAGGGGAGAGCCCGAAACGCGCTGCAAACCGCGTGCCCGCGCGACGCCCGGACCCCGCCGCCCGCTCGACGACGTCCCGCCCGCGGACCACGAACGCGCCGTCACGTCACGTCGGGCGCGCGTCCTCGTGCACGCGACCATCGGCGGCGGCGGCTCGACGTCGGCGGCGTCGATGCGCTGGGCCGTCAGCTCGGGCTCGAAGACGCCTGGCAGCGCCTTGGTGACGGAGATCGTGGAGATCGATTTCCGCACGAAGTCAGCGAGCCACCACGGCCTCCTGCCTGTACGTCGTCGGCGCGTTCGTGACGCTTCAGCTCCCTTTCCGCCCGGGTGTAGAGCTCGGCGACACGAGCGTAGTCTACGGAGCCATTCGTCGCCCTGACGAGCGTCGGAGTAGCTGCTCCTTGCGCCGAGCGATATCCTCTTCCGTGACGTACCTTCCAAGGGAGAGCGCTACGCTACCTCGCGCCTTCTTTTCCTGGTCGTCGCCCGGCTCGCAGCCCCGGCCGCTCAGATCCCCTCGACAGGGAGGTTGATGAAGAGATCCGGATCGTCGGGGCCGAACTCGTGGCGCAGCTCGAAGGGCGTCCGGAAGGTCTCCTCCAGGACGGCGACGATCTCCTCCACGAGCTCCCGCGGGGCCGCGCCCCACTTCACGTTGAACTCGGGGTTCGGCTTGCCCTGGACCATGTTCTCGGGGTTCGTGTAGCCCATGTCCTCGAGCCGCTCCAGCACGCGCCGCCCGACGACGGGATCGTGGCTGAACACCACGACGTGCAGGCTCGCGCGGCCCATCGCCTCGCCGGGCGCGGCGTCCTCCGGGGGGCTGCCCAGCGGCACGTTGAGGAAGATGTCCGGATCGTCCCGGCCGAAGATGTTCAGCAGCCGCGGGCGCCGGCCGTAGCGCGCCTCCACCATCCCGGCCAGCTCCAGGACGTAGGCGAGCGGCGCGGCGCCCCACTTCACGTTGAACGAGTCGTTGGGCTGCCGGAGGACCTCGCCGCCCTCGTGGACGTAGCCGCGTTCCCGGAGCTCCTCCAGGAACGCCTCGCCGCTCGGCGCGTCGTTGGTGAAGACGGTGACGGGGAAGGCGTCGCGCTCCGCTTCCGGGGCGGGCACGAGGTCGCCGTCGGCTTTCTGCGGCCGGGCTCCGCCGCAGCCCGTGGTGGCGGTCGCTGCGAGGGCGAGGACGAGGAGGCCGGCTGCGAGCCGGGAGGAGGACGGGGCGTGCAGGGGCATGTCGACTGGATAACACGTCCCGGGAGCGCGGCGCATTCCGGGTCGTGGTGCACGCCGGCCCCGGACGCCTGTGATTCCGGACCGTGAAGGCCCTGCGCATCGATCGACCCGCCCAAGGACCTCGAGGAGACGGTAGCGTCCAGGTGCACGCCCAGGGCCTCGGCCACCCGGCGGCCGCGGTGGCGTCTCCGTCCCCCGGTGTCCGGGGGTCCGCGCCGACGGCGCTTTTTCCGGTTCGCGCCCGGGGAGCCTTCTGCTAGCTTGGCGCCATGAGCCTCAAAGCCCGGAACCCCCTCGTGCGCTTCCGACAGGCCCTGGAGAGGGCCGAGGAGGCGGAGCCCTTCCTCGCCAACGCCGTCGTCCTGGCGACCGCGGACGCCTCCGGGCGGCCCTCGGCGCGGACCGTCCTGCTCAAGGACGTGGACGAGCGTGGCGTGACGTTCTTCACGAACCGCCGCAGCCGGAAGGCGGTGCAGATCGAGGAGAACCCGCGCGTCTCCATCTCCGTGTACTGGAAGTCCACGGACGAGCAGGTGCTCATCGAGGGCGAGGCCGTGCCCCTGTCCGACGAGGAGTCGGACGCCTACTTCGCCACCCGGCCCCGCGAGAGCCAGCTCGGGGCCTGGGCGTCGGATCAGAGCCGCTTCCTGGAGTCCCGCGAGAAGCTCCTGGAGCGCTTCGAGGAGGAGAAGGAGCGCTTCGAGGGCCGGCCCGTGGAGCGGCCCCCCCACTGGGGCGGCTATCGCGTGCTGCCGGACCACGTCGAGTTCTGGCAGCGGGGCGACCACCGCCTCCACGACCGCTTCCTGTACCTGTGGGAAGGGGAGCGCTGGAGCATGAAGCGCCTGTACCCCTGACGGGCCGTCGTCAGCCCGCCGGATCCGCGCCGTCGTCGAGGAGATCGGCGATCACCTCCAGGAGCGCGCCGGGCTTGAACGGCTTCGCGATGAAGGCCGCCGCGGGGTCGCGAGCCAGGTCCGCCTGCAGGCGCTCGTCCTCCCGGCCGGACATGCACAGCAGCCGCGCGTCCGGCCGGCGTGTCAGGAGGTGCGTCGCAAGCTCCAGCCCGTGGATTCCGAGGGTCTCGACCTCCGTGATCAGGAGGTCCACCTCGCGGGCCCGATCGCTCCGCACCCAGCGGCGTGCGTCCTCCGCGGTCGTCTCCACGAGGACCTTGTAGCCGCCCCGCTGCAGTGTCTCCGCCACGAAGCGGCGCACGAGCGGGTCGTCGTCCACGACCATGGCGGTGGCGACCGTGGGGGCCGGCTCGGGCTTCTCCTCCGGCGCCGTCACGTCCAGGGGCAGCAGGAGCCGGAAGGTGGTCCCCTCGCCCGGCTCGCTGTCCACGCGGAGGTAGCCCCCGGCCTGGTGCACGATGCCGTAGCAGGTGGACAGGCCGAGGCCCGTCCCCTCGTCGTGCGCCTTGGTCGTGAAGAACGGCTCGAAGATGTGCTCCTGGGTCGCCGCGTCCATGCCCACTCCGGTGTCGATGACCCGAAGCTCGGCGTAGGGCCCGGGCTTCATGCGCAGGGTCTCGAGGCACGGGCCGTCGAGCGGGCAGGTGCCGGTCGTCAGGCTCAGGGTCCCCCCGTCCGGCATGGCGTCCCGTGCGTTCACGGCCAGGTTGAGCAGCACGATCTCGAGCTGGTGGGGGTCCATCCGGATCGGGAGGGGCTCCGGCGCGGTGCGGAGCACGGTCTCCACGCTCGAGCCCAGGATGCGCTGGAGCATGCGCTCGGCGTCCCGGACGTGGCGTGACAGGTCGAAGCGCTCGGGGCTCCCCGGCTCCTTCCGGGAGAAGGCGAGCAGGCGACGGGTGAGCGCGTTCGCCCGATCCACGGCCCGCGAGATCTCGTGCAGGTCCTCTCGCGCCACCTCCTCCTGGTGCAGGTCCTCGAGCGCCATCAGGGAGCAGCTCCGGATGACGGACAGGACGTTGTTGAAGTCGTGGGCGATGCCTCCCGCCAGCCGACCGATCGCCTCCATCTTCTGGGAGTGGTGGAGCTGAGCCTCCAGGCTGCGACGCTCGGCGATGTCCTCGATGACCAGGTCGAGGATCGCCCGGCCGTCCGACGCCCGACCCGGGGTCGCCACCACGCGGGCGACGACCTGCCGCCCGTGCTTTCCCCGGAAGCTGGCCTCGTAGACAAGATCGCCGCGCACCGTGACCTGCTCGGACAGCGACGAGAGACCTTCCTGCGGCCCGAGGAGCCGAGCCACCGGCAGGGCCCTGGCCTCGCTCAGGTTCTCCGTTCCAAGGAACTGCAGGAAGGCCCGGTTGGCCTCGAGGAGCCGCCCGCGGGTGTCCAGCCGCGCCACGCCGACGTGGAGCCGGCTCAGCAGGCGTCGTCGTCGCCGCTCCGAGGCCTCGCGCTCCCGACGGGAGCGGTCGATGTCCTGGAACGACGTGGACAGGGCCCGACGGCCCTCCACCTCCACGAGCTGCGCCGATGCCAGCGCCCAGAACCTGCTGCCGTCGCCCCGGACGAGCTGGATCTCGCGATCCTCGACCTCCCCCCTGCGCAGGGCGCGGTCCACGAGCGAGAAGCGCACCTCCGGCCGATGATACAGCTCGAGCTCGGACGTGCGGGCCAGGACCTCTTCGCGTCGGCCCAGGATCTCGGCGGCGCGGCGGTTGGCGTAGAGCACCCTCCCGGTCTCGGGATCGCTGAGGAGCGTCGGGACCGACACGAGGTCGAGAGACGACCGCGTGGAGGTGACGCCCGCGTTCATGGGGTACATCTCCTGCATGGGAGGACCTCCCTGCTCGAGGTGCTGCGTCTGTCGGTGGACGAGGGGGATGCGCCGCGGCCGGGCGGTGGATGACGGCCGGAGGGGGTCGGAGGTGCCCGGCGCGGTGGATCCCGCTGGAACCGGAGCGACCGCGCCGCGGGCGTGCGCCCGGGAGTGGACCATGGCCGGGGGATGGCGACGCGGCGGCCACGCCTGGAGGCGCCGGGGCGACGCCGGGCGCGCGCCGAGGGCACCGTCGCGAGCGCCGGGCGGTCCGCCGCGGGCCCGGGGCGAGTACGGCGTGGCTCGGGAGCAGGGGCCGGAGCGGAGGCGACGGCGACGGCGCGCGGCGGGGTCTCCGCGGGGATCGCCGGGACCGCGGGCTCTGCGACCTGCGCCACGGCATCCCGGAGGCGCCCCTTCATCCGCCAGAGCTGGAACGGGCTCCAGCCGACGCGCTCGCCGATCTCGCCGGTCGTCCCCGCGGCGTGGGAGTCGCCGAGCACGACGGCGCCGACGTGCTCGATGAAGTGTGCGATCTTCCGACGGTTCCGGCCGCTCACCCGGACGCGCTCCGGGTCGGCGGCGACTGCCTCGAGTATACGGAGTCGGGAGGCCGCCTCGGCGCGCGCCTCGCCCGCGTGTCCGACCTCGTCGTCGGCCATGGCGACCAGGTCGTCGCCGACGGGCACGTGCCTGCGCGCCCCGGCGGACATGGACCACCAGCGTCGGCGCAGGGTCGTGCGGAACCAGCCCAGGAGGCCGGCGTCGCCGGCGCTGACGTCGAAGTCCGGGGCGTGGTGGAGGAACGTCAGGAAGACGTCCTGCAGCACGTCGTCGCCGTCCAGCACGCCCAGGTCGCGGGTCGTGCGGAGGAGCCAGGGGCGGAGGCGCGCCTCCAGGGCCGCGAAGAGGCGGTCTCCCGCCGCGCGATCTCCCTCGCGCCAGCGGAGGAGGTGGGTCGTCATCGGGTTGTCGCTGCAAGGGGGCGAACTCATCATGCGCGCACCCTTGCACGGCCTCCGGGACCCGGGTGGGACATGTCCCACCAGGTGGCTCCGTGTCGACGTGACCGGGCGGTCGCCTTCCGTTGTACCCGCGTGCTTGCTAGCATCGGCGTGGTTTCGAGGGCGTGGCCGTTGTCCGGCACAGGAACCTCGCGCGATGGACCCGAACACAGACGACGGCCGGAAGGTGCGCCTGAAGACGCGCCGACTCGCGCAGCTCATGGGCGAGCGGGGTTGGACGGCCCACCGCCTGCACCTGATGGCGGGCGAGCCGTCCAAGCGCACCATCAACCGCTGGCTCCAGCGCGGACAGCGCACGTCGGACGGGATCGTCCCCACCGAGTGGCGCTACGTCGTGGCCGTGGCGGACGCCATGGGGGTGCCGGCCCACGAGCTCGTGGACGTCGCGCCCGCGGGTGAGCACCACGGGGCCGAGCGCTTCCTGCGCCTGGCCGCGGGCCTCGGCCCGCGCGTGTATCCGGATCTCATGCGCACGCTCGGGTTCCCCGCCACCCTCGAGGAGGTGAACGCCCTCGGCACCTACCTGGAGCCCGTCGGCGGCGATCCCGAGGAGTGGCGATTCGCGCGCTGGGCGCACGTCGAGGACATCCTCCGGGACGACACGTACCTCCCGAAGGCCTTCGCCCGGAAAGCGCTCGCCTGGGCGGAGCGGCAACGTCTCGGGGTGACGGACGCACCGGCGCTCCACTGCCTCTGCGCCATCGCCCTGGACGACGTGGAGGGGGCCTGGGAGGCGGGCTTCGAGTGGATGAAGGCCGCCCGACGCCGAGGCGTCCTCGCCGAGACCGCCTGGATCGGCGATCGTCTGCGCGCGATCGAGGGAGCCGACGAGCGCATCTCGATCGATGTCAGGGCGGAGGTGCTTTTCCTGCTGGCGCGCGCCCTGTCTCTCGGCGGCGGGGCCTATCGGGCGCTTGATCTGCTGTCGGATTTCTCCCTGTCGCTGCCACTGCGACGTCGGCCGGTGCTCCGCGGCCGGCTCCATGTAGAACTGGCGCGCGTACGCAGTGCGTGTGGACAGGTGCGCGCAGCCCTGGAAGCCGCGCGCGAGGCCGTGGAGTCGCTCTCCGGTCTCGAGGAGGATTCGAGGGTCGCGCAGTATCTCTTCGAGGCGCTGATGGAGCGGACCTACCTCTGCGAGCGCCTGGGCGACTTCGACGATATGGCGGACGTGATGGCCGCCATGGGTCGCCTCATCCGGAGGCCGCACGGGGAGCCCATCGCCCGATTCTATCGCCTCCTGGGCATCGGCGCGCTGGTGCACGGAGACGTGCGGGCGGCCCTGGAGCACTTCCTGACGTGTCTGGACGTGGCGCTCGCGGAAGGCGACATGCGCGAGGCCGGGGTGGCGCGCCTGCACATCGCCATCGGCTTCGCGCTCACCGGGGACGCGGAGCGGGCCCAGGCGTACTTCGAGCAGGCCGTGGCTCACGTCGCCTCCGGCGAGGCGGGGCCGTTGCTCGTGGCCACCGTCCACCAGAACTTCGGGGAGTTCTGCCTGGAGCAGGGGCGCACGGCGGCGGCGCGCCGCCACCTCCGCATTGCCCTGGGGCAATACGCCGAGGCGGGCGAGTTCGCGTCCCTGGAGGCCGTCTGCCACACGCTGCTGGCCGAGGTCGCGGTGTCGGAGGGTGACCTGACGGAGGCCCGCCGCCTCGCCCGCCTCGCGCACAAGCAGGCCCTGGTCGCCGAGAACCCGCTCCACGAGGCCCAGGCCCTGTCCGCCTACGCCCTGGCACACCTGGACGACCCGGTGAGCGCGGAGGAGTGGGGCCGAGCCGCCATGGAGATCCTCGCCCGGATCCCGGACGGCTTCCTCGTCCTCGATCGCGTCGTCGTGGAGCGGCGCTGCGCCGAGGCGCGTTACCGGGCGAGCGGCGACCCGGACGCTCGAGATGAGCTGGAGCGCCTCGTCGGTCGCGCCGACGAGATGGGCCTCCGCGTCGAGGTGCGCCGGATCGCGCGTCTCCTGTCCCACGGAGAGGCCGAGACCACCCACGCCTGACGGCTCGCGCACGCCTCCCTCCGGGAAAAAGCGGGCCCGGCGCGCAAAGAGAACGCGCTCGCCTCCCTTTGTACCGGTTGAACGGCTGCGTCCACGACGGCGCAGCCCGCCCCCAACCGAACACGGAGGAGAGTTTCCATGCGTTCGATCGCGCTCGCTTTCTCGCTCATCGTGCTGCTCGCGGCTGCGCCCGCCTCCGCGGCGACCCTCTATGTGGCCAACTCCTGCTACGGGCAGCCCTCCCCCTGCACGACGAACCTGCAGAGCGCGCTGGACGACTCCAGGTACGACATCGTCGAGATCGTGGACAACGCCACGTTCACCGGTGACTTCCTCGTCGATCGCTCGGTCGACCTGAGGGGCAACACCGGCGCCGGGATCAGCAACCCCACGGGCAGCGACTACTGCCTGCGGGTGGAGTCCACCAGCACCGTCAAGGTCCGCGACCTCACGCTCGAGGGCCGGGTCGCCGTCTATGACAGCAGCGACGTGTCCTTCTACACCGTCGACGTCGACGGCGGCACCCTCGGCGTCCAGATCGTGGACAGCAGCGACATCCTGCTCCGCACGAGCACCGTCGACGCGAGCCTCCGGGCCGTGGACGCCGTGGATACGGTCGGCGTGGACGTCATCGGCGGCTCCTACCAGGGCGGCCGCTACGCCCTCGTCGGGTCCGACGCCACGTTCACGACGTGGATGACGTCCCTGGACGGCGGGTACCAGACGGTCGTGCTCCAGGACGGCCACACCCGGACGATCCCGGACCTGGACGCCGAGGACACGGACTTCACGACGGGTTCGTCCGGGGTGCACGTCTACCGGTGGAGCTACGCCACCACGACCTACTCCAGCTGCACCCCCAGGAGCCCGTCGGAGGCGGTCAGCTCCAGCGGGGACCTGGTCGACCTCATCGGCTACACGCCCTACGGGGGGGGCTGAGCCCATCGCGCGAAAAGGGGCGCTCCGGCGCCCCGAGTCCCTCTCCCCACGCAACCGAGGTGCCTCCCATGCGCTTGCGCCCCGACTTCCACGAGACCTTCCTGCTCAACCTCCTCGACGCGAGGCAGCCGGAGCTGCTGGCCACCCGGCGCGCCGTGGCCCTGGACATGCTCCAGCACGTGTCGCCGGAGCGCCTCCGCAGCCTCTTCACGCCGGCCGTCGCCCAGGTCCTTCTGGACGTGACGCGCCTCGGCGCCCTGGAGATGGAGGCGGACGACGGCGTGTGGGACGACGACCAGCTCGCCCGCCTCGTGCGCGTCCGCCGGGAGCTGTCGGCCATGGCCGCCGCGGCCGGCTCGGCGGACTCCACGTCCTGCCTCCTGCCGGACGGGGCGCGCTGGGTGCCCATGCACCTGATGCGCACGGAGAATCCCTGGCCACGCCTGGGGGGGCTCTCGGTGCTCATCGACCACGCCCGCCAGCGGGTCGACGGCGTCGGCGAGGACCTCCGCGAGCTCGTCGCGATCCACGGTGGCGATCCCCACAGCTTCTTCGTGGCGCGCACGCGCTTCGGCCTCGACGGCGAGTCCCTGCGCGGGGCCTGGAGCTTCGGCGCCACGACCGCCGTGCGGGTCGCCAGCCGCGCGTCCGGCTCCGCGCTGCCGCGGTGGGCGGCCATCGGGATGAACGCCCCCATGGCGGACTTGGACGCGCTGCCCATGGACGTGCGGCTGCTGGTCCTGCGCAAGCGCCGGGGCGTGCCCCGGGGCATCGACGCCTGGGAGCCCTTCATCGGCGGCGCCCGCGAGGACGCCCTCCGCGCCTGGAGCGACGGCAAGCGGGTCTGCTTCATGGTCGAGACGGCCGCGGAGGCCGCCGAGTGTGTGCTCACCTTCCGCGAGGCGTCGGAGGTGTGCGGCTGGGACGTGCCCGTGCCCCGATCCGCTCCGCCGTCGGAGCCGGCGCGGTATGCCGGTCGGCTGCGGGAGGTGGCTCAGCGCTGACGTCGGACCGCGACGGCGAGGAGGAGCAGCAGCGCGGAGAGGGCCGGCCAGCGCGGGGGGCCGGTCGCGTCGCACCCGCCTCTGCCGTCGTCCGGTTCGGCTTCGGGTCCGGCGTCCCTCCGGGGCGTCGGGCCCACCCGTGTCCGGTGCAGACGCGTCCGGAGGGCACGCGTCGGGCGCGCCGGCGTCCGCGACGGGCTCGGGCCCCGACTCCGCGTCCTCGCCGGGCGACCCGGCCGTGTGATTGCGGGACCGCGGGCGGGCTGGCTAGACTGCCGCCCCATGGCCCGCCTGACCGGCGCGGGATCGGCCGCACACCACCACGAAGACCGGGCGGGCGGCGAGGCTCGCCGCGCGGAGGGGCTGCGATGAGCGACCTGCCGACCCACAGCCTCGAGGCCCTCGCGGACGCCCTGGAGCCCGGGCGCGTCCAGGACGCGGCCGTGGCCATCGACGCCTCGAGGGACGCTGAGCGGGAGGCCGCCCTCGCGGAGCACCACGGCTTCGTCCTGCCGCCCATGACCGTCACGCCGCTGCAGTACCAGGCGGGGCTCGTCGCGCGGGAGCGGGGCTACTTCGCGTTCGACCGGCTCGAGCGCGCCTTCCTCCCGGCGCCGGCGTCCTGGCGTCATCACGACGTGGATCCGTCCGTGTACCGCGTCCGACGCGGCCCGCAGAGGGTCCGCGCTCACGCCATGTGGCCCTTCCGGCAGGACGCCCCGGTCGCCGACTTCGAGTCGAGCGCGCGCCCCCGCTGGTGGAGCCACGGGCTGGTCCACGCCCTGGCGGGCTTCGCCTGGTGGGACGGCCTGACGGAGTGGGAGCTGATGCACGTGGCGCGCCTGGCGGAGGCGGTCGCCGCGCTCCACTGGTACTGGCTCGGGGAGCTGGGGCGGGACTACTGCCCGCGCCACACGGTCCACGACGGCGCGGCCACCCCGGCCTGCCACGAGTGCTGGTCGAAGGAGGTGGAGGCCCACGATCCGGACATCCGCGCCGAGCGCATCCGCTCGGAGTCGAGCCGGGGCCTGGTCACCAACCTCGCGGACGTCATCCGCTACGAGGCGCACTGCTTCCGGACGGGCCTGCACACCGGCCACCTGGTCGTGCCCGGAGACACCTATCTGGACGTGGGCGAGGCCTGCGAGTACGCCCGCGTGCACCACCGGAGGCTCACGTCGGAGGCGACCCGGCGGTGGATGGACGCCTGCCTCGTGCCCGGTCGGGACTACGCGACGTCGCCCAACGCCTTCGAGGCGCGCTGCGCCGACGTCCTCGCCGCCCTCGTGACGCCGTCGAACCCGTCCGCGGACACGCGCTCGGCCCGTGCCCGGCGGGTGCTGCAGGACGTGGGGGAGCGCCTGTGCCACGCTGCGGCGCTTCGGGGCGAGCCGACGCGTGGCTACCGGGCGGGGCTGGAGGCGGTGGCCGAGGGGGCCGAGCACCTCCTGCACGAAGGCGACGACGTGGACCCGGAGGCCGTCCTCGGCGAGGCGCTGGAGCGGGCCGTCGCGGACGTGGAGGCCGCCGGGGGCGACCCGGGCGTGGCGGAGATCTTCGCGCTCGGCTATCGGCCCACCCGCACGCGGGAGGCGGAGCCCGCGGGCGTCCGCGCCGCGCGCGTGGCCGCGGTCCGACGCCGTGCCCGGGCGGCGCGGACCCCGGTGGCGTCCACCCTGGAGGCCATGCCCGCCGTCGTGGAGTGCCTCGTCGACGCGCCCCGCTCTCCGGACCTGGTCGCGGAGCTGGGGCGGGCGGCACAGCAGGCCGCCGCGGAGGGGGGCCTGTCCTGGGAGGCGGCCGCGCTCGCCGGCTGGCTGGGCGTCCCCGCGGAGGTGTGGGGCCCCGAGGACTCCAGCGCGGGCCTCCCCGGGCGCTGGTATTATCGGCTGGCATCCCGGACCCTCCCGGACGAGGCCCGCTGGGACGACTACCGCATCGTCCCCAACCCCTACCTGGACAAGCTCCCCTGTCCGTTCGAGCCCGAGTGGCTGGAGGGGCACCTCCGCCGGGCGCCGGACGAGACGGACCCGCCGACGCCGCGCCACGTCACGGAGCCCCGGTTCGTCCTGGCGGGGCCCGGCCGGGAGACGCCGCGCCTGCTGCCGCTCACCCCGGAGCGGGCGCGTCTCCTGGACCGTCTCGGCGACGGCCCCCGTGTGCGCGATCTTCTCGACCGCGACGTGACCCCGGACGCCCTGGCCCGCGCCCTGGAGGAGGAGCTGGTGCTCTGCCTCGGGATGGACAACCCCATCGGCCGCTTCGAGCCGCCGCCCGACTGACGGACACCCTGGCGCCGGCGCGCCCGAGCGGCTACCTTTCTGCGCGTCGAGACCGCCAGCCGCCGGAGCCGCCATGCCGATCTCCCGCCGCGAACTCCTGAAGCGAGCCTGCCTCACCGGCGCCACCCTCCCCCTGGGCGGGGTGCTGGCGCGCTGCGGGGGGGACGGCGGCGACGGCGACGCCGGCCCGGACGTGGCCGCCGACGTGGGGACGGACCATGGGGCCGACGCCCTGGCCGACGCGGCGGAGGACGTGCCCCCGGAGGTGGACGACGCCGGGCCCGACGTGCCGGAGGAGGTCGAGGAGGAGCCGCTCCCCGAGTACGAGTACGACGGGGAGCCGGGGCCCGAGTACCTGTTCGAGCACGGCGTGGCGAGCGGAGACCCGCTGCCCACGGCGGTGATCCTCTGGACGCGGGTGTCGGCGGGGGCCTCGGCGGAGGACCCGTCCTCGCCGGACGCGCCCGAGGCGCCCGACTCGGTGGACGTCTTCTGGGAGGTGGCGCTGGACCCGGACTTCGAGGATCGGGTGGCGGCCGATTGGACCACGGCCGCCGCCGAGCGTGACCACACGGCCAAGGTGGACGCCGGCGGGCTGTCGCCCGACACCTCGTACTTCTACCGCTTCCGCGCCCTGGGGCGGACGTCGCCGGTGGCGCGGACGCGCACGGCGCCGCGCGGGGACGTGGACCGCCTCCGCTTCGCGGTGTGCTCCTGCTCCAACTACTCGCGCGGCTGGTTCGTGGGCTACCGCGAGATGGCCGCCATGCCGGGCCTGTCGGCCGTCATCCACCTGGGCGACTACATCTACGAGGGCGGCGAGCACGTCGTGCGGGCCCACGACCCGCCCCACGAGCTCCGCGTCCTGGCCGACTACCGGCGCCGCTACAGCCAGTACCGGCGCGACCCGGACCTGCAGGAGGCCCACCGGCAGCACCCGTTCATCCCGGTGTGGGACGACCACGAGTCCTCCAACAACGCCTGGGAGGACGGCGCGGCGAACCACGACCCGGCGAGCGACGGCCCGTGGGAGTCGCGGGTCGCCGACGCCGTCCGGGCGTGGCACGAGTGGCAGCCCGTGCGGGAGACCTGGGATCGGCACATCTACCGGACCCTGCGCTACGGCGACCTGGTGGACCTCGTGATGCTGGACACTCGCTTGTGGGGGCGCGACCGGCAGGTGGAGGACGCCAGCGACGTGGAGGCCCTGGAGGATCCCGACCGGACCATCATGGGCTTCGACCAGGAGGCCTGGCTGGCCGAGGAGCTCGCCCTGTCCGAGGCGCGGTGGACCGTGATCGGCCAGCAGGTGATGCTGGGACAGCTCCAGTTCAACGGCGTGACGTTCAACCCGGACCAGTGGGACGGCTACGAGGCCTCGCGGCAGCGCCTGTTCGACGCGGTCGAGGCGGGCGGGGTGCGGAACCTGGTGGTCCTGACGGGCGACATCCACTCGTCCTGGGCCAGCGACCTCATCCGTGAGCCCGAGGACGACGTCTACGACCCGGAGACCGGCGAGGGCACCCTGGGCGTCGAGGTCGTGGTGCCCGGCGTGACCTCGCCGTTCCCCAAGGCCTACGCCCAGTATGCGCCCGTGGCGATCAACGTGAACGATCACGTCCGCTGGGCCGACGTGTCCCGGAAGGGGTTCGCGGTGCTCGACGTGACCCGGGACCGGGTCCAGGCGGCCTGGCATCTGTTCGAGGACGTGTCCGATCCCGAGGCGACCTCGACCGTCGGCGCCGTGTTCGCCTCGGCGGACGGCGCGAGTCACCTCCTGGAGGACAGCGAGGCGGCCGGCACGCCGGGCGACGCGCCGCCCCTCGCCCCCTGAGCGCTCACAAGCCTCACAGCTCGTCACATGTCGCAAGACGAAGGGCTCGCGCAAAGACGCGAAGACGCAAAGGAAAACGGCATGCTTCGGCCCGGCGTGCTCGCTGTTGGCCCGCCGGTGACTCGACAGTCTCAGCCTAACCTGTGTGCGAGCGGTTCGCTGACCTTTGCGTCTTGGCGGCTTGGCGCGCGATTCTTCTTCGCCAGATCGCGGCACCCCGAGATGTGCAGGACTGTGAGCTCACACGCGGGCCCGACGCCCGCGTTGACGAAAAGGGCGCGGAATCCCTATGCTCACGGGACGCGGCAGGGCGGGCGAGCGCCGCTCCCAGCCGATGGGTCGGTCCTGGTCCAGAACCCTCGCGGAGGTGCACCGTGCCCGGTCTCACGGTCCCCATGAAGCCCCTGGCGGACATCACGTTCATCGCCCAGGCCAAGCGCCTGTCGGTCGACTGGTCGCAGCCGACGGGGGAGGCGGCGAAGCAGTACGGGCAGGCCTTCTCGCCCTCGGAGAAGGCCGCCGTGCCGGAGCCGATGTGCTACTTCTTCCCCGTGTCCACGAACAAGTATCACGTGGACCAGGCCAAGGACATCGGCAAGAAGTTCAAGGACCTGTGCCACGCCATGCTCGACGGCTTCAAGAAGGCCGTGGACATGTGGAAGATGCAGGCCGGGTTCCAGAACCTGAAGGTCATGGCCGTGTCCGCCATCGGACAGCCCGGCTGCCTCAAGGGCCCGGATCTGGCGCCGCTCATCAAGAACTTCAGCCTGCCCGCGGCCACGGGCAACGAGGCCAAGTGGCGGGACGCCATCGCCGACGGCCTCGCCAGGTCCTGGAAGGAGTGGCAGGACAAGGTCATGGTGCCGGGCCTGCCCTGGTATCCGGCCTTCGCGGCGTTCCCGGGGCCCATGGCGCCGCCGATGCCGAACGTGCCGATGCCGCTCATCGCGTGCCCCTCGGCGGGCATGGCCAAGATGATGCCCAACGCGCTGAAGTCGGCCATGGAGCAGGGCTACAACCTGGACGATCCGGACGACCAGTTCGGCGCCCTCGCCCAGGCCATCGCCGTGGCCGTCTCGGCGTCGTTCATGGCCTGGCTCCCCATGCAGCAGGTGATGCTGGTCATGGGCCAGGGCCCCATCCCCACGTTCGCGCCGCCCTTCGTGCCCGTCGGGCCCGTGGTGAACGGCCAGAACCTCCCGGGGATGCACCTCATGTCGTGACAGGGGGCGGCCGGCGAGGCCGCCTGCCGACCGGCCACGACTCGCCGGGATCCCGCGAAACGTGGACGTGGACGTGGTCGGGCCCTCCGGGCACCGTGTACCGTGTACCGGGCCGTCGGGAGTGACTCGGGACCGGGCACTGACCGCCGGGGACGGCGGTCGTAGCGCATCTTCCCCATTCATCCGCGCCTTTGCGGCTTGGCGCCTTGGCGCGAGCCCTTCGGAGCTGCGGCGATGGGTTGATCGACAGGCGCGGCCGCCGGCGGCCCACCGCACAGGCGGGTCGCCGGCGACGCGCGGATCAATGCTCGTCGGTGCCGTCGGCCCCGTGCGGGTGGCCGTGCTCCTTCTCGTCGTCGGTCGCGTCGCGGACGTCCACGATCTCGATGGCGAAGTGGAGCGTCTCGCCGGCGAGGGGGTGGTTGTTGTCCACGATCACCTGGTCGTCCTGGACGCCCAGGACCCAGATCGGGACCATTTCGCCCTCCGCGTCCTGCGCGGCGAACTGCATCCCGGCCTGGACCTCCACGTCCTCCGGGAAGGCGCTCCGGGGCACGGCCTGCGGGCCGGGCTCCTGACGCTCGCCGTAACCCTCGGAGGGTGGCACGACGGCCTCGAAGGAGTCGCCGGGGGCCTTGCCCTCCATCTGCCGCTCCAGGCCCGGCACGATGTTGCCGGCGCCGTGGAGGTAGGGGAGGGGATCGCGACCCTCGGACGTGTCGAGGACCTCTCCGCCCTCGTTCTTGAGGGTGTAGTTGAAGACCACCACCTTCTCGGTGGCGACCTCGCTCGCGCTGGACATGTCGTTCTCCATAGTTCGGTGTACCCCCTCCTTAGTGCACGGAGGCGGGGCCACGCAATGCCCGCGCGCCGAGCCGACCTGTAGGAGGCGCCGCGGTCAGGAGCCGATCTCCTCCAGGGCCTCCGCGCCGGGCAGCGCCGAGAGGTCGGGTACCAGGACGATCTCGATGCGCCGGTTCTGGGCCCGGCCCTCCCGCGTCTCGTTCGACGCCACGGGCCGGTACTCGCCGTAGCTGGACGCGTGGACGCGCTCCGGAGGCATGTCCACGTCGATCATCGTCTGGAGCACCGAGTTGGCCCGCCCGAAGGCCAGCTCCCAGTTGGAGTCGTAGCGGCCGCCGCTGATGGGCACGTCGTCCGTGTGGCCGGCGATCTCGTAGCGCCGCTCGGGGATGGACACGAGCACGTCCGTGACCTCCTCGATGGCCCCCCTCCCGTCCCGGGACAGGCGCGCCGAGCCGGAGGGGAACAGGATGTCCGTCGCGAGCTGGACCACCATGCGGCCGTCGATGATGCGGACCCGCAGCTTGCCCGCCTCGATCATCTTCTGGAACCGCGCCAGGAGATCCCGGTACGCGCCGGCGCGCTCCTCGGCCGCGGCCTTGCGCTTTTCCAGCTCCGCGAGGGCCTCCTCGAGCTCCGCGGCGGAGGCCTTCAGCTTCGCGCGGTCCTTGAGCAGCCGCGCCTTCTCGCCGCGGGTCTCCTCGAGCTGCTCGTCCATCGCGGAGATGCGCTGCTCCAGATCGCGAACCTTCCCCTGCTCCGCGGCGAGGGCCTCCTCGAGGTCGGCCGACTTCTGCGTGCACGCCTCCTGGGCCTCCTGGAGCTCGGCGTAGTCCGCCTGCAGCGCCTCGTGGGTCGACTTCTTCACGCACGCCGCCATGGTGAGCGCGGCCAGAAGCACGGTCAGCGTCGCCTTCACGCGGAACCTCCTCGCCGTCGTGTTCGGGTGGGGAATCCCCGCCACCGTACGCCGCGGCCCGGTCCTCCGCAAGGCGCTTCAGGGCGGCTCGCGGCCCCGCGGCGGGCGGGTTCGAGGGGGTTCGCCGGGGTCAGCGGTCCTGGAAGAAGTCCGAGGCGCGGTACTCGTCCACCGTGGCCCGGAGCAGGATCAGCAGCACGGCCGTGACCGGCACCGCGATGAGCACGCCGATGAAGCCGAACAGCTCGCCGAAGACCAGGATGGCGACGATGACGGTGAGCGGGGACAGCCCCACCGACTCCCCGACCACGCGGGGCGTGATGAACCACCCCTCCAGGAACTGGACCACCGCGAAGACGCCGTAGACCCCGAGGAGGTGGAGCCAGCCCTGCCAGTCCAGGAGCGCCATCAGCGTGGCGAGGATGACGCCGATGGTCGTGCCCACGTACGGGATGAGGTTCCCGACGCCGGCCACCAGCGCCACGACGAGCGCGAGCGGGAGCCCGACCAGGGTCAGCCCGACCGCGTAGAGGACGGCCAGGACGAGGGCCACGAGCATCTGCCCGCGGACGAAGGCGCTGATGACCTCGTCGATCTCGCGGAATCGGGCGCGCACGGCGGGCCGCAGGTGGACCGGCACGAGGCCGTCCAGGCGCGCCACGATGTCGTCGAAGTCGCGCAGGAGGTAGAACGCGAACACGGGGATGAGCGTCAGGGCGAGCACGAACGCCACGACGCTCGTCGTGCCGCCGTAGATCCACTCGGCGATGCGACCCGCGGGCTCGAGCAGGGCCTTCTCGTCGACGTCCAGGCCGCCCAGGACCTGCTCGACCGTGGCCTCGATCGTCTCGGGAAGCTGCACGCCGAACGTGTCCTCGAGCCAGCCGGGCAGGGCCTCGCCCAGGGCCGCCAGCTTCGCCGGGATCTGACGGAGCTGATCGACGATCTGGGGGCCCAGGGTGAACACGACGCCCGCGAGGACGAGCAGGAACAGGACCAGGAGCACCCCGATGGAGGCCGCGCGGGGCACCCCGCGGGCTTCGAAGCGGTCGACGATCGGATCCAGGAGGTACGCGATGAGGAAGGCCACCAGGAACGGGACGGTGAACCCGGGCACCTGCAGGGCGATCCACACGACCGCCGCGAGGAAGGCCAGGGCGCCGAGGGCCCACGCGAACTTCGCCCACCCGCGCACGCTCATGATGGGCGGGCGCGGGGCCTCCTCCGCCTCCCCGGTCGGCGGCGCCCCGGAGTCCTCCGGCGCCTCCTCGGAGGCCGCGGCCGGCGGCGGAGCCTCCCCACCGCGGTCCGGCGTCTCGTCGTCGTGGATCATGGAGCGAGTGTACGCAGGTGGCGCGGTCTGCCAAGTCGGGACGCTCCGCCCGGTGTCGCCGCCCTCGTACCCTTGCCCTTGCCCTTGCCCTTGCCCTTGCCTTTGCCTGAAAGAGCGGCTCGCGCCGGCCCATCTCTGTCTGCGCGGGCGGGGACGCAGCGGGGACGCCCGCGGTCCCGGGGGATGCCGATGCCGGCGTTCCGGGCGCGACCCACGCGGTCCTTGCCCCGCCGGCCCGGGGTCGGTAGACCGGCCGTGGTGGGAGGACGACCATGAGCGAACGAGACGACCTCGCGCGGACCCCGAGCACCATGAGCGCCCTGCGCCGTTGGGCCTACGGGCGGCTGTTCATCGGGAGCCTCGAGTCCCTGAGCCGCGCCCTCCGGCACGTGCCCCATCTCCGCCCGGAGCGCAACGGCGTCGAGGTCTTCCGGGACGTGCCGTACGTGGACGACGGCCGCCCGGAGCACCGCCTGGACATCTACCGGCCGGCGGACGCCGAGGGGCCCCTCCCCGCCGTGCTGTACGTCCACGGCGGCGGCTTCCGCTACTTCGACAAGGAGACCCACTGGGCGATGGCGGCGGCCTTCGCCCGGCGGGGCTTCGTGACCTTCAACGTGAACTATCGCCGCTCGGACACCCACACCTACCCCGCGGCGGTGGAGGACGTCTTCGACGCCTGCCTGTGGATGCAGGAGCACGCGGAGTCGTACGGCGCCGACCTGGATCGCAGCGTGTGGGCCGGCGAGTCGGCGGGCGGCAACCTGGTCCTCGGGCTGGCCGTGGCGGCGTGCTGGCGTCGGCCGGAGCCCTGGGCACGCCGGCTGTGGGAGGCCGCGCCCCGCCCGCGCGTGCTGCTGCCGGCGTGCGGCTACCTCGAGGTGAGCAACCCGGATCGCCACGCCCGCGAGCGCCCCATGCCCCGCTGGATGGCCGATCGCATCGAGCAGGTCAGCGACGTCTACCTCCCCGACCACCGCGACCCGGATCCGAGCCACGCCTTCGCGAATCCCCTGACCCTCCTCGAGGGGGCCGACCCGCCGGAGAGGCCCTTTCCGGCCACCTTCGCGATCGTCGGCGACAAGGATCCGGTGATGGGTGACACGGTGCGGCTGGGGGAGGCCTTGGACGCCCTGGACGTCCCCAACCGCATCAAGATCTACCCGGGCGGCGTCCACGCCTTCCACGCGCTCCGCTTCCATCGCCTGGCGAAGGAGGCGTGGCGGGACCAGTTCGCGTTCATCGACGAGCACGTGCGCGGCTGAGCCGAGGGCCGCCCACCGGCCGTCAGCCGATTGTCTGATTCCGGCGGTGCGTTACCCTGGGGGTCCATCCGGCCCGGTTCCACGCACACTGAATCGCGTATCACCAGGAGAGAGGCGGCGACGCCTCCTGACGGTGGCGCTCACGGCGCCCCTTTGCCTCGGCCTCGTGGCCGGGTGCGGTGGACGGGTGCGCCTGGGCTGCTACGATCCGCCCGAGGGACGGAAGATCGTCGCGTCCGTGGTCGTGCACGGCAACGACGTGTTGTCGGACGGCGACATCGAGGAGCGCCTCTACACCCACTCGGACAACTTCACCTTCGGCCCCAAGCCGCTGCTGGATCGGGCCGATCTGGCGTCCGACGCCCAGCGCATCCAGAGCCTCTACGCCACCCACGGCTACTTCGAGGCCAGGGTCACCAAGTATCGCGTGGAGCCCATGGGCCCGGAGGCCGTGCGGGCACACTTCACGGTCGACGAGGGCGAGCCGACCCTCGTCCGCACGCTTCAGGTCCTCGGCATGGAGGAGTCCCCGGAGCCCGAGGAGCCTCGGGCCCCCGAGGCGAAGTCCCCGGAGCCTCTCGAACCGTCGGATCGGGGCGAGCGCCTCGCCAGGCTCGAGCGGGTGCGGGAGGATCTGCGCGATCTCGTCACGTTGGAGGTGGACGAGCCGTGGAGCCAGGACGCCCACGGGCTGACCAAGAAGGCCCTGGAGGAGGCGCTGCGCGACGAGGGCTTCATCTACGCCGAGGTCCTCGGCGAGGTGGTGGTCGACCGGGAGGCCCACGCGGCAGACGTGACGTATCGCGCCGTCCCGGGACCGCTCGCACGGGTCGAGGCGGTGGAGGTCGTGGGTCACGATCACATCAGCGCGGAGCGGATCCTGCGGCGCGTCCACATCGAGGCGGGGGACGTGGCCGAGCGCGACCCCATGGACGCCGCGGAGCACGACCTGCAGCGCCTGGGGGTGTTCTTCGCGGTGAGCGCCGAGCCCGTGCGGCCGGGACTCGGGGAGAAGCTGGGCGCCCGGCCTCGCACCGTGGAGGTCCTGCAGCAGGTGGAGTGGGAGCCGACGGTGACCGTGCGGGTGTCCGTGCAGGAGATGCCCATGCGCGAGTGGCGCACGGGCGTGGGCGCCAGCATCGACAACGTCCGGAGCGACGTCCACGTCATGGGCGGCTTCAAGCACCGGGACCTGTTCGGGTCCCAGCGCCACCTGGACCTTGATGTGGTGCCCGCCTGGTCCGTGCTGCCCACCTTCTTCGAGCCCACGGAGAGCGGGCCGGCCGGCAAGGCGAAGGCGGAGTTCCGCCAGCCCGCGTTCCTGGAGGAGTACCTCGAGCTGTTCCTCCGGGGCGAGTACGAGATGGAGGTGAACCTGGGCTATCGCAGCCACGACGTGCGGAGCGAGATCGCCCTGGCCCGGGAGTTCTTCCAGGCCCTCCACGTCAAGCTGGGCTACAACGTCCTCTGGACCCGGTTCTTCGACTTCTCCGGGGCGCTGGACCTGGAGATCGACGAGACCCTGGGGCTGGCGTTCCAGGAGCGCTACCTCCTGACCTACCTGGAGGAGGCTCTCACCCTGGACCTGCGGGACAGCCGCTTCGATCCCCGGCGCGGCTTCTACGCCCAGGCGCGGGTCCAGGAGGGCTTCCGGGCCATCGGGAGCGATTTTCAGTATCTCCGTATCCTGGGGGACGTGCGGCTGTACTGGACGCCCTTCGACTTCATCACCTTCGCGGCGCGGGGGGTGTACGGCCGGATCCTCCCCATCGTCGGCGAGGAGGCCCGCGTGCCCCTGCCCGTGCGCTTCTTCGGCGGTGGCGCCTCGGATCACCGCGGGTTCGGCGCCCGGACCATGGGGCCGGAGATCTGCGAGGTGGAGACGGAGGAGGACGTGTGCAGCGACCGGGCCTTCGTCGGCGGCAACGTGAAGGCCCTCGGATCCTTCGAGACCCGTTGGTACCTGCCCGCCAACTTCGGCCTCGTGGCCTTCGTCGACGTCGGGCAGGTCTGGGCGCGGCGGGAGGACGTCACCATGTCCTCGCTGGAGGTCGCCGTGGGTCCGGGCTTCCGCTACTACACGCCGTTCGGCCCGGTCCGCCTGGACCTCGGCTTCCTCCTGACCACCCCGCAGCCGCCGGAGCTGTCCTTCCACTTCAGCATCGGGCAGTCGTTCTGAGCCATGGACTTGGATCCCCGCCAGGAGCGCGCGAGCGCGGCGACCCCCGGGGGTCGGCCCCGACGACGTCGCTGGCTGCGGCGCCTGGGCGCCGGCGTGGCGGGCCTCGTCCTGGGGGTGCTCGTGCTGCTGCTGCTCGTGCTGGGGGCGCTGCAGACCGGCCCGGTCCGCGACGTCGTCCGGGAGCAGGTCCTGGCCCTCGTCAACGAGTCGTTCCGAGGCGAGATCGCCGTCGGATCCCTCGAGGGGGACTTCGTGCGCCACCTGCGCGCCGAGGACCTGGAGATCCTCGATCCCGAGGGACGCGTCGCCTTCACCGCCGTGCGCCTCGAGGTGACGTGGTCGCCCTGGCGCCTCCTGGCCGGTGACGTCCACGTCGACAGGATCCGCCTCGTCCGCCCCCGGACCACGGTGAACGATCGGCAGGGCCGCGTGGCCATCGCGCGGGCCTTCGAGCCCGTGGAGCCCGCGCCCGAGGAGGAGGGGGAGGCGCCGCTGCCCGACCTGCGGGTGGTCGTGGAGCGGGTGGAGATCCTCCGCGGGCACGTGGCCATGGCGCCGGGGCGGGACGCCATCGAGATCGGGGACCTGGAGGTGGGCGGCGCCGTCGAGTACGACCTCCCGACGGGGGCGCTGCTCTGGCGGGATCTCGGGCTGGCGGGCCGGACCCGCGGGGTCCCCGTCCCGTCGGTGGCCGTGCGATCGGACGGGCGGATGGCGGACGGCGCGCTGGTCGTGGAGCGCCTGGAGGTCCGGGCCGGGCCCCACCGATTGCGGGCGGACGGGTCGATCGACGACCTGGACGGCGATCCCCGGCTGGACCTGGCCCTGGGCGGCTTCGTGGACCTCGACGCCCTGGGGGCGGCCATGGGGCAGCCCGACCTCCGGAGCGAGGCCACCCTTTCGGGTCGCGTCCGCGGGCCGCTGTCGGACGTGGACGCCCACCTGGAGCTGAGCTCCCCGGGAGGGCGGATCGTGCTGGACGCCGGCGCCTCGGTCGGGGACGAGCCGCTCCGCTGGGACGCGACGGTGCGCGGGACGGATCTCCGCCCGTACCGGGTGATGGCGAGCATGGACCCGGACCTGGCCGCGGACCTGCGCATCACGGCGACTGGCGCCGGAGACCCCACGGCGGACGGGCGCGCCGAGGTCGAGGTCACCGTCGACCGGACCGAGGGGGTGCCCGAGCTTCCCCTGCCCCTGACGGTGCGGGCCTCGATGCGGCAGGGAGCGCTGGAGGCCGGCCTGGACGCCCGGGAGGGGGATCGCGTCCTGCACCTCGAGGCGACGGCGCCGCACCTCCCGCCCGGGCCCGTGGAGGCGAGCCTGGAGGTGCGCGGCCTCGACCTCGCGCCGTGGGCAGACCTGGCCGGGCAGCCGGGCCTGCAGGGCGTCGTCGAGCTGATCCGGGGATCGGCCCGTGCCCGGATCCCCGAGGAGGGGGCGCCCGCCGTGCGACTGGACGCCGAGATCCGGGCGTCCGGGCTCGAGGTCCCGCCGTCCCTGGGCGCCGACGCGAGCGTGGGGGGGCTGCTGCTGCGGGCCGACATGACCTGGCCCGGGGAGGGGATGCCGTCGGGGCAGGCCCGGTTCGAGGTGAGCGGCGCGCGGATCGCGGGTCTCGAGGGAGTGGAGACCACGTCGCTGGGAGACCTCCGCCTCCGGGCGAGGCTGGCGCCGGCCGACGGGGGCGTGCGCGCGGACGGCCAGGTCCGGCTCGTGGACGTGCGCTACGGCGCCCAGGGCAGCCTGGAGGAGGCCGCCGTGCCCTTCGACCTGCTCCTCGGGGCCGACGGGATGCCCCGGCGGGGCACCCTGCGCCCGAGCCTGGAGGCTGCGCGGTTCCAGGACATCCGGCTGTCGGCCGTGGACGCGGACATGTCGGTGCGGAGCGAGGAGGACGGCACGCTGGCGGCCTCCGGGCCGATCCGGACCGAGGGCCTGCGGGTCGGGGGCGCGGCGAACGTGGCCTCCGGCCGGACCGACGTGGACGTCACGCTGCTCCCCGACGGGACGCTGGACGCCGGGGTCCGGCTGGGGTTGCGGGGCGTGGACGTGGCGGGCCGGCACGCGGCGCAGGCGGTCCACGGCGACCTCCGGGCGCGCCTGCCGGGAGGGGACCCGGGGCGGCTCACGGCCGTGGGCAGCCTGGACCTCGTGGAGCTTCGGTCCGGGCCGGACATTCGGGCGGAGCACGGCAGCGTCACCTTCGACGCGACCATGGTGGGCGCCGTCCCGACGGGTCGCGTCGCCGTGCGCCTGAACGGCGGAGAGCTGGGGGGGGCTGCGCTCCAGCGCGCCAGCGCGGACGTCCATCTCACTCGGGAGGGGCCGTCCCGGGTCCGGGTCCACGTGCTGCAGGAGAAGCGCTCGGCCCTGGTGGACCTGGTCCTCGACGGCCCCATGGACCCGTCCCGGCCCATCGAGGCGACCATCCAGCGGCTGCAGATGGCGGCCGGCGACGCGGGCTTCCGCGTGGAGCCCGGCGCGACCGTCCGGATCGAGCCGCGGACTGGGGCCGTGGCCGTCCGGGACCTTCGGATCCACGACGTCGGCGAGGCGCGGACGGCCCTCCGGATGTCGCTCCGCTTCCGGGGGGACACCGGCGCCATCGAGGGCACGGTGAGGGGAGACGACATCCCCGTCGACGCCTGGGTGGAGACCGTGAGGCGCTTCGGGGTGCCGGTCCTTCCGGGGCGCGACCTGGAGGGCACGCTGTCCATCGACGGGGAGATCTCGGGCACCCTGCAGGCGCCGACGGCCCGCCTGCAGGTCGGCCTGGTGGGCGTGCACTTCCCGCCGTTCGAGGACCTGGACGCCGACCTGGGCCTGCGCATCCAGGAGGACGCGACGGCCGTCCGCGTGAAGGCGTCCTGGGAGGAGACCCGCAGCGTGGAGGTGAGGGCGGTGGCCCACGCGCCCCTCAGCCTCGAAGGCGGGCTGCCCCTCGGGATGGACACGGCCGTGGAGCTGAAGGCGAGCCTCGGCGACGTGGCCCTGGAGGACTTCGCGGACATGGTGCCTCCCGCGGCCGGGGCGCCGCTCCAGGGCATCCTGCAGGGCGAGATCGACCTCGAGGGGACCCCGGCCGATCCGCGCGCGACCGTGGACCTCACGGTGGACGGGTTCGCCTTCGGGCCCATCGAGGAGGCCCGCGCCGAGGTGGACGTGGTGCTCCTGGACAAGGCGACGCGTGCCAACGTGGTCTACGAGAAGGCGGAGGAGGAGATCCTGCGCCTGGAGGCCGCCATGCCCGTGAACCTGGTGTCGGCGGCCAGCGCGGCCACGGCGCGGGACACCCTGCGGGAGCGCCTGGCCAGCGAGGACGTGCTCCTCCGGGCGAAGCTGGCTCCCACCTCGCTGGGCGACTTCCCGTACACGAGCGGGCTCGGCCCGCTGCGGGACGCGGTGGCGCTGATGGACCTGGAGGTGCTGGGCACCCTGGGGGAGCCGGACGTGTCGGGCTTCGTGCGCCTGCGCGAGATGCCGCTCGGGCCGTCGACGGGCTCGGTCCACATGACCGTGGACACGCGGGAGCAGGACCTCCGCGCCTGGGTGGACGTGACCTCCGACGGCGTCGAGCTGGTGGGCGTGGAGGCGCTGCTGCCGAAGGCCGTCGGGTTGCTCGTGTCGGGCGAGGACGTGCTCGACATCCTGGACGACGAGCGCTTCCGGGTCCTGGCGACCTCCCGGCTGCCCGCCGATGCGGTGGCGGGTGTGGCGCCGGAGGTCGGGCGGATGCTCGGGAACCTGGTGTCGGACGCCCTTGTGACCGCGAGCGTGGCCCTGCGCGGTGGCGCCGAGGAGCGCGGCCTGTCCGTGCGCGCCGCCGTTCAGTCCCTGCGCCCCCAGCAGCCGCTCGAGGACCTGGGGTTGGCGGCGGCCGTGCGGCTGGCCGCCCGGGCGGGCCCGGAGGACACCCGCGTGACCCTCGTCGTCGACCAGGAGGTGCAGGGCGGGCACATGATGGTGGATGGTCGCATGGACGTCACGCTGGCCGACCTCCTGAGCGGCCGGGTGGGGCCGGACGTGCCGGTGAGCCTGATCGCGTCGTCGGACGACGTCCGCCTCGCGGGGCTGTCGACGGCCCTCCCGCAGATCTTCGGGCCCAGCGAGGGCGTGCTGAACGTCCGGGCCGACGTCGCAGGCACCCTCGGGGATCCGGAGGTGGAGGGCCGCCTGGCCATGCACTTCGACGTCCTGGACCTGGCGGTGACGGGGATGGAGCAGGAGGACGTGACCCTGGCCCTGTCGTTCGACCGGGAGGGGATGCGCCTGGCGCCGGTGCATCTGGAGCACGGCGAAGGCTCGATGGACCTGTCCTTCTCGATGGGCTTCGGCGGCTTCGAGCCCGCGGAGATGGACCTGGACGGCCGGGTGGAGATGGATCGGTTCCGGGTGCTCCAGCGCCGGGACATGCAGGCCACCGTCTCCGCGGACGTGGCGGTCGGGGGGAGCCTGGCGTTGCCCTCGATCTCCGGGAGGATCACCGTCGACGAGGGGACCCTGAGCCCGGACATGGGGGCGCGGAGCGTGCAGTCCATCGGCACGCCGGACGACGTCGTGTTCCTGTCGGACCTGGGGCCGCCCGGGGCGGAGGGCGAGCGGGCACCCGCCGCGATCGAGGAGGGCGGCGGGATCGAGCTGGACCTCACCGTGGACCTGCCGCCGCGGCACCTCCGGGTGCGCAACCAGATGGCCGACATCCTGCTGGCGGGAGATCTGGAGGTCACCATGCGGGGCGAGGACATCTCCATCCGGGGGATGGTGAACGTGGTCGAGGGGACGGTGGAGCTCTACGGGCGCGAGTTCGCGCTGTCGGACGAGTCGCGGGTCATCTTCACCGGGTCGCGGGAGCTGAACCCCCAGCTGGACGTCACCGCCACCTACGACATCTCCGACGTGGACCTGTCGGCCCTGGGGCTCGCTGCGACCCGGGAGTCCCGGATCATGGTGCGGGTCAGCGGCACGGCCGAGCGGCCCCGGATCTCCCTGACCAGCGATCCGCCCATGGACGAGACGAACATCGTCTCCATCATCACCGTGGGACACCCGGTGGGCGGCGGTGACGAGCAGGCTGTGGAGAGCCAGGTCACGAACCTGTTCGTCGGCCTCGCCCTGGGGCCCGCGACGCGCTTCGTGACCGAGAAGCTCCCGGTGGACGTGTTCCAGGTCCGCACCGGAGGCGAGGGCGGCCTCACCCAGGCGCAGATCACCGCCGGCACCCGCCTCACCCAGGACCTGCTGCTGCTGTACGACGCCAACCTCGGCGCCGAGCCCGAGGACAACGTCAACGAGCTACGCATCGAGTACACCATCACCGGCGCCCTGAAGCTGGAGACCTTCTTCGGCGACGCCGGGGAGGGCGGCCTCGAGCTGGTCCTCCGGCGACGCTATTGATGGGGTCAAGCCTACTCATTTCACACTTTTCGGCGGCCGCGACCACCGGCGGCGCCGCGGGCGGACCACCTGGCGAGGGGCACGGCCGCCGGCGCTCCACCTAGCGCGGCGTCGGGATCCGCGAGGGGTTCGGCGTCCACTCCTGGCCGAAGGTCCAGGCGAGGCCGCCCGAGACCAGGACCTCCACGCTCCGGTCGTGGCCGAGGGCGTCCCGGAACGCGGAGCCCAGGGCCCAGGCCTCGACCATGAGCCAGGCCTCCCAGGGTTTGAGCGGCCCGGGGAAGGCGATGGACGTGCCGGCGCCGAACCGCGTGAAGCGATACTGCGCCCCGGACAGGTCCCCCAGGGCCTCGGTCCCGGCCAGCGTCGCGCCCACCGCGACCGGGACGAAGAGATCCATGGACGCCAGCTCGCCGTCCAGGAAGCTCCAGCCGGCCTCGGCGCCGGCCTCGAGGTAGAGGTTCCGCCCGTCCGCGGGCCCGAGCGTCCCCACGAGGCGTGCCTGGGGCTGGAGCCAGAGGCGTCGGTCCTCCGTCTCCAGGTCGAGCCGGCCGCGGAGGTGGAGCTCGTGGGCCATGTCGAAGGCGTCGCTGGGGCTGTTCCGGCCCTGGTAGGTGAAGGCGATCCACCCGTTGCGCGGCAGGCGGACGGAGACCCCTGCGTCGAAGTCCAACTCGTACCAGGGCTCGGGGGCGTTCCGGGCGGCCGTACGCTCCGTGTGGATGCTCATCCGCAGGCCGCCGATGACGTGGATCTCCCGGACGAACCCGTCGAGGCACATGAGCCGCAGATCCAGCTCCGTCCAGGGCTGCGCGATGAATCCGGTGTCCTCGATCGGGATCCCCCGGAACACGTAGGTGCTCGGCGAGCCGAAGCCCAGCTCGCCGGCCAGGGGGACCTCCCCCTCGGCCTCCGGCGTCGGCTCCTCCGGCCCCCTCGGCTCGGCCTCCTCGTCGCGGTCCTGTCCGACGGCGGGCCCGGCGCACAGCAAGAGCGCCGCCACCGCGGTGACGAGTCCTCGGATCCCTCCTCGAAGCACACCCCAGGCTACCACGACGCCGACGCGCTGCTCACCCCGTCTCGTCCTCGAAGAACCGCGCCCAGCCCGCGGGGAGGCCGTCCGGCAGCACCTCGTCCATCTTCTCGCTGTCGGCCATGGCGAAGGAGGCCCGGGCCATGCAGCCCACGTCGCCGCCCTGGGTCAGCGTCACGCGGACCGTGCACATGCCGTCCGCGTCGGCGACGATGCGGCCCACCCCGACGATCTCCTCGCCGAGGCGCATCCCGCGGATGTACCGGACGTTCATGGAGGTGGTGAGCCCGATACGCCCCCGGAGGCCCACCAGCGTCCACCCGGCGATCTCGTCGACGACGAGGGCCTGCAGGCCGCCGTGCAGCAGCCCCGGCGGGCCGTCGTAGCCCGTCCCCAGGACGAAGCGCGTCGTGACCGTGTCGCCTTCGCGCTGGAAGCGCAGGCGCAGGCCGCGGTCGTTGTGCGGGCCGCAGCCGAAGCAGGTCTGCTCCTCGCCGAAGGTGTAGGGGTCGAGAGGGCCTTCGTGGTCGCGTGCGTCGGTGCTCATGGCGAGGCAGATCACGGCGCCGGGGCGTCCCTGTCAAGTGTGCCCGGCGACCGGCGGCCCCTCGGCTCGGCAGGAGGCTTCGGTCCGGCGCGGGCTGGCAGCGCGGACACAGCCAGGCGCCCCGGCCGCTCACCTCGAGGCGCCGGTGCAGGGACGTGGCGTCCACGCACCGCCTGAAGACCTCGACGTCGGGGAGCTCGGGCACGGCTCAGTCCCCCTTCGGATGATCCACGTCCGGCGAGCCCTCGGTCACGTCCACCTGCGTCGGCTCGGGCTCGCCAGCCGGCTCGTTGTCCGCGAGCTGGTGGATGCGCGTCCCGAGCGCCCGGTACAGGTGCGTCACCGTGCCCACGTCCACGGGCTCGGCCGAGATCACCCGCGACAGCCTGTCCGAGGCCGCGCGGACCCGGTCCTCGATGGCCCGGGGATCGACGCCGACGGCGTCCGCCAGCTCCCAGGGCTCCAGCCCGTCGATGACCACGTTGCTGAAGTCGCGCCGCATCTCCCGGGGGAGCTGGAGCAGCGCGCTGGTCAGGACCTTCCGCGCCTCCGCGTCGGCGACCACCTGCTCGGGCTCCCACGGCTGCTCCGAGGGCAGGATGTCCTGCAGGGTGAGGTCCTCCCGGGGCATCCACCAGTCGAGGACCTCCTCGCCGAGCCAGGACACGGCCAACCGCGGCGGGACCTTGGGGACGTGGACGTCCGTGGACGTCGTGCTCTCGCGTGAGGACGCGACCCTCGCAGGCCGGATCGAGGGCGGCGTCGACGAGGCCCTCGGCGAGGGTCGGCGCGGTGATCACGTGTAGCTCTCCTCGGCCCGTCAGATCAGGCGGCGTACGCGGGCCTCCACCCAGAGGAGGTGCAGGGCCTCGGCCGCGCGCATCGGCAGCCGGTGGGCGACGAAGTGTGAGACCTCCGTCATCGCGGGGTTGATCTCCACCGTGGGTGTGCCGCGCCGGGCGGCCGTGACCACCGGGTCGGCGATGTACGGGAATCCGCTGCTCGTCCCGATCACGAAGACCAGATCGAAGCCCCGCTTCAGCTCGGTGCGCATCCGCAGGAGGCGGTCGTCGGGCAGCATCTCCCCGAACAGGACCACGTCGGGCCGGATCACCGCGTCGCACTCGGGGCAGCGTGGCACCTCGTCCAGGTGCGCGTAGTCCTTCACGCGCTCTCGCCAGCCACACTCGGGGCAGAACAGCGTCCGCACGTCGCCGTGGAGGTCGATGACCTCCCGCGCCCCGGCCTCCTGGTGCAGGGCGTCCACGTTCTGCGTGAGCGTGACGACGCGGGGCAGGGCCGCCTCCACCTCCGCGATGACCCGGTGTCCCCGGTTCGGTGAGGCGCCGCGGCAGGCCTGCTCGATCTCCCGGATCTTCCGCCAGGTGATCTCCGGGCGGGCCCGCATCATGGCGCCGCTCAGGACCTCCTCGACCGCGAAGCCCTCCTCCGTGATCCCGCCCTCGTACAAGCCGCCGACCCCTCGGTAGGTGGGCAGCCCGGAGTCCGCCGAGATCCCGGCCCCGGTGATGAAGAGCACGTTGCGGGCGTCGGCCAGAAGCTGCCCCACGCGCCGGATCGTCTCCTCGGTCTCCGTCATCGGCGTCATCCGGTTGGACCTCCTCGTCGCGGGCCCCTTCCTACCACGATCGCGCCGCGACGCCATCCCGGCGGTGCAGCCCCAAATCCGCCGCCTGTTCCGGCATTCGCCCACCGATTCGGGCCCATCTGCGGCGTCATCGTCACCGATTCGTACTCGCAGTAGCTCGCTACGGCTCCGCGCGAATCGGCAACGCTTCCTTGCACCTGGACCCGCCTCGGCGCGCTCGGTGCTCGGCCCAAACGGCGGATTTGGGGCAGGTCGAGCCTCAGAGGGTCTTCAGGTAGGCCACCAGGTCGGCACGCTCCGAGGCGTCAAACCGGGGCTCCCCGTCGTCGTCGACGAGCCAGTCGTCGTGCCCCCGGTTGGACAGCCCGGGGAGCGTCGTGTCGTAGCGGGCGTGCGGATCGTCCCTCCAGCCCTCCGGGACCGCGTCGCCGACGGGGAAGCCGACGCAGCCCATGTCGAAGTCGGTCTCCGGGTCGTCGGCGGGGCCCATCCAGAAGACCTCCGGCCGGTGGGACGCGGGCAGCAGCATGTCGCACAGGGTGGGCACGCTCTGGTTGTGCAGGTAGGGATAACGGGCCCAGATCCCGTTCAGGGGCGGCGGGACGTAGCCGTCCTGCACCTCCACCACGGTCCCCATCCACTGTGAGATGGCCAGGTCGTTCAGGCGGTCGGTGAAGGCGGCCATGCCCTGGGCGCGCTGGGGATCCGTCCCCACGTCCACGACCGGGGTCCGCCGGTGGTATCGCACGCGCGTCGTCGCCAGGAGATCCGCGCGGGTCCGCGTGTCCGCGTCCGGGGCGTCCCAGCCCTTCTCGTACGTCCCGTGGCAGGGCGTGCAGGTCGCCTCGAACAGATCCTGGCCCCGCTTCGCCGCCTCCAGGTCGATGCTCTCCGCGCCGAACCAGTCCGCCCAGCGCGGCGCCGACGTGGCGAACACCGCGGCCGTCAGCTCCTCGACCACGCGCCGGTTGTCCCGGAGCCAGTCCTCCAGCTCCCGCAGGTCCGTCCCCCGGCCCAGCTCGTTCCACAGGAAGTTCGTGAACACCGGGTTCCCCGACACGATGGAGCCGTCCGACAGCCAGCGGGTCTTGTACTTGAGCGTCCACCACACGGCCGGCTTGCTGTCGGCCACCATGGCCTCCAGCGGGTTGTCCCTCGGGTGGGCCTCCAGCTCCTCGCTCCGGGTGGCGTACGGATCCTCCCCGCGCCGCGACAGGCTCAGGGCCACCTGCGCGAGGGACGTGTCCAGCCCGATCACCTGCGGCTCCCGGCTGCCCACGGCCTCCAGGCTGTCCTGGGAACGCAGGAACATCTCGATCTCGTCGGCGTTCGCGTCCGTGATGTCGGCGAAGACCTCCGGCGTGAGCGTCGGGAAGAAGCTCCGCGCCAGGTGGAAGAACTCGTTGGCCCGCGCGTGGCGGTTCGTCAGGCCCACGACCGTCCGCCCGAACAGCTCCGCGGTGTGGCACGTGGCGCAGGAAAACGACAGGGCCTCGCCCCGCGACGTCTGCACGCGCCCGTGGCCCAGGTAGTCGCCCGGTTCGACGCCCTCCGGCCAGGGCACGCCCGGCATGGCCTCGCCGCCGTCGGCCTGCGCGAGGCCCAGCCACTCGTACATCTCCACGGTGGTGCCGAACCCGAGCACCCGGCGCGTGAGGTCCTGGATGTCCAGCGTCTCCTCTTCGGTGGCCTCGGGATCCAGCATCCGCCGCAGCGGCTGCCAGGGCAGGAGCACCCCGGACACGTCGATGGGCCACGCCAGCGTGTGCCCGATCCCCCGGGAGGCCACCTCCGGCAGCGCCCCCCCGAGCCCGTAGATGTCGGCCCGGTCGCCCCCCTCGGGGATGGTGGCCTCGCGGCTCCAGTCGACGGACAGGCGATCGCAGAAGCCGTCGCCGTCCGCGTCCAGGCCGTCGTCGCAGCCGGGACCGGCCGGCTCGCAGGTGCCGTCCGGAGCCGCCTCGAAGCCCTCGTCGCACTCCGGCCGGGTCTCGCCGCCTCCGTCGTCGCAGGCGGCGAGCAGCAGGGCAGCGGCGAGGAACGGCGTGAGCCACCCGGGGGACACACGGGCGCGGAGGGGCGATGGCTTCGTCAAGGTCGGACCTCCCGGGGCGATACGGGAACGGACATCATGCCGCGTCCCGCCCGGGAGGGCCAGCGTGCCGCGGCGCGCACGAGCCGCTCAGGGCACGTACACCTGGTCGACCAGCACCAGCCGCGGAGGACGGCCCGGCTCCGACACGAAGACGTCCACCGCCCAGACGCCGCGTCCCAGCCCCACCGCCGTGTGAATCGTCGAGCGGCAGCGGCAGCCCGCGCAGGGCGTCCCGTGGAACGACTCGTACACCGTGACACCGCTCTCCGCGACGCGCGCCCGCGTGTCGGCCTCCAGGCAGCACGCGTGGTCCACCGCGTGGGTCACCACGGCGCCCGTCCCGTAGGCCGTCAGCCGCACCGGCCTGGGATCGAGGAGCCGTCGCTCCTCCGTCGGATGGCGCGCCTTCGCCTCGACACCCATGTCCGGGCTCGTCGCGCAGCCCTCGACCCGGGAGGTCACCTCGCCGGGTCCGGTCGGCGGGCGGACGGCCGGCTGGAACCGCGGATCCCCGGTCCGTTGCGTGGCGAGGTAGTAGGGCGGATGGCCCCTCGGGCGGGCGGCCTCCTCCGCCTCGTCCGGGTCTACGCCGCGGACGACGGGCGCGCCCTCCAGGTCCGTGACCGGCGCCCGCCCGGCCGGAGCCTCGGGCGGAGCCACCTGGCGATCCGTGGGCTCGGCACCCCTCTCGGTGGCCGCCTCGCCGGGGCTCCTCCCGGGCGCCACGCGGTACTCAGACGGCGACGCGCCCTCCGGGGCCGTGGCCTCCCGGCTCGACGGGTCCACGCCCTGCGCGCCCTCGCGCGTCTGCGCACGGGCCCCGTCGCCCGGGTCCGCGGGGTTCGAGCAGGCGAGCAGCACCCACGCCGCCGCGATCGCGACGGCCGCGCTCCACGGCCTCCATGTGATCATGCTGCAATGGTAGACGGTCCCGGGGCCTGCCCGGAAGACAGCGGCCGCGTGCCCGCCGGGGCAGGCCGGAGGCCCCGGTCGGCGGTGACTGCTCCTCGATTGACCCGCGGGAAGCGGGGCTTCTAGAGTCCGCACCGTAGCCCCTCGTCAGGGGCGCCCACCAGCCCAGGCTCGCCGCCCCCGCCATGACGCCCGGAACCAACGCCCGCCGCTTCACGCCCTTCATGCCGACCCTCGAACGCGAGGTGGAGGCGGCCCTGGGGCGCCTGCTCGGGACGCGCCCGATCCGGTGGCGGGATCACCACGGGCGGTCGTCGGACGATCCCCTCGCCGTGGTCGCCGAGATGCCGGGCGAGGCGGGGCTGGTCCTGCAGCTCGGCTCTGCGGGTCCGAGGGCCCGGGGGTGGTTCGTGGGGAAGCGGCTGACGCTGTCCTACCGGAAGCACGAGGACGAGGATCCCATGGCGACCCTGGCCGGCCGCAGCCAGCTCGCGGCCACCCTCCGGTGGGTCCGGCGCGCCGACGCCGACGAGGACGCGGTCGGCCGGCTCGCGGAGGCTCTCGCCGAGCGGCGTCGCTTCGCCCGGGTCGACGACTGGATGTACCGCGAGGTGAACCCGGGCGAGGCCCTGATCCGCCTGGGGTTCCGCTGCAACCAGAACTGCTGGTTCTGCTGGCAGGGCCGCGACTGGCCGGAGCCGCCGGCCGGGTGGTACGAGCGCTGGCTCGAGGAGATCGCCCCGCTGGGCTACGAGAAGGTCGGCTTCACGGGCGGGGAGCCTACGCTCCACCGGGCCCTCCCGGACCTGATCGCCCGGGCCCGCGACCTCGGCATGAAGCCGTGGATCCAGACGAACGCGGTGCTGCTGTCGAAGCCGAAGGTGCTCCGGCGCCTCGTCGACGCCGGCCTGTGGGCGCTGTTCGTATCATATCACAGCCCCGACCCGGAGACCTCCGACGCCATGACCCGGGCGCGGGGCACCCACGGGCGGACCGTGGAGGGCGTCCGGGCCGCCCTCGCCGCCGGCCTGGACGTGACGATCAACTGCGTCGTGGAGCGCGCCAACTTCCGCCAGCTTCCCGACCACGCCGAGGACGTGCTGGCGCAGTTCGCGCGCCCCTTCCCGGACGCCCCGCCCCTGCGCGTCGTCTACTCCCACCCGGCCCCGTACTTCGACGCCGAGGACTATCGCCGCGGGGTCGTCCCGTGGCGGGAGGTGGGCCCGTTCCTCGCCGGCGCGGTGGAGCGGCTGTTGTCAGAGGGCCTCGCCGTGGACTGCTTCAGCCAGTGCGGCTTCCCCCTGTGCACCCTCCGGGACCGGCCGGGCCTCGTCGAGCGGCTCCTCGCCCACCAGCCCGTGGAGGACGCGTCGGACGCCGCCCAGGGCCGGGTCTTCGCCGACGCGTGCGGCTCGTGCGACCTCCGCTCGCGCTGTCCGGGCCTGCGGCGCGACTACGTCGAGGCGACCGGCGACTGGACCGTCCGCCCGTTCGGGCACTGAGCCCGTCGCCTCCGGGTCGGCATGACGAGGCGGCGCGCCGGACATACGCCGGACGCTACCCGTCCCCCTCGGGGGTCACGAGGCTCGAGATCTCGTCGCGGAGGCGGCGGGCGTGCTCGAAGAGGTCGCGGTCGGCCACGGGGCCGTCGCCCTCCTCGATCTCGGCGAGGGCCTTCTCGAGGGCGCTCAGGGCCCGCGCGAGGTGCTTGCGGGGGTTGGGCGGCTTCTTCTCGCGCAGGTGCTCCGGGATCGCCTCCTTGAACTCCCGGCGGAGCTGGTAGGGGGAGCGCTCGCCGCGGAGCGCGGCCTGCTTCAGCTCCTCGTAGGTGTCGCGGGGGATGCGCTCCTGCTCGTACTCCCGGTAGCCCTTCGCGAGCTGGCCGACGGTGTCGATGTCGGGGATCGGTCGCCGTGGCGGGGGTGGGGGCACCTCCTCGTCTCCCTCGGGCGCGGGCGTGGCAGGCGGCTCGAGGAGCTGGGGCGCCTCGCGGGACAGCCAGGCGAAGCCGTCGCGGAGCTTCCCGATCTCGGCCTTGCCGAGCTGGAGCTCGCTCCTGCAGTAGGTGTCGAGGCTCGCGTAGTCCCAGTCCTTCCAGAGGCGCTCCCGCGCGATCTCCTCCAGCTCGGCGGCCAGGTCGATCCAGCTGCCCTTGAAGTCCAGGGCGGCGCCGAGGGCGCGCCGGCGCGGCGAGTCCTCCTCCACGGTGCTCAGCAGGCGCGAGATGCGCTCGGTGGGGCTGAGCTGCTCCTGATCGTCCACGTGTCCTCCCCTGCGATGGCGGGCGCCCGGCATAGCCGGGGCGGGCAGGGGACGCAACTCAAACCCTCGGCGTCTCGCGAGAGCTGCGGGTCAGCCGTAGTCCTTCTCGTCCACGGCGTCGGCCTCGGCGGCGTCCGGCTCGGGATCGCGGGTGGCGCGCTTGCCGCGGCTCGTCTCGTACTCGGCGTACCACTCGCTGGCGGTGATGGCGGACATGATCTCGTTCGTGCCGGTCCAGATGCTCGCCAGGCGCAGGTCGCGGTGGATGCGCTCGACGGGGTAGACGTTCGTGTAGCCGATACCGCCCATCACCTGCATGGCGTTGTGCGCGACCTTCTGGCAGCTCTCGGTGACGAACTTCTTCGTCTCGCTGATGAGGCGCCGCGTCCTCGCCGTGGGCAGCCCCCGGTCCACGGCCACCGCGGTCGTGTGGACCATGGAGCGGGAGGCGTCGAGGAGCATGGAGGCCTCGGCGACCTGGAAGCTCACGCCCTGGAACCGGTTGACGGGGCGGCCGAACGCCTTGCGCCGCGAGGTGTAGTGGGTGGCGACCTCCAGGGCGGGGCGGGCCGCGCCGATGGTCATGGCGGCGGTGCCCAGGCGCTCGGGGATCATCATGGTGTCGAAGACGGCCACGCCCCGGTGGAGCTGCCCGAGGACGTTGTCCTTCGGGACCTTCACGTCCTTGAAGACGACGCGCGCCGTGCCGCCGCCCCGACAGCCCATGAGGCCATAGATGTACGGCGTCTCCACGCCCTCCGTGCGGTCCACGAGGAAGGCGGTGATGCCGTAGTGCGGGTCGTCGCTCTCCGCGGTGCGGGCGTAGACCAGGAAGTAGTCGGCCTCGGTGCCGCCGACGATGAAGCGCTTCTGGCCGTTGAGGACGAAGTGATCCCCCTTGTCCTCGGCCGTGGTGGCGGCCCCGAAGAAGTCGGAGCCGCCGCGGGGCTCGGTCAGGCACTCGGCGGCGAAGATCTCGCCGGCCAGGAGCGGCTTCACGTAGCGCGCCTTCTGATCGTCCGTGCCGTGGAGGATGACGGCGTCGCACACCAGCTCGGCGCCGACGCCGAAGACGCACGCGAAGATGTAGCCGAGGGTGCCGACCTCCTCCATGACCATCGCGGTGGTCGCCCAGTCCATGTCGCGGCCGCCCCACTCCCTCGGGTAGCGGCAGCCCATCAGGTTGCGGCGGCCCGCCTCGCGCAGGAACTCCGTGGGGAACTGCACCTTCTCCGCGTCCATGTCGAGGATGAGCTGGCGCGGGATGGAGCGGACCAGGTCGCGGACCTCGTCGCGGAGGCTGCGCTGGGCGTCGTCGAGGAGGAAGTCGTACATGGGGGAGGCTCCCTTTCGGGGCCCCGTGGCCGGCCCATCCGACGCGTCGGGGCCTGACGGGACGGCCATAACACACGCGCGCCGGGCTGGCAGCCTCCGCCTGACGCTCGTGCGCCTGTGCGAAGGGCGCGGCCCCCGGGTCGAGGGCGGTGGTCGTGGGCCGCTCGACCCCGCGCCCACGGGCCGGTCACGCGTCGGGAATCAAGCCGCGGAGCGGTCTGCTTGAAAGGGGGCCGCCGCTTCGTAGAATGGCCCCCGGGGTCAGAGAGGCCGTGCGCGCGAGAATCGCGCCGCGGAACTCTCCCAGGGGGTCGCATCGTGAAGCATCGTGCAAGTCTGTTCGTCTGCGCCGCGCTCGTGCTCGGGGGAATGTCCGCGGCCGCCGCGCAGACCGTCTCCCTGACGGACGCGCCGGACCCGGTGGATCGCGACTCGCAGGTCGTCTACTCGGCGGAGTTCGACGCCTCGGCGTGTGGCGGTGCCACCCAGACCGGCAGCCTCACGTTCACCCCGCCGCTCGGCATCGAGCCGGCCTCCATGCCGGGCGCCTGCGCCTGGGACGGAGGGCCGGCGCACGTGACCTGCGATCCCGCCGCGGCGGACACCTACGACTTCGCGGTGGACACCCCGACGGGGGAGGGCGACGAGCAGACCCTGAGCGCCGAGGCGACCCTCGACTGCGCCGACGACGCGGCGTCCGCGAGCGACTCCGAGTCCACGACCCTGAACGCCTGCACGGCCGCGACGTGCGACGGGTCGTGCGGCACGATCTCCGACGGCTGCGGCGGGACTCTCGACTGCGGGCCCTGCTACGACCTGCACGTCACCAACGCCGGATCTCCCTCGCCGGTGGTGGCCGGGCGCAGCGTGACGTTCGTGGTGGACGTGACCAACGAGGGCGCCGAGGACGCTCCCGGCGTCGTCTTGAGCGCCTCCATGCCCGGCAATGCGACCTTCGTGGCCGGAGACTCGAGCGGAGACTGCTCGGAGGTCGGCTCCCAGATCATCTGCACGCTCGGGACCGTGGCCGTAGGCGGCACGAAGTCCGCCAGCCTGGCCTTCGACGTCCCCAGCGACACCGAGGCCGGGGACACGGTCGAGGTGACGGCGAGCGCGTCGGGCGGGGACGGCGCCGACACGGATCCGGGCGACGACTCGGCCACGGAGTCGGTCACCGTGGCCCGCCGGAGCGACCTGGTCATCTCGGTGGTCGACTCCCCCGACCCCGCCACCGCCGGCGCCGAGGTCGACTACACCATCGACCTCATCAACATCGGGCCCTCGGAAGCGGCCGACACCACCATCACCTTCACCCCGCAGGACAGCGCCCACGTGAGCGCGCCGGCGGGCTGCACGGAGTCGGGCTCCGACTGGACCTGCCAGGTGGGCGTCCTCGCTGTCGGAGGCTCCACGCAGGTCGTCTTCACCCGGCGCGTGGACCAGGACGTGCCCGACGGCGGGCAGATCCAGGCGACGGCCAGCGCCTCCAGCGACAGCCAGGAGGACGTCGTCGGGGACGAGTCCGAGACCGAGGTCACCGACGTGGTGGCCAGCGCCGACCTGTCCGTCGCGGTGGTCGACACGCCCGATCCCGTCCTGCCGGGTCAGACCCTGACCTTCGAGGCCACGGTCACCAACCTGGGGCCGTCCCGGGCCGCCGCCGTGGAGATCCAGCTCGCTCCGGACCCGGACGTCACGGTGGACCCGGGCGCGCTCCCGGGCGGGTGCATCCTCGACGCGGGGTACGTGGTCTGCACGCTCGGAGATCTGGACGCCCTCGGCACGGCGCAGGTCCTGGTGCCCGTGGGCGTGGACGCCGGCGTGAGCGGCAGCCTCTCCACGGACGTGAACGCAAACAGCGCGACCACGGACCCGGACTCCGGCAACGACGTCGAGACCGAGGCCACGACCATCAACCAGCCGCCCGACGCCGTGCCCGACGTCCTGCCGGGCACCGAGGACGTGGACGAGGACTTCTCCGGGACGGACCTGCTGGAAAACGACAGCGACCCGGACGACACGCCCACGGTCCAGAGCGTCGGCACGCCCAGCGTCGGGAGCATCGTCGGCCACGGAGACGGGACGTGGACCTGGCAGGCTCCCGAGCACTTCAACGGCGACGTCACCTTCGACTACACCATCACGGACGGGCGTGGCGGCACGGACACGGCCCAGGTCACCATCGAGGTGGCGCCGGTCAACGACCCCCCGACGGCCGTCGACGACGACGCCGGGCACACGGACGAGGACACGGACCTCGTCGTGGCCGTGGCGGACCTGATGGCCAACGACACGGATCCGGACCTGGCCGACGACACGCCCGACACCCTGTCCTTCGTGAGCGTCCAGGGCGGCACCCACGGCGCCGTGAGCGACAACGGCGACGACACGGTCACCTTCTCGCCCGACCCGGACTACCACGGCGCCGCCTCGTTCACCTACACCATCGAGGACGGCGAGGGCGTGGAGTCGACGGGCTCCGTGTCGCTCTTCGTGGACGAGGTGAACGACGACCCGGTGGCGGACGACGACACCGCGGGCACCTACCAGGACGCCCCCGTGTCCATCCCCGTGATCGAGGGGGACACGGACGTGGACACGGCCACGGTCGGCGACGACCTCGTGGTGCAGAGCGTCACCGACCCGGCGAACGGCGAGGTGACCATCGACGCGGACGCCAAGAGCGTCACCTACACCCGCACCGGCGCCTTCCACGGCGACGACACGTTCACCTACACCGTCAGCGATGGTCGCGGCGGCACGGACACCGCCCAGGTGACCGTCACGGTCCGCGCGTGCGGGGACGGCCTCCTCCAGGAGGGCGACGGGGAGGAGTGCGACGACGGGGGCACGACCTCCGGCGACGGCTGCACCTCCACCTGCCTCCTCGAGAGCGGCTGGACGTGTGTCGGGACGGCGCCGACGTCCTGCGAGGCCACCTGCGGCACCGCCTTCGGGTTCGACGCGGGGGACCAGGACTGGGATGTCGCCGGCGGGCCGGGTGCGTTCCAGTACGGGGTGAGCGCGTTCGGCGGCGGCCCCGGCTTCGAGACGGTGCTCGACGGGGACCTCCCCTCCGCCGCCGTGGACACGCGGATCCAGCGTCGGGTGGCCATCCCCGCCGTCGCCGACGCGCCCGCGCCGGCCGTCTTCGTAGACTATCGCCTCGAGGGCGACCAGGCCTTCGACTGCATGCAGGTCCACGTGACCGCGGACGGCAACCCGTCCGCCGGGACCCTGGCGTTCGAGCGCTGCGTGAACACCGCGGGCGTCGAGACGGCGGAGGTGGACGTCTCGGACTGGGCGGGCCAGACGCGCGTGGTGGTCGTCCGGTTCGTGGCCGACGACGCGGACAACGCATGGCCGGGCCTGTTCGTGGGCGGCGTGGCGGTCGGGAGCGACGAGGACGGCGACGGCCAGCGCGAGTTCCAGACCCAGTCCGGCTGCGACCCGTGCATCGACGTCGACGGGGACGGGTGGGGGCGCTCGGACAGCGTGGACCACGCGACCTGCACGGCGGGGAGCACGGTGGACTGCGACGACGCCGACGCGGGCGTGCGCCCGGACGCCGCGGAGATCTGCTCCGGGGACGTGGACGACGACTGCGACGGCCTCGTGGACCTGGACGACCCGGAGTGCCAGGAGGACTGCACCGACGGCCTCGACGACAACGATCAGGGGCAGACGGACTGCGAGGATCCCACCTGCTTCTCCGACGCATGGTGCGAGCCCTGCCACATGACCTGGACCTGGGACACCGGGCCCGGCACGTGGACCGCCGAGGACGGCGAGCAGGCCCTGTGGCGCTTCATGACCTCGGACGCCGAGTGGGCCACCCACGGCGACGGCCTGGTGAACGAGGCGCCCAACCCGCTGAACGGCGGGGACCCGGGCGGCCGCTACATCGCCAGGCTGCACGTCGACGTGGACGTCCCCACCGTGGCCGAGGGCGGGCCGGCGCCGGCGCTCGAGGTGACCTACGACCACAGCGGCGACTCGAACCCGAACACGGACCGGTTCGCGGTCTGCGTCGACGAGTCGGGCTGTCTGTTCAACACGGCGGGCATCACGACGCTCGCCAGCGAGCCGACCTCCGACTTCGTCACGGGAGCGGTCGACCTGAGCGACCACATCGGCCAGAAGGTCACCATCACGCTCCTGTACGACACGGTCGACGGCTCGAACAACGACAACGACGGCGTGCGTGTCTCCGAGGTGGCCCTCGCCAGCGACGTCGACCGGGACGGCCTCCTCGAGGGCTCCGACCCGGCCTGTGACGGCTGCTGGGACGCGGACGGTGACGGCTACGGGCGGCCCTCCAGCCCCGACCCGGGCCAGTGCACGTTCGGCGGGGACGACTGCAACGACAACCCGGAGGACGGCTTCTTCGTCAACGACGGCGTCACGGAGGACAAGGACGTCGATCCCGCGCTGTGCAGCGACGGCGTGGACAACGACTGCGACGGGCAGACGGACGGCTTCGACTTCGGCTGCGGCTCCGAGGACTGCGCGAACGGCGTCGACGACAACGCCGACGGCCTGGTGGACTGCGACGACGACCAGTGCTCCTTCGACCCGGCCTGCGGGGTGTGCTCCACGGCCTGGACGTTCGCGACCGGCGAGAACGGCTGGACCCCCTCCCAGGACGGGCCCGACCCGCTCTTCGAGCACGGCGAGAGCACCGAGTACGGGGTCCCGGGCTTCGAGACGGTCCTGAACGGCGACGTCTCCACCGTCGCGGGCGGGACGCGAGCGCGCGCCTGGCTGACGCGGGACGTCCTGATCCCGGACGGGGTCCCGGCGCCGGAGATCGAGATCGCCTACGCGCTCCAGGGCCAGGCGACGACCACCAAGGACCTCTTCGGCGTCTGCTTCGACACGGACACCGCGTTCTGCGACGCGGACAACCCGGGGAACCAGGAGTTCGTCACCGGGCACAACACGCCGACGGATCACCCGCAGGTCGTCCACGGCGACGACGGCCTGGACCGGGTGCGCCTGCCCGTGCCGTCCACCGCCGCGGGCTCCACCGTCTCCGTGGTCCTCTTCTACGACACCGTCGACCCGCTCTCGAACGACAACCCGGGCCTGTTCGTCTCGAGCGTCACGGTCCAGAGCGACGTGGACCGTGACGGCCTGCCCGAGAACCAGGACGCCTCCTGCGACCACTGCATCGACGTGGACGGCGACGGCTGGGGCGACCCGGATCGCCCGGCGCCCTACGACGACCTGCAGTCCTGCCCGAACTCCGATCCGGACTGCGACGACCAGGACGCCGCGACCCACCCCGGGCAGCCGGAGATCTGCAGCGCCGACGACGGCTACAAGGACAACGACTGCGACGGCGCCGGCGACCTGGAGGAGCCGTCGTGCACCACCTGCGGCGACGGGCTCATCGGCATCGGCGAGAGCTGTGACGACGGCAACCAGGTGGACGGGGACGGCTGCTCGTCGACCTGCCAGACGGAGCCGGACGCCCTGCACATCACCGAGATTCACATCCCGACGCCCAACGGGAACGCGGGAGAGCAGTGGATCGAGCTGTACAACGCCTCCGACGCCGTCATCGACCTGGGCATGCTCGGCCTGGAGATCACCAACCTGGCCGAGGACGTCCAGTCGTTCGCGGACGGCGACTGCACCTTCCTGACCGGCACCGAGATGGCGCCGGGCGGGTACTACGTGATCGCCCTCGGCCCCGAGCTGGGCGCCGACGGCGTGGGGCCGGACGCCACCTGCGCGGCGTCGTTCACCATCGCCCCGGACAGCGATCGGCTGGCGCTGAGCGACGCCGACGGAGGCCTGCTGGACGAGGTGGACTTTTCGAGCGGCTTCGCCTGCGAGCTGGGCGGGGATTTCACCGACGACGGCGTGGCCCGGTCGCTCATCCTCTCGGACGTGCCCACGGCGGACTCGACGGCCGACAAGAGCACGGCCGGGGCGTGGTGCCTGGCGGGACCGGCCGAGGACTACTCCAACTCGGGCAAGCATCGCGGCACGCCGGGCGCGCCGGGCGGGTGCGGCGAGGTGGCCTGCGACGGCGTCGACGACGACTGCGACGGCGCCGTCGACCAGGGTCTGCCCGACTTCGACGAGGACGGCGTCTGCGACGAGCGGGACTGCGACTTCGACGACGCCCGCTGCGCACTGGACTGCTCGGACTCGGACGGTGACGGCGTCTTCGACTGTCGCGACGGCTGCATCGACGCCGACGGCGACGGGTTCGGCGTGGACGGACCGGGCGTGGACTTCGGAGAGTCGCCGTGCGCGGGCCCGGACTGCAACGACGCGAGCAGCGAGGTGAACCCGGACGGCACGGAGGGCGCGAGCGCCGCCGGGACGTGCGCCGACGGGCTGGACAACGACTGCGACGGCAACCTGGACTGCAGCGACGGGGCGTGCGGCTCCGCCCCGGCCTGCGAGGGCGAGATCTGTCAGACGGCACGGAGCCTGGCCTGCGGGCAGGATGTGCCCATCGCCCCGGCCCACGACGACTTCCCGTGCGCCGACGACAGCATGCTGGGCGGCGTGGACGCCGTGACCCGCTTCGTGCCCGAGGTCAGCGAGGAGGTCGAGCTCCGCCTCGACAACCACGGCCTCAACCGATACGCGGTCTGGGTGTTCGAGGGCTCCTGCTCCAACGGCGCCTGCGACGAGCCTGCGGCCACCTTCTCGACGGGCTGTGCCACGGGCGGCGCGGCGTCGATCGACGTGGTCGAGGGGACCGAGTACTTCGTCGTCGCCGATCAGATCGGAGACTGCGCCGAGGGCGCGGGCAGCGACGCGTCCGTCCGCCTGAGCTGCGGCGAGGTCTGCGACTCCGGCGTGGACGAGGACGCGGACGGCGCCACCGACTGCGACGACACGGACTGCGTCCTCGAGCAGGCGTGCGAGGACGCGGACCACGACGCCGACGGCGCCTCGAACGGCTTCGAGCAGGTCTGCGGCACGGACCCGTTCGACGCCGACTCGGCGCCCGATGAAGGCGACACGGCGGACATCGACGGGGACGGCGAGATCAACTGTGTCGACACGGACGACGACGGGGACGGCTTCAGCGACGACCAGGAGGCCGCCCAGTGCACGCTGAACCCGTCCGCGAAGGACCAGGCCACCATCCACCCGGGCGCCCCGAAGAACTGCCAGATCGACGGGATCGACGCTGACTGCAACGGCCTGCTGGACTCGGAGGAGGCGGCCTGCGGCGGCGAGGAGACGGAGTGCGGCGACGGCCTGGACGGGGACAACGACGGGCTCGTCGACTGCTTCGACCCGGACTGCGTCCCGGCGTCGGTCTGCCGCAAGCAGGACTTCGACGAGGATGGCGTCGACAACGGCTTCGAGCTGGACTGCGGCTTCGATCCCCGGGACAAGAACGACACGCCGGGGGAGATCCCGGCCGGCGATCCGGACGAGGACGACGTCCCGAACTGCGTGGATCTGGACGACGACGGCGATGGCTACGACGACGTCACGGAGCTGATCTGCGGCAGCGATCACCTCGACGCCGGGGACATCCCCACGGACACGGACTCCGACGATCAGTGCGACGCCGTCGACAGCGACGACGACGGCGACGGCTTCGAGGACGTCCGCGAGGAGGCCTGCGGCTCCGACCCCCTGAGCGCGGACGAGACCCCGGTGGACGCGGCCCACGACCAGGACCAGGACGGGGTGTGCGACTTCCAGGACGCGGACGTGGACGGCGACGGCTGGGACAACGCCATGGAGGAGATCTGCGGGACCGATCCGGACAACGCCGCCTCCAACCCGAGCGACGCGGGCCTGGACGGCGACGGGGACGGCACCTGTGACGCCCTCGACGAGGACGACGACGGCGACGGCTGGGGGGACACCGACGAGAACCTCTGCGGCACCGACAAGAACGATCCGCAGTCCGTGCCCACCGACACGAACGGCGACGGCCTGTGCGACGAGCTGGACCAGGACTCCGACGGCGACGGCTGGAGCAACGCGGCGGAGTCCCTCTGCGAGACCGATCCCCTCGACGAGGCCAGCAACCCGACGGACCTGGGCCAGGACCTGGACGGCGACGGCCGGTGCGACGCCGTGGACGAGGACGACGACGGCGACGGGTGGAGCGACGCCCTGGAGAGCCAGTGCGGGACGGACCCCCGGGACCCGGAGGACGTCCCCGCGGATCTGGACGGCGATCACCAGTGCGACGCCGTGGACGAGGACGACGACGGCGACGGGTGGCGCGACGGCCAGGAGGTCTTCTGCGGGACCGATCCGCTGGACGCGACCGACACGCCCACGGACTCCGACGGCGACGGCCTGTGCGACAACGTGGACTCGGACGCGGACCCGGACGGGGACGGCTGGTCCACCTCGGCGGAGCTGTTCTGCGACACGGATCCCAAGGACGCCGGGAGCGTGCCCGGGGACATCGACGGGGACGAGGTCTGCGACTCCAAGGATCCGGACATGGACGGGGACGGCTGGGACAACGTCCTCGAGGACGCGTGCGGGACCGACCCGGAGTCGGCGGAGGACACGCCGGTGGACACGGACGGCGACACCCTGTGCGACGCCATCGACGACGACGACGACGGGGACGGCTCGCCCGACGTGGACGAGGTGCTCTGCGGAAACGACCCGCTCGACCCGACGGACAAGCCCCTGGAGATCGACCTCGTCGACACCGACGGGGACGGCCAGGTGAACTGCGTGGACGACGACGACGACGGCGACGGGGTGGGAGACGCCGAGGAGGCGATGCTCGGCAGCGATCCCCTCGATCGGGACACGGACGGCGACGGCCTCGAGGACGGCGAGGAGGACGTGAACGCGGACGGCGTCGTCGGCGAGGCGGAGACGTCCCCCGTCTCCAAGGACACGGACGGGGACGGCCTGGAGGACGGCGTCGAGTTCGCGAGCTGCTACCCCACCGGCGTCGACGACGAGTGCGCACCGACCCTCGGCTGGGACGCGGACACGGACGGCGACGGCGTGCCCGACGGCGTGGAGGACGCCGACGGCGACGGGGCGGTGAGCCCCGGGGAGACGAGCCCGACCAACCCGAACAGCGACTTCGACGTGGACGCCGCCGGCGAGCCTGCGGACGACGGCACGGAGCTGATGTGCGGCACCGACCCGCTGGATCCGAAGTCCTTCCCGGAGGACAAGGACCAGAACGGCGTCTGCGACGGCAGCGAGGCGGACACGGACGGGGACGGGGTGGCCGACGGCGTCGAGGTCTACTGCGGCTACGACCCGGACTCCAGCTCCTCCACGCCGACCTTCGCCGACCTGGACGACGCGGACGGTGATCTGCTCATCAACTGCGTCGACGCGGACGACGACGACGACGGCTTCGTGGACGAGGACGAGATCGAGTGCGGCACGGATCCGCGCGATGCAGGCGACACGCCCACCGTCGAGGACGTGGACGACTACGACGGGGACGGGGCACTGAACTGCTCCGACCCGGACGACGACGGCGACGGGCTGTCCGACGCCGAGGAGGCGAACCTGGGCACGGATCGGCTGGACGCCGACACCGACGACGACGGGATCCCGGACGGCCAGGAGGTCGACCTGGGCACCGACCCGACGGATCCCGACACGGACGGCGACGGCCTCGTCGACGGCGTGGAGTTCGGCCTCGTCGAGGGTACGCCCGACACCGAGGGGGACTTCGCGGGCGACCAGGATCCGAGCACGACGACGGATCCCAAGGACCCCGACACGGACGGCGACGGGGTCTGCGACGGACCCACGGCCGTCGAGGGCGTCTGCGAGACGGAGCCCGGCGAGGACGAGAACGCCAACGGCCGCGTGGACGAGGGCGAGGGCAACCCCAACGATCGCAGCGACGGGCTGAGCGACACGGACGGCGACGGCCTCACGGATCGCGACGAGCTTCGGCGGTACGACACCGACCCGAAGAACCCGGACAGCGACGGGGACGGACTGGACGACAAGCAGGAGGTCGAGGGCGTGCAGGCCTTCGACCCCACGGACCCGCTGGTCGCCGACACCGACGGCGGCGGGGTGCCGGACGGCATCGAGGTCGACAAGGGCACCGACCCGAACGACGCGGAGGACGACTTCTCCGACGCCGTGGTCCGCGGAGAGAACTTCGCCGGCTGCGAGGGCGGCGGCGCCCGTGACCTGGGCCTCGGCCTGCTCGTCGCGCTGCTGATCCTGCTGGCGCTGCGCCTGCGACGCGGACTGCTCGCGGCGCTGGTCCTGTGCGCGGCGCTCGCGGTACCGGCCCGCACGGCGACGGCCTCGGGCAACGTGCAGCAGTTCACGCCCGCCGGGGGCCATCACCGCGTGTGGACCGTGGAGCAGTCCATGGTCGCGCCGGCGTGGAAGCCCTACGCCTCGGCCATGTACCACCTGGAGACCAACAGCCTCACGGTGGAGGCGGGCCGGTACGAGGAACAGGTCGTCGATCTGGCCCAGACCGTCGACCTGGCTCTCGGCGTGGGCCTGTTCGACCATCTGCAGCTCGAGGTGGGCCTTCCGCTGGCCGTCACGACCCGGAGTCAGGATGGGGTGCAGTCGGTCCAGGCGCTGGAGGGGTTCGCCATCGGCGACCTCTGGACGCGCCTCCGCGGCCGCATCCTCGACAATCGCTACGGCGGCTTCGGGCTGGCCCTGTCCGCCGGGATCACCGCCCCCATCGGCGACGAGGAGCAGTTCCGGGGCGATCCCGGCGTGGGCGTCCTCACGAACGCCATCTTCGACTGGCGGGGCGAGCGCGTGGTGGCGAGCCTGAACCTCGGGACCCGCATCCGGACGGAGGAGGCCACGTTCCTCACCCGGGATCTGGGCCACGAGCTGACCTACGGCCTCGGCGTGGACGTGTTCATCACCCACGACGTGATCACCCTGTCCAGCGAGCTGTTCGGCCGCACGCCCCTCGACGACTTCTTCGGCTCGGCGAACTCGACCAGCCTCGAGGCCCTGATCGGCCCGAAGTGGTGGCTGACGTCGGGCCTGTCGCTCCAGACCGCGGTCGGCGCCGGCCTGGTCCGGGGGCCGGGGACGCCCACGTTCCGGTTCGTGGCCGGTGTCCAGTACGCGCCGCGCACCGCCGACTCCGACGGCGACGGCATCCCCGACACGGACGACCAGTGCCCCGCGCAGGCCGAGGACTTCGACGGCTTCGCCGACCTGGACGGCTGCCCCGACGACGACAACGACCGCGACGGCATCCCCGATCAGCTCGACCGCTGTCCCCGTGAGGCCGAGGACTTCAACGGCGTCGAGGACGACGACGGCTGCCCCGACGGCGACCAGGAGGCCCCCGATCACGATGGCGACGGCATCCCCGACGCGCTCGACCGCTGCGTCACCGAGCCCGAGACCTACAACGGCTACCAGGATCGCGACGGCTGCCCGGACACCGAGCCCGAGTAGCATCCTCGTCGCGCTCCTCCTGCTCCTCCCGACCGCGTGCGGAGGGGCGAGCGGGGATCCGGCCGTGCAGGACACCGACGCCGGCGACGCCACCCCCTCCCCCGAGGTGGACGCGTCCGCCGATCCGGACGCCACGACGGACGTCGGCCCCGCTCCGCCTCCGCTCCCGGCCTGCCCGGACGGCGAGGCGCTGGACGCCGACGTCCCCGTCATCCCTCGCCCTCGCGCCGTCCTGGCCTGGGGCGAGCCTGCCCCGCTGGAGTCGGCCAGCGTGTCGGTCTCCGGCGCCACGGAGGGGGACGAGGCCACTTTGGAGCGGCTCCGGGAGCGCACCGGCCTGACGGCGACGGAGGACGACGCCGGGCTGCGCGTGGTGCTCCACGACACGGCGCGCTGGCCGGAGCTGGTGTCCGCCTGCGGGCTGGAGGATGTCGACGTGGCGGAGGCCTATCTCCTCGACGTCCGGTCGGAGGAGGGCGCCTGGCGGGCGGACGTGGTGGCCCCGGACGCCCTCGGTCGCCTCCACGGCCTCCGGACCCTGGCCCGGCTCGCGGGCGACGGCGTGTCGCGGCGGGCGACGGTGCTCGACCACCCGGCGCGTCCCGGTCGGCCGCGAGGAGCCATCGAGGGCTTCTACGGCGAGCCGTGGGACCCGGAGGCGCGCCTGGAGATGATCGGCGAGATCGCCGATCTCAAGATGAACGCCTTCGTGTATGCGCCCAAGGGGGATCCGCGCATCAACCTGTTCTGGGCCGAGCCCTACACCGACGAGGAGCTGGAGTACGTCCGCGCCGTGGCCGGCGAGGCCCACCGCCACGGCGTCCGGGTGTGCTGGGAGCTCCGCCCCGAGTGGCCGGCGGACTTCTCCAGCGAGGAGGACCGGGCGGCGATGGTGGCGAAGTTCCGCTCCATCGCGGAGCAGGGCGTCACCTGCCTGGTGCTCGCCTTCGACGACCTGAACAAGGTCCTGATGGACAAGGACGACTCGGAGTCCTACACGGCGGGGCAGGCCGCCTTCTCCAACGCCGTGGCCGAGGCCGTGCTGGCCGACTTCCCGGACCTGATGCTGGGCTTCGTGCCGACGGAGTACTGGACGGACCACGAGGACACGCAGACGGACCTGGCGTGGCTGGGCGAGCACCTCCACCCCGCGTGGGAGGTGGCCTGGACCGGCCCGCGCATCATCTCGCCGAGCATCACCGCGCAGGACGTGGGCACCATCGAGGACGTCCTCGGGCGCGCGCTGCTGCTGGGTGACAACTACCCCGTGTCCGACGCGGCCGGGCCGGGGCGGGTCCACCTGGGGCCGCTGGTCGGCCGGGACGCGGAGGTGATGCGGAGCGTGGACGGCGCGCTGTTCAACGCCATGTCGCAGCCGTTCGCGTCGCTCCCCGCCCTGGCCACGGCCGCCGACCAGGCCTGGAACCCCGGCGCCTACGAGCCGGAGGACAGCCTGACCCGCGCCGTGGACCTGTACGCCGCCCCGGAGGCCGAGGCGGGGCTGAGCACCCTGGTCCGGGCGAACCGGAGCGCGACGCTGGAGCCGTCGGCGGCCCCGGCCCTCCGGAGCGACCTGGACGCGTACTGGGAAGCCCGGGAGACGGACGACGCCGACGCCCTGGCGGCTGCCGCGGACGCCCTCCGCTCGGAGCACTTCGAGCCCTTCCGGGCCGTGCCCGACGCCCTGGCGCACGGCGTCCACGAGGGGCTGGCCGGGGATCTGGCGCCGTGGGCGGCGCGGACGGCGGACTACGGCCGGGTGGGCGCGGACGCCCTCGACCTCCTCGACGCCGCGGCGTCGGGAGGCGCCGACGAGGAGGCCGTCGAGGCCCTGGCGGCCGAGATCGCGGCCCTGGCGGAGGAAGGCGCCAGGCCCACCGGAGACGCCATGGACGCCTTCCTGGCCCGGACCCTGGACGTGCTGGAGGCCCCATGAGGCGTCTCGTCCCGGTCCTGCTCTTCCTGGCGCTGGCCTCCTGCCGCGGCGAGTCCGACGGGCCGTCCGTGGTGGAGACCTGCACCCGCGTCGGCGAGCGGTGCCGGCTGGGCTCGAACACCATCGGCGTGTGCAACATGGACAACCGGGGCGCCCTGCGCTGCGTGGACCAGCACTGATCGGCCCGGCGCGTCAGGGCGGTCGCAAAGTCGACCGCCCTCCCTTGCCCTTGCCCTTGCCCTTGCCCTTGCCCTTGCCCTTGCCTGCTCCCAGACGCGCAAAACCCATCGTTCCCGAGCGGGTGCATTCCGGCGACGGGCGTCGTACCGCCGCGCGGCCCACGCTTGTCCGACTTTGCGATCGCCCTGCCCGGCGCGCTCGAGCCTCTTGCCCGGCGCCGCCGAAGATGCTATCCGGCGCGTGTTCGGGGGAACGCTGAGGAACAGTGCGAGAGCGACGGGATCCGGGGCCTGTTCGGTCGAGCACGTGCTTGGACGGCGCCGTGGTGCGCCCGTGTCGCGGGGAAGGACATGCCCTACGCTCCCGAACGCCCGAAGACGCAGGGATCCGTGCAAACGCCGGGCTCGCAGCGGAGGCCCGGGCGTCGCAGCCGCCGCGGGGCCTTCCGCGCGCAGAGCTACGACGACGCCGTCGCGATGCTGCAGCCCGGCGCCGCGCCGGAGACGCCCCCGCCCTCCGGGGGAGCCGGAGTGTGGCAGTCGTTCAAGGCTCGCGCGGGCCTCGGCGGCCAGATGCACGGCGCGAAGGCCGGCTCCAAGGCCTCTGGCGAGAAGAACCGCGAGCTGATGGACGGGGACCGCGAGGTGCGGGCGCAGCACCTCCACGAGATCCTGTCCACGGGCGCGGGGAACCTCCACAACTTCAACCGGGTCGCCCTGTGGCTCATGGGCGGCGACCCGGCGGCGCTGCAGCGGGCCTATCGGGCCGTGTCCGGGGGCGAGTCGCTGGCGGCGACCATCGAGCGGGTCTTTAGAGGCTCGCCGCACAGGCTCCGCTATCTCTCCTCGGTGCTCGAAGACGGCAAGCCGGACCTGACGTCGCGCCTGCTCATGGCGGCCGGCTACATCTCCGGCTCCGCCTCGGCGGACACCAAGGAGTTCGTGCGCATCGTGGAGATGGCGCCGCCGGCGGACCTGGCCAGGGCGTTCGACCGGGAGCCCCAGCTGGTGGAGCTGACCGCCGAGGCCCTCATCCCGTTCCTGTCCACCAGCGCCTTCGAGCGCGTCCAGGCGGCGCTCGAGGCGGCGCGCATCCAGGTGCGCCTCGACAAGGCCGACGAGGCGAAGCGGAGCGGGAAGAAGATCTCCGGCGCGGCGGTGGAGCAGGCCCGGGGCGACCTGGCGAAGGCCCGCGGGCGACAGCTCGTCGCCATGTTCGGCCAGCACTTCAGCACGGCCAAGGGGACCGGGCTGGACCGCAAGGCCTTCATCGCGGAGCTCCGACGGTGGGTGGCGCGGCAGCCGGCGGAGGTCCGCAACCAGGTGTGCGAGCCCGGCAACCCCTTCCACGACCACCTGCAGAAGAAGACCGGCTGGAAGAACCTGCACCTGCGCCTGAGCCCCGCGGACATGGAGTACATCCTGGCGCAGATCCGGCACCGCGAGCCGGTGCCGGCGGAGTTCTTCCAGCACGACAGGGCCGTGCCCGGGGACGCGAAGGAGGCCGCGCAGCAGAAGCAGGAGGCCGAGCAGGCCGCCGCGACGGTGGCCGACCTGGAGGCCCACCTGGCCCGCAAGGAGAACAAGCGCTCGTGGTACAAGCGCATGAAGTGGGACACGGTCTGCGGCAAGATCGAGGCCCTGAGCGACCGGGAGCGCCAGTGGTTCCTCCGGGGCTTCCTGTTCGAGGGTCGCGAGCGGGAGGTCTGGGATCACCCGGAGCAGTACGACCCGGCCCACGTGAAGACCCACCACGAGATGGCGCTCCATCGCCTCGAGCAGCGCCTGCAGCGCGCGGGGATGAAGAGCGACACGCGTGCCCGGGCCCTCGCGGCCTTCGCGTACGGCGCGGGGCCGAACGTCACGAGGAAGAACGGCACGTACCAGCGGCTGCGCTCCCTGGCCTTCGGGTGGAAGGACCCCCGGTTGTCGTCGAAGGCCCTGTCGCTGGTGGAGAAGCTGGGCTCGTCCGAGTACCTGATGGTGCGGCGCGACGCGGAGCTGATGGACAAGCTCCGCGCCCGCACGGACAAGAGGCGGTGGTCGCGCATCGAGGCGATCCTGGGCCTCGGTCATGACAAGGAGCGGGAGTCCGACGAGGAGGTGATCGCCGGGCACGCCCTGCGCGAGCAGGAGGCCCGGGAGCGGGCCGCGGACCTGGCGGAGCTGGACCCCAAGCACTGGAGCGCCCTGCTCGCCTCGGAGCTGGGAAAGTCCATGAAGGGCTGGGATCGGGGGCGCGTGCTGTCCCTGGCCACGAAGGCGTACTACGCGGGGCGGAGGCGCTCGAAGCTGCCGCCGGTCGGAGCGCGCGGGCGCCGGGCGAACACGCCGCAGTCCATGGGGCCCATGACCCCGCAGGCGTTCACGAACGCGGTCTACGACGGGCTGAGCGGGTCGGCGAAGAAGACCCTGGGTACGAGCCGGCTGGCCGGGGCCAGGAAGGCCCTGCTGGAGGGCCGCGCCGTGACCGCCAGGGAGCGCATCCGCGGCGCCACGTTCCGGATGCTGAGCCCGAAGCGGGTCAAGCAGGACGCCCGCGAGAGCACCATCCTGAAGGCCATCGAGGACGCCTCGGGCCTGGAGCTGTTGGAGCAGTGGTCCAACTACGCCGACTGGCGGGCGCTGCGCGAGGAGCAGCGGGCTCTGCGCGAGTCGGCGAAGTCGGGCGGTATGCCGAAGGGGGACCGGGCCCGGCTGTCCGAGCTGGACGCCCGCGTGCAGCAGTTCCACCTGGACGTGCACCCCGAGGTCCAGGCCCTCGTCACGAAGCGCCTGCCGCGGGCGCAGAGCGTGCCAGCGCTCACGAAGCTGCGGAACCGCCTCGCCGACGCGATGGAGCAGGACAAGGAGTTCCGCGCCGCGCTGGAGGAGTCCGGCCTGGCCAAGGACGAGTTCGCGGCCGAGCGCACCCGGGTCGCCGCCAGCCTGGACGAGCAGCGCCTGGAGGACACGGGGCTGCAGCACGACAAGCTCTCCGCGAAGTCGGCCCTGCGCAAGGAGGCCCGGAACGAGATGCTGGGTACCCTGCGGGGCGCCAACGACGTCATCCGGGAGCCGAGCCAGGACCCGGAGGCCGCGCGCCAGCAGGTCAACGCGGTCCACGTGCCGAAGATCGTCACGGCGCGGGAGGACCTCGCCCGGCGCACCGCGGCGTTCCAGGCGCTCCGGAGCGACGTGACCAAGTACACGCAGATCGCCGTGGGCGTCGTCCTGGCGGCGGTCGTGGCGGCCATCGGGGCGGGCGTGACCGCGGCGACCTTCGGCGGATCCGCGCCCATCTGGGCCAGCATCCTCATGGCCATGGGGCTCGCCATGGGCTCCGGCGTCGTGAAGGGCATGGTGGACAAAGCCCTGCTGGGGGATCGCTTCAACGCCCGCGCCCGCATCGGCGAGGTGGCCGTGGACACGCTCATGGCGGGGATCGGAGCCGGGGTCGGCGGGGCGCACCTCGCCGCGACGTCGGCCATGGGCATCGCCAACAGCGGCGATCTCCTCGAGATCTTCGCGAGCTCGAGCCTGAAGTTCGCCATGAACAAGGCGGCCGGCGAGAGCGTGACGACCGCCGTGAACCGGGCAACGCGCGTCGAGCCCGCGCAGGCCGGCCTCGGAGAGGAGGCGGTCCAGAAGCTGTACGCCTGGATCCGGGACTTCGCGACGGAGGTCGGAGGGGGCATGGCGAAGCAGGCCGCCCTCCAGGACGCGGGGCTGTGGCGCAAGAAGGACGATGACGGCAAGCGGGTCCTCGACCGGTACGGCAACGACGTCGGGAAGCTGGACGCCGGCGAGAAGATCGAGAAGGCCGGGGTCGAGCAGGGCATCGGTGCCCCCTTGTCCGGCGTCGCCGCGGGTCTGGACGCGGGGAAGGACGAGGCCTTCGCGTTCTACGGGGACGAGACGCGCAAGCACTACGCCGGGGGCCTGGACAAGGGCGACGCGCGCCACGGGAACATCCACGGCGTGGACCCGGAGATGCTCCGGGCGGGGCGCGCGGGGCTTCGGGCGCCGGGAGACGGCGGCCTCACGCGCGGCGGCCTGCTGTCGGCGCGCGCCGGCCTGCGGAGCGGCGAGACCCGGGTGTCGCGCGAGCCCGTGGTGGTCGTGGAGCAGGCCCGCCGGAGCGCGGCGGGGCTCGACGCGGAGCGGCTGGCCGAGGCGCGCGCGGGGCTGCGTCCCACGGAGACCCGGAGGTCCGAGGGGCAGGTCGGGGCGATGTCCGACGCCGTGACGGCCCTCCGCGCGGCCCTGGACGGGGCGAGCGGCGCCAGCGCCGAGGCCCTGGACCGGGTGGAGCGCCTCGGCGAGCGGCACCCCAGGCAGGCCGCGCTCACCCGCGAGGCGGCCCACGACCTGGCGAGCCTCTGCGACATCGTGCGTGCTACCCTGCTCGGGCGCGGGTCCGACAAGCTGAAGGCGGACGATCTCGGGCGGCTGGCGGAGCACGTCCGGCGCCACACCGAGGACACGCGCGCCCGGAGCGCGCAGCTCTCCGGCTGACCGGAGCGGTGGGAGACGAGCGATGACGGAGCCGGAGGCGATCGACGAGGTGGATCGGAGCGGCGGCCTGGCCCGGCGCGTGCGCATGGGCATGGCCCTGGAGCTGACCGGAGTCGCGTCGCGCGAGGAGGCGGCGGCGCTGCCGCGGTGGCTCCGGATGCAGCCCGCGCCGTCCCCGGACGAGTCGGAGGACCCGGCGGACCTCATGGTCGTCGTGTCCGCGGACCTCGGCCGGGTGGAGTGGCGCGCCGCCGGTGTGCCGGAGCGCTTCGCCGACTCGGCCGGGGAGGTCCTGAGCGCGGTGGGCGCCGCGGACTCGGCCTGGGACGACCTGGGCGAGGCGGGTGAAGCGCTCGGGCCGGAGCAGCTCGGGACCTGGCTCCAGGTCTCCGACCAGGGCCTCGACGGCGGCTGGCTCGTGGGCGGGGGCTTCCCGGTGGGTCGGGCCCTGGCGCACGCGCCGGCGGGTGACGCGGCAGACGCCCTCGGCCGATGGGCCGCCCGGTCGGGGGCCTCGGCCTGCCTCCAACTCCGGAGCTCCGCGGCCCCGGATCACCCGGCCACGGAGCTGTCCATCCCGCTCCCCGCGGGCGAGCGCGCCCATCAGCTGGCGGTCGCCGAGCAGGCCTTCGTTCGGCTGGGAGTGCCCTGGATCGGGGACGCCCTGGGCGACGCGCTCGGACGAGGCGCCGCCGAGGACGAGGACCTCATGCTGGAAGTCTCGCTCGCGGCGGACGGGCCGGTGCGGGCGGCGGTCCTCGCGCCGGAGCCGAGCACCGACGTCGTCCTGGCCCTGGTCGAGGCGATCGGCGGCGTGCGGGACGAGGCCCTCGCGGAGCTCGAAGGCGTCCTCGGGGCGGACGCGGGCCCGGCGTGGATCGCCTGCTCCCGGTACGCCCGGCGGATCGACGTGGAGCTCTACTACCTGCTCTGATCGCGTCGAGCCGGGAAGGGCGCTCCACGCCCGCTCCGGCGTGCCCGGGGAGCTCCTACGGCTCGACCAGGCCCGCGCGCACGGCGTAGCGGACAAGGTCGGCCACGGACGAGGCGCCCAGCTTGGTGCGCACCGCCGCGACGTGGTTGCTGATCGTGCTGGGGCTGACGTCCAGCTCCGCCGCGATGGCCGACACGGAGTGACCTTCCACGAGGCGCACGAAGACCTGGCTCTCCCGCGCGGTCAGCCGCTCGTGGGGTGCGCCCGGTGCGCTCTCGCCGCCCTCCAGCAGCAGGAGGTCCGACAGGGTGTCGGTAAGGTAGCGACCGCCGGACGCCACCTTTCGGATGGCGCGGACGACCTCGTCGGGCGGCCGGCTCTTGCGGAGATAGCCCGCGGCGCCCTCGCGGAGCAGGTGGAGGGCGAGCTGATCCTCCGGGTACATGGTCAGGATCAGGACCCGGGTCCGGGCGCCCTCCGCCTGCAGGCGGCGGAGGATCTCGATGCCGCTTCCGTCCGGCAGGGAGAGATCCAGCACCAGGACGTCGCAGGTCGTCTCCGCCAGGGCGCGGTGGACCCCGGCCGCGTCCTCGGCCTCGGCGACGACCTCCATGTCGGGCTGGTCGTCCACGAGGCGTCGCAGACCGTGGCGCACGATGGCGTGGTCGTCGGCGAGGAGCACGCGGATCATCGGGCGGCCTCCATCTCGTCGGGCGCGGGCAGCCGCACGTCCAGGCGAGCGCCGCCCGCCGGGGACGCCTCCCAGCGGGCGGTCCCGCCGAAGGCCCCCGCGCGCTCACGGACGCTCTCCAGGCCGAGGCCGGTGGACCCGCGTGTCGGCTCGGGCGGCAGGCCGACGCCGTCGTCGTCCACGCGGAGGCGCACGCCGCCGTCGTCGAGTCGCTCCAGGCGCACGTCCACGCGGCCGGCGTCGGCGTGGCGGGTCACGTTGTGGACTCCCTCCTGCAGGATCCGGAAGAGGGCCGTCGCCCGGTCCGGTGGGACCGTCAGCGACTCGGGGCGCACGTCCAGCCGCGTCTCCAGGCCCGTCCGCCGGGCCACATCGTCCAGGAGCCAGCGGGCAGCCGCCACTAGGCCGAGGCGGTCCAGGATCACCGGGCGGAGCCGGTCCAGGATGCGGCGCACCGTCTCGTCCGTGTCGCCCAGGAGCTGCTCCAGCTCGGCCAGCGCTCCGTTGGTTCGAGCGGCGTCGCCGTCGGGGGTTCGAGCGTAGGCCACGGTGTACCGCATCGCCGTCAGCTGCTGGCCGAGGGCGTCGTGGAGCTCACGGGCGATCCAGGCGCGCTCCTCCTCCCGCACGTCCTGGAGGCGGCTCAGGAGGTCGCGCAGGTCCCGGGTCTGCTCGGCGACGCGCGCCTCGAGGTCCGCGTTGAGGGCCGCGAGGCGGTGGCGCTGCACGAACGTCCCGAGCAGCAGGACGTGCAGCGCGTGGCCGATGACGACGCTGAGGAGCGTGGCGAAGACGAGGTAGCTGGCGGACAGGCCGAGCATCGGATCGTGCAGGTGCGCGGGCTCCCCGGCGACGTAGCCGACCAGGGCCGCCCCAGACAGGGCGAAGGCCGCCAGGACGCGGCGGGGGAGGGGCACGAGCAGCAGGGCCGACAGGTTGGGGACCACGTAGAGGAGGTGGAACCAGGGCCCGTCGTCGAAGCCGCTCAGCGGCGCCAGCGTCGCGCCGATGACGCCCACGGGCAGGAGGAGGCCCAGGGTGCCCAGGAGCGCCGGTGCGCGACGGACCAGGTGGGTCGTGCGGGCGAGGACCAGGAACACGAGGGCGGCGCCGACGGTCGTGGCGCGGACCTCGGCGAGGCCACGGACCGCGGACGGGGCGTGGGCGAGGAGCAGCGGATCCAGGGGCCACCACAGGAGCGCCGCGGCGACGAAGAGCAGGGCGACCGCGGGATAGGTGTCGGCCATGAGGCGGCGGCTGAAGGCGCGGAAGCCGCGTCGCTCTTCTGCGCTGACGGTGTCCGTGTCCACCGCCAGCCGCTCCAGGAGAGCGTGGGCCGGTCGTCTCCACGCGGCCACGTCCATGGCTCGTGTCCTCCGGGTGGGCGAGGTCGTCGGGCCTCCCCGGTCGGGTCCTCGACGCGCCGGGCGGCGCCGGTCGGACATCATAGGAGACGCCGCCGGTCTGCGCCACGACTTCCCCGGGCCCCGGATCCGGGCGGGCGTCTCAAACAATCTCCAGGCGGCTGCCGTGAGATCTCCATGGCGCTGCGCGGCGCCACGGACCAGTCTCTCGCGTGGCGTCCCCGGGCGCCGACGGGGTCCTCCCGGGGCCTCGTCGTCACGCACCGCGCGGATCGGGCTCCTCCCCGAACACAGGAGCCCGGTCCCGCGGTCGTGACCAGGGAGCCTGTGGCGGAGGCGCTGCCGTCGTGATCGCCGGCCGTCAGGCGCGCGGATGCGTCCCGTCCGCGGCCTTCCCGCCGCGCGTCCGCTCGAAGATGTCGAAGGCTTCCGTGTTGTGGGGCACGTCGAAGTCGAGCGTCCGGATGGGGAACGGGATGGTGATGCCGGCCTCGTCGAAGCCCTTCTTGAGGGCGATGACCGCCTCGGACATGGCGTGCATGTAGTGGTTCTGCTGGGGGCGGAGGATCCAGAAGCGAACGACGAAGTGGATGCTGCTGTCGCCGAACTCCTCGAAGAAGAACTCCACCGCGCCCTTGCCGAGCGCCTCCGCCACGGGCTCCAGGGAGCGGACCGCCACGTCGCGCACGGCCTCCAGGTCGTCGTCGTAGTGGCAGCCGCACTTCAGGTCGACGCGGCGATCCGGGTCGGCCGAGTAGTTGATGATGGCGTTCTGGAAGACGTCCTTGTTCGGGATGATGACGTCCTGGCCCTCGGGGCGGCGGATCAGGGTGTTGCGGAGGTCGACGCGCTTGACGGTCCCGAAGAAGTCGTTCGTCTCGATGAGGTCGCCCTCCACGAACGGGCGGCGGAACGCCATGAGGACGCCCGAGGCGAAGTTCGCCGCGATGTCCTGGAAGGCGAAGCCGAGGGCCAGGCCGACGATGCCGACGCCGGCGAGGAGCGAGGTGACCGTCTTCTCGAGCTGGAGGATGCCCAGGACGATGAACAGCCCCGCGACCAGCACCGATATCTGGGCGCCCTTGGCGAACAGCCGGCTCACCTCCGGCGACTTGGACAGCCGGGCCATGCCCTTCTCGACGAGGTTCTGGACGCCCCTGGCCACGAGCCCGAACAGGATCATCACGACGATCGCGACGGCCAGGTTCGGGAGCATGCCGATGAAGCCCTCGGCCCAGCCCCAGAGCTTGTCGACGACCGTCTGGAACGCGTCCCTCATCTCCATGGCGGCTCCTGTCCGGGCGCACCTGGCCGGCCCGGGGCGTACGCGTGATCATGTGGCGCGGAGGCGTGCGACCAGACTGCGATTCCGGCGCTGGACGGTCAAGCGGGGCGGCGCAGCGTAGCGGGGATGCGGCGCGCGAGCGTGACGACGCGGGCGACGGTGAACAGGAGCAGCGCGAGCCACAGGACGTGGTTGGACCGCAGGAACCAGGCGGCCGCGGCGGCCGGCGCGAACCCGACCAGGGCGGACGTGATCATCGCGCGGCGCAGGTCCGGCCCCCGGGTGAGGCCGATGAAGTAGCCGTCCAGGATGTAGCTCGCCGAGCCGGCCGCGAGGACGGGCAGCAGCCAGGGCGCCAGGCGCTCGATGCGCTGCAGGACCTCGGGGTGGTTCGTCAGCAGTCCGAACAGGGGCCCCGGGAACGCTACGAACAGGGCGGCCACGGCGAGGCCGACGACCACGCCGCTGGTGATGGCGAGGCGCAGGGTCCGGGCCACCATCGCGTAGCGCTGCTCGGCGTAGGAGGCGCCGGCGACGCTCTCCGTGGCGAAGGCCAGGCCGTCCACCACGTAGGCGGCGAGGGTGATGACCCGCTGGATGACGGCGTTGGCGGCGAGCACGGTCGTCCCGAGGGCCGACGACAGGTTCGTGAAGGCGGCGAACGTGCTGATGAGCATGAACGTGCGGATGAAGATGTCCCGGTTGAGCGCGACCATGGCGTGCAGCGCGCGCCGGTCGAAGACGCGCCGCAGGAGGGGGTGCGCCCCACGGAACGCCGGGGCGGCGAGGGCGACGCCCACCAGGGCGGCGAGGGCCTGGGAGGCCGCGGTGGCCGCCCCCGCTCCGGCGGCGCCCATGTCGAGGCGCACGATGAAGAGCCAGTCGAGCAGGGCGTTGGCGCCGTTGGCGACCGACGCGAGCACGAGCACGCGCCCGCCCTGCTCGCGGCCGAGGAACCAGCCGATGAGCACGTAGTTCAGCAGCGTGGCCGGGGCGCCCCAGATGCGGGCGTCCCAGTAGGCGCGTCCGGCGGCCTCGACCTCCGGGGCTCCGCGGAGGATGGCGAAGCCGACGTCCCCGAGGGGCACCTGCAGCAGGAGCAGGGCGGAGGCCACCGCCAGGGCCAGGGCGGCGCCGCGCAGGGCCACGAGCACGACCTCGTCCCGATCCCCGCGGCCGCTGGCCTGGGCCGTGAGGCCCGTGGTGCCCATGCGGAGGAAGCCGAACGTCCAGTAGACGTAGTCGAAGAGCACGGTGCCCAGCGCCACGCCCGCCAGGTGGCGGATCTCCTCCAGGTGGCCCAGGAAGGCGGTGTCCAGCAGGCCCGCGAGGGGCACGGTCAGGTTCGACAGGACGTTGAAGGCGGCGAGGCGGGTGAAGCGCCTCAGCAGGCCCTCGTCCCGCCTCCGATCGTGGTGGGCGTCGACCATGCGGGGGCTGTGTAGTAGCACGTCGCGCAGGGAGCAAGCCCGGTGGACACGTCGGGCGTCGGGAGGGCATACAGGGGCTCGCCACCCCCTCCACGGAGAGCGCGCATGACCGTGATCGGCACACCGCTGACGCAGACCGCGACCCGCATGATGCTCCTGGGCTCGGGAGAGCTGGGCAAGGAGGTCGCCATCGAGGCCCAGCGCCTGGGCGTCGAGGTGATCGCGGCCGATCGCTATCACGACGCACCGGCCATGCAGGTCGCCCACCGGAGCCACGTCATCGACATGCTGGACGCGGACGCGCTGCGCCTGCTGCTGGAGCGCGAGCGGCCGGATCTCATCGTGCCGGAGATCGAGTCCATCGCGACGCCGGCCCTCGAGGCCCTCGAGGCGGAGGGCTTCACGGTCATCCCGACGGCCCGGGCGACGCGCCTGACCATGGACCGGGAGGGGATCCGGAAGCTGGTGGCCGAGGATCTGGGCATCCGCACGTCTCCGTATCGCTTCGCGGGCAGCCGGGAGGAGTACGACGCGGCCGTGGAGGCGCTGGGCTTCCCGTGCGTCGTCAAGCCGGTCATGTCCTCGTCGGGCAAGGGGCAGAGCGTCGTGCGCGGCGCCGGGGACGTGGACGCCGCCTGGGAATACGCCCAGCAGGGCGGCCGCGCCGGGGCCGGGCGGGTCATCGTCGAGGGCTTCGTGGAGTTCGACTACGAGATCACGCTGCTGACCGTCCGCCACGTCGGCGGCACCAGCTTTTGCGCCCCGGTGGGCCACCGGCAGGAGGCCGGGGACTACCGGGAGTCGTGGCAGCCGCACCCCATGAGCGACACCGCCCTGGAGCGCGCGCAAAAGATGGCGAGGGTCATCACGGACGACCTGGGCGGCCGCGGCATCTTCGGCGTGGAGTTCTTCGTCCGGGGCGACGAGGTCTGGTTCAGCGAGCTGTCCCCCCGCCCGCACGACACGGGCCTGGTGACCCTGGTCTCCCAGGACCTCTCCGAGTTCGCGCTCCACGTCCGGGCCATCCTGGGCCTGCCCATCCCGGTCATCCGGCAGCGCGGCGCGGGGGCCTCCTGGGCGATCCTGGGCGAGGGCGACTCCACCTCACCGTCCTTCGAGGGCGTCGACGAGGCCCTGGCCCAGCCCGACACCAGCCTGCGCCTGTTCGGCAAGCCCGAGGTCCACGGCCAGCGCCGCCTCGGCGTGGCCCTGGCCCTGGGCGACGACGTGGCCGAGGCCCGCCGCAAGGCCCGCGACGCCGGCGAGAAGGTCCGCGTGATCCTCTGAGTCCCCCGAGCGTCCCGGAGCGTCCCATGTCCAGCGACGAGCGCACGACGGCCGCACCGAGGCCGCCCCGGGTCCCCGAGGAACGCCCCGGAAGGCCCGGCGGGAAGCGCGACGCGAACCGGCGCCGGCGCATCCGGCAGCTCTGCGAGGCCGGTCTCCGGCTGTTCCTCGCGGACGGCGTCGTCCCGGTGACCATCGATCGCATCGTCCGCGAGGCGGGCATGGCCAAGGCGAGCTTCTACCGCTACCTGCGCGACAAGGAGGAGCTGGTCGCCACCATCCTGGCGCCGCTCCGCGACGCCGTGGAGGCCGCCCTGGACACGTGCGAGGCGGAGCTGGCCCAGGCCGAGAGCCACGAGGAGATGCTGGAGGCCTACCAGGGCCTCGGCGCGGCCCTGGCCCGGCTGCTCGCGAGCCAGCGCGAGCCGATCCTGCTGTACCTCCAGGAGGCCAGGGCGCCCGGCGTGGGGCCGCGGGCCCCGGTCCGAGCGCTGGCGGACCTGGTCGACGCCCGGGCGCTGCGCCTCACCGAGGCGGCCGCCTCCCACGGCCTGTGGCGCTCCTTCGACCCCCACGTGAGCAGCCTCGCCGTGGTGGGCGCCGTGGAGCGCCTGCTCCTCGCGGTCCTGAGGGGCGAGTATCGCGGCGACCCGACCCGCATCCCCGGCGCCCTGGCGTCGCTGGTCCTGGACGGGCTGCGGAACGGCTGAATCCCCGCGTTCGGAAGGCCGCGCCCGTGGCGAAGATGGAGCAGGACCGCCGTTCCCGGCGGTCACCTCTGGCCAGCGTGTCAGCGTTCGGAAAAATGAGAAGTGAGTAGGCTTGACCCCGCCGGATCAGTCGGTGAGCTGCAGCAGGCCGCCGGTGGACCGGGTCACGCGCACCGTCACGGGTACGCCGTCGGCGTCCGCGGTCTCCTTCCGGATGCGGGTCACGCCCAGGGCCGTGTTCCGCGACCCGGCGCCGTCCCGGACCAACTCCAGGGCGCCCTGCGGGATGGTGAACGTCCCGGAGTCCTCGGACAGCGTGCACACCATGGCGAACCCGGCCTCGGGCTGGAAGCTGCCCGACAGGGGCGACAGGGTCACCAGGACCTCCTCGCCGGCGGCGGCGTTCCAGGCCACCGAGAGGTCCTCGTCCGTGCCCGCGCTGGCGGTCAGGCCGGTGGACGGCGCGCTCATGTCGACCGGCTTCGGAGCCTGGACGAGCGCCTCGAAGGGCCCCACGTCGGGCCCGCCGGCGCCGCTCACGGTGAGCAGGCCGCCGTCGGGGAGCATGTCCTCCTGGTCGTCGGCCAGCGAGGACTCGTAGCCGGTTCCCAGGTCGCCCTCGTCGACCGGCGTCAGCGTCACGGGCGGGTTCGTCCCGGGCACGGTGATCGTCCCGGCGTCCCAGCCGTAGCCGGGCTCCGGCGGGTTGGCCGGGTCCTCCATCCGCACGGCGCACGGGCCGAACGTGCCGTCGGCCGGCGCCTCCTCCTGGGGGGCGGTGAACCGCGCCGTGGCGCCCGCCACGCTGAACGACGGCGAGTCCAGCTCGCTCAGGAGCACGGAGCCCTCGATCTCGTCGCCGGTGGCGTCCGTCACGTCGTCGTCGGCGTCCTCCTCGGCGTCCGGAGCGGGCGCGTCGGGGCTGACGTCGTCGCCGATCGTGTCCGTCTCCGCGTCGGCCACGGTCGTGTCCGGCGTCGGGCCGGAGTCGTCCGCGTCGTGGTCGTCCACGTCGCCCCCGGCGGTGTCGGTCAGCGTCGCGTCGCCCTCCGGCGTGTCGGGGACGTCGGAGGAGGCGCCCCCGTCGTCGTCGCCGCACGCGGCCACGACGAGCGCCAGGGCGATCAGCAGCGTTCGAAGCTTCATCCGGTTCCTCGTTACTCTTCTTCCTCGTCCAGCGTCTCGGCCCAGCCCGTCTCCGAGTGCTCCAGGCCCTCGTGGCCGCGGATGCGCTCCGCCATGGCCTCGATGATTCCTCGGGCCACCGAGACGTGATCGCTCATGACCTCGTACAGGCTCTCGTGGTCCAACGCCAGCAGGAGTGTCTCCTCGGTCGCCGTCACCGACGCGGCCCGCGGAGCCGGCGCCAGCACCGAGAGCTCCCCGAACACCGCCCGGGGCCCGAGAGTCGTGATATTCCGGCCACCTGCGTGGACGCGCACCTCTCCGCTGACCACCACGTACATGGTCGAGCAGGTCTCCCCCTGCTCGAGTACGGGCTCGCCCGGCTGGGTCGACTCCTCGCGGGCCAGGATCGCGACGTCCGCCAGCTCGCGATCGGGCACGCGGCGGAACGTCTCCACGGACTTGAGCAGCATCAGGCGGGCCACCGTGGACAGCATCAGGTCACCTCCTGCGCCTCGGGGGCGCGATCCCGCACCGAGCGGGCCATGGCGCGCACCGCCGGCGCCCGGTCCTCGCAGAGCCGCTCCAGCCTGGGCTCCAGCGCCGCCGGGTCCAGCGCGGCCACCGCGAACACCGCCATCTCCCGCACCAGCTCGGACCGGGAGCCGAGGTGGTCCAGGGCGACCTCGACGAGCGACGTCATCCCGGCCTCGGCCACCGCGTACAGTGCGCAGGCCCTGGTCCAGGAGGACAGCGGCGCGCCCTGCTCCTCGATGATGGCCCGCAGCCGGTCCGCCACCGACGGGTGCTGCCGGCGGCCGAGGGGGAGCCGCCGCGCCTGGCCGGGGGCCGGGAGCTCCCTCGGGGGCTTCTCCTCCGCGTGCTCGTCGAACAGCGGCAGCACGCGCCGCTTGAGGTCCTGGGAGAGCAGGTTGTCCAGGACCTCCAGGGCCACGGCCTGCTGCCCGGCGTCGGCCGAGCGGAGCTGCCGCCGCACGGACGCCAGGTCCGCGTCCCGGAACAGGAAGCCCAGCAGGTAGAGGATGCGCTCCCGCAGGTCGTCGACCTCCTGGGCGAGGGCACCGTCCAGCACCGGCACCTTCCGCGTCAGGCGGCGCAGGTCCTTCCGCGTGGTCAGGCACCACGCGGCCCGGCGAAGCTCGTCCCCGATCAGCTCGAGGACCCGCCGGCGGTCGGCGCGTCGCGCCTCGAACTCGCAGTGCTCCAGGCCCTCGAGGATGGCGTGGCGGACGTCGTTCTCGGACCACTGGAGCCGGGCGGCGAGGAAGGCCTCGGACTCCTTCGTGGCCACCCGGCCCAGCACGTAGGCCAGGCGCACCCGCATGGAGGGGATGGCGTCCTCCCGCTCGAACGCGGCGCAGACCGCCGGGACCGCCTGCCTGCCGATGGCGACCAGCGCCTCCGACGCCGAACCCGCCGTGCGGCGGACCCGGAGGGCGTGGACCAGCGCGGGGACGAGGCGGCGATCCCGCATGCGTCCCGCCGCCGTCATCGCCACGCGCTGGACGTGCAGGTCGTCGTCCGCCAGCAGGGTCCGCAGCGGCCGGTAGAACCCCGCGACGCCCACCGTCCCGATGACGCGCGCGGCGAAGGCCCGGTCGCGCGGATCCTCCGACTCCACCAGCGCGGACAGGTGCGTCCCCGCGGCCACGACGCCCTCGATGCCGCCGCTCCGCAGCAGGCCCACCATCGCGCCCAGCCGGACGTCGGGGTGCGCGGCGTCCAGCCAGTTCACCAGCCACACGACCATGTCCTCGTCGCCGAGGGTGGCCAGGGATCGCAGCGCGACGCCCTTCACCCGCGGGTTCCGCTCCGTCTCCACGAGGCGCTCGATGGCCGGGACGGCCTCGTCGACGCGCTCCCGGACCATGCGCCGGAGGGTCTCGCGCCGGACGGCCGGCGACGGGTGCTCCAGCATCTCGGGCAGCACCTCCCGCATCTCGTCCGGGTCCAGGTCGTGGAGGATGTCCAGGGCGTAGATGACCTCGCCGGGGTGCCGGCTGTACAGGCCCTGCTTGACCAGGTCGATGCTCGCCGGCGTGTGCAGCGCCAGGGGCATCCCGGAGAACCTCCGCCGCGCCAGCATCCCGCCGAGGCGCTTCAGGTAGCCGCGCCGGACCCGGACCACCAGGCTCGCCCACACCGCGGCCACGCCCACGATGACCCACGAGAGCTCGACGGCGCCCGCGCCCAGCACGCGCGTCAGGAGCAGCAGCCCCGCGCCGCCGATGATGGCGCCCGCGGGCTGCACCAGCCCCTCGGCCGTCGACTGCACGGTCAGCCGCAGCGTGGCGGGCAGCGCCTGGTAGAGCACCAGCACCGACGAGACGTTCACCGAGAAGCGCAGGACCATGTCGATCAGCTTGGTCCCGGCCATGCACCAGAAGACGAGGGCCGGGACGTCCCCGAACGTGCCGATCCCGGCCACGGACGCGGCCCCCAGCCCCACGGCGACGGGCAGGGTCAGCAGCCCCGCCAGGATCCCGTAGCGCCCCAGCACCCACCGCGCCACGAAGGACGTGCTCACCAGCGTCAGCACGCCGAACACCGCGAAGAAGCGCCCCAGGAACGCCGCGAGGGCCTCGTCGTCGGGGTACTGCGCGGAGGCGACGCCGTAGAACGCCGTGTCCACGAAGTAGTAGCCGATGGTGGTCAGGAGCATGAACCCGAAGATGACCTGGATGTAGCGATCCCGGATCCAGCCCTTCTCGGGCGGCGGCGGGGCCTCCTCCTCCTGGTCCTCGTCCTCGTCCTCCCCGGCGCCGGGCTCCTCGCGGGGCGCCGCGGCTTCGAGGTGGTGTCGCACGACCCAGGTCACGACCCCGAACGACCCGGCGGCCCCGGCGGCGCCCAACAGCAGCAGGTCGGCGGTCCCCACCAGGGTCAGCAGCGGCCCCACGAGGAAGCCGGCCAGGATCTCCGCCGTCCACTCGCCGGAGCTGACGAGCCCGAACAGCCGCTTGCCCTGGCGCACGTTGAACAGCCGCCCGGCCAGCCCCCAGAAGGCCAGGCTGGTCAGCACCCAGGCGATCTCGTAGCCCACGGGCATGACGAGGTCGAGCAGCGGCGAGTCCCACAGCGCGTGGGCGCCGAACAGCCCCACGAGGAGGAGGAACGCCCCGCCCAGGGCCCCGCGCAGGATGCTCGGGAACGCCAGCCTCTGCTGCAGCCGCAGGTTCACCACCGTGATCGCCGCCAGCACCAGCGCGCTGCCCATGTACACGGCCGGCAGCGTCGGGGCGTCGAACTCCGACAGGAACAGGGCGAACCCCGAGGCCCGCGTGAAGGCGCGCGTCACCCCCACACCGAACGAGTGCGCGAGGAGGAGCGAGACCAGGCGCCCCTCGCCCTCGTGGATGTCGAGCAGGCCGCCGACGCGGCCCAGCACGGCTTTCATGGGTGCCTCCGGTCGCCGACCGTAAAGGCGCCGCGACCCGGGGGCAACCGCCATCGAGCGCTCCGCGGCACCACGTCCTCGAGTGGTATACTCTCCATCGGGACGAGCTTCTGGAGGACTGGGAGCTGGCCCGTGAGCGCCGTCCGCTTCGCCGTATCGATCCGCTGGAGTAGTCGCGATGACGCCGGACCTCGAAACCGCCGAGTACACCGGGGGCTATACGATCCACCTCAGGTTCGCCGACGGCACTGTGGCCGATGTCGATCTCGAGGCGGAGCTGTGGGGTGAGGTATTCGAACCGCTGAAGGATCCCGAGGTCTTTCGGGGGTTCCACCTCGACACGGAGCTGAACACCATCACCTGGCCGTCCGGCGCGGACTTCGCCCCGGAGTTCCTGTACGACGAGGCCGTGAAGCAGACCCGGCCGGCACACCGCAGCCCCGCGAACCCGTAGGGGTCTAGAGGCCGGGGACGCTCAGGCCGCCCGGGTAGGCGTAGCTCACCGTGTCGCCGAAGCCGTACGCGGTCAGGCCGAAGGCGGCGTCACCCGAGGCGTCGTGGACGCCGGGCTCCAGGGCCACCCAGGCATACGCCCAGGTCCCGCTCCCGAGCGGCGTGAACTCCACCTCCGCGACGGGGATCCCGTCCACGTGGACCGTGGTCCCGGCCTCCTTGACCACGGTGAGCCAGTGCTCGTCGAAGCCCTCGGGCACCATCAGCATGTACGAGTCGCGGAAGCGCTCGGCCGGCACGCCCACGACGAGGCTCGGGTCGCCCACGCCCGAGTCGGTGGTCGAGTTGCCCACCAGGTACTGGCCGACCTGGAGCTTCCCCGTGCCGTGGACCTCGAACGACGCGTCCGTGAACACCTCCACCCAGTCCCCCGTCTCCGCCAGCGTCACGCCGTCCAGGCCCTCGACGGCCGGGTCCGTCGTCACGGTGACGTCGTCCTCGGCGGCCTGCACGCGCCAGACGTCCACGTCCCCGCCCCGGGGCTTCGTCTTCACGGCCAGGTAGTCCTGCCCCAGGGCCTCCACCGGCAGGAGCTGCTCCTCCAGGTGGTCCGCGCAGCACCCGTCCACCCCGGGGGGCGAGACCACGGCCGCCTCGTGCCCGCCGAACACCGCCACCGGCTTGTCCGCGACGACCGTGGAGCCCGTGAGGTCGGCCACCTCCTCGGCGTCCTTCGGATCCGCCTCCACGTTCAGGACCTCGCCCGCCTGGAGCGTCACCGTCTGGCTGTCCCCCGGCGCCATCGCCTGCACCGTCCCCCCGGCGTCCACGTTCGCCGTGACCGTCACCGTCACCAGCGTGTCGTCGAAGGGCGCCACGACCGTGAACCACCCGGACTGGTTCGGCGGGTCGCCGGGAAGCGGGATTGGGGTCAGCTCCAGGGCCTTCGTGGGCCACGACAGCACGACGTACTCCTGGCCCAGGAGCGCCTCCGGCAGCAGGAGCGACGCGTCGTTGGAGAAGCTGTTCTGCCACGGGTTGAACTGGTGCGCGAGCACGGGCCGGTCGCTCATCAACCGGATGCCCTTCATCGCCGTCTCGGTCCCGGAGACGTTCTGCACGGGCATCTCGAACACGCGCGACTCCCCGGCAGGCACCGTCGGGTCCGCGATGTCCAGCGTCACGCCCTCGGGCGCCTCGAACGCGAGCGTAGTCGCCTCCTCGCCCGGGTTCGACACGACGACGGCGTGGGGCTGCTCCTCCGGCGTCGGGTCCAGCGTCGGATCCGGGTGGTTCGGCAGGTCCACGGTCCAGAACGCGCAGCCCGCGAACGCCCCCAGCGCCGGGTCGACCTCGCAGCCGCCGCCCCCGACGCACTCCCCGGCGCTGCAGGTCTGCCCTCCCGGGCACGCCACGGCCTCGAAGAAGCCCGAGCCGTCCAGGTTGCACTGCTTCCGCGCGCCCGACCCCTCGCAGGTCCACTCCCCGGGCGTGCACACCGGCGGCGCCTCGCAGTCCTCGGGGCAGGTGGCCCCGGTCTCGTCGCCGGTGCACTCGCCGTCCCCGCACGTGGGCCCGCAGCCCTCCACGCAGGTCTCCTCCACCTGCACCCCGACCTCGGCGGTGCCCACGTTGCCCGCCACGTCGTACGCGATGGCCGACAGCGCGTGGGCCCCGGGCGACACCCCCGCCGCGTCCCAGGTCCACTCGTACGGCGCCGCCTCCAGCGTCGTGGCCTTGGCCCCGTCCACGAACACCTCCACCCGGTCCACGCCGTGGTCGTCGCTCGCCTCCAGGGCCACCTGGACCTGTCCCGACACCGTCGCCCCCTCGGCCGGACTCGTGAAGCCCACCGTGGGCGGCACCGTGTCCGGCCCGCCGCCGTCCGAGTCCTGCCCGTCGTCCCCAACGGCTCCGTCCTCGCCCACGACGTCTTCGCCGGCTCCGTCCTCGCTCGCAATGTCCTCGGCCGACGCGTCGACCTCCGACCCTGGCACGTCCGCCGCGACCTCCTCGGCGTCCGGCCCCACGGCATCATCCGGCAGGGTCGCAGCGTCCCCGCCCCCTCCGTCGAGGGCCAGCCCGTCGCCGTCTCCGACCGGCACGAACCCGGCGCCCCCGGAGGGCCCCTCGCACGCGGCCGCGCCGAGGCCGAGCAGGATCGTAGTCCACAGGGCGACATGCCGAAGGGGCGCCGTCGTCGTCGGTGTCATCGCGGTCTCCTGCTCGCTGGGCTGGTCGGACGAAGGGGGCGCGAAGCGTGGGCACCTCTTCACCCGGTCACCGTGGCAGCGTCAACCTGCCACCCGGCGTCCGTGTGACCCGCTCCGCCCGTGCTCGCACTCCCCAGGCCCCGCCGGGACCGCAGTTACCCCACACGCCCCGAGGCCGGCATGCGGCGTTGCGAGGCCCCGTGGCCCCGGCTACCATGCCGCCCGACCATGGATCCGAGCCCGCACAAGCCGTCCTGCCCGAACGGTTCACCACCCTCACCACCCTCACCACAGGTTCGCTCCTGCGGACGCGGGCACGTCGAGGCTGAGGTCCAGCGGGCTCCGGGTCCCGTACGCACCGCGCCCGACGAGGTGGAGATAGACCATCGTGGTCCGCACGCTCCGGTGCCCCATGAGCTTCTGCACGGTGCGGATGTCCGTGCCCGAGTCGAGCAGGTGCGTCGCGAAGGAGTGGCGGAACGTGTGACTGCTGGCTTTCTTGGCGACGCCGCTGCGCCTCACCGCCGCCTTCACGGATCGCTGGACGTGGGACACGTCCCTGTGATGCCGACGCAGGCGCCCCTGCTCGTCCCGGCAGCGCCGCGCCGCCGGGAGCAGGTACAGCCACGGCACCTCCTTCGCGGCCCGCGGGAACTTGCGCTCCAACCCGTCGGGCATGGTCACGCCGCCGAAGTCCGGCGCCTCGTCGTCGGCCTCCGCCAGGCAGACCACCCGCGCGATCTGCTCCCGGAGGAGCCCCACGAGCGCCCCAGGCAGGGTCGTCACCCGGTCGACGGCCCCCTTCCCCCGGCGCACGACGATCTCGAGCCGCTCCAGGTCCAGGTCCTTCACCCTCAACGAGGCGACCTCGGAGACGCGCAGCCCGCCGCCGTACATCAACGCCCCGGCGATCCGGTCCGGCCCGTCCAGCCGGCGCAGCACCGCGCGGACCTCCGTCGGCGTCAACACCACCGGCAGCGTCCTCGGCTTCCTGGCCCGCGTCGTGGCGCCCACGTCCCCGAGATCCATCTCGAGGACCTTCCGATACAGGAAGAGCAGCGCCGACAGCGCCTGGTTCTGCGACGACGCCGACAGCCGCCTCACCACCGCCAGGTGGTTCAGGAACGCCACCGCCTCGTCCGCCCCCATCTCCGCGGGATGTCTCAGCCCGTGAAACCTCACGTACCGCACGATCCACGCGCAGTAGGCCTCCTCCGTCCGCGGCGAGTAGTTCTTCGTCCGCAGCACCACCCGCACCCGCTCCAGCAGCTTCATACGACCTCCCCGGGCCCCGTCAACGTCGGCCCACACCCCCCTTGTGACGCCCGCCGCCCCATTCGTTGCGGAGAATCTCGCGAAGCCCCGTCGGAGGTCCGTCCCCAGCCCGCCCGCCCGGGCCTCGATCGCCACGCGACGCCGCCCTGCGACGTTCTGGCAGGCTCGGGCCGCGCACACCACGCGACGCCGCCCTGCGACGTTCCGGCGGGCACGGGCCGCGGACACCACGCGACGCCGCCCCGCGAGGTTCCGGCGGGCTCGGGCCGCGGACACCACGCGACGCCACCCTGCGACGTTCTGGCGGGCTCGGGCCGCGGACACCACGCGACGCCGCCCCGCCACCAACACCACGCGCACCGCCCTCGACGCGGCCACGACTTGGACTGCGTGCTCACCGCCTACCCCCGGCGGGTACGTGGTGCACTCGCAGCCCATCCCCAGACGATGGCCGGCCCACTCACAGCCCAACTCCACCGACCCGCCGCGCGAGCACTTGATTCGCGGTGGTCCCCGAGCCACCAGACGCCGATATCCCGGCGTGCCCGCAGCCGACCACCCCTTCGCATAGGCTGCATCCACGCCGTTCCACAATGCGTTGGGCGGCTATTTGGCCAATCTCCGAACACTGGGACGTAGGAGCTATGCAGCGTCTTCCATTCGTCGTTCATCGCACGCCATACTGCCTCTGGGGCGAAGACTTGGAGGCTGAGAACTCGGCCTTCTTGGGCCGATTTGACTCTTCGTATTTCCGGTTCCTGGCGGAGCTGTATGCGGAAGCGTTCGAGTCCGAGCCCACCTCACAGACCATTGCCGTGGCCATCCGGACCTCTTACGGCCACGCCCTTGAGACACTCTTCGCTCTTACGTGTTCAGTCATCCAGGCACCACACTGCGTTGTTGGTTGGCTGCAGAAGTACCGAAACCGCGACCTGCGCGAGGTCGTTCGGGAGATATCCCAGGAGAGGGAGATTCTATCCACGTTGCCCCTACACCACATCACCTGGCAGTCCTTCTCGGAGTTGCTCTACATGGGGGTAACCAAGCCAAAGGGCATGCAGGAAAGACTTGTCGCTGAAACAGCCGACTTCCTGGGGCGCGCCGCGGCAGAGGTTTTAGATGAACGAGCTGGCCGTGAGTACAACAGTCTGAAGCACGGGATGCGAATCGAGCCAGGCGGATTCAGCATGTCAATCACTGCTCGGACTCAAGTCGATGAACCGAATGCAGCCGAGCATACGATCAATCTCCAGGGCAGTGACTTCGGCTCAAGAACCCTCGCCGTTCAACGTGTGCACCGGTCAGACAAGAGCAACCTTCGCCTTGTGCAGGTCGCCAGGAACTGGAATCCCGAGGCCTTGCTTCAGCGGCTTCGCTTGGCAAGCCATCTGATTCACAACATCGTTGCATTCATGAGGCGCACCGGTCCGAACCCCGCATCTGAGGTGGAGATGCTGTGGCTCGATTCTGCGGAGGCGTATCAGAGCGCGTGGGAGGAGAGCGCAGCGGTCCTCGGGGGGACCCTGGACCTCGGCTTGGCTCCCAACGGAGAACGACTCGTTACAGGCGACCACGTGCTAGACTGGTACCATCGGCAACGCGAGAAGATCGTCTCTGGCAGGCAGGGCAGCGAGAGTGACTCCGAATGATAGAAGAAGCAGGCGCCCGTCCAGAACTATCGTGCATGATGAGTCGAGACAGGCCGGTGCGCCGCCCAACCAGCAAATGCTGTGGATGGGGCCCTCCGCTTCGCTCCGGGACCCCACCACAGATTTGCAAGGCGTTGGGTGGAAAATGAGCTTGAACTACACGAGCGTAGCCACCTGCTGCCGTGTACGCCTTCCGGCAGCACGTGTTACGGTTCATTGCGTTGCGCCGTTGACTGCAGAGCGCAAGCCATTGCTGCCAGGAGGCTCGACTTGAACTTGAACCGTTCGCGAGACAGTCAGAGTGCTGGGCCGGACGCGGCGGTCCCGACTACTGGCGACTCTAACTTCATTCAGGAAGACGGACAACAACTGCGCGGAGCGAGCTCCGCGCTTCGCGGACATTCGCGTCCGAACCCTGGATAGAAGGCAGGGGCTCTTTAGCAGCACCGCAGGCCGCAGGTGGGTTGGTTGGGGTTCGTTGGTGTCCGTACTGGCGGGCGTTTGCGGCGGACTCCTCTTCTCAGATGTCGAGTTTGGAATCCTCCTAGGTGTCATGGGTGAGGGCATTGCTCTGCTCCTCGCTCACGCCGTGAATCTTGGCGAGGTCGAGAGGAACATTCTTCATCACCTGTCGGAGCAAAGTGAGTTGTTCCATCTCATGAAGCACGTGGCAGAGACGGACGAAACACACCTGACTCGCCGGTTCAACTTGCTGCGTCACGAACTGCGAGAACTTGCGGAGGGTAGGTACACGTTGGAGTCGCTTGAGGCCGTCTATGAAGACGACAAGGACACAATCCGCTCGCTTCGAAGGCACGACGTGCTTCGTTCTACCTGCCCCGTCACAGGGACCCATACCGAAATTGAAGAGCAGTTCCGGAACAAGTCCCTCCTCGGTTCCATCGAGGCACACAAGAATGCAGCCAATCGCGGTGTCGTCGTCGCGAGGCTATTTCGGTTCGATCACCGCGAGCACTACGACCTCCCGATCATCCGGGAGCACATGGACGACTTGGAGGCGTCCGGCGTCGAGTGCTTCTATCTCTTCCCGAATGAGAGCGAGTACGCACAGGTGCACACGATACCAACCGACTTCGTTGTATTCGGGACGTCCAAGGTCTCTGTGGGCGTATTGAACACGCGCGGTGTGGTGGCGGGAGCGAACGTCAACTATGCGCCTCAAGCTGTGGAGCACTACATACGGCAGTTCCGGACCCTAATTGACCTTGCTGAGCGGCATGTGCCATAGACGGAAGAGGATGAAGTCAATGATGGCCGGCCTCTGGCAACGATGGGAACGTGCGTTCAGGCTCATCCTGCGAACAGTTGCCACTGGTCGTCCTGGCCTCCAGGTGGTCTCCAAGGACGGGCGCGTCCTGCTGCGACGATACCACCTGCTCGAGCATGGAGGATTCGGGCTCTACCTTCATCACCTAGCCGGCGCGGACTTGGAGCCTGGCGTGTTTCATGATCACCCGTGGCAATGGAGCCTGTCATTGATCTTGGTGGGGGCCTACGTGGAGGAGCGAGCGCGCTTCGGGCAAGAAGCATCGCGCCGGCGGTATCGTCCCGGGAGCATCAACCTCATCGGGCGGGAGATCTTCCATCGAATTGCGAGCAACTCCGACCCAGCGCCTTGGTCGCTGTACTTGCGCGGGCCTCGGGTGAAATCCGACGGTTTTCTTCTGCGCAATGGCGCTTCGTGGACGTACGAACCCGCCGGCTGCTCGGAACGCGAGCATAAGGAGTGGTTCGACGGCGCAGGACCAGAACTGGACCTTTTCCACCCAACCAGCCAATGCAGCCGCCGAAGGCGCGCGGAATGAAAAGAGAACTTACGATGCGTCTGAGGGCCTCGGCCACAACAAACCGCGGCAGAGCGCGCGCCTTCGCAGCTGATTGGCAAGACGTTGGGCGGGTGCTACCTAACGAGAACCGCTACCGGAGATGAACCCATGGAAGCTTATCGGTCCGCCCGTCAGCCCAGCCGGCCCTGCACGC
>JBNJGB010000016.1:0-66072 GCA_051747385.1 Myxococcota bacterium
TTCCGGCGACCGAGAGGTAGCCGGAGGCTACCTCGCAGCGTCGGCGGGAGGCGGAGATGCGCGCAGGCGGCCGCGCTCGCGACGGGAGCGACCCGTACCGGAAGACCCGGGGAGGGAGGTGCGGGGCGCGGACCGAGAGAGCGCGAGACGAATGCGTGCAGATCCGCCAGGCGCCGCAGGCGCCGGTTCCGGCGACCGAGAGGTAGCCGGAGGCTACCTCGCAGCGTCGGCGGGAGGCGGAGATGCGCGCAGGCGGCCGCGCTCGCGACGGGAGCGACCCGTACCTCCCGACCAACAAAGAAAAAGGGCGAGCCCCCTGAACGGGAGCCCGCCCTCGTGCACGTGCGGCGAAGGCCGCTGCTACGCGATCTTGCCCGACAGGATGAAGGCGATGACCAGGGCGTAGATGACGAGCGACTCGATGAGCGCGAGGCTGAGGATCAGCGGCGTGAAGATCTTGTCCGCGGCGCCCGGGTTGCGGGCGATGCCCTCCAGGGCAGCCGTGGCAGCGCGACCCTGACCGAGGGCGCCACCGAACGCGGCGATGGCCAGGCCCAGGCCGGAGGCGATCGCCAGCATGGTCTGGACGGTGAACTCGTTGTCCTCCGCGCCGGTCTGGGCGAGGGCCATCGGGGCCATCGCACACAGGGTGACCAGGGTGAGGAATGCAGTGCTGAGCACCTTCTTCATCGGACAGCTCCTTCTGTCATCGAACCAGGGGTTGGGCGCGAACCCGCTCGTGCGTCTGTGTGAGGCCGCGCGTTGCTACAACAATCGGCCCGGCGGCGCAACCAGAATCTCGGGCGACCCGAGCGACTCAGGCGATGGCCTCATAGGGGTCCTCGACGGCCCCCGGTGCCTCGTGCTCGTGCTCGTGCTCCTCCACCGCCATGGCGATGTACACGATGGTGAGCAGCGTGAAGACCAGGGCCTGGACGGTGACGACGATGAGGCCGAGCGCCATCACCGGCAAGGGCACGAAGAGGACGTGGAAGCCCAGGAAGATGCCCAGGACCATGTGGTCGCCGAACATATTGCCCATCAGGCGCAGCGCGAGGCTGATCGGCCGCACGAAGTGGCTGATGAGCTCGATGACGAGCATCAGCGGTGCCAGCCAGATGATGGGTCCCAGGAAGTGCTTCAGGTGCGCCAGCAGGCCGTGCGTCCTGATCCCCCACCAGTTGTAGGCGAGGAAGGCCACGACGCCGAGGGCCAGCGTGGTGTTGAGGTTGTCCGTGGCAGGCAGGAAGCCCGGGACCAGCCCGAGGAAGTTGGCCATGAAGATGAACACGGCCAGCGCGGTGCACAGGGGCAGGTACTGGAGTGCCTTGTCCCGGGGCATCATCTTCGTCATCAGGTCCAGGACGGCCTCGATGATGATGTCGAAGACCGCGAAGGCGTTCCAACGCTTCGGCGGGAGCACCGCGTCCTCCTTCCGCAGGCGGGCGTGGGCCGCCAGCATGAAGAGCAACCCCAGCGCGAAGACGATGATCGCCATGAAGACGTGGCTCACGTGCGGGTGGTCGTTGCCCTCGAGCCAGGTCTCGCCGATGGCGTGGCGCAGGTTCGTGGCCAGGGCGCCTGGCAGGTACTTGAGCACCGACCAGTGCTCGCCCTCCCAGCCCCCGTGGGCCTCTCCGACCTCGCCGGCCGCGTGGGCCTCGCCCGCCTCGGCGGCGGCGATGGCCGCGTCACCGGTGAGCCCCAGGGCCGCCACGACGAGCGCGGCCACGACGACGGTACGGAACGCGTGCTTCATGACGCCTGTCCCCCCTCGGTGATCGCGGCGGCGGGCGCCAGCGAGGTCCAGAGGATCATGAGGATGACCGCCGGCACCAGCAGGGAGATCCCGATCAGGAAGCCCAGCGGAGCGAGCGGAAGATAGCGGAGCAGCAGGAACACCGCCGCGACGAGCAGGGTCAGCTTCACGAAGAAGAGGACCCCGTAGAAGGTGCGCGAGCGGGTCTCGGCGCGGAGGATGCGGCGGCCCAGCCAGACGAGAGCCGCGAAGTTCAGGAGGCCCAACGCGCCGCCCGCGAGGACACCCCAGAGAAGCTCGCCCGGACCGGCGAGCAGGTGCGTCGCCGCGCCTGAGACAGGCACGAGGACCACCAGCAGGCGGAGGACGCCGGAGAGGAACCTCTCGATCCCCGTCTGTCCGGAGGCGCTCATCGGATGCGCTCCCCCGAGGAGTCGGTCGTGAGCATCCGGGCCGGAACGTCCGGTTGCCGGGTGACGCGGCGGGCGCGGCGCACGACGCGGAGCAGGCCCTTTCCGGCGGCTCCGAACCCGGCGACCAGGAAGAACACGAGACCCCAGGGCTCGGATCCGAAGGAGCGGTCGACCCAGGTACCCAGGAAGTACCCGACGGCGACGCAGCCCCCCATCTCCAGCCCGATGGAGGCGATGTCCATCCTGTCCTTGAAGTCGCTCACGGCGCGCCGTGGCTCCTGACGTCGTTGCGAGGGTTCCGGGAGCGGTCTGCCGACTCACCGCCCCGACGGGCGCGGCGTGACTAGCACAGCGTCTCGCGCACAGTCAACACATTCATCACGCACCAGGCTCGCGCGATTGCCCTGTGATAACAGTACGTTACGAGCTACCTGCGGCGAGCGTCCCCGAAGAAGTCCTCCACGGGCCAGCCCCGGCGCCGGGCCACCCGCTCCAGGCGTGGATCGGGGTTCACCGCGACCGGGTTGCCCACCACCTCGAGCAGGGGCAGGTCGTGGATGGAGTCCGTGTAGAACCAAGAGCTCTCCAGGGAGGCTCCGCGCTCCACCGCGAAGCGACTCGCCGCGTGGAGCTTGCCCTCCCCGTAGCAGGCGCGATCGGACAACCGCCCGGTGAGCACGCCCTCCTGCACCTCCAGGCGGGTGCAGAGGACGTGCTCCACCTCCAGGTGCTCGCCCAGGCGGCCGACCACGTACGGCGTGGAGGCCGACAGCAGTACGATCCGGTGCCCGCGCCGTCGGTGTCTGCGCAGCCGATCGACGGCCCGGCGGAGGATGCGGGGGCGGACCTCCTCCTCGAAGAAGACCTCGCAGCGTGCGGACAGGGCCGACTCGGGCGTCCCGGCCAGGGTCTCCGCCGCCTGGTGCATGAGCGGCCCCGGGTCCATGAGGCCCAGGCGATAGCGGAGCGCCGCGAACATGAGCCGCCCCATGGTGAGCGCGCCCACCTCGCCGCGGCGGAAGGCGTCCCGCACCCACAGCTTTCCCGTATTGGCCCCCACCAGGGTGAGGTCCATGTCGAAGAAGGCCAGGGTCTCCGGCTCGGCCCCGTCCGCGCCGCCGGCGGTCACGCGAACCTCCGGGGCTGGTCCGGGTGGATGCGCGAGACGACCTCGTAGTTGATGGTGCCCATCCAGCTCGCGAGGAGGTCGGCGCTCACCACCTCGTCCCCGTCGTCGCCCAGGAGGGTGGCGACGGAGCCTCGCCGTGCCCCGGGGACGTGGGTCACGTCGACCATGGTCATGTTCATGCAGATCCGCCCGCGCACGGGTGCACGCTGGCCGTCCACCAGCACGTGGGCCAGGTTCGACAAGCGTCGATCGTAGCCCTCGAAGTAGCCCACCGGGAGGATGGCGATGCGCATGGGGTGGGTCGCGCGGAAGGTGCGGCCATAGCCCACGTAGTCGCCCGGCTGCACGTCCTTCACCTGGGCGATGCGGCAGCGCCACGACAGGGCCGTCCGGAGCTGGGGTGGGAAGCCCGGCTTGCCGTGGGCCTCGATCTGGATGGCCGTGACGTAGGTCTCCGTCGAGGGCCAGAGGCCGTAGGCCGCCACGCCCACGCGCACGAGGTCGCCGTGGGTCTCCGGCCACAGGATGGTCGCCGCCGAGTTGGCCGAGTGGGCCACCGGGACGTCCAGCCCCGCGTCCGCGAAGGCCTGTCGCGCCGCCTCGAAGGCCTCGAGCTGGCCCAGCGCGAAGCGGTGGTCCGTGGTGTCCTCGATGTCGGCGTAGTGCGTGGACAGCCCCTCGAGGGTCACGCCGGGGAGGTCCCGGATCCGGCGGCCGAGGGCCACGGCCTCCTCCAGGGCGAGCCCCTGGCGGTTGTTGCCGGTCTCCACCTTCACGTGCACGGGGACCGGCTCGCCGGCGCCGCGCCCGGTTGCGTCCAGGGCCTCCACCAGGTCGGCGTCATAGACGACCACGCGCGCGCGCGCCTCGGCCATGTCCCACGCGCGGTCCGCGAGGGTCGGGCCGCAGACGTACAGCGGCGCCTCCACCTCCGCCCGCCTGAGCGCCAGGGCCTCGTCGACCGTGTTCACGACGAGCCAGTCGGCGCCGGCCTCCAGGAAGGTCCGGGCGCACCCCACCAGCCCGTGCCCGTAGGCGTCGGATTTCACCACCATGCCCAGGCGCGCCCCCGGCGCGAGCCGGCTCCGGAAGATGCGGCAGTTGTGCCGCAGGGCGTCCCGGGAGATCTCGCACCAGGACGAGACGCCCGACGGCGGGTCGGTGGGGAGGCGCTCCATGGCGCGGGAAGATAGCGAGCCCGCGGCGGTGGGGTCAAGCCTACTCATTTCACACTTTCTCGCGCGCTCCCCGGGGGCGTCGGCCCTACTGCTCCAGGATGGTGATCACCCGCGGCCCGACGGATGCGAGGAGGCCGATCTGGTCCGCCGTGAGCTTCAGGGCGGCGACGGCCCGCTTCCCCTCGGCCTCCAGGTCGATGCGCTGCGCCAGGGCGGCCACGCCGAGCGCCTTGAGCAGGGTCGAGCCCATGATCTTCCGCTCGATCTTCCCCCGGATGGACTCCACGACGGCCTTCGCCTCGTCGTGGTCGCCCGTGTAGCCCACCATCTGCAGGTCCATGTCCGCCGTGCCTCGAGCCCGGATGGTGGTGCGCTCCACCTCGGCGATCTCCTCGCTGCCCCGCTCCCGCAGGCGCTTCCGCGCCGCCTCCGGCACCCAGCTGAAGCCCCAGATGGTCGGCTTGCCCTTCGACGCGGCCCGCTCCAGCGCTCGGAACCCGTCGCGCTTCGTCGCCGGACGCCCCTCCCCGGCGGCCAGGGCCAGGACCTCCTCCATCACCTTCGACTCCGCGAAGACGACGACGCCGTCGCCGAGGGGCGCGGCGCGGAGGGTCCCGTCCACCGAGAACCAGGTCTTCCCGGCGTGCTCCCCGGTCTCGAAGCCCTCCGCCAGGGTCTTCTTCGCGTGGGCCTTCAGGGCGTCCACGTCCAGGTCGCCCGCCAGGAGCGTCCCGTGGGTCCAGGCGTCGCGCTCGAAGCTGACGCTGCGGACCACGTCCTCGCCGGCCGTCATCCCCGCTTCGACGGCGAAGCGCAGGCCCCTGCCCTGGCCCTCGCTCTCCAGGAAGGAGAGCAGCTTGTCGTAGTGGGGATGCTCCGACAGCCGGGCGTGATCCACGGCCACGAGAGCGTAGGCCGAGGCGGGCACGCGAGCCATCAAGCCGTCGAAGTCGTCCGCGGCCCGGGCCGTGTCCGGCGCGGCCGGCAGGAGGAGCAGGGCGAGCAGCAGGGCGAGGATCGTGCGCATGGCGGGCTCCCGGGGTCGTGGGACGCGGCTGCGACGCCGGACGACGCCGCGGTATTCAGTGGCGCATCTGCTAGGGTGCGGCGGGTCATCATGCCACGAGCCGCCGCAAGGGGAAGGACGCGCCGTGAAGTTCCAGCTCGATCCCGCCCTGTACGACAACGTGAGCCGCCACCGCGAGCACGAGTGGAGGCAGATGCTCACGGAGCTGAACCTCGATCACGCCACGGGCGAGGACGACGAGACGACCCTGACCCTCCGACGCCGGCCCGACGGCGGGACGGACCTCATCGTCCGGAGGGGCGACGACGAGCGGACGGTGCCGCTCAGCATGCAGCGGCTGAACCCGCACTTCCGCGACTACCGCCACATCATCGAGCAGCTCGATCGATCGGTGAGCGGTGTGGGACGGCGCGACCTGGAGACCCTCGACTACGCCAAGAAGCTGGTCCACGACGAGGCGGCCGAGATGATGCAGGACGCCCTGCGCGGCGTGGTGGAGCTGGAGCACGGGGTGGCGCGGCGGCTGTTCACGCTCGTGTTCCTGACGTCGAACGTGCTGCCGGACAGCCTCATGACCCGGTATCGGCACCGGTGAGGGCCGGGCCGGGAAAGTGTGAAATGAGTAGGCTTGACCCCACAGACACGCGAAAGTGTGAAATGAGTAGGCTTGACCCCAGTCAGGGATCGCCGTCGACCTGGCGGAGGGGCATGGCGTCGGGGACGTCCAGGGTGCGGATGGGGAAGGGGATGACGATGCCCTCTTCCCGGTAGCGCACGTGGAGCTTGCGGATGAAGGCGTCCTTGAGGCCGAAGTGCTGCTCCCAGTGGCGGGCGCGCAGCCAGACGCGGAAGTCGATGCTCGAGTCGTTGAACGCCTCGTAGATGAGGCGCGGCTCGTAGTCCTGCACAGCCCGGGGGTCGGTCTGGATGAGGCGCTCGGCCACCTGCAGGGTCACGTCGGCGGCGTGGTCCAGGTCGCTGTCGTAGTGGATGCCCACCGGCACCGTGAAGCTCACCTCCCCGTCGGGCATGCTGCGGTTGACGACCGTCGCCTGGCCGAGGCGCGAGTTGGGGACGACCACGTACATGTCGTCTCGCGTGCGCAGGCGGGTCGTGCGCCAGCCGATGCTGAGGACCGTGCCTGACAGGCCGCTCTCGAGCTCCACGAAGTCCCCGACGCGGATCGGCTGGTCGGCTGCGATGAGCAGGCCGGCGAGGAAGTCCTCCAGGGTCTTCTGGAGCGCGAGGCCGAGCGCCAGGGAGCCGATACCCAGGGAGGCGATGAGCGGGGTGATGTCCAGGCCGACGGCCGACATGATCATCAGCGCGCCCACGATGTAGAGCACCACGCGCGCCGCGGTCCGCAGCACGCCTCCGCTCGTGGCCAGGACCGTGGAGGTGCGCTCCCGCAGGCGGATCCAGGCCTGCACGAAGCCGTCGACGAACATGACGGCGCTCAGGGCCGCGCCGCCCTTGATGACCACCGAGACGTACGGCCTCGCCCGCGGCGACAGGGGGACGAGCTCGGCCCAGACGGCGGTGCCCGCGACCATGAGGATGAGAAAGAACGGCTTCCGAACCGCCCACGCCAGGGCGTCGTCGATGACGGCGCGGGTCCGGTCCGCGCGGTGCTCCAGCATGGAGACGACCTTGCGCGTCACGTACCAGCCGCCGATGACCCACATGGCCAGGCCGAAGGACGCCCAGAACCAGGGCTCGACCCTGCGGAACAGGAACGAATCGACCACCGGCGGCGTCGGCGCCTGCCTGATCCAGATGTAGACGCTTCCGACGACGATGGCCACCGAGGCGAAAGCCTGGAGCGCCCGGAGACGGCGTCGGTCGAGCCGCGGGTCCCCGCCGACGCGCCGATCCAGCCAGCGGAACAGCCACGACAGCACCGCCAGCGCCAGGCCGGTGGCGGCCAGGACGGTCACCGTCGGGATGGTCCAGTCGACCCAGGTCGGCTCCTGCATGGGCGCGGGCTCCACGTGGGGCGCCTCGACCCCGAGCTGGTCGAACCACGTCCCCCCGTCCGCGCCGGGAGCCCGCTTCGGCATCAGCGCCCCCTCCCGCGGGGCGCGGTGTCCGGACGTCGGCGGTCGGCGGCGAGGTCAGGCACGTCGGGTCGCAGGGCTCGTCTCGCTGGAGGAGGAGTCGAAGGCGAGGGAAACACGCCGCGGGGCCGCCCGCAACACGCCCGTCGGACTCCTTGACCCTCCGAGAGGCCGGCGGCACGCTGTGCGCCGTGATCGCCCCGCTGTCCAGGCTCCTGCTCACGACGCTCCTGACGGCCGCCGCGCTGGGCGGCTGTCGCGACGATGCGACGGATGACGCCGACGGCTCGGACCCGCTGCACCTCCTCGCCGCCGCCAGCACGAAGACCCCGGTGGAGGCCGTCGCTCGGCGCTTCGAGGAGGCCCACGACGTGGAGGTCCGCGTGTCCACCGCCGCCTCCTCGACCCTGGCGCGGCAGATCGACGCCGGGGCCCCGGCGGACCTCTACCTGTCCGCGGATCCCCACTGGGTCGACTGGCTGCGGGAGCGAGACCACGTGGCCGCCGACGTCGGCGTGGACGTCGCGGGCAATCGCCTGCTGGTGGTGGCGCAGACCGGCACGGACTGGACCTGGGCGCCGGGAGAGGACCTGGCCTCGGCCTTCGACGGGCGCCTGGCCATGGGGGATCCGTCCCACGTCCCCGGCGGGCGCTACGGCCGCGAAGCCCTGGAGTCCACGGGCGACTGGGAGGCCCTCCGGAGCCGTCTCGCCCCCACCGCCGACGCGCCGTCCGCCCTCACCCACGTGGCGCGGGGCACCGCGGGCGCCGGCATCGTCTACGGCTCCGACGCCACCACCCGGGAGAACGTGCGCATCGTCGGCCGCCTCCCCGCAGAGGACCACCGCCCCATCCGCTACGTGGCGATCCGCCCGTCCGGCAGCACGCACCCCCTGGCCGGGGCCCTGCTCGACGCGCTGGTCTCCCCGGAGGGCCGCGAGGCCTTCCTGTCCCACGGCTTCTCGGAGCCGCCGTGATGGAGCCGGCCATGGCCGGAGTGGTCCTCCTATCCCTCAAGGTGGCGGCGGCGTGCGTGGCGATCGCCCTCCCGCCGGGGCTGGCCATGGGGTGGCTGCTGGCGCGGCGGCGCTTCCCCGGCAGGACCGTGGTGGACGCCGTGGTGCACCTCCCCCTCGTGCTGCCGCCGGTGGTGACGGGCTACGGCCTGCTGCTGCTCTTCGCGCCCGCGGGCCCGCTCGGCTTCCTGGACGTCGCGTTCTCCTGGGAGGCGGCGGCGGTCGCGAGCGCCGTCGTGTCGTTCCCCCTGCTCGTGCGCGCCGTGCGCCTCGGCTTCGAGGCCGTGGACCCCGCGCTGGAGGAGGCCGCGATGGTCCTCGGCGCCTCGCCGGTGCGCGCCTTCCTCACGATCACCCTGCCCCTGGCGGCCCCCGGGGTCCTGGCCGGGGCCATCCTCGCCTTCGGGCGCAGCCTGGGCGAGTTCGGCGCCACCATCACCTTCGCCGGCAACGTGCCCGGCGAGACCACCACCCTGCCGCTCGCGGTCTACACGGCCCTGCAGGTGCCCGGCGGCGAGGCGCTGGCCACCCGCCTGGCCCTCGTGTCGACGGCCCTGGCGTTCGCCACCATGCTCGCGGGGGAGGCCCTGGCCCGGAGGACCCGGTGGAGGGGCTGAGCTTCGACCTCGCGTGGTTCGGGGGCGCGTTCTCCCTGGAGGCCTCCGCCCGCCTGGAGCACCCGGTGACCGCCCTGCTGGGGCCCAACGGAGCCGGGAAGTCCACCCTGCTCCGCCTCCTGGCCGGCCTGGAGCGGCCCGCGCGCGGGCGGATCGTCCTCGGCGACCGGGTGCTCGTGGACACCTCGGACGGGACGTGGGTGCCGCCCTGGAAGCGCGGCGTCGGCTTGATCTTCCAGGATCCCCGCCTGTGGCCGCACCGCCGCGTCCGCGAGATCGTGCGCTACGGAGGCCGCCACCGCGAGGACGAGATCGTGTCCATGTGCGACCTGGGGCCGCTGATGGACCGCCGCCCCCATGGCCTGTCGGGGGGCGAGCAGCAGCGCGTGGCGGTCGCGCGGGCGCTCATGGCCGGCCCGCACGCCCTGCTGGTCGACGAGCCTCTCCGCGCCCTGGACCCGGCCCGCCGCCGGGCCATGCTGGACCTCCTGGCGCGGGTCCGTGACGGCCTGGACGTGCCCATGCTGCTGATCACGCATCACGTCTCCGCGGCCCTGTCCCTGACCGATCGCCTGCTGCTCCTGGACGCCGGGCGGGTCGTGGCCCACGGCGGCCTCGACGAGGTCCTGCACGCGCCGGCCGCCTTCGACGTGGTCGAGGGCCTGGGGCTGGAGAGCGTGCTGGAGGTGGTGGTGGAGTCCGTCGACCCGGACAGCGGCGTGGTCCACGCGCGCCTCGGCGACACCGCGCTCACCCTGCCCCCCGCCGGCGTGGCCCCGGGCGACCGGCGGCGGGTGGGCGTGCGCCCCGAGGACGTGCTCCTGGCCAGCCGGCCGCTGGAGGGGATCAGCGCGCGGAACCGCCTGGAGGGCGAGGTGGTGGACGTGGCCGACGTCAGCGGGAGGCTGCTCGTCCGCCTCGACGTCGGCCAGTCGCTCCGCGCCGAGATCACCCGAGAGGCCGCCCGCGACCTGGGCCTGGCCGTGGGCCGACCGGCCTGGGCCTTCGTGAAGACCTGGGCCTTCCGCTGGAGGGCCTGACGGGCGCCCGAGCGAGCGCTCGGTGGCGACGCTGGTCCCGCGGGCCGGCGAGGGTGTATTCATGGGACGCCGCAACCACGGAGAGACGCGATGGTGACGACCCCCGAGGGTGAGTTCGAGCTGCGCCAGTGGAAGGGCCGCTTCGAGAAGGCCCTGATCCTGGAGAACCCCGATCCGATCCTCGACGACGAGCTACGGCGCCTCGGCATCGAGCCCCACCGCATCCCGGACGCCCCGGACGAGGCCGAGCTGGTGAGGCTGCTCGAGGAGGGCCAGCACAACCTGCTCTTCAAGCGGAGCCGCGTCGAGGTGACGGAGCCCGTCGTGCGCGCGTCGAGGAACCTCGCGGGGGTGATGCTCTGCTGCATCGGCCACGACTCGGTGGACAAGGAGGCGTGCGCCCGTCACGGGGTCATGGTGACCAACGATCCGGTGTCCAACGGCCGCTCCGTGGCGGAGCTGGTCATGGGCGAGATGATCACCCTGTCGAGGCGCATCTTCGACTCGGTCATCGAGATGCAGGGCTCCCTGTGGCGCAAGGACAACCGCGCCCGCTTCGAGCTCCAGGGCAAGCGGATCGGCATCCTCGGCATGGGCAACATCGGCCGCCAGGTGGCCCAGCTCGCCCAGGCCATGGGCATGGACGTGTACTTCTACGACACGGCGCTGGTGCCCCGCGAGGTGGGCGTGGCCATGGGCTTCACCCTCTGCAAGGACATGGAGGAGCTCTTCCGGGTGTCCGACTACGTCACGGTCCACGTGTCGGCGGAGGACGACCACGGCCACTCCAACGCCGGGCTCGTGACCTACGACTGCCTGAAGGCCATGGGCGACAAGCCCGGCGAGAGCCCGCGCATCTTCATCAACCTCGCCCGCGGCGTGCTGGTGGATCCGGACGTGCTCAAGCGCGCCATCCGGGACGGCCACGTCTCCTACGCCATGACGGACGTGTTCCCCGAGGAGCCCGGCCGGAGCAGCGACGAGGTGTGGGTGAACCCGTACGAGGACGAGCCGCGGGTGTTCGCGACGCCGCACATCGGCGCGGCGACCCGCGAGGCCCAGCCGCGCATCGCCCGGTACGTGGCGCGGACGACCCAGATGTTCAGCGACTACGGGATGCTCCGGAACTGCGTGTTCCAGCCCCGCGCCAACATCCAGTTCGAGGTGGACCAGGCGTCGAGCATGCTGGCCGTGGTCCACGTGGACACGCGCGGCACCAAGAAGGCCGTAGACGACGCCATCTTCGGAGCCGGCGCCAACAACCTCCGCTCGGCGCACATCGACTTCCCGAAGGTCGGCGTGGCCTACGATCTGTCGGCCCTCGATCGCACCCTCACGGACGAGGAGACCGCGGCCATCGCCCGCGAGGCCAGCGAGCTGACCGGCGATCCCACGGCCATCCGCTGGGTGCGGACCATCCCCCTGGACGAGGGGTGATGCGCGAGCGCAGGGCAATCGCAGAGTCGGACAAGTGAGGGCCGCGCGGCGGTGCGGCGCCCGGCGCCGGATTCTATCCGCTCGGAAACGATGTATTCTGCGCGTTCGAGAGCAGGCAAGGGCAAGGGCAAGGGCAAGGGAGGGCGGTCGACTTTGCGACCGCCCTGTGCGCGAGCGCCCCCGGGGTTGAATCGTCGCCCCGGCCACGGTACCCAGGAACACATCCATCGACATCGAACGACCCGCGCCGGCCCCGCCGCACTCGGTCACGCACCGGGGCGTATGGACGCGGTCTTCGTGTGCCATCGCCGACCCGTGGTCGGCAGAGGAGGACGTATGACTCGGCTGCACCGGACGACTCTCTCCATGCTGCTCGCAGGCCTGGCGGCCCTGTCCCTCGCCGCGTGCGACGACGACGGCGGCGGAGAGGAGCGGACCTGGCAGGTGACGGTCAGCGACCAGGACGTGGACCCCGCCGAGGAGGTGGCGATCGACCGCGTGGTCGCGCTGGAAAAGGGCTGGGTCGCCATCCACGAGGACGACGCGGGCGCCCCGGGGCCGGTCATCGGCCAGACGGGCGTGGAGCGGGGCGAGACCACCGACGTGGTCGTCACCCTGGACCGCCCCGCGGTCAACGGCGAGACGCTGCACGCCATGCTGCACGTGGACCATGGCCAGGAGGAGACCTGGGAGTTCCCGGGCCAGGACGTGCCCGTCGAAGACGCCAGCGGGAACTTCATCATGGCGTCGTTCACGATCACGGGCGGCGGCGAGACGCCCACGGTGCCGACCGTCGTGGTCGGGGACCAGACCGCAGACCCGGCCGACGAGATCGTGGTCTCCCAGGTCGTCTCGGACGGGCCGGGGTGGGTCGTGATCCACGCCGACGACGGCGGTGAGCCGGGCGACATCCTGGGCCAGCTCGCGGTGTCCGATGGCGTGAGCGAGGACCTGACGCTCGTCTTCGACGAGGACTTCACCGACGGCCAGGTGCTCCACGCCATGCTCCACGCCGACGGCGGCACCGTCGGAGACTTCGAGCCCGAGGGGCCGGACACGCCCGTGGTGGACCAGAACGGCGAGACCGTCTCGGCCACCTTCACGGTCACCGTGGAGGGCGCCGTGACGCCCTCCGTCACCGTCGACGACCAGACCGCAGACCCCGCGGACCAGGTCGTCGTCGCAGAGGTCGTCTCCGACGGGCCCGGCTGGATGGTCATCCACGAGGACGACGGCGGCGCGCCCGGAGACGTCGTCGGCTTCGAGGCCGTCGACGACGGCACGAACACCGACGTCACGGTCACGCTCGATCGCGACGCCGTCGACGGCGAGACCCTCTACGCCATGCTCCACATCGACGCAGGCACCGTCGGCACCTACGAGTTCCCCGGCGACGACGGACCCGTCCTCGTCGACGGGAGCCCCATCGCCCCGCCCTTCGTCGTCACCGTCGACGACGGCGTCACCCCCTCCGTCACCGTCGACGACCAGACCGCAGACCCCGCGGACCAGGTCGTCGTCGCAGAGGTCGTCTCCGACGGGCCCGGCTGGATGGTCATCCACGAGGACGACGGCGGCGCGCCCGGAGACGTCGTCGGCTTCGAGGCCGTCGACGACGGCACGAACACCGACGTCACGGTCACGCTCGATCGCGACGCCGTCGACGGCGAGACCCTCTACGCCATGCTCCACATCGACGCAGGCACCGTCGGCACCTACGAGTTCCCCGGCGACGACGGACCCGTCCTCGTCGACGGGAGCCCCATCGCCCCGCCCTTCGTCGTCACCGTCGACGACGGCGTCACCCCCTCCGTCACCGCCACGGACCAGACGCTCGAGGGCGTGTCCACGATCGTCACGGTGGACGCGGCCACGTCCGACGGACCCGGCTGGATGGTCATCCACGAGGACGACGGCGGCGCGCCCGGAGACGTCATCGGGCACGCCGCGCTGACGGACGGGACGAACGAGGCCGTGGAGGTCGTCCTCGATCGCCCCGCCGCCGACGGGGAGACCCTGTACGCCATGCTGCACACGGACGCGGGGACCATCGGCACCTACGAGTTCCCGGGGGACGACGGGCCGGTCACCGACGGGGGCAGCCCCATCGCCCCGCCCTTCGTGGTCACGGTCCCGGCGGGTCTCCCGGCGATCGTCGCGGACTGGAGCACCACGGGGAACAACTGGTTCCTGGTGGAGGTCACGCCGGCCGCCTACCAGGAGGAGCTCGGGCCGCTCGGCTCGGAGAACACCGACCCCGACATCACGCTGATCGAGGGCTGGCGGTACGAGATGGTCACGGACACGGACGTGGCCGTGCACCCGTGGGCGCTGCGCGACAGCGACGGGGGCGGCTCCGCCGACCTGCTCACCCAGAACGGCGACGTCGGCGCCTTCGAGGAGGACCCGGACGTGGCCTGGGACCAGGCCGAGGAGGGCGGGTTCACGTTCATGCGCTTCACCCTGACGGCGGACCTGGCCGCGGCCACCGACAGCTACTGGTGCAGCGTCCACACCACCCAGATGGAGGGCGGCGTCACCACCGCGCAGCCGTAGAAGCCCGGGAGATGGGAGGCACCGCCGGCGCCCGGACCCGAGCTGGGCGCGCCGGCGGATGACCTGCTAACGTCCGCCCACTCCAGACCCCACCCGGGAGCCCACGACATGCCAAGGGCGGTGCGCGTCCCCGAGCCGTACGCCCGCCTCTTCGACGAGGCCGAAGCCTGGGTGCGCCGACACTTCGCGCACCGGGTGGAGTCGCCGGAGCAGGGGATCATCGAGATCGACGGGGAGCGCTACGTCCTCCTCCGGGCGGCGTCGGTGTCGGTCGAGTTCTTCGACATGATCCGGCGCCTGTACGCCGACGAGGGGGACGAGGCCGCGCACTCGATCGCCTTGAGCCTCCTGTACGACGTGGCCCACAGCCTGGGCGCGGCGGATGCGCGGGCCTTCGCGGAGCGCCAGGGCGACGCGGCGGATCCCGTCGCACGGCTGGCCGCCGGCCCCCTTCACTTCGCGTACGCGGGCTGGGCCCTGGTGGACATCCACGCCGACAGCCGCCCCGTCCCCGACGAGACCTATCGGCTGATCTTCGACCACGGCAACTCGTTCGAGGCGGACTCCTGGCTGAGGGCCGACCGGACCAGCGGGAGCCCGGTGTGCGTGATGAGCGCCGGCTACTCCGCCGGGTGGTGCGAGGTGGCCTTCGAGATGCCGCTCGTGGCGACCGAGGTCCAGTGCCGCGCCTGCGGGGACGACCAGTGCCGGTTCGTGATGGGGCCGCCGGAGCACATCGAGGACCTGGTGCGGGACTGGGCCTCCCGACACCCGCACATCACGCGGCGGGGCACGCACTACGAGATCCCCGGCTTCTTCCGCCGCAAGAAGTGGGAGGTGGAGCTCCGGGACACGGAGGACCGGTATCGCACCGTGTTCGAGAGCGTCGCGGACGGCCTCGTGGTCGTCGACGGCGAGGGCCGCATCCGGGAGCTGAACCCCGCCGCGCGGAACCTGCTCGGCGTGTCCGACGGCGGGGCCACCGGCGCTGGCCTGGCCACCTGGTTCCCGGAGCGGGCGACGCTCCACCGCGCCCTCGAGGACGCCCTGGTGGAGGGCGAGGCCACGCTCGAGACCTCCCTGCGCGCCTCCGGCGGACGCCTCCGGGAGGTGGACGTCCACATGACGCGGCAGCGACACGGCCGTTGCCCGCAGGTGCTCCTCAGCCTCCGCGACGTCACGGAGCGCCGGCGCGCCCGGGCCGCCATGGAGGAGTGGACCCGAAGCCTGGAGGCCAAGGTCGCCCGGCGCACGGCCGACCTCCGCCGCGCCAACGAGCGCCTGCGCGAGGATATGGAGGCGCGCCTCGTCGCCGAGAACGCCCGCCGGGAGCTGGAGGCCCGCCTCGAACGCGCCCGCCGGCTGGAGTCGCTCGGCGTCCTCGCGGGGGGCGTGGCCCACGACCTCAACAACCTGCTCGGCCCGCTCGTGGGCTATCCGGAGCTGATCCTCGGTCAGCTCGACGAGGCGTCCCCGGTGCGCCCGTTCCTGGAGGAGATGCAGCGCTCGGCGGAGGAGACCGGCGCCGTCGTCCAGGACCTCCTGTCCCTGGCCCGGCGCGGCGTCTACCACATGAAGCGCCTCGACGTGGCGGAGCTGGTGCGGGACTTCGTGGCGTCCGGCGCCGTCGCGCGACGGCTGGCGGCAGTCCCCGGCGTCACGCTGCGGGTAGACGTGCCGGACGAGCCGGCCCCGGTCCGGGGCTCCCGGCATCACCTCCGAAAGGTGCTGCTCAACCTGGTGCTGAACGCCCTGGACGCCATGCCCGAGGGGGGCGACCTCGAGCTGTCGGCGCGGCGGGAGGACCTGGACGCGCCGCGGGCCGGCTTCGAGGAGATCCCGGCCGGCCGATACGTCGTGATGAGCGTGTCGGACAGCGGTCACGGCATCCCCGCCGAAGAGCTGGAGCACATCTTCGAGCCGTTCTACTCGACCCGCGCCATCGGGCGGAGCGGCAGCGGCCTGGGCCTCGCCGTCGTCTACGGCGTCGCCCGGGATCACCGCGCCGTCGTGGACGTCCGGAGCAGGCCGGGCGGGGGCTCCCGGTTCGACATCTGGTTGCCCCTCGAGAGCGAGGACGGCTCGCCGGAGGCCGAGCCGCAGGAGCGCACCGACGCGCCGAGGGGGCGCGAGATCGTGCTCGTCGTGGACGACATGTCCGAGCAGCGGGCGCTGGCGGCGGCCCTGCTGGAGTCTCTGGGCTACGAGGCCATCACCTTCGCCAGCGGGCGGGAGGCGGTCTCCTACGTGGCCGAGGAGGCCGTCGCCCTGGTCCTCCTCGACCTGGTCATGCCGGGGGACCTGGACGGCCTCCAGACGTGGCGCGCCATGCGCGGGCACCGCCCCGACCTGTCGGTGCTCGTGGTGAGCGGCTACGACCGGCACAGCCGCCTCGCCGAGCTCCGGGAGATGGGCGTGGAGGACTTCCTCCAGAAGCCGTACACCCGGCGCCAGCTCGCCGAGGCCATCCGCCGGGTGCTGGGCCGCAGGGCGTGATCGCGGGGTCGGTCAGGGCAATCGCAAAGTCGGACAAGTGAGGGCCGCGCGGCGGTACGGCGCCCGGCGCCGGATTGCATCCGCGCGGAAACGATGGATTCCGCGCGTTCGGGAGCAGGCAAGGGCAAGGGCAAGGGCAAGGGCAAGGGCAAGGGCAAGGGCAAGGGCAAGGGCAAGGGCGGTCGACTTTGCGACCGCCCTGCGGGGTCGGTGCGGCTACCTTGAATTCGGGTCCGGGCCGGGACACGATGCCCGGGATCCCTCCGACCCCCGGGTACCATGGCCGCGACCGATCCCAGCCTGCAGCTCCTGCTCGACGGCGTCACCGCGGTGGCCGGGCTCCTGGTGGACCCGGACGTGGAGACCGCGCAGGCGGACTGGGACGCCTTCGAGCGGCGCGTCCGGGAGGCCGGCGAGGAGGTGCCGCTCGCCGACCTGACCCGGCGCTTCCGCCTGGACTCCTTCGAGCTGAAGTGCCTGGTGCTCGGCCTGGCGAGCCACGTGGAGCCCCGGGTCTCGGACCTCGTGGCTCGGACGGGGCGCGAGCTGTTCACCCGGGTCGTCACGGTGCGGCTGGCCCTGGAGCGGTTCTGCCGGGACCCGGTCGAGCGCATCGCCGCCAGGCGCTCCTTCCTGCCGTCCGCGCCGCTGCTGCACCACCGGCTCGTCACCGTCCGCACCGGGGAGGCGGGCGCCGGCGAGGGGCTGCTGGCGCGCCGCATCGAGCTGACCACGCCGGCCCTGCGCCACCTCCTCCAGGAGGACGAGCTCTCGGAGAGCGTCAACCGCATCGCGCGCCTGACGCGGCCGCGGATCTCCATCTTCAACGTCATCCTCGACCAGCTCGAGCTGCAGCAGATCCGCGAGCTGGTGCAGAACCACGGCGGCTATCGCGAGCTCATCGAGGAGTGGGGCTTCGACAAGGTCCTGCCCTACGGCCGCGGCCTGACCCTGCTGTTCTCGGGACCGTCCGGGACGGGCAAGACGCTGTTGGCCCACGCCCTGGCCGGCCACGTGGACAAGCCCCTCCTGTCGCTGAGCGCGGCGGACCTCCCGGACAAGGACGGCGTCGACGCGGCGCTGCAGGACCTCTTCACCGAGGCGACGATGCGCGACGCCTTCGTCGTCATCGACGAGTGCGAGGCCCTGTTCGGCAGGGACGACCGCCGAAAGGCCACCGCCTTCCACGCCATGGAGGCCTTCGAGGGCATCCTGGTGCTCACGACCAACCACCCGGAGCGCCTCGACGACGCCCTGGAGCGGCGCATCATCTACCACCTGCCCTTCGAGCTTCCGGAGGCGGATCTGCGGCGCCAGATCTGGGAGGTGCACCTCCCCCAGGACGTCCCCCTGGACGACATCGGCTACGACGAGCTGGACGCCCTGGCGAACACGTACGACTTCGCCGGCGGCACCATCAAGAACGCCATCCTGGTGGCGGTGAACCGGGCCATCGCGAAGAACCCGAAGGCGCCCGTGCTCACCCGCGCGCTGCTGGAGGAGGGCTGTCGCAGCCAGCTCCGCTACGCCCTGGAGGACCTCACGGTCCGCACGACGACGAACCTCCGCATGGGGGACATCGTCCTCCCCGAAGACCAGGACAAGAAGGTCTGCGAGCTGCTCGCCGCCATCCGCAACCAGTCGATCGTCCTCAACGCCTGGGGCTTCGGCAAGAAGCTGGTGACCGGCAAGGGGATCACGACCCTGTTCGACGGCCCGCCGGGCACGGGCAAGACCCTGTGCGCGGAGATCATCGCCGGGGAGTTCGACCGCCCGCTCCACCGGGTGAACATCCCGGAGGTGGTCTCCAAGTGGGTCGGCGAGACGGAGAAGCACATCCGCCAGATCTTCCAGGAGGCGCGCATCAGCCACGCCATGCTCCTGTTCGACGAGGCGGACTCCCTGTTCTCGGCGCGGACGGCCAACGCGGAGACGGCCACGGATCGCTACGCGAACATGGAGGTCAACCTCCTCCTGCAGGAGATCGAGCGCTTCCCGGGCGTGTGCATCCTGACCACGAACTTCTACGGCTCCCTGGACCGGGCGCTCATCCGGCGCATCCAGTTCCGCATCAGCTTCGAGGAGCCGGACGTCGAGCAGCGCCGGCGCATCTGGGAGACCCTGTGCCCGCCGCAGGCTCCGCTCGGCCCCGACGCGGACTTCGCAGAGCTGGCCAGGCGCTACGAGCTGACGGGCGGCATGATCAAGAACGCCCTGCTCCGGGCGGCCTACTGGGCGGCCGACGACGAGGGGATCATCAGCCAGGAGATCCTCCACGACGCCTGTCGCGACGAGTACAAGGCCGCGGGCAAGGTCGCCCGGGACGCCTCCGCCATCCCCGACAAGAAGCCCCGCATCCATCGGGGCCTGGAAGAGGAGGAGCGGCAGCGGGCCGAGGGGTCGGAGGCGACCGGCGACGGCGGCGGCGACGAGACGGTCACCGTCACCCGACCCGCCTGACGGATGATCTGGATCGGCCCTTGCTAGCTACTCCGCCCGCGCGGCGGGACCTGCGACGCAGGCCCGTACGTGATAGCATCCGGGCCGGCGTCCGACGGGCGCCGACGCCGGCATTCCAAGCGCCATGACGCGTTTCGGAGGTGAGGCCTCCAGTCTCCGCCGGGGACAGGAGACCCCACGCCGAAGGTTTCCTCGGGGTGACCAGTGAACGAGCGGGTCGAAGACAGGGACGAGCTTCGTCGCGAGGAGCAGCGCCAGCGGCTCCTGGAGCTCGACCGGCGGGAGGTCGAGCACGCGCGACAGCTCCTCGACCGCGTCGACGAGCTGGTCCTCGACTTCGCCGAACAGCCGGAGCAGGTCGGCTATCACCTCGCCGAGCTGGAGGAGCTCGGCCGCGTCGACGGCGCCGACAAGGAGGCCCTGTACTGGCGCATCGCGGACCGGGCCGGGCGGGACTTCGCCGACCGCGCCTTCCGTCGCGACACGGACACCTCCGCCGTCGATCTGCTGGAGGGCATCCGCGCCGACCGGGAGCGCGCCCGCCCCGCCGGCGACGTGGTCGACCCGGACGCCGTGCGCGCCGAGCGCACCACCGCCCTGCTCCGTCAGCTCGCGGACGCCTTCGGCCTGGCGGCCGGCGATCTCACCGTGCGCGTGGACGACGAGGCCCGGGGCCGGACGGACGCGCGGGGCGCCAGCGGCCTCCAGGAGGACGGCCACGTCTGGCTCCATCCCGACCGCTACGACCCCGGCACCCGCGACGGCCGCTACCTCCTGGGCCACGAGGTCGCGCACGCCGCCCAGCGCGGCCGCCCGGACGCGGGGTCGGCGGACGTGGCCGGCGCGGAGCGCGAGGCCGCCGACCTGGGCGAGGCCTTCGCCGCCGGGCACACCCCGACCGCACCCGAGCGCGGGCTGCCTGCGAGCCACGCGGCCGCGGACAGCGACGCCGAGGAGAAGCAGGAGGAGAGCCCGGGCGGTGGGGACCAGGCCACCGACGGCCGTGGCGCCGAGAAGAAGGCCGACAGCGGCGGCGACGGTGAGAAGGCCGCCGAGGCCGGACGAGGGAGCGCGGGCGGCGACGCTGGCGGAGAGGGGAAGAAGAAGGCGAAGCAGGAGGCCACCTCGGGCGGCGGCGAGGCTCGCAAGGCCCGGGGTGGTGAGGGGCGGAAGGCCCGTGGCGGCGAGGAGAGGGCCGGCGGCGACGAGGACAGGGCCGCCCGGGAGGGCGAGAAGAAGGGCGCCGAGGGCGGAGCGCCGGTCGCCGGCAAGGGCGGGAAGGCCGAGGAGGGGCCCGCCCCGAAGGACGGCGTGAAGGCGACCCTGGGGCCCGTGGCCCCGGCGGACACCGAGGCGCAACCCGAGGTGAGAGCGCTGCCGCGGCTGCAGGTGCCCGCGGCGGAGGGCGTCACGGAGCAGCAGGCGAAGGCCTGGAAGGAGCGGACGGGGCGCACGCCGGCGGAGCACCACGCCCGGATCCAGGGGGCGCTCGACGCCCTGCACGAGGAAGCGCAGCGGCTCCAGCAGCTCCTCGTCGACGGCGGAGGGCAGGCGGAGCAGACCGTGGACGCCGCCGCGGAGGGCCACGAGGGGAGCCTGCGCGCGTGGGTCCAGGGGGAGCGGCAGACGATCGGCGGCCTGTCCCTGCAGGCTCGCGGACGCCTCCGACAGCAGGTCCAGGCCACGCGGCAGGGGATCGCGGGCGACGCACTGCAGGGCCGCACCCTGCTCCTCGGGGAGCAGGAGGCCCGCACCTCTCTGGTCCGTGGCAGCTTCGTACAGTTCCGGCAGCGGGTGTCGCAGGTCCGCAGCGGCGGCATCGCGTCGCTCCGGAGCCTCATCGACGAGAAGGTCGCGGAGATCGAGAAGCTCGGGAGGGACTCGCGCGGGAAGGTCGACGAGGAGGCCGGATCGAAGTCGGACGCGCTCGATCCCTCTTCCGCGTCCGGCGAGGAGTCCCTCGACCTCCAGGTGAAGAAGGACGCGTGGGAGGACGGCGCCAAGGAGCTGTCGGACAAGATCGAGACGACCGTGCTGTGCCGCACGGACGAGCTGCGCGAGGAGGCCGAGGGGATCGCGGACCAGGCGACGACGGGCTTCGTCGTCCCGCTCGAGGGCGAGCTCGCCACCGCGGGAGTGCAGGCCGAGGAGCGGGTCCGGAGCGCCGCGGCCCACGGCGAGGGGCGGCTGAGGGCGGACGCGGATCGCGCCGACCGGGAGACGTCGCAGGTCGGCGAGGACACGGACCGGAAGCTCGACGAGGAGGGCAAGCGGGCCGAGCAGAGGGTCGACGAGGCCGGCGAGAACATGGTCCACAACGTCCGGGGCGCGGGCGAGGACCTGAAGACGCGCCTGCGCCGGCGCATCAAGCAGGACCTGCGCTTCTACGAGGATCAGATCGCCGTGCTGCGGGACGGGCTGGCCGAGGGCGGACCGCACCGCTACGAGGACGTGGAGCCCCGGCTCCAGCGGCTGCGCGAGGAGCTGCGTGCGCGCCACGCAGAGCACCTCGGCCACGTCGACTCGCTCCGCGAGCAGGGCCTCGGGGACCTGGAGGGGCGCATCGGACGTCAGCAGGAGGGGTTCGCGGCCGCGACCGGAGCCGAGCGCGAGCGGATCCTCCAACTCGAGGGCGGAGCGCAGCGCGACCTCGGCGCGACCGCGGGACGATTCGGCCGGAAGCTCGTCCAGGCTCCGTCGCACTACGGGCAGGCGATCACGGGCTACATGGGACCGCTGGGCGCCGGCGGCGAGCAGTTCGTCGGGCGCACGGATGCCGGACTCCAGGCCTATCGCGACCGCATCGGGACGCTCTTCGACAAGGCCAGGGTGCAGCTCCAGCTCCGCTTCGAGCTCATGCTGGCCCGGCTGGAGGACACCGCGAAGGAGCGGGCCGAGAAGACCCTGCCCAAGAAGAAGGATCAGCTCGGCAAGGACGCCACCTCCCTGCGTGCGGCCATGGACGGGTGGGGCACCGACGAGGGGGCGATCCACGAGACGCTCCGGAGCAAATCCTACGGCGAGGTCGAGGCCCTGGAGGCCATCTACGACGATCACTACGTCAACCGGGCCACGGACGAGCGGACGCCGCTTCGCGCCGACCTCCACGACGAGATGAGCGGCGACGACCTCGGCATCGCGCTGGCCTACCTGGACCACCGGCGGAGCGAGGCGATCGAGCTCGAGCTGGAGGACAGCACCGGCTGGCTCAACGACGACGAGGAGCGCATCCACGACGTCCTGAGGAGCTGCTCCCAGGAGGAGATCGAGCACCTCAACGAGGACTCGGAGTCCAAGGCGGCCGTGGACCAGGCCGTGGGCGCCCTCGGCGGCGCCGACAAGGACATCGCGACGACCCTGCTGGATCCGGACCTGGACAGGGAGACCGCGCACATCCGGGCCGACGCCATCGACCTCCACGAGGCCATGGACGGGTGGGGCACGGACGAGGAGCAGGTGTACTCCCTGCTCGAGGGCTGCAAGACGGCGGCCGACCGGCGGGCGCTGAAGGAGGCCTACGACGCCTACAGCGACGAGCAGGGCGGCTACGGCGACCTGGACACCGCCATCGCCGAGGAATTCAGCGACAGCGAGAAGGCCATCGCCGAGGCCGTCGCCGGCGACGAGTACGGACGCGTGGACCAGAGCGAGGTGGCCGCGGCCCGCATCTGGGAGGCCTCCGAGGGCGCCGGGACCGACGAGCGTACGATCATCGAGCAGTTCGAGAAGGTCTCGAAGGACATCGAGGATCCCGAAAAGCGCAAGGAGGCCCTGGACGACCTCCGCGCGAAATACGAGGAGATCACAGGCGGCGAGTCGCTCGACGAGCGCCTGAAGGGCGAGATGGGCGACTGGACCGCCGAGGGCGCGGAGCGCGACCTGGAGGCGCAGGTCGCCGGACAGCTCGCCGAGAAGGGCTCCGTGGACCCGGGGCTCAAGATCCTCTACGGCTGCGAGGGGATGGGCACCGACCTCGAGACGCTCCGCGAGGCGGTCACCAGCAGCAGCGGAGAGGCCCTGCCGAAGTCCAAGGTCCGCGAGGTCCGGGCAGACTTCGCGAAGTACTACGAGGACTACCACGGTGAGAGCGCGCCGTCGCTCGAGAGCTACGTCGGGGGCGATCTCAGCGGCTCGGACGAGTTCGAGGTCGACCTGCTGCTGTACGGCAAGCCGGAGACCCCGGCGGACTTCCGCCACGTCGTGGACCGGTACTACGAGTTCCACCGCGGGGGCCTGAGCTTCGGGGTGCTCACGGGGACGCTGGAGGCGCTCGGCTACTCGAGCACGCTCGAGCAGCTCGAGGCGCAGAAGGCGCGCTTCGACGAGGAGTACGAGGCCAACCGGGAGCGCGCCGCGGAGATCGAGGAGCTCGAGGAGCAGAGGGGCTCCGAGGGCCTGTCCGAGGAGGACCGGGCCCGCCTCGACGAGCTGAAGGCGAAGCAGGAGCTGTCGGACCAGGAGCTCGAGGAGCTCTGCGGCTACGTGAAGGCCGACGCGGAGGCGTACGGGGCCGCGAAGCGGGCCGCCTGGGACACCGCGGTGCTGGTGCTCGAGGTCGTGGCCACCGTCGTGGTGGGCGTCCTCCTCGCCGCCCCGAGCGGCGGGGCATCCATCGGGTTTGCGGGCGCGGTCCTCAGCGAGCTGGTCATCGGCGCCACGGGGATCGCGGTCAAGGAGGCCGCGCTCGGCAGCGCCTACCACGACGACCTGGGCCGGGATGTGATCGCCGCCCTCGCCTCGGCGTCCACGGCCGGGATCGCCAACCTCAAGGCCGTCGACGACCTGGCCCAGAGGGGCGGCAAGGCCGTGATCGAAGGACTCGAGAAGGCCGGCGTCAGGCTGGGCGACGAGGGCCTGGAGCTCGGCCAGAGGGGCATCCGGCGCATCATCGACGTCCTGGAGCAGAACGACGCGGTGATCGCGAAGGAGGCGGTCAAGTCCGCCGGCGTCAGCACCGTGAGCGACCTCCAGGCCGAGCTGCTGAAGGTCGACCAGTACACGCGCCTCGAGGACTGGCTCGCTGACGGTGGTCTGGAGCTCCTGAAGAACGTCCCGAAGAACCTCCTCGTCAGCGCCGTGGGCGCGGTCGTCGGCAACGCCCTGAAGTCCGACGCCTACGTCCCTACGTTCCGCGACGAGCTGATCGCGGATCTGGGAAGCTCCGTGGCGGAGGCGATCACCGGCCACCTGGCCGACTTCGACTCCTACGTCGACGGCGACGTGTTCTGGGAAGGACTCCTCATGGAGACCCTCAAGGGCGCGCCCATGTCCGTCGTCAAGGCCACGGTGCGGACCAAGGCCATCGAGTGGCGCAACGCCCGGGCGCTCGAGGAGCTGAACACGCTGGACGACATGTCGCTCCACGACAGGCTCGTCGCCGTGGACGGGATCGGGGACACGCTGGCCCAGCGCATCGTGGAGCTGCGAAACGACCGCGGCACCCTCCTGGACCTCACGGAGATCGAGGCCGCGGACTACGTCGGCCCCGTGAAGGCGAAGGCCGTCGTGGAGAAGCTCGGGACCCTCACGAACCCGCTCGACCACCTGGCCGAGGAGTCATAAGCCGTGCCCGCTGGATCCGGAGGAGACCAGGTCGAGCTTCCGCTCACGGCCGCCCGCCGAGAGGCCCGGGCGGTCCTCACGCCCTTCATGGAAGCACGTGATCCGGCCGAGGCGGCGCGCCTGACGATGGCGCTCCGCCCGGAGCCGGAGGACTACGCACGCGTGTTCCGGGGAGAAGCGGCGGAGACCGCACGCCGGGGCTACGAGGCGGTCTGGGCCTCGGGGCCGCCCGGCCCGCCGGTCCCGGGTCCCGCGCGGACCGAGCTCCGGGTCCACGCGCTCGTGGCGAGCACGCTCCTCGACGAGGAGGCGACGCGTGTGCACTTCCCGGGGGGCTACCGGCGCATCGCCGACCAGCTCGTCCCGGTCCGCATCTGGGTCGTCTGGGAGTACCTGGAACCCGGTCGTTCCCACGGCATGCGCTATGATGGGCTGGTCCGGGTCGGCGACGCGCGCTGGGCCTGGTTCCCCAAACCGTGGCGGATCCTCGACGGCGGAGGCACGCGATGAGCGAGGCGCGGACCCACCGGCTCGCGGGCGGGAGCGGCGGCCGGTTGCTCAAGGTGCTCGGCATCGCGATGCTCTTCACGTGCATCATCGTGCCCCTGGCTCTCATGGCCCTGCCGCTGGCCATTCTCTCCTTCTCCATGCGGAAGCGGGCCTACGTGACGACGGACGCCGAGGGCCTCACCCTGCACTGGTGGAAGAGTACGCGGACGTTTCGCTGGGACGACGTCGAGCGCATCGAGCGCGGCCGGCTCCACCGCGGAGCGCCGAGGATGGGCGCCGGGACCGCCAGATGGTTCATGGCGCGCAAGCTCGGGAAGCCGGTGATCTTCCACCTCCGCGGCGACGAAGAGCCGCAGCAGATCCCCCTGACGTGGTTCGAGGCGCCGGACGAGCTGCTCGACACCGTCCGCGAGCGCACGGGCCTCCCGCTTCCCGGCGATCCCACCGAGGAGGAGGCGGACGAAGAGGAGACGGGCGGTCAGGCCGCCTGACACGATCCGCTCAGGGACCTCCCGGGCTCGCACCGGGAGACATCGGAGGTTCGGGCGCGCCCTGCGAGGGAGACGGACGCGCCGCCCGGAGCAGGCAGGCCACCCCGGCCGCGGCCAGGGGCCAGCCCACCAGCGCCCAGGGCCGCGCGACGAAGTCCCCGCCGCATCCCGCCGGCGCATAGAGCCCGTAGACGACCAGCCCGGCGGCGGCCAGGGTCGTGGCGTGCTGGAGGGCGAGCAGCCAGTGGCCCGCCGCGGCCCGATCGGGGCCGATCGGGCCGGTGTCAGCCGGCTCGAGGCGCGCGCTCAGGACGAGCAGGCCCCCGAGACCCGTGAGGACGCCGAGCGCGAGACCCAGCAGATCCCCGGGCACGAGGGCGACGACGCCGAGCGTGAGCAGGGCGTGGACGGCCCACCAGCGCGGGGTGGCCAGGCGGCCGCTCTCGGCGAAGGCCACGACCGCGCGGCGGCGGCGGCGCCGGGACGCGAGCCACAGGGCCACCGGCAGGGCCAGCCCCGACGCGACGATCGGAGCCGCGACGCCGAGCGCCGCCCCGACCGGCACGCATCGCACGGCCTCGGATGCGGGGCCGCCCCCGAGCCCGAGCGTGACGCCCAGCCAGGCCGCCCACGACGCGGCGACGAGCGCGACGCGCACGGAGGCCCGGTGCAGCCACCGCAGTCGGCGGGCCGCGCGCTCGCCGCCCGCCGTCTCCGGCGCCACCGCCACGGCGTCGGCCCAGGCGCCGACGCGCACGAGCCTCCCGAAGGCCAGCCGACGCCGCAGGAGCACCGTGGGATCCACGTCATCGGGCGCCTCCTCGTCGCCCGGGGTTCGGCGCATCCGCAACCCGAAGCCGGCCAGGTCGTCCGCGAGGGCCGTGAGGTGGGCCTCCCAGGACGCCCCGACCGCGCCCAGGGCCGCCAGGAGGGGCATGGCCGCCCGCCGCAGCGCCCGTCCCGCCTCCTCGAGGTCGGAGATCGGCTGCAGGAGGTCTCGGAGCGGCGCCGTGGCGAGGACGCGACGATCCGTCACGGGCGGGCGGGCGCCGAGGCCTCGGATCGGCTCGGATCGGACCAGGCCCTCCCAGAGCAGGTGGAGGTCGGTCCAGCCGGCCTCCCGCGCGAGGCGCAGCACCCGGGCGCAGGTCTCGTGCAGGTCGGCCAGGACCGCGTGCGGATCCCCTGACGGACCCGACCGCGCGGGTGGACGCAGCCCGGGGCGCAGCGCGGGGGTGCGGGCGCCGTCCGTCGTGCGCTCCAGCGCGAGGATCCTCAGCGCCCCGGCTCGCCGCGCGGACGGCACCTGGGCGCGGGCGGCCTCCAGGGCGGAGTCGAGGCGCCGCGCGAGCGACTCGATGGCCGCCGGCGGGCTGCCGGGGCCGAAGGCCTCGCGCACCGCGCCGACGTCCGCCATGGGATCCAGGGCGGGCGCCGAGAGCAGGAAGTCCACCCAGCGCCAGGCCTCGCGGCGCTCCTCCAGGTAGTCGGACCAGCCGGGCACCGCGCCGTCCGCCTCGGGGAACACGGCCAGGATCCCGGCCACCTCGTCCCCGACGACGGGCCGGTCCTCGGCCGCCGGCCGCCACAGCGCGGCGATCCGTCGGGTCTCCGGGTGTCGGGCTCCTGCCTCGAGGGCTTCCAGCACGGCCGGTCGCGCGCCCACGGCGAGCAGGTGGTCGGCCATTCGCACGGTCGCCTCCAGGCGCCCGCCGGCGGGCGTCGGCGAGGGGATCAGCCCTCCTTCCAGCAGCGCGTCCGCGAGGCGCGCCGCGTCCGCGGGATCCTCCGGGGCACCGGTCGCCAGGTGCGTCAGCACGCCCCCGAGGGGCTCTGCCAACCGGAGCGGGATCGGCTCGTCGGGCGTGACGACGACCCGCGCCGCCAGGTCGGGGTGGTCCTCAAGGAGTCGCCGGAGCGTACCCACGAGGACCCGCTGGGCCCCCGGGGAGCGTGCCTCCGGCGTCGCCGAGGGCGGGACCAGGGCGGCGGCCAGCCCGTCCAGCAGATCGCGGGCGACGCCGAGGACCCTGCGTGCCCCCACGCCGCTCTCCTCCAGGGAGGCGCCGCCGCGCAGCCACGCCAGGGCCGACAGGCGCGCCTCCAGGCCGGCGCGGTGACAGTCGGCGAGCCACGGGTCCGGGCTGTCGAGGGCCGCCACGTCGTAGACGGGGGCTTCCTCCCACGCGGCCGACAGGAGGTCGAAGTCCGCACCCGTGGGCTCGCTGGGCGGCGGAGCCCATGTCCTCGCCAGGAGGCGCGCCAGGACCCTCGCCGGGCCAGGCACGCCGTCGAGGCCGCCCAGCACCTCCACCCGGCGGTGGGCGGCCCGCCACGCCCGAGGCGCCACGGCCACGCCGGGGGTCGCCTGCCGGGCCACGCGCTCCAGGTCCCGCGCGGCGGCCCGAAGCTCCGCCCAGGCCCCTCCCCTCCCGGTCCCTGGCGGAGGCGGCTCCAAAGCCGCACCGGGCGACGCCAGACCGGCGTCGCGCGCCGTCCGATCCAGGTACACCAGCGCAGGGATGTCGGGCGCCTCGGCGAGCGTCATGCGGAGTCGCACCAGGGCATCCCGGCCGGCCTCCCCCTCCTCGCCCAGGGCGTCCACGACGTCCTCCCACGCATCCAGCAGGGGCCGCACGGGCCCGTCGCCGCGGATCACCCGGGCGGCGACGTCGCGCCCCGTCCGCTCGAGGCGCTCCAGCCGGCCGGGATCGTCCCGCCGGGCCACGATCACGCGCGTGGCAGCGCGGACGACGTCCGGCCCGTCGGCCGCGGCCAGCGCGTCCAGGGAGGCCGGGAGGTCCACGGACGCCTCGTCGCCGCCGGCGGGGGGCACGTCGGCCAGGCCCAGGGCGGCCGGAGCGCAGGCGGGTCCATCCGGGGCTTCGAGGGCGCGTCGTCCGAGCCTCGCCGCGCGCCTCGCCACGCCGGGATCGGGGTGCAGCCCCAGGATCCCCAGGGCCGCCGGCCACGCCTGCTCCGACGGGGTCGCCTCCCCTCGCAGCGCGCGCTCGCAGGCCGCCAGGAGTGGTTCGACACGCGCGTCGTGGCGGCTGGCGTAGCGGCACAAGCCGCCCATGGCCCGCGCCGCGTCGGGCGCGCTCGGTGCAGGACGACCCGCGAGGTCTGCCAGCCAGGCGCCCAGCGGATGGTCGTCCCGCGGCGCCCGGACCAGGGAGATCGCCCTACCGCCCTCCGCGACGAGCACCCCGGCGATCGCGTCCAGCACCTCGCCGCGGATCGGCTCCGGATCCCCCACCACGGGGAGACCGCCCGGCCTCGCCGCCTGGTCCAGGAAGCGCACCGCGGCCGCGAGGAGCGACGGGCGGCGAGGCGGCGCCGTCGCGGCCAGCAACTCGCGGAGGCGCCCGGGCTGCGCGAGCAGGCGCTGTACGACGCCGCGGCCGCCGTCTCCCACCAGCTCGACCCGATCGCGGCCCAGGCGGGCGGCGAGGAAGGCGGTGATCTCGGGGTGCCGGGGCCCGAACCGACGCTCCACGCACGCAAGGAGCGGCGCGTCCACGGTGCCGGTGTGGAACGCCAGGGCCCGCGGAGCGAGGGGCCCGGAGGCTCCATCACCGCGCGCATCGAAGGCGGCCCACACCGCGTCCAGGGCCGCGAGCGGGGCCCGACCGGCCCCCAGGTCGTCCTGCCGGGCCTCGACGTCTTCCGCCACGCGGCGCCAGGCGTCCACGGGCAGCGCCGAGACGGCCCACGCGAGCCACGCGGCGGCGGCCCGGGAGTCCGCCTCCACGGCCTCGGCGTCGGCCCAGGTCGTGTCTCGTTCGTCCTCGGACTCCGGGCGCTGGGCGCGGAGGCCCTGAAGCGCCTCCTGGTGCGAGGTCAGGTCGTCGAGCCGCGCCAGGACCGCCTGCGGAGCGGGCGCGGCCCGGGCCTCTGTGGGTTCTTCCGACACCATCCGTCGAGTCCTCGGCGCGAGACGCTATCACCGGGAGCCGCGCGGGGACACCCTACCAGCAGCCTCGAGCGTGATGTGACCGGGATTGCGCCGGGTGTTCTTCCCGAGCCCCCGGGCCTCGAGGGACCACCCTCAGCCGAAGGCGGCCTCGAAGCCGACGCGGGCGGCCCGGAAGTCCACGTTGTTCCAGGGGGTGCCCGCGAGCGTGACCGCCAGGACGGCGAACGGGATCCGCCAGGTGGGCAGCGGATCCAGCGCCTCCTCCAATCCGGAGCCGCGCGGGATGGACACGGCCATCCACTCGTGGCCGGCGGCCCCCAGCTCCGCGTGCATCCCGAGGAGCAGATCCTCGAGGATGCCGGGGTCCTCCCGGCTCACCTCCACGCCTCCGAGGAAGACCACGTCTGCGGGGACGCCCGGCTCCGGCAGGGGATCGTGGCCGCGGACCAGTCCGCGCAGGCGGAAGCGGAGCGCGTCCAGCCGCGCCTCGCCCTCCCGCTCCAGGGGGACGAAGCGACGCACGGACGACAGGTCGAGGGCAGCCGCGCAGCCGACGATCCGCGCGCCGGACTCCCGCACCACGAAGAAGCGATCCACACCGAAGTCCGGCAGGCGGGCCACGAGCTGGCGCAGGCGCTGCGGGGTGACGTCCTCTCCGAAGCGTCGGGTGGTCTGGTGCCGCGACATGAAGGCGGCGAGGGGCTCCAGGTCCAGGTCGCTGGCTCGCTGGACCATCCGCTCCGGCTCGGCACGCGCGCGCCCCTGCAGCGGCACGAGCACCAGATCCATGAGGGTCATCACCTGGGCCATGGGCTGCTCGTAGCGCGCAGCCCTTCGCTGCAGGAACGGGTCGAGGGCGCCGTAGTCGTGGCACGGCACGGCCGTCTGGAACACCTCGGCCCCGCGGCGATCGCGGACGTGCTCCAGGGCCGCGCGGAGGGCGCCGGGGAAGACGCGCCCGCCGCGGTGCTCCGGCAGCATGCGGACGTCGCCGATGTGACCCACGGACAGCACGTCGGAGGCATGCCGTCCCGGCCGCGCCGCGACGGACAGGCAGCCGACCGGGGCCCCACCGTCGTCCTCCACGAGGAAGACATCGGGCGGGACGGAGGGGTCGCGGGTCCGAAGGCGCCGGAGCGCGAAGAAGTCGTCCCCGCGATCTTCGACGAAGGGCGTCGGGGCACCGAAGGGAACCCGCCGCACGAGGTCCCGGAGCGCCGCGTCGTCCGCGGGGGTGGCGAGGCGGACCCGCCAGCCCTCGCCCTCGGCGAGCACGGACGCGGATCCGCTCGCGCCGTCCTGGGGATCGCTCCGGTGCTGCAAGACGTCCACCATCGCCCGAGCGTCTCGACAAGGGGCGTCGCGGGGCGACGCGTCGCGATCTATAGCACGACCGCTGCGCCAGGGTCCTCCACCCGCGATCCGGGAGGTCCTCCCGTGCCCTCCTCCGGCGGTCCGGAGCGCCCGGCGACGCGCGCCAGGGTGTATGATCGTTCGTGATGCTGGCGGTCGACTCCAAGGCGGCACTCCTCCGACAGGTCCCGATCTTCGGCGGCCTGAGAGAGGACACGCTCGCCTTCCTCCTCGAGCGCGCGGAGCGGAAGCGCGTGCGCGAGGGCGAGGACTTCTTTCGCGAGGGGGAGGTCGGCGGCGAGGTCTACGTGCTGGATCGGGGCACCGTCGAGGTCCTCAAGGGCAAGGGAGAGCGGACCTTCCGGCTCATGCGCCTCCGGGCGGGGGACTGCTTCGGCGAGACGTCGCTCCTGGCCGTGATGCCCCGGAGCGCCTCGGTCCGCGCCCTCGAGGACTGCGAGGCCATCTGCCTGCACAACCGGGACCTGTACCACCTCTACGAGCACGACCCGGAGCAGTTCGCCATCCTCGTGATGAACATGGGCCGCGAGGTGGCTCGGCGCCTGTGGGTCGCCAACGAGCTGCTGTTCGAGTACGCCGACTTCTTCGGCGGCTGACGCCTCCCTCCACCGCTCCTATCGCTTGACCATCCGGCGCTGGATGCGGACCTCGCGTGGGGAGCCTCCGCCGTGCGGGACGACGGTCAGGGACACCTCGCTGTCCGGCTCGCCGCGGAGCATCTCCAGGGCGCCGCGCAGGCCCAGCTCGGAGGCCGGGCGACCGTCGACCTCGAGGATGCGCGCGCCGGGGCCGAGGCCCGCTTCGCCGGCGGCGGAGCCGTCGAACACCCGCCGCAGGACGATCTGGTCTCCGTGGGTCCCCAGCATGGCGCCGATGCCGCCGTACTCCATCCGCTGCCCGTCCTCGGACGGCAGCATGTCGAGGGTGCCGATGTCGAGGACCTGCCCCGCCTGCGGTTGCAGGCCGGACACCATGCGCATGGTGTAGCCGCTCCGTCGCAGTGACAGGCTCAGGCGCCGGATGGGCACGCGCTCCAGGCGGAAGCGGCCCGCCCGGTCGGTCTCGGCGTTCGCCCCGGCGCCACGACCGGACTCCACGCCCTGGGCCCGCACCCTCACGCCCACCAGGGGGTCTCCCGTGTCGGCGTCCAGGATGCGCCCCTCGATGGTCGCCTGGCGGGGCATCACCACGTCGCCCACGTCCGTGACCCGGCCGCGCTCCACCTGGTGGCCGCCGCTCCGCACCGGGGCCCGGCCGGGCGCGCGGAGGACGAGGTCGTATCGCCCCGGGTCCAGCCCCTCGAGCCGGAAGCGACCGCCGCCGTCGCGCACGTCTCGACTCACGCGCCCACCCCGCCGCGCCCGCGGGCCCGAGGGCAGCACGTCCAGGTGATAGGACGTCACGGGCCGACCCGACTCGTCCACGACCCGGCCGGTGAGCGCCGCGTCCCCACCGCGGAGGCGCAGGGTGATCTCCTCCCCGGGGCCGGAGACCACCACCGCCTCGCTCCGCCCGAGCGCCCCGTGGGTCGCCCGGCAGCGCACCGGGAAGTCGGACACGGTCGGCACGACGAAGTGCCCGTCCGGGTGGGTGTGGGTCACGGGCGGGCGCCGCGCGGCGTCGTCCCCCGCGTCCACCGGCACGAGGTGGATGGCGGCGGCCCCGGCCGGTCGGCCGTCCGGCCCGAGGACGATCCCGCGGAACCCCGGAGCCGGCTCCAGGCGCACGACCACCTCGTTCGCCTCCCCCGGGATCACCTCCGCCGGGACGCGGCGGGCCGGCGCATATCCGGCCTTCATGACCGCGACCCTCGCCTCGCCCTCGGGCAGGCCGTCCACGTCGAAGGCGCCCTCGGCGTCCGTCACGTCGCGCCTCGGCCGGGAGGCCCCCGGCGCGTACACGAGCACCCGCGCGCCCTCCACGGGCACGTCGTCGGGGCCCAGCACCCAGCCGGTCAGCCGACCGCCGGTCGGCAGGTTCAGGGCGACGCCGCGTACGACCCCGCCCGGGACCAGATCGAGCACGTCGCTCTCGGCCAGGGCCCCGTCCGACGGCTCCGCGAGAAGCTGGAGGCGCCCCGGGAGCAGGCCGTCCAGGGTGAAGCGGCCCTCCGCGTCCGTCCGCGCGTCCGTCTCGGTACTGAAGGGCTCGCCGCCGTCGGGTCCGCGAAGCTGGAGCACGGACAGCGGCACGCCCTCGACCCCTCGCCCGTCGCGCACCACGCGCCCCGAGACGCTGCCGGTGCGGCTCAGGCGCAGCGTGACCTCGGGCGGGGGCTCGCCGGGCCGAACCTCCACCTCCCGGCCGCGCGGCGCGCCGGGGCCGCCCACCGACCAGCCCTCGGCCTCCGCCCGCACCTCGCAGGCGCCCTCGATCGGCTCCTCGATCCCGAACGCCCCGTCGGCGTCGGTGCGGACCGCCACGGACCGCTCGCGCTCCTCGCAGGTGATCCGGACCGTCGCGTCGGCCACGCCGTCCCCGCTCGATCGCGCCACGACACGCCCCGCCAGGGTCCACGACGGAGCCTCCGGGGCGGCCTCGGCCGACGATCCGGCTCGATCCGCCTCCGGGTCGGTCGCGGCATCCCCACCGTCGCGGAGGGCCAGGAAGGCCACGGCCGCGCCGAGCACCGCGATCAGGGCGAGCCACCAGCCGGGGTGGCGGGTCGGGGACCGCTCAGCCAACGTCTCGTCACTCCCGGTCGTCGATCACCACGCGCGCGGTCGCGCCCCGACCGAAGGTCTCCGGGTGATACATCTCCTCCGCCTTCGGCGGCGGCACCACGAAGCGGCCGGGGGTGGTCGCGCGCGCCACGTAGGTATACGTGTGCACGCCCTCCCAGACCAGGGACGAGAACGCCTCGGCCCGCTCGTCGCGCAGGTTGTCGTGCTCGTACCAGGGGCCCCACCACCGCCAGTAGCCGGAGCGCCCCCCCTCCTCGTCGCCGGGGGGCGGCGTCGCGCTCACGGCCAGGTCCGGGTTCACGGGCTCCAGGCCCGCCGGCAGCGGGTCCACGAGCGCCACGTGATAGCGGCGGGTCGGGGCGACCATGGTCACCCGGACGCGCACCCGGGCGCCGGGCCGCACGTGCCACGTCCCGTCGTCGTCGCGGCGGACGTCCCCCGGATCGTCCACGGGCTCGTACCGCCGCTCGACGGTGAAGCCGTGGTCGGCGGGCTCCAGGTCCAGGTCCTCCGGGGCGTAGCGGAGACCCAGGCGATAGTACATCCGCCCCTTCCCCTCCTTCTGGAGGACCAGCGGCGGCTCTCCCTCGGCCTCCTTCAGGGTCGCCATGGGCACGCTCAGGTGCTCGCGCTCCGTCGTCCGCCCCTCGAAGCGGTGCTCGCCGGCGTAGCGATCGCCGAGCCAGATGCGCGCCACGAAGTCCGGCGTCACCGACTCGTACGCGTGGAAGTAGCGATCGAGGGCCAGGAGCACGAAGACGTTGTCCTGGGTGTTGCCCCAGCGGCCCTCCTTCCGGTGGGCCAGGAGACCCCGGACGATCTTCGGGATCAGGTCGCTGCCCGGCCGATCCCCGACCAGCGCCTCCAGGATGAGCGCGTCGGCGCGCCGGCTGGAGTGCAGCAGCAGGTGGGCGCCGTCATCGTAGCCCGTCGTGAAGTGCGCCGCGGCGGCGGTCTCGGTGACCCGGTTGCCCAGGTGCCTCCGGATGTCCTCGACCGTGTCCTCGGAGCCCGCCTCGCCGGCCAGGACCGGGTAGATCCAGCCGACGGCCTCGAGCGGCAGCTCCTCCAGGCCGCCCGCCTCCTCGACGAGCCCGCGGGCCCGCTCCGGATCGGCGTCCCCCGCCTTGTCGCGGACGTACAGGCCGTAGGCCGTGATGACCCGGCGCACCGCCTCCGGATAGTGCGACGGGAAGTGCTCCTCGATGCGCGCCAGGTAGCCAAGCGCCCGGCGGCGCATGCGATCGTCCACCTCGAACCCCTTGTCGGCGGCGCGCACCAGGGCGTGGGAGACGTGGACGGTCAAAAACGGCACGGAGCGCTGCCCGCGTCGCCAGAAGCCCCAGCCGCCGTCGCCGTTCTGGAGCCGCCTCAACCGCTCGACGTCCCGGGCCACGGCCGCGCGGATCTCCTCCGGCTCGGGCAGGCCCTCGGCCTCGAACGCCGCCAGCACGTCCTTCAGCGCCGCCACCCCCAGGATCCGCGACGCGAGCTGCTCGGCGCAGTCGAACGGATATCCGACCAGGTAGAGGAACGCGTCGGTGAGCGCCTGGAGCTGGGTCGACGACGTCGTGACCTCCAGGCCCCCGAACTCCGGGATCGCGTCCTCGGGAGCGCGGACCGGCTGGAAGACGGTGCCCTCGTCCACCGCGCCGTAGGTCGCGAAGGCCTCGGTGGTCGCGGGCGTCCACACCGGAAGCTCCACGCGCGCCGCATCGGCCACCGGACCGGAGGCCGCAGCCACCTGGAACCGAGCGGTCCCGGCCGACTCCGTCTCCGTCGGGAAGCGCACCTCGACCCTGTCCCGCGCGGGGACGCTCACCTTCCAGCCCCGCGGGCCGCCCAGCGACGCCACGGTCGCCCGGGCCGCGACCGAGACCGCCATGGCCTCGTCGGTCTGGTTCTGGAGCACCACCGGGAGCTCGAAGCGATCGCCGTAGTTCAAAAACCGCGGCGGCGAGGGCCGCACCATCAGCGGGAGCCGCGCCGTGAGGGTCGACTCGCCCTTGCCGAACTCGCGCTCGCCGGCGGCCGCGACGGCCGTCACTCGGTAGCGCGTGAGGTTGTCGGGCAGCGTCACGTCCACCCGCGCCCGGCCCTCCGCGTCCGTGCGGACGTCCGGCGCGAACACGGCCAGGGCGTCGAAGTCCTCCCGGACCGCGATGGCCTCGTCCCCTCCCGCGGCCGCTTCGGGCTCCGCCGCCGGAGCCGCCTTCGCGGACAGCGCCCGTCGAGCCATCGGCGCTCTGGCCGCCTCGTCCGCCATGCCCTGGGCGCCGCCGACGCCTGCGGACTGCTCGGCCTCCTCCATCTCGGGCGCCTGCGCCAGGTCGACCTCGCCGAGCAGGACGTGGCGCCGCGAGCGATGCTCCGACACGCCCGCCGATCGCTCCGAGTAGAACACGTCCACCGGGTCGGGGATCTCGTAGCCCGTGAGCGCCAGCACGGCCTCGTCGACCACCACGACGGCCACCTGGGCGCCGGAGACCGGCTCCCCGGCGGCGTCCTCCACGAGCAGGTCGACGACCGTCTCCCCGCCCGGCGCCATCTCCGCGGAGGCCGGCGTGGCCGTGACGTCCAGGGTGCGCGAGCGGGGCGGGACCTTCAGGTTCAGGCCGCCCGACGCGAACGCCGGGCGGAGAGGCTCCCCCTGGAGAGGCTCGCCGTCCGGGCCCACCCGCGGAGCCTGCCCCACCAGGTCCACGGCCACGTGGACGTTGGGGACGTGCCCCTCCTCGATGGGCACGCGCAGGGTGGTCGAGGTCCCCTCCATGGTGAAGCGCTCCGTGTGCACGAGGCCCGAGCGCCGCACCGTGAGCAGCCCCTCGGCGGGCGAGAACGGCGCCTGCACCAGGAGGCCGGCCACGTCGCCGGGGGCGTATCGCTCCCGGTCCGGCACGACCTGCACCTCCTGCTCCTCGATGTTCCGGCTCGGGGGGCGCTCGCCGCCGGGGACCCAGACGATCCGCTCGGTCCTGTTCCGGCGCCCCCGGGCGTCCCGCACCGTGGCGCGGACGCGATGGCGCCCGCCGGCCTTCGGCGTGAAGCTGCAGCGCACGCCGTCCTCGTCCGCCGTCGACGTGACCTCGCAGGCCTGGCGGTCCACCTCCTCCTCGCGCCACTCGCCCTTCCGCTGGCGCCAGGCGAGGCGCGCGACCTCGATCTCGACCGGCCGGCCCGCCACGACGCGCCCTTCCAGGTCCACCGCAAGGGCATCCACGTGGATGGGCTCTCCGGGCTGGACGAAGGTGCTGGGGGTCTTCACCCCGACGTACAGCGCGCCCGGGTGGACCAGGAGCGCCGTCCGGCCGGTCCACGCCTGCCGGTTCACGTCCATGACCGTGGCCTGGGCCTCCAGGCGGAACGGGCGCGGAGGCTTCACCCCGCGGAAGTCGACCCGCACGGCGTGCTCGCCGGTGGCGTCCGTCCGGCCCTCCCAGGTCGTCCGCGTCCGCTCCTCGCCCGACGGGGCGAACGACCGCCACCAGGGCCGCCAGATCCCGAAGGTCCAGTCGTCCCGGTTCGGCGGCACGTACTCGCCCGGGGTGCTGGTCAGCGTCCAGCTGGTCTCCGCCGCCGGGAGCGGGCCGCCGGCGTAGTATCCGGCCCGGACGGTCGCGACTCCGTGGCCGCCCACCAGGTGCGGGCCCTCGTCCTTCCGCACCGACACCTCGAACTCGGGCCGCCGGAACTCCTCGACCCGGAACGCGTGGGTGTGCCCCCCGGAGAGGCTCCCGCCCTCGGCCCGGAGCGACAGGCGCGCCGTGCCGAGGTTCACGTCGTCCGGCAGGTCGAACGAGAGGTGGAAGCCCCCGAGGGCGTCCAGGCGCTCCGAGCCCTTCCCCAGCTCGTTGCCCCGCGGCCCGTGGATGGTCCAGGCCACGGTCTCCGCGGCGCCGTCCAGGGCGCCCACGTCGCCGTCCGGCCCGCCGCCCACGCGGCGCAGCCAGCCCTTCACGCGCACCGTCTCGCCGGGCTTGTACAGGTGCCGATCGTCCGCCGCGTACCAGCGCAGGGAGTCCGACGGCTCCTCCGCGTACCACGACGTGCGATCGCCCCAGAGCCAGGTGTGCTCCAGGAGCATGGCGCGATCCCCGCCACGCTCGGCCACGACCATCCCGCGCGCGCCCTCGCCACCGCCGGCGAGCAGGGGCAGGCGCGCGAGACCCTCGGCGTCGGTCTTCGCGGTGCCTCCGCCGGGCTGGAGGGCCACCGTCGCGCCCTCCACGGGGCCCCCGTCCTCCAGGCGGTTCACCCAGGCGACCATCTCGTCCTGGTCCACGAAGGCGTCGACGCCCAGGTCCGTGACCTGCACCCACCGGCGGATGACGGGCGGGCGGCGCCCCTTGAGCTTGTCCACGAGGGAGGCGGGCGGCTGGACCTCGACGACGGCGTGGCCGTGTCCCCCCTCCAGGGCGGGCGCCAGGTCGATCCACGTCTCCGTGAGGCGATCGGGCTCGCCGCCGGGCTCGACGACCCGATCGACGACCTTCTCGCCGGGCATGGCCCGCTCTCCGTCGCGGCGGAGGACGGTCCGCACGTGGGCCAGGAAGCCACCCCAGTCCCCGGGCTCCACCCGCCAGACGCGGACCTCGAGCTTCGGGTAGTTCACGCTGAGGACGGGGAAGCGCTTCTTCGCCCGGGGCTCGAGCACCACCATCAGGTCACCCTGGGCCGCCAACCCCGGCGCCGCCGCTCCCACCTCGAAGGAGATCGGCTCGGACTCGCCGAGGGTCTGGCCGAAGGCGTCGCGCAGGCCCGGGTCCAGCGTCACCGTGTAGGTGGTCCGCGCCCGGCTCCGCCCGCGCACCTGGAGGTTCCGCCCCCACGCGGCGACGTTCAGGCCCGGCAGGTCGGGCTCCACCGTGACCATGTCGTCGCTCAGGGACTCCGCGTCCACGGGGTTGCTCAGCTCGATCCGCCAGTCCCAGCCCGGACGGCACTCGTCGCTCCACCCGCAGCGGTGACCGATCACCCGGAAGGGCCCGTAGGTCCGGAAGGCGAAGGACTGCGCCTCGTCCGTCGTCCGCGGCCCCTCGGCGGACGGCGTCCCCGGCCCGACCGTGACGGTCACGCCCGCATCGGCCGGCAGCCGGCGGACCGGGCGGAAGGTCAGCCAGCGGCCCTCCTCGGCGCGCTCGGCCAGCCCCCGGAGGGACTCGTGCGCCCGAGCCTCGGCGGCATCCAGCAGGCGGACCTCGACCGGCTCCCCGCCCGCCTCGACGGCGACGGCGTCCATCACCGCCTCCGGGTCGATCCGCTGATCGAACGCCAGGAACATGGGGACGTCGCGCCGCTGGGGTCCGGACGTCGGCCACTTCCCGACGAGCCGCGGGGCCGGCGTCCCGAAGCTCCAGGTCGCGGCCTCCGCCAGGGCTCCACCCGTCGCCGACTCGGTGCCGGCGGGCACCTCCGCCGTGTACGCGGTCGCCATGGGGAAGCGATCGTCCGGCTCGAACAGGAGCGTGCGGGTGCCGACCCAGCGCCACGTACCGGGCGGCTCGGGCTCGACGCGGACCGGCACCTCCTCCGCCGCGAGCTCGCCGTGGGAGGTCACGGGGATCATCGGCTGGGAGAACGTCACGCTCAGGTGCGGCGCCAGGGGCACCTCGCCCTCGGGCTGGTGGCGCAGCACCTCGAGCGGGCCGGACTCGACCTCCCCCGGGGCCTCCTCCGGCGCGGACGGCGGCGGGAACGGGGTCTCGACCGTCTCGCCCGCCCGCGGCGCCGGCTTCGAGCGCTTCCGCTTCGCGAACGTCTTCCGATCGCCCTCCTCCTCCACGAGCGGCGGCAGCCTCGACAGCAGGCGCTCCGCGGCGGCCTCGCCCAGCGGCTTCCCCTCGGCGACGGGCACGGGCTCCGCGGCCTCGCCGCCCGGTCGCGCGTCGGTCACCCGGAAGAACAGCCCCTCGCCCTCGAGCTCCTCCTCCGGCAGCGTCTCCTCCGCGCTCGCTGCGGCGTCCGACTCCTCCCGGCCGCCGGGCTCCCCGTCGGCGACGGTCTCCCGGGGACATCCGGCGAGGCTCACCGCGAGCAGGCCGAGGACGGCCATCCTGCCCGCGCGCTCCACGAAGAGGGGGCGTGGTCGCGACATGGTGCGAACTCCTGTGGGGACGGCGTGTGCGAGGCGCGTCGAGCCTATCACCAAGCCGGCGATCGGTCTCCCGCTCCAGTGGGGACGCGCGGCGTCTCGGTCCCATTCGACGCTCGAGGAGGCGAAACGATCTCCGGCAGCGGAGTATGTATAGTGTTGCTTGACACACGACATGCTGGACCATCACGCTGGGAGCCATGATCCCTCGCCCACGTGTCCTGCCCGAGCGGTGGCGCCGCCGGGCCGAGCAGGCGCTCCGCGACGCCCGCTTCGTCTGGAGCACCCTCACCCGGCGCCCGCCGCCGATCCTCGTCCACCGCCGTGAGCGGAGCCCCCGCCGAGGCGCCGGCGGCCCGGTGGAGGCCCGGATCACGTCCGTGCGGCGGGAGACCCCGGACGCCGTCGTCCTGGAGCTGCTCCCGACGGACGATCGGGCGCCCGCGCCGTGGCTCCCCGGGCAGTTCGTGACCCTGGAGGTGGCGCGAGACGGCGAGCGCCTCCGCCGCTGCTACTCCCTGTGCGTGCCACCCGGCGAGGGGCGGCCGTGGACCGTCGCGGCGAAGCGCGTCCCCGGCGGCCGGGTCTCCCCCTGGCTCGTCGACGAGGTCCGCGAGGGCGACGTGCTCCGGGTCCACCCGCCGGCCGGACGCTTCACCGTCCGCACGGATCCGTCCCGAAAGCGGCGCCTGGTCGCCGTCGCCGGCGGGAGCGGGATCACCCCCATCATGGCGATCCTGGAGGCGGTGCTGGCCGACGAGCCCCGCTCGCGAGTGGTCCTCGTGGACGGGAATCGTCGCCTCGAGGACGTGCTCTTCCGCGAACGCCTCGACGACCTCGCGCGGGACGAGCGCATGGGCCTGCGCCACGTCCTCGAGGAGCCGCCGGAGGGCTGGGAGGGCGGCCGCGGACGCCTGGAGCCCGAGGTGCTGGGCCGCGAGCTGGACGCGGCGGAGGCGAGCCTCGGAGAGGGCGGGGAGCCCGTCGAGTACTTCCTGTGCGGGCCGCCCGGGATGCGCGAGTCGGCTCGGGAGGTCCTCCGCGAGCGGGGCGTGCCGTCGGAGCGCGTGCACGAGGAGCGCTTCACGCGACCGGTCGCCGAGCGGACGGAGGGGATCCCGCGGGAGCCGCAGCACGCGACCATCCGGGTCGACGGGCGGGAGGCCCGGGTCCGGGTCGATCCGGGGCGGACCCTGCTGGAGGCGGCCCTGGACGCCGGGCTGGACATGCCGTTCACCTGCGCCATGGGCGGCTGCGGGGCGTGTCGCTGCCGCCTCCGGGAGGGGGACGTGGCCATGGAGGAGACCAGCGTGCTGACGGACGAGGAGCGGGCGGCCGGCTGGATCCTCGCGTGCGTGTCGCGCCCCGCCACCCCCGTCGTCGTGGAGGTGGAGCGATGACCGCGGCGACCAGGCCGGGCGAGGACGCGCCGCGGCGGTATCGCATGAAGGACCTGTGCCGGGTCACGGGGCTCGATCGGCAGGCCATCCACTACTACATCCGCGAGGGCCTGCTCCCGCCGGGCGAGAAGACCGGCCGGAACATGGCCTGGTACGACGACGAGCACCTGCGGCGCCTGCGGCTCATCCGGAAGCTGCAGCACGAGCGTTTCCTGCCCCTGCGGGCGATCAAGGCCGTGCTGGACGACCAGTCCGAGGGCTTCGACGAGCGCCAGCGCCGCTTCCTGGCGGAGATCCGCACCCGCCTGAGCGACGACCTGGCCCCGGATGGCGGGGAGCCTCGGATGGTGCCGGCCGACGAGGCGCTCGGCGACGCCCCCCTGGATCCCGATGATCTCCAGGAGATGGCCGGGGCCGGGTTCGTCCGGACGACGCGCGACGAGGCGGGGTGCGTCCTCATCGCCGAGGAGGACGTCTGGCGAGCCGAGATGTGGGCGGGGTTCCGCGGCGCGGGCTTCACGCGCGACCTGGGCTTCACGGCCGAGGACGTCGGCGTCTACGAGGACGCCGTGCGGGGTCTCGTGCGGCAGGAGGCGGAGTGGGTCTCCCAGCGCCTCGCCCACCTCCCCCCGGAGCGGGTGGCGGCCATGGTCCAGGCGGCCATGCCCATCGTCCGGGGCTTCCTGGCCCGCGCGCACACGGAGCGCGTGCGGGGCTTCCTTTCGAGCCTGTAGGAGGACGCCATGTCCGCGACCGAGGGACTGTACGCGCTGCTCCCCCATCCAGTGCGCCGCCAGGTGGACTCCTGGCGGGAGGCGTTCACCTCCCTGGTGGGTATCCGAAATGCCGGGGTCGTGCGCAGCCTCGCCCCCTCCGCCGTCCGCGGCCTGGTGCTGCACCGGGGGAAGCAGGGCGTGCCGACGCGCTTTTCGTCCGACCACGAGGCGTACTTCGACTGGAGCTATCCGTCGGACATGCCCGAGATGGCGGAGCTGTACCGCCGCGCCAAGCAGGGCCAGTGGGACGGCGAGGCGGACCTGGCGTGGGACACACCGGTGGATCCCTTCGACCCGGACGCGGCGCTGCTCCCGGAGCACTTCGTGTCCTTCGAGGCCCTGGAGGAGCGGGGCGTCCGGCTGACGGAGGCCGAGCGAAGGGACCTGCTCCACAGCCTCACCTCGTGGATGCTCAGCCAGTTCCTCCACGGCGAGCAGGGGGCGCTCATGGCGGCCTGCCAGGTGACGGAGGCGGTGGAGCACTTCGACGGCAAGTACTACGGAGCGACCCAGGTCATGGACGAGGCCCGGCACGTGGAGGTCTTCCACCGCTACCTCGACACGAAGCTGGAGAAGCTCTACCAGGTCAACGACAACCTCTTCGTGGTCATCGACGCCCTGATGACCGACCGGCGCTGGGACATGAAGTTCCTGGGCATGCAGATCATGGTCGAGGGCCTGGCCCTGGGCGCCTTCGGGACCCTGTACCGGATGACGCGCGAGCCGCTGGTGAAGGACCTCCTGCGGCGGGTGATCCAGGACGAGGCCCGCCACGTGCACTACGGCGTGCTGGCGCTCCGCGACCACGTCCGCGAGGCCCTGGACGAGTCGCAGCGCCGCGAGCGCGAGGACTGGGCCTTCGAGATGGCCGTGCTCATGCGCAACCGCTTCATGGCCGCCGAGGTGTACGAGGAGTGGTTCGGCCACGCCCTGTCCTGGGCCGACTGGAAGCGGGTCCTCGAGGCGTCGCCGGGCATGGAGGCCTTCCGCCACACCATGTTCAGCCGCCTGGTGCCCAACCTCCGCGAGATCGGCCTGCTCACCGACCGGATCCGCCGCCACTACGAGCGCGTGGGCCTCGCGCAGTACTTCGAGGGCCACGCCGCCCCCGAGATCACCCCCGAGGGCCTCATCCGGGAGCTGGACACCTAGGGTCAAACCTACTCACTTCTCACTTTTTCGCCCGCGGGAACGGCGCTCCCGGCACCAGCCACCTCCCCGTCACCTAGGGTCAAACCTACTCACTTCTCACTTTTTCGCCCGCGGGAACGGCGCTCCCGGCACCAGCCACCTCCCCGTGGACACCTGGGGTCAAACCTACTCACTTCTCACTTTTTCGCCCGCGGGAACGGCGCTCCCGGCACCAGCCACCTCCCCGGATTCCGGATCGGGGGTGGGCGAGGCGGACCGAGCGAGCGCGAGACGAATGTGCGTAGATCGGCCAGGCGCCGAAGGCGCCGGTCCTGGCGACCGAGGCATGGCCGGAGGTCATGCCGCAGCGTCGGCGGGAGGCCGAGATGCGTGCAAGCGGCCGGGCTCGCGACGGGAGCGGCGCCCTCCCGGATTCCGGATCGGGGGTGGGCGAGGCGGACCGAGCGAGCGCGAGACGAATGTGCGTAGATCGGCCAGGCGCCGAAGGCGCCGGTGCTGGCGACCGAGGCGTGGCCGGAGGTCATGCCGCAGCGTCGGCGGGAGGCCGAGATGCGTGCAAGCGGCCGGGCTCGCGACGGGAGCGGCGCCCTCCCCCGATCCTATAGCGTAAGGCTCTGGCGGTAGGTCTGGCTTTGGGGGCCCGCCGGGAACATGGCGCGCTCGAGGATGTCGGCGACGCACTTCGCCTTCGAGGAGCTGCGCGTGCCAGTCACATCCACGCTGGTGACGCGTCCGCTCGGGGCGACCGTGAACTCCGCCTTCAGCTTCTCCTCCAGGTCGTCCTTGCAGCGCGCGAGCTGCCGGCGCTTCTTGGCGAAGGTGCGCGCGACCTCCTGGGCACGCTCCCCGGCCACCCGGGCCCGCTTCTCCTCAGCCGCCTCCTCGGCCTCGCGGGCCGCCGCCGTCGGATCGAAGCCGACCTTCACCTCCGCCTTGCCCCCGGACTCGGCCGTGAGCTTCGCGAACTCGTCGTCGGTCAGCTTCCGGTAGTTCGCCTCGGCCTTGGCCTCGCGCTGGGCCTCCTCGTCCCGGCGGGCGACGCGCTGGGGGCGCTTCGGGCGCGGCGACGCCTTCTTCGGCTCCTGCTGCACGTGCGGCGACTCGTCCCGCTCCGCCGCCTCCTGCGCGGCCCGCTGGGCCAGCTCGTCGCGCTCTGCCCGGGTCAGGGGGCGGTCCAGCTCGGCCTCCCGCTCCTCCACCAGGGAGTCGTACACGGCCTTGTAGTCGGCCACGGGCACCGCCGAGCCCTCGCTCTTGAACTCCTGGGCGTTCCGCGTCCGGCGCTCCATACGCTGGGTCTGCACCATGACGACGGCCAGGACGGCCACGCCCACCAGCACGGCGGCCAGCACGACGAACCCGACGCTGCGGCGCCGCTTGGACCGATCCAGCTCGGCGACGACCGAGAACTCCTGTCGGAGGGTCTTCCGCTCCGCCCGAGACGGCCGCTCCACCACGTTCATCACGTCGACGGTGGCCGCGTCCTTCATGGCCTTCTTGAGGAGGTCGCGCTCCTCCTTCGTGGGGCCGGCGGGCCTGGCGGGCTCCGACTCGGCGTCGTGGAGGTCGTCCGGAGCCAGGCCCAGGAAGGCGTCCCCGTCCGCCTCGTACTCGTCGAACAGGGCCAGGTCCTCGTCCAGGGACGCCCGCGCATCGGCGTCGTCCACCACACCGCCGGGTCCCTCGTCTGCGCGCTCGTCGGCCGGCGACTCGCTCGCCTGGGCGGCTCCCCGCTCCGAGGGTTCCACGGGTGGCGCCGGCGCCTCGCCCACACCGGCCTCCTCGCCATGCCCGGGCTTCGGCGCGAGCTCCTCCGCGTCCGGGGGCAGGGCCGGCATACCGCTCGGGGCCGACTCCTCCGGCACCTCGGGCGCTGCGGGCGACGCCGGCTCCTCGACCACCTGGACGTCGTCGAGGATCTCCTCTTCCTCGGGCTCGGGTGCGAGGCCCTCGGTCTTCGTCGGATGCGCCTGCTCCTCGGCGCCCACGTGCGGCGTGATCCCGCCACCTGGAGCGCCCGACGGCCCGCCTCCGGACGGTGTCTGCGCAGGCTCCTCCGAACCGGGCGCGCTCTCCATCCCCCCGGAGTCCTCGGCCGGCGTCAGACCCGACGCCGCAGAAGCCGACTGCTCCTCGCCCGCCTCCTCCCGCAGGCTCGTGTGCTCCTCAGACGCCCCGGGCTGCGGAGGCGACTCCATACCGCCAGAGTCCTCGGCCGACGCAGCAGGCTCCTCCGAACCGGGCGCGCTCTCCATCCCCCCGGAGTCCTCGGCCGGCGTCAGGCCCGACGCCGCAGAAGCCGACTGCTCCTCGCCCGCCTCCTCCCGCAGGCTCGTCTGCTCCTCCGACGCCCCGGGCTGCGGAGGCGACTCCATCCCGCCGGAGTCCTCGTCCGGCGCCGCCTCCGCGGCCCGCCCGACCTCCTTCCGCGCGCGCTCCTCCTCCTGATAACGCGCGTACAGCCCCGCGAGGCTCGAGTCGGCGACCGTCGAGTCCTCGGAGCTCTCACCGGACGGCGTATCCCCCGGCCTCGAGGGGCCAGGGGCGGGTCGCTCCGCGATATCCCCGTCCGTCCGCCCGGCCTCGGCCGCCCGCGCGCCGGCGGCCTCTCGCAGCCAAAGGGCGGCCTCGGGGAGCCTCCCGAGCGGGGCCCAGTCCTTCAGCCCCGGCCTCCACGCGTAGGACGACGCGTCCACGACGCCCGCGCGGACCAGGGCGCGGACCCCCTCCGACTCCATCGGTCCGCGCTGCTGGCCGTCTACCGCCACGTACCAGGGCCCCTCGGAGGCCCCCGCTCCGGCTCGCCCGGGCTTCTGCGACGCGGCCCGGCGCGCGGCCGGGTCCCGCACCACGATGACGACACCGCAGTTCTTGCACCGGACCTTCAGGACCCGGTTCGCCACCTTCTCGTCGGGCAGCTTGTAGCGCGCATTGCACTTGGAGCAGGAGAAGATCATCGACGCGTCCGGGTTGGGCGATACGACACGGGTTGGCGGGACGTTATCACCAAAGGGGCCCCCTCGCCCAGCCAGGGCCGCCACGCGTGTCACCACGCCGGGACACGCACGGACCGTTCCGCGAAACGAACGACTCGCCGGATCGCGACCGGCCGGCCGTCGCCGGGCGCCCTGCGGGCCACTGCGCAGGCGGTGCACGTCCCGATCTGCCGCGATCGCCCGGAAACCCGCGTGGGGATTGGCTTGACACCTCCCAGGGGACCGCATATTCTTTCCTGCCGTTCCCCGGAAACAACCCTATCCCACTGATTTCGTTGAAAAAAATCGGGATCCCGAGGAACCCGGAATCCGGCGCCCGTGGGGCGCCCCCCCCACACCTCGACGCCGTCGAGGGCGGCTCTGGAGGACAGGATGCGCAATTGGAATGGAAGGCTCATCATCGGGCTACTGGCCGCCGCCCTCCTGGCGCTGGCCGGCTGTGACGACGGCGGCGGGGGCAACGGTCCCTTCCCGAACGACGTGCAGTCCGACAACGGCGGCGACGTCGAGCAGGACGTGCCGGCCGATCCCTGCGCCGGCCTCGAGTGCGGCACGGGCACCGACGGAACCACCGACTGCGGCTCCTGCGGCAGCACGGAGGGGTGCAACGCCAACGGCCAGTGCGTCGCCACCGAGGGTCCCTGCCAGGGCCTCGAGTGCGGGCTCGGCACCGACGGAACCACGGCCTGCGGCGAGTGTACGGGCGGGCGCGTCTGCGACGAGAACGTCTGCGTGCAGCCCTCCGATCCCTGCGACGGCTTCGAGTGCGGGCTCGGCACCGACGGAACCACGGCCTGCGGGACCTGCTCGGGTGACGAGATCTGCGAGGACAACCAGTGCGTGCAGCCCCCTGATCCCTGCGCCGGCCTCGAGTGCGGCACGGGCACCGACGGAACCACCGACTGCGGCTCCTGCGGCAGCACCGAGGAGTGCAACGCCAACGGCCAGTGCGTCGCCACCGAGGGTCCGTGCCAGGGCTTCGAGTGCGGCCTCGGCACCGACGGGACCACCAACTGCGGCGACTGCAGCGGCGGCCTCACCTGCGAGGACAACACCTGCGTGGCCGTGGCGGACCCCTGCGAGGGCCGTGAGTGCGGCACCGGCACCGACGGGACCACGAGCTGCGGCTCCTGCGCCGGCGAGGAGGTCTGCACCAGCCAGGGCCAGTGCGAGGCGGAGGGCGATCCCTGCGCCGGCCTCGAGTGCGGCACCGGCACCGACGGCGAGACCGACTGCGGGACCTGCGCCGCGGGCGAGGAATGCAGCGTGGACGGCCAGTGCCTCGTCCCGGCGAACGCGCTGGGCGAGTTCTGCGGCGTCACGGCCGACTGCGCGGCCACCATCCCGGACCCGTCGAACCCGGCGGAGGAGATCGACAACCCGGACTTCCCGGACTGCATGCACCAGCAGTGCACCTCCGGCTTCTGCCTCCAGGCGGGCGCGTCCGGCGTGTTCTCCCTGTACCCGGTCTGCAGCCAGCCCTGCCAGATCTACAAGGACGAGGTGAACAACGCGACGGGCGCCGACGGCGCCGACGGCATCGAGGATCTCGACGCCCCGCTGTCCGACTGCTCCGAGTTCTCGGACGGCCCGGGCGGCACGGACTACGTCTGCGCCAACTTCGGCCAGCCCGGCCAGCAGGAGTCCGCCTTCTGCGTCCCCGGCACCGGCGTCCAGGAGTGCAGCGCCAACTCCGACTGCCCGGAGGGCGAGGGCTGCCAGCTCACGACGATCGGCGGCCAGATCAACGAGCGCTGCATGACCCGCATCCAGCCCGGCGAGTGGGGCGACACCGCGGGCGTCGGCGGCATGTGCAACGAGGACCCCTTCTCCGGGGACGTGACCCTCTGCGAGGCCGGCCTGTGCTTCGGCGTCGGCTGCGCCACCTACTGCTCCGAGGACGCCGACTGCGACACCACGCAGGTCTTCGAGGGCACGGGCTGCGACACCGAGGCCGGCCACTGCCTCGGCTGGGAGGATCAGGCCTGCGAGACCGACCTCGACTGCAGCGCCTGGATCTGCAACCCGGAGCCCATGGCGCCCTTCGGTGCCGACGTCCCCTACGAGGCGAACTTCTGCTGGCCCAAGTCCTGCGACACCAACCCGGACTGCGCGCCGGGCACCTACTGCCGCTTCTTCTGGAACGGCCAGGGCGGCGCCGAGGCCGGCTGGGACAACATGTGCCTCGCCGAGAACCCGGACGGCGTCGCCATCGGTGAGGCGTGCGATCCGGACCCCGAGGACAACATCCCCGGCGACACCTGCGCGGCGGAGGACCTCTGCGTGGGCGGCTACTGCTCCGCCATCTGCGAGACGGACGCCGACTGCGCCGCGGACAAGGATCAGCTCTGCACCGCCGTCGAGTTCACGGTGGACGCCAACGAGGACGGCGACCCGGACGCCGCCCTGCCCCTGACCTGGTGCTCCACGCTGCCCGACTTCACGACGGACTGCCTGGCCGACGCCGAGTGCGCCGAGGGCGAGACCTGCTTCACCTACGAGGTGGAGAACCTCCTCGACCAGGGCGACGGCACGTTCGCCCCGGATCCGGACGCGCCGTTCACCATGAGCGGCAAGTGCGTCCCGGCCGACGAGGAGAAGGGCGCGTTCGGCGACCTCTGCGGCGTGCCCGGCGCGGACTTCCAGGAGTGCCAGTCCGGCTTCTGCCTGGGCGCCGAGCCGGACGCCAACCAGGCCGGCTACTGCGCCATCCCGTGCACCACGCAGTCGGACTGCCCGGCGACCCTCGAGGCCGACGGGTCCACCTTCACCACGCGGTGCTCCTCCCTGCTGCTGGGCTGGGGCGGCGAGTTCGACAACCCGGCGACCAACGTCTACGTCCCCATGTGCCAGCTGAACCCGCCCGCGTCGTCCACCGACGACTGCGCGACGGACTTCACCTGCGCCGAGGAGACCGAGGCGTGCCTGCCGTACATCGTGAACTTCGGCCCGGACTACCCGGCCGCGGTCGAGTTCATCTGCCAGGACATGGCCAACGCGGACGAGACCTATCCGGACAAGCAGCTCGGCGAGGCGTGCGATCCGAACGCCGAGGACGCCGAGGGCAACCCCGTCGAGGAGTGCGCCTCCGGCTTCTGCCTCGAAGACGAGGGGGAGGGCACGGGCTACTGCTCGGCCCTGTGCTCGGACGCGGTGGACTCGTGCGGGGACGCCGGCCTCGTCTGCGACACGTTCCAGACCTTCCGCCAGGAGAAGCAGGGAGCGTACGTGGACTTCGAGCCGGTCTACTCCGTGTGCCAGAAGGACACGGACTGCATCCCCTGCTCCACCTCGGGCACCTGCCCGGGTGACCGGGTCTGCGTGAACCTCGGCGCCGACGCCGACACCCTCTCGAACTACCGCTGCGTGCCGGCGTGCGAGACCGCCGCCGAGTGCGAGGGCGAGACCGCGACGGCGTGCAACGAGGGCCTCGACGCCTTCGATCGGCCCGTGCAGGGCTGCTTCGAGCTGGACGGCGAGACCCCGGTCGACTACTGCGCTCCCGCGGAGTAGCACACGCGGCCCGGGCGGGGCTCCCTCGCCCGGGTCCTCGCGACCCTCGAGACGGGTCGTCTCCCCGGCGGGAGGCGGCCCGTTTCTGCGTCGGGAGGCCCCATCTCGACGCCGCCTCCGAGCCCCTCTCCGCGGCCCCATCTTCCCGCTTGACCATCCTTCGATTCGCGTGCTAGGCACGGCGCGCCCTGAAGGGGACCCCCACCGAGACCCTCGCCTTTTCGACGGAGCGCTCCGGCATGCTCGAGCCACTCCAGGACACTGTGCTACAGGCCGGCCTGGTCGACCTGGACGCCACCTTCGTGATCCAGCTCGGCATCTTCCTCGTCTTCGCCGTGCTCCTGAACGTGCTGGTGGTGAAGCCCATCATGAAGGCCCAGCAGACGCGCTGGGAGCGCATGGAGGGCTCCCGCGAGGAGGCGGAGGGCATGGACCTGCGCGCCGCCGAGGCCGCCGCCGATTACGAGAAGAAGATCGCCGAGGCACGCCGACAGGCCGTCGCCGTGCGTGACGAGCTCCGCCGGGAGGGCGAGCAGGAGTCCGCCGCGCAGCTCGCCAGCGTCCGCTCCGAGGCCGAGAAGAACCTCCGGACCTCCCGCGCCATGCTGGAGGAGGAAGCGGCCAAGGTCCGCGGCGAGACCGACGGCGTCGTGAAGCAGCTCGCGAAGGCCGTGGCCGACCGCATCCTGTCCGATCGGGAGGACGCCGCATGAGGATGCTCACGCCCCTGACCACCCTCGCGCTCCTCCTCGCCGCGCCCGCCGCCCTGGCGGCCGAGGGCGGGTTCGTGATGGAGGAGCACGGGTTCTACATCATCGACTTCGTCGTGTTCATCGGCGCCCTGTGGTGGTTTACCCGGGGGCCGGCGCGGCGCTTCCTCGAGGAGCGTCACGACGCGGTCCGCAAGGAGATGGAGGCCGCCGCCGAGCTCCGCCGCGAGGCCGAGGAGCGGCTCCGGACCTACGAGGCGCGCCTCCGCGACCTGGACGACGAGATCGCCCGGATGCGCGAGGATTTCCGGAAGGACGGCGAGCGCGAGCGCGAGCGCATCCTGGCGGAGGCCGAGGCGGCCACCGAGCGCATCCGCCGCGACACGCAGGCGACGGTCTCCCACGAGACGTCCCAGCTCAAGCAGGACCTCGAGGCGGAGATCGTCGAGCGCGCCCTCGACATGGCCGAGGAGATCGTCCGCGACCGCATGTCCGCCGACCAGCACAAGAGGCTGGTGCGGGGCTTCATCGGCGACCTGGAGAGCCGCGGGGACCTCGGCTCCCTGTCCGCCTGAGACCACGAGCCGAAGGGAAGAGCCGGTGAGCGCATCCAAGATCGCCCGTCGCTACGCGAAGGCCCTCGCGGACCTGTGTGCCGAGACCAGGAACCACGCCGTCATCGGCAAGCAGCTCGAGACGTTCGCGCAGACCTGGTCGTCCAGCGAGGAGCTCCAGGACCTGCTGGGGAACCCGGTCGTCTCCACGGAGGACAAGAAGCAGGTCCTCCTGAAGCTCTTCGCGAAGTTTCTCTTCGCCCCGACCACGCGGAACTTCCTGCTCGTGCTGCTGGAGCACGACCGGCTGGACGAGATCGTCTCCATCTCGGACGCGTTCCGGGAGCACATGGACACCATGTCCAACCGGATGCGGACCACGGTGGTCAGCGCCAGCCCGCTCGAGCGGGCGGACCTGACCCGAATCCAGGCCGCGCTCCAGCGCCTCACCGGCAAGACGGTCCTGCTCGAGGCGAAGGTCGACCCGGAGCTCCTCGGCGGGGTCCAGGTGCGCATCGGCACATTGGTCCTCGACGGCACGGTCCGGAGCCAGCTCGACACCATGCGGGAGCGCCTGCTCGCCTGAGCGCACCGCCCCACCCTCCGCCCATCCATCCAACCCCGTCGGAAGCGGGAGCAGCTCGATGAACATCAGCGTTTCCGAGATCAGTTCCATCATCAAGCAGCAGATCGCCGACTACGACAAGAAGGTCGACGTCCGCGAGACGGGCACGGTCCTCACCAGTGGTGACGGCATCGCGCGCCTGCACGGCCTCGAAAACGCGGTGGCCGGCGAGCTGCTCGAGTTCCCCCACGACGTGGTGGGGATGGTCCTGAACCTCGAGGAGGACAACGTCGGCGTCGCGCTGCTCGGCGAGGCCAACCGGATCAAGGACGGCGACGTCGCGAAGCGGACCGGCCGCATCGTCGAGGTCCCCGTCGGCCCGGAGCTCTGCGGCCGCGTGGTCAACGCCCTGGGCCAGCCCATCGACGGCAAGGGCCCCATCGAGGCTGCTGAGACCCGGCGCGTCGAGGTGAAGGCCCCGGGCATCGTCGCCCGGAAGTCCGTGGACGAGCCGCTGCAGACCGGCCTGAAGGCGATCGACTCCATGGTCCCCATCGGCCGCGGCCAGCGTGAGCTCATCATCGGCGACCGCCAGACGGGCAAGACGGCCGTGGCCGTCGACACCATCCTCAACCAGAAGGACACCGACGTCTTCTGCATCTACGTCGCCATCGGCCAGAAGCAGTCGACGGTGGCCCAGGTGGTGGACCGGCTCGAGAAGTCCGGCGCCATGGACTACACCATCGTGGTGTCCGCCGGCGCCTCCGAGATGGCGCCCCTGCAGTTCCTGGCGCCCTACGCCGGCTGCTCCATGGGCGAGTGGTTCCGGGACAACGGCAAGCACGCGCTCATCATCTACGACGACCTGTCCAAGCAGGCCGTCGCCTACCGCCAGATGTCGCTGCTGCTCCGCCGCCCGCCCGGCCGGGAGGCGTACCCGGGCGACGTGTTCTTCATCCACTCCCGCCTGCTGGAGCGCGCCGCCAAGCTCAACGACGACCTGGGCGGCGGCAGCCTGACGGCCCTGCCCATCATCGAGACGCAGGCCGGCGACGTGTCGGCGTACATCCCGACGAACGTCATCTCCATCACGGACGGGCAGATCTTCCTGGAGAGCGACCTCTTCTACAAGGGCGTCCGCCCCGCCATCAACGTGGGCATCTCGGTGTCCCGCGTCGGCGGCTCGGCCCAGACGGGGCTGGTCAAGAAGGTCTCCGGCACCCTGAAGCTGGACCTGGCCCAGTTCCGCGAGCTGGAGGCGTTCTCCCAGTTCGCCTCCGACCTCGACCCCGCGACCCAGCGCCAGCTCGCCAAGGGCGAGCGCCTGGTGGAGCTGCTCAAGCAGCCCCAGTACTCGCCGCTGCCCTTCGAGGAGCAGGCCCTCGTCATCTACGCGGGCACGGCCCCCGAGGGCTACCTCATGGAGATCGAGGTGGAGGACGTCCAGAAGTACGAGCACGGACTCCTCGAGCACGTGCGGACCCGACATGGCGACTTCCTGAAGCAGATGCGGGCGGAGGCCAAGCTGACGGACGAGATCAAGGCGAAGATGGGCGAGGTCATCGCGGAATACACCGAGATCTTCAAGGCGAACGAGGCCTGAGATGCCGAGCCTGAAGGACATCCGAAAGCGCATCACCTCGGTCAAGAACACCCAGCAGATCACCAAGGCGATGAAGATGGTCGCCGCGGCGCGTCTGCGGAAGGCCCAGGACGCGATCGAGACGATGCGGCCCTACTCCTACCGGCTGCGCGACGTCATCGCGGAGCTGGCCGCCCGGGCGGACTTCTCGGACCATCCGCTGCTGGAGCAGAAGGAGCCGAAGAACGTCCGCATCCTGGTGATGACGTCGGACCGCGGCCTGTGCGGGGCGTTCAACGCCAACATCAACCGCACGACCGAGCGGTACGTGAAGGCCAACGAGGCGGGCCACGAGGCCATCGCCCTGGACATCGTGGGTCGCAAGGGCCACGAGTACTTCAAGCGACGGGACGTGGACATCGGCCGCTTCTGGCGCGAGGTGCTGGAGAACGTCAGCATCGAGAAGGCCTCAGACGTGGCCGAGAAGGTCACGGCGGACTTCGTAGACGGCGACCTGGACGCGTTCTACGTCGTCTACAACCAGTTCCGCTCCGCCATCTCCCAGGAGGTGGTGGTCGAGCAGATCCTGCCCGTCCTGCCCCTCGAGGCGCCCGAGGGCGAGGTCATGGGCGACTTCATCTACGAGCCCAGCAAGCGGGCCGTCATGGACGCGGTGCTCCCGCGCCACGTCACGGTCCAGATCTACCGGATGCTCCTGGAGAGCGTCGCCTCGGAGATGGGCGCTCGTATGAGCGCCATGGACAGCGCGACGAGCAACGCCGGCGATCTGATCGACCGCCTGACGCTCGAGTACAACCGAGCGCGCCAGGCGAACATCACCAAGGAGCTGATGGAGATCATCGGCGGCGCCGAGGCGCTCAAGTAGCAGCGGCCGACGCGGCCGCCACCTTCCGAACCGTCAACGTGTCATAGAGGACCCACACGATGGCAGCAGCAGTCGAGCAGACCGAGCTCCCCAAGGGGCGCATCACCCAGGTCATCGGCCCCGTGGTGGACGTCGTGTTCCCCGAGGGCGACCTGCCGGAGATCAACACGGCCCTCCGGGTGACCAACCCGGCGATCGACGATCGCGACTGGAACCTGGTCATCGAGGTGGCCCAGCACACGGGCGATCGCACGGTCCGAACCGTGGCCATGGACACCACGGACGGCCTGGTGCGCGGCGCCGAGGTCATGAACACCGGCCAGCCCATCACCATGCCCGTGGGCGACGCGACCCTGGGCCGGATCATGAACGTCATCGGCGAGCCGGTCGACGAGCAGGGCCCCGTCGAGGCCACGCAGCGCGACGCCATCCACCGTGAGCCGCCGAAGCTCGTGGACCAGGACGTGAACGTCCAGGCCTTCGAGACGGGCATCAAGGTGGTGGACCTCCTCGCGCCCTACCAGCGAGGCGGCAAGATCGGCCTGTTCGGCGGCGCCGGAGTGGGCAAGACGGTCCTCATCATGGAGCTGATCGCCAACGTGGCGAAGCAGCACGGCGGCGTCTCGGTGTTCGGCGGCGTCGGCGAGCGCACCCGCGAGGGCAACGACCTCTGGCACGAGATGATGGAGTCGTTTTTGCCCTCGGGCGAGCCGGTCCTCTCCAAGACCGCGCTGGTCTACGGCCAGATGAACGAGCCGCCGGGCGCCCGCGCCCGCGTGGCCCTGTCCGCCCTGACGGTCGCGGAGCACTTCCGCGACGAGCAGGGCCAGGACGTCCTGCTGTTCATCGACAACATCTTCCGCTTCACGCAGGCGGGCTCCGAGGTGTCCGCCCTCCTCGGGCGCATCCCCTCCGCCGTGGGCTACCAGCCGACGCTGGCCACGGAGATGGGCGTCCTGCAGGAGCGCATCACCTCGACCAAGAAGGGCTCCATCACCTCGGTGCAGGCCATCTACGTGCCCGCCGACGACCTGACGGACCCGGCGCCCGCCACGGCCTTCGCCCACCTGGACGCGACGACGGTGCTCTCGCGTCAGCTGGCCTCCCTGGGCATCTACCCCGCCGTGGACCCGCTCGACTCCACGAGCCGCATCCTGGACCCGCAGGTGGTCGGCGAGGAGCACTACGAGGTGGCGCGCCAGGTCCAGGAGATCCTCCAGTCCTACAAGGACCTCCAGGACATCATCGCCATCCTCGGCATGGACGAGCTGTCCGAGGACCAGAAGCTCATCGTGGCCCGGGCCCGGAAGATCCAACGCTTCCTCAGCCAGCCCTTCCACGTGGCGGAGGTCTTCACCGGCACGCCGGGTGTCTACGTGAAGCTCGAGGACACCATCCGCGGCTTCAAGGGCATCGTCGACGGCGAGTACGACGACATCCCGGAGCAGGCCTTCTACATGGTGGGCACCATCGACGAGGTCCACGAGAAGGCCAAGAAGCTCTAGGAACTCCCCGCCCAGCGGGACCAAGCGAGGACACGCCATGGAACTGCAGGTCGTCACCCCCGAGGGGCCCAAGGTCGACGTCGAGGTGACCTCGGTGACCGCGCCCGGTGAGCTGGGCGCCCTGGGCATCCTCCCGGGCCACCGGGCCCTGCTGTCCAGCCTCGGCATCGGCGCGCTCTCCTATGAGCGCGGCGGCGCCGGGACCGCCTGGCTCGCCGTCAACGGCGGCTACATCGAGGTCGCCAACGACCGGGTCATCGTCATCACGGAGACCGCCGAGGCTCCCGACGAGATCGACGTCGACCGCGCGAAGGACGCCCTGTCCCGCGCCGACAAGGAGCTCGGCGAGATCCCGGCGGAGCGTCTCGAGGAGGTCGCCCGGCTGACCACGGCGAAGCGCCGGGCCGAAAACCGCCTCGAGGTCGCCAGGAAGGTCTCGCCCAAGGCGGCGTAGCGTCCGGGACGCGCGAAGCCGTCGCCGTCACGCAGAGCCGCGGAGACCACCTGGTCCTCGCGGCTCTCGTCGTTTCGGGGCCCCGCCAGAGAGTCCGCAACGAACCGGTCCCAACCAGACACAGGGTGGGTGGGTGGGGGTGGTCCACCCGCGCGGGAGCGGGGCCGCCGACGCCGACAGAGCGCCGCCCGAGGAGACGATGCGGCTGGTCCACCCACACGTCGGAGCGCCCGTCTCGAGGCCGGGACCACCTCGCTCCCACCTGGGAAGGACTCGCGTCCCCTTCGCGGCTCAGCGCCTTGGCGCGAGCTTCCGTTCGGACGGAATGCTACTGGTCGGCCTCGACCACCTCGGGCCGCGGCTGGGCGACGGGCCGCTCGGTGGGCGCGGGCTCGGCCTCCGGCTCGGGGACCCAGCGGGCGCTGCCCTCGACCCAGTCCGCCCCGGCGGCCTCGGGCTCGGCGCCCTCCTCCGTCCAGTCGATGGCGCCCATGCGGCAGTTGCCGTCGAAGATGGCGCCCTTGTCCACCACCAGGGAGGGGCTGATGATGTTGCCGACCAGGTGGCCGGGGGTGTGCAGCTCCACGCACTGGGTGGCGCGGATGTTCCCGTAGACGGCGCCATAGATGACGACGCTGGCCACGTCCAGCTCCGCGCGCACCTCGGCGCCCTCGCCGATGATGAGGGTGTCGTCGCTGACGATCTCTCCGACGAAGGAGCCGTCGATGCGCACGACGCCCTCGAAGGTCATCTTGCCCTCGAAGTGGCTGCCGCGACCCACCAGGGTGTTCACGTCGCTCAATCTCGCCTCCGGGCGCTGTTCGCGTCAGGCGATGTCCGCCGCGGCGAGAGGCTAGCTCAGGGGCCCGGTCGCGTCGAGTTCGGCGGCATCCGCCCGCTCCCGAGAGCGCACTCGGGATCGCCGGAATAGCCCGGCGGCCTCCCTCGTTGGCGTCGCCCGAAGCCCGGTGACACACGGTCTTGACCGTGGTGGGCAGGTGGTTAGCCTCGCCGCTATCCCGGGCTCCCCGGAGCATCGACATCGAGGGGGACGAGCGATGATCGAGGTGCGCAACCTCACGAAGTCGTACGGTGACCTCGAGGCGCTCAAGGGCGTCAGCTTCCGCATCGAGCGGGGCGAGATCGTCGGCTTCCTCGGCCCGAACGGCGCCGGGAAGTCCACGACCATGAAGATCCTCACGGGCTTCATGCCCCAGTCGGACGGCACCGTGACGGTGGACGGACTGGACGTGAACGAAGAGTCCCTCGGGGTCCGCCGGAAGCTCGGCTACCTGCCCGAGTCGACGGCGCTGTATCCCGAGATGCTCGTCTACGACTACCTGGCGCACGTGGCGGCCCTCCGGGGCATCCCGAAGCCGGAGGTCCACGACCGCATCGCCAGGGTGGCCCACCTCTGCGGCGTCCAGGATCGGGTCGGCCAGGAGATCGGGACCCTGTCGAAGGGCTTCCGGCAACGGGTGGGGCTGGCCCAGGCGCTCATCCACGAGCCGGACTTCCTCATCCTGGACGAGCCCACGAGCGGCCTGGACCCGAACCAGATCGTGGAGATCCGCAACCTCATCCGCGACCTGGGCAAGGACCGCACCATCGTCCTGTCCACCCACAACCTGCCGGAGGTCATGGCCACGTGCAGCCGGATGATCATCGTCCACCGGGGCGAGGTGGTCGCCGACGGCACCCCGGCCGAGCTCCAGGCCCGCGAGGAGGACAACCCGCGCGTCCGGGTGGTCCTCCGGGGCGTCGACCAGTCCATCGCGGCGTCGGCCATGGAGACCGTCGGCGGCGTGGAGTCCGTGGCGCCGTCCATGACGCCGGAGGCCGACGCGGTCGCCCTGGAGCTCCACACCCGCGGGGAGACCGACGTCCGCCCCGCCATCTATCGCCTGGCGGCGGAGCGGGGCTGGGAGCTGCTCGAGCTGCACCGCCAGGTCCTGGACCTCGAAGGCATCTTCCGGAAGCTCACCCAGGTGGTCTGAGATGCGTGGAAGCCTGCGAAACGTCATGGCCATCGCACATCGCGAGCTGGCCTTCTACCTGAACAGCCCCATCGCCTACGTCGCCGTGACGGTCTTCCTGGCCATCTGCGGCGTCTACCTGTTCACCGTCTACGACTTCTTCGAGGTGAACCAGGCGACCTTGCGGCCCCTGTTCGAGACCATCCCCATCTTCCTCATCCTCTACGCCCCGGCCATCACCATGCGCCTGGTGGCGGAGGAGAAGCGCTCCGGGACGATGGAGCTCCTGGTCACCTGGCCGGTGACGGACACCCAGATCATCCTGGGCAAGTACGCCGGTGCGCTCTGCCTGCTGGCCGTCACGCTGGTGATGAGCCTGGTCTTCCCGGCGCTCGTCGGGAGCCTCGGCGACCTGGACGCCGGGCTGGTGGCGGGCGGCTACATCGGGCTGTTCCTCGTGGGCGCGGCCTACATGGCCATGGGCCTGCTCACGTCCACGTGGACCCACAACCAGATCGTCGCCTTCATCCTGGCCGTGCTGCTCTGCACGTTCTTCTACGGCGTGGACGCGATGGTGGCGCAGGTCTGGGAGGGCGCCCGCGACGCCTTCGCCTTCCTGTCCTTCAAGGCCCACTTCTCGAACATCGCCCGCGGCGTCATCGACACGCGCGACGTGGTCTTCTACCTGTCCGTCGTCGTCGTGGCGCTGGTCGTCGCCGTGCAGTCGCTGCAGGCCCGCAACTGGAAGTAGGGGGGAGTCATGGCCAAGCCGAGCAAGCTCACCGGCGGGCTCTACGTGACGGCGATCGTGGCCGCGACGCTGGTCATCGCCGTGCTCGTCAACGTCCTGTCGGCGAACGTGTTCGCCCGCGTCGACCTGACCGACCACGACCTCAACACCCTGTCGGCGGCCTCCGAGGAGGCGGTGCGCGACCTCGACGGGCTGGAGGTGACGCTCTACATCTCCCCCGACCTCCCGGAGACCATCCAGGACGAGTCCGGCCGCGAGCGCGTCATGCGGGACGTCGCGCAGAAGTTCCGCGACAAGATCGAGGAGTACCAGTCCTACTCCGACGGCGGCGTGACCGTCCGCCGGGTCACGGACGACGTGGTGGACAAGGCGAAGAAGGCCAAGCTCCGCGTCTTCTCGGGCGAGGAGGCCACGGCGAAGGAGGGCCGCCTCGCGTTCAAGGAGTACGCCCTGGGCGCGACCTTCCACTACAAGGGCGCCATGGAGGTCCTGCCCCTGGCCTTGCACCCCGAGCACTACGAGTTCGAGATCACCAAGCGCCTGCTCCGCCTGAAGGACAAGGTCGAGCACGCCAGGGAGATGAAGGACGTCCTGGCGGCCGGCGAGGACATCGACGAGGCCGCGCGTTCCTGTGACGCGGCCGTGACCGACGTCGAGCCCGAGGGCGAGGGCGGCGACAGCCCGCTCGGCCTGATGTCCGCGGAGGCGTCCGAGGCGCGCCTGGCCGGCTACCGCTCCGCGCTCGATAGCCTGGAGCGGGCCTGCGCCCCCGTGGAGACCGCGCTGGCGGAGGCACGCCCCCTGGAGGGCCGGAACGACGCGCTGGACGACCTGCTCGGTGTCACGGAGCGCTTCGCCGAGACCTGGACCGCCTTCCGGGACGCCCTGAAGAGCCCCGCGGAGCCGCAGCCCCAGCAGGCCCGGCCCGGGCCGGTCGGTCTCGCGCGTCAGCTCCACGCACTCGCCTCCGAGGTGGAGGCGGAGGCGCAGCAGGTGGAGGACTCGCCGGGCCGCAAGCGCATCGGCTTCGTCTGCGCCGCCCGCGCCTTCTGCCCGTTCCCGGGCGACGAGCCCCTGGTGCCGCCCCAGCTCGAGGGCGTGATGGGCCAGAAGAACCCCATGGCCGGGCAGATCGCGGGCCAGCTCAAGCAGATGCAGCAGCGCGTGGACGGCATCCTGTCGAACATCCAGCGGAACCTGTTCGAGCGCCGCGGCTTCGAGATCGTGAAGGTGGACCTCTCCGAGGAGATCCCGGACGACGTCGCCGGCCTGGTCCTGTTCGGCCCAAGCGCCGACCTGGAGGACTGGCAGCTGTGGCGCATCGACCAGTTCGTCATGGGCGGCGGCTCCCTGGTCGTGTTCCTGGACGGCTGGGACGTGCGCTTGATGAACCTGTCGCCGGGCGGGGAGATGAACGTCACCGAGCTGGCGCGGACCGCCTCGAACGCCGAGGATCTGCTCGCCCACTACGGGCTGAAGCCTCGGGGCGACCTGGTGGCCGAGCCCTCCTCCCACGACGTCATCACGGTCCTGTCGCTCATCGAGCAGGGTCAGCTCACCTGGCAGAGCCAGCGCGAGTTCCCCTATCCGCTGCTGCCCATCTTCCGGCGATTCGCGGACGACAGCCCTCTGGTCCGGGCCCTCCCCGCCCTCACCCTGCCCTTCACGGGGAGCCTGGAGGTGGCCGACGCCGAGGGCCGGGAGGTCACGCCGCTCGTGGAGTCGACGCCCGAGGCCGCGAGCCTGACCGACGAGGACCTGCCGCTTCAGCCGGAGGCGCTGCTGAGCCGGACGCAGGAGGCGGAGGCCGACGGCCCGCTCGTCGTCGCGGCGTCCGCCACGGGGACCTTCACCAGCTACTTCGTCGGCGACGACGTCCCGGAGCCGCCGGGCGACGGGGGCGAGGAGGAGGAGGAGGAGGAGACCGCCTCGACGAACCCCGAGCGCCTCGACGAGGGGCGCGGCCGTGTGCTGGTGGTGGGCTCCAACCTGGGTCTGGAGGACCTGTCGCGGGAGACCCTCTTCGAGGGCTTCGACCTGGCGGACCTCACCGGCCAGGGCGCCGGCATGGAGGTGGTCGAGAAGTTCCGGGGCTGGGCGGCCAACCTCCAGAACTGGGAGCTCCGGCTGAACCAGATCCAGCACACCCTCCCGGACAACATCCAGTTCCTGTTCAACGCGCTCGACTGGAGCATCCAGAAGGAGGCCCTGGTCGAGATCCGCTCGAAGCAGTATCGGCGCCGCCCCCTGAAGCAGCTCGACGAGGGCACGCAGAGCACGGTGCGCGTGGCGGCCGTGGCCCTGGCCCCGCTGCTCTTCATGCTCTTCGGCGTGATCGCGTGGATGCGGCGGCGTGCGCGGAAGCGGCGCCTGCACGTGTAGGAGCCTGCCATGAAGAAGACGCTCATCGGCCTGCTCGTCGGCGTCGTCGCCCTGGCGGCGCTGACGTGGCTCGTGACCCGCGAGGAGGCGGCGCCCGAGCCGGAGGCCCTGGAGTTCCCCGGCTACGCGCCCGAGGACGCCGCGGAGGACGAAGGCCAAGGGGGCATGTTCGAGCCGACGCCCTCCATCGCCTATCCCGTCGACGAGGTGCTCGTCGAGCGCGAGGGCGAGCGGATCCACCTGGTCCGCGAGGGCGAGGGGACCGACGTGTCCTGGCGCCTGGAAGAGCCCGTCGAGGCGCCCGCCCGTCGCTTCACCGTCGAGAAGATGGTGAAGCTCTTCCGGGACCCCACCGGGAGCATCTACTCCACGAGCCTGAGCGCCGAGGACCTGCCCCTGTACGACCTGGAGCCCGAGCGCCGAATCGCCGTCACGATGAAGGAGAACGGGGAGGTCTGGAGGGGCGTCGACCTCCTCGTCGGGCGCGTGGAGACCGCCGAGAGCGAGGCGGCGGCGCGCGGCGAGTCGAAGGACACCTGGATCGCCATCCGCGGCCAGGAGGACCGGGTCTACCGCATCGGCGGCAAGGACCTGCGGACGCCCTTCGAGGTGGAGGTGGGCGACCTCCGCTCCAAGTCGCTCTTCGAGGCGAAGCCCGACGACCTCGTCGGGCTGACGGTGACCCCGCCCGACGGCCGGGAGGTGGTGCTGGAGGGTACGCGCGAGGAGCAGCCCCCGACGAAGCCCGAGGGCGAGCCCACGTTCCGTGTGTCCTGGTCCCTGGCCGCGCCGGCGGGCTACGAGGCCGGCGACGCTGCACAGACGCTCGCGAGCAACCTCGCCCGGGCGCGCGCCAAGGCCTTCGTACCGCTGGACGAGGCCCCCGAGGAGCCGCTGGGCGACAGCCCCTGGAAGCTGCGCGCGGAGACCCGCGACGGGCGGGAGGTCGCCCTGGACGTCGCCGCCGGGGACGCCGAGGAGGTGTGGGCCCGCGTCCCGGGGCGCGAGGAGTACGCGAAGCTGGCGCGGCGCACCGCCGATACCCTCCGGAAGACCGTCGCCGACCTGCGTGACAGGACGCTGCTCCCGGTGGACACGGAGGAGGTCACGCGGGTCCGCTTCGGCAGCGGGCGCGACGCCGTCACCGTGGCGCGCGAGGGCGGCGGATGGACCTTCGAGCGGCCGGCCCATCCGATCCCGGCCGACCCCGGCTCCGTCCTGAAGAGCCTGGCCCGCTCGAAGGCCGCCCGGTACGCACGGCCCGACGAGGTGGAGGCGGCCCGAAAGGCGCTCGAGGAGCCGGAGACGACGGCGGAGGTGCAGGCCGGCGACCGGCGCTTCCTTGTGGCCCTGGGCCCGAAGATGGACGAGGAGCCCTACGCCGGGAAGCGCTGGGCCGTGGTGCGCGCCGGGGGCGAGGCGGGTGAGCCTCTGCTGCTCCCGGACCACGTCGCGAAGCGCTTCACGAAGTCGGTGGAGGATCTGGAGCGGGAGGCCCTGTTCGACTTCGAGCCCGACGACGTGCAGCGCGTGGAGGTCGTCGACGCCGGCGGCGAGACGCTGTCCACCCTGGAGCGCGACCCGGAGTCGGGCGGCCTGGTCCCGACCGACGTGCCGGAGGGCAAGAGCCCCAAGGCCCAGGCCGTCCGCACCCTCGTCACGACCCTCGCCAACCTGAAGGCGCGCTCCCTGGAGCCCGGCGCGAAGCCCGCCGCGCACGGCCTGGTCGAGGGTGAGGCCACCCGGGTCACGGCCACCCTGTCCGACGGCCGGGAGGTCGTGCTGCTCCTCGCGCCGAAGCAGGGCGACGAGGGCCCGTTCGGGCTCGCGAAGGCGGGGCCGCTGGCCGGGGTCGTGGTCACCCTGAACCAGTACCAGGTGAAGAACCTCCAGAAGCCGGCGGCCGGCCTGGTGGAGTAGGGACGCCGCCCGCGGCTCACGGTTCTACCCATCCCGCATGCCCACGTCGTGGACGTGGTCGTGGTCGTGATCGTGGACGATGGGCTCCCGCCGGGAGTTCCGCTGCGCGGGCGCGGACACCTACGGTCCCGGGTGCCGGTCGCGTTTCCTGGGACGGCGGGCTTCCAGAGGCTGTCGCATTGACGGCCGAGCCCCTGCGAGACCAAGTCCGCCACCGCGACCCACTCTATCGCGACACCGTAGACGCTCATCGTCTCGTGGTCGAATCGCCTCGTCACCACGCCCCAAAATCAGGCAAGGGCACGGGCAAGGGGGGCGGGCCCGGATCGGCGGCAGCGTCCTCTACCTCAGGTACCGATCCAGCTCCCAGGCCGTGACCTGGGCGTGGTAGCCCTCCCACTCCTCGCGGGCGGTCTGGAGCATCTGCGCGAACAGCGCCTCGCCGAAGGCCATGTCCAGGAGCCCCGAGCGCTCGGCGGCGCGGATGGCGGCGTCCAGATGGCGCGGGAGGCGTCTCCCGTGGTCCTCCGGGCGCTGCGTCGGCCGGCGCGCCGAAGGAGGAGACAGCTCGCGGGCCATGCCGTCGCGGCCGGCCTCCAGCAGCGCCGTGAGGGCCAGGTAGGGGTTGCAGCTCGGGTCGGCGGCCCGGTACTCGAGGCGCGTCGAGGTGGGGCCGTGTCCCGTCTGCAGCGCCGGGATGCGCACGAGGTCGCCGCGTCCGGCGCCGCCCCAGGTGGCCGAGACGGGCGCTGAGAAGCCGGGCACCAGGCGCTTGTAGCTGTTGGTGGTCGGGTTCGTGACCAGGGTGACTTCCTGGGCGTACTCCAGCAGGCCGGCCACGAAGCTCCGGGCCGGCGACGACAGGCCCATGTCGCCCTCCGGATCCCAGAAGACGTTCTCCTCGTCGCGCACGAGGGACAGGGTGAAGTGGAGCCCGCTCCCCTCGTGGTCCGTGAGGGGCTTGGGCATGAACGACGTCACCACGCCGTATCGCTGGGCCACCTGCTGGACGATCTGGCGATAGGTCAGCAGCCCGTCGGCCATGCTCAGGGCGTCGTTGTACTGCAGCCCCACCTTGTACTGGCCCGGGGCGTCCTCGTGGTGGAAGGAGTCCACGGCCACGCCGAGCTGCTCCAGGGCCAGCATGGTGTCCCGCTTGAGCTGGACCAGCTCGTTGGGCAGCCCGGGGTCGTAGCGGCGCCCGGCGTCCATGGGCTCGGGCGGGTGGCCGACGCCGCGGAAGTAGAAGTGCTCGATCTCGCAGCCCACGTAGAACGTCAGCCGCTCCTCGGCGCCCCGGGCGAGGGCCCGCTTCAGCACGGCCCGGGTGTCGTCCGGGGCCGGCGTGCCGTCGGGGCGCAGCACGTCGCAGAACATCCGCGCCACCTCCCCGTCCCGGCTCGTGGCCGGGAGGATGGCGAACGTGGAGGGATCCGGCGCCAGGATCAGCTCGCTCTCGTCGCGGGTCGGGCCGCCCATGACGCCGCCGTCGACGCCCAGCCCCTCCTCGAGGACGATCTCGAGCTGCTCGCCCGTGATGGCCACCTCCTTGAGCCGGCCCGCCACGTCGGCGAACCACAGGCGAATGAGCTTCACCCCGGTCTCCCGGACCTGGTGGAGCACGTACTCGAGGCCCTCTGGCGTCGTCATCGGCTGGTCCCCTTGTCGTCGCTGCCCGAGCCCTCGTCGGACGGCTCGGCGTACCGCGGATCCCACTTGTAGCCCACGTGCCGGATGGTCTGGATGCACGAGGCGTACGGCTGCCCGAGCTTGGCGCGGATGCGCCGCACGTGGATGTCCACCGTGCGCGAGCCGCCGTAGTAGTCGTAGCCCCACACCCGGGCGAGCAGCTGATCGCGCGTGAACGCCTGCCCGGGGTTCGAGGCGAGGAACTTCAGGAGCTGGAACTCCTGGTAGGTCAGGTCGAGGATGGCCCCGTCCACCGAGACCTCGAAGCCCTTCAGGTCGATGAGCAGGCCCGCCAGGAGGATGCGATCCTCCTCGTCCCGGGGCCCCAGGGCCAGGGGGCGCCGCGCCCGGGCCGCCAGCTCTCCGGCCCGAAGCGGCTTGACCACGAAGTCGGACAGACCCGGGATGCGTCCGGCCTCGCCCACGCTCGCCTCCGCGACCGCGGCCATCACCGGGATCTCCTCCAGCCCCGGGGCGTCCAGGACGCGCCGGAGCGCCGCGCGCACCGGGCGCTCCTCGGGGACGTCGACGATGACGAGGTCGGGCTGGTCCACGGCGACCTCGTCCACCTCCGGGCCCGGTCGGCGCAGCAACACGCGCCAGCCCGCCTCGCGCAGGGACCGCACCACGGGGTTTTCCCGCGGCAGGTCCCGGGTCACGACGACGACGGTGTCCATGGCCTCCCCGGCGTCAGAGGGAGTTGGCCGTGATGAGCCAGCGCCCCTCGTGGCGCTGGAGCCGGATGGGCGTCGGATAGGTGCGGCGCTCGTCCTCGACGGGGTCCAGGAACAGGCGCACGTGCCGCGTGGACTCGTCGTCCACCTCGGGATCCCGGCGCTTCACCACGAAGGCGACCGCCCCGCCCTCGCCCTTCGCGAGATAGTCGGGCGCCTGCCTCCGGAAGCGCTTCCACGAGTACCGCCGGAGCTGCTCGATGGCCCGCTGGGTGGCCTTGCGGTCCGGGTGGACGAGCTTCAGGTAGGCCTGGAACGCCTCCTCCTCGTCGTCCCCCGTCGCCGCGTCGAGGGCCTCCATGACGACATGCTCCGGCGTCCCCTCGGCGGGCTCCGACACGCGCTTCGGATAGCCGTCCGCGAGCGCGGGGCCGCTCACGAGCAGCCCCAGCAGCACGAACATGCCTCGGATCGACCAGCGGCGGATACGGACCATGACCCCCCTCTGCGGCGAGCCTCCGCGACCCGCCCACGCGCGGAGTATCTCGGGCCGGGTCCGACCGGGTCAAGCGGGGGCCGGCGCTCTCCGTGACGTTCAGCGCGATCGATGTCGACGCCCTCCGAGGCTGGTCCGTCGGGTACGCGCGACCCCGGCGTCCTCCGAGCAGGCAAGGGCAAGGGCAAGGGCAAAGGCAAGGGCAAAGGCAAGGGGGGCTCCGCCACGGCCTCCGAGCAGGCAAGGGCAGGGGCAAGGGCAAAGGCAAGGGCAAA
>JBNJGB010000016.1:66172-68335 GCA_051747385.1 Myxococcota bacterium
GGCAAGGGGGGCTCCGCTTCGCTACGCCCGACCACGGCAGGCAAGGGCAGGGGCAAGGGCAAAGGCAAGGGGGGCTCCGCTTCGCTACGCCCGACCACGGCAGGCAAGGGCAGGGGCAAGGGCAAAGGCAAGGGGGGCTCCGCTTCGCTACGCCCGACCACGTATTCCTGGAAGGCCCTCCGACCTGCTGCTACGGTCCGGACCATGTCGCGCATCCTGACCATCGCCGCCCTGCTCGTCTTCGTGTGGCCCCGGCCGGCCGCTGCGGGCACGGACGAGCAGCGCCGGGTGGCCACGAGCGCGGACCTCCCCGACAGCGCGGAGCTGAAGGCCGTGGTCTCGGGGCGCGCCGCCCGCGCCTCCACGGGACGGGCGGAGCTCGGCATGGAGGCCCCCGACCTCCCCGACTGGCGGATCGACCCGGAAGAGATGCAGTCCCGGAGCGTCGGACCGCCGAACGACGGCCGCCTGGAGCACGGCGTCCCCCTGCCCCGCAAGGGCACGGGCTTCGTCCGATATGCCCGCGACACCCAGTACGGCACGGACGAGACCGTCGCCATCATCCGGTGGGTGGCCGCCCACCTCGTCGCGGCCTATCCGGGCACCGCGCCGATGCTCGTCGGAGACATCTCGCGCGAGGGCGGCGGTCGGCTCCACCCCCACAGCTCGCACCAGACCGGACGGGACGTGGACATCGGCTTCTTCGAGGAGTCCAACGACGCGCGGAGCTGGTTCAACGGGCGGCTCGAGCCGGAAGAGATCGACTTCGACAAGACCTGGTTCGTGATGGAGCGGCTGCTCCTCACGGGACGCGTCGAGTACATCTTCGTGGAGGACGATCTGCTGCCCCACCTCGTCGAGGCCGCCCGCGACTACGGCTGGACCGACGAGGCCATCGATCGCGCGTTCCTCCTCCCCGAGGAGTCCGGCTACCGCGGCATCATCCGCCACGCCGGCGGGCACGACTCGCACTTCCACGTGCGCTTCCGCTGCCCTCCGGCCGACGACGCCTGCGAGTCGTACTGAGGATGCCGCGCACCTGCACCGTCGCCGCGCTGGCCCTGCTGCTGCTGGGATGCTCCCTGCCGGAGGGGGACACCTCGTCGGCCGAGGGCGTATACCATGCAGCGCTCCAGGCCCGCCTGGCGGGCGACACGGACGCGCTCTGGGACCTGCTGCACCCGGAGGTCCGCGACCTCCTGGAGCGCTGGCACACCGCCGAGCGCAGGACCCGGCGGGAGATCCAGGTGGGCTATCCCTCCGGCCAGCAGGACGAGGCGCTGGCGGCCCTCGGCCTGACGCGCTTGCGGGAGGCGGAGGACGCCCGGGCCCTGTTCGCGGGGCTCATGGGGCGCATCGATCCGCCGTCCCTGTCCTTCCTCGAGCGGCTGGGTGCGCGCGCGCGCAGCGTCACGGAGACGAACGGCGTGGCCCAGGTCCGGACCTGGGCCGGGGACGAAGTGCCGGTGAAGCGGGGCGAGGACGGCGAGTGGTACGCCATGCCGCGACCGGACGAGCTGACGCGCATCCGATCGGCCGTCCGCCAGGCGGAGGCGAACCTGGACCGCGTGAAGCGCAACGTGGCGATCTTCAGCGGCCGGCGTACGAAGTAGTCCACACCCGCGGTGGACACTCCGAGCGTAACTCTCCTTTGGATCCGGGATGGCCGCCCCGTATACTTCCGCGGCCCCCTGCGGAGCACATACCGGGAGGACCTCCGATGATGCGACGAGTGACGACGGCCCTGGCCGCAATGACGGTCCTGGCGCTCGGTGCCTGTGACGACAGCGCCTCGAGCACGGCGTGCCAGGACGACACCGAGTGCCCGACCGGGCAGGTCTGCGGGAACGCCACCTGCCAGACCATCGCGTGCCAGAGCGCGGGCGACTGCCTGAGCGTCGGCCAGATCTGCATCGAGCACGAGGGCGCGCAGGTGTGCAGCGCGCGCGAGTGCAGCGTGAAGGAGGACTGCGCCACCGGCGAGGTGTGCAACCTCGGCCAGTGCGCCCCGGAGCAGGTCGACGGCGACTGCACCGTCGACGGGTGTCCGGACGGCGAGGAGTGCAACACCGAGACCGGCGCCTGCGAGGAGCCCGACACGGACTGCACCGTCGACGGGTGTCCGGACGGCGAGGAGTGCAACACCGAGACCGGCGCCTGCGA
>JBNJGB010000016.1:68435-140891 GCA_051747385.1 Myxococcota bacterium
CAACACCGAGACCGGCGCCTGCGAGGAGCCCGACACGGACTGCACCGTCGACGGGTGTCCGGACGGCGAGGAGTGCAACACCGAGACCGGCGCCTGCGAAGAGCCCGACACGGACTGCACCGTCGACGGGTGTCCGGACGGCGAGGAGTGCAACACCGAGACCGGCGCCTGCGAGGAGAACACCGTCGCGGACGGCACGCCCTGCGAGGACTGCAGCTCCGGGGACGACTGCCCGGAGGGCTGGGCCTGCACCCCGCTGGCCAGCGGCAAGGCGTGCCTGCCCCCCTGCAACTCCAACCAGGACTGCACCACGGGCTGGACCTGCCAGGGCGATCCGAAGGTCTGCACGCCCGCCGGCTTCCGCTGTGACGGCTGCGTCTCGGACGGCTGCGACGAGGACGAGGTCTGCAACACCATCGACGGCGAGTGCTCCACTCCGCGGGGGCTCTGCGAGCCGTGCACCTACGGCTGGGAGTGCGGCCCCGACGCCGCCTGCATCAAGGAGGGCCCGAGCAGCCGCGTATGCATGCCCCGCTGCGGCGGCGAGGGCCAGACCTGCCCGGCGAGCAGCACGTGCGACACCGACGCGGACACCGGCCTGAAGGTCTGCCTGTCCGACGGCGACAAGTGCTGCTACGAGGCCGATCCCACCGCGTGCCTCGAGCCCGGGGAGTGCAACCCGCCCTGCTCCGGCGAGACGCCCTTCTGCGTCGACGACACCTGCGTCCAGTGCCTCAACAACACCCACTGCACCGGGGAGATGACCTGCGACGAGCTGTCGGGCTCCTGCAAGGATCCCAACCAGCAGTGCACGGGGGACACCCCGTTCTTCTGGGACGGTGAGTGCGTGGAGTGCCTCAACAACACCCACTGCGCCGACGGCCTGTACTGCGAGTCCGAGACCCACACATGCACCGAGCAGGGCAGCGTGTGCGACACCTGCTCGGAGGACTACCCGGCCTGCGTGGAGGTCAACGGCGAGTTCTACTGCGTGCCCTGCGACTCGGACGACGACTGTGGCGACAACTGCGCCTGCAACACCGACACGTACTCGTGCGAGGGCGACTGCACGGTGAAGGTGGGCGACTGCCAGAGCGACGCGGACTGCGACCCGGGCATGACCAACTTCACCCTCGAGTGCGACCAGGACACGGGCCTCTGCTACGACACGGCTGGCCAGTGCGACGGCGTGACGGCCTACTGCCGCCAGGGCAAGAAGTGCCTGAGCCCCTTCGGCGAGCTCGGGGAGTTCTTCGACCAGTTCGCCGGGGCCGGCGGTGGCGGCACCATCCCGGGGAGCTGCGAATGCGACACCGATGCGGAGACGGCGGCCTTCCTGGCCGGCGAGCCCGGCCCGGTGTGCGGCTCGGCCTCGTGCTTCAGCCTGGGCGACCTCCTGGGCACGGGCGACGACACCGCCTCCTGCATGTCGTTCGACTTCTGAGCTGATCCGCGAACGTGGACCCGAACGCGCCGTGTCGGCCTCGCTGGCACGGCGCTTTTTCTTTGGGATCCACGAACTCCCACACGGGCAGGGCCCGCGTATCCCCGCTGCCTGGGGCGCCGGCGGTCCCGCGATCCCCGGTGCGTGCGACGCCGGCGGCCTCGCCTGCCAACTCCTCACGACCCGCCGAGAGCCTGCGAGACGTGGTCGTGAACGTGGACGGACCCACCGGCCGAGGCGTCCCTATCTCATATGGAGTGGACTCGGGGCCGGGCCTCGTCGTGCCGCCGGCGCCAGTGGATCGGCAGGTGACCGCCGCGGACGACGGTCCTACCCGAGATTTCTCGTAATCTCGGTGCCTTGGCGGCTTGGCGCCTCGGCGCGAGCCTCTCCGAAGCCACCGAGATGCCACACGCGGCCCCGCCGGCCCACGGGGACGACGGCCGCGATCGTCCGGCTGATCACATCGGGCGGCGCAGTGCGCCCCCCACCCGATCGGGTGGATCCGGGTGGATCGCACGCGATTCCAGAGTGTTCCGCGAAAACACTGAACACATGTTGCGGAATCTACCATGCCTGGCACTCGTAATCCTACGATCCACTCTCTACCACCCATAAATTGGGCCTGATCGTAATCTGCGACCCTATATCTCGTGGTCGCCGAAGGTCCGCTTCACGGGCGGGAGGATGGGGTGGAGCACTTTGAAATCACTGTGCTGATTGCCCCTTGACCGTCAAAACGGCGCCCCCATACTCTGCCGCATACTCCTGAGCCAGGTGGGAGGAAGTGGATCTCCCTCCCGTGCCCGAGCAGGTCAACTCCTCATGTTCGCCGGACGCCACGACCACTCCCTCGACGACAAGGGCCGCACGATGGTCCCGAGGGACTTCCGGGCGGCCCTGGAGGAGATCGGAGAGCGGACGCTGTACGTCACCTTCGGGCTCGGAAAGCCGCGGCACCTGGAGGTCCGGCCGGAGTCCTCCTTCAGGAGCTTCCAGGAGCAGCTCACGCGAGCGAAGAACACGGCGGCGCTCGAGAAGTTCAAGATCTTCTACTTCGGCGCGGCCGAGCGCGTGGACATCGACAAGGCCGGGCGGATCCTCGTGCCGGCCGCCCTCCGCAACAAGGTCCGCCTGGCCGACAAGGCCGTGTTCGTGGGCGTCGACTCGGAGCGCTTCCAGATCTGGCGCCCCGAGGATCTCGACGACGTCTACGACTACTGCGACCAGAACGCCGATCACATCCTGGACGCCCTGGGCGAGGTGCTCGAGGGGTCCTGACTCGAACCCGGACGACGACCCGTTGACGACGATGGCGTATCATATCCCGGTGATGACCGAGGCGGTCGTGGCGTTCCTCGCCGCGACCCCGCCCGGGCCCATCGTGGACGCCACCCTCGGAGGAGGCGGCCACCTGGCCGCTCTGGCCGCGGCGACGGGAGACGAGCGTCCGCTGATCGGGGTCGACCGCGACGCGGACGCCCTGGAGGCCGCCCGGCAGCGCCTGGAGTCCGAGGAGGGAGGCCTGCCGGCGCGCCTCGCCCTCGTCCGCGGGAACTTCGGGGACCTCCCCGAGGTGCTCGCGGGTGCGGGCCGGCCCACGGACCACGCCCTGGCCGGGCTGCTGCTCGACCTGGGCGTGTCCAGCCACCAGCTCGACGAGGCGTCCCGCGGTTTCGCCTTCAAGCACGGCGACGCTCCCCTGGACATGCGCATGGATCCGGACTCGGGTCGTCCCACGGCCCTGGAGCTGCTGCGGAGCTGGGACGAGGCCGAGTTGACGCGCGTCCTGAAGCAGTTCGGCGAGGTCCGCGGCGCGCGCCGCGTGGCGCGGGCGGTGAAGGCGGGCGTGGACGGGGGGACGCTTCGCACGACCGGCGATCTCGCACGGGCCGTGGAGGCCGTCCAGAAAACCGGCCGGAAGAACAAGGGCGTCCACCCGGCGACGACGGTCTTCCAGGCGCTCCGCATCGCCGTGAACGGGGAGCTGGAGGCCCTGGACGCCGTCCTGGCCGCGGCCCCCGACCTCCTGGCGCCGGGCGGTCGCGTGGCGGTCATCAGCTATCACTCCCTGGAGGATCGCCGCGTAAAGCTGGCGTTCCGCCGGGGCGAGAAGGGCCCCGAGCGCCCCGGCACGCTGCCGCCCCCGTCGGACTGGCGCCCCACCTGGCGCACGCTGACGCGGAAGCCGGTCACGGCGAGCGACGAGGAGGTGGCGGCGAACCCGCGGGCCCGGAGCGCAAAGCTGCGCGTCGCCGAGCGTGCGCCCCTCGACGCGGGAGGTGCCCCATGAGCCGACGTCGCGTCCCCCGCCTCGGTTGGCGTGGCGGCCGCTTCCTGGCGGCTGTGTTCGTCATGGCCGCCCTGACGGCGGCCGGCATCTACCAGGTGCACCAGCGCTACCAGGTCGTGCGCCTCGGCTACGCCCTGGACGACGCCCGCTTCGATCATCAGCGCCTGCTGGAGCAGCGCAAGCGACTCCGCCTGGCCCTGTCGACCTACAAGGATCCCGTGGCCGTGCGCGAGCTGGCCCGGGAGCACCTGGACATGAAGGAGGCCGAGCCCCGCGACGAGCTCATCGTCCCGGAGCCCGACCACGTGCGCGCCGTCCCCCTGAAGCGGCTTCTTCCCATCGGGGGCGACGAAGGAGGCGAGCCGTGAAGGCCCTTTCCCTGACTTCGAGCCTCGTGGCCCTGGTCCTCCTGGCGACGGCCTGTGGCCCGAACAAGGAGGACATCGAGAAGAAGGCCGACTATCACTACAAGCTGGCCAACAACTTCTTCTACGACGACAACCCCCAGTCGGCGATCGAGGAGCTCTACGCGACCCTGGAGATCGAGCCGAAGCACGCCCGCGCCCACCACCTGCTGGGCTTCATCTACTTCGGCCGGCGGGACTTCCAGCGCGCCCACGAGCACCTGAAGAAGGCCGTGGAGCTGGACCCGGAGTTCAACGAGGCCCTGGCGAACCTGGGCAACCTGTACATGGCCATGGAGGAGTGGGAGCGCGCCATCCCGTACTTCCGCAAGCTCCTGGAGCGGCCCCTCTACAAGACGCCCTACCTGGCCCACAACAACCTGGGCTGGGCGCGCTACGAGCTGGAGCAGTTCGAGGAGGCCCGCCAGCACATGGAGATGGCCATCTTCCTCAACCCCAAGTTCTGCCTGGGGCACAACAACCTCGGGCGCCTCCACGCCCACGAGGGCGACACGGACAAGGCGCTCGAGCGGTTCCGGAAGGCCATCGAGCTGTGCCCGCAGTACGCGGAGCCCCACTACTTCCTCGGCCGCATCTACGCGGCCCTCGCCGCGCCCGACCGGGCGCGGAAGCACTTCGAGAAGTGCCACGAGCTCGGACCCGACACCCCCTTCGGCAGGCGCTGCCGGGAGGCCCTTTGACGAAGCGGCGCAACAGGTCCGGAAGCTCGTCGCCGAGCGGCGAGCGTCCCCCCGAGGTCCGACGGGCCTCCATCCGGCAGCGGATGCTGCTGGTGGGCGCGGGCCTGGGCCTCGGCATGATCGCGGCCACGCTGCAGGTGGGCGTCCTGCAGGTGGCCGAGGGCGACGCCCTGCGCCGTGAGGCCACGAGCAACTACTCGCGCACCGTGGAGCTGGACGCCCGCCGCGGCGACGTGGTGGACCGCGACGGGGCGCTCCTGGCGGTCACGGTGCACCGCTGGGCCGTCACCGCCGACCCGACCCGGGTCGACAAGGCGGACGCCCCCGAGGCGGCCCGGATCCTGTCCGACCTCCTCGGCCAGGACGAAGGCACGCTGCTGGACAAGCTGGCCGGGGATCGCATCCGACGGGGGCCGGCGCCGAGCAACGATCCCCCGGCTCGCTTCGCCCGCCGCACGGTCCGGCCGGTGGCCCGAGCCGTGGCGGAGGTGTTCGACGCCTCCACCGATCGCATCGAGCGGAAGATGGGCCTGCTCGAGTACTTCTACCGGATGGATCAGCTCCGGACCCGGGGGGTCTATCCGGTGGTCGACGCCCTCACGCGCATCGCCGAGACGACGGCCGAGGCCATCCACGCGGGAGCCGACGACCTGCGCTTCTTCCCGAGCAGGGGGCGGCGCTTCGTCTACCTGGCTCGGGACGTGGACGACGAGACCGCCCGCCGCGTGATGGCGGCGCGGGACGAGCGCCGGGAGCGCTGCCGCGAGATCCGTCGGCGCGGGGGGGACTGCTCGAACCCGCTCCGGGCCGTGCGCCTCCAGCAGGAGCCGCGGCGCTACTATCCCAAGCGCGAGCTGGCCACCCAGCTCGTGGGTCTGGTGGGGAACGGTTCGAACGCCCTCGACGGCATCGAGCGCGCCATGGACGGGGTGCTGTCCGGAGGCCAGCACACGACGCGGGTCATCCGGGACCGGCGGGGACGGCGCATGTTCCTGGAGGGCATCCCGGAGGACGCCCCGCTGGCTGCGCCCGGCGTCGAGCTGACCATCGACCAGGAGATCCAGAGCCTCGCCGAGCGCGAGCTGAACCACGCCTGCGAGGCGGCCGGTGCCCGGGCAGGCTACGCGGTCGTCATGCACGTGGAGACCGGCGAGATGCTCGCCGCCGCGAGCTATCCGACCTTCAACCCCAACACCTACAGGCAGTTCTTCAGGGATCGCCTGCCGCTGGTGAACGAGCGGAACGCCTTGGGGCACGCGCGGGAGGACCTGGACTGGGCGGCCTCGTGGCCCGGGATGGACGAGGCCTGGCCCGGGCAGGCGGACGCGGTCGTACGCGAGAGGCGCGCCGCCTTGACACGCCGTACCCACGCCTTCGTGGAGCACGCCCACCACTACCCCAGCGCAGCGCGGCACGTGGCCTTCCAGGACGCCTACGAGCCCGGCTCGATCATGAAGGTCTTCACCCTCGCCGCGTGGCTCGAGGAGGGGGTCCACCCCATGGACCGCGAGTACGACCTCATGGACGGCGCCTGGGAGATCGAGGACGTCGACGACAACGTCATCCACGACGACCACCACTTCGACCGGGAGGCCGCGGACGTGGCCTACGCTCTGAAGACCTCCTCCAACATCGTCTACGGCCAGATGGGCCTGGACCTGGGCGCCGAGCGCCTGGAGGACTACCTGCGGGCGTTCGGCTTCGGGGAGCACACGGCGAGCGGCTTCCCGGGCGAGTCGGCCGGCCTGCTCCGGGACGCCGCCGAGTGGCGCACGGTGGAGACGGCCAACATCGCCTTCGGCCAGGGCATCGCCGCCACGGGCGTGCAGGTCGTGACGGCCCTGGCCGCCCTGGGCAACGAGGGCAGGCGCATGCGCCCCCTGCTCGTGCGACGCGTCCTGGACGCGGAGGGGCGCGAGATCCGGAGCTGGGAGCCGCAGGTCGAGGAGCAGGTGGTCTCGCCCCGCACGGCCCGGACGGTGCTGGACATCATGCGCACGGTCGTCGAGCCGGGGGGCACGGGCACACGGGCCGCCATCCCCGAGTATCCCGTCGCCGGCAAGACCGGCACCGGCCAGAAGCCCCACCTGCGCAAGAAGGGCTACGCCGAGAACATGTGGGTCGGGACCTTCTTCGGCGTCGCGCCGGTCGACGACCCCGAGCTGGCCGTCCTCGTGCTCGTGGACGAGCCCCAGGGCAAGCGGTACGGCGGCGTCGTGGCCGCCCCGGCCTTCCGCGAGATCATGCGCGGTGCGCTGCATCACCTGGGCGCCCCCTCGCCCTTCGACACGGGCCGGCAGGTGGCCTGGCTCGACCCGGACGTGTTGGCGAATCGCCGCGCGCAGCGGCCCGAGCCACGCGAGAGCCTGGACGACGCCGCGCCGCCGGTGGACCCCGACGCGGCCGGCGACGTGCCGGTGCCGGACTTCCGCGGCATGACCATGGACCGGGTGAGGCGCCTCGCCTCCGAGGTGGGGCTGAACGTCCGCCTTGTGGGCTCCGGGACCGCCCGGAACCAGGACCGCTCCCCCCACGAGCGCGTCCCCGCCCGCTCGGAGGTGACCGTCGTCTTCGAACCCCGCGCCCCGGGCGCCGAGACGTCCGGAGGAGCGACCTCTTCCGCGGCGGCCGGGCCCTCGTCGGCGCGCCCGCCCAAGCCCGCCGGAGGTGCCCCGTGAACGTGGCCGATCTCATCGGAGACGCGGCCCCCGACGCCCGGATCACCGGCCCGACTGGGCGGGACGTGACCGACGTCGTGGCGGACTCCCGTCGGGTGCGGCCGGGCGCGGTGTTCGTGGCGCTGCGCGGGCTCACCGTCGACGGGCACGACTTCGCCGGCCAGGCCTTCGAGGCGGGCGCCGCGGCGGTGGTGGCCGACACGCCCCCCACGGTCGACGTCCCGGACGACGCCGCCTGGGTGCAGGTGCCCGTGACGGCCGAGGCGCTGGGACCGCTGGCGAGCGCCTTCCACGGGCACCCGTCCCGGGACGTGAAGGTCCTCGCGGTGACCGGCACCAACGGCAAGACCACCGTGACCTGGCTCCTGGAGCACATCCTCACGGAGACGGGCTTCGGGCCGGGCGTGCTCGGCACGGTGGAGATCCGCTACGGCGACGTGCGGCGGCCGGCGACCTACACGACGCCCATGGCCCACGAGCTCCACGCCCTGCTGGCGGAGTTCCGCGACGCGGGCTGCACGCACGCGGTGATGGAGGCGTCCAGCCACGGGCTGGCCCAGGAGCGCCTCGGCGGCTGCTCCGTCGCCGTGGGCGGCTTCACCAACCTCACGCGGGACCACCTGGACTACCACGTGGGGATGAACGCCTATCGGGACGCCAAGGCGCGCCTGTTCCAGGAGTACGCCCGGGCGGGCTGCTTCAACGTGGGTGATCCCATCGGGCGCGAGATGGCCGAGGCGTTCGACGGCCCCCTCCGGGCGGTGTCGGCCTGCGGCGCGCCGGCGGACATCTCCGCGCGCGACCTGGTGTGCACGCTGGAGGGCAGCCGCGCGCGGCTCCGGACCCAGCACGGAGAGCTGGAGCTGGAGCTGCCCCTGGTCGGCCGGCACAACGTGGAGAACGCCCTGGTGGCGGTGGGCATGGCCGACCTGGCCGGCGTGTCCCTGGAGCGCGCGGTCGTCTCCCTGGCCACGGCCCGTCCGGCCCCGGGTCGGCTGGAGCGCGTGCTCGGGCCGCGCCACGTGCTGGTGGACTACGCCCACACCCCGGACGCCCTGGACAACGTCCTCGGCGGCCTGGAGCCGCTCGTGAAGGGCCGCCTCATCTGCGTGTTCGGCGCCGGGGGCGATCGGGACGCGGGCAAGCGCCCGGAGATGGCAGCCGCCGTCGCCCGACACGCGGACGTCGCGGTGCTCACCAGCGACAACCCGCGGCGCGAGTCCCCCGACGCCATCATCGAGGACGTGCGCGCCGGGTTCCCGGACGACCAGGACGTCCTCGTGGAGGCCGATCGCCGCGCGGCCATCCGGCGCGCCATCCACCAGGCCGGCCCGGACGACGTGGTCGTCATCGCCGGCAAGGGGCACGAGACCACGCAGACCGTCGGCGATCGCGCCCTGCCGTTCGACGATCGGGAGGAGGCCGCCTCGGCCCTGGAGACCCTCGACGCGGGAGGCGCCGGTTGAAGCCGCTCTCGCGCCGCAGCATCGCCCTCGCCCTGCGCGCCTCGGAGACGCGGGGGCTGGACGGACCGCCCCTGGAGGCCGTGTTCACGGACACGCGCCGGCCGGTGGAGGGCGGGCTGTTCGTGGCGCTGGTGGGCCCGAACCACGACGCCCACGACCACCTCGCCGAGGCCCTCGCGGCGGGGGCCGGCGGGCTCGTGGTGTCCCGCGGCGACGCCGTCCCGGACGACACGCCCGGGGGGACCTTCGTGGTGGTCGTCGGCGACACGCTGGCGGCCCTGCGTGACCTGGCGGTGCTCGTGCGCGGCGGGCTGAAGGCGCGCACCGTGGCCGTCACCGGCTCCGTGGGCAAGACCACCGTCAAGGACATGGTCGCCGCGGCGCTGCGGACCTTCGGCCGCGTGGGTCGCTCGCCGGGCAACTGGAACAACGAGGTGGGCGTGCCCCTGTCCCTGTTCTCCATGCGGGGCGACGAGCGCTTCATGGTGCTGGAGCTGGGCATGAGCGCGCCGGGCGAGATCGCCTCGCTCACGCGGGTGGCCATGCCCTCGGTCGGCGTCGTCACCGCCGCGACGGCGGCCCACCTGGAGTTCTTCCCGGACGTGGACGCCATCGCGGACGCCAAGGCGGAGCTGTGGGAGAGCCTCCCGCCGGGGGGCAAGGCCGTGGCCTGCGCCGACGACCCGCGGGTCCTGGAGCGGGCCCGACGGATCCGGCCGCGCGGGCTGATCACCTACGGGCTGTCGGAGGAGGCGGACGTCCGCGTCGTGGCCGTGGAGCAGGGCCGCGACGGGCTGACCGCCCGCGTCGCATCGGAGGACGACGAGGTCACGGTCCGGCTCCGCGCCCTGGGCCGCCACAACGCCGTGAACGCGGCGGGCGCGCTGGCCGTGACGCGGGTCCTGGGCCTGCCGTTCGCCCGCGCCGCGTCGTCGCTCGAGGAGCACTTCGAGCCCGAGGCACACCGACTGGTCGTCGCGACCACGCCGGACGGCCTCACCGTCCTCGACGACTGCTACAACGCGAACCCCGCGAGCGCCCGGGCCGCCCTGGCGACCCTGGGCGAGGTGGCCGCCGGCGCCGCCGCGCGAGGGGCCGTGCTGGGCTCCATGCTGGAGTTGGGCGACCGGGCCGACGACCTCCACCGCGAGGTGGGCCGCGCCGCCGCCGAGGCGGGGGTGACCTGGCTCGCCGCCACCGGCCCCCACGCGGACGCCCTGGTCGAGGGCGCGCGCTCCGGCGGCGTGGAGGACGTGCGCACCGCCGGGGACGCCGCCGACCTCGTCGACGACCTGCAGGCCTTCGCGGGGCCCGATCGATGGCTCCTCCTGAAGGGCAGCCGGGGACAGCGCCTGGAGCGCCTCCTCGAGCCCCTCGGCGCCGGGGGGGAGACCTGATGTTCTACTGGCTCTTCGAGCTCCAGGGCGCGGAGCCGGGCGCCTTCCGGCTGTTCGGCTCGCCGGTCTTCCGGGCCATCGCCGCCATGGTCACGGCGATGATCACCTGCCTCGTGCTCTATCCGTGGCTCATCCGCCAGCTCCAGCTCAAGCAGATCGGCCAGGTGGTGCGGGACGAGGGCCCGGAGACCCACTACCAGAAGCGCGGCACCCCCACGATGGGCGGGACCCTGATGGTGGTGGCCCTGGTGGCCACGTGCCTGCTCTGGAGCAACCTGAAGAGCCCCTTCGTCTGGCTCACCCTGGCCGTCACGGTCGTCTACGCGGTGGTGGGCTTCCTGGACGACTGGCTCAAGCTCACGCGGAGCGACTCCGGCGGCCTGTCGGAGAAGGGCAAGCTGGCGACCCAGATCCTCTCCGTGGCGGCGCTGTTCGCGGTCTTCTTCGTGCACATCGCCCCGGACCTGGGCTACTCCACGCGGCTGCACATCCCGTTCGTCAAGCCGGAGACCTTCACCCTGGACCTGCCGCCGTGGCTCTACGCGACCTTCGCCACGGGGGTCGTCTTCGCCACCTCCACGGCGGTGAACCTGACGGACGGGCTGGACGGCCTGGCCGTGGGGCCGTCCATCGTCTCGGCCGTGACCTTCGGCATCCTCTGCTACCTGGCCGGCGCCACGCTCTTCGGCGTGAAGATCGCCGACTACCTGCTCCTGCCGCGCGTGGCCGGCGTCGACGAGCTGGCCGTGTTCTGCGCCGCCATGGCCGGGGCCGGCATCGGCTTCCTCTGGTACAACACCTATCCGGCCATGGTGTTCATGGGAGACGTCGGCGCGCTTGCGATGGGCGGAGCCCTCGGCGCGGTCGCCGTCTTCGCCAAGCAGGAGCTCCTTTCGATCGTCGTCCACGGCATCTTCGTGGTCGAGTTCCTGAGCGTCATCGTCCAGCGCTACAGCTACAAGCTGACCGGCAGGCGCGTGTTCGCGATGGCCCCCATTCACCACCATTTCGAGAAGAAGGACGCGCCCTGGCCCGAGAGCCGGATCACCGTCCGCTTCTGGATCATCAGCGTCCTGCTGGCGCTGGTGGCCCTCTCCAGCATCAAGGTGCGCTGAGCCCATGACGACCCAGGCCCCCGAGTACCACCCCGACCTGTCCGGCGAGATCCGGCGCGTGGAGCCGTACGACACCGCGCTGCTGCTCGCCGTCCTGATGCTGCTCGGCATCGGCGCGGTCATGGTGTACTCGGCGACGGTCCACTTCGACACGGTGGACACCCGCGACGGCATGACGCACCTGAAGACGCACCTGCTGCACGTCGGCCTGGGCATCGGCGCCATGGTCTTCGGGATGCTCCTGCCCTACCGGGCCTGGCGCCCGCTGGTCTACCCGGCCCTCGGCGCGGTGGTCTTCCTCCTGCTCCTCGTGATGCTCGTGGGCACCGAGGCCGGCAACGCCCGCCGCTGGCTGTCCCTGTCCGGCTTCACCATCCAGCCGGCGGAGATGGCCAAGCTCGCCTTCATCATCTTCCTCGCCTACTCCCTGGCGAAGAAGGGCGAGCGGATCCGGCGCTTCTCCGTGGCCTTCCTCCCGCACCTCATCGTGTGCGGCACCCTCATCATGCTGTGCCTCTTCCAGCCGGACTTCGGCACCAGCGTCATCCTGGTGCTGCTCATGTTCGGCATGCTCTTCGTGGCCGGCACGAAGATGTCGTACATCAGCCTCTTCGTGTTCGTGGGCGCGTTCCTGGCCTTCCAGGCCATCGCGTCGAACGACATGCGCATGGGCCGGGTCATGGCCTTCATCGACCCCTGGGCCCACCGGGCCGACCGGGGCTACCAGATGGTGAACTCCCTCATCGCCATCGGCTCCGGCGGCGTCACCGGGCAGAGCCTGGGCTTCGGCGGCCAGACCCTCACCGGCTTCCTCCCGGAGGGGTACACGGACTTCATCCTCGCGGTCCTGGCCGAGCAGCTCGGGCTCCTGGGCGTGCTGGCCGTGATGGGCCTCTTCGGCGTCATCCTCTACCGCGGCGTCGTCACGGCCCTGGCCGCGCGCGACGACTTCGGCCGCTTCCTGGCCTTCGGCGTGGTCCTCCTGGTGGGGCTCCAGGCCGTCATCAACATGCTCGTGGCCGTGGCGCTCATCCCCACGAAGGGCCTCACCCTGCCTTTCGTGAGCTACGGCGGAAGCTCCATGCTCACCTCCTGCCTGGCCGTGGGCATCCTTCTCAACATCAGCCGCGACGTGCGCATCGGCCACCTGGAGCCCCTCGTCGCCGACTCCGACGAGGAGCCGGGCGAGCGCCGCAGGCGCAAGAAGCGCAGGAAGAAGCGCAGGAAGAAACGGAAGCCGCGCCAGCAGCCGCTCGAGGAGGTGGTCGGATGATCCACCGCGCCGTCATCGCCGGCGGGAAGACGGGCGGCCACCTCTACCCGGGCGTGGCCGTGGCCGAGGAGATCCTCGCGCGCGACCCGGCGGCCTCCGTCACCTTCGTGGGCACGGAGGACGGCCTGGAGAGCCGCGTCCTCCCCAGGCTGGGCTATCCGCTGGAGACGCTCACGGTCTCGCGCCTCAAGGGCGGCAGCGCGGCCGAGCGCCTGAAGGGCCTGCTGCGCGTCCCCGGCGCCATGCTCCGGACCGCCCGCCTGCTGCGGCGCCTGAAGCCCCAGGTGGTCCTCGGCGTGGGCGGCTACGCCTCGGGGCCGGCGCTCCTGGCCGCGTGGCTGCTGCGCGTCCCCACGGCCATCCAGGAGCAGAACGCCTGGCCCGGCTTCACGAACCGCGTCCTGGGTCGCCTCGTCCACCACGTCTACCTGGGCTTCGAGGCCGCCGCGCGCTTCTTCTCCCGGGACAAGGTCCGCGCCACCGGCAACCCCATCCGCCGGGCCGTCGTGGAGCGCCTGGAGGCCGCGCGCGAGGCCGGCCCGACGGAGCGCGAGGGCTTCCACGTCCTGGTCTTCGGCGGCAGCCAGGGCGCGCGCTTCTTGAACGAGCGGGTGCCCGAGGCCCTGGTGACGCTGCAGGAGCGGCATCCGGACGTCCCCGTCCTCGTGGTGCACCAGACGGGCACCGCGGACGAGGACACCACCCGCGACCGCTACGCCGGGACCGCCCTGGAGACGCGGGTCGAGGTCCTGCCCTACATCGACGACATGCCGAGCGCCTACGCCGAGGCGGACGTGGCCGTCTGCCGGGCCGGCGCGCTCACGGTCGCGGAGCTGACGGCCATGGGGCTGCCGGCCCTGCTGGTGCCGTTCCCGTTCGCCGCCGACGACCACCAGACCTTCAACGCGCGCGTCCTCGCCGACGCCGGCGCGGGCCTGCTCGTGCCCCAGTCCGAGTGGGACGGGGACCGCGTCGTCGCGTGGCTGAGCGGCCTGGTCGCGGACCGCGACCGCCTGGCCGCCATGTCCGAGCGCGCGCGCCTGGAGGCACGCCCCGACGCCGCCAGCCGACTCGTCGATCACCTGGAGGAGATCGCAGCGTGAACACCGCCGCCCGACAGGCCCTCGCCGACGTCGAGGGCGCCACGGTTCGCTTCGACGAGCCGATGGCCGCGCACACCACCTACAAGGTCGGTGGGCCGGCGGCGTTGTACGTCGAGGTGGAGACGCGGGAGGCCCTGCAGGCGCTGCTCGGGGTCCTGCAGGCCCTCGATGTGCCGTGGCTCGTCCTGGGCAACGGGTCCAACGTGCTGTTCGCCGACGCCGGGTTCGACGGGGCGGTGCTGCACCTGGGCGGCGGCTTCGCGCAGGTGTCCGTGACGCGGGACGCCCTCGGCGAGAGCGCGCACAGCCTAGAAGCCGGGGCCGCCCTGTCCGTCACGCGGCTGCTCCGCTTCGTGAAGCGGGAGCTCCTCGCCGGCGTCGAGTACCTGGGCGGCGTCCCGGGGACGGTCGGCGGCGCCGTGCGGATGAACGCCGGCACCCGCTCCGGCGAGCTGGCCGACACCCTGGAGGCGGCCGAGGTCACGGACGCCCGGGGCTCCCGGTGGCTCCCCGCCGCGGAGCTGGGGCTGTCCTACCGCCACTCCGAGCTCCCGGAGGGGAGCGTGGTGACAGCGGCGCGCTTCCGGGTCACGGACGCCGAGCCGGCCATGCGTGAGCGCCTCGACGAGGTCCTGGCCTACCGGAAGCGGACGCAGCCGCTGACCATGCCGAGCTGCGGCTCGGTCTTCGCCAACCCGCCCGGGGACGCGGCGGGCCGGCTCATCGAGGCGAGCGGGCTCGCGGGCGCGCGGATCGGCGGCGCGCAGGTCTCGGAGCAGCACGCCAACTGGATCGTGAACACGGGCGGCGCCACCGCGGCGGACGTCCGGGCGCTCATCGAGCGCTGCATCGAGGAGGTGCGGCGGCAGCACGGCGTGGAGCTCCGCGCCGAGGTGCGGATGCTGGGGGATTGGAGCCCCGGCTCCGATCCGACGGGGAGTGGGGACCGGGAGGTGGAGCGATGAGGCTGCCCTTCCGCAGCGGCAAGCGGAACCGGCGTCGAGGCGGGCTCCTGTCTCGCCTGATCCCGCGGCGGCGCGCCCGGAGCCGGGTGGACGACGTCGCCGTGGGCGGGGCCCCGAGCGCGGCGGCCGCGGAGGCGGCGGCGAACGTGCCGCAGACGCCCCCGAGCCGGAACCGGCGGCGCTCGAACCCCGTGTGGACGCTCCTGGCCTGGCTCCTGCCGGTGGCGGCGGCCGTGGTGGCGTTCGCGAGCCCCTTCCTGGGGGCGCGGGCCTACGAGTACCTCATGCAGAGCGGTCACTTCTACGTGCGGCAGCTCGTGATCTCCGGCAACGACCACCTGGACACCGACCAGGTGCGGCGCCTGGCCGGCGTGGAGCCGGGGACCCACGTGCTGTCCGCCGACCTGGATCGGATGGAGGCGCGGCTGGAGGCGCACGACTGGGTGGCCCGGGCGCGGGTCACGCGGGAGCTTCCGGATCGCATCGCCGTGCGCGTCGACGAGCACCGGGCGGCGGCCTACCTGGCCTCGCCGGACGGGCTCCTGCTGGTGGACGTGGCGGGCGAGCCGTTCACCCGGGTCGCCCCCGGCGACGACCTGGACGTGCCGATCGTGACGGGCGTGTCCCTCGAGGCCTTCGAGGAGGCGGCCGACGCCGCGGTCGCACGGGCGGACCTCCGGGCCGCCGTGAACCTGACGCGCCTGTACGGGTCCATGGAGCTGGCCGAGCGGTGGCCCGTGGCCGAGGTCCGGGTGGAGCCGGGCCGCCGCCTGACGCTGGTCCTGAGCGAGAGCGGGACCGAGGCCGTGCTGGGCCAGGGCCCGTATCGCCACAAGCTGTATCGCCTGGAGTGGGTCCTCGAGAAGCTCCACCAGGAGGGCAAGGTCGCCGACTACGTGCTCCTCGACTCGTGGGGCCCCTCGCTCCGAGGCGAGGACGACGGCCGGGTGGTCGTGCGGGCAGACCTCGCCCCCACCGGGGACGACCTGGCGGCGGCGGCGAGCGAGCGCGCCCGGGCGGCCATGGAGCGGCTCCTGCCGGGTGACATGGTCGGACCGCCGGCGCCCGAGGGCCTGATCGAGGACGCCGGAGACGACGAGGACGAAGAGGAACCGCAGGGAGGTCCGGCGCGGGTGAGCCCCGGGGTGCGCCCCGCGGCGCCGCCGCCCCCACTCGCCGACGACGACCGAGCCGGCCCCCCCTGGCCGGCCGGCGCCCCCACGCAACACTAGGGGAGGGACGACGATGGTACAGAAATCGGAGATCGTAGCCGGCCTGGACCTGGGCAGCAGCAAGGTCTCGGTCGTGATCCTGGAGAGCGACGGGGAGCGGCAGGACGTCATCGGCGTCTCGATGGTCCCCACCGGGGGCGGCCTGCGCGCCGGCCACGTCGTCGCCATCGACAGGACCATCGAGGCCATCCGGACGGCCGTGGAGGAGGCGTCGCGCATGGCGGACGCCGACATCTCCAGCATCCGGCTGGCGGTGAGCGGCCCGGGGACCATGGGGTTCAACTCCGAGGGGACCGTGGCCGTGCGCGGGGGCCAGGTGGGCGACCAGGACGTGTCGCGGGTGCTGGAGACGGCGTCCGCGGTGCGGCTCCCGGATGATCGCCAGGTGCTCCACACCCTGCCCCAGGAGTACATCATCGACGGGCACGAGGGGATCCGGACGCCCGAGGGCATGACCGGCGTCCGCCTCGAGACCCGCGTGCACGTCATCACGGCGGGCCGCACGGCGCTGACCAACGCGGTCGAGTGCTGCAACAAGGCCGGGCTCACGGTGGAGCGCGCCGTCTACGGCGGCCTGGCGTCGTCGGCGGCGGTGCTCTCCCCGGAGGAGCGCGAGCTGGGCGTGGTCCTGGTGGACGTGGGTGGCGGGACGACGGACCTCGCGGTCTGGTACGACGACGCCCTGGTCCACACCGTGAGCCTGGAGTGCGGGGGCGACGAGCTCACCCGCCAGATCGCCCGCGGTCTGCGGACGCCGGGAGACGCGGCGGAGCGCATCAAGCAGCGCTTCGGCTGCTGCATGGCGACCATGGTGAGCGACGGGGAGACGATGGAGGTGCCCGGGGTCGGCGGCCGCGAGCCGCAGGTCCGCCAGCGTCACCTCCTCTGCGAGATCCTGGAGCCGGGGCTGGAGGACTTCTTCGCCCGGGTCGCCCGGGAGATCGAGGTGGCCGGCTGCCGCGAGCACCTGGCGGCCGGCGTGGTGCTGACCGGCGGCACCGCGAACCTGGAGGCGATCGCCGAGCTGGGGCAGGACATGCTCATCGGCATGCCGGTGCGCGTCGGAGCGCCCTCGGGCTTCGGCGGGCTGAGCGACGTCGTGCAGGACCCGCGTCATGCGACGGCGGTGGGCCTCTGCCTGGACGGGTTCGACCAGGCCCCCCAGGGCCCGCTGCGCCGCCCGAAGTCGGGGGGCTCACGGTTCTGGCGGCCGGTGCGGAAGCTCATCCAGGCCTGGTTCTAGCCGCACGCCATGCACCCGGGGGAGTCCCAGCAGCTCGAGCTGTTTCCGCCGTCCGGAGGGGGCGGCACCGAAGACGAATCCCAAGCCCATGAATTTCACGGTCGAGGTCGGGGAGGCCACACCATGATCGAGTTCGAAGAGGAAGTCGTGAACGGCGCCAACATCAAGGTGGTCGGCGTCGGAGGCGCGGGCGGCAACGCCCTCAACAACATGGTCCGCAATCACCTGGGCGGGGTGACGTTCGTCGCGGTCAACACGGATCGGCAGGCGCTCGACAAGGCCGACGCGCCCCACAAGGTCCAGATCGGCGGCGACACCACGCGCGGATTGGGGGCCGGGGCGAACCCCGAGAAGGGGTGGCACGCGGCCATGGAGAGCCGCAACGAGATCGCCCAGTTCCTCGACGGCGCGGACATGGTGTTCGTGACCGCCGGCCTGGGCGGCGGCACCGGCACGGGCGCGGCGCCGGTCGTCGCGGAGCTGGCCAAGGAGGCCGGCGCCCTGACGGTCGGCGTGGTCACCAAGCCCTTCGAGTTCGAGGGCAGGCCCCGGATGCGCAACGCCCAGAAGGGCCTGGAGGCCCTGCGGGAGCGCGTCGACACGCTCATCGTCATCCCGAACGACAAGCTGCTCGGGATCGCGAACGCGAACATGACGCTGCTCCAGGCGTTCAAGGAGGCCGACAACGTCCTCTACAACGCCACGAAGGGCATCAGTGATCTCATCACCATCCCGGGCCTGGTGAACGTCGACTTCGCCGACGTGCGCACCATCATGAGCGACCAGGGCATGGCGCTCATGGGCGCCGGCGTCGGCAACGGCAAGGAGCGCGCGGTGGTGGCCGCCAAGCAGGCCATCTCCAGCCCGCTGCTGGAGGACACGTCCATCGACGGCGCCCAGGGCATCCTGGTGAACATCACGGGCGGCGAGGACATGGGCCTGATGGAGATCAACGAGGCCATCCGCCACGTCCAGGAGGCCGCCCACGACAACGCCAACATCATCTTCGGCGCGGTCATCGACCAGGACCTGGGCGACGAGCTGCACATCACGGTCGTGGCCACCGGGTTCGACCGGGCCGGCTCCTCCCGCGCGGAGGAGGCCGAGGCCGGCGAGCAGGTGGCGCACCCGGAGAGCATGGACGCCCCGCCCGAGCCGCCCCCGCTGGAGTACGAGGAGCCCGCCGCGGAGCCCCGCGAGGTGGTGCGCGTCGCCAACCGGGGGGCCGAGTCCCACCCCGCCGAGATGGGCACGGGCGGCTCCAAGCCGAAGCCGTGGACCAAGGGCGGCCGCAGCCTGGGCGACATCCTGGGCGGCGGCGGCAAGAAGCGCAGCCCCTTCGCCGTGTCGCCGGACAGCGAGTTCGGCCCCAACGGCTACCCGGGCGGCAACAAGCCGTAGCGAAGCCCGCCCGCCATCCGTGAAGCGCCCCGGCTCCGCCGCCGCGACTCCCTCGTCGCGACGGGGCCGGGGCTTTCTCTCGTGGGGTGGCGCCTGACGGCCGGCGGAGTGGAGACCTCGGCAGGACGGGCAGGACACGATTTCCTGCGCAACGATCCGCCCCGAAGCCGTCATGAGGTGGGTGGGTGGGGGTGGGCCACCAGCGGCGAGGATGCGGAGCGAAGCGGAGCCCCCCTTGCCCTTGCCCTTGCCCTTGCCTGCTTGGAGACCGTGCTGACGAGGCGACGCGACCACGAGAGGGAGAGCGTCTACGGTGTCGCGATACAGTGGGTCGAGGTGGCCGACCTCGTCTCGCATGGGCTCGACCGCCGACGCGACAGCCTCGTCCCCGCCCGCGCAGCGAATATGCCGGCGGGAGCCAATCGACCGCGACCACGACCACGTCCACGTGGGAGGACCGCAGGTTGACCCCCGGAGCCGGGATACCTAGCATCCGGCGGTCGCCCGGACCCCGCGAGGACGATGCGCCGCTCCATCCCCGCCCTGCTGTTCGCGTTGCTCGTGGCCGCCACGGCGCCGGCGAGCGCCGTGCCGACCGGCCTCTGTCCGGACGTCGAGCGTCCCAGGATCTACATGATCGGAAGCTCCACGATGGGGAGCCTCCTGGGACCGATGCTCCAGCGCCTGTTCGACGACCGCTGGGCCCTGGACGCCCGGCGGTGGGGCAAGGCGTCGTCGGGCCTGGCCCGACCCGACTTCCACGACTGGCCGAAGCTGGCGCCGGGCCTGATGCACCGGCACCGGCCGGACATCGTGGTGGTGTCCCTGGGAAACAACGACAACCAGCCCATCTTCGTGCGCAGGGGTCGGTGGCTGCGCATGGACGACCCCGAGTGGCGGGAGGTCTACGCCGAGCGGGTCCGGGGCATGCTGGACGGTCTGAGCGGCGAGGATCGCCGGCGCATGGTGGTCTGGATCGGCCCGTACGCCATGCACGGCGACAACGCGGAGCGCATGGGCCCCATCATCAACGACATCATGCGGCGCGAGGTGGAGGCCTTCGACGGACCGGCCGTCTTCCTGGACACGTATGCGGCGACGGTCGACGAGGAGGGCGAGCCCATCGACTCGTTCCGGCGCGAGGACGAGGACGAGGACGAGGCCGTGGACGCCCGCACCTCCGACGGCATCCACCTGACGACCGAGGCGGTGCGCTGGCTGCTGGCCGAGCCCATCCTCCGCGCCGTGGGGCGCTGCGTGGACGGCGACGGCGAGGTGGCCGGCTCCGGCGGGGAGGACGAGGCCGGCGGCGACGGGGAGGAACGGCCGGCGGTGGAAGACGAGCCCACCGGCGAGGGAGCGGAGGGTGGCTGACGCTGACGCCCCCGCGCGACGTCCTGTATGCTCCGAGGTGGGAGACTCATGAACTTCAACCCGCTGAGGCTCGGGATCATCGCCGCCGTCGTGGCCGTCGGGATGTGGCTGACGGACGTGCTGTGGCGGCCGGTGTTCACCCTGGAGATCACCGACACGGTGTCCATTCCGCTGTGGGTGCTCGCGGCCATCTACGCCGTGCTGCAGCTCTGGATCTGGAACAACACCCGAGAGAAGCTCGAGCTGACCGACGAGGAGGTCGAGGAGTGGGGCCCCAAGCTCGAGGAGGCGACGCCGGACATCCTCGAGCAGTGGGAGGCCCACACCCCGGCCAAAGACATCGCCGAGCGCGTCGAGCAGCGCCACGGCATCCCACCCCAGGTGACCCTCCGCTACATGATCGCCCTGGGTCGGTACGTCGAGGGCCAGAAGGCCGGCGGGGCGCAGTAGGGTCCGTCGTGCCCGGCGCCAAGCCGCAAAGACGGAGAGCACGGGGAAGATGCAGCAGGACCGCCGTCCTCGGCGGTCGAGGGAAGGGGCGCACTCGGGACGAAGACGGGCGAGGAGCCGGTCCCACTCGCTCTCGTGGTCCCCCCTCCCCGCGGCCATGGGAACGAGCGCCGTAGCCGAGCCGTCGGGAACGGGAACGGGAACAGGAACGGGAACGAGGGTAGCGACCTAGATCGGGTCGATGAACACGTCGCGCGGGCGGCTGGTGCCGTCGGAGGGGCCGACGATGCCCTCCTCCTCCATCTTCTCCACGATGCGGGCCGAGCGGTTGTAGCCGATCTTGAGCTTCCGCTGGAGGAAGCTGATGGAGGCGTTCTGGGTCTCCGCGACGATCCGGACGGCGTGGTCGTACAGCTCGTCGTACTCCTCGTCGTCGCCGGACTTGTCCAGGACGTCGTCGTCGGTGTCCAGGATGCCCAGCTGGTAGTCCGGCTCGCCCTGGTCCTTGAGGTGGCGCACGATGAGGTGCACCTCCTCCTCGGAGACGAAGCAGCCGTGGACGCGCTTCGGGGCCGAGGCGCCCGGCGCCAGGTAGAGCATGTCGCCCATGCCCAGCAGGTTCTCGGCGCCGCCCTGGTCCAGGATGGTCCGGGAGTCGACCTTCGACGACACGCGGAAGGAGATACGCGTCGGGAAGTTGGCCTTGATGAGGCCGGTGATGACGTCCACGGACGGGCGCTGCGTGGCGAGGATGAGGTGGATGCCGGCGGCGCGCGCCATCTGGGCCAGCCGCGCGATGCAGAGCTCCACGTCCTTGCCGGCCACCATCATGAGGTCCGCGAGCTCGTCGATGAGGACGACCGTGTAGGGGAGGGTCTCCAGCGGCTCTCCGTCCGTGTCGAGGACGACGCCCTCCGGATCCTCCTCGCCGCGGGCCTCCCGGCGGGCCTTGGCCATGGCAAGCTTGTCGGGGAGCCCGGCGTCCGGATCGCTCAGGAGCTTCTCGACCTTCTTGTTGTAGTTGTCGAGGTTCCTGACGCCCAGGTCCGCCATGCGCTTGTAGCGCCGCTCCATCTCCTTGACCGCCCAGCGGAGGGCGGTGGCCGCCTGCTTCGGGTCGGTGACCACGGGCAGCAGCAGGTGCGGGATCCCGTCGTAGATGCTCAGCTCGAGCATCTTCGGGTCGATCATGATCATCCGCACCTGCTCCGGCGTGGCCTTGTAGAGCAGCGAGCAGATGAAGCTGTTGATGGCCACGGACTTGCCCGCGCCGGTCGCGCCCGCCACGAGCAGGTGCGGCGCCTTGGCCAGGTTCATGGACGTCGGCGTGCCCACGATGTCCTTGCCCAGCGCCAGGGAGAGCATGCTCTTGCTCCTGGCGTAGGACGCGTCGGACAGGTTCTCCTTGAGCCAGACGATCTCGCGGGTCTTGTTGGGCACCTCGATGCCCACGACGTCCTTGCCCGGGATGGGCGCCACGATGCGGATGCGCAGCGCGCTCAGCGCCATGGCCAGGTCGTCCGAGAGGTTCGCGATCTTGGAGATCTTCACGCCCGGCGCCGGCTTGAACTCGTACATGGTCACGACGGGCCCCGGGTGGATCTCCACCACCCGCCCGTCGACCTTGTAGTCCGAGAGCTTCGCCTCGAGCTTCTGGGCGTTTTCCCGCAGGAGCTCCCGGTCGTAGGTCTGACCCTTCGGCGCCTTGTAGTCGAGGAAGGAAAGGGTCGGAAGCTCGAACTCCTCCTCGTCCTCCTCGGAAGGGAGCTCCATCTGCTCGCCCACCACGAGGTCGCGGCTCCGGCGCATGGCGGCGGACTCCACGATGCGGACGTCCTCGTCCGCGTCGGCCGGCGCCGTCGTCTCCCCGAGCGGCGTGGGCTTCGCCGGCTCGGACGGCGCCTGGCCGGCCTCGGAGCCGTCGGAGGCCTTCGCGCCCTTCGCGGGCTCGGCGGGCTCGTCCGGAGTCGGCTCCCGAGCCACCGCGGCCTCCTCCTCTTCGGCTGCGGCGGGCTCTTCCCGGGCCTCGGCGGGCTCCGTCCGGACCTCGGGAACGTCCGGCTCCTCCTCCGGAGGCGCTCCGAAGTCCTGGGTCGTGGGCGGCTGCGGGCGCCGATCCACGATGGCGGGCCCGTCGTCGGCGTCCTCGGGCTCCTCGTCCTTGTCCTCGTCCTTGGAGCGCTCGTCGGTGCGCTCTGCCCTCGGGGTCTCGTCGTCGCCCCCCTCGTCGCCGGCCTCCTCCTCGTCCGCGGCGTCCCCGTGACGCAGTGCAGCGACGAGTTGACCCACGCCTGCCCGCGCCCCGCGCGCGAGCAGCGCGGCGAGCTCGAAGACGCTCCGGCGCGTCACGGCGATGACGGACACCACCACCGTCACCAGCGACAGGATGAGCGTGCCGGTGGTAGACAGGAGCGCCCGCGACACCTCGCCCACGTACTCGCCGAGCAGGCCGCCGGGGGTGTGCCCGAGGAAGTGCAGCGGCGCCAGCATCACGTGGAGCGTCACGGCCCCGCCGAGCAGCAGGCCGAGCCAGCCGAGGACGTCCGCCCGGGTGATGTGCCAGCGCCGGCCCACGATGTACGACAGGCCGAGCCAGCCGAAGATCGCCGCCAGGACGAAGGCGCCGAGCCCCAGCGCGGACAGGAAGAGATCGGCCACGTGGGCGCCGATGGGCCCGATCGCGTTCCCCGCCGGCTCCCCGCGCGTCCCGCCCGTGGAGGTCACGTCCAGGGGGTCGAACGTCACCAGCGCCAGCAGCAGGATGATCGCGAACGCCAGGATGAGGATCCCGTAGATCTCCAGGCGGATCACCGGGTCCCCGTCGGGGCGCCGTCCGACGATGCGGTCCTGCAGCCGAAAGCCGCTCTCTTCCGGGGTCTTCGTGGCCACGGACCGGACCCTACGAGCCCCCGGGGAGCCGATCAACAACATGCACTGCTCGCGCGTTCAGCGCAGCGCGGACGGGGCGGATCGACTCCCACGACCGGCTCGACCTCCAGGGCCTTCCGCCGGTCCTCCGTCGGCACCGGCTCCTCGGTGTCCGGGTCGACCATCTCCTGGCGCACCGGCTCCTTGTCGTCCCCGTGCAGGAGGCGGAAGTGGACCTTCACGTCCTCGAGCGCCGAGTACATGCGCACCGGCACCCGCAGCTCCCCGTCGAGGGACACCACGCCCTTCCACATGGCCCGGGCGGCCATCAGACGGACTCCTCGCAGGAGGGGCACATGGGCCCCTCGCGCGCGTCGTGGCTTTGCATGATCCCAGGCTCGATCCGGCCCGGGGGGATGTCAAAGGCGGAGCCACCCTGGCCCGGCCCGGCTCCGGGAGCGTCACTCGCGATGCCGGACGACGACCCCGGCCGAGTCGGGCGTGCGACCGCTCGTGTCGACCTGGTAGAACCCGCGCGACTCGAACCAGAGGACGGTCCGATCGGCGAGGCGGACGTGGGCGCGCTTCGCCGCCTGGTACCGCGCGATCCACGACAGGGCGGTGTCGAGCGGGACCGGCGGGTCGTACGCCTCGTCCAGTCCGGCCATGAACCCGGGGCCGGCGCGGAAGCCGGCCTGGTCGCAGCCGACCGCGTCGGCGTGCGCCTGGAGGTCGGCGGGAATGGAAGCGCGGAGCGTGGCGGTGTCCAGCATCATGGCGTCCTCGTCGGCTCGGCCCGGCCGAGGGGCCGGGCGCGGTGGACGACAACCCTAGCCGGTGCTCGTGCGTCCGCGGGGCACTGAACATCCGTTTGGTCCTGGGTCCTTCAGGTGACGAGCGGCGCAGCCTGGGCGCTGCAGTGCTCGGACGCAACGGAGCGGCCCGCTCGGCGCCCGAGACCCGGCCGTCGCCCCCGCCTGACCGAACTGGGCACCACGATCGACGGCGATCGAGGCCTACGCCGACCGATTCGGCACCGGCCCGACGTCCGAGAATCTGCTTTATGGAAACTAGCGGCATCCGGAACAAGTGGGTGATACGCCAGGGTCGGGGGTTTCCCCCGTCAATACGCCACGACAAACTGGATCCGCGGAAAGAGCGGCTTTGGTCGGCCGTCCGAGGCCATTGCGCGCGTGGATTTCAGCCAAGCCAGCCCGGACTCGTAGCTGTCTTCGCCGCGCTGCCAACGACTGGCCCGGATCGTCGAGGCGATCACTTTCCATGGCGTGTCCTGCTCGGCGCCGATATTGAGTGTCTTAGCGTCCGGGAATCGCTTCTTCAACTGCATGAGGCGAGCGTACAACTTCATCAAGTCATCGAGTGGATTTCCCTGTTGCTTCTCGACACGTTCGTCTCCTTTCGAATCTCCGCTTCGGTACTTGACGAGGCGACCGCGCGATGTCGCGAGCACGGTCAACTTCAGTGGTTTCTGCTTGGGCTTGCTCGCTTTCCGCCCGCTCGCTGGCAGTCCCATAGTGGCCACCTCCTCGCGGTGGCTAAGCCGGATCGTGCTGTATCCTGCGACGCCCGCCGTGTGGACGACTTCGAGAAGGATTCGAAACGGAACCTGATCGTCTGGTTCGATAGTGACGCTCGCTTCGAAATCGCCCTTGCCTTCGTTCGCTTGTTTGGCCCGATCCAGCTTCGAAATGAGCTCCTCTCTCAGTGGTACGATGAGGTAGCTGGCCGTGTTCCCGGCCTTCGAGGCCGCATCGATGGAGAAGTAGGAGGAGCTTGACTCATAATCGGATGCCTCGCACTTCTGTCCGCCAGAGCTGCAGTTCACCTCTACCACGGATACGTCATCGACGCTTATCTTCTTCGTGGTGATCCGCACAGCGGTGGTGCTTGAGGCCGGCGCAGACGCATCCGAGAAAAACTGCCGTGCTTCCGCTCGCGCGCTAGCTCCGCCCATGCCGGAGCCCAAGAGACAAGTTGCCAACAGTAGAACAACAATTTTCGATATCATGAGATACCTCCTTAACTTGACCGCGCGCCTGGTTGCCATGAGCGAGGGTACCGATGGCCCTGGTCGCCACTTCGGCACGCTCGAGACGTGGGTCAGTCTAGCCAGTTCTTCCAGACGTACATATTTTGACGGTAATCGCCTGGTTTTGAGTAGTCGGAGGTCGAGAATACGACATGCATGCAATTCTGGGAGAACGCCGAGCCGTCCATGGTGCGGCCATGCGGCATGTCCACGCCGCCGAGTTCCTCGCCGGTTCTTGCTGAGCGAACTGTCAACCGCTCGAGTTGGCGGCCCCCGGAAGATCGATCTTGGATGAACACCCCGTCTTGAATGCCGCAGAGCGCGAAAGGGGCCGGGTTCACCGGGAGCCGCGACCGTTCGCGTCCCCGCTCGAGTTCGACTGTCACGAGTTCTTGCGCCTCACTATCCCATGCCAACAAGAATCCAGTCCCAAACACGAGTGGGCGTCCCATCCCCCTCGCCAGGATCCGCGTTTCTCCAGTTTCCACCGTGTGTAGCAGGAGCCCGGACGAGTCGTTGCCATCACGTCTCGTTCCAGCTAGTGCCACGTACTTCCCGTCACTGGAGACGGCCGGACGGGCGAAGGCCGTCACGACCCGGTCCCGGAACGGCTTCAGATCAAGGGTGCGGTGCTGGCCTTCGATCCACAGATGAGCTTGTGCGGGGCAGCCGACAGTAGAGGCCGCGACCACCCGACCATCTGCTGACGCTGAGAGCCACGAGAAGTTCACATCCCTCTCAATGCCGGGCGCGATGTCGTAGGTGAAGCGGTACGGGTCCAACGGACTTCCCGTTGAATCGAACCGGTAGAGATGCGCCGAAGAGGAGGAGGCCCACAACTCCCCGTGTACGAATGCCAGGCCGCCGATGTTGATGGAGCCCCAGTCCATCGGGTGTTTTTCGACTTGTGCCTTGCCTTCCCGGAATACGTGAAGCGGTCCGCCCGACAGCATTCCAGCCACACGAGTTCCGTCGTTGGAGACGGTCATGTCGGGTTCATCCGCGGTTCGGCCACCTTCGGACAGCGAGATTTCGCCGACCTTCACCGGGTCGTTGGTACACCCGGCCGCACTCGCGACTATCACGAGTGTTACGCCGAAGATCGCCACGTGGCTCAAGAACAATGGAACTGTAACGAAACCACGGGTAGCAAGGACTCGGAAGGTCACACTTCCCCCATTGTCGAATCGTGCGGCCTGCGCCTAGTTACCATAAAGCGGATTTTCGGACCTTGTGCCGGTGAGCCAGCGACGGACGCCGCCCCTCGATCGCGGTCGAGCGTGGCCGACACGAGGTGCGGGCGCTTCCCGTCACGTGGATGCAATAACCCCAAGTCCGGGAGCCGACTAGAAGAATCCGCTCTCTGTGTAACTCGTGCACTGGCCATAACCATTAAATCGCAGGCAACTGCTGTCATTGTCCCACTTGCGGCACTTCCCATACCCGTTGCTATCCACGCACCTTGCTCCGGAACTCCACTCTGTGCAAGCGCCGTAGCCATTCGTGGAATCGCACTTCACATCGTTACTCCACGCGATACACTGTCCATAGCCGTTCGTGTCGATACATTTGACCCCGTTATCCCACTCCGTGCAGGCCCCGTACCCGCTGGCGTTCTCGCTTACGCACTGGACCTTGCCATCGCCGGTGCACATGGCGAAGCCGAGACACCCGAACATTAGTATCATCATGAGGGCTTTCATGTTTCATCATCTCCTGAGTGCGTCGACAACCTGATGCGACATGGTTGCTACTGCGCTACACGGTAGGGGGCAAGGCGGGGCAGCAGCCATTTCGCAAGCTTTCGTCTGAAAATCCGGGCTGCCAATCCGACAAAACGCGACCGCAAGGTTCGCAGGACGCGAAGGCAGTGGCCCTCGAAGCGCTCAACCTGCCCTTGGGTGAAGCGGACATGACCAACAGCGGTCTGACCGAATCAGAACCCAGCGAACACCCATCCTGTATCGTATTTCTCGAATCTTACCTTTCCAGTGGTGTCGAACGGCTTGTCTCCGACAGCAATGCAGTGGCACGTTCCCTGTACCCTGACTCGTGCGGTGGCCTCCTGACCTACAACGGAAACTCCCAAGATCTGGAAGTCATCGATAGTCGAGCGATCGCCGCGGTGGATTATTCCGCAACCGACGGTGTGCATACGTGCTCTGGCTTCACGTTCAATCACGTCGTGGGAAGGGCCTCCGGAACCACATCCTACGACGCCCAGCATCATGTAGATTGATATCCACGTTCTGAATCTGACAGGCATCAAGCCGCTCCTGTAAGTGCAAAGGTTAGTAGGAGCCGATCTTCATGCCGGGACGAATCGGCATTTCGCCGATTTTGCACCCGCGATCGTAGCCGTGAGTACACGCGTTCTTCCATTGCTTTTTCGCTTCATCGATCCTGCCGAACTGATAAAGAAGTTTCCCGAGTTCGTAGCAGTTGGTCCCACTTCCCTTCTCGCAATCAACACGCATCTCCTTCTCAAGTGCCTCTGCGGCGAGCTTCTCACAAGCCGGAGTGCCCTCCTTCTTAAAGCTGCGCGCTAAGGTCTTGCATGCCCGTTTGGGAGAGACGCCGTCATGCTTTGCCCGCAATCCGCATACGGCAAGTAGCGTTTTCTGCTGATTGACATTCGCCCGAGAGATGCACTCAGCGGGCCACTTATCCTTGAGGTCTTTCAACTTCCAATCCGGACTAGCCTCTTTGCTAGCAGCAGTCCCCGCGGGGGGGGCATGGGGCCGCTGTGCGCCGGACGCCTCGCTTGCCCTTTCCATCTTCGGTTCGCTTTCGTTGTCTCCTCGATTCTGGCAGGCGATCATAAGCAGGGCGGCCAAGACGATGACCTGCGGAGTGGGCTTCCAACGCCCGTTTCCTAGAACGAGTTGATGCATAGATTCCTTCCTTGCAGTGGTTGGGCCGGATAGCTAGTGGAACTGAGCCGTGCGAACATCGTCGTAAGGCCACGGGCTTCCAACTGGCACGTGTTGTCGGCGTAGGTATGTTGGTGGGCGCCCGAACCGGCTGTCACCGCGTACGCCGGTTCAAAACCGTGGCCATCTCGCGTTTCCCGGTCGGTGATGAGCAAACGGCGCAGGGCATTGTAAGCACCATGGGGCCATGGGTGAACGAGGATCCGAGAAACCCGGTCGGGCCGGATGAGGGGCCTTCCGGTCGTTGCGGTGTCGCAGGGCGGCGATGTCCGCCCTGCGTTCCCTGTACGGACGAGGAGCGGACGACCGGCCACCGACCCGGAAAAGCTTCGTCCGGGAGGAGACCGACCCCGAGTCGTGATCCTAGGGTGGCGATGAGGGGCCGGAAAGGACGTTCCGAGAACGCGCGACGCACCTTTATGCTCCTGAAATCGAGAAGCGAAGCGTTGCCGTAGCTGCAACCTCACTTTCATACTATGGTGGCGCCGTCAAGCTGAGGCTGCCGCGCGGGTTACAGACTGAGGAACAACACCCAAAGAACCCCGATCCGGGGTCGTGATCGGGGGTGGCGCCCACTCGATCCGGAACGGTAATTGGTGAGTGGTTTGCTGCTAGTTTCCATAAAGCACATTCTCGGACGTTCGGCCGGTGGCCGAGCGGTCGGCGTGGGCCTCGATCACGAACCATCGCGGCTGGGTCGTGGCCCCAATGAGCTCGCTCGGGGGCGATGGCGGGGTCTCGGGCGCCGCCAAACCCTGGGTCGTCTACGCCAAAAAGCCCTTCGGCGGCCCCGAGCAGGTCTTCGAGTACCTCGGCCGCTACACCCACCGGGTCGCCATCTCCGACGGGCGGATCCTCGACGTCACCGGCGACCGGGTCACCTTCCGCACCAAGGGCGACGACACCGTCACCCTCGACGCCCGCACCTTCGCCCGCCGCTTCCTCCAACACGTCCTGCCCCGAGGGTTCCACAAGATCCGACACTTCGGCCTGTACGCCTCGGCCCACGTCCACGGCCGTCTCGAGCAGGCCCGTAGGCTCCTCGAGCCCGGCGCGCCAGCCGAGCCTCCGGCGCCCGTCCCCGACACCACCCGCGAGCTCCTCGCCCTGGTCGGAGTCGCCCCCCGCCGCTGCCCCGCCTGCGGCCTCGGGACGCTCCGCCGGGCCTTCCCCATCCCCCGAGCGCTTCCCGTTCCGTCCACCACGGCCCGGCCCCCGAGCCGCGGCCCACCCAGGAGGGCTCTCCCATGAACCGACCCGCCCGAGCGCCTCTCGAACCCCGAGCCGAGTGGCCACGCCCTCGTGCGGCCCGAGCTCGATGCCGGCTTCATGCCGCGTCGCACATGCGCCTCGGAGCCCCTCTCTCACCGCCCCTCCTGCCGTCCTGCGCGTGGCACGGCCCCGACTTCATGCCGGCCACGACCCGCGCCCGCCCCCTCCGAGCCCCCGCTCGACGACCGATTTCTGCATAGACCGAGCGCTCGTGCCCGCCGTTGTTCAACAACGATTCGCGGGCACGACCCGGCCCGAGCCAGCACCCTGCTACTCGGCATCGTCGACGCCCTCGGCTTCGGCGCACCGGTCCAGCTTCATGGGTCGCTCCCTCGAATCACTGTTGGTTAGGCGCCATCTGGGTAGGGCTCACGGGCTGGCTCATCGATCCGGGCTCCGGCACCCGAAACTGGATCATTCAACCAACCGGGCTACGCGCCCGTGAGCTGGTTCTCGACTGGGAGGATGACCTACGAGGAGCACTCTGGGGAGACCATCACTGGCTCAGGCACCCGTGCGAAATACCAACCACCATCAACCCACAGGACGTCCATCCTAAGCACTCCGTCATGTCCGCCGGAGAATCGCGCGGGAATCTGTAGCCCCTTTACGGCGCCTTTGAGAAGCTCGCGACACTGATTGGAGTACTTCCGGCTGAAGCCGGGCCCATTGATCGGCGTCTGCTTTTCCCTCGATCCTACTCGCGACACCCAAACCCCATCACGTGCCGTCGCCAGCGCATCGCGGTCTTCTTGGGAAAATGTCGACACCTGTTCGAGCGCCATGACCTGGGAAGCACCAGAACAGCGCGTGCGGCCGTCGAGACTGACGCTCCGTTTGATTGTTAAGCCGCCGTTAGTCTTCAGTTGCTCCGAGAACCTTGCGAACAGAGTTCGTCGGGAGTCGTGTGTCGGCTCATCCCACCCGCAGGCCTTTCGCACCTTCTCCGGTACGCGGTAGTCGATTAACGACGCTGGGTCGGTGTTCAGCACATGATCGAGCACGGGGGCGAAGTCAGATGGTTCGGAGATCTTATCCGGCACGGTCTCCCCGCATGCCGCGCACGCGAGCGCGAGCAGCGCAATGAGACGAGAAGTTGGAATTCGATTCATTCTCTGGATGCCTGCCTTTGCCACTCGTGTAGGGCGCGAGGTCGTTGCTTGGTCCTTCGCGGCACGCTCGCCGTCCAGTGCTGGGAAGTTCTGGATGCCAGAGCTTCCACGACGCCTGTGCGTACTGTCAAGGAGGGACGGGACTTGCCACGGGGCAGGCCGTAACTCGTAGGTCTCCTGCGAGAACAGGCACCGCCTGTGAGCATGCTGCTCGCTACCATGAGTGGATTCCTCGGACGTTGGGCCCTTGCCGATCCCGAGCTCGACCTGTAACCGGCGCCGCTGCGCGTCGTCCCTCCGCCATCAAGGGGCCCTCGTCCCCCAGCAGCCAGCCCAGCACCTGCGTCCGTGTGACGCGAGCCCCCCGCACCTCTACGCTCTCCCCATGATCGGAACGGCCCGATCGGCGTCCGAGACCCTGCCCTCGCCCCCGCCTGACCGAACCGGGGGCCACGATCGACGGCGATCGAGGCTTACGCCGACCGATTCGGCACTGGCCCTGGGTCCTTCAGGTGACGAGCGGCGCAGCCTGGGCGCTGCAGTGCTCGGACGCAACGGAGCGGCCCGCTCGGCGCCCGAGACCCGGCCGTCGCCCCCGCCTGACCGAACTGGGCACCACGATCGACGGCGATCGAGGCCTACGCCGACCGATTCGGCACCGGCCCGACGTCCGAGAATCTGCTTTATGGAAACTAGCGGCACACCGGATTCATCGCGCCGCCCTTGACGGGGCCTGTGCGCCTCCCGATAACACAGGAGGGCGACGGGCAGACGAATGGGCTCTGAACCCGTTGGATTTGGCCATCGAATAGCCGGTCCGTGAAACGCCGTGAAACCCTCATATACCTTGGCCGCTTACAGCAACGGGTGGATCGCCTTCACCTACCAGGGCCGGAACAGCCCCAGCGACGCCTTCGACATGGCCCACGAGCTCCACCTCCGCGGCCGGCTCGACCTGGAGACGGAGGACCGACGCCTCTGGCTCCAGCCCCAGGCACGCCTCGTGGGGACGCTCGGGCCCGCGGACGGGCGGAACCTCTACCTCGAGGCCGGCGCCGAGGCCGGCTGGAGCTTCCTGGACGGCGAGCTGGCGTCCATGGATCTCTTCGTCCCGGTCGCGGTGGGCGCGACGCTGGCCGGGACCGAGGCCCTGGGGGACCTGTCCGGGGCGCAGTATCGCTTCAGCGGCTGGGCCCCGACGAGTTCCACGAGGGCTATCCGGAGCGCGGCGGCGGCGGCGTGGACGACAACGCCTACACGAACGTCATGGCGGCCTGGGTCATCCGCAGCGCCTTCGACGTGCTGGAGCACCTCGGGGAGACCCGCCGCACGGAGCAGAATCTGCTTTATGGAAACAAGCGGCCTGGCCGGGCGTGGACAAGCCGACCGCTGGTGGGTAGACGAGCGGCGATGCCTGTCCATCATGCACATCCCGGGGAGGTGGCCTCGTGGTCGTGGTCGTCGGCGTGGACGTGGACGATTGCCTCCCGCCGGCATGGCCGCTGGGGGAGCAGGGGTGTCCGCCGTCCCCGGCGACGGTGGCCATCTCCTGTCCCGACGCCACCGTCCTCCGGGTCGTCGACGCAGTGCCCGGCGCGTCGACCACGACACGTCCACGTCCACGTCCCGTCGGCGCCTTTATGGAAACTAGCGGCAGCGGCTGACAGCAGAGCCGAGAGTCGCGGCTCACAGGAGCGACTCGACCACCTCTCGCTCCTCCGCCGGGAGACCCTGAAGGGCAGCCTCGTCGTCGTCCTTCAGGTAGGCGACGGCAGCCTTCAGCATCCGGAGCGGGATCTGCAGCTCCTGCTCTCCACCGGCGAGTTCTGTCCAGACATCCAGCCACACGCGGGCGCTCTCTGCGGTAACCGACTCGTCGTTCAGGGCTCGAATGGACTCCACGAGTCCGACGCCCAGCGTGGCGACGCGATCGTACGTTCGGAAGGCCTCCAGAAGGAACTTCCCCCGTGCGCGCCATGCCTCGTGATCCTTCGTCCGCAAAAAGAGCTGTCGCACGACTTCGTAATCCGCCCAGTCGGGTCCACCGTCTGCGCTCTCCAGCCCCATTGCCAGGTCGGCGAGTGCCTTCTTTCCTTCGTCCAGTCGACCCGTGCATCCCAGCCAGAGGGCTTGGTTGAAGAGCGCATCGACGACTCCCTCCTGAAGGGGCAGTGCCACGTCTTCCGAGAACCGGTCCACGACCTCCTTGTAGGCGGCGGTCGCAGCTTCGAGCTCTCCAAGCTGCCCCAGCGCCACCCCCTTGTTGAAGAGAGCGATAGCGACTGCACGTTGGAGAGACGACGCTGTGCAATCCGAGAAACGAGTCAGAATCTCGTCGTAGGATGATAGCGCGTCATCAAGCTGGTCGGCCTCCATGAACGCAGCACCCTTGTTGACGAGTGCGTTTGCCACTTGCTCGCGTAGCGGCAGCTCCGACCTGTCCGAAAAACGAGCCACCACCTTGTCAGCGGCCGCCACCGCTGCCTCACCTTGACCCGTCCTGGCGAGTGTAATGCATTGGTTGACGACTGCTCTGGCTACGCATTCTTGGAGCGACAGCTCCGAGGAATCGGAAAAGCGGGTGGCGACTTCCTCGTAGGCGGCCAAGGCAGCTTCGAACTCCCCCATCCGTGCCAGGGTGAGCCCCTTATTGACCAGCGCCTTGCCCACCTGCTCCTGGAGCGATAGCTCGGCACGATCCGAGAATCGAACCACAACCTCGTCGTAGGCGGAGATCGCCTTCTCGAGCTCGGCGGTCTGCCCTAGCGTGTAGCCCTTGTTGAACAGGGCCTGGGCTACGTGTTCCTGAAGCGACACATCGGAACGAGCCGAGAATCGATCCACGATCTCCTCATAAGCGGCCATTGCCTCCTCGGGCCTAGCGGCTTGCGTCAGCGTAAAGGCCTTGTTGAAGAGGGCTTGCGCTAATTGCTCTTGAAGTGGCAATTCAGAGTGAGTAGAAAATAGTGTGACAACCTCGTCGCAGGTTGAAATCGCGGCGTCGACTCTTCCAGCCTGCCTCAAGGCCACGCCCTTGTTGATGAGGCAGCTGGCGATAGGCTTCTGGAGCGCGAGGTCCGGATTGTTCGAGAAGCGCTCCACGACCTCGTCGTAGGCCGCGATGGCATCGTCGAGGTCCCCCGACGATGCAAGCGCGATTCCCTTGTTGAACAGGGCCCTGGCGATGGGTTCCTGAAGCGAAGGCTCCGGATTGTCCGAGAAGCGGTCTGCGACCTCGTTGTAAGCTGCTAGAGCGGCGTCGAGTCTCCCGAGCTGGCGCAGCGCCATGCCTTGGTTGCAGAGGGCCTTTGCGACATTCGCCTGAATCATCGGTTCCGGATGCTCGGAGAAGCGGCCTACGACCTCCTCGTATGTTGTCACGGCAGCCTCGATGTCTCCCGTCAGCGCCAGTGCGGAGCCCTTGTTGAAAAGGGCGCGGGCGACGGCCAGCTGGAGCCCTGGCTCGGAATGCGTGGAGAAGCGCTCCACGACTTCATCGTAGGCGGCCGTAGCAGCTCCGACTTCTCCACCCAACCCCAGCGCGACGCCCTTGTTGATGAGGGCGTTTCCGACCGCTTCTCGAAGTAACAGATCGGAGTGCTCCGAAAAACGCTTCACGACCTCGTCGCAGACCGCGATCGCAGCCTCCAGCTTCCCAGCCCGACCTAGTACGATGCCTTGGTTGATCAAGGCGGCGGCCAGCCCCTCCAGGGTGGGCTGCGTGGTCTCGTCCGACGAGCGGGCAATCACGACTTCGTAGGTTTCGATGGCCTCCTGAAGGCGCTCCAGTTCGGCGAACTTGCCAGCCTTCTGGAACAGCGCTTGGGTGATCTGATCGTCCGATGCGCCTGGCATCTCGATGATCCGCTCGCAGTCCTCGATGTCTGCGCCGACGACGAGCAATTCGTCTGCGACATCGCGCGCGTTCTGGTAGTCTCCCGAGTTCACCAGTCGGTCGAGATCGGTGCGGCAGGCTTCGAGCAGCGGCCCCTCTCCGTCCCGACGCTTGAGCTCGAGCGCCGCTTGGAGATAGCCCGCTCCTGCCGGCGCCCGCGTGGCGCCGAGCCTGTCCGTGAGCTCGCGTTCGGAGTACCAGAGGCGCAGGAACTCGACGATGAGCCGCACCGGCTCTCCTCGGAGCTTCTTGACCTCCAGAGTCAACCGGAGCAGAGGCTCCCGAAGCTCGTAGTAGGAGGATCGGCCATGTCGAGTCGAGCGGACGTATCCCAGCTCGTCGAGCTTGCGTAGCTGGCTGGAGGTGGTCTGGGAGGTGATGAAGTTGGATTTTGCGATCCGGGAGACCGTGGCCGCTCCCCGATGCTCGCACAGGTACTCGACGATCTTCCGCTGCTGGGGCGAAAGGTGCGCCATCCGGCTCTGGTAGTAGGGCGTCAGGTCATCCAGCGTCTGTAGGAGTGGCTTGACCAGTTCGTCCAGGGACGCCGCGGTCACGAATTGGGAGAAAATGACGTAGACCCGAGGGTTTCCCGCGGCCAGGTGGTGGACCGCCCGCATCCTGGCTCGTCCGCGGGGAGTTTTGAGCAGGCGGGCGAGCTCGGCGTTTCCGTCGTGCTTCGCAATCCGGGCCACCAGCTCCACGGCGTTCTCGAAGGTCAGCTCGCCGAGCTGATGCGTCTCGAAGAACCCGTAGAAGGGTTGCTCGCGGCTGGTGACCCCGCCGAAGAGGCTTTGGGCGGTGCCGAGGATCGAAAACACGGGATGGTTCTGGATGAGCGCGCGAAGCGCTCGTTGCCCCGACTCCTCCAGCCCCAGGAAGATCTCGTCGAGGTTCTCGGCGATGATCAGGAGCGTTCCGTCGCCCGCTGCCTCCACGACAAGACGCTCCGCCGCCGGACGGGCCCGATCGGGATCCTCCATCTCACGAAGCTCATCGTATTGCTTCGCCAGTTCGGGCATGGCGTCCGCTTCGTTCAATGCCCGCAGGACGACGAGCAGGAAGTCGAGGTAGGAGGCCACGCCCCACTCCTCCTCGCGGAGCCAAGCGATTCGTAGCCGTCCTCGAAGGGACTCGTCCTGCTGGAGTCGGTGGTAGACGAGGGAGACGAAGTGCGTCTTCCCGATCCCGCGCGGTCCGGTGACCAGGTAGTAGTGTTTGCTCGACGTGAGACAGCTCTGTCGGACGCCCTCGACGACCGTCTCGGCCAGCCGCGAGCGCTGAACGAACATCTCTTCCAGCGCCTCCGGCGGGAGCAGGCTGGGCGTGAACCGTGAGAGGAACGCAGCCTTCACGATGCACCTCCCTGCAGGTGCCACCAGCGCTTGATCAACGGAAACCGGAAATCGTACCGGCCCGTCCGGGGCTCCTGCTCGAGGTAGTGGTCGCGCTGGAGCAGCACGACGAGTCGCCGCAGCTGCTCGTCATCACCATCAAGGATCTCCCGGGCGAAATTCGACCGGACCCTCTCCCGGGCCATGGCCGACCGAAGCCGTTTGGCGAGGTCGACGAAGGACAGTGGGGCGTCCGCAGCCGCCACTTCGTCGAGCAGCCATCGGGCGATCGGAGATCTGTCTTGCCCGTAACGCCGTGACAACCTGACGCGATAGTGATTGAGGTGCCAGGGGTCCTGGGCATCCACCAGCGCCCGTTGCACAATGTCGCGGCAAAGCTCCTGGTTGGCCTCGTCACCGCGATCCCTCATCTGGGCCACGACGTGGTGGATGTAGAACGGGATGTGATCCACCTCGGCGGAGATCGCCGTCGCCGTGGTCGCGGGGTCCGAGCATCGGAGCTTCTCCCCGGCGATCAGACACTCGGCGAGGAGGCTCCCGTGGTCCGGGTGCAGCTCGGTCACCTCCATGGTCCGCATGTCGTTCGTCGGGTCGTTGGGTGGCCCTTCTTCGAGGAGGTCCGAGAGCACGTGATGCAGTCCGACCGACCCGGTGAACACCATCCGGAGGTTCGAGTGCTCTTGTCGCAGACTCCGTAACGTGTCGAGCACGTCCATCGCGCGCTGTGGGTTCGACTCATGGCGGATCTTGTCGAGCATGAGGGGAAGCTCGTCCCAGACGAACACGTGGAGCTGGTCTGACGCTTCCTCGAACAGCCCCTCGACGGCCGCACGCAGGAGCTCGCTCCAGTGCGTTCCCAGGTCTGGTGGGAACTTCAGAACCCCGCCGATCTCGAAGTCCGACAGATGCTTCAGCAGCCTACGCAGCTTGCTCCCGGCTCGGGCCTTCCCGCTGGATACGGCCTCGATGTCTCGAGCCACGACTTCCGCGAATTCCAGCGGGGTGCGGAGGCCCTCCACATCGCGATAGACGGGCCTGACACCGTCCGGCGCCGAATGACGCATCTTCTTCACCACGGTGGTCTTGCCGATGCGCCGCTCGGCGACCATCAGGACGCTCTGGTGGTCCAACGTGTCCCAAATCCGTGTCACCAAGCGGTCGCGACCAATGACCTCTTCCGGCGCAATCTCGCCACCGGGATTCGCGCGCATCGGTACAACTTCCATGCTCCCCTCCTGCTGTCCGACAAGGAGCATAGGGGGCCCTAATGACCTACGTCAAAATGAACGTACGTTACAATCGACGTACGTGAAGGGTGGCGTGCGTTGCCCGTGTTAGAAGCGTCACGAGTCGGCGTGGAACGTCGATGAGCCTCGCTGCTACGTGGCGTCTGGAGCATCCACGCTGCCGGCCTTCACGGCTCGCTCCTCCAGGTCGCCGAGGATGTCCTGGATCTCTTCGAGGGCGGATTGGAGGTCGTCGGCGATCTCCTGGGCGAGGATGTGGGGGTCGGGGAGGTTGGCGGAGTCCTCGAGGGACTCGTCGCGGAGCCAGAAGAGGTCGAGGCTGACCTTGTCGCGGGCGAGGATCTCCTCGTAGGGGTAGGCGCGCCAGCGGCCGTCGGGGTTGGACTCGGACCAGGTGGGCTCGCGGTGGTGGCGGTTTTTGGGCTGGTAGCAGGCGACGAACTCGTCCAGGTCGGACCGGGTCATGGGCTGCTGCTTCAGGGTGAAGTGCTTGTAGGTGCGGAGGTCGTAGACCCACACCCTCTTCGTCCACGGGTCCTTGGCGCCGGGCCTGCGGTCGAAGAAGAGCACGTTCGCCTTGACGCCCTGGGCGTAGAAGATGCCCGTGGGGAGGCGCAGGAGCGTGTGCACGTCGCACTCGTGGAGCAGCTTCCGGCGGACGGTCTCCCCGGCCCCGCCCTCGAAGAGCACGTTGTCGGGGACCACGACGGCGGCCCGGCCGTGGATCTTCAAGAGCGACTTCACGTGCTGGACGAAGTTGAGCTGCTTGTTGCTCGTCGTCGTCCAGACGTCCGCCCGGTTGTAGGTGAGGACCTGCTTGTCGGTCTCCCCGGCCTCGTTCACCAAGGTGATGGAGGACTTCTTGCCGAACGGCGGGTTGGTCAGCACCACGTCGGCGCGGTCGGAGGGCTCGTCTCGGAGCGCGTCGTCGAGCCGGATCGGCGGGTCGTGGTTCGTGGTGGCGTCGGGCCCGATGCCGTGGAGGTAGAGGTTCATGGCGCAGAGCCGCGCGACGCCCGGCACCAGCTCGGTGCCGCGGAGGGCTTCGTAGCGGAGGTGCTTCTTCTGGTCCCGGTCCAGCACCTCGATCTCCCGGCCGAGCCTCCACGCATCGCTCCTGCCAGGCCCCCTCCCGATCCCGAGCTCGACCTGTAACCGGCGTCGCTGCGCGTCGTGCCGTCCAGTCCAGGCTCCGTTGCCCCATCAAGGCTCCGTGACCGCCAGCAGCCAGCCCAACGCCTGCGTCCACGTGACGGGAGACGACCGCACCGGTACGCTCTCCGCACGAACGCAGCGGCGCATGCACGGCACGACTCCACCGGCGTTCGAAAACCGGCCATCACCCCCGTCTGACCCCGACCGGGCCACTTCCTCGCCACGATCGACCGCGACCGGGGCCCACGCCGACCGCTCCGGCACCGCCCCAACGTCCGAGAATCCTCTTTATGGAAACTAGCGGCAGGACCTTGTCATCGGCGGTGACCACCAGCGGGTTGATCTCCACCAGGGCGCAGTCGAGCTTGGTGAAGGCCTCGTACAGCGCCATGATGAATTTCACGGCCGCGCCCACCTGCTTGCCCGTCAGGCCCAGGCCGAAGGCCACCTTGCGGGCGTGATAGGGCTGCATGCCGATGGCCGGGTCGATGTCCTCGGTGAGGATCTTCTCGGGCGTGGAGGCGGCGACCTCCTCGATGTCCATGCCGCCCTCGGTCGAGGCCATGATCGTCACCCGGGCCGAGGCGCGATCGACCAGCATGGACAGGTACAATTCGGTCGCGATGTCGCATCCTTCCTCGACATAGACGCAGCGGCCAAGGCTGCCATGACGATCTCGTCGAAGCGATGGGCGAGGACGAGCGGGTGAGCTCGTCGCGCAGACAGACGCCCGTGGTGTCGCATGGCGTGCGGCATGCCAACCCGGCGCAGCTCGATCAGCGGAAGACGCGCTCCAGGGGGGACGAGAAGCCCGGCAGGACGTCCGTCTCGAGCGTGTCCGCGACGCGGAACACGCGCACGGCCCCGTCCGGTCGTCGGCTCGTCACGGTCTCGTGGCTCGGATCGACGAGCCACACCTCACGGACGCCGGCCTCCAGGTACCTCGCGACCTTCGTCTCGACGTCTGTCCACGCCTCGCTCGGCGAGATGACCTCGGCGACGAGGGCCGGCATCGTCGCCGGGAAGACCTCGTCGTCGCCGGGAGGCTCGAGATGGACCGAGACATCCGGGGCGCGGACGTCCTGTTCGCCCAGGCGGTAGCCCACACCGCCGGCCACGACGATCCCCGTGTCGGTTCGGTGGGTATGGTCCGAGAGGAGGCTCGATACCCGAGCCCGGACGACTCCGTGCATCCAAGCGGCGGGCCCCGCCTCGACAACCGTGCCGTCGACGAGCTCCGCTCGAACGAACGCGTGTGCCCGGGCGAGGAACTCGTCCGCGGTGACCCGCGTGTCGTCCGAGATCGTGGGTTGCTCGCCCATGATCAGGCCGAGGCGGCCTCCTTCCGGGAGGTGGCGCCGGAGGCCTTGACCTCCTCGTCGCGGGCCGCGTCCTGCCGCGCACGCTTCCGGGCCAGGGCGGCGCCGATGAAGTCCACGAACAGCGGGTGCGGCGCCAGCGGGCGGGACTTGTACTCGGGGTGGAACTGGACGCCCACGAACCAGGAGTGCTCGGGGATCTCCACCACCTCGACCAGGTCCAGGTCCGGGTTCACGCCCGTGGCCTTCATGCCGGTCTCGTAGAGGCGGTCGCGGTAGGTGTTGTTGAACTCCCACCGGTGGCGGTGTCGCTCGCTCACGACGCGCTCGCCGTAGGCGTGCTCCACGCGGCTGCCCGGCTCCAGGCGCGCCGTGTAGGCCCCGAGGCGCATGGTGCCGCCCTTCTTGGTGATGCTCCGCTGATCCTCCATGAGGTGGATGACCGGGCTCGGGCACTCCTCGTCGAACTCCGTGGAGTTGGCGTCCTCGATGCCCCACACGTGGCGCGCGTACTCGATGACCGCGCACTGCATGCCGAGGCAGATGCCGAAGAACGGCACGTCATGCTCGCGCGCCCAGCGGATGGCCTCGATCTTCCCCTCGATGCCCCGGTGGCCGAAGCCGCCCGGCACCAGGACCGCGTCGGCGCTCTCCAGGAGCTCCCGGGCGTCCGGGTCGTCGCCCTCCAGCCGCTCGGAGTCGAGGTAGTGGAGCCGGATCTTCACGCGATGCTCGAGGCCGCCGTGCTTCAGGGCCTCGTTCAGGGACTTGTAGCTCTCGACCAGCTCCACGTACTTGCCCGCGATGACCACGTCCACGTGCTCGCTGGGCCGGAGCTCGCGGGCGACCACGTCCTCCCAGTCCGACAGGCCCGGCAGGCGGCACCAGATCTGGAGCGCCTGCACCACCTGGTCGTCCAGCCCCTCCTGGTGGAGCGCGATGGGGAGCTGGTAGATCGACTTCTGGTCCTGGGCCGTGATGACGCGCTTGGGCGGCACGTTGCAGAACAGGCTGATCTTGCGCTTGATGTCGCTGCCCAGGGGCCGATCGCAGCGGCACACGATGATGTCCGGCTGGATGCCGATGCTCAGGAGCTGCTTCACGGAGTGCTGGGTCGGCTTGGTCTTCAGCTCGCCGGCCGCGGGCAGGTACGGCACCAGGGTCAGGTGCATGAAGACGGCGTTGTCGTAGCCCACGTCGAAGCGAAGCTGGCGCGCCGCCTCCAGGAACGGCAGGGACTCGATGTCGCCGACCGTGCCGCCCACCTCGATGATCCCCACGTCGCGGCCGTCGCACGCCGCCATGGCGCGCTCCTTGATCTCGTTGGTGATGTGGGGGATCACCTGGACGGTGCCGCCGAGGTACTCGCCGCGGCGCTCCTTGTTGATCACCGACTCGTAGACCTGCCCCGTCGTGAAGTTGTTCTTCTGCGACGTGGTGATGGACAGGAAGCGCTCGTAGTGCCCCAGGTCCAGGTCCGTCTCGGCCCCGTCGTCCGTGACGAAGACCTCGCCGTGCTGGAAGGGGTTCATCGTGCCCGGATCCACGTTGATGTAGGGATCCATCTTCACGATGGTCACGTTGAGCCCCCGGGACTCGAGCAGCGCGCCGAGGGCCGCGGCGGTCAGGCCCTTGCCCAGCGACGACGTCACACCGCCGGTGACGAAGATGTACTTCGTGTGCTTGAAGGCCATGCCTGCACCTGTCCCGCGCTGCGCGCTCCGGGCCGGAGTCGTTACCCACACCCCGGCCGCCAGGGTTCGAATCTCACTCGTGACCCGGAGGTCGGGGCACCCTAGCGACGGCCTCCGAGGACTGTCAACGGACCGTTCGGGCGCCTCGGCCATCGCCCGACACGGTACCCCGTCCAACCCCTGCGAGTGGGGCGCTGGCGTCCCCGCCGGCGGCGTGCGATCACCGCGGACGGCGCGTGGGAGAGACCGCCGGGGACGGGGCGGTCCTACCGGCCCAGGGCGAGCTCCGCGTCGCTCTTGCGGACGTAGGCCGGGTCCACCGGCGGCGCCGCGGCGGCGGAGCGGCCCGCGGCCTCCCACTCCAGGCCGGCCAGGTACGCCGTGGTCGCCGCGGACGCGAGATGCCAGGCCGGCGGGACCGCGTCGGCGCAGTCGAAGGCCAGCGCGCCGCTCCCGAACACGGCGATCGGCTCGCCCGCAGCCGCCTCTCGAGCCCGCTCCAGGGCCGCCTCGTGGGGCGCCACCAGGGGCTCCATCAGGCGCACGGGCGGGCCCTTGGCGGGGACGCGGTACAGGGCCCCGTACACCTCGCCCTTTCGCGCGTCCAGCAGCGGAAGGGCCAGCCGCGCATCGCCCGCGGAGTTGGAGGCCAGCACCGCCAGGCTGTCCACGGCCCAGACGGGCGCGCCCTGCCCCAGCCCGAGGCCCAGCCCCGTCGCCATGCCCACGCGCACGCCGGTGAACCCGCCGGGTCCGCGGCCGACGGCCACCAGGTCCACGTCGTCCGGGGCCAGGCCCTGCCGGTCGAGCATCTCGTCCAGCATGGGCAGCAGGCTCGAGGCGTGCCGTCGCCCCCGGAAGGACGTGGCGTCCTCGAGCAGCCGCCAGGCGGAGGGCGGACGGCCGGGCTCCTCGGGGAGGCGCCACAGGGCCAGGCCCAGGTGCTCCCCGCCCGTCTCGATGCCTAGCAGCACGGGACCCGTGGGGCCCTGACTGCCCTCGAAGCGGCGGCGCGGTCGTCGGCCCATCGGATCAGCCCCAGGGACGCTGCAGGTCGTTCTTGAAGCCGATCACCATCAGCAGGATGATGATGGCCAGCCCGACGTACGTGGCGATCTGCCGGGTCCGCAGGGACACGGGGCGCCGCCGCACGGCCTCGATGGCCAGGAACACGATGTGTCCGCCGTCGAGCACCGGGATGGGCAGCAGGTTGATGAGGCCCAGGCTGATGGACAGCCACACCATCAGCGCGAAGAAGTGGCTCCAGCCCCGATCGCTCGTCTGGGAGGTGAGCTGGAAGATGCCCACCGGGCCGCTCAGCTCCGTCATGGGCACCTCGCCGGTGAACAGCCCGGCGATGGCGAGCACGTTCATGCGCACGGCCGCGTGGGTGCGGTCCACGGACTGCACCAGGGCATAGCTCGCGCGGTGCTCGTTGGGGATCATGTCGGGGATGCCGTACATGCCGCTGCGCGTCCGCACGCCGAAGGCCTGCACGGTCCGGTCCGGATCCGTCGGCGCCGGATCCACCACGGAGGCGATCCACGTCTCCCGGGACTCGGTCCGGACCTCGCCGCCGTGGGCCCACGTCAGGCTGTGGTGCTGGTCGGGGGCCTGCTTCAGGCTGCTCGCCAGGAAGCCCCAGTTGCGGCACGGCGCCCCGTCGAGCGAGAGGACGACGTCGCCGACGTTCAGGCCGATCTCCTCCGCCGGGGAGTTCTTCAGCACCTCCTCCACGACGCAGTCGTGGCTGGCGGCCCCGCGCGCGTGGATGTCCCCGGCATCGCGCGCGGGCACCTCCGCGGAGCCCGGCTGCGCCACCACGAGGTCGGTCGGGTTGTCCGGCGACGCCCGGAAGCCGTAGCGCACGTAGTCCACGCGGACGGGGGCGGCCGCCTCGTCCAGGCGGGTCAGGACCTGGTCGAGCCGCTCCACCGGCTCGCCGTCCAGGGCCGCCACGCGATCCCCGGTGCGAACCCCGGCCTCCCAGAGCGGCGAGTCCTCCACCACGGCCACGAAGGGCTTGACGTACACCGGCGCCACGCCGATGCGCCCCTCCTCGTCGAAGGCGTCCAGGCCGGGCAGGAGCTGCTCCCGCACGGACTTCGTGGTCATCTCGAGGGCCACCGGCTGGTCGTGGCCGTCGCGCGCCACCTCCACCGTGACCGTCTCGCCGGGGCGCTCCGAGACGAGCTTGCGGACCTGCCACCAGTAGTCCACGTCCTCGCCGGCGATGGAGACGATGCGGTCGCCGGGCTTCATCCCGGCCGTCGCGGCCGGCCCGTCCGCATCGACCATGCCGATCCAGCTCGGCGTGAGCTGGGCCGTGCCGAAGCCGACCCCCACGTAGATGAGATACGGCAGGACCAGGTTGAACACCGGCCCCGCCGCCACGATGAGGAAGCGGCGCCAGACGGGCTTGTGGTTGAAGCTCACGCCGCGCATCTGGTCGGGGAGGTCCTCGGTGGGGTCGTCGCCCAGCATGCGGACGTAGCCGCCCAGGGGCAGCGCGGCGATGACGTACTCGGTGGGCGGCACGCCCTCGCGCTTCTGCCGCCCCTTGATCTTGAACAGGGTCGGCCCGAAGCCGATGGAGAACGTCACCACGTGGACGCCCATGAGACGGGCGACGAGGAAGTGCCCGAGCTCGTGGAAGAAGATGAGCCCGCCGAGCAGCAGGATGAAGTAGACGACGGTCATGCGGTTCCGTGGTCTGTGGTGAGGCGCCGGCGGAGCATACGTATGCCAACGCGGGGGGCCAAGGGCGTATTTCAGGTGCTGCCCGGCGTGGATGCAGTGATCGTGCCCGTGCCCTTGCCCTCGCCTGAAAGAGCGGCTCCCGCCGGGTGATTTCTGCGCGAGCGCGGACGAGGCTGTCGCTCATCCCGCGTTCGGGACGCCGTCGCCCCCGAGTGGGAGGTCACGCAGGCTCCCACGGTGGCCGGGGAATCCGAGCGGACGTCCCCCCGTTGCGGCGTACACCGGCGTCTGCGCGCCTTGACACCCCACGGCCCACCGCGCGAGAACCGCTTGCCCATGAAGTGCTCCGTCTGCTCGGAAGAGCTCCCGCCGCGGTCCGACAACCGCTATCACCCCTTCTGCAGCAAGCGCTGCAAGCTCGTCGACCTGGGTCGATGGCTCGGGGGGGACTACGTCATCGCCGGGCGCTCCCGGGGACCCGACGGGCCCATGGGCGACTTCGAGACCCTGCTCGACGAGGGCCACGACCGGAGGGACGACGACCGATGAGATCCGTGCTCCACGCATCCGTCCCGCTCGCGGTGGCCGCGGCGGTGGCCCTCGCGGGCGCCTGCGGCCCGAAACAGCAGGTGGTCGACGACGAGGCGCCCCCCGAGGAGACCCTCGCCACCAGCAAGCAGTCCCTGCGCCCGAACCTGGTCGAGGAGGAGCTCTCCAACGGCCTGACGGTCTACATGATCGAGGACCACTCGGCGCCGCTGGTGAGCTACCAGACCTGGTTCCGGGTCGGCTCCGTGAACGAGCACGAGGCGGAGCCCGGTGAGGACCACGGCATCACGGGGCTCAGCCACTTCTTCGAGCACATGATGTTCCGGGGCACCGAGAAGTACCCGGAGTTCTTCGACGCCATCTACGCCCTGGGCGGCAAGCTCAACGCGTTCACGTGGCTCGACGAGACGGTCTACTGGGAGAGCGTGCCCAGCCGGCACCTGGAGACCGTCATCGAGATGGAGGCCGACCGCCTCGAGCACATGAAGGTCGACTTCCTCAACCTGGAGCCGGAGCGGGAGGTGGTGAAGTCCGAGCGCCTCCTCCGGACCGAGAACAGCCCGGAGGGCCTCGCCGAGGAGAGGCTCCAGGCCCGCATGTTCGAGGAGTTCCCCTATCACTGGGGGACCATCGGCTGGATGCGGGACCTGAACGCCATCACGGTCGAGGAGGCGCAGCGGTACCACGAGGTGTACTACGCCCCGAACAACGCCTTCATCCTGGTGGTGGGCGATCACGACGGCGAGCAGACCCTGGCGTGGCTCGAGGAGCACTACGGCCACCTGGAGCCCAAGGAGATCCCCGAGCCCGACTTCCCCGCGGAGCCGGAGCAGGAGGTGGAGCGCCGGGATCGGGTCTTCAAGTCGGTGGACCCGCAGATCGTGCTGTTCGCCTACCGGGCCCCGGCCGTCCGTGAGCGCGACTACGCCGTCCTGGAGGTCCTGGACCGGATCCTGGCCGCCGACAAGCCCTCCCGCCTGCAGCAGGCGCTGGTGTACGCCGACGAGCCCAGGCTCGGCCGCCTGTCCACGGCCCTCTACCCCATCCGGCACCCCTACATGTACACGTGGACGGCCCGGCTGCAGCCCGGCATGACGACGCGCGCCCTCGGGGAGGCGGTCGACGCGGAGGTGCGGGACATCGCCGACGACGGGGTCTCCGAGGAGGAGCTCCAGCGCGCCGTGGCCGGGTTGCGCAGCGACGTGGTCCGCCAGAACCTGTCCATCCGGCAGAAGGGCATGTTCATCGGCTTCTCCCTGCGCGCCACCGACGATCCGTTCGCCTTCGTCGACCGCCTGCGGACCTACGGCGAGATCACCGTCGACGACGTCCGGCGGGTCGCAGGCGAGGTCCTGGTCCCCGACGAGCGCGTGTGGGTGCCCGTCGTGGCCCCGGAGCGCCTCCCCCGGCTGGTGGCCGCCGCCGCCGAGGCCACCCCGTCCGTACCCGTGCAGGTCGCGGGCCTGGCCAAGGCCGCCGTGGCGCTGTTCCTGGAGCGCCGCGAGGTGCGCGCGCAGGCCCAGGACCTGGCCATGGAGGAGGAGGCCCTGGCGAAGCTGGAGCAGCGCGCCCAGCGCGCCACGGAGGGTGCCGACGAGGACAAGAAGGAGGCCATCCGGGCCTACCTGGAGGACAACGAGAAGGGGCTGGTGCCCCGGAAGGAGGCCCTGGAGGTCTCGAAGGCCGCCCTCGCCGAGCGGCGCGCCGCGCTGAGCGAGCAGACCCGGGAGCTCCGGGCCGAGCTGGAGGCCGTGGAGCGGGCCCGGTTCGACGCCGAGCGGCTCCCGGTGGGCTTCCTGACGAGCCTCGCGGACAACGTCCTCCGGGGGCGGAAGCTCGAGGTGGTCGACCGCCCCGACGATCCGGCCCTACAGCCCCACTGGACGGCCTACGGCGCGGCCATGGCGTGGATCCTGGACGACGCCGGGCTGGACGCCACCGCCCAGTCCCTCCGCGAGGAGGTGATCGCGGCGGTGGACGCGGACGAGGCCGAGCGATCGCCGGAGGAGGCGAAGCTGCTGGAGGCCGCCCACGCCCTGGCCTGGGACACCCAGGTGACCGGCACCGAGCTGACCGACGACACCGTCCGCGCCGAGCGGACGGGCAGCCCCCGCGGAGGCCGCCGATGACGTCCCTTCTGATCGCGACGCTGCTGACCGCGACGACCGCCGCCCCCGTCACGCCCGCGGAGGAGGCGACGGACAGCCGCCTCCCGCCGGTGGAGCGCCTGACCCTCGACAACGGGCTGACGGTCCTCCTCATGGAGAACCACGCCAACCCGTTCTTCGAGATCCGCTACGCGGCGCGCGCCGGCTCGGCCCTGGACCCGGAGGGCGAGGAGGGCCTGGCCTCCCTGACGGCGGCCATGCTGACCAACGGCACGCCGGACATGGACGAGGAGCAGGTCGCGCAGGCCCTGGCCCGGATGGGCGCGCGTCTGAACGCCTCGGCGGACGTGAAGACGTTCGAGGTGTCGGGCTCCCTGCCCACGCTGGAGCCGGAGCACCTGGCGCGCTTCCTCGACCTCTTCCGGGACGTGCTGCGCGAGGCCACGTTTCCGGAGGACAGCCTCGCCAAGACGAAGAAGCTCCGCCTCTCCGCCATCCGGCGGATGCTCGATCAGCACGGCCACCTCGCGGACGTGGCCATCGACGCCGCGCTGTACGGCGACGGGCCCCGGGGTCGGATGAAGTCGGGCTATCTGGGCACCGTCCCCGGGCTGACGCGCGCGGACCTCGTGGCGTTCCGGGACCGCGTCGTCATCCCGCAGCACGCGGTGCTGGGCATCGCCGGGGACTTCGACGCGCAGGCCATGAAGACCTGGCTGGAGGAGCACCTGGGCGACGCCTCGTGGGGAGAGGGGGCCTGCACGCCGGGCGAGATCGAGGGCCGCTGCGCGAAGCTCTGCGACGGCGACGACTGCCTGGTGAACCCCTTCGCCGGCGACTACTCCGACGACCGCCCCCCGAAGGCCGAGGGGCGGGAGCGCACAGTGCTGCTGGTCGACCGGGACGACTCGAGCATCAACCAGATCCAGTGGCGCCTGGGCCAGGACAACCCCGTGACGCTCCTGGAGCGGAAGTGGCCGGCCTTCCGACTGGGCACGCAGATCCTGGGCGGCGACTTCACCGCGCGGCTCAACACGGTGCTCCGGGTGAAGGAGGGCCTGACCTACGGCGCCCGCTTCCACGTGGACTACGGCGCCCACGATTCCGGGCCCATGTACGTGTCCACCTTCGTGTCCCCGGGCGACGTCGGGCGCGCCATCGACCTGAGCCTGGAGCAGCTCCGCGCCGTCACCGAGCGGCCCCTGCCTCCGCGAGAGGTCGCCAGCTTCAAGGGCAAGATCATCAACGCCTTCCCCTTCAAGTTCGAGACCGTCTCGGACGCCCTGGCCCAGTACCTCTACCTCGAGGTGGGCGGCGTCGACGTGGCGTGGCTGGAGCGCTACACCGACGAGCTGGCGCGGCCGACGCCGGAGGACGTCCAGCAGGCCATGCAGGTCCTCGACCCGGGCCGGATGGTGCTGGTGGCGGTGGGCAACAGGGACCTCCTTCCCACGCTGGGCGAATTCGGTAGGGTGAAGGTCGTGAAGGCGACGGACCTCCTGGACAGCGGCCTCCGGAAGGCGACCTGGGCGGAGCAGACACCATGAGCACCCCCATCGAGCGACAGGACCTGGACGGCGGCGTCGTCCGCCTCTCCCTGGCGAGCGGCGGCGGCAATCCGCTGACCCCGGAGCTGCTGGCGCACTTCCGCGAGCTGCTGGATGAGCTCGAGGCGCGGCCGCCGCGGGCCCTGGTCCTCGACGGCGGCCGGGGCAAGCTGTTCTCGGGCGGCTTCGACGTACCCACCATCGCCGGCTACGACCGGGCGCAGCTCAGCGAGTTCTTCGGGGGCTTCCTGGAGATCATGCGGCGCCTCGTCGTGCTGCCCGCGCCGACCATCGCGGGCATCCACGCCTCGGCCATCGCCGGCGGGTTCATCCTGAGCCTGGCGTGCGACTTCCGGGTGGTGGAGAAGGTGGGCCTGCGGCTGGGGCTCACCGAGGTCGACCTCGGCATCGCCGTGCCGGCGGGGACCCAGGTCATCCTGGCCGACCGGACGTCGCTGGAGGCCAGCCGCCGCATGTGCATGTTCGGGACTCTGCTGGCCCCCGACGAGGCGCAGCGCATCGGGTACGCCGACGAGCTCCACGTGGACGCCCGGGCCCGGGCGCTCGAGCTGGCGTCGTTCCTGGCGCGCAAGCCGGGCGACGCGGTGGCGGTCACCAAGAGCTTCACCGCGCACGCCGTCGCCGCGCGGATGAAGGCCGCCGACGACGAGCACATGGACGCGTTCCTGGACTCGTGGCTGTCGGACGTGGGGCAGGCGGCCCTGCGGAAGCTGGCGGAGAAGCTGCGCGGATGAGCGAACACGGTCCCGAGGACGAGGAGGGCCGGGGCATCGTCCCGGACGGCGAGCTGATCCTGGCGGCGAAGGGCGGCCTGCTGGTGGTGAACAAGCCGGCGGGGATCCCGTCGACGGGGCGCAGCCTGGACGATCCCGACTGCCTCCAGTCGCTGCTGATGAAGCGCCTGGGCCGCAAGAGGCTCTGGGCCATCCACCAGCTCGACGCGGGCACCACGGGCATCAACCTGTTCTGCACGCGCAAGGGGCTGGTGTCGCGGTACGCCGAGCGCCTCCAGCAGGGCCGCAAGATCTACCTGGCCATCTGCCACGGCCAGATGGAGGAGGAGCTCCGAGAGGTGGAGCTTCCCCTGGGCCGCAAGAAGGTCGGCGGCGGCAAGACGGTCCCGGCCGTCCTCCGGGACGGGAAGCCGGCCCACACGACCGTCCGCCGGATCGGCACCAGCGAGAACGTCGGGGAGGGCTTCAGCCTCGTGGAGGTGGAGCTCCACACCGGGCGGACCCACCAGGCGCGCCTGCACCTCGCAGCCATCGGCCTGCCGCTGGTGGGGGAGCGCCTGCACCGCAAGCCGCCCTGCCGCCTGTTCCACCGGCACGCCCTGCACGCCTGGCGGCTGCTCCTGCCCGATCGCCGCGGCGACCTGGAGACCCTCGAGGCGCCCTTCCCGGAGGACATGGCGGCCCTCTGCGACCGCCTCGAGCTCCCCGTCCCCGAGGGCCGATAGCGGTATCCGACCGCGATCTCCCGCGCCTCGTGGACGTGGTCGTGGTCGTGGTCGTGGTCGACTGCCCCAAGGCGGGGGATACTGCCAAGATGCAGTAGGACCGTCGTCCCCGGCTCACGGTCCCAGACACCTCGGGCTGCCGCGGTCTCGCGGGCAGTCGCGCGCCAAGCCGCCAAGACGCGAAGGCCAGCGAACCGCCTGCACACCAGTTTGGGTGAGACTGTCGAGTCACCCGCGGCCCAACAGCGACCGCACCGGGCCGAAGCATGCCGTTTTCCTTTGCGTCTTCGCGTCTTTGCGCGAGCCCTTCGTCTCGCGACATGTGACGAGCCGTGAGCCGTCCCCGACGGTCACGTCCCCGAACGGTTTCACCGCCGAGGACGGGACCCTACTGGACGAGGTACATCCAGGCGGCCGCCACGGGCAGCAAGGGCATCGCCAGCGGCTTCAGGACGATGCCGGCGCCGGCGGCCACGGCGAAGTGGACGGCGTCGAACATCGGGGCAGCTTCCATCGGGACCTCCTCGCGAGAGGCCCCGACGGTAGCAGCCACCTCGGCGCCGCTCCAGCCTACTGGACCGGCCCGGCGCTCGGGTTGGAGCCGTCCAGCGCATCGCTGGTGTCGACGGTGCCCCCCTCGAACGCCTGCACCCGGTCGTCGGGAGCGCCGCCCCAGTAGTTGCCCGACGCATCGACCACGCCGTCCAACAGGTGGACCGTCATCTGCACGGGCGTGGCGCCCGACGCCAGCGGGACCTCGCGGACGACGCCGGTCACGTCCAGGGTGGCCCCGGCGCTCGCGGACCCGTCGTGGACCACGGGCACCAGCTCGCCGGCCTGGTGCGCGTCGACGTGATACCAGCCCGTGGCCGCGTCCGCCTCGAAGGTCAGGGCCGGCTCGCCGTCCGGCGTCTCGAGGGCGCCCGTGACGTCGGCCTTCCCGTCTGCGCTGCCCGTCTCCACGTAGGACGCGAGCACGAAGCACACGGGACCGCCGCCCGGATCCCCGACGGGTGCGCCCGTGACGTCCCCCGTCTGCCCGTCACCGCTGGCGGCCTGCCGGCTGACGTCCTCTCGGGTGAAGGCCTGCTCGGCGCCGTTGCTGTCGATGTTGTTGGCGTCGAGGGTCACCTGGGGCTCGGCGCCGCCGGACATGGCGACGACCACGCCCTCGCGCGTGTTGTTGCGGACCTCGTTCGCCGTGGCCGTCACGTCGGACGCGCCGTCGACCCAGAGCCCCCACGCGTTGTCCTGGACGTCGTTGTTCCGCACCACGGCCACGGAGTCGCGCACGCGGAGGCCGCCCTCCATCGCGTCGACGAGGCTCGAGTGCTCGACCACGTTGTCCGCGTGGGTGGCGCCCCGGAGGTCGGCGCACCAGGCGCCGATGGCCTCGCAGGTCAGCCGGCCCAGGAGGACCGGCCCGGCGGTCTCCACGCGGGCGCCGGTGTCGTCGATCTTGCGCACCAGCGCGCCGTCCACGTCGAGCGTGGCGTCACCGTCCACGGCCAGGCCCGCCCGGGAGTGGAACTGCAGCACCACGTCGCGGAGCAGCACGTCCCCACCGCTGGCCCGGATGCCGTGCGTGCCGTTGGACACCCACACGTTCTCGAAGGACGTGGCCCCGTCGCCGGAGCCGGCCACGCCGCCGAAGCCGTCGACGACCGTGCTGTCGCCCTGGGCCAGGATCTTCACGGGATCGCTCCCGCCGGCGTGGGCCATGAGATCCCCGTCGGCGCGATCGAGCGTGTAGTCGCCGACGCCATCGCCGTCCTGGTCGACGGGCAGGACGCTCACGGTGACGCCCGGCTCGATGGTGAGGGTCGCCCCCGCCGCCAGGGTGACGTCGCCGGTGACGAAGACGTCGGAGCCCGACCAGGTGTTGTCACCCGTCAGGGTCGTGCCGCCGACGAAGCGGGAGGTGTCCAGGTCGTCCGCGAAGGGCACGCCGGTGAAGCCCTGCAGGTTCAGGTCGGAGGGCTGGGCGAGGGTCACCGCCTCCAGGACGTCGGGCCAGTTCCCCCACCAGTTCCAGCGGGCGTCGAGGGTGCCGCCGTCGAGGACGGTCACGATCTCGCGGCCGTCCGCCGGACCCGCGTGGGCCACCCGGTGAACGGTCAGGGTGCCCGCGCCGCCCTGGACCTCGGCCGCCAGGGCGGGCGCCTCCTCGGCGAGCGCGATCCAGGCGCGGTCCGTGACGCCGACGATCTCGGCGAGGAGCGTGCCCTGCCCGTCCACGAGCCGACCCGTGGGCGCGGAGCCCCCGCCGCTCTGCTCGAGGCTCACCTCGGCCATGACGATGCCGCCGCCGCCCGGGGCGCTCCAAGCCTCGGCGGGCGCTCCGTCCGTCGCCTGGAGCGAGGGCTCGGCCAGGGTGAGGTTTCCGGTCAGGCCGTTCTGGCTGATGTTGCTCCGGTGGATGTCCAGGCTCGGATCGCCGCTGGTCGCGGTGAGCGCCCGGACGCCCTCCATGCCGTTCTCGGTCAACAGCACGTCCTCGGCGGAGCCGCCCACGTCCCCGCGGAGGACCAGGCCCGCGCGGACGTTCTCGTAGATCCGGCACCCGCCGAGGTCCACGTGGCTGCGGGAGACCTCGGCACCGTGCGTGCCGTTGACGGTCGCCACGCAGCCGCTCAGGACGTGCCCGTCGCCGCCCTCGACGACCAGGCCGCGCCCGTCGTTCCGGCTGGCGATCAGGTCGGGGACCGTGGCGATGCCGCCGGCGATCACGACGCCGTCCCCGGCGTTCCGGAAGGCGCGCACGCGCTCGGCGAGCACGTCGCCGGCGTCGCTGCCGACGCGGAGGCCGGTGGCGCTGTCGTGGACGCGGAGGTCTGCGATGTCCGCCGACGACTGCACGTGCAGGCCCGTGTGCGCGAACTCGATCATGGCGTGGTCGATGTCGTGCCCGCTGCTCCCCTTCGCCAACAGGATCTCGTGCCAGGCGCTCGGAGCGGGATCGGCCTCGCCCGACGCGAGGCTCGTGAACGCCACCGGGGCTTCGGCGGTGCCCTTCACGAGCAGCGTGCCGTGGATCTCCAGCCCCAGGTCGCCGACGCCGTCCCCGTCCGCGTCTCTCTGCTCGAACGCGACGACGGTGCCGGCCTCGATGGTCAGGACGTCGTCCGTGCCCACCACGGCGTCGTCGGTCAGGACGACGTTGCCGGACCACGTGGTGGTCCCCACGTTGCCCTCGACCTGCTCCACCTCCTCGAGGGTCACGGTCCGCGTGGCCGTGGCGGTCTGCCCCATCCCGTCCCGGACCTCCATGGCGATGGTGTAGGTCGTGTCCTCGCCCTCGTAGGTGTGCGTCGCGGAGCGCCCGGCGTCCAGCTCCGTGTCCCACAGGCCGTCGTTCTCCCAGTCCCAGCGGAAGCGCAGATCCTCCGGCGCCGTGCGATCGTCCGTCGTGCCGGCGGCGTTCACCGACACCTCGCGGTCTCCGCTCACGACGTAGGAGAAGGCGGCCTCGGGCGGGAGGTCCTGCTCGCAGTCGTCGCCCTCGCACTGCTGGACGCACTGCCCGTCCACGCAGGCCAGGTCCCCGCACGACTCCGGGGCGCTCCACTCGGGGCAGCCGTCGCCGTCCGAGTCTCCACACGTGGCGACGCCACCTTCCTGACACATTCGCGCGCCCGGCGTCTGGCAGCCGGACTCGCACGAGGCGTCCGGCCCCGGTCCGTTGCCGCCGTCGTCGGCGGATCCGCCGCCGCCGTCACAGGCCCACAGCCCAAGCGCCAGCAGGGTGAGCGCGCCGGCTAGGAGTCTGTAGGGCATTGCGGACCGAGCGAGCCCGAGACGATTTCGTCCAGATCGGCGTTCGACGGTTCCGTAGTCGAACCAGTAGGTTCGGCGGAGGGTTCTCGGACGTCGAGATGGGCGGAAGCGGCCGGGATTCGTGACGAGAGCACATGCGCTACAGGCTCCTAGGCCGCGCGCGGTGGTGGTCGCGGACGAACGCAGCGTGTGGCTGACCATCGGTTGCCCCCTTCGAGGTTGTTCGAGCGGGAGTGAAGCACTGCAACGCGCGTGCCCACTCCACGCCCCGCACCCCAGGCGCAGAGCGCGGCACGCCGGCACCGTGCCGCCCGACTCGGGTCGGGGCGAAACGCGACGGTCGGGGCAGCCCTCCTCGACGCCCGGGCCCCGCTCAGGGCGTCCGACGCGCGAGCACCCGATAGGTGTTCGACCACCCCGGCCGGCGCAGGAAGGGGGCCATGAGCTTGTCGAGGCCCCACGCCACGGGCAACAGGGGGAAGCCCAGGACCCACGTCAGGCCGTGGCGCGCCCGATCCCAGGGAGTCGGCCGCGGCTTCCACGGGAGGTCCGGGACCGGCCCGATCCGCCGGAGGAGAATGAAGCTGGCGAACATGAGGTCCACGGTCTGGTGCGGCTCGGCGCGCTCCCAGCGGAGCGCCTCGAAGCCCGCCTCCTCGAGGAGCCCCTCGAGGATCTCCACCGACGGCAGGTGCTGATGCTGCGGCTGGAACCACGGGAGCCAGAAGGAGCCGAGGATCCGCCCGAAGCGGCACTCCGGATCGGGGAGCTCGATCACGAGGTGGCCGCCGGGTCGCAGGGTCCGGTGGGCGGCGGCGAGCTCGGCGCGCGGATCCCGCGTGTGCTCCAGGTAGTGGCTCATGCTCACCACGTCGTAGGCGCCCTCGATCCGGCCGGCGACGTCCGGGAACAGGCCGCGCGTCGCGTGGTCGGCCCAGCCCCGCCGGGCGGCCTCCTCCACGTTGTCGGACAGGTCCAGGGCGTCGAAGCGCGCCTCCGGCCATATGTCCCGCGCCGCGGCGCAGAAGTGGCCGAGTCCGGCGCCCACGTCCAGCCATCGCTCCGGGTTCGCCTCCACGTGGTGCATCATCCGCGCCCGGGCGTGATACGGCTCGGCGCCCGCGCCGAAGATGGCGTCCATGCCCTCGCGGCCCAGGCCGTCGTAGAAGTCCCGGTAGTAGAAGCCCAGGCCCTCGATGCTCAGCCGCGGGTTCTGGAAGACGTGCCCGCAGGCCCCGCAGACGTCGAGGTGGAACGTGCCCGGCTTGTCCTGCAGCCGATCCGGGGAGTCCAGCAGGGGGTCCAGGTCGTCCTCGCCGCACAGGGGACACGTGTCGCGGCGGACCTCGAAGAAGCGGTCCAGCCCTCCAGAGAGGAGCTGATCATAGACGGGCCGAGCCTCCTCGACGCGGGCCCGGCGATCCACGTCGCCCGGATCCGCCCGGACCGTCCGCGCCCAGAGCCACAGCTCCCAGGGGATGCGCAGGGCCACGGCCTTCACCAGGTCCCTGGGCTGAAGGGCCTGGTCGTTGAACGCCACGAGCGGCGCCACGTGGAACGACGCCACCGCCAGCACGCCCCACACGCCGCTCGTGACGAGGCCCAGGAGGAGGAAGAGCAGCAGGAGCGGCGTCCCCAGCACCCAAAGCATGTACGCGTCGCCCAGCAGGTAGCGCAGCACCCGCGCGCGGGTCGACGGGTCCACGTCCTCCTCGCTCTCCCGGGCCGCCAGGCCGGGCGCCACGGCGACCTCCGCCGAGGTGCTGGCGTACTCCTTCAGGCGCGCCGCCAGCCGGTGGAAGGCCACCGGGTCCTCCACCGTCGGCGACTTCACGCCCGCCCGCTTCAGCACGTCCACCGAGGCCAGCACGGCGTGGCCGGCGGTCCGCCCCGTGGCGAAGCGCTCACGCCGATAGTCGCCGAAGTCGGTCATCTGGGCCAGGCCCATGGCCTGCAGCGTGGGCAGGTCGTGGGGCACGAGGTCGATGACGTCCAGCTTCTCCGCCCGGGCGCGCGCGCTGGCCGCGCGGACCACCTCCGGGGGGACCCCCACCCCCTCGGCGTGGACGATCCGGTACTTCTTCGACGGCGCCTTTTCGGACGCGACCAGGATCGGCAGCGCGTCGACCCGCCCCCGGAGGCGCAGGGCGTCCAGGACGAAGAGGACGGTGAGGAGCCCCAGGATCCAGCTCACGCCAGGTCCTCCACGGCGTCCGCCGCGGCCTCGGCGCCCCCGGCCCGCTCGAACGAGTCCTTCACCCGGCGAGCGGCCTCCCGGAAGGAGGGCTCCCGGAGGACCCGCAGGACGGCCTCGCGGAGCTTCTTCGGACCAACCCGCGCGAAGCGGACGCGCAGCCCCGCCCCGGCGTCCACCACCTGCTGGGCCACCACGGGCTGATCGTCCCGGATGGGCGCCAGGACCATCGGCAGGCCGTGGGCGAGGGACTCGGCCACCGTGTTGTGCCCACCGTGGCCGATGACCGCGTCCACCCGCGGCAGGAGCTGGAGCTGGGGCAACCACGAGCGCACGATGAAGCGATCCGGGACCTCGCCCACCAGCTCCGGCGGCGCGGCGAAGACGACCTGGACGTCCTCCTCGGCCAGCGCCTCGACGACGGAGCGGTAGAAGCGCGCGCCGCGCTCGGCGTTCACGGTGCCCAGGGACACCAGGACCCGCGGGAGATCGTCGCGGAGCGCGTCCCACGGGAAGTCCGTGCGGTCCTCCCGGTGTCGGATGGCGGGCCCCACGAAGCGATAGTGGGCGGGGAAGTCCTCCTGCGGGCCCACCAGGGCACCGGTCGAGAAGACGACCACGCGCATCGGGGACAGACCCGGGTCGGGCTCCGGCTCCAGGCCGTGCTCTCGCTGGAGGTCGTCGAGCAGCTCGGCGTGCCAGGCCTTCACCTTCGGCAGGTCGCCCAGGGAGTCCGTCACGGAGGCGGAGGTCGTGCAGAACGTGGCCCAGGGGAGGCCACGGCGGCGGGCCACCAGCATGCCGGCCAGGGCCTGGTGATCCACCACGAGGACGTGCGCGCCGAACTGCTCCGCCGCCCGCTCGACGCCCGGGACCATGCTCCGCGCCAGGGGCAGCAGGATCTCCTCCCAGAGCTCCTTGAGGGCCACCAGGCCGCGCACCTTCCGCGCCCGGGTGATGGCGTCCTCGAGCTGCTCCCGGGGCACCCGGTCGTCCAGCTCGAACAGGCGGGCGCCGTCGGGCAGCAGCGGACGCACGCGCGCCGGATGGCCCACCCAGGCCACCTCGTGCCCGCGGCCCTCCAGGGCGGCGGCCACGGACACCGTCGGGTTCACGTGCCCGGTCAGCGGCGGCACGACGAACAGGAAGCGCGACAACTCGGTCCTCCGGCTCTCAGTCCTGTGTGGTCCACTCCACGATGGCGTCCCGGACCTCGGCGGTCGCCTCCCACAGGATCGAGTGCGTGCAGTCCGGCAGCAGCCGGAGCTCACAGCGGGGAAGGAGCGCGGCCAGGCGCTCGCCGCGGTCGAGGATGTCCGAGTCCCCACCGTACAGGGCGAGCACCGGGTGGTCGAGCCGACGCAGGTCCTCGTCCCGGAAGGGCTCCGAGGCGCGCAGGTCGTCGACGAGGGACGTGCCGTGGACCAGGGCCTCCGCCGTGCGGGCCAGGCGATTGCGCTTCCGCGAGGAGTGGCGCCCCAGCCAGTGGCGGAAGTTCTCGGCGATGACCCGGTCCCGCTCCTCGCCCCGGAGCCCCAGGGTCCCGGCCATCTCGGCACCCCAGCCCTCCTCGGACAGGTGGGAGTCCACCAGCACCAGCCGCCCCACCCGCTCGGGGTGCTCGAGGGCGAAGGCCAGCCCCAGGAGGCCGCCGAAGCTGTTGCCCACGAGGTGCACGGGGCCCTTCACGTCGCAGGCGTCCAGGACCGCGGCCAGGTCGGCCACCATGTCCGGCACCGTGTAGCCCGTGGGCGGGCGCTCGCTGCGGCCGTGGCCGCGCAGGTCGTACAGGAGGACGCTGGTGTGCTTCGCGACCGGGTTCGCGGCCGTGAAGTACCAGGACGAGAGGTTGTCCATCACCAGCCCGTGCAGGAAGACGACGGTCGGCTGCCCCTCGCCCAGGCGCTGGACGTGGAAGCGGACGCCGCGCGCGGTCACTTCAGCCATCGACGAACCCCGTGATCGCGTCGGTGAGCGCCCCGGGCGCGTCCATGGTGAGGAAGTGTCCGCCGGGCAGGACCTCCAGCCGCGCGTCGGGCATGGCGGCCGCCACCCGCCGCCCCGCCTCGAGGCACGGGGACTCCTCGCCGTAGACGCACAGGGTCGGGATGTCGACGGCCGCGAGCTCCTCGTCGGTCACGTCTCGCTGGGCTTCCAGGTCGGCGAGCAGCGTGGTCTCGCACGCCAGGAAGTGGAGCGACGACAGGACTCGGTTCGCCCGGCGACCGCGCTGCCGCACGGAGTCCTGGAGCTGCAGCGGCAGCGCCTCCACCCACTCGGCCGGGTCGCGGGACAGGAAGTCCGTCAGCTCCTCGGTGCTCGTGGGGGGCACGGGGGCGTCCACCAGGACCATGCGCTCGACCCGGTCGGGGTCGCGCTGCGCGAGCTGCAGCGAGATGAGCGCGCCGTAGCTGTGTCCCACCAGGGTGAGAGGCTCGCCGGGGAACTCGGCGTCGGCGATCGCCTCCAGGTCGTCCGTCATCGTGGGCACGTCGTAGCCGCCGGTGGCCCGCTCGCTCCGCCCGTGCCCGCGCAGATCGTACATCAGCACGCGGTGGTTCCGGGCCAGGGCGCGCGCACCGGTGAACGCCCAGGCGGCCAGGTTGCCCACCAGCAGCCCGTGGAGCATCACGACCGGCGGGCCCTCGTCGCCCAGCCGGACCGCGTGGAACCGGAGCCCGTTGGCTACGAGGAACGACACGTGGAAATGAACTCCACCAGGTCGCCGACCTTCAGGGCGATGATCTCGTCCAGCTCCTTGTCGGAGATCCAGCCCACGAAGTCCACGCCCTCGCCGTAGTGCTCCTGGAGCCGCTCGGCCAGGGCCACGAACTCGATGCTCTCCAGTTCCAGGTCCTCCGCGAAGGACGTCTCGGGGCCGATGGCCACCTCGTCCGCCCAGTCCTCCCCGATGACCTCCCGGATGAGATCCGCCACGGTCGTCAGGATGTCGTCCCGTGCCTCGCTCACGTGCCCTCGCTCGTCCATGCGACCACGAGCGATCCGCGCCGTCGGGCCTCGATGGTGTCCCCGACCCGGCGCAGCCACCGCTCGTCGTCCTCGGTTAGCACAGATGCCGCCGCCGTGTCGTCGGCCGTCTCCGGAACCTCCCGCAGCACCACCGCGGGATCCCGGCCCTCCACGACCACCGCCGCGGCGGCGTCCCGTCGCGCGGCCACGGCCACGCGCAGATCCGCGTCCACGGGCGTGCGGGCCCGCAGGACGCCGTCCACGTCGGTCTCCTCGAAGGTGATCTCGGCCGGGAAGCGCGGCTCGTCGCCCATCCTGCGCAGCCGGTCGCGGACCGCGTCCTTGGCCACGATGCGCCCCTGGAGCCACCCCGTGCGCGCCCCGGAGGGCATCTCCTGCCAGGCCGCCCGCTCCGCCGACGTCAGGAAGCGCCGCGCCAGGTAGTCCCGGGAGGCCGACGAGCGCTTCGGGTCGTGCAGGAACGCCACGCCGTCGTCCAGGACGTCCGCGAAGAGGTGATCCTCCGTCCTCTGCATCACCGGCCAGAGGCGGTCGTCCGTCTCGAACCGCCAGTCCTCCCAGCCGTGGATCCGCGCCCAGACGTGGCCGTCCACGGTCAGCTCCATGTCCGCGCGGACGTTCCGGACGCCCAGGCGCCGGACGTGCACCGCGCACCGGACCGGCGTGCCCGGCTCGGGCTCCGGCCCGTAGAGGTCCATGCGGCGGACCTTGATGGGCATGGCCAGGCGATCCCGCTCCACGCGCGCCATGACCCAGTAGCCGAAGAGCTGTCCCGCGGCGTCCAGCAGGGCCCCGGGGGCCTCCATGGCCTCCAGCGTGCCCACGACGCCGTCGTCGCCGATCGCCTCCAGGTCCGTGACTGCCTGGTAGGCGGGGCCGTGGAACATCCAGCGCTCGTCGTACAGGGCCTGGGCCGTGACGGCGGGCTCCTCGTCGATCCCGGGCGGATCCGCGCCCGGCTCCGGCGCGCCCGGGTAGGCCGGCGCCGTGACGACGGTCGCCTCCACGTAGCCGTCGATGCTCACGGCCACGCGGTCGTCGCCCTCGGGCCTGGCGCGCACCACGACGTCGACGGGCGGCTCCACGGCGAGCCAGCGATAGGCCCGCACGCCGTCCACGGCCACGGGGACCCGGTCCGGCGCCACCTCGCGGGCGGCGTCCAGCATCATCCGGATCTCCATGGTCATGGGCACCACGGGGTTCCGATCCTCGACCGTCGGCCATCCCGGCCGCTGCGGGATGAGGCAGTGGTCCAGGAGGTACGGGTCGGAGTCCACCGAAAGGGTGCGGTGGGTGACCTTCTCGGTCGCCGCCGGCGGGGAGCCCGGCGCCCCAGTGGGTTTGGTGATCGCCGGCGCCCCACCACGCGTGTTGGAATTCGCCGGCGAGGACGCCGCCGCTGCGGCAGTCCTGCGACCCGGGGAGCGGGCCCAGGCCTTCTCGACGGCGCCGCTGGCGGCCTCCACGGAGCGAATGACCTCGGCGAAGCCGGCCAGCACCGGGTGGCCGGCCGTCTCGGCGGGTACCGAGGCCCGGCCGGACGTCTCCACCTCGAGGGGCGACAGGCCCTCCACGAGGGGCACGCCCAGGTCCAGGCTCAGCGCACCGGGACGCGCCGGCTGGTCGTCCAGCGGCTCCCAGCGGACGTCCAACCCCTCCACGAACAGGGCGGCGGCCAGCCGCCGAAGCTGGTTCAGGCCGGACCGTTGCGGCGCGTTGGCGCTCATGGCCAGGTGGGCCCGCCCGCGGAGCGTGTCGTCCACGAAGCCGACGAGGCTCCCCGTCCCCACCTGCACGAAGGCGCGGACGCCCTCGTCGTACAGCCTCTGCACCACCTCCCGGAAGCGGATGGGGCGGACCAGGTGTCGCAGGGCCAGCGCCCGGATGGCGTCCGGCTCCTCCGGGAAGGGCGCGGCCGTCGTCGCGGACCATAGCGGGATCCCGGGCGCCTGGAGCGGCAGTCGCTCGAAGTGCTCCCGGTGGGTCCCCAGGTAGGGCTCGAAGACCGGCGAGTGGAACCCCGAGCGGAAGGGGAGCTTCTGGGCCAGGATGCGCGCCTCGCGGAAGCGCTGCAGGGCCACGTCGACGCGCTCCTCGGGGCCGCAGACGATGACCTGGTGCGGGCAGTTGTCGTGGGTGACGAGGACGTCCTCCAGGTCCTCCACGAGGGGCCCGACCCGGTCCAGCCCGGCCCCGGCGGCTGCGAACACCACGCCGGGCACGCGCAGGCTGCCGGCCTCCAGGGTGCCCACGAACTCGTCGAGGGCGTCCTCGGGGATGACCCCGGACGCCAGCATCGCCGTCCACTCGCCCACGCTGTGGCCGGCGACGGCGTCGGGCGCGACGCCCAGGTCCTTCAAGGCGCCGTTCAGCAGGCGCCCCACCTCCACGACCGCGGCGCCCTGGCGCTCCAGGTCGCCCTCGGGCACGCGCGGCGGCGCAGGCCGGTCGAACCGGCGGGCCACGTCGTCCACGCGGGGCTCGAACACGGCCTCGACGCCGGGGAAGAGGAACGCCACCTTCCCGCCGTCCGACAGCATCCCCCGCGGGGCGAACCACAGACCGTCGCGGCCGCGCCGCGGCTTGCCCGACAGGACGGCGTCCCGGGCCTTGTCCCGCCGCTCCGGCGTCGGATCCACCAGCGCCAGGCGGCACGGCCCCTCGCCCACCTCCTCCCGGCCCTCGTCCAGGGCCCGGACCAGGTCCTCGGGCGTCTCGGCGGCCAGGCGCAGGACCTTCTCGGGGCGATCCATCCGCGCGGTGGTCCTCCCGCCGCGGCGACGGCGACTCCGGGCCGGAACGCCGTCCGACTCCAGCACGAGGTGCGCGTTGATCCCGCCGAAGCCGAACGCGTTGACGCCGGCCCGGAGCGGATGCCCGTCCGCCTCCCAGGGCTCCGCCTCCGCGACGGGCCGGAAGCGCGTGGCCTCCATCCCCGCGTGGGGCTCCTCGCAGTGGAGCGTCGGCGGGAGCGTCCGGTGGTGCACCGCCAGGGCCGCCTTGATGAGCCCGGCCACGCCGGCCGCCGGCATGGCGTGCCCGATCATCGACTTCACCGAGCCGATCACCGCCCGCGGACCGTCGCTCGGCGCGGGGCCGAAGAAGTCCGCCACGGTCGACAGCTCCGCCTCGTCACCCGCCGGAGTGGCGGTGCCGTGGGCCTCCAGCAGCCCCAGGGTCGACGGGTCGACGCCCGCCTCGGCCCACGCCCGCTCCAGGGCCAGGCGCTGCCCGGCCGGGCGCGGGGTCATGAGGCTGGAGCCCCGGCCGTCGCTGGCCACGCCGCTGCCCCGGAGCACGGCGTAGATGCGGTCGCCGTCCCGCCGGGCCTCCTCGACGCGCTTCAGGACCACGACGCCCACGCCCTCGCCGATGAGCAGGCCGTCCGCGTCCCGGTGGAACGGGCGGATGCGCTCCTGGTGGCTGAGGGCTCCGAGCTGGCAGAAGACGCTCCAGAAGGCCACGTCGTGGGACAGGTGGACCCCGCCGGCCAGCGCCACGTCGGCCCGGCCGGACTGCAGCTCGCGGCAGGCGTGGTCCACGGCCAGCAGCGAGCTGGCGCATGCCGCGTCCACCGTGTACGCGGGGCCGTGCAGGTCCAGGCGGTTGGCCACCCGCGAGGCCGTGAGGTTGGGGACGAGGCCGATGGCCGTGTCCGGGCCGTAGCCGCCGAGCTTGGACTGGAACTCGTCCTTCACCCTGGCGAGCTGCTCCTCGTCCAGGTCGGGCACCAGCTCCCGCAGGCTCCTGACGAGCTGCTGGGCGGTGCGGACGTGCTGCTCCAGGCGCGTCATCCCGGCGCCGATGTAGTTGCCCCGGCCCAGCACGACCGCGGCCCGATCCCGGTCGAAGCCGCCCTCGCGATAGCCCGCGTCGGACAGGGCGCGCGCGGCCACCTCCAGGGCCACGAGCTGATCCGGCTCGGCCCCCTTCGCGGCCACCGGCATGACGCCCCAGGCCATGGCGTCGAAGGTGGCGTGCTCGTCCACGAACCCGCCGCGCTTGCAGTAGAAGCGGTCCGGATCGGACGACTCCGGGTCGTAGAACACCGGGTCCCAGCGCCTCGCGGGCACGTCCGTGATGGCGTCCACGCCGCCGCGCAGGTTCTCCCAGTAGGCGTCCAAGTCCGCGGCGCCGGGGAAGATGCAGGCCATCCCGACGATGGCGGCGTCGGTCGGCTTCGGCTCGGACATCAACGGACTCCCGTCAACTCAGGCTCTGCGGGGTGGCTCGCATGAGGATGACCTGGGCCTCCCCCTCGGGCCGGTCGATCTCGTCGAGGAACGCGGCCACGCCGCCGTCCGGGTCGATGAGGCCGATGCCCCGCCGCGCGTACTCGCGCTCCAGCTCCGGCGAGACCATGCCGCCGCCGCCCCAGGGACCCCAGTCGATGGAGACCACCCGGCCGTCGACCCGGCTGGACAGCCCGTGGGCGAGCTTGTCCATGGCGTCGTTGGCGGCCGCGTAGTCCACCTGGCCCTTGTTGCCGAAGGCGCCGGAGACGCTCCCGAAGAAGACGACCAGCCGGACGTCGCTCCGGAGGCGCTCCGCCAGGGTCGACGCCCCGGCCACCTTGGTGTCGAAGACCCTGGAGAACGACTCGGGCGTCTTCTGCTCCAGCAGGCCGTCGTCCAGCACGCCGGCCCCGTGGATCACCGCGTCCAGGCGGCCCCGCTCCTCGTAGATGCGGTCCAGCAGCGCGCCGAACGCCTCGGCGTCTCGCACGTCCACCGGGTGATACCGGACCTCGGCGCCGGCCTCCCGGAGGGCCTCCAGGGTCGCGCGCATCTCGCGCTCCCGCAGGATGCGCCGCGCCGCCGCCTCCACCTCCCTGGGCGAGCCGTGCTCCCCGCGGGTGGCCAGCAGCTTGCGCAGCGCCGGCAGGTCCTCGGCCTCCCCGTATGCCGGGTCCTCGTCGCCCTCCGGCAGCGGCGACCGGCCGACGAGCTCGATGGTGCAGGCGGAGCGGCGGGCCATGGCGATGGCCATGCGCGCCGTGATGCCGCGGGCGCCGCCGGTCAGGAGCACCACGGCGCCGTCGCCGAGATCCAGGGCGCCCGGGGAGTCCCCGTCGTGCTCGGCGGACACGACGGCCAGCCGCCGGCGGCGATCGCCCTGCCAGCCCACCTCCAACAGATCATCCTCGGCGCCGAGCTCCGCCTCGATGCGATCCGCCAGGGCGGCCGCCTCCTCGGTCGGGTCCACGTCCACGATGCGGACGTGCACGTCGGGCCGCTCCTTGGCGACGCTCTTGAGCAGGCCGGAGACCCCGGCGCGCGGCAGGGGGCCGTGGCCGTTGAGGCCGCGCCCGAAGGTGCCTCCGAGGCCGGTCACCGAGACGAGGCGCGTGGCTCCGCCGTCCAGCGCCGCCCGGACCAGGCCGAACAGGACCTTCGCCGGGTGCTCCGCGTCGTCCCCGCCGCCGAGGGCCAGGTGCACGAGGGCGTCCACCTCTCCGACATCCCCCGGCTCGCTCACCGCGCGGACCTCGGCGCCGCGATCCCGGAGGGCCTCGGTGAGCGCCTCCGCCACGGGGCCGTCCCCCGCCAGGGCCACCACGTGCCCGGACAGGGCGCCGGGGGTGGTGTCCGGGGAGGGCGCGTCCTCGACGACGACGTGATAGCGCGCGATGGCGGCGGGCGCCTCCATCGGCGTCTCCTCCTCCGGGGCCGCCTCGCCCTCGCCGCCGGGCGCTCCGCCGCCCGAGTCGTCCGACTCCTGGTTCTCCAGCCACTCGACGATGCCGCCGAGGGTCTTCACCGCCGCCAGCTCCTCGATGACCTCGTCCAGGTCCCCGGACTCCTCGCCGCCCATCCCCAGGCGCTCCGCGAGGGCGCCCAGGATCTCGATGCGCTTGATGGAGTCGATGCTGAGATCCCCCTCCAGGTCCAGGTCGAGGGCCAGCATCTCGGTGGGATAGCCGGTGCGCTCGCTGACGATCTCCAGGAGGACGTCCACGACCGGCAGGTCCTCCTCCGGGGCCTCGGCCGGAGCCTCCTCGGCGACGTCCGCCCCGGCGGGCTCGGCCTCCAGGACGGTGGCGTCCGTCGCCGAGGCCTGGGCCACCTGCTCCGGGGGCTGCCCCAGGTAGCGCAGCATCACCTCGCGCTGATCGTCGACCACCTTCCGCATGGTCTGGAGGTACTCCACCATCACGCCGTCGCGCTCACCCGCGGGCTGCTGCGCCGAGCCGACGCCGCGGGTGACGTCGACGACCGGGCCGTCGAGCGGGACGAGCGAGTTCGGGGGCTCCTCCCCGTGGAGCGGCTTCGCGCGGTGGCCGTTCACCAGCCAGGTCGAGGCGCTCGGCTTCACGCTCGGCGGATCCCGCAGGTCCATGACCCGCGCGTCCCGGCCCTCGAAGAGCACGTGGGCGTCCAGCGGCACGCCCAGGACGGCCAGCCGCGCCAGCGCGAGCTGGAGGTGCTCCAGGCCGGAGCCGGTGCCCTCCTCCAGGTGCACGGCGGTGTGCGGGCGATCGCCGAGGATCTTCCCCACCTGCTTGGTCAGGACGCGGCCCGGGCCCACCTCCACGAAGGTGCGGGCGCCGGCCTCGTACATGGCCTCGACCTGCTCCACGAAGCGCACGGGGTTCACCACGTGGTCCGCCAGGAGGCGCCGGACGCCGTCCGGATCCTCCGGGTGGGCCTCCGCCGTGGTGTTGGACCACACGGGCCGCTCGGGCGAGCGGACGGTGGCGTCCTCGAGCCGCGCGGCGAACGTCTCGCGGGCGCCGGCCACCACGCCGCTGTGGAACGCGCAGGCGACCGGGATCGGCCGGGCCGACACGTCGGCGGCCTTCAGGAGCGCCACCGCCTCCTCGACGGCCATGGTCGGCCCGCTGATGACGGTCTGCTTCGGGCCGTTGTGGTTCGCCAGGACGACGCCCTCCACGTCGCCGACGATCTCCTCGACGCGCTCGGCCGAGGCGCGGACGGCGGCCATGGTCCCCGCGTCGTCCCCGGCGGCGTCCAGGATGCAGACGCCGCGGGCCTCGCTCAGCTCCAGGAGCTCGTCGGCGTCCAGGGCGCCGGCCGCACAGAGGGCCACCAGCTCGCCGTAGCTGTGCCCGCCGAGCACGTCGGGGCGGACGCCCAGGCGCCGCAGGAGGTCCGCCGCCGCCATGTCGGCCATGCCGAGGGTCGGCTGGGCCACCCGCGTGTCCGTGATGGCCGCCTGCTGGGCCTTCCGGGTCTCCTTGTCGAAGGCGGTCGGCGGGAACATGACGTCCGCCCAGCGGGCGCCGCGCTCGAGCCAGGCCTGGAGCCAGGGGAACGACAGGAAGAGGTCCCCCATCATACCGGGGCGCTGGCTGCCCTGCCCCGGGAAGAGGAAGGCCACCTTCCCGCGATCCGCCTCCGCGTCCGCCACCACCACATGGGGCGGGTCGGAGGTGAAGGTCTCCGCGCGTGCGATCCGCTCCCGGAGGTCGTCCAGGTCCCGGGCCACCACGGCCACCTGGACCGGGGCCTCGCCGGACGTGGAGACGCTCCGCGCCAGATCGCGCAGGCGCCAGGGCTCGTCCCGCTCCAGCAGGGCCTTCACGCGCTCGATCTGCTTCGCGGCCTGGTCGCGATCCTCGCCGCGGAACAGGAACAGCTCCGCCGGCCACCGGTTGCGCCCCGCGCGGGGCGTCGGGCCGGGCGGCTCCGAGACGACCATGTGGACGTTGGTCCCGCCGAAGCCGAAAGCGCTGACGCCCGCGGCCCGCTCGCGCCCCGGCCACGGCCGGGAGGCGCCGTCGAAGACGAAGGGGCTCCGCTTGGGATCCCAGAACGGGTTGGGCTCCTTCACGTGGAGCGTCGGCGGCCGGACCCGGTGATACAGGGCCAGCGTGCACTTGATGAGGCCGGCGAGCCCCGCGGCGCACTTGGTGTGGCCGATCTGGGACTTCACCGAGCCCAGGCTGACGGACCCGGCCGGGACGCCCGCCTCGGTGTAGATCTCGGTCAGCGTCGCGAGCTCGGTGCGATCGCCGACGATGGTGCCGGTCCCGTGGGCCTCCACCAGGCCGATGCGATCCGCCGAGGTGCCCGCGCGGCGATACGCCCGGTCCACGGCCCGCTGCTGCCCCTCCTTGCGGGGCGCGGTGAGGCCGAGGCTCCGGCCGTCGCTGGACGCGGCGCTGCCCTTGATGACGCCGTAGACGGTGTCGCCGTCCCGCTCGGCGTCCGCGAGGCGCTTGAGCACGACCAGGGCCACGCCCTCGCCCAGGACGGTCCCGTCCGCCGACGAGTCGAAGGTCCGGCACCGCCCGGTGCGCGACAGGGCGTGGGTGCTCGAGAACATCAGGTAGTCGTTGATGCTGTTGTGCAGGTCCGCCCCGCCGCACAGCACCATGTCGCTGGTGCCGCCCACCAGCTCCTTGATGGCCAGGTCCACGGCCATGAGCGACGAGGCGCAGGCCGCGTCGACCGTGTAGTTGGCGCCGCCCAGGTCCAGGCGGTTGGCGATGCGCCCGGCGATGACGTTGGCCAGGACCCCCGGGAAGGAGTCCTCGGTCAGCTTCGGGAGGGCCTCGTCGAGGGCCTCCGGCATCTCCCCGCAGTAGGTGGGCCACACGGCCCGGAAGCCGTAGGCTCCGGCCAGGTCCGTGCCCGCCTCGGCGCCGAGGATGCACGACGTCCGCTCACGCGGGAAGGGGCGCTCTTCGTAGCCCGCGTGGGCCAGGGCCCGGCGCGCCATCTCCAGGGCGAGGAGCTGGATCGGCTCCACGGCGGTGAGGGATCGCGGCGGGATGCCGTAGGTGAGCGGGTCGAAGGGGATCCAGGGCAGGAAGCCGCCCCACTTGGAGTGGCTCTTCTCGCCACCCCTGGCGTCGGGATCGTAGTAGACGTCCGGATCCCAGCGCTCCCGGGGCACCTCGCCCACGGAGTCCACGCCGTCCACGACGTTGTCCCAGAAGGTCTCCAGGTCCTCGGCCCCGGGGAAGACGCACGACATCCCGACGATGGCCACGTCCACGGGCGGCAGGGTCGGCTCCGGGCGCTCGGGGGCCTCCAGCCCCTCGAGGCGCTCCACCGAGCCCTCGCTCACGTCCCGGTGGAGCTCGTCGATGGTGACCACGCGGTCGCGCAGGGCCGCCACCTGGCCGATCATGTACATGCCCTCGTCGCGGCGCGTGGCCTCGTCCACGTCCACGAGGTGATCGCCGTCGCGGCGGAGGCCCTTCGAGGCGATCCGCAGGCGCCCCAGGTTCAGCTCCTCCAGCCGGGCCCAGACCTCCTTGGCCGGCAGACCCTCGGCCTCCAGGCGATCGCGCTCCTCGCGGAAGGCCCGCACGAAGCCGGACTCCACGCAGCGGGTGGCGTGCCCGGGGGCCGTCTCCACGAGGACCGTGTCCTCGCACTTCAGCGCCTCCTCCTGGAACGACTCCAGGATGGCGCCGGACTCCACGGCCTCTCGCGTGAACACGTAGGCGGAGCCCATGAGCACGCCGATCTTCGCGCCCCGCGCGGCCAGGGGCGCCGTCATCGCCGACACCATGGCCGCAGACCGGGCGTCGTGGATGCCGCCGGCGAAGAGCAGGTGAAGCTCCTCGGGGGCGTCGAACGCCAGGAGCCGCTCGATCTGCTCCTCCCACAGGGCGAAGCTGGTCCGCGGCCCCACGTGGCCGCCGCACTCGCGCCCCTCGAAGATGAAGCGGCGCGCGCCCTCCTTCAGGAAGATGTCCAGCAGCCCCGGCGATGGGACGTGCAGGTAGGTGGCGATGCCCTCCTTCTCCAGCGGGCGCGCCTGGGACGGGCGGCCGCCGGCGATGAGCGCCACGGGCGGGCTGGCCTCGCGGATGGCCTCGAGCTGCTCGTCGCGCAGGTCGGGCGGGACGAAGCCCAGGATCCCGACGCCCCAGGGGCGATCGCCCAGGCGCTCGCGGGTCTCCTTCAACAGCTCGCGGACCTTCGGCCCGCGGAGCAGCGCCAGGGCCAGGAAGGGCAGCCCCCCGCCGTCGGCCACGGCCTCGGCGAACGCGGCCTGGTCGCTCACGCGCGTCATGGGGCCCTGGACCAGCGGAAACTCCAGGTCGTGCGCGTCCGCGAAGGGGCTCCCGGGGGCCAGCGGCTTCGTCGCGCGAGCCTGGCGCAGGTGGGCGCCCACGGCCTCCTCGAGGGAGTGGACGAGGCCCGCCACCGTGCGGAAGCGCTCCGCGAGGCGCCGGGCCGACGCCGCGGCCTGCCCCACCGGGACGAGGCGCGTGCGGAGGTCCGTGCCGCCGACCGCGTCGCGGACGGTCGCCTCGTCGGCGTCGCCCATCTTCGCCGCCGGCAGGTCGGGGCGCGTGTAGACGCGGTGACCCGCCAGGAGGACGGTCTCGCTGCCGTCCATGGTGCGCAGGGCCGCCTTCACCGACTCCGGGGCGGTCGACTCGCGCAGCAGGGCGAGCTGGTCGTCCAGGACCACGCCCGTCGCGCCGCCGGCCCTGCACGCCGCCGCCGTGTGCAGGCCGATCCCGCCGCGTACCCACAGGGGCAGGTCCACGCGATCCGCCACGCGCTGCAGGAGCACGAAGGCGGACTCCTCGCCCACGCGCCCGGCGCCCTCGTGACCCTGGAGGACGAGCCCCTCCGCGCCCGCCTCCTCCGCGGCCAGGGCCTCGGCGAGGCTGCGGACCTCCACGAGCACGGTCCGGTCGGACCAGGGGTCCGCGTCGACGCCGGCCGGGAGCACCACCACGGTCGCCTCGCCGGGCAGGTCCGCGGGCGTCGTGTCCGCCCCCTCCGAGATGCGCACGCCGAAGTCGCCTCCCGCGTCCCGCGCGAGGACGGCGAGGGCCTCCCGGGCGGCGCGCGCGTCACGGCCCAGGTCCAGGATCCCCAGCGCACCCGCGCGGCACAAGGCGGCCGCGAGGGGGGCGTCGGGGTGTTCGAACGGCGTGATCCCGAGGATCGGGTGGTCGTTCAGGGGCATCGACTTCCGGCTCTGCTTGTCAGGGGGGCGACCGAGCGCCGCGAGGACCGCGGGCTCACGTCATGTGGAGAGGGGGGCGACCACGCCGGCCGAGGAGGCCTCGCCGAGACCCTGCACCAGGATGTGCTCGAAGGCGCGGGTGGCGGCCAGCACGTTGGCGGCCGTCGTGCCTCCCTCGATCCAGAGGCAGTGGTCGAAGACCAGCTCTCCCTTCCGGCCGAGCGCCGCGCGGACCATGGCGTAGCGGTCGTTCCACGCGTTCACGAAGCCGGCGAGGTGCTCGGCGTCGAAGCGCCCGGACGGGCGGGCGAAGGCGAGCAGGTGCACGTAGCCGCCGGCGGGCTGCGGCAGCGCGAGGAACCGCAGGTGGCCGCACACCAGGAGATCGCCGTCGGGATCCCGCTCGGTCTCCATCCCCGCGTCCTCGTACAAGGCCGCGAGCAGGTCCGTCGAGACGTCCTGCGGCGTGATGAATCCGGCGTGCATGGCTCCTCCACGAGCAGCCGGCACCTTACGGACCGCCCCGACTCGGAGCAAGGCTCGGGCATCGCCGGAAGCCCCGCGCCCCGGGTGTCCGCTGCGCCTTCACCTCCGCGCTGGACACGGCCCGTGGTTGCGGGGTTACGCTCCCCATCCGGAGCCAACGGTGGCTTCGGATGCGCCAGGAAGCTACAACCTGCCCATGAATGACACGACCCTCCATCGCCTCATCCTCTCCGTCGCCGCCGCCGGCCTCCTGGTCGCCGGTTGCAGCGACTCCTCGAACGGCCCCTCCGGCACCACCGGAGACGGCGGACTGGTGTCCGACACCGCCGACGAACCGGACGTGACCGCCCCGGATGACGCCGCGGTAGACGGCGACGACGCCGACGGGCAGGCTGCGGACGGCGCCGCGTGCGAGGACTGCGGGGCACCCGCCGTGTGCATCCAGGGCGCCTGCGTGCTGCCGGAGCCGGACGGGTGTACGCCCGGCGAGACCGACGCGTGCTACGGCGACCGCGAGCTGATGACCTGCGATCCGACCGGCACGGCCTTCGTCCCGACGGAGTGCCCGGGCGGCCACGGCTGCGTCGACGACGAGTGCGTCCCCGTGGTGTGCCAGCCAGACAGCATCATCTGCGAGGGCCTGGCCGCCACGAAGGCCTGCAACGAGGACGGCACCGCCTTCCTGGAGCCCGAAGCGTGCCCGGAGGGGCAGTACTGCACGTCCGGGACCTGCACGGGCACCTGCCTGAGCGACCCGAAGTTCGGAGACTACGTGGGCTGCTCCTATTGGACGGTGGACCTGCCCAACTGGCCCGATCCCACCATCGATCCGACCCCGGAGGACCTGCCCCACGCGCTGGTCATCTCCAACCCGAACGCCATGGAAGCCGAGATCACCTTCGAGCCGCCGCCGGGCGTCACCATCGACGTGGAGGACCCGACCGTGCCGGCGGGCCTCAGCCGCGTCTTCATGATGCCCGTGATCAACACGGAAGGCAGCGAGCTCTCGCCGAAGGGCATCCGCTTCTCCTCGACGCGGCCCATCCTGGCCCACCAGTTCAACCCCTGGAAGGCCGTCTGGTCGAACGACGCCTCGCTCCTGCTGCCGGAGAGCTTTCTGGGCAAGGAGTACGTCGTCCTGAGCTGGCCCACAGATCCGCGCGGGCTCATCGAGTTCCCGGGCGCGCCGTCGATGGAGAGCGTGAACAGCTTCTTCACGGTGGCGGCGCCGCACGACGACACCGAGGTCACCGTCCAGGTCGCGGCGCGGGTCGCGGAGAACGGGGACGTGCCCGCCATGGAAGCCGGCGACACCCACACGTTCACGCTCGACAAGGGCGACATCCTGAACATCGAGGGGGACCCCCTGGGCCTCACGGAGACCTGCGACCTCACGGGGTCGACCGTGGACGCCACCAGGCCGGTGGTGGTCTTCGCGGGCCACGAGTCGGCGGGCATCCGCAGCGGCTACCTCGACCACCTCGAGGAGCAGATGCTCCCGCCCCACGTCCTGGACACGCACTACCTGGCGGTGAAGTCCAAGCCCCGCGGCAACGACCCGGACATCTGGCGAATCCAGGCGGCGGAGGACAACGTCACCATCACCACCAAGCCGCCGCTGGGCGGCGCGAACGGCGTGACCCTCGCCGACCGCGGCGACTGGCTCGAGGTCTCCTCCTCGCAGTCCTTCGAGATCGAGGCCACCGGGAAGATCCAGGTCGGCCAGTACCTGGTCGGCTCGGAGGACACCACGACGAGCACGGGCGATCCCAGCCTGATGCTCGCCGTCCCGACCCAGCGGTATCGCGACTTCTACGTGCTCACCATCCCGCCCGGCTACGACACCAACTGGGTGACGGTCATCCGCCCGGCGGGGGCCACGATCCAGACCCCGGAGGGCGCGATCCCCGACTCGAGCTTCCAGCCCCTCGGCGACGGCGACTGGGAGTTCGCCTACCTGGAGCTGGAGGTGGGCGTGCGGAAGCTGAACAGCGACGAGAAGTTCGGGCTGGTCGTGTACGGCTACAACGGCGCCATGAGCTACGGCTTCACGGGCGGCATGGACTGACGGCCGCCGGCCGGGGGGCCGGCAGGGCAAACGCAGAGTCGGAGAAGAGAGGGCCGCGCGGCGGTACGGCGCCCGGCGCCGGATTGCACCCGCTCGGAAACGATGGATTCTGCGCGTCTGAGAGCAGGCAAAGAAGCTATGAGCGGGCACCAGGTTGGTAACCTCGAGTTGAACCAAAACGGTGGAGGCCCAGATGACCCTGATGCCCGCTC
>JBNJGB010000017.1:0-140859 GCA_051747385.1 Myxococcota bacterium
AGACGTCCACCGCCCAGGCCGCGCCGAGCGAGAGCACCGCCAGGGCGCCCAGGATCCGCATGACCAGGCGCTTGGCCCGTCGATCGCTCGGTTGTTGGGATTCCTCGCCCACGGCGCGCATCATACTCCCATGGAGCCGCTCGTCCTCCCCATCGATCCGAGACACTTCCGGCACCTGCCGAAGGTGGTGAACCGCGGCGGGACCCCCTTCGTGCTGAAGGAGGAGTTCCACCACACGGTCCTGAACCGGGCGCAGCAGGCGGCCATCCCCGGGCACCACCGGGAGCCGGCGATCCGGGAGCGCCTCCGCCGCTATGCGGAGGAGGTCACGCCCCGCCTCCCGGACATGAGGACGCCCACCTGCCTCCACCTCCGGGAGGACGAGGCGCAGACCCTGGCCCAGCTCCTGGACTGCCCGCCGGCCTTCGAGCTCGCGGCGGATCTCCGGGACCTCAGCCTCGACGTGGCCGACCCGGTGCCGCACGTGACGCTCTACGTCCACCGGACGGAGATCGGGATCGGCATCGCCGACGAGGACGAGCGCCGGACGCTCCAGGTCGGCGAGCCCTTCCCCATCGTACAGCTCCTGGCCGGCGGGAACTGACCGGGGTCAAGCCTACTCACTTCTCACTTTTGGAGAGGAGCCCCGCGGACTGGGCCGGGGCCCGGCCGGCGTCCCGCTCCGGGCGGACGTCGAGGTGGAGGCGGCTCGCGCCGCTGGATGGCACAGCTTCGCCCTGGGGCGCCTGCCGCCTCCTGCCGAGGGGCTCCGCTCGATGGACTGACTACTCGTCGGTCGAGAGGTAGCGCTCCACGTAGCGGTCCGGCAGGCGGCGCCGCTCGCCCGGCGGGACGTCCGCGAGGAGCGTCCAGGCCACGTCCAGCGTCTCCTCCACGCTCCTCGGCTCGTCCCCCTGGTGGATCAACTCCTGCTCGAACCGCTTCGCGAAGCGCAGCACGGCCTTGTCGTCGTCCGACAGGGCCTCCTCCCCGATGATGGCGCTCAGCCGGCGGAGGTCCCTGCCCCGGGCGTACAGGCTCTCGACCTGGTCGGCGACCGCCCGGTGGTCCTCGCGGGTCCGATCCTCCCCGATGCCGTCGTTCATCAGGCGGCTCAGGCTCGCCAGGGTGTCGATGGGCGGGTACACGCCCTCGCGGTGCAGGTCGCGCGACAGGACGACCTGCCCCTCGGTGATGTAGCCGGTCAGGTCGGGGATGGGGTGGGTCATGTCGTCGTCGGGCATGGACAGGATGGGCAGGAGCGTCATCGACCCGGCGCGCCCGCGGATGACGCCGGCCCGCTCGTACAGGCTCGCCAGGTCCGTGTACATGTAGCCCGGATAGCCCCGGCGGCCCGGAATCTCCTCGCGCGCCGTGGCCACCTCGCGCAGGGACTCGCAGTAGTTGGTCATGTCCGTGAGGATCACCAGCACGTCCCGCCCCTCGTCGAAGGCGAGGTACTCGGCCGCCGTCAGCGCCGTGCGCGGCAGCAGCAGCCGCTCGATGCTGGGGTCGTCGGCCAGGTTCAGAAACAGCACGGTGCGCTCGAGGGTCCCCCGCTCGTCGAAGACGCGCCGGAACTCGTCCGCCTCCCGGTGGGTGAGCCCCATGGCGCCGAAGACCACGGCGAAGCCCTCCGAGCCCTCGCCCGAGCGCGTCCGCGCCTGGGTGGCGATCTGCGCGGCCAGGCGGTTCGCGGGCAGGCCGAACGCCGAGAACAGCGGCAGCTTCTGGCCGCGCAGCAACGTGTGCAGGCCGTCGATGGCCGAGATCCCGGTCTCCACGTAGTCCCGCGGGTGCCGGCGCCGGAGGGGGTTCAGGGGCCGCCCGTTCACGTCCCGCCAGTGCAGGGGCAGGAGCGGAGGCTCGTCGTCCAGGGGCCGGCCGAGCGCGTCGAGCACGCGGCCGAGGAGCCCCACCCCCAGCCCGACGCGGACGCCCTCCCCGACGAAGCGCACGCGCGTCCCGGCCAGGTCCAGACCGCCGGTCCCCTCGAAGACCTGGACCACGGCGCGCTCGCCGTCCACCTCGAGGACGCGACCCGTGAGCTCGCGGCCGTCGGGCGCCAGGATCCGCGCCACCTCGCCCACGCCGACGTCCCGCGCCCGGTCCACGACCAGGATGGGGCCGAACAGCGAGGCGGACGTGCGCATCTCCCGCCGGTACAGGGACCGCTCGCTCACTCCGACACCTCCCCCTCGAGCCGCTCCGCCAGGGCCTGCGCCCGCTCCTCCGCCTCCTCGGGTGGCCAGCACTTCATGGTGTCCAGCGCGTCGAGGGCCTCCATCTCCAGCACCTCCCGGAGCTCCATCCCCTCGTCCAGGGCGCGCTCCATTCGCCGCTGGGCGAGCCGGACGAGGCGCAGCATGCGGATGGCCTTGTCCGGCGGGCAGGCCGCGTCCACCTCGTCGAAGGCGTCCTGCTGCAGGAGGTCCTCGCGGAGGATGCGCCCCACCCGGAGGAGCACGCGCTGCCGCTCGCCCAGCGCCTCCCGCCCCATGAGCTGCTCCAGGTCCCGGAGCTGGTCCTCCTCCTGCAGGAGCGCCAGGGCCCAGCGCCGGAGGTCCCCCCACTCCTCGTCCACCTCCTCGGCGAACCACGCGTCCAGGTCGTAGTGGGTGAAGCTCTGGCCCCAGTGGATGGCCGGATAGTGCCGGCGCCGCGCCAGGTCGGCGTCCAGGGACCAGAACGTCCCCGCCAGGCGCAGGCTCTGCTGGGTGATGGGCTCGGAGAAGTCCCCTCCCGGCGGCGACACGGCCCCGATGACGGTGACGGATCCGACGCGCCCCTGCTCCTCGTCGTCGCCGGCGGCCGACAGGCACCGGGCGCGCCCCGCCCGCTCGTAGAATGCGGCCAGGCGGGCCGGGAGATAGGCCGGATAGCCCTCCTCGCCCGGCATCTCCTCCAGCCGCGCCGAGACCTCGCGGAGGGCCTCGCCCCAGCGGCTCGTGCTGTCGGCCATCAGCGCCACGTGGCGCCCCTGGTCCCGGAAGTACTCGGCCATGGCCATGCCCGTGTAGATGCTCGACTCCCGGGCGGCGATGGGCATGTTGCTGGTGTTGGCCACCAGGACCGTGCGCCGGGCCAGGCTCTCGTCACCGCCCTCGCGGAAGGCCTCCAGCATCTCCGTCAGCTCGTTGCCGCGCTCCCCGCACGCCACGAACACGACCACGTCGATGCGGGCGTGCCGCGCCAGGACCTGCTCGATGACCGTCTTGCCCGTCCCGAACCCGCCCGGGACCGTGGCCGCGCCGCCCTGGGCGACCGGGAAGAGCACGTCGATCACGCGCTGCCCCGTGATCATGGGGACGACCGGCTGCAGCCGCCGCGCCACCGGACGGGCTCGCCGGACGGGCCAGCGGCTCCGCATGGGGATCGGCTCGTCGTCCAGCCAGACCACCGGGTCCTCGACCGTCCGCTCGCCCGACTCTACCCGCGTGACACGCCCCCGCCGATCCGGCGGCGCCAGGATGCGGTGCTCGAAGCCTCCCTGCTCCTCCACGCGTCCCAGGACGTCTCCCGGCGCGACGTCGTCGCCCTCCTCGACCGCGGCCCGGAAGTCCCAGGTCCGATCCGGATCCAGGGCCGGCACCCGCGCCCCGGGCTCGATCCAGGGGGAGGCCTCCTCGTCCTCGCCGCCGTGGGCCGCGAGGGGCCGCTGGAGCCCGTCGAAGACGCTCCCCAGGAGCCCCGGCCCCAGGTCCACCGACAGGGGCGCCCCGGACGACACCACCGCCGCGCCCACGCGCAACCCCTCGGTCTCCTCGTAGACCTGGACGGTCGCCTCGGCTCCCTCCAGGCGGATGACCTCCCCCACGAGCCCGGTCTGGCCCACGCGCACGACGTCGTGCAGGCGGGCGCCCTCCACGTCCCGGGCGACGACCACCGGCCCGGTGACCCGCGTCACGAAGCCCGCGCCCCGCTCGTCGCCCCCGCTCATGGCTCCTCCGGGGACTCCGGCCGGAACGACAGGCGGAAGCCCACCGCCCTCTGCAGCATGCCCTCCAAGCGCCTGCGCCGCTCCGCGACCGTGTCCACGGGCTCTCCGGACGGGAGGCCGATCACCACGGGCCGCAGAAGCTCCGACAGGCGCCGCCTCCGGGACGCGTCCATGGCCTCCAGGAAGGGCTCGTGCACGCCGATCACGGCGGTGTCCTCCAGGCCCACCAGGTCGCGGACGACCTCGCTCGCCTCGTCCGCGTCGCTCGCCTCCCGCACGGCGACCCCGGCCAGGCGAAAGCCCGGGGCCAGGCGGGGCGTCGTCACGACGATCATCCGGGCCATGATCACCTCACCACGGGATCAGCAGTCGCTCGCGGACCTCCGACGGGGGCAGCCGCGCCGACGCCCCCCAGGCCACGAGCCTCAGGTTCCGCACCTCGTTGTCCCGCGCCCGGGCGTAGGCCAGCGGCACCGCGACGCCGAGAGGATCGCCGCGCCAGAACAGGGAGACGTCCCTCCGGATCTCCTCCCGCCGCAGGGCGTCCGCCAGGTCCCTCGGGTCCCCGGACGCCGCCCAGGCGTCGAGGGCGTCCCGCCACCGCTCCGTCCCGGGCGCGTCGAGCAGGAGCCGCCTCGCCTCGTCCCGGGAGGGCGCACGCACCACGCTGTCGAGCGCCGCGAACGGCACACGCCCGCCCGGAAGATGCCGGGCTTCGCTCCACACCATGTCCTCGCCGCCGCGGTGCCGCAGGCGCAGGGCCGACAGGGCGTTCCGGCGATCCACCACCGCCAGGAGCGACTCCCGCAGGAGCGACTCCTCCGGATCCGCCGGGTCCAGCCGCCGGTCGAGGTCCCGGGCCCAGGCGCGCAGGGCGGCGCGTTCCAGGATCGCGGCGTCGCCCGTGCGGCGATAGTCCGACCAGGCGTCCAGGACGGCCCGGGCCACCGCCCGGCTCGGCACGCCCCAGGCCACGAGGCTCTCGACCATGGCCCGGAGGTCCCCCTGCCGGAGGACCTCCCGCAGGGTGCCCTCGTCCATGTCGCCGACGGGCACGAGCAGGTCCAGCACGGCGTCCGTGGGCGCGCCGCCGGACACGCCCCGGACGAGGTTCATCACGTTCTCCAGGGCCTGCCGCTCCACGATCCGTCCCACGCTCTCCCCCGCCCGGCCCCGGTAGAAGGCCCGCATCTCGCCGAGGGCACGCCCGAGGCTCCACCGCAGGGCCAGGTGCAGGGCGGGAAGGCCCCCGGTCCGGCGCACGGCCGCCTCCACGTCCGGCCGGTAGGACGTCTCCGCCAGGAGGCCCAGCAGGGCGTCGGGATCCCGGTCCAGCATCCGCTCGTAGTCCTCCTCGCCCAACAGCCGCGCCTTGCGCGCCCGGAGGCGGGCGTTGCCGTAGTCGTACTCCCCGCTCATCCTTCCCGCATCGCCTCCCCGAGCCGGCGCCGCAGGTGGCGCGTCGCCTCGTCCAGGCGATCCTCCAGGGTGTTGCGAACCGTGTGTCCGGCGTCGTCGTGGAGCACGACGCCTCCCCACGTCTCCAGGTCCTCGCGGACCTCCACCTCGCGCCCGATCTCCTCCAGGAGGCCCGCGACGGCCTCGGAGTCCCGGGCGTCGACGTCCAGGCGTGCCCCGTCCGGGAGCACGTCGAAGCACTCCCGCACGAGCGCCGCCAGCACCCGGCGATGGCCGTCGTCGCCGCGGGTGGCGGCGAGGCGCTCGCGGATGCCGACAGCCACCCGCTCCCAGACCGCGTGTCGGGCCCGGTGTCGCGTCCGATCGGCCTGCATCCGGGCGCGGGCGAGGAGGATCCTCCGCTCGCGAGCCAGGTGGCGCTCGGCCTGCTCGGCCCGCTCGGCCTCGAGGCGATCGGCTCCCTCGCGCGCCTCCGCCAGGATGCGCTCCGCCTCCTCGTCGGCCTCGCGGCGGATACGCGAGACCTCGTCGTCGCCGTCCCGCTCGATGGCGCGGAGGATGTCCTCCAGGGCCACGGCTCAGCCGCCCAGGAGGAGCATCACCATCGCGGCCACGGCGAAGCCGAGGATGACCACCGTCTCGGGGATCGCCACGAGGAGGATGATGCGCCCCAGCAGCTCGGGCTTCTCGGACAGGGCGCCCATCCCCGCGGAGCCGATCCGGCTCTGCGCGATCCCGGTCCCGAGGCCGGTCAGACCGATGGCGAGTCCCGCACCGATGGCGATGAGTCCGGTCTCCATGAGGCCCTCCTCGGCTCTCGGATCCGGACGCGGTCCACGCGGCCGAACGGGGCCGCGCACACTACGCCCCGGAGTTGTTTCCGTGCCTCGAACGTGCCGGACTGGCGGGCGTTCTGCAAGGGGCGGCGGGGGAAAGCAGCCTGCGGGCCAGCTCTACTCGTCCACTCCACCGCCCAGGGGCCTGAAGGGGCGGCCGCCGCCGGGATAGAACTGCTCGAAGAACTCCACGTACTGGAGGCGGAGCGCCTGGATGGTCGGGCTGAAGGCGCCCAGGAGCAGGTTGAGCGAGTGCAGCAGCGCCGCGAGCAGCACGCCGATCCACAGCGGGGCCGCCGCGCCGACCTCGTTGGCCACGCGCGCCAGGTAGACGGAGGCCAGGCCCAGGGCCGCGAGGCGCAGGTAGGACAGCACGTTCGAGACGGCGCGGAGCAGGTGAAGCGGCCCCTCGACGAAGCCCATGGGGCCGCGAAATCCGATCACGACCACGGCCCCGACCACCACGGCGACGACCGAGGGCGTGCGGACGGCGGCCGGGAGGTGCTCCGCGGCGGTCCCCGCCAGGAGGAACAGGCCGACGAGGACCACGAGGGTGCCTGCCCGCTCGGTGATCTCGGAGCGGCGGCGCTCCCGCAGGGCGATCCAGACGCCGAGGAGCAGCCCCAGGACCACGTGCCCGGCCCCCACGGCGACCGCCAGCAGCAGCAGGGGGCCCGCCGCCTCCTGGCGATCCATCCACAGGGGCTCCATCCCGAGGCGGTGGCCCAGGTCTCCGAGGAGCTCGCCGAAGGCGATGCCGAAGCCGACCGCCGCGAGGCCGCCCATGGCCAGGATGGAGGCGAGGTCCCTCACGCCCCGGGAGCGGCGCCCGAACCTGCGCCGGACCAGCAGCGCGCCCCCGAACACCAGGGCCCCGTACGCGACGTCCCCCAGCATGAGGCCGAAGAAGAGGGGAATGAACACCGTCATCATCAGCGTGGGATCGGGCGTCCCGTACCGGGGCAGGGAGAACAACCGCACCAGCATCTCGAAGGGGCGGGCGGGGCCGGGATTGCGCAGGAGGACCGGGACCCGGCCGGCGTCCTCCTCCTCGATGCGGCACTCCTCGACCAGGACCTCGGCGCCGACGGCGTCGTCGAGGGAGCGCTCCAGCTCTTCGAAGCGGGGGCGCGGGACCCAGCCGATGAGCACGAAGGTCCGCTCCGTGGCACCGGCCCGGTCCAGGGCCGCCAGGCGGTCGAGCTGTTCCTCGATGGCCCGGCGGGCCGCCTTCCAGCGGGCGAGGCGCTCCGCCACCAGGTCCCGGAGCGCCTGCCGGGTCTCCTCGATCTCGCCTGGGAGCTCCTCGATCCGGCGCGCCATGGCCTCCTCGGCCGTGCGGAGGGACATGCGCTCGTATCTCGCGGGCAGCCGGATCCGCGAGATCGGCGCCCGCCCGAGCCGCGCACGGACCTCGGCGCCGCAGGCGCGAGGATGGACGAGCACGGCCGCCACGGTGTCCGGATCCGTCCTGGCCCACAGCAGCTTCGAGCGACCGCCGGTGATCTCCTCGATCTCCTCGCGCAGGGCCCGGATCAGGTCCTCGTGGCGCGCGTCCAGCAGCAGCCCGGTCACCTCCCAGCGCTCGAGCTGCGGCAGCTCCGGCACCAGGGGGGCCAGCCGCCGCACCGCGTGCAGGTGGCGCGGGAGCGCGTCTCGCTCGGCCCGGAGCTCGTCGATGCGGCGCGTGTGCTCCTCGATGAGGGGCATGCGCTCGTCCAGCTCCTCGCGGACCCGCTCCAGGCCCTCCTCGTCGGGGGTCTCCGCCTCCTCGCCGTGACCCACGTCGCCGACGTCCAGGAGCTCTCGGAGGGCATCGAGCCGGGTTCGGAGCGCCCGGAGGCCGTCCGCCCGCCGGCGATGCTCGGGCTCGGGATCCCAGGGATGGACGTCCTCGGAGCCGCACTCCCGCACGTCCATCAGCTCCATGACGCCCAGCTCGTGCAGCCTCGCCACCGTCGGCTCCAGGTGGGCGCGCATCCCCACCACGCGGACCTTGGCCATGGGCACGAGCATCTCAGCCCTCCGCGGCTCCACCCCGTCGTGGACGTGATCGTGGTCGTGGTCGTGGACGACGGGAGCGGCAGAGCAGGAAGCCGCACCGACCGCCGGGGACGGCGGTCCTGGCGCACCGAGGGGCAGCGAGCGATCCGAACGACGGCGCTCCGGTGCTCTCGGGGAGTCGGCGCGACATTCAGCCCCCCTCCCCGCCCGGCAGGATGTCCCGGGACAGGTCGTCGGCCATCTCCGCTGCGCGATCACGGAAGCGCGCCTCCAGGGCCTCGGCTTCGCGCTCCGCCTCCTCGACGATCCGCGCGGCCTCGCGGCGCGCCTCCTCCAGGCCCTCGGCGCGACGTCTCCGGGCGCTCTCCTCCGCGCGCTCCCGGGCCTGCCGGAGCAGCTCTTCGGCCTCCTCCCGAGCGCCCTCCACGCGCTCCTCGGCCCGGTCGTGCGCCGTGGCCACCCGCTCGGTCATCCGGGCCTCGGCGGCGTGGATGCGCTCGAGGGAGGAGCGGGCCTCGTCGTCGACGCCCCGGGCGCTCATCGTCGCCCCCGGCGGCGCGCGCGGAGGGACTTCACCCGGCGCATCCGGAAGCGCTCCTCGCGCTCCCGCTCGTCGAGCACCATCTCGACCCGATCCTGCTGGGCCTCCAGCCGCGGCAGCAGCACGTGCTCGAGGGCGTTGACCCGCCGCGTCGTCCGGCCCACCTCGTCCGCGAGGCGCTCCAGGCGGCGCTGCCCCGCGGCCACCTCGAGGGCCTGGCGGACCTCGTCCTCGAACCGGAGCGACACCTCGTCCACGTGCGGCGAGGTCCCGGCGAGGCTGAAGCCCCGGTGGACGCGCGCCCTCGCCACCTCGCCCCGGGTGATCTCGGGGACGCGGACGCCCATCACGGTGCGGACCCGCGTCTCCACCTCCACCTCTCCGGTGCCGGCCCACGCGGCCGAGCGCACGGCCTCCGGGCCGTCCTCCGCCTCCGCCCTCCCGAGCGCGCGCCGAGCCAGGGTGGCGGAGCGATCCAGCTCTTCCGTGGCGTCCAGCACGTCCCCGGCGGCGTCGCGCAGGGCCTTCATCAGCGCCCGGCGCTTCTCCTCCAGGAGGTCGCGGCCCTGCTCGGCGAGGCGAGCCCGTCGGCGCAGCCCCAGCAACGCGACCCGGGTCGGGGGGACCTTCTCCACCGTGAACCTCGTGGGTAGACCTTCATCGTAGTCCCACGGGGCTCCGCCGGCCAACCCGACCCGGGGCGCAACTCGGGGCAATCGCAAAGTCGGAACAGTGAGGGCCGCGCGGCGGTACGGCGCCCGGCGCTGGATTGCACCCGCTCGGAAACGATGGATTCTGGGCGTCTGAGAGCAGGCAAGGGCAAGGGCAAGGGCAAGGGCAAGGGCAAGGGAGGGTGGTCGACTTTGCGACCGCCCTGGGGCGCTACTTGCCCCAGGCCCCGGAGAGGTCGAACCACAAGCCGGACTTGCCGTCCGGGCCCTCGACCGTGACGTTCACGAAGCCTTCCTCCGGCGGCTTGCCGTCGAACTGCCCCTGGAACGTCATCTTGGCCTCCTCGCCCTTGGGGTCCTTCGACAGGATGACGCCCTCGAACTGACCGGGCTCGACCAGGTCGCTCTCGACGATGTGGAATTCGACGGTGCCCGTCTTCCCCTCGCAGAATCCCTCTCCCTCGATCACCGGGGCGGTCGACGGGTTCACCTCGAGTTGGAACTCGCCAGCGCACACCTGCTCCTTCAGGACAAAGCCGTTGGCCGTGCCCGTGTACTTGCCGATCCACGGGTCGAGCCAGTACTCGCAGGTGAACTCGGGGCCGCAGACGTAGTCGGGCTTGCAGGCGCCGCACGTCCCACCGCAGCCGTCGTCGCCGCACTCCTTGCCGTCGCACTGGGGCTCACACGTCGTGCAGCCCGCCAGGTCCCCGCAGACCTCGCAGACGTCCTCGCAGCAGTCGCCGGCCTCGAAGCAGGCCTCGTCACAGGAGCATCCGGCCGGCGACTGGGATCCGCAGTAGCCGTCGCACCCCGTGACCGTGGTCTCCGGCTCGCACTGGCCCCCGGTGCAGATCTCGCCGCTCCCGCAGGCACCGCACTCGCCCCCGCAGCCGTCGGGACCGCAGGCGTTGCCGTCGCAGTCCGGGGCGCACTCGCACTGGCCGCCGTCGCAGACCTCGCCCTCGTCGCAGATGCCGCAGTCGCCGCCACAGCCGTCGGGACCGCAGACCAGTCCGCCGCAGTCGGGCTTGCAGGCGCAGGATCCGTCGTAGCAGATCTCATGAGCGCCCGTGCACGTCCCGCAGCTTCCGCCGCAGCCGTCGTCCCCGCAGGACTTGTCGGTGCAGTCGGGCTCACAGGGGGTGTCCTGGCACTGGCCGGCCTGGCAGACGAGCTCGTCACCGGTGCATTCCCCGCAGGTCCCTCCGCAGCCGTCATCGCCGCAGGACTTGCCCTCGCACTGGGGCTGACACTCGCACACGCCGTCCGCGCAGGCGTCGTTGCCGCTGCAGCTACCGCAGATGTCGCCGCAGCCGTCCGGGCCGCACTCCCTCCCCTCGCAATCGGGGACGCACTCATCGACCGTGCACTGCCCGGCGGAGCAGTGAGGCGTGGGGGACTCGCAGGTGCCGCACTTCCCGCCGCAGCCGTCGCCGCCGCAGGACTTGCCCTCGCAGTCCGGCGTACAGCCGCACACGTTCGGCGTGCCTCCGCCGCCGCATTCGTTGAGCGGGCTGCAGAGCCCGCAGCTCATGGTCCCGCCGCAGCCGTCGTCCACGACGCCGCAGTTCGCCCCCTCGGCGTCGCAGGTCGTCGGGATGCAGGCGGCGTCCTCCTGGGCGGTGTCGTCGTCGACCGCGCCCGACGTGTCGGAGGTGTCGGCCGGGTCGGAGGTGTCGACACCGGATTCCCCGGCGGGGACCTCGATGTCCCCGCAGGCGGCGGCGCTCACCACGAGCGCGGCGGCGAAGAGAAGCGTCGGCAGGCGTCCACAGGTCTGCAGCACGGTCGGAACCTCCAAGTGTGGGTGCGCGCCCGATTATGCAGACTTCGAGGTCCCCGACGAAAATCTCTCCGCCCGGCGGGGGCTCCCGGCTACGGCTCACAGTCGGTGCAGAAGCGCACGTCGAGGGTGTGCTCGTGCTCCAGATCGCCGCGGATGGGCTTCACCCGTGACGCCATGCGCTCGTACTCCTCGCGGCTGATCTCCTCGTAGGGCGGCTGGTCGTAGCCGTGCCGCGTGGAGGGCAGGAAGACCATCGCCTTGAGCCGATCCTCGTAGGCCTCCAACACCCGCGGAAGCTCGCCGGCCTCCCGATCGGGATCGAAGTCCGCCGTGCAGGAGACCTGGTTGTCCGACCAGTAGCGCTGCATCTGTGCCGCGAGGTCCACCTTCTCCCGGAGGGAGACGTCGGCCCGGCGACGCTGGACCTGCGGCACGGCCACCGGGAAGGACACGACCAGGGTCTGGTCGCTGTACGCGTCCGGCTCCACGGGATAGCCGGCCTCCCGGCACGCGTCGACGAGGCTGCTCGTCTCGGCCACGCGGATGCGCCGGATGTAGTACGGCGCGTGCTGCCAGTGGACCCCCGGCGTCGCGCCGGCGAGCAGGCTGACCGTGCCGGACGGCTTCACGGAGGTGGTCTTGATGGACCGGGGGACGCAGAGCTGGTTCGAGTACACGTGGTCCAGGTGCTGCACGTAGCCGTAGGCCTCGTCGCACCAGCGCATGAAGCGCCGATAGCCGTGGCGGTTGATGGCCTGGACGATGCCGGTCATGGAGCAGCCGATGCGCCGGTTGCGCATCATGACCGCGTTGGTGTGCTCGTCGTGGGTCCGCACCAGGGTCACGGTCTTGGCGTACAGGTAGGCCAGCTTCAGGGTCTCCCGGAAGTCGTCGAGGCTGTCGTGGTGCGCCGGGTAGGTCTCCACCAGGCAGCACAGCTCGCGATCCCAGAGGGTCTGCTCCACGCAGGGGTTCGAGCCGGCGGCGGCCTCGTCCGCCCAGTCCGGTGGATCCCCCATGCGCCCATAGGCCCGGGCGTTGTCGAGCCACAGATAGCCCGGCTCGCCGTTGTCGGCCGTCCGCCGGGTGGCCTCGCCGTAGTCCATACCCGGCTCGGCGTAGATGGAGTTGTTCGACACCCAGCGCCAGTCGGCGAGCTTGTCGCGGTCCTGCTTCAGGTCGAGGAAGATCTCGTCGTCGGGGGCGCCGAAGGCGATCTGGGCGGAGCGGCGGATGCCCCCGGCCACGACGCAGCGGCCGATGAGGTTCATGGTGTCGACCACGAGACGGGAGTCCACGGTGCGCCCCACGTGCTCCTCGTACAGCGCCTCCAGGCTCACCAGCAGCTTGCGGAGGGGCTCGGGTCCGCTTGCCTGGCCGCCGAAGGCGGTGAGGTGCGCGCCCTCGGGCCGGACGCCCGAGAGATCCCACTCCGAGGGGAGGCTGTCCTCCCCCGTGTACGCCCGGAGCAGCCGCCGGACGGCGTCGGCCCAGCCCTCCCGGCTGTCCTCGACCGCGTGGGGGGCCTCGTCGCGGTGGGCGCGCTGGATGGTCCGGCTGCCGGCCCCGCGGGTGTCGAAGCCCACGCCCACGCCCAGCATGGACATGTGCAGCATCCACACGAAGGGCGCCGCGTAGTCCCGGTCCAGGTCGGCCGTGGACACGAAGCCGCAGTTGTTGAGCGCCGCCCCGCCGCGCTCGTACATGAAGCGGGTCCCCATGATCCACAGGCCGCGGCCGGGCGGGGTCCACTTGAAGCTCCAGAGCCGGTCGTAGGCGCGCCGCGCGACGTCACGCGCGTGGGCCGGGTCCCAGGGCAGCCCGTGCTCGAGGCAGTGGATGCGCTGGACGGTGATCATCCCCTCGATGACGCGCCGGCAGGTCTCCCACCACGCCTCGCCCTCCCGGCTGTACGTCCGGCGGAACGTGACCTGGGACAGCGCACCGAAGCCCCAGCGGACGGAGCGACGGCGGTAGTCCTCGAGGAACTCGTCGTCGAGGCGGAAGGCGCCGTACCGATCGACGTCGAGGATCATGGGCCCTCCTCGAGCCAGGACAGGAAGTCACCGGGCGCCCGGGTGTTCACGACGTGCTCCTTCGTCAGCCAGCCCCGGCGGGCGACGGCGACCCCCAGCTCCATGAAGTCGAAGTCCGACGGCTTGTGGGCGTCGGTGCTGATGACGAAGCGGCAGCCCAGCTCCGCAGCGCGCCGGCACAGGGTGTCGGGCAGGTCGAGGCGGTCGGGCTGGGAGTTGATCTCCAGGCAGACGCCGTGCTCGGCGCAGGCCTCGAACAGGCGGTCGGCGTCGAGCGGCACGGGCTCGCGCTTTCCGATGAGCCTCCCGAGGGGGTGGCCGATGCAGTCGACGACGCCGCTCTCCACGGCCCGGACGACGCGGTCGGTCATCTCCTCGGCGCTCATACCCCGATTGTAGTGGACGCTGGCCACGACCCAGTCCAGGTCCCGGAGGACGTCCTCGTCGAGGTCCAGCTCGCCGCTCTCCAGGATGTCCACCTCGACGCCGGACAGCAGGACGATGTCGTCCAGGGCGTCGTTCGCCTTCCGGATGCGCTTCGCGTGTCGCCGCAGGGCGTCCTCGTCCAGGCCGTGGGCCATGGTGACGTTCCGGGAGTGGTCGGTGATGGCGAGATAGGCACGCCCCCGCTCCCGCGCGGCCTCGGCCATCTCCTCGATGGTCTTCGTGCCGTCGGTCCGCTTCGTGTGGGCGTGGAGGTCCCCGCGGATGTCGTCGAGGGTGATCAGATCGGGGAGCGCGTCGGCCTCCGCGGCCTCGATCTCGCCGCGGTCCTCGCGAAGCTCGGGCGGGATCCAGGGCAGCCCCATGCGCTGGTAGACGGCGTCCTCGCTGGCGCCCGCCAGGAGGCGAGCGCCCTTGAAGAGCCCGTATTCGTTGAGCTTCCAGTCGTGCTCCAGGACCCTCTTGCGGAGGTGGACGTTGTGGTCCTTCGAGCCGGTGAAGTACATGAGCGCGGCGCCGAAGCTGCGCTCCTCGAAGAAGCGGAAGTCCACCTGGAGGCCGCTGGACAGCCGGACGCTGATCTTCTCCTCCCCGTGGCCGAGGACCTGGGCGATGTCCGGCAGGTCGAGGATGTCGTCGCCGGCCTGCCTCCGGTCGGAGGCCCGGACGAGGATGTCCAGGTCACCCACGGTCTCCTTGCGGCGCCGGAAGCTCCCGGCGATCTCCCAGCGGGCCACCGAGTCCAGGCCGTCCAGGAAGCGCCCGATGCTCTCCACGTGGTCCGCGGCGTCGTGCCAGCGGAAGCGGCCCGACGTGGTCTCGAGGGTGCGCAGACCGCGCAGGATGTTCTCCTCCGTCTTCGCCCCCATGCCCTCCAGCCCCCGGATCCGCTCGTCCTTCGCCGCCTGCTCCAGGTCCTCGAGCGTCTCGACGCCCAGCTCCTCGTAGAGCTGCATCGCCTTGCGCGGTCCGAGGCCGGGCACGCGCATGATGCGGGTCAGCTCGCGGGGCACCGTCTTGCGCATCTCCTCGAGGCGCTCGCAGGTCCCCGTCTCCAGGATCTCGAGGATCTTGGAGGCGGTGCCGTCGCCGATGTTCGGAAGCTCGGACAGGTCCGCGTCCTCGGCGACGAGGTCCTCCAGCCGCCGCGACAACCCGCGGGCCGTGCCGGCCGCCGCGCGATACGAGCGGACGCGGAACGGGTTCCCCTCGTTCAGCTCGACGAGGTCTGCGATCTCGTCGAAGACATCGGCGATCTGGGCGTTTTCCATGACGCGTCACCGGCTCCGGGTTCACCCGTACATTCCGTGCACGCCACGTGCCAGACCCCAGTGGGGTCAAACCTACTCACTTCTCACTTTTCCGCCCCGCCCGCCTCAGAGCTCCACCGAGCGGTAGCCCTCGCCCTGGAGGCGGAGCACCTCGACCGGGCTGCGAAATGATGGGGTGTCGACGCTCGGGTCGGGAAGGGGAACGTGGGGGGACCCCAGCGTCGACACCCCGGCTGGCGTATCCGGCGCCCCGAGCCGGGAGGGCGCGCGGGAGTCGTGTCGCGTCTCGGTCACGACTCCCGGGAGGAGGCTCGGGGCGCCGGATACGGGCGCGGAGGTGCCCTGTCGGACGTCACGGGGCCGACGTGGGTGGCAGGACACCTCGCGCGCCGCGCTCGGTTCACCAGGTGATGCGGACGGAGTCGGTGGACTCGCCGACCAGCTCCGCAGCCCACTGGTCCAGCGGGTCGCGGCCGCGATAGCCGACCATGGAGCTCTGGGGCTCGCCGCCCTCGAAGGCGATCAACGTCGGGATGCCGGTGATGCGAAACTGGCCGGTCAGCGCCGACTCCTCGTCCGCGTTCACCTTCACGACCTTGAGCTTGCCCTCGTAGCGGGCGGCGACGTCCTCCAGGACCGGCCCGATGGCCTTGCAGGGGCCGCACCAGGGGGCCCAGAAGTCCACGATCACCGGAAGGTCCGACTCGAGGACCTCGGCCTGGAAGGTGTCGCTGGTCACGTTCACGGGCGTGCTCATGACGGCTCCTCGGGGTGACTGTCGGGAGGGGGCGAATCCCCCGCCTCATCCCTACGAGCCGTCAGCACGCCGAAGTGTTACAGCGCCTCTTCGCGGAGGGGGCCGAGGCGATCCCGGAGGCGGGATCGGATGCGGGACAGGCGCGTACGGACGGCGCCGGGGCTCGCCCCGATGCGCTCCGCGATCTCGGGGGCGGTCCAGCCGGCGCCCTCCGCCAGCATGAGGACGGTCCGATCCTCTGCCGGGAGCTCCGCCAGCCCGGCGCCCAGGACCTCGGCCACCTCGCCGCGGAAGGCGTCCTCCTCCGGGTTCCCGGAGGGGGCGGCCACCGTCACGTCGTCGTGGGACACGTGCAGCCCGGGGTCGTTCTTGCGGCCGCGGTGCATGCGGTGACAGGCGTTGGCGACCATGCGGGCGAGCCAGCCGTCCACGCGGGCGTCCCCGCGGAACGACTCGAGGTTCTCGCCGGCGGAGAGGATGGCGTCCTGCACCGCGTCCTGGGCCTGGTCCTCGGGGCAGTAGCGCCGGCCCACGGCGAGGAGCCGATCGGCGAAGCAGCGGGTGATGCGGTCCAGGGCCTCGAGGTCGCCGGCCCTCATGAGGCCGACGAGCTCGTCGGTGTCGCAGAGCTCGGAGTCGGGCGGGACCGTGGACACGTCGGCGAAGCTCCCTTGCTGCGTGGGGGACGGCACCCCGTGACGCCGCCCGGCCCGCTCATCCTCACACGTGGATCTCGAGGAAGTCCACGTCCGGCTGCAGCTCGTCGTCGAGCCAGCCGTCGTCGTAGGGCTCGTCGGGGATGACGACCGCGTCCTCGCCCGGGCCGACATGCAGGTGCCCGTGCCAGCTCACGTCCGCGGGCCAGACGAGCTCACCGGCCGTGACCTCGAGCACGTCCTCCAGGTCGGAGAGCACCTGCTCCCGATCGGCCTGGAACAGCTCGCACGCCGCGTCGACGGACATGGGCGCGATGTCGTCGTCGACGTCGATGCCGTGCCAGCGCAGCACGTCCTCGGTGTACGGAAAGTGGCGGATGAGGGCCTGAACGGTCTTGCTCCCGTCGATGGTCATGGCGGTCACCTCCACGAGCAACAGGTTCGAGGGGCTCTCTCTTCCCGTTGCCGCGCCGGGCGCGGCCTCCCGCGGTCCAGGGTCTTCACGGGCTCCGCGGCGGTCAAGACCGCTCCGGGTGCCGCCCCGGGCAATCGCAAGGTCGGACAAGCGTGGGCCGCCCGGCGGTACGGCCCCCGGCGCCGGATTGCACCCGCTCGGAGACGATGGGTTTTCTGCGTCTGAGAGCAGGCAAGGGCACGGGCAAGGGCAAGGGCAAGGGCACGGGCAAGGGAGGGCGGTTGACTTTGCGACCGCCCCGGGGTGCCGCCCCGGGGGTGGTCGACGCCAGCGCGATGGGCCACCCTCGAAGGACCACGCTTCGCACCCGGAGGCCCGATGGCGGACACGCTGCTCCTGTTCGACGACCGGATGGTGGACCACGACCCGGGGATGGGACACCCGGAGCGCCCCGACCGCCTGCGGACCCTGTGGACGTCCCTGCGCGAGGACCCGGTCCCGGGCACGCGCTGGGTGACGCCGAGGCCCGCGCAGCGCGCTCCCCTCGTGCGCGTCCACGCGGAGAGCTACGTGGACGCCATCGATCGGCTCGACGGCCGGTCGCGACGCCTGGATCCCGACACGATCGTCTCCCCCGCCACCGTGGCGGCCGCGCACCTGGCCGCCGGGGCGACCCTGGACGCCGTGGAGGCGGTGATCGACGGCGAGGCCGACGGCGCGTTCGCCCTGGTCCGCCCGCCGGGGCACCACGCCGAGCACGCCCGGGCCATGGGCTTCTGCCTGTTCAACAACGTGGCCGTCGCCGCCGAGCAGGCCCTCCGCGAACACGGCTGCGAGCGGGTCCTGATCGTCGACTGGGACGTGCACCACGGCAACGGCACCCAGCACATCTTCGAGCACCGCCGCGACGTCTTGTACTTCAGCGTCCACCGCCACCCCTTCTATCCCGGCAGCGGGGGCGTGACGGAGGTGGGCACGGGGGCCGGCGAGGGCTACAGCGTGAACGTGCCCTTCCGCGGACCGGCGCGCGGGGCGGACTTCCTCCGGGCCTTCCGGGAGGTCCTCGTCCCCGTCGCCGCGGAGTATCGCCCGGACCTGGTGCTGGTCTCCGCGGGCTTCGACGCCCACCAGCGCGACCCCCTGGGCGGGATGCGCGTGACCGACGAGGGCTACGCGGCCCTGTGCGGGGTCGTGCGGGAGATCGCCCAGGAGCACGCGGACGGCCGCGTCGCGCTGGCCCTCGAGGGCGGCTACGACCTGCGCGGCCTCCGCGAGAGCGTCCGCGCCTGCCTGCAGATCCTGCGCGGCGACACCCCGCCCGAGCCGAGGACCACGACCCCCCAGGGCGACGCGGACGTCCAGCGGGCCGTGGAGGTGCTCCGGCGGTACTGGAGCCTCTGACCTCCGTCGGATGCTAAAGCCCTTGGCGGCGGAGCACGTTGTCTCCCGTGACCCCCCAGGAGGCAGCCCCCATGTCCCGGACTTCGTGCCTCGCGTGCCGCTCCCGCCACAACCACCCCCTGTACGTGTGGCAGGAGATGCCGCTGAGCGTCCTCGGGCTTCCCCGCAGCGCGGAGGAGGCCCGGCGGATGACGCGGTTCGTGATGGACGTGCGCCGCTGCGCCGTGTGCGGCCACGTGTTCCACTGCGAGTTCGACTACGAGAAGATCCCGTACCGGGAGAGCAGCAACCTGATGTTCAACCGGTCCCACTTCTTCGGGGCCTACCAGGAGGATCTGGCCCGGGAGTGGATCGAGGCCCACGACCTCGAAGGGCGCCGAGTCCTGGAGATCGGCGCCGGGGAGGGCCTGTTCCTCCGGCACTTCGTCGAGGCCGGCTGCGCCTGTGTCGCCTTCGAGCCCGGCTCCGACGCCGAGAAGTGCCGCGCGCGGGGGGTGGAGACGCACCGCGAGTACTTCCAGGCGTCGCGCCTTGTGGAGCAGCGGCCCGACGCCATCGTCTGCCGCCACGTCCTCGAGCACCTCGAGGACCCGCTGGACTTCCTCGAGGACATCGCGCTGACCTGCCAGAGCCTCGGCGTCCGGCCCCTCTTCCTCGCCGAGGTGCCGCGCATCGACAAGGCCCTGGAGCAGCACCGCATCCACGACTTCCTCTGGGAGCACGTCTCCAACTTCACGGAGCGCTCCTTCCGCACCATGTTCGAGCGCGCCGGGTTCGAGGTGCTCTCCGTCGAGCCCCGCTACGAGGGCGAGGTGGTCACCCTGGCCGCCCGGCCTCGGACCGGCGGCGACGCCCGCGCGGTCGAGGACGCCTCCCGCGCCTTCCGCCGGAGCGTCGACGCGCAGGTCCGCCGGGTCCGCGAGGTCCTCCTGCGGTGGCGGAGCGAGGGCCGCCGCGTGGCGGTCTGGGGCGGCACCGGCAAGGGCGCGGCGCTCATGAACATGTTCGGGCTCGACGGAGAGCTGATCTCCGTGGTCGTCGACTCCGACCCGCTGAAGCAGGGCGGCTACGTGCCCGGCCTCGGCCACCGCATCGAGGGGCCGGAGACGCTGGACCGCGACCCGGTGGACGCCATCCTCGTCGCCTCGAACTGGCGCGCGCGGGACATCGAGCACGAGATCCGGCGCGTCCACCGCCGGGACACGCCCCTGTACGTCTATCACCGGGGCGACCTGGTGCCGCTCACCGACGACCTCGAACTCTGAGACGGGAGCGCTCCATGCCACTGCCAGCGTCCTTCCACCACGTCCTGGACCAGGGCGTCCGCCTCCTGGCCGGCGCCGTGGCCGACCGCCGCCACGACGTCGTGCGGGAGGTCTACGACACCACCTTCGCCGGAGGCCTCCAGCCCCGACGATTGCTGGACATGGCCGACGATCCCGTGGGGCGCGAGGCCGCCCGCCGCTGGTTCGAGGCCTGGGACGACGTGGCCCGCGGCTGGTGGCTCGCGGACGACGCGCAGGAGGGCGCCTGGCGGGATCTCCTCCTGCCGACGCGCGAGGGCTTCACCTGGGCCTTCCTGCTCCTCGGCGGCTGGTGGCTCCGGGCCTCTGGCTCCGAGCGGATCGACGCCCCGCCGCCCCTCCCGGACCCGGACACGCTCCGCGGGTGGCCCCTCGGCCGGCAGGCGCGCGCCTTGGGCCGGTACTGCCTGGCAGCCGACGGCGGCCACCCCTTCGACTACGAGGCCGTGGCCGGCGCGGTCCGCGAAGAGCTTCGACCCTTCCTGGCCTTCTGGCTGCTCGGGGTCCACTCCATGAGCCCGCTGGACCAGGTGGATCCGGGGGTCGTGGCGAACCGTGAGCGGGCGATGGCCGGCTTCGCGGCGTTTCACCGCGGACGCCCCGCTCGCCTGCCGCTCCTGCCGGTGCTGGGCCACGCCAGCAGCCGCGTACCGTATCAGCCCGGCGATCCCGAGCCCTTCCTGTCGACCCTGAACGACGCCGTCCTGACGCCCGGCCTGCGTCCGCGCGAAAGCCGGGGTCCCCGACGCCGCGGACGTCGCCGGAGCGGAGCGGCCCGGACGGGCGGCGGCGGCGTCGGCGTGCTGCTCACCTGCTTCCGGGAGGGCCACGCCGTCCAGCGCTGCATCGACCCCATGCTCGACCGCCTCCGGGCCGAGGGCGTGCGTGCGTTCTGCCCGTCCGGCGACCTGTCGCGCCTGCCGGACGCCTGGCGCGCCCTGGACCCCGTCGACATCGGACCGGCGAACGGGCCCGACGACCTCCGCCGGGCCGCCCGCCAGGTCCGGGAGGCGGACCTGGACCTGCTGCTCTTCCCCGAGGTGGGCCTCGCCACGGCCAGCCGATGGCTCGCCTCCCAGCGCCTCGCCCGGGTGCAGGCTGCCGCGTACGGCCACCCGGTGACCACCGGCTCCGCGGCGGTGGACTACTTCCTGGGCGGCGCCCACGTGGAGCCCGACGCCGCCTCCTACCGCGAGCGACTGGTGCTCCTCCCGGGCCTGGGCGTGTCCACGACGCCGCCGCCCGAGCCGTCCCGCCCGCGGACTCGGCCGCTTCGCCCGGAGCGGTGTCGCGCCATCAGCCTGGCGACGTTCGACAAGCTCAACGCGCCGCTCCTGCACGCCTGGTCGGGGGCCCTGGCCGACGCCGGCGGCGACCGCGCGGAGCTTCACCTGCTTCCCGGAGTGCCCCCCACGCGAGCCCGTGCGACGGCCGAGCGGCTGGGCCCCTTCTTCGGGGAGCAGCCCGTCGAGATGGCCGCCCACCTGCCCCGGCAGGAGTGCATCGACCGCCTCGCGGACGCCGACGTCTACCTGGACACCTTCCCGTTCGGGGGCTTCAACTCGCTGGTGGAGGCGCTGGCGTGCGGCCTGCCCGTCGTGACGCTGGAGAGCCGACACGCCCCGGGGCGCTTCGGCGCAGCGCTGCTGCGGCGCCTCGGGCTCCCCGACTGGCTCGTCGCCCGGACCGTGGACGACTATCGCGCCGCGGTGGTCCGCCTCCTGACGGACGCCGACGCTCGCCTGGCCATCCGGGCGTCCCTGTCCCGGCGGCACGTGCTGGAGACGGCGCGGGGTGTGTCGATGGCCGACCACCTGGCCGCCGCGGTCGCCTGGATGCGCGCCGAGGGTCCGGGCAGCCGGGGCGAACCCGTCCGCATCACGGCGGAGGCTCCGCCCGTCCGCGTCGCGATCTGACCGGACACGGGGCCCCGCCGCGTTGACACGCCCGGCCCCCCGTGGCGACCTGACGGGGAGGTCACTCCTTGCCAGGTCCCGACGAGACAAGCGACGCCCGCCGCGAGCCGGGCTCCCGCAGGGCCTTCCTCCGCGCGGAGGCGCTGGGCGCGTTCGTCACGCTGTTCGGCATCCTCGCGGGACACACCCTGCTCGAGACCGCCCGGGACGCCCTGTTCCTGGCGCACATCCCTGCGACGCGCCTGCCCTTCGTGTACCTCGGGATCGCCCTGGGCGCCCTCGCCCTGCGGCGGCTGTGGACGCGCATGGGCTTCGTCCGGCGGGATCCGACGGGCCTCACGGTGCTGCTCCTGGCCGCGGCGGTCGTCACGCTCGGCTTCTGGCCGCTGTCCGCGTGGTGGGGCGGGAACCCGGTGTTCTACGCCCTGTACATCTGGAGCGGACTGCTGGGGACCCTGACCGTCGTTCAGTTCTGGCTCTTCCTCAGCCGGCTGGTCACCGTCGTCGAGGCCCGCCGCATCTACAGCCTCGTGGTCGCGGGCGCCATCGCCGGTGCCATCACGGGCGCCGGCCTGGCGTGGCTCGTGAGCCTCCTGTGGCCCGCCCACGTGATGGTCGGCGCCGCGTCCGGCCTGTTTTTGCTCACGGGCCTCCACTCCTGGGTCCTCCGCCGCGTCGTCGGCGTGGAGGGTGAGGAGCAGCCCCGGCGGGAGCCTCCCTTCCGCGAGAGCCTCACGGTCGTGCGCCAGAGCCCCTACCTCCGCCGCGTCGGCGGCCTGGTGCTGGTCCTCACCACGGCCCTCACGCTCCTGGACTACGTGTTCAAGTGGCGCGTGGCCGACGTCTTCGAGCCCGGCGAGCTCGCGGGCTTCTTCGCGAAGTTCTACGTGCTCCTCAACGTCCTCTCCCTCGTGGTGCAGCTCTTCGTGACGCGCCCCGTCGTGCGCCGGCTCGGCATCCACCGGGGCCTCCTCGTCCTGCCGGCGACGGTGGCGCTCGGCTCCGTGGGGCTCCTCCTGGGCGGCGGGACGGCGCTGGCGCTCATCCTCAAAGGCGCGGACGGCACCCTGCGCCACTCGCTGCAGCGGACGGCCACGGAGGTCCTCTTCGTCCCGCTCACGGAGGGCGTGCGTCGGCGCGCGAAGCCGTTCATCGACATCCTCGGGCATCGGCTCGGCCAGTCCCTCGCGGCCGGCGGCATCCTCCTGGCCGTGTGGGCCGGCGGCACGGTCACCGCCGCCACGACCGCCATGGCCGTGCTGGCGACCGTGGCCGTGGGCCTGGCGCGGACCCTCCGCCCGCGCTACCTGGATCTGTTCCGGGAGAACCTGCGGCGCGGCAGCCTGGATGCCCACCGCCGCCACGCGCCGCTCGACCCCGCGTCCATCGGCCTGCTCGTGGACGCCCTGGACAGCGACGACGACGCGGAGGTCCTGGCCGCCATGGGCATCCTCGCGGCCGACGGGCAGGCTTCGGAGATCCCGGCGCGGATGCTGGAGCACGGCTCCCCGGACGTGGTCCTGTCCGCGCTCGAGATCCTGGGCGACCGGGGGCGCACGGACATCCTGGGGCGGGTGGACCGGCTCCTCGACCATCCGCGCCCGGAGCTCCGCGCCGCCGCCCTGCGCACCCGGACGCGCCTCGCCCGGGATCGCCGCATCCTGGAGCGCGCCCTCGAGGATCCGGCCGCCCCGGTCCGCGCCACGGCCATGGTGGTGCTCGGCGCCGAGGGTCACGAGCCCTGCATCGAGGGCGCCACGGAGATGGCCCGCGGCGACCGGGAGGCGCGCCTCGCCCTGCTCCAGGCCATCCGCTCCCACCCGACCCGGGGACGCTGGGACGACCTCCTCCGGGACCTCGCCGACGAGGGCGGCCCCGAAGTGCGCCGCGAGGCCGCCGGCGTGATGGGCATCCTGGGCGCGGCCGGGTTCGTCCCCCACCTCGTGGGCATGCTGGGCGAGCGCGAGCTGAGGGACGCCGCCCGCCACGCCCTGCTGCGGATCGGCTCCCCGGCCCTGAGGCAGCTCCGCGAGGCCATGACGGACCACGACCTGCCCGTGGGCGTGCGGCGGCACCTGCCCCGAACCCTGAGCCGCTTCCCGCCGGAGGAGGTCGCGCCGATCCTCCTCGACCACCTCGTCCGCGACCCGGACCCTGTCGTCCGCTACAAGATCATGCGCGGGCTGGGGCGCATCCGTGCCGAGCATCCGCAGGTCCCGCTGGATCGGGACGTCCTGCGCGAGGCCCTCGACCGCGAGCTGTCCACGGCGTTCCGCCTCCTCGACTGGCGCCTGTCGATGCTCGCCGGGGCCGAGGAGGACCCGGCGCGGCGGACCACGGGCTGGGAGGTGATCGTGGACCTCCTGGCGGACCAGCAGCGCAACGCCGTGGAGCACGCCTTCCGCCTCGTGGGCATGCTCCGCCCCGACGAGGACTTCGAGCGCGTCTACGACGGCCTCCGGAGCGACCGCCCCGAGGTGCGCGCGAGCAGCGTCGAGCTGCTCTCCGGGGTGCTGGACTCCGAGCTGGCCCGCCCCCTCGTCGCGCTGGTGGACGAGCGGCCCGATCGGGATCGGCTGCGGCACGCGCCCCCCTGGCACGAGCCACGCCCGCGGGACTACGAGGGCCTCCAGGAGACCCTCCTCGGCGGCGGCAGCGAGGCCCTGCGATGCCTCGCCGCCTATCACGTGGGAGAGCTGCGGATGGTACGATTCCGCGAGCGCCTCGAGGGCTTCCTCCGATCCGCGCGCCCGCCCTACGCCGGCGTCTTCCGCCGGGCGCTCACGCTCCTGGAGGCCGATGTCCGATAGCACGCTGCTGGACCGGGCCGAGCGGATGCTCTACCTCCGCACGGTCCCTGTCATCGGGACCCTGCCCGCCGCGGAGCTGGCGACCGTGGCCGAGGCCACGCGGGATCGGTTCTTCCGGCGCGGTGAGATCCTGCTGCGTCCGGACGCCCGCGTCCACGCGGCCTACATGGTCGTGGAGGGCCGGGTCGACGTGCTGCGGGACGGCCACCTGATCCGGCGCGTGGGCCCGCGGGGCGTGGTCGGCGACCTGGCGATGCTGTCCCGCGCCGAGGAGCACCTGGAGTGGCGCGCCGAGCGGGACACCCTGGCGCTGGAGCTGAAGGGCGCCATGCTCCTGGAGCTCTTCGAGGAGCACTTCGCCATCTTCACGCACGTGCTGGCGCGGCTGGCCGGGCGGGCGGTGGACCTCCTCCGGGAGGGCGCCGGGCCCCTGCGCTTCCCCGAGACGCCGTTCGACTCGGGCGCGGTGAGCACACACGACGGCCTGGACCTGGTGGAGCGGATCCTGGTGGTCCGGCGCCTGCCGGCCATCGCCTTCCCGGTGGACGTGCTCGTGGACCTGGCGACGCACCTGGAGGAGGTCCGCTTCGAGGAGGGCGACGTCCTCTGGGAGGCCGGCGACGGCGCGGACGACGCCCTCATCATCGCGGACGGTGCGCTGAGGGGCGAGCAGCCCGGGCGGCGCCGCGCCATCGCCTGGGAGCCGGGGAGCATCATGGGCATCCTCGAGGCGCTCGCCGGCCGCCCCCGGTGGTACACGGCCCGGGCGACGAAGCGGGGGATGGGGCTCCGGGCCTCCCGCGAGACCCTCGTGGACGTCTTCGAGGACGACGTCGCCCTGGCCCGGGAGGTGGTGGGCTACCTCGCCGCCCGCGTCCTGGAGCTGCTGGAACGGACCGTCACCGAGCCCGCGAGCACCGCGCGACCGGGCACCGCGCGACCGGGCGCCCCCCCGCCGCGCCCGCCAGGCGCGTCATGAGGTTCAGAAGTCCACCCGCAGCCCGGTCGGCATGAACTGGACGCGCGTGTCGTTCGCGGCGACCCGGTCGCCGTCCTTCAGGTGGAACGTGGGCACCAGCCAGCCCGCGGCGCTGCCGGCCACGGCGCCGACCAGCACGTCGGACCAGAAGTGCTTGCCGCCGGCCACGCGACCGACGCCCGTGGCCACCGCCAGGGCCAGGCAGGCGCTCCACATGGCGGGCTTCGCCTCGCTCTCCGGGTGGCGGAGGCTCCACGTCCGGGCCGTCGCCACCGCGCCGGCGAAGGCCATGGACGTGTGGCCCGAGTAGAACGACAGGGAGTCGCCGTAGGAGATGCGCTGCGGATTGGAGTGGTCGGCGTACACGCTCGGGCGCGGCCGCTGCGCGGTCATCTTGAAGATCTGGTTGATGGTCATGGCGGCCGCCATCGCCTCCGTGACCACGAGCGAGTCGACCAGGAATCCCTTCCAGGCCCCGGCGTGATCGGAGGCGAGGGCGTCCACGAAGCCCACGGCGTAGGGCGCGGCCATGGAGGCGTACAGCCCCCAGTCGCTGATGGTCCGCCCGGTGGAGGAGTCGTTGCCCACCACCGTGGCGTCCAGGGAGTTGAGCGGCTCCGCGCTGCACGGATAGCAGGACGGCGCCACCGTGTCCGGCCGCGAGTTCACGAGCATCGTGGACGTGGCGAACAGACCCACCGTGAGCGGGATGTCGACGGCGAGGTTCACCTCGTAGGGAGAGTGGATGCCGTCGTCGGTCTCGGCTTCCAGGCTGGCGTCCACGTCCGGCTGGCCGTGGCCCACGTTGGGCACCAGGACCAGGGACGACAGGATGAAGACCCCCAGCAGCCTGCAGTGGATCGTCCTGTGGGTATCCCCCGGACACACGTGTGCGAGCATCGTCCTCCTGCCTTGCGACGGTCGGGGTGACGCCGTCGCTCGTCGTGGTGTGGTCAGCCTCCGCATCGCGGACACCAATCGGATCGAAACGGGACCCGTCGAGAGACGATTCCTGCCTGGGTGACAACGGCGCGCTCACTACCCCGGCGGTAGACGGCGGCCCCCGAGGCGCGCCCGGCCACCAGCGGGCCTGCTGTACCCCCGGCGGGGAGGGTCACGGCGGCGAGCCGGACGGCCCACCGCCGCCCGATATGGGCCACGGTCTTCACCGGAAATCGAGATTAGGCGGGCGAACCATGCGGGGTCAATGAACGCGCCGAGACGTCCCGCCACGTCTAGCGAGCGAGCCTCCGCCGACGCCGCGCGAGCGCCAGGAGCCCCAGCAAAGCCAGCGGCCACGGCGCCGCGGCGCCGCCCGAACAGCCTGTGAGCGGCAGGGTGCCGTTGGGCTGGTCCTGGCCGAACCCCGTGATGGTGGCGCCCGCGCCCTCGACGTGCAGCCCGACGCTGAAGTGATCGGGTTTGCCGCTATCGTCCGTGTCGATGTCCGGCTTCAGGATGCCGATCGCCGTGCAGGCGATGCCCAGGTTGTCATCCAGGTCCTTGCAGGTGCCATCACCCGCCGTGCACGAGGGCGTAGCGGCCTTGGCCGCCGCGGTGCAGGCCAGCTTGTCCTCCGCGGCGAGCTCGAAGGCGTCCCCGTCGATGTTCAGGCAGCCACACCCGGCAGCGATTTCGTTGAGGGTCGCCGCGACGTCCGACATGGGGACGAGGCCCGACAGCTCTCCGTAGGACAGACCGACGCCGTCCCCCGACAGGGCGAGGTGGCCCTCCAGCCGAGCGTCGACCATCGAGAGGTCCAGCCCGAAGATCGGCAGGGCGAAGGTGCCCCCGGTCGCCAACAGCTCTCCGTCCGTCACGGAGGCGTCCGTGAACCGGCTCAGGGGGACGCCGGTGCCGGGCGCGAAGCTGCGCGGCTGGACGCGGAACGTCCCCTCACCCGCCATGTTCGTCGAATAGCCCGTACCGTCCCAGGTCCCCAGGAAGCCGTTCACCTCCAGCGTCGTATCCGACATCAGCCCGGTGAGGTCGGCGAACTCCAGGAGCAGGGTGAGATCGCCGCCCTGGATGGCCTCGTGCAGGCCGGCGTTGGCGTCCACGTCCTCGCCGATCAGGGGCGCCAGCGAGTCCAGGAGGTCGGCCAGGCCGTTGTCGATCTCGCCGTCGTCGTCGAAGTCGTGGCAGCAGTCCTCGCCCTCTCCCGGGAACTCCAGGGAGTAGAGCCACGTCGCCAGGTCGTAGTCGTAGGTGGAGGGATCGCCGCCGGCGACGCACTCGCCGGCCGCGCAGACGTCCTCGCCACAGTCCGTGGTGTCGATGGCGTAGTCGCACGTGAACCCGGGGCCGTCCTGGGTGCAGGTCCCCACGGGCAGGTACTCGTAGATGGACTGGCCGTCGGGGCTGCAGCCGTCCGGCGGCGGGTTGGTGCACGGGTTCGGATCGCAGGGCCCCACGCAGGCACCCGCCGAGCACATCTCGTCGTTCGCGCAGGTCCCGCAGACGCCGCCGCAGCCGTCGTCGCCGCACTCCTTGCCGTCACAGCTCGGGCAGCAGACGGCGTAGCAGACTCCGGAGTGGCAGAGGCTCGGGTCCGGCCCGTCGCAGCCCGTGCACTCGCCGCAGGTCCCGCCGCAGCCGTCCGGGCCGCAGTTCCGGCCCTCGCAGTCCGGCACGCACGCGCACTTGTCGTCCTGGCACACGGGCGCCGCGGCCGGGCACGTTCCACAGCTTCCGCCGCAGCCGTCGTCGCCGCACTCCTTCCCGTCGCAGTCCGGGGTACAGCAGTTGCCGTCCACGCACGCGAGCCCCTCGGCGCACTCACCGCACGTGCCCCAGCAGCCGTCGCTCCCGCACGACTTGCCGTCGCAGGCGGGCTCGCACGGCAGCCTGCACGCGTGGTCGACGCAGTGGGGCGCCGCCTCGGGACATCCCCCGCACGCTCCGCCACAGCCGTCGTCGCCGCACTCCTTGCCCGCGCAGTCGGGCGTGCAGGGGACGTCCTCCTCGGGAGCGTCGGCGTCGGTCTCCGGCTCGTCCACGTCCTCCGGCTCGGAGGTGTCCTCCCCCGTGGAGACGTCTCCCTCCGTCGAGGTGTCCGCGGCGTCGAGGGTCACTCCCCCGTCCGAGCCGGTCGGCGTGAACGCGCCGTCGCCTCCGGGCTCCGAGCAGCCCGCCATGGCCCACAGGGCCGCCGTCACCATCACGAGTCCGCGAAGTCGCATCGCACCATGCTCCCGGCCGGAGTCGAGCGCCATGGTGGCTCGACACGCGGAGGCGCGCAACGACCTGTCGACAGGCCCGGTAATCACTTGCACCGCCGGAAGCCACCCGGGCGCGGGCGGCGCCGGGCGAGGCCCAGCAACAGGAGCAGCGCCGGAGCCGCGAGTCGGTGATAGGGCCCCGGTCAGGGCGCGCGATACACGTACCTGAGCTCGGCGTCCGAGCCATATCCCGTGCGATAGACGATGTGCGCCGCGCCCTGGTCGTCCGTGCGGACCTTGCAGCTTTCCGCAGGGCCGGCCACCTCCACGGTCGTGCCGCCTTCGCGCTGGTAGAACAGGGTATCGCTCTCCACGTAGCAGAGGTGCCAGGCCCCGTCGCCGTCCGCCGCGGCGTCCCAGGGTGTGAGCTTGGCGTACTGGAGCAGGGTCCCGGTCTCCCAGTCGTAGCCGCTCAGGTCGCGCCGGACGACGGCCACGTCCCAGTCCGAGGTCCGGTAGAAGACGTGATGCGCCTGGTCCGTGGCGGTGAACCGGAGCCCGAGGTTGCCGGTCAGGGCCTTCGAGAAGCCGATGGTCGGGACCGACCCGCCGATCTCGAAGTCGTAGGTCTCGTTGGTGTACCAGCGCTGCATGGCGAGCACGTGGCCGTCGCCGGTCCAGGAACGGCCGATGCGCGCCCGCCGGGCGTCGGTGTTCGTCGTCACGTGCGCGGCCTTCTGCTCCTGGGACTCGACACCGCGCCAGACTTCGTAGTCCCCGTCCTCGTTCCGGAAGAGGCCGTAGACGCCCCCTCCCGTGCCGGCCACGTCCACGCGCCGGTCGAGGAAGGCAACCGGCACGGCGTAGTCCGCGTCCCGCCAGTGCCACGTGCCGTCGCCGGAGTTCCAGCCGATAACCCCCTTCTCGGCGGACCACTCGGGGTCGACGACCTTGACCACCGCGACGGCGCCGTCTCCATACGCATCCAGGGCGAACGCCTCTTCGACCCCACCCAGGTCGGTCTCGGACCATCCGGCCTCACCCATGACGGCGTGGCGTAGCTGAGTCGGATCCAACGCACCGTCCTCGAAGAGCACGTGCACGCGGCCGTCCGAGCCGACCGCGAGGTCGTAGCTCTCCACGCCGTTCGGGAACGCCAGCGCTCCGGCGGTGCAGCAGGCCGTGTCCTCCAGGCAGGGCACCTTGCCCTCCGGACAGCTGGACTCCGGCGCCGGCGTGCACGTCCCGATGTCGAGCTGAAACCCGCCCAGGTCGACGAATCCGCACTCGCCGGAGGGGCAGCCGGCGCCGTCGTCCGGGTCGCAGACCGGCGCGCAGCTCCCGCCGGTACACACGAGCCCGGCGTCGCACGTGCCACCCGGGCAGTCCAGGCCGCACTGGGCCCGGGCCTCCTGCGTGCAGACGGGGTCCCAATCGTCGCAGCAGTACGGGTCGACCACGCAGGTGCAGTCCGCGATGGCCGGATCCTCGCACGCCCCGCCACAGCAGTCCGTCGAGGGATCCGCCCAGCAGGCCTCCCCCTCGCCGACCTCGTTGCCCTCCAGGGACACGCAAAAGCCCTCGGACGCCTCGAGCCAGTCGGGCACGCACCAGGATCCGGCCTCGCAGCCGTCCCCGAACGGAGTGCAGGGGATGGCCTCGTAGTCCATGTCCGGAGGGACGTCCGGACCGACGTCGCCGACGGTGTCCGAACCGGCGTCGGCCACGTCGGGCGCGGTGTCGGGCTCGGGCTCCACCACGTCCGGCGCCGCGTCCTGCTCGGGCTCCGCCACATCCGGCGCCGCGTCCGGCGCCGAGCCGTCGTCTCCGACCTCGGTCACGTCCGGGGGCGCGAGGGCGTCGTCGGCCCCCGCCACCTCCACCTCCCGCTCGGCGTCGGAGAGAGCGGCGTCGGGCTCCGCCTCGGCGTCCGAGCCCGCCAAGTCCGGGGTCGCGTCGGGCGTCGCCTGGCCGTCGGCGGGCACGTCGCCGTCCAGGAGGGCGTCCCCGGAGACGTCGCCGCTCGCGTCGTCGGCCGGCATGAACGGTCCGGCGTCGCCCCCGAGAGCGTCGTCCCCGTCCTCTCCCGCGTTCGGATCCTGCCTCCCCGAGTCGGTCACGTCCGCCATGGGAGGCCCGCCGCCGGCGAAGCTGTCCGCCTCCGGGTGCGGCGTCGGGTTCGAGGCGCAGCCGACGAGGGTCGGCGCCACGACGAACGACACGGCGAGCACGATGCGGCGCATGGAGGGCACCTCTCGGTGGTGCGGGGGCCACGAAGGACGGGCGAAGGATAGCCGTCTCCCGCCGGCGTTACCAACGGGCGCGAAACCCGCTCAGCCGCCAGGCCGACGCCAGCGCAGCACCTGGAAGGCGTCCACGCCGTCGCTCGGGCGGGTGGCGAGGGGCTCTTCGGCCGGCTCGAAGCCCGCCGGGGACGGCGGCCTGCCCTCCGCCGGGGCGAAGGAGCAGACCGCGTAGATCAGCTCTCCGCCGGGCGCGACATGTCGGGCGGCCGCGGCCAACAGGCGGGCCTGGAGATCGGCCATGCGCCCCACGTCCGCCGGCCGCCGATTCCAGGCGATCTCCGGGTGGCGGCGGATGGTGCCCAGGCCCGTGCAGGGCGCGTCCACCAGCACGCGGGAGAAGGTCCCCAGGTCCAGGTCCGTGCGGGTGGCGTCGGCGGCGCGCGTCTCCATGCGATCCGCCACGCCGAGGCGCTCGGCGAGGCCCCGGGCCTCCTCCAGCTTGCGGCCGTCCACGTCCACGGCGAGCACGTGGACGCCGCGGTCGGCCAGGCCCGTGGACTTGATGCCCCGGCCGGCGCACAGGTCCAGCACGCGCTCGCCCGGCGCGGCGCCGACGAGGTCCAGCACGTGCACGCTGGCGGGATCCTGGGGCACGAACAGGCCCTCCCCGAAGGCCTTCGTTGCGAAGGGGTCGCCCGGCCCCGTGACCGCGAGCGTTCCGTTCAGCCCCGGCTCGGCGGTGAAGCCCTCCGCCTCGAGCGCTGCGCGCGCCGCCTCCGCGCCGCCCCGGGCCCGGGTGGGACGGATCGTCGTGGCCGACCGCTCGCGGAGGGCCAGGGCCTCCCGCTCCACCGCGTCGGGCCAGCGCATGCGCAGCAGCCCCACGATCCAGTCCGGGAGGCTCGCGCGCACGCCGATGGCCGCGTCGGCGTCGCCGGACGGCAGTTCCTCGGGGTCGGAGGCCACCCGCCGGAGCACGCCGTTGAGGAGCCCCGTCAGGCGACCGGCCCCCAGCGCGCGCGCCGCGTCCTGGGTCGCGCTCACGGCCACGGGCGTCGGGATCCGGTCCAGCATGCGCACCTGGTAGGCGCCGACGCGAAGCAGGGCCCTCGCGACCGGCTCCAGCCGATCCAGGCCCTGTCGGACCCGGGGCACCAGGGCGTGGTCCAGGCGCCGCCGCCAGCGCAGGACGCCGTAGACCAGCTCCGTGGTCAGGGCGCGATCCCGCGGATCCCGGACGCCGGCCCGCTCCAGCTCGCGACCCAGCAGCTCGTTGGCCCAGGCGCCGCGCGTCTCCACGGCGACCAGGATGGTCGCGGCCACCGCCCTCGCGTCCGGCTTGCGGGCGCTCGCGCCGCGCCTTCGCCTCCGCTCACCCCGCCCGTGCGCCACCGGCTCCCCTCCGTCCTCTCGGGCGATGCGCTTGACGCCCGCCCTGCGCGAGCGGAAACCTTACGCGCCGCCTTCGCGGATCCACAAGGACCGTTGGCCCGGCCGCGCCGCGCCGCGATCCGCAAGACGGCGAGCCCCACGGCACACGAGGCCCCTCGACGTGTCCCCAAAGGTAAAGCGCGCACTCCCCTGGATCTTCAGCGTCGTCATCGTCGGCTGGCTCTACGCGTCCATCGACCTCGCCGAGTTCGCGGAGGCCTTCCGCGCGGCGAAGTGGGTGGAGCTGAGCGTCTGGCTCGTCGTGTTCGCCATCGTGACGTTCATCGCGGACTCCGGGACCCTGTGGCTCCTCTTCCGGCGGCTGCTCCAGCCGATGGCGATGTCCGACGTGCTCGCCGTCAAGGGCGTGAGCTACTTCCTCAACGCCATCAACTACGGCGCGGCGTCCGGCGGGATCGCGTATTTCGTCCACAAGAAGGAGCAGACCCCCTTCCTGACGACGCTGTCGACGTTGCTCTGGCTCGCCTTCGTGGACGTCACCGCCCTGCTGCTGCTCATGACCGCCGGCGCCTGGCTGGGGGGCGACCTCCTGCCTCCCGACATCGCGGACAAGCTACCGACCGTCCTGATCGTCGGGTGGGCCATCGTCGTGGGGGCCCTGAGCTACTGGCACCTCGGCGTCGACTGGCTGATTCTGGGCCACTTTCGGGACTGGCGACTGTTCCACGCATTCCGGGAGGCCCGAGCGGCCGACTACCTCGCCATGCTCCTCGCGCGAACGGGCTTCACGACCATCTACGTCCTCATGCACTTCGCGATGCTGCCGACGTTCGACATCCACGTGGATCTGATGTCCCTGCTCGTCTACGTGCCCATCCTCACCTTCGTGCAGGTCCTGCCGGCGAGCATCTCGGGCCTCGGAGCGGTCCAGTGGGCCATGAAACAGCTGTACGCCCCCTACGTGGCCGGTGGCGCCGAGGCGGCCGCGACCGTCGTCGCCATCTCGACCATCGTAGGTCCGGCCACGACCGTGCTGCGGCTGGGGATCGGCTACGCCTTCATGACCAAAGTGGCACGCGATCTGGTGGCGACGGAGGAGGCCATCGCCGCCGCCCGCGCGGCCGAGGAGGAGGCGGACGACGAGCCGCAGTAGACGGCCGGGACGCCGGACCTACTCCTCCTCCTCGGGCTCCGGCGGGGGGCCGAAGGCCGTGGGGTCCAGGGTGACCACGATGGCGCCGCGCCCACAGGTCACGAGGGTGCTGTCCAGCTTGCCCTGCATGACGTACTGCCGGCCCGCCTCGCGCCCGGCGTCGGCCGCGACCGCCTCCTGAAGCGCCAGGAGGGCGGGGTCGTCCTCGTCCGGGGCGTCGAAGGCCACCCGGTGCCAGTGGCCGTCCAGGCGGAGCTCGTACGGCGGGCACCCGCACGTGGTCGGGTTGTGCCGCAGGACGTGGACGCGCTCCTCCCGGGCCACCTCCAGCCGGGCGCGGACCTTCGCGTCGTAGGTCTGCGGCGCCTCCTCCTCCGGCGCGCCGTCGCCGTCCTTCGCCTGCGACGTGGAGCCGCAGGCCGCCAGGCCCAGGAGCGCGGCGACCAGCAAGGTCCTCCAGGCCCTCATCGCAGGTAGATCACGATCACGACGACCGCCCCCCACAGCGCCAGGTTCACCAGGAAGGGAGGATCCCCCAGCATCAGATCCGTCGGGCTCCTGCCCTGCTCCGTCCGCTCCGTGAGCCGGTAGAACCGCCACAGCCCGAAGGCCACGAACGGCAGCGTCCACACCAGGTCCCGCGGCGAGAACGTGGCCATGGTCTCGCCCAGGAGCGTGTAGGCCGCGTAGCAGCCCAGGGTCGCCACCGCCAGCGCGGCCATGGTGCCCTTGATGTGCTCCAGCTCGTAGCGCTCCAGCACCCGCCGCTGGTGCGTGGCGTCCTCCCCGGCCATGGCCAGCTCGTGCTTGCGCTTGCCGAGGCCCAGGTACGTCGCCAGCAGGAAGGTGCACGCCCCGAGCCACAGGGAGACCGGGACGTCGATGGCCACGGCCCCCCCGAACAGCCGCAGGATGAAGCCCGCCGCGATGCTCAGCACGTCCACGAAGGGGATGTGCTTCAGGGAAAACGAGTAGCCCACGTTGAGCGCGAAGTACGCGAGGCCCACGGCGGCGAAGTCGGTGGACAGGGCGAAGCTGCCCGCGATGGTGCCCAGGAGCAGGATGGCCAGGGTCAGCCTCGCCATGCCCAGGGACAGGCGCCCGGCCGGGATCGGGCGGTGCCGCTTGGTCGGGTGCAGCCGGTCGCTCTCGATGTCGACGATGTCGTTGAGCAGGTAGACGCAGCCCGACAGCAGCGAGAACAGCAGGAAAGCGCCGCCGGCCCGCACGAGAGGACGCGCCTCCAGGGCGTGCTCGGCAAACACCAGCGGGGCCAGAACGAAGAGGTTCTTCACCCACTGGTGCGGCCGCAGGGTGCGGACGATCTCGGCGAGCATCCTCAAGCCGGCGGCCTACTCGGCTTCGGACGCGGCTTCGGCTTCGGGCGCGGCTTCGGCTTCGCCCTCGGCCTCGCCGGTGATCAGCTCGACGCGGTTTTGCGCGTAGTAGGCCTCGAGCTGCTCCCGGTAGGCCTCCTCGGCCGCGGCGACCTGGTCCATGGCCTCCAGCAGCGCCTTGTAGCGCGCCTCGACGTTCTCGTCGTCCAGGCCGTCGACGAACTTCCGGAACGCCGCCGTCGCGCTCTCGTAGGCCTCCAGCACCACGCCGTGGATGCGCTCCAGCTCCTCGCTGCCCGTGGGCATCACCTTCAGGGCGGCCACGTACGCCTCGAGCGCCGGGACGACCCGGGACTCCACCGCCTCCTTGAAGGCGTCGAGACCCTTGATCTCGTTGGCCTTCCTCCACGCCTCGACGAAGCGCTCCTGGAGCGCGTCCACCTGGGGCACCTTCTCGGAGTAGGCCTCGATGGCCTCCTGCTCCGCCGCGACACGGCGCTCGCGCTCCGAGTCGCCCGCCATCCGCTCACAACCCACGGCGAGCACGGACAGGGCGAGGAGCGTGGCGAGGAGCATCTGGCGCATCGTCATCCTCCGGGACCCCGCGCGAAACGCGGGGACCATAACCGACGAGATCGGGACCGGCAATTCCCTCGGGACGCTCTCGAAGTCCCAGGACCCGCACCTTCGTGGACGTGGACGTGGACGACCGGCGCTCCAACCACCCGGAACGCCGGGTTCGCGGGCTGGGAGCACACGGCCCCGGGACCCGCGCGGCTCGCGTTCCCGGCGCGACCACCCCACGCAGGCACCATTCGTCAGGGACGCCTCTACGGACCGGGTCGGAGCGACGGGGCCAGAAGGCCCGACCACGACTGACGACCACGTCCACGACCACGTGGCGAAGCACCGCGGCAGGCCGACACTCAGATCTTCCTGTAGATGGTCCGGGTGGAGATCCCGAGGAGCTGGGCGGCCAGCTCCTTGTCGCCGCGGGTGGCGTTCAGGGTCTCCCGGATGACCAACTTCTCGATGGCCTCCAGGGGGGTGCCCACGGGGATGTTCATCGCGCGGGTCTCGGCGCCTCCCTGCCGGAGCTGGGGCGGAAGCTCCTCCACCCCGACGGTCTCCCCCCGGCACAGGACCACGGCGCGCTCCATGGCGTTCTCCAGCTCCCGGACGTTGCCCGGCCAGCCCCAATCCACGAGAGCGTCCATGGCCTCCCGCGTGATGCCCTGGATCGCCTTGTCGTTCTTGTCCGCGTACCGCTTCAGGAAGTGGTGGGCCAGCAGCGGCACGTCGTCCTTCCGGTCGCGCAGCGGCGGGAGCCCGATGTGGATCACGTTCAGGCGATAGAACAGGTCCTCGCGGAAGCGCCCCTCGTCCACCTCGGCCTTCAGATCCGTGTTGGTGGCCGCCACGATGCGCACGTCCACGTGGAGGGTCCGGGTGCCGCCGACGCGCTCGAACTCGCCCTCCTGGAGCGCCCGCAGCAGCTTCACCTGGACCTGCGGGCTCATCTCGCCGATCTCGTCCAGGAACAGGGTCCCGCCGTCCGCCAGCTCGAAGCGGCCCTTCTTCGTGCTGGACGCGCCCGTGAAGGCGCCCTTCTCGTGGCCGAACAACTCGGCCTCCAGGAGCGTCTCGGGCAGCGCGGCGCAGTTGACCGCGATGAACGGCCGCCCCTGCCGGGAGGACTCGTCGTGGATGGCGCGGGCGAACAGCTCCTTGCCGGTCCCGCTCTCGCCCGTGAGCAGCACGGTCGCGCTGGACGGCGCCACCTGCTGGACCATCTCCATGGTGTGCCGGATGGACAGGGAGTTGCCGATGATGGACCGCTGCTTCCGGCTGTCCTGGAGCTGCGCCCGGAGGAGCTGGTTCTCCAGGAGCAGGTTCTGCTGGTCGAGGGCGCGACGGACCGCCCGGACGATCTGGATCTTCTTGAAGGGCTTGGTCACGAAGTCCCAGGCCCCCTCCTTCATGGCCTCCACCGCGGTCTCCACGGTCCCGAAGGCCGTCATCAGCACGAACTCCGTCTCGGGCGAGATCGTCTTGGCCGCCCGCAGCAGGTCCAGGCCGCTCATGCCGGGCATCATCAGGTCCGTGAGGCACACGCCCACCCGCTGCTCCCGGAGCAGGTCGAGGGCCTCCTTGCCGTCGGAGGCCGTCAGCACCTCCAGCTTCTCCCGGCGGAAGATGCGGGCCAGGGACTCCAGGTTGGCCCGATCGTCGTCGACGACCAGGAGGGGCTGGGGGGGCAGCACGTCGCTCATGGGAGCTCCTCGGCGCGCGGATGACAAGTTGTCAACCGATGGTGTCAACGTGTCATTCCGGCGGCCTCCGGCGCAAGGCGCGCCCCCCGGTACGGATGGGCGGATTTCCTTTGAATGGCGCCCCGCGTCGTTCGTCGCAGCGGCTGTCGGCACCGAACCAGACCGCAGACGACGTGGAGGTACTGCATGTTCCGTTCCGCCCCCCTGTTGTTGATGTCGGGGCTCGCGGGCCTGGCGCTCGCCGCCTGCAGCTATTCCGAGTACGGCGAACGCTCCGAACGGGCCCGCACCTACGAGGAGATGAGCTGCGACGACGCGGGCTGCTACGTCTGCGACGGCGGCTTCTGCGAGGAGTACCGCTGCGACCGCACGGATCAGTGCCCGCGCGACCGCGTCTGCTCCGCCGGAGACCGCTGCGTGCCGGGCGCCGGCAGCGGAGACTCCCACGACGGCGGCACCGACTCCGCCACGGACGGGAACCCCGGCTGTACGGCCCACACGGACTGCGCCGACCGCGAGATCTGCCTCGAGTCGGGGGCCTGCGTGGACAGCCCCGGCGACGGCGAAGAGGGCGACCCGGCCGAAGACCCCGACCTGCCCGATCACCCGGGCGAGTCCTGCGTGCTGAACACCGACTGCGGAGACGACGGGATCTGCCTCGACGCCGCCTGCTACTTCCCCTGCGACGACGCCGGCGCCTGTCCGCCCGGGCAGACCTGCGGCGACGGCGGGCAGTGCCTGCCGACCGAAGCACCCGAGGTGGCCTGCACCTTCCACGGCGAGTGCGGTCCGGACCGCCTGTGCATCGAGGGCGAATGCCACCTCCCGTGCCAGGAGAGCATCGACTGCCCCGAGCACCAGCGCTGCGAGGGGGAGCTCTGCGTGGCCGACACGTCACCGGTCATCCAGTGCAGCGGCCCCGCGTCCTGCACCGAGGGCGAAGGCTGCGTCGACGGCAAGTGCCTGGCCACCTGCGCCGGCGCGTCGGACTGCGCGGCGGACGAGGTCTGCCGGTACGGCTACTGCCACCGGAAGGTGGAGTGCACGGCCACCTCCGAGTGCGCCGAGGGGCAGTGCCTCGACGGGATCTGCCAGTAGGATTGGCGGCCTCGCCGGGATGCCCCGAAAAGTGTGAAATGAGTAGGCTTGACCCCACTAGTCGCCCTGTTGCCGGAGGAACTCCCGGGTCCGGGCGAGCACGTCCTTCGGGATCGAGTGGCCGCCGCGGAAGCGCATCACCTCGGGGTCGTGGCCCAGCTTCTTCAGGGCCTCCACGGCCTCGAGGGTGCGCTCGGGCGGGACGACGCGGTCGCGCTCGCCGGCGGTGACGAGCAGGGGCACGGGCTCCGAGGCCGCCTCGTTGCCCTCGGTGACGGGCAGGAAGCCGGACAGGGCCACCGCGCCGCCGAAGCGCTCCGGCGCCCGGGCCACCGCCTGGACAGCGAGCATGGCTCCCTGGCTGAAGCCCAGCAGGATGGGCTTCGGCGCCCCGGGGTACTTCCGCTCCAGCTTGTCGGCGAGGGTCTCCAGGTCCTCGACCCGCTGCAGGATCTGCGCCCCGAAGTCGTCGGCCCGCATGTCGAACCACTGGCGCCCGGCCCGGGGGCCCCACTCGAGCGGGGCGCGTGCGACGATCCCCCGGACCGGCAGACGCAGGCGCTCCACCAGGTCCGCGAACCGATCGGGGCGATCGCCGCGGCCGTGCAGCGCGATCACGAGGGGCAGGTCGGGCGGCCCCTCGGCGGGCTCCACGACCAGGTAGCCGATCGGGCCGCTGGGATCCCCCCGGTGCCGGACCAGGTGGACCGGGGGCTCGGCCGGTGCGGCGGCGTCCTCGTCCTCGGCGCCCTCGGGCTCCTGCTCCTCCGCGGTCGGCTCGGGGGCGTCCGGCTCCCGGTCGCGGGACGGCGGAGTCTCGGCCTCCTGCGGAGGGGGCTCGGGGCTCGGCTCGGGAGCTTCGTCACGGCACCCGAACCCGGCGCCGGCGGCCACCAGGAGGTACAATGCGAGGGCGTGGGGGAGGCACCGGCGCGGCCGGGTCGACGTCGGGGTCTTCATGGAGCCCTTGGTACGTTTCCTTTGACATTTTGGCAATCCTCGCTGACCACGAGCGGGGGCCGCTGACATTCTGACGCCGGGTCGGGCCCCGGCGTCGGCTCGAAGCCAGGCACCACGGCGCATCGCGTCGCCGGGCCGCCTGGCATCGAACTTGCTTGGAGAGACCCTGCTCATGACCGCCCTGTTCAAAAAGCACTTCTGGGTCGTCCACCTCGCCTTCATCGCGGCGCTGGCGTGGACCACCGCGAGCACGGTCAACGCCGTGGCAGGCTCCAAGCTCTTCGTGGTGCCCGAGCCGCCCGACGCCGAGGCGGTGGCGGCCGAGACGGGCGAGGGCTCCCTGGGTCGCGTCGCCGAGGAGGAGAACGCGGCGCAGCTCCTGACCGCCCGCAACGTCTTCGACCTGGACCCGCCGGAGGACGAGCCCGAGGAGGAGGTCCACGAGTGCGGGGACGGGACCTGCGACATGAACGAGACGGAGGAGACCTGCCCCGAGGACTGCGCGGAGGAGCTGGAGACCGGAGAGGACGACGAGCTGGAGGAGAGCGACCTGCCCATCGAACTCATGGGCACCCTGGTCCACAACGACAGCGAGACCTCCATGGCGACGCTGACCGTCGACGGCGAGACCAAGCTCGCCTGGGTCGGCTCGGAGTTCCTCGAGGGCCAGGCGAAGGTCATGGCCATCGCGCCCCGCCACATCGTGGTGAAGGAGGGCGCCGAGCTGAAGCTAGTGAAGCTCTGGAGCGCCCCGAAGGACGAGGCCGGACCGGACCGCGGGCGTCGCCCCAGCGCCCGGAAGCGCGTGCAACCCCGCCCGAAGAGCCGCCGCACCTCCAAGAGGTCGAGTATGCAGAAGGGCGTGCAGAAGACGGGCCCCTACGAGTACGAGATCGACCGCGGCATGCTCGACGAGCAGCTCAAGGACCTCTCCAAGCTCGGGCGCCAGGCGCGGGTGGTCCCGAACTACCGCAACGGGCGCTACGAGGGCTTCAAGCTGGTGGGCGTCCGGCCCGGCAGCCTGTACCGCTCCATCGGCATCCGCAGCGGCGACGTCGTCAAGTCCATCAACGGGCGCGACATCGACAGCCCGAACAAGGCGCTCCAGCTCTTCGAGCAGCTCAAGAACTCCTCGAACGTCAAGGTGGACATCGAGCGGAGGGGCCAGAAGAAGAAGCTGAGCTACAGCATCGAGTGACGCTCGGCCGTCTCGATCGTCTCGTCCACGCGCAGGTATACGCTGCGCCCGCCGCTGTCCGCACATCGGCGAACCCACCACATCGAACACCCGCGCGCCGCGCCCGCCCCACCGGCGGTCGCGCCCCCCCCCATCAGGTGCTGGAACGACGCATGAGGCACATCACCCCCACACTGGCAGGCACACTGGCAGGCTTCCTGCTCCTAGCCCCGTCCTTGGGAGACGCGCACGCGCAGCAGCGCAGGCCCGGCACGCTCCCGGAGGTGCCGCGCCCTGCCGGCGCCGACCGCGGAGCGCCGGCCACGGAAGAGGACGAGGCCCGGCCGCGCCGCCTCAGGACCGACAACCTCCCCGAGGACGCCGAGGAGGGCGGCGGGGAGGACTCGGGGGTCGTCCGGACCCGGGGGAAGAAGCCCGGCGTCGTGGAGACGAAGGGGGAGAAGCCGCCGGTGGACCCGTCCCGCCTCGGCAAGCCCGCCGGCCCCGAGGAGACGGCCGAGAAGCTCTCCACCGACGCCGAGGACGTCATCGAGTGGAAGACGAACTTCGAGAAGGGGGTGAAGTGCAAGAAGCTGCCCCTGAACGCGAAGATCCGCCTCGACTTCGAGGAGATCGCCCTCGGTGATCTGACCAAGTTCATCTCCTGCATCACCGAGCAGAACTTCCTGCTCGCCGGGGGGGTGAACGAGAACGCGACCATCAGCATCCTCAGCCCGAAGCCGGTGACGGCCTACGAGGCCTACAAGGCGTACCTCTCGGCCTTGGAGGCCAACGGCCTGACGATCGTGCCCAAGGGCGGCTTCCAGGAGATCGTCGCCAACGGCGAGGCCCGCCAGCAGGGCGCGCCCATCTTCGGCGTCGGCAAGCAGGGCCCCAACGACGATCGCATCGTGACGCGGCTGATCCAGCTCAGCCACATCCAGGCCTCCGAGATCATCCCGGTCATCGACAAGTTCAAGACCAAGGCCGCGGACGTCACGGTCTACGCCCCGACGAACACCATCATCCTCACGGACACCGGGGCGAACATCCGGCGGATCCTGGACCTGGTCGAGGAGCTGGACGTCCCGGTGGGCAAGGAGAAGATCTGGATCCGCCCCATCCAGTACGCCGACGCCGGCGAGGTCCTGAGCATGCTGCAGAACCTCTTCGGTGGGGAGGGCGCCGCGTCCGGTGGTGGCGGGGCCTCCTCGAACCAGTCGGCCGCGGCCCGGGCCCGGGCGCGACGACGGGCGCGGCGGGCGGCCCAGCGGCGGGGAGGCAAGACCGCCCCGAGCCCCTCCGAGGTCGTCGGCGAGGAGGAGGGCGGCATCACCAGCGTCGCCATCACGAAGATGCTGGCGGACGAGCGCACCAACAGCATCGTCTTCGTGACCACGCGGACCTCGTACCTGCGCATCGACCGGCTCATCCGCCGCATCGACGTGCCCATCCCCGGCGAGGGCCAGATCCACATCCACGACCTGGAGAACGCGGACGCCAACGACATCGCCCAGACCCTGTCCAGCCTCGCCCAGGGCACCAGCAGCCGGCAGCGGGGCAGGCAGCAGGGCGGAGGGCAGGGCGAGCAGCAGGGCGGCGGCGGACCGGCCTCCGGCGCCCTGTTCGAGGGCGAGATCAAGATCACGGCCTACGAGCCCACCAACTCCCTCGTGATCGAGTCCTCGCTCAAGGACTACCTGTCGCTCCAGAAGGTCGTCCGCCAGCTCGACGTGCGCCAGAAGCAGGTCTACGTCGAGGCCATCGTCATGGAGATCTCGCAGAACAAGCAGCGGGAGCTCGGCATCAGCGGCTCCGGCGGCGCCGAGGTGGAGCTGGGCGGCGAGACGCTGCCGCTCCTGTTCGGCGTGGGCGGCCTGGGCCTCGACGTGTCCGCGGCGCTCCAGACCCTGAGTGACGGCGGCGGGGCCGTGGGCCTCCAAGGCCCGCTCCTCGACGTCTCGGCGGGCTCCGGGCAGAGCGCCGGCAGCGGCACCGGCGGCTCCACGTTTTCCATCCCGGCCTTCGGGTTCCTGCTCCGGGCGCTGCAGACCACCTCGAACGTGAACGTCCTGTCCACGCCCCACATCCTCACGGTCGAGAACGAGGAGGCGGAGATCCAGGTGGGCCAGCGCCAGCCCTTCCGGAACGCCACGCTCGGCGGCCTGGGCAGCCTCGGCGGCGCCGCGGGCCTCGGCGGCCTGACCGGCACCGCGCAGGGAACCCAGGGAGCCCAGGGAGGCCTCGGCGGCCTGGGCGGTCTGGCCGGCCTGAGCAGCCTCGCGGGCCTCGGCAGCCAAGTCCAGTACGTGGACATCGACCTGACGCTCAAGATCAAGCCGCAGGTGAACGCGAGCGACTTCGTCCGCCTGGAGATCGACCAGAGCCTCGACAACCTGGACGGCTTCTTCGCCGACGCGCCCATCACGTCCACCCGGAAGGTGCGAAACGTCGTGGTCGTCCGGGACGGTCAGCCCGTGGTCATCGGCGGCCTGATGAAGGACCAGGAGACCGAGTCCGTGGAGAAGGTGCCGTTCCTGGGCGACGTGCCGCTCATCGGGCTGCTGTTCCGCCGGACGTCCACCCAGCTCGAGAAGCGGAACCTGCTGGTCATCATCATCCCGCACGTCATCAAGGACCCCAGCGACCTCAAGAGAATCCACGAGCAGCGCAAGCGCGAGTACATGGAGATGGCCCGGACGATGGCCCTCCGCGCGAAGGAGTTCGACGGCGAGCTGGATTACAGGAAGCGGTCGGGGCTGTTGGAGGAGATGCACGAGACGATCGAGCGGGCCGAGGAGCAGCGCGAGCTTCGCGAGCGGGCCGTCTTCGAGTCGTCCGAGTTCGACGAGGTGGGGCCGCCCGAGACCCACGACATCGAGTACGACCCGTCCGAGCGCCTCCCGGAGACACCCGAGGAGGAGGAGTAGCCGAATGGCGATCGCCGCCAGCATGGAGAGCGCGAGGCTGGTCCCCAGGCGCATCGGCGAGATCCTCGTCGAGATGGACGCCGTGTCCGCGGCCACCGTCCAGAATGCCCTGGAGGTGCAGCGCGAGAAGGGTGGCCGGCTCGGCCAGATCCTCCTGGCGATGGAGGCCATCGACGAGGTGGCCCTGGCCCGGGCGATCGCCCGGCAGCTCGACCTGCCCTTCGTGCCGGAGCTGGACCCGGAGGCGATCGAGCCCAAGCTCGTCGCCGACATGACCCTGGCCTACGTCCGGGCGAACGGCATCCTGCCCCTGGAGGCCCCCGAGGAGGCGGACTGGGTCCGCGTGGCGGTCGTCGACCCGCTGAACACCTTCGCCATCGACGACATCCGGGTCATCTTCGACCGCGATCTGGAGCTGGTGGTGGCGCCCGAGAGCCAGGTGCGCCAGGCCATGCACCGGGTGTTCGACCGCCGCGCCGGCGCCGACCAGGTGGTCGACGATCTCTCCGAGGAGGACCTGGGCACCATCGCCCACGACCTCGAGGAGCAGACCAAGGACATCCTCGACGAGGACGACGAGGCGCCCATCATCCGCCTGGTCAACTCGGTGTTGAACCAGGCCATCAAGGAGCGGGCCTCCGACGTCCACATCGAGCCCTACGAGAAGGACATCGTCGTCCGCTTCCGCAAGGACGGCGTGCTCAAGGAGATCGTCCGCGCGCCCAAGCGGTTCCAGGCCTCCATCGCCAGCCGCATCAAGATCATGGGCAACCTGAACATCGCGGAGAAGCGCCTCCCCCAGGACGGCCGCATCCGCATCAAGGTGGCCGGCCGCGACGTGGACCTCCGCCTCTCCACGGTCCCGACGACCTACGGGGAGCGCCTCGTCCTCCGTATCCTCGACAAGAGCTCCGTGCTCCTGGACCTGCCGTCGCTCGGCTTCGACCCGGGCAACCTGGAGACCATCGAGGAGCTCATCCACCGGCCCCACGGGATCATCCTGGTGACGGGCCCGACGGGCTCCGGCAAGACGACGACGCTGTACGCCGCCCTGTCGCGGATCAACACGCCCGACCGCAACATCCTGACGGTGGAGGATCCGGTCGAGTACCAGATCCAGGGCATCGGGCAGATGCAGGTGAACCGGAAGATCGACTTCACCTTCGCCCGGGGCCTCCGCGCCATCCTCCGCCAGGATCCGGACGTGGTGCTCATCGGCGAGATCCGTGACCTGGAGACCGCCGAGAACGCCATCCAGGCGGCGCTCACGGGCCACCTGGTGTTCGCCACGCTCCACACCAACGACGCCCCCAGCGCCTTCACGCGACTGACCGACATGGGCGTCGAGCCGTTCCTGTCGGCCTCGTCGGTCATCGCGGTCATGGCCCAGCGCCTGGTCCGCACCCTGTGCACCAACTGCCGCGAGCCGTACGAGCCGACCGACCACGAGCTGGAACGCCTCGGCTTCGACGACCTCGTGGCCGCGCGCAAGGGGCACACCATCTACCGCGGCGGCGGCTGCGAGGAGTGCTTCCACACGGGCTACAAGGGCCGCGCGGGCATCCACGAGCTGATGCAGGTCGACGAGGACCTGCGCTCGCTGGTGATGCAGAACACGCCCGCCAGCACGCTCAAGCGCACGGCCCAGAAGCGGGGGATGAAGACCCTCCGCGAGGACGGCGCCCAGAAGGTCCTCCAGGGACTCACCAGCATCGACGAGGTGATGCGCGTCACCGCCGAGGACCGGATCTGAAGGGCCCCTCCCCGGCCACGCGCATCCCATAACCCGCGGGCGCCGGCCCGCCGTGTCCCCCGACGTCACGCATGCCGATCTACGAGTACAAGGGCCTCGACAAGCGGGGCAAACAGACCCACGGCGTCATGGACGCCGACAACCCCCGCGCGCTGAAGGAGCGCCTGCGGCGCGACGGCGTGTTCCTGAGCCAGTACGTCGAGACGGATCGCGGCGGGAAGAAGCGCAAGGTCGGCGGCGAGAAGGCCGGCTCCCGCGAGGTCCAGGTCCTGGACGCCCTGCGGCGCGTGAAGATCATGGAGGTGGCGGAGGTCACGCGCCAGATGGCCACGCTCATCCGCGCGGGCATCCCCATGGTGGACGCCATCGGGGCCATCGCAGAGCAGCTCGAGAACCCGAAGTTCAAGCACGTGCTGAGCCAGGTGAAGCGCTCCGTCAGCGAGGGCTCGTCGCTGGCGAGCGCGCTCAAGGAGCACCCGCGGATCTTCGGCGACCTCTACGTCAACATGGTCCACGCCGGCGAGTCGTCGGGGAACATGGACGTGGTCTTCGACCGCCTGGCCGACTTCACGGAGGCCCAGGTCCGGCTGCGCGCCAAACTCATGGGCGCGCTGATGTATCCCATCATCATGATGGGCCTGGGCCTGGTCATCGTGACCCTGATGATGCTCTTCGTGGTGCCCAAGATCTCCGAGATGTTCGAAGAGATGGGCGCCCAGCTGCCCCTCATCACGCGCATCCTCATCGGGAGCAGCGAGTTCTTCCAGACGTTCTGGCCGCTCATCTTCCTGCTCGGCATCGGCGGCGCCATCTACTGGAGCCGCTGGCGCCGCTCCGAGAAGGGCAAGCCGAAGTGGGACGCCTTCACGCTCAAGGTCCCCATCTTCGGCCCGCTCATCCGGATGCTGAACGTGGCGCGCTTCGCGCGGACCCTGTCCACCCTGCTCGGCTCCGGCGTGCCCATCCTGACCGCCATGAACATCGTCCGGTCCGTCATCGGCAACCACACCCTGTCCGAGGTGGTCGACGAGGCCCGGGAGGCGGTCAAGGAGGGCCAGTCCATCGCCGATCCCCTCAAGACCTCCGGCGAGTTCCCACCCATGGTCTGCCACATGGTGTCCGTGGGCGAGCAGTCCGGCGAGCTGGAGGCCATGCTGGGCAACGTCGCCGACAGCTACGAGATCCAGGTGGACTCCAAGATCACCCAGCTCACGAGCGTCCTCGAGCCCGTGATGATCGTGGTCATGGGAGTGTCGGTCGCGTTCCTCGTGTTCGCGATCCTCATGCCCATGATGCAGATGAACGAGGTCATCGCGTCGGGCGGCGCATGAACCCCGTTCCCGTTCCCGTTCCCGTTCCCGTTCCCGTTCCCGTTCCCGAACTCGTCGCCTCCAGCGGCGAATGACCCTACACAACCCCAACCGTCGCTCAGGAGAGAGCACCCATGAAGATCCAGCTCCGAAACACCGTCGCGTCGCAGCGCGGCATGACCCTCATCGAGATCATGGTGGTCATCGCCATCATCGGCATCCTCTCGACCGCCATCGGCGTCGGCGTCGTCAACTACATGCAGAAGGCCAAGGTGGACAGCACCGCAGCCCAGCTGCGCACCGTGGCGAACGCCATCGACCTGTACGCCGCGGAGAACGACTTCCCGACGGACCTCCGGGAGGTGGTGGACTCCAAGCTCCTCAAGGACAAGAAGCTGCAGGACCCCTGGAACCAGGACATCATCTACCAGTACCCGGCCAGCCGGAACCCGGACAACCACTACGACCTCTGCTCGAAGGGCCCGGACAAGGTCGAGGGCAACGAGGACGACATCTGCAACGATTGATGGTTCCCATCCCCAGCCGCCTCCCGTCGCGCTCGCTTCGGATCCACGGCCCCCTCGCCCGCTCCTCGGCGCTCCACATGGCCTCCGGCTATGCGTCGGCACCCGCTGGCCGCGTGGCCAGCGGCTACGGAACGCACGAGGGCACCGCGCCTCCCTCGCGATCGCTCGGTCCGGCGTCTGAGGATGGGAACCGGGGTTTCCTTCTGAGGAGGTGAAGTTCCTTTGCGCAACCTCGCACCGACACCGACCTCGCGGCCCACGGGTCGCGGGCGTGGTCATGGTCGGCTCCAGCCGTCCCGTGACCGCGGGTGGACGGGTGCGCGCGGCTTCACCCTGATCGAGCTGACGGTCACCATCGCCATCCTCATCATGGTGGTGACCCTCGTGTCCATCTCCATCGCGAACATCCGCCGGGCCGACCTGAACTCGGCCTCGGGGATGCTCGGCGCGGCGATGCGCTACACCTACAACCTCGCCGTCATCAACAACACGCCCTATCGCCTGGTCGTCGACATGGACGAGGGCAAGTACTGGGGCGAGGAGCTGGAGACGGACGACCCCTGCGCCCGGTACCTCCCAGAGAAGGGCCTGGAGGGCGAGCGGGTCGACCGGCGAGTGCAGGCGCGCGCGGAGCAGCGGGACGAGGGGGCCCTGCCCGAGCAGCTCCGGGACATCGAGGGCCTGGAGAGCGGCGAGGGCCCGGAGGGCGGCGAGGGGCCGGAGGGGGCCGAGGGCTCCACGGACCGGCAGATCGCCCTGCAGGGCCAGGGAGGAGGTGGCTTCCGCCGGAAGAAGGACAACCTCCTGTCCGAGCGGGACCTGCCCAAGGGCATCGTCGTGACCGGCGTCATCACGGAGCACCACGACGCGACCCAACGCGAGGGACGCGTCGCCATCCACTTCTTCCCGAACGGGCGCGGCGAGGACGCCTGGCTTTGGCTGGGGGAGAGCGGCGGCGACCGGGACGCCATCGTGGATCCCAGCGTGACCCTGGCCCTCGACGGCCTGATGGGCAACGTGAAGCAGCACCGTGAAGCGCTCGAGGAGCAGCGCTTCCTCCAGCTCCGCGAGGAGAAGGAGGAGGGCCAGTGAGGACTCCCCGGACACCACGGAGCGCGCGGGGCTTCACGCTCCTCGAGGTGCTGGTGGCCATGGCCATCCTGGCGGTGCTCATGGCGGCCATCACCTCGACCCAGGGCTCGTCGCTGCTCCACGGCGCGCGGGTCTACAACCTCACCACGGCCACGCAGCTTTTGGACGGCGTGGTGCTGGACCTGGAGGAGGAGTATCGCCTGGAGGGCTTCCCGGAGAACTCCCTGGAGGGTCGGGAGTGCGAGCTCCCGCGGGACTTCGACCTCTTCCGGTGCGAGTACGACCTGGTGGCCCTGGACGTGGGCGCCGACAACATCTCGTCGCTGGGCGAGGCCGCCACCGAGACGGTGACGGAGTCGCCCCTCATGTCGGTCCTGTGCAGCGGCGCCGCGGGGGCGGGCGGCGCCCAACAGGCGGGCTCCTCGGACGACGAGGGCGAGGACGGGCAGATGGATCCGCAGCAGGCCCTGGACCAGATGGGCATGCAGTCCGCGGCGCTCGGCGCCCTGCGGACCCTGGTGGACCCGCAGTTCGCCCAGCTCTGCAACATGAACATCGCGAAGATGTGCCAGAACATGCCGATGTTCGCGTCGTTCATCCCGACGATCATCGAGCAGGCCGCGCGGAGCACCCGGAAGCTCCGGATCCGCCTGTCCTGGGCCGAGCGCGGCCGCGCCGAGAAGACCATCGAGGTCGAGACCTTCATCGTCTCCGTGCCCGAGGCGGAGCAGGAGGACCAGCAGCAGCCGAAATGATCGGGTCGACGACCAGACGTCGCGTGGCGAACGCCCGCGGCATGACGCTCCTGGAGGTCATGGTGGCCGTCGCGGTGCTGTCCGTGATGGGGGCGCTGACCTACGGGGGGCTGTCCATCACGATCCGCTCCCAGCAGCGGGCGGACGTCCTCCAGGAGCGCTACCACGCGTCGCGCGTCTTCCTGGGGCGGTTCAAGCGCGAGGTGGGCATGGCCTTCCTGAGCCTCCACCAGGCCCAGGACAAGCGCACGCAGACGCTCTTCGAGGGCGAGCGGGACCGCATCGTCTTCAACACGTCGGCCTACGAGCCCATCCGGCGGAACGCCCACCGCAGCGACCAGATGGAGGTGGAGTACCGCGTGGACCGGGACGACGAGGGCGTCCCGTCCATCATCCGGCGCGCGAAGCACCACATCGACGACCGGCCCGGGGACGGCGGCCGGGAGGAGGTCGTCCTCCGAGGCGTCGAGGAGTTCGAGCTCCAGTACTACGACAAGGCCGACGAGGACTGGCAGGACGACTGGGAGGTCTTCATCGAGGACGCCGTCGAGAAGCGGCAGGTCCTCAAGACCATCCAGAGGGCCCGGGAGCAGGCCGAGGAGCTCCGGAACGAGCAGGGCCAGAACGTCGGCCAGATGGTCGGCAGCGAGGCCGCCGCCCAGCAGGTCGACGAGATGGCCGACCAGGCCGGCGCCGAGGCGATGGAGGAGATCTTCCTCCCGAACCGCGTGAAGGTACACCTCGTCATCAGCGACGAAGAGGGCCGCGAGTACACCCTGGAGACCCAGATGGAGATCCGCGTGACGGATCCGCTCTGGTATTGAGAGGAGTTCCGACTGAGCACTGAGGTACCGCAGACGCGAGGAGGGCGCTCTCGCGTGAATGAACGCCTCCCAATCCGCGAAGCGACGCGGATCACCTGGAGCGCGCTCGAGGGAGCCGTCCGCGCCGACGTGCCCGGCACGCAGCGGGGCGTGGCGCTGCTCATGGTGCTGGTCACCGTGGCGGTGATGGGGGCGCTGTCGACGGAGTTCGCCTACAACACGCGGACGAACATCTGGATGGCGGGCAACGTCACGGCGGACACCCAGGCGCTCTATCACGCGCGCAGCTCCATGGAGATCGCGACCCTGGCGGTGAACGCGAAGAAGAACTTCCCGCAGATGAAGTCCGTCCTGAACATGGTCGGCAAGGGCGCGGGGGCACGGCTCGAGGTCTGGCGGCAGGCTTGCGAGTTCGTGCGCATCTTCGCGTCCGGGAAGGCGAACTTCTTCGGCATGGACATCCTGGACATGTCCGAGGAGGAGGCGGTCGGCGTCGAGCAGGGCTCCTTCGACTGCCGGGTCACGGCGGAGGACAGCCGCACGAACCTGAACGCCGCGTCGACCGAGATGCCCACGGCCCAGGACCCGAACCAGCCCGGGAGCAATCCGCAGGTGGGGGCCCGGGGGCGCGGGAGCGGCGCCAACGCTGCGGACGACAAGGCCCGGAAGCAGCTCGGGCTCAAGCTCTACGGGCTGTTCCGTCCCTTCCTCGAGTCGGGCGAGTTCGACAGCGAGGAGGAGATGCTCGAGGTCATCCTCAACGTCATGGACTGGACGGACGCGGACGACAACAAGACCGACATCGGCCAGGACGGGCGCTTCATCCAGACCGGCGCGTCGGAGGCGGCCGACTACGCCCGCTACGGCTACGAGGTGAAGAACGCCAAGATGGACACGGTGGGCGAGGTCCAGCTCGTGGCCGGCATGGACTCGGACATCTACTGCCGCATCCGCGACAAGCTCACCGTCTTCTCGACGGGCAAGCTCAACGTGAACGACGCGGACCTGGACACCCTGAAGGGCGTCCTCTGCCAGGCCATCGACGACGAGGCCACGCGGCTGCAGATGTGCTGGAACTACCTGCCGGGCAACGTGCCCCTCATGGACCAGGCCCTCATCACCATGCAGACGTGCCGGGACCTGAAGAAGGCCGCCTTCTCGACGCCGTTCACGAGCATGTCGCGCTTCATCCAGTTCTTCCGGGCCTTCCCGGCGACCCTGGGGGCGGGGATGAACATCCCGCTCAACCCGCGGACCCTGCAGGAACACCTGGGCGTCACCACCAAGATGGTGCGCATCGAGGCCACGGGCACCTACAGGCGCACGGACCGGAAGATCACCACGGTCATCGACCTGAGCACCGGCGAGCCCGTGTACACGGATATCAAGTAGGATGAACCCCGGGGCGCGCACGCCCCACCCCACTCCACGGAGAACCACCCCCATGGCCCAGACCGTCATCGGCCTCGACATCGGAAGCTGGTCGATCAAGGCCACCGTGCTCGAGTCCACCCTGCGGAAGTTCCAGGTGGTGGACTTCGTGGAGCACCACATCCCGCGGGACCCGGAGGGGCACCCGGTGGAGGAGGAGATGTCCGCGAGCCTCGCGGCCACGCTCCGGACCTTCGGGGACTGGGACTCCATCATCACCGCGGCCCCGGGCAACCACGTGCTCACCCGCGAGGTGGAGCTTCCCTTCACGGACGACAAGCGCATCCGCAGCGTCCTGGGCTTTCAGCTCGAGGACAAGCTCCCCCTGCCCATCGAGGACCTGGTCTGGGACTACTACCGGCTGGAGGAGGACGAGGAGGGCGCCAGGCTCCTCTGCCCGGCCGTCCAGCGCACGTGGCTCCTGCAGTTCCTCTCCGAGCTGTCCACGGCCGGGGCGGATCCCAAGGTCGTCACCCTGGACACCCTGGCCTACGGCCACCTGGTCCAGAACCTGGACGAGTTCGTGGAGGAGGAGGCCGTCGCCCTCATCGACATGGGCCACACGACCACGTCGGTGTCGGTCGTGGAGGGCGGCCGGGTCCGGACCGTCCGCACGATCGCCCGGGGCGGCCACCACGTGACCATGGCGCTGATGCAGCAGCTCGGCCTCGACTACGGGGAGGCCGAGAACCTCAAGCACACGGCCGCCCGCCTGGACGGGAAGGTCTCCGAAGGCGTCGATCCGGAGCTGGACGCCCGGGTCCGCGCCGTCGTGGACAAGGCGCTCCAGCCCATCCTCCGGGACGTCCGCCTCACGCTCCACGCCCACGCGAACCGGTGGAACCGGGCGGTGGACCACGTGGTGCTGTTCGGCGGGGCGTCGCGCATGCCCGGCATCGGAGACGTCCTGGGCGCCATGCTGGGCACGCGGGTCCACCCGGCGCGCATCCTCTCCCAGCCCTGGGCGCAGCTCCCGCAGGTCTCGCCCGAGGCCGAGATCGCCATGCCCAAGGCCACGGCCCTCGCGCTGCGCTTCATGGACGAGGGACGCGGCAGCACCGTGAACTTCCGCCAGGGAGAGCTCGCCCTCGAGTCGGACTTCAAGGCCATCCGGGACCGCGCCGGCTGGCTGGTGCTCATGGCGGTGCTGCTCATCGGGGCCTTCTTCACGAAGCAGTACCTGGCCTACCAGGGGCTGCAGTCCAACCACGAGGCCCTCGTGGCCCAGCTCGAGGAGTTCACGGCGCAGACCCTGGGCGAGGAGCACGACGACTTCGACTTCGTGCAGAAGAAGCTGAGCCGGCCGGCGGCAGCGGAGGCCGCGGAGGTCTTCCCGGACATCAGCGCCTTCAAGGCGTTCTACGACATCACGGCCGCCCAGGAGGCGGTGAACCAGATGCCACAGGGCTCCGCGCGAGCCGGAGGGGGCGACGAGGAGGCGGAGGAGGCCGCCGGCGGTCCCCCGGGCAGGCGCCTGCAGGGAGATGACACCGCGACGGGGGCGGACACCGGCGAGGCGGCCGGGGGCCCGACCAGCGCCTACGAGGTGGAGCTGAAGCAGATCGAGGTCGACCTCAAGGACGCCTACGTGAAGGGGGAGGCCAACAACATCGAGGCCGTGGAGGCCTTCACCTCGCGGCTCGACGAGCGGCCCTGCTTCAAGAGCGTGGAGACGAGCGACACGACGCGCATCAGCTTCGGCAACCGGCAGGACTGGCTGCGCTTCCAGCTCAAGGTGGAGATCGGCTGCGAGGAGCCCGCCGAGGAGCAGGTCGGGGCCGGCAGGGAGGGCACCTGATGGCGAACCTCTGGACCAGCTTCGACCGGCTGTCGAGGCGTGAGAAGATCCTCGTCGGCGCCATGCTCGCGCTGCTGCTGGGGACGGTTTTCTTCCTGGTGAACCTGTGGTTCGGCTCGTCCGTCTCCGATCTGCGCGCGAAGGTCTCGGAGGACCGCGCGGCGCTCGAGGAGATCTACGCGAAGTCGGACGACTGGCTGTCGACGAAGCGCCGCGCGGAGCGGATGCGCCAGATGGCGAGCCGCAACCAGGACCTGAACCTGAAGCTCGCGGTCAACGAGCTCGCGAAGACCATCAGCTTCCAGGCGCGGGATCGGCGCGGCGAGCCGGCGGGTATCAAGAAGCTCAGCGACGTGATGCAGTTCGACCAGACTCAGGAGAGCTTCCTCTCCAAGCGCCAGCGCCGCGGACGCGACAAGGACGAGGAGTCGGACAAGGGCTACTACCGGCGGGATCAGCCCATCGCCCTGAGCGACAGCGTCCCCTTCGAGGCCATCTACGAGCTGATGGAGCGCGTCGAGGAATCCGACCAGATGCTCTTCGTCACCGACATGGAGATGACCCGGGACTTCCAGGACGGGCGCATCGCGCGGAAGAACGCGTCCATGGTCGTCTCGACCTACTACTACAAGGGCGCGGAGGCCGGTGAATGAACCCGAGACGGCTCGGCACGGGGCTGCTCCGGGGGCTGGGATACCTGGCCTTCTTCGTGTTCTTCGTCTTCGTCTTCGCGGTGCTGACGTTTCCGACGGAGCGGGCGCGCCAGTACATGGCGGAGCGCGGCAGCGCGGCGGTCGGCGGCGACGTGGACATCGCCGAGCTGGACCTGGGCCTCGGCAGCGCCGAGCTCACCGGCGTGAAGGTGGAGCTCCCGGAGAAGCGCCAGAAGCGGCGCCCCGGGATGCCTCCGCCCCGACCGAAGGAGAACAGCCCGCCGAAGATGCTCAGCATCGAGCGCGTCTACCTGGACGCGAGCCTGCTCGGGCTGATGTTCGGCGGGGCGATCGAGGTGGACTTCGAGGCGGACGTCCAGGGCGGCGAGATCCGCGGAGGCCGCCTCGCCTGGAGCGAGGAGAAGGGCGCGCGCCTGGCCGTCGGCGAGATGCGCGGCGTGCGCGTCGGACCGGAGGGCTTCTTCGAGCGGGCGACCAGCTACGACGTCCGCGGCATCCTGGGCGGGACCTTCGACGTCACGCGCGGACCGGCGGCCTCGCAGATCGAGGGCGCGGTGGACGTGGCCCTGAGCGACGCCCGCATCGCCGAGCCCGTCATCCCCACGAAGCAGCTGGGGCCGGTGCAGCTGACGGACATCCGGCTGGGCGAGCTGCAGCTGAAGCTCCGCGCCGGAAAGGCCAGCGAGCTGGGCATGAGCCGCAAGGGCCGCTACGCGGACCAGACCATCATCCACTTCACGGACGTGGGCGCGAACGGGCCCGACCTGAAGATCGAGTTCCACGACTCCAGCGTCATCCGGCTGCGCGAGGGGCAGCCGATGAAGCAGGCCATGCTCGACGTCCACTTCGCCGTGAAGTTCACCGACTCCTTCATCGACATGCGGGTGGAGGACGACGACGGCCGCATGAGCCAGCCGAACAAGTTCCTGCGGATGGCGTTCCGGCAGGACGCGGGCCTCCGCTCGGCGATGCGCGACGGCGTGCTGGGCATCACCTGTCGCGGGGTCCTGGCGCGGCCGGACTGCAACCCCGAGGCGCCGCGCATCCGGGGCGGGTTCAAGAAGCGGGCGCCGAAGTTCACCCCGGACGAGGAGACGCCGGAGGAGGAGCCGGGGGGGACGACCGAGCGCATGGAGGAGGCCGAGTCTCCCCGCGGCGTCCCGGAGGAGGACCTGGAGCGCGCCCGGCGCGCCGGTGAACCGGACGCGAAGCGCCCCACGCGGACCCGCCGCCCGCGGCCGGAGCCTCGAGGTCGCCGCGCCATCCCGGCCCCGACGCGCGAGGACCGGCCCAGCCCGAGCCGTCGTCCGCGCCCCAACTCGCAGCTCGAGGCTCCGAACATCGAGTCGGAGCGCCCGCAGGACGAGGAGGAGGCGGAAGAGGACCTCCCGCCCGAGGACGAGGAGCCTCTCCCCGAAGACGAGGAGTACCTCGACGAGGAGGGCCTGGACGAGGAGTATCTCGACGAGGAGCGCCTGGACGAGGAGGACCTCCCGCCCGAGGAGGACTACTGATGATCTCCGTGCATTCCCCCCACACCGGCGAGCACCTGGGCGACGTCCCCGAGCGGACGGGCCAGGAGGTCGCCGACGCCACCGCCCGCGCCCGGGACGCCTTCGGGCCCTGGGCCGGGGCCGGCTTCCCCGCCCGCGCCCGGACCATGCGCCGGGTGCTGCGCGCCCTGGTGGCGGAGCGGGATCACCTCATCGACCGGCTGGTGGCCGAGACGGGCAAGGTCCGCGGCGACGCCCTGCTCGAGGTGACGATGCTCCTGGACGTGTTCCGGTACTACCTGGAGCACGGGGAGCGCTTCCTCGCGGATGAGCCGGTGACGCCGCACCTGCTCAAGAACAAGCGCGGCTGGATCGCCTTCCAGCCCCGCGGCGTGGTGGGCATCATCGCGCCGTGGAACTTCCCGCTGGACCTGGGCTTCGGCGAGTGCGTGCCGGCCCTGCTCGCCGGGAACGCCGTGCTGCTGAAGCCCAGCGAGATCACCCCGCTCATCAACCTGGAGGTGGAGCGCATCGCGCGGGACGCCGGCCTGCCCGGGGGCGTCTTCCAGGTGCTGACCGGAGCCGGCGACACGGGCGCGGCCCTGTGCGAGGAGGTGGACCAGATCACCTTCACGGGCAGCGTCCGCGTGGGACGCCTGGTAGCCCAGACCGCCGCCCGGCGGCTCATCCCGTGCACCCTGGAGCTGGGCGGCAAGGACCCGATGGTGGTCCTGCGGGACGCGGACCTGGACCGGGCGGCGTCGGCCGCCGTCTGGGGGGCGTTCTTCAACAGCGGCCAGATGTGCATGTCCGTGGAGCGCGTCTACGTGGAGGAGCCCATCGCGGACGCCTTCGTGGACAAGGTCGCCGAGCGCACGCGCGAGCTCCGGCAGGGCGTGGACGGCCGCTACACCCACGACGTGGGCTCCATGACGCGGCTGGCCCAGCTCGAGACGGTCGAGGCCCACGTGAAGGACGCCATGGAGCGCGGCGCGCGCGTGGTCTGCGGCGGTCGCCACCCCGAGGGGCTCCCCGAGAGCTTCTACGAGCCGACGGTGCTGGCGGGCGTGGACCACCAGATGGAGGTCATGCGCGAGGAGACCTTCGGCCCGGTGCTGCCCATCATGTCGGTGCGGGACGCCAACGAGGCGCTCCGCCTGGCGAACGACAGCCCCTACGGCCTGAACGCCTCCGTGTGGTCCCGGGACCGGGAGACGGCCCGCCGGGTAGCGCGCCGCATCCGGAGCGGCGCCGTCTGCATCAACGACGTGGTCATCTCCTACGGGCTGCCGGAGCTTCCCTTCGGCGGCGAGAAGGAGTCCGGCCTGGGCCGGCGCCACGGACCGGGCGGCATCCGCAAGTACGCCTGGTCCCAGTCCACCGCCGAGGATCGCCTCGGCCTGTCCGCGGAGCCCAACTGGTATCCCTACTCGGCGCGCCTCATGGGCCTGGTCGAGAAGGCCAGCGGCCTCTTCGGCGGCCTCAGGGGCCTCCTCGGAAGGTAGCCCCCGACGGCCTCCACGCGAAAAGTCCGCAACGAATCGCCCCCAGCGCGTCACACAGGAGGGTGGGTGGGGGTGGGTCCACCCGCGCGGCGGGAGCGTGGCCTACCGCGGGCGGCGGGAGCGTGGCCTACCGCGGGCGGCGGGAGCGTGGCCTACCGCGGGCGGCCGGTGGGTCCACCCGCGCGGCGGGAGCGTGGCGAACCGCGGGTCCGCCCCGCCGGGCGCCGAAACGCAGAAGGGGACGCCGGAACCCCGCATGATGGTGCGGGTCCGGCGCCCCCTGTGGATCGAGTGACCAGAGGCGACGCTACGGCGCCGGACACTCCGCGTCGATCTCGAACGCGAACGACACCCCCTGGGGCTTGCCCGTCTTCCGGATGACGAGCTCCTGCAGGTAGATGTTGCCGTGCTGATCCTCCACGCGCAGGTGCATCATGTCCTGCGGCGCGCCGGCCACCTGTCCCCCGAGCTCGAGCGTGTTCGTGCCCGCGGTCGGGTTGATGAAGATCGTGATGGGCTCGGTGGTCGGGAAGGCGTTCGAGCCCACGACCTCGACGCCGTTCACGACGATCGACGCGCTGGTGACGTCCGAGTTCCAGAGGGTCAGCTCGATGGCCAGGCAAGGCAGGTGATCCTCCGCGTCGGGGATGCCGTCACCATCCTGATCGTCCGTCCCGGGGTCCGTCGGGTCCTCCACCGGGTCCGTCGGGTCCTCCACCGGGTCCGTCGGGTCCTCCACCGGGTCCGTCGGGTCCTCCACCGGGTCCGTCGGGTCCTCCACCGGGTCCGTCGGGTCTTCCACCGGATCCGTGGGGTCCGTGGGGTCCGTGGGGTCCGTCGGGTCCGTCGGGTCCGTGGGGTCCGTCGGGTCCGTGGGATCCGTTGGATAGATCGGATCGGTGGGATCCTCGGGATCCGCCGGATCGGTGGGTTCGAGGGGCTCCTCGACCGGATCGCGCGGTTCGAGGGGCCGATCACCCGTCGAAGGATCACCCAGCGGCCCGTCGTCCGGATCCGGAGGCACGCAGATGTAGGACACGTCCGTCTCGATGACCGTCGCCGGTACACAGCTCCAGTCGTCGGGGCACGAGTCCTGGCACGTCTCGGTGCAGACGGGTCCCCGCGCGGTCGGAACGCACCACCCCGACTGGCAGTCCGACGGCAGGACGCAGTCGTCCCCCACGTCGCTCGTCTCGTCAATGGGCTCCTCGTCGCCGGGTCGCTGTGGACGCATGGCGGCGGCGTCGGAGACGGCGTCCAGCGGCGCGGCGTCGGCGGCGACCACGTCCTGGGACAGCCCCGACTCCGGGGCTCCTGGCAGCGCGCCATCCCCACAGCCGGCTCCGAGCGCCGCCACGGCCGTGATGGCCAGCAGCGCGCGGAGCCCGTCGCGGGGACGGCTCGACCTGATTGTCCTGATCACTCCTCACCTCCCGCTCGCGCCATGCTGTCGAAGGACGTCCGACGCGAGCTCGCTCCGGTTGCACCACGTCCTCATCGATCCATCGGTGGTCCGACTGGAGGACTTTAGAAAAAACCCGGAGACCCTGCTCGGGGCCTCGCGGTGGGGGCGACGCCGGTCGGCGGACCGCTCGCGGCGTCGCACCTCGACGCGACCCGCACCAGCTCCTGTCCGACCGCCTCGTGACCCCGCGCCACGCGGGGTGCTCCTTTCGCTCATCCAGCAATACGGCTCCCACACACGGCAGGTCAATGACGAGGCCGGCTGCGGGGTGCCCTCTCGCGACGCACGAGAGGGGCGCCGGTTCACGCCGCCTGGCGGATCCGACGCCCCTCTCGTGGGCGCGTGACGCGGCGCTCTACGGCGCCGGGCAGTCCTCGTCGACCTCGAAGGAGAAGAACGCCATCTGCGGCTTGCCCTTCTTCCGGACGATGACCTCGTGCAGCCAGACCTCGCCCGTGTCGTCCACCACCTTCAGGTGGAGCACGTCCTCCGGGCTACCGGCCACCCGCCCCCCGATCTCGAGCGTGTTCGAGCCGGGGGAGACCTCCAGGGGAACCACGATCGGCTCGTCCGTGGGGAAGGCGTTCGGACGCACGACGTCGATGCCGTCCACCATCACCCAGGCCGCGCTCACTCCGGTGTTGTAGATCCTCAGCTCGAAGTCGGGGCAGGAGCCGCCTTCCTCGTCGGAGATCGCGTCGTCGTCGTCCGACCAGTCGTCTTCGTCATCGCCGTCGTCGTCGCCGTCGTCCGACCAGTCGTCCTCGTCGTCGCCGTCATCGCCGTCGTCGTCGCCGTCGTCCGACCAGTCGTCGTCATCGTCGCAGTCGTCGTCGTCCGACCAGCCGTCGTCGTCCGACCAGTCGTCGTCGTCATCGCACCCGTCGTCGTCCGCGGGATCCTCTACGGGGTCGGCCGGGTCATCGGCCGGGTCCGTCGGGTCGTCAGTCGGTTCATCGACCGGATCCGTCGGGTCGTCAGTCGGTTCATCGACCGGATCCGTCGGGTCGTCAGTCGGTTCATCGACCGGATCCGTCGGGTCGTCGGCCGGTTCATCGACCGGATCCGTCGGGTCGTCGGCCGGGTCCGTCGGGTCGGGCAGGTTGCCCGGATCGAGCGGATCCTCTTCGGGGTCCTCGAGTGACGGAGGCGACAGCCCCACGGAGCCCTCGTCGTCCGGCAGGGACGTGTCGGGGTCGCTCGGGGCGGGCTCCTCGGCCGGCTCGTCGGGGGGGACGCAGATGTACGACACGTCCGTCACGTTGGTCGAGGCCGGCACACAGCTCCACTCGTCGGGACACGACGTCGTGCAGGTCCGCGTGCACACGGCCCCGTCCGCCGTGGGGACACACCAGCCGGACTGGCAGTCGTCCGACACCTCGCAGGGCTCACCGACGTCCGTCGTCTCGATGTTCTCCGCGCCGCCCACGTACTGCCCGAGGGGTTCGTCCGCGGAGTTCGCCTCGCCGTCGCAGCCGGCTCCGAGCGCCGCCAGTCCGAAGACCAGCAACGCGCCGAGCCCGCCGCGCCGGCAGCTCTTCATCACCTTCCTCATCGCTTCTCGCCTCCTGCCCGCACGAGAGGCCCCGAGACCCGGGGTTCCCGACGCGAGCCATCCACAGTTGTACCCCCCCTATGAGGTTGTACGGTCGCGGGACTGGAGGACTTGAACGAAAAAATGCGAGGTCGCCCCCGGAGGGCCTCCTCGCATCGCTGCCATCTTGCCGCTCGGACGGATTGAACGTCAACGACGGCGCCGCATTCCGCAGGCCGCTGCAGACTACAGGTTCGTGCCGGAGTACCGAAGGCTCAGGGCAACCCAGTTGGCCCTGATCTCGTAGTGGGACGGCAGCGGGGCCTCCCGGGCCGTGCGGTCGAGGAACTGCACGAGGAAGTAGGCCAGGTCCACCGACACGGGCGTCTGCGGGATGTTCACGGTGAGCCCGCCGCTGACCAGGAGGCGCTCCGAGTCGGGCAGGATGGGCGACAGCGTCTCGTCGGGGATCGGGCTCGTCTCGAACCCGAGGCCCAGGCGCGCGCCGATGACGTCCGTGGGCTGGTACTCGACGCCCACCTTGTAGAGCCAGGACAGATCGTAGTCCTGGGGCAGGGCCACCCGGAAGCCGGGTCCGATCTGCAGGGCGATCTCGTCCAACATGGTCCAAACCTGGAGCGAGACGTCGGCCTCCACGTACCACTGGTCGTTCGGAGCCCAACCGGCAGCCAGGTTGACCTCGTCGGGGGTCCAGACGGTCGTGCTACCGCTGGTATCCTCCGCGGCGGGCGCACTGCCTGAGCCGCTCAGGTCCAGCTTCATCCGGCTCTTGTAGGACAGGCCGAAGTGAAGGCCGAGGCCCGGCCGGTACATGACCCCGAACCCGGCGCCGTACCCGTGGCCGGTGCCGTGGACGTCGATCTCGGCGGTCGGATTGCCCTCGCTGTCGCGCCCGAGGGTCTGCTTCAGGTCGGCGCTCGGGCGCGCATAGTGGAAGGCGGCGGCGACGAATAGCCCCTCGAGCGGCTGGAACGCGGCCACGCCGTAGACCGTCGGCACCTTCAGGGACACCTCGTTCGCCAGGGCCTCCCCGGCCCATCCGTCGGGCCAGTTCAGCGTCAGTCCGTTCGGGGCCGCGAACCCGACGCCGGCCGCGCCCCAGTCCGCGTAGCGATACGACACGGCCGCGCTGGGAATGGCGACGAGTGGGTTCATGGTGGCAGGTTCCTCGTCCCCGTCCGGATGGCTCCACTCCGTGTTGCCGAAGACCATGGAGCCGTTGAGCGAGACCTGGAGGCCGTCCAGCGTGGCCAGGCCCGCGGGGTTCATGAACATGGTCTCCGGCGAGTCGAGCCTGGCCGCGGTCGCGTGGCCCCGCCCGGTGGAGATGGCCGAGAACTCGTGGAGGGCGTACGCGCCGGCCCTCGCCTCGGGCGCGGCTGCGAGGAACGCGAGACAGGCGAGGAGCGAGGTGGCGACGACGCGTCGGGTCATGTGGATCCCCCTGGTACGAGGAGAGCCGACCACGGGCCTGACAATCTGTCAAAACCCCGCCTGTCCCCGGCTCCGCGACGACAATGCGACAAAGATCCCGCGCCGGGGAATCCCCCCTCGTCCGGCGGTGTAGATCCTCCTGAACCCGGTCGACGAACCAGGCACGCTCGAGAGGAGACGCACCATGCAGCAGGTCGTCCTTCGCTTCGCCCTCGACACGCGCACGATGACCGTCACGGTCCCGCTGGACTCGCTCCTCGACGAGACGGACGGGGCCCGCGACCGGATGGTGGCGTTCGAGGCGCGCGGGGGCGCTCGCTCGGTCGGCGCTCCGGCGACCGTCGACGTGGCAGATGGCCGCATCGGCGCTCCGAGGGCCGGCTGAGCCGCGGACCGTTCGGGGCCTCCCGCGCCTTCGCGGTGGTTCCCCCCTCCCGCCGTCGCGCGCGCGGAGGCCCCGAACGACTTCTCCCGACCGTGATAGCCTCCCGGCTCCGAGCGAACGAGGAGGCTGGCTCGTGGACACCCTGACCCTGGCCCGACCGGACGACTGGCACCTCCACCTGCGCGACGGCGCCGCCCTGCGGGACACCGTGCGGGACGCGGCGCGCGTCCTGGGCAGGGCCGTCGTGATGCCCAACCTGGTGCCGCCGATCACCACGGTCGACGACGCGCGCGCCTACCGGGAGCGCATCCTCGCGGCCCGGCCGGCCGGGGCCTCCTTCGAGCCGCTGATGACCCTCTACCTCACGGATCACACGAGCCCGGAGGAGATCCGCAGGGCGGCGGAGAGCGACCTGGTCGTCGCCGTGAAGCTGTATCCCGCCGGGGCCACGACGCACTCGGACGCCGGCGTGACGGACCTCGGCCGGGTGATGCCCACCCTGGAGGCGATGGAGGAGCACGACCTGCCGCTCCTCGTCCACGGCGAGGTCACCCGCGACGAGGTGGACATCTTCGACCGGGAGGCGGTGTTCGTGGAGGAGCGCCTCGGGCCGCTGGTGGAGCGCTTCCCGAGGCTCCGGATCGTGTTCGAGCACGTCACCACGGCCGCGGCCGTGGACTTCGTCCGGGCGGCGCCGGACACCGTGGCCGCCACCATCACGGCGCACCACCTGCTCCTCAACCGGAACGACCTGCTCGTCGGAGGCGTGCGCCCCCACCACTACTGCCTGCCCGTGGTGAAGCGGGAGCGGGATCGCCTGGCGCTGGTCGAGGCCGCCACCTGCGGGCACCCGCGCTTCTTCGCCGGGACGGACAGCGCGCCGCACGCCCGGGACCGGAAGGAGACCGCCTGCGGCTGCGCGGGCATCTACACCGCGCACGCCGCCCTGGAGCTCTACGCGGAGACCTTCGAGGCCGCGGGCGCCCTCGACCGCCTGGAGCCCTTCGTCGGCGCACACGGGGCAGACTTCTACGGTCTCCCGCGGCCGACCGATCGCGTGACGCTCGAGCGCCGGCCGTGGCGGGTCGCGGAGACGCTCCCTTTCGGGGACGGCGGGGTGGTCCCGCTCCGCGCCGGGCAGGAGATCGCCTGGACCGTCGTGGAGTGAGCCGGGGACGGTCTCCGGCCGCCGCCGGCCGATGGCACCCCGCTTGCATTTGCTCCGGTCGCCTTCCATGCCCCGACCCCCGGGGGAGGAGACGACCATGGCCGATCGGAGCCGCCCCGCCCCGCACGGCTCCACGGGCCCCTCGCACCGCTGCCGCGGCGAGGAGCTGCTGTGTCTGCTGGACAAGCTCATCCTGACGCGAGGCCTCTGCGAGGCCCCGGAGGAGCGGGCCGAGCTGCAGTCGGTCGTGAGGGAGTTCACGCAGCAGGTGGGCGCCGAGGACGCCGAGCTGGAACGCCTCCTGGACGAGGCGTCGTTCGTCCTGCGGGAGATCCACCGGAACGTGCCGGACGAGGACCTGCCCCGCCTGCGCTGGCTCTGGTCCGAGCAGCGCCGCCGCGAGGACGAGCGCGCCCCCTCGGACCCGACGCGCCTGAGCCACGAGCGCACGGCGGACGTCGTGGACCTCATGATCTCCGAGCTTCGCGAGCTGCTGGACCGCTACGACGTCCAAGGGGGCGCGACCGACGACTGGTATCGCCTCCGGGACGAGGCCACGGCCACGCTGCGGAGCCTGCGGATGCGCCCGCACACCGCGCGTCCGTCGGGCTCGCTCCACTGACGCGGCGCCGGCGCCGGTAGAGCGGGAAGGGACAGCCGGGGGCGGCTGGTCTTCCAGCCCGTGAGGCGGTCGACCGGGCGAGCCGAAAAGTGAAAAGTGAGTAGGTTTGACCCCAGGAGTGTGGGGCCTTCCACCCCATGGTGGCGAGGTGCCCCACCTCGGGGACCCGATCGGAGGCCCGGTTCGGGTCATCTCGCACACATGCGGGGGCCGCGGGGACCGCCGCAGGCCGGCTATGTCGCGCAGGCGCGCGCAGACTCGCGGTCGAGCCGAAAGTGGCACGGGCGTTGCTACGAATGTCGGTGCAGCGAGCGATCTCTGACAACCGGGCGAATCTCTCGTCTGGACAGGCATGTCCTGCGAAGGCGAGTCCCCTCCGGCGGATGCCCCACGCGTCCGAGGAGGGACGGCCCAGAGAGGCGCCTGACGCACTCGTAGCCTGCCCGCCCCGAGTCGTCGGCCGCCCGAACATGGGCCTCCACGCCGGCCCGCATCGACGGAGAGACGTCGAGCGACCCTCACGAGTGGTCGCCACGGGACCGACCGCAGCCGGAGCCCCGCCCCAGAGGCGCCGGGCACGAGGCTGCAGCGCGGACGGAAATCGTCCGCCGGGTCGACCGTTACGCTCTCTCGACCGCGACGCCACGAGGAGGCGACCCGGGCACCATCCCGAAGTCACCATGTTCGGAGCGCGAACCTCTCCCCGACCGACGCCCGGGGTGAGCGAATCAGAGACCGCCGCTGTAACGGGGCCCGGAGGAACCGACCTCCGGGCCCCTTCGCGCGTTCGGGCTCAGAACAGCGAGACCTCCCCCCTGATCAGCTCTTCCCAGAGGGAGGGCAGGGCGTCGAGGTGCTCGCGCACGATCTCGCCCAGGTGGCCCTGGAGCCTCTCCATGTCGGTGCCGTCGGCGGGGTGGACCCGCAGGTGGGCCACGTGGGGATCGTCGACGGGGCGCCCGATCCGGCTGACCAGGACGCACTCCGCGGCGTCGACGCCCTCCAGGGACTCGACGACGCCCTCCGCGATCCGCGAGGCCGCCACGTTGTAGAGCTTGCCCACGTGCATGGTGGGGTTCTTCCCGGCCAGCGACTCCATGGTCATGGGGCGATACGGCGTGATGAGCCCGTTGGCGCGGTTGCCCCGCCCCGCCTCCCCGTCGTCGCCGCCCTCGGCGGAGGTGCCGGTCACGGTCAGGTAGACGGAGCCGCGCTCCAGGTCGTCGGCCGCGTTCACCTCTATCTCGAGCGGCCCCTGCGCGTCCGCGATCTCGCGCACGAGGTCCCGGACGGCCTCGCGCCGGCGCCGGTAGTCGTCCAGGTCGGAGACGTACCGATCGACGAACGCCGTGGCCACCGTGAGGTCCAGCTCTCGCCCGCGTCGCACCCCGAGGACCTTGACGTCCTCGCCGAACGCGGGGTGCTCGGCCCGGGTCTCGCGAGCGTTGAGCCTGCGCTCGACGCGGAGGACCATGCGCTCCAGGTCGGACAGGGGTGCGTAGCCCGCGCCACACGACGTGTCGTTCGCGAACCATCGGCCGGTCTCCGCCTGGCGCATGAAGACGTCGACGAGATCGACCGAGCCCGGGCGCAAGAGGGGGTGGATCTCGACGTCGCGCTCCACGTCCAGGTGGCGCAGGTGGTCCGCGAGCCAGCGGCGGCACGCGTCCCGCGCCAGGTCGTCCACGGGCACGGTCTCGCCCTTCGCGGCGCGCGTGGCGCGGCCGGCGAGGAAGATCCGGATCGGCTCGTCCACGACGCCGCCCCCGAACCCGGGCCGCGAGGCGCCCCCGACCAGCAGCACCTTGTCCACGTTGTGGTGGAGGATGGCGCCGAAGCGGTCCAGGTAGGCACGGCTCAGCGTCCGCCCGACCTCCTCGGCGAGCGCGTCGCAGATGGTGTCGGGGTGGCCGAGGCCCTTGCGCTCCACGATCTCCACGTCCCCGTGGCCGGGGACCGGCCCCCGCATCTCGCTGATGACCAGGTCCATGGCCTCTCCTCGTGGCGTCGCCGTACGGGTGGACGTCCCCAGGTTAACCGGTGTCGCCCTCCCCTGACGAACGACGGCCGCCGGCCCGCACTGGCACGCATCGTGCTGTCCATCCGGTGGCAGGTGACAGGAGCGAACCATGACCACGGCTGCCGACATCTCGCGATCGACCGGGCCCTCCATCCACCTGGTCGACGTCTTCCTCTCCACGGTCGGGCGCCACGCCCACGAGGCCGGCGCCCAGTTCGAGCGCGACGGGACGTGGCAGACCGCCACATGGCAGGAGATGGCCGACCGGGCCCGCCGCTACGCCTTCGGGCTCGTCGCCCTGGGTGTCGAGCCCGGCGATCGCGTGAACGTCATCGGCGACACCTCCCTGCCGTGGGTCCTGGCCGAGCTGGGCGTGCAGATGGCCGGCGGGATCTCGGTGCCCATCTACCAGACGAACCCCGCCGAGGACGTGCGCTACGTGGTGGACGACAGCGAGGCCGTCCTCGCCATCGCCACCGACGAGGAGCAGGTCGCGAAGTTCCGGCAGGTGCGGGAGCGGCTGCCGCGGCTGCGACACGTGGTCGCGCTGGGCGGCGGAGCCGACGGCGACTTCGTCCTGGGCGAGGACGATCTCGTCGCCCGGGGCGAAGAGCTGGAGCGCGAGCAGCCGAACGTCGTCGACGAGCGCACCGCGTCCATCGCCCCCGACGACGCCGCCTGCTTCATCTACACGTCCGGGACCACGGGGCCGCCCAAGGGGGTGATGCTCACCCACCGGACGTGGGCGTTCGAGGCCGACGCCATCGAGCAGCTCGGCCTCATCGGGCCCGACGACGTGCAGCTCCTTTTCCTGCCCCTGGCCCACTCCTTCGCGCAGGTGCTGAAGACCGCGTGGCTGAAGACCGGGCACCGCCTGGCGTTCGTGCCCGACGTCGATCGGATCGTGGACTCCATGTCGGCGGTGAAGCCGACCGTGATGGCGTCGGTGCCCCGGATCTTCGAGAAGATCTACACGAAGGTGGTGTCGTCGGGCATGGAGGCTCCCGGGGTGAAGGGCAGGCTCTTCCGGTGGGGCATGGGCCACTTCGACGCCTATGTCCACGCCCGCCAGGAGGGCCGCGAGTACCACGGCCTCGGCTGGAACCTGGCGAGGCGCCTCGTGTTCGCGAAGGTCGCCGCCCGCCTCGACGAGCTGTTCGGCGGCCGCCTGCGGTTCTTCATCTCCGGGGGCGCCCCGTTGGCGACCCGCATCGCGTACTTCTTCGAGCTGGCCGACGTGATGATCCTCGAGGGCTACGGGCTCACGGAGACCGCCGCCGCCACGTGCGTGAACCGCCCCGGCCGCATGAAGATCGGCACCGTCGGGCTCCCGGTGCCCGGGATGGAAGTCCGAGTCGCCGGGGACGGCGAGCTCCTCCTGCGGGGCGGCGGCGTGATGAAGGGCTACTGGAAGCACCCGGACGCGACGCGAGAGGCCATCGACGAGGACGGGTGGTTCCACAGCGGCGACGTGGGCGAGGTGGACGAGGACGGCTTCGTGCGCATCACGGACCGCAAGAAGGACATCATCGTCACCGCCGGCGGCAAGAACGTCGCGCCGCAGAACCTGGAGAACGAGCTGAAGACGCACCCGCTCATCAGCCAGGTGCTCGTCCACGGCGACAAGCGGAAGTTCCTCACCGCCCTGGTGGCGCTGGACGAGGCCTCGGCCACGGCGTGGGCGAAGGAGCGGACGCTGGATTTCTCGGATCTCACCGAGCTGGCGGGGCACGAGGCGATCCAGGGCGAGATCGGCCGCGCCGTCGACACGCTCAACGCGAACCTCCCTTCGTACCTCACCATCAAACGGTTCGCGATCGTCGATCACGACTTCACCCAGGAGACCGGTGAGCTCACCCCGACGCTGAAGGTGAAACGCCGGGTGGTGGAGCAACGCTACGGAGAGGTGCTCGACAGGCTCTACGCCGACGTCGCCTGAGTCCCAGAGGAGGGTTGCAATGGTCCGTCAGGTCATCCGCGCCGCGATGGTGATGCTCGCGTCGGCGCTGCTCGTGCTCGGCTGCATGTCGTCGACCGGTCGACAGTACCTCGAGGATCAGGCCCGCACGACCGAGCGCCCGCCGGAGCCGATGGAGGAGGCCATCCCGGAGCCCCCGGAGGAGGGCATGGTCTGGACGGGCGGCTACTGGTACCGCGCCGACGACCGCTTCGTGTGGGTGCCGGGGCGCTGGGAGCACCCGCCCGTGCCGGGCCACGTCTGGGTCCGCGCCGGCTGGCTGGAGGACGACGACGCCTACCGCTTCGCCCCCGGCTACTGGGCGTCCCCGAGCCACGAGCCCGGACACGAGTTCACCTGGAAGTGGCTCCCGGCGATGCGCGGGCCCAACGAGCGCGTCATCCACCCCACCCTGAGGCCGGGCCACTGATCCCGGCCTCAGGCCTCGGGCCCGTACTCGTAGGCCACGGCGCCCCGACCGGGCTCGGCGGACAGGGGCGCGTGGCGGACCGAGCTGGCGTGGGCGTCCGCCGCGGCGCGCGGGTCCACGTGGACGCTGCGGGCGCGCAGGGCACGCAGGGCCGTCCCCGCCGATGCGAGCACGTCCAGGTGGAAGTCGAAGGGGGACCAGTTGTCGAAGTGCTCCGCGACCGCGTCCCAGCCGTCGCGGAGAGCCGCGCGCGTGTCTCGGACGAAGCCCTCCTGGCTGCTCTCGAACAGGCCCAGGAGGGTCTTCACCGTCGCGACCGTCACCCCCGTGTCCCACCAGGCACCGCCCCTGAACAGCTCGTCCGCCTCCTCGTCCGACCGGGCGGCGAGCACGCGCGCGGGCATGGGCACGAGGGGCGTGTCGTCCGAGGGGCGGTTGACCACCCACCGGCAGCACGGGTCGGCCGCGCGCGGACGCACCACGATGTCCACGACGTCGTCGGGGTTGCTCTCGACCCACGTGACCGCCTGGCGCACGTATCCCATGAAGCGGAGATCGTCCGAGATCTCCCGGTGCGCCGGGATCAGCGCCACGATGGGGTCCGGCGACGACCGCTCGATCATCAGCAGGCTCAGGAGGACCGCGGGGCCCGTTCCGACCTCGCGCGGATGCACGCTGAGGCAGGTGTCGGGATCCAGGCCGCCGGTCCTCGTCCGCGTCAGGCACGCCTGCGGCATGCTGAGCAGGATCCGGTCCGGCCCGGAGACGAGGCCCGCGCGGGACAGGGCTTTCTGAACGGGATCGTCGTCGGACGATCCCGCCTCCGCCCGGTATGACAAGGGGACGGCGCACTGGTCGTCGACCAGCAGCACGGTCCAGGGACATTCCCAGCTCATGGCAGAATCCGTGTGCCTGCGCTCCCACGGCCGAAGGGAGCGTTCGGTGTGTGTGTCGGGTACCCGCTTCGTTAGCAGGGTGCGTGCGGGCTCCGCAAGTACCGGTCATGGATCGGTCGCCGACACCCGGCGGAGAGGCCGTACCCAGCGGATCGGGCCCGCGAACCCATCCCGGTCCGTCCAGGGTTTTCCACAGGCCGGCACGATCGCGCCAGCCCCGGCTCCCGATCGACAGCCCCATATGACGCGATATCCACGACGCATTACGGTAGAGGAACGATGTTTCTGGCGCGTAACAGCCTCGAAAACACGAACGTCACGTATCGCGTCGCCGCGCCGACGAGGCGGCTTCGGGCCCGTCGGTCCCTATCGTCCCGGGAAGACGCGCTCGGCTTCGTCGCCCCGCACCCTCAGGAGGCCCTCGTCGGTCGGTCGGAAGCGCACGCCGTCGAGGACGACCTCTTCACTGGGCATGGGCGGCACATCCCCCGAATGAGGCAGCCACGTGACGCCCTCGTCCGGCGTCACCCACGCATCCCCCGCCTCGCTCCACACGACGAGGGTGTCCGCGCCGCGGCCCGGCATCGCGGCGCCCGCGAGGCCCTGGCCCACGGACGCGGGGCTGTCTCGAAGTGCCTCCGGGAGATCCAGGAGCCTCCACGCCCGGCCGCCGTCGTGGCTCAGGTAGACGGATCCCCCGAGGATGGCCCCGCGCGACTCGCACAGCGCCGAGTACACGATCAGGCTGCCCGGACGCCCCGGGTCGGCGAAGACGGCCGCCGCCGCGGTCACCATGGGGTGCTCCGACGCGCGCACGGGCACCCGGGTCCAGGTGTCGCCGCCGTCGTCGGAGCGCCAGGTGACGCCGGGAGTCGACGGATCCGTCACGCCCGGTTCGTCACATCGCCCGGCGTCTCCGAGCCAGAGCCTCCCGCGGGCGTCCACGGCGACGGTCGCGACCGGGTGAGGGGTCCGGATCTCGCGGCGCGACGGGTCGGAGGGATGACGGACGCGGATCTCCCGCGCGACCCGGTCGCCCTCGTAGCCGCACGCGCCTCCCCGGTGGACGATCAGCTCGCGGCGCGACGCGTCATAGCCGACGACGCGATCCTCGGCGAGGGGGCGCTCACCTCCGCGAGCGGCGGCCCAGCAGTCCTCGGGGACGCGGGGAGCCTCCGTGACGGTCCGGATCCGGCGCGTGTCCGTGTCGAGGGCCGAGACTCCGGCCTCGTCGGTGAAGTACAGGAGGCGGCCGCCGGGGTCGAGCGCGGCCCACCCGAAGGACGCGCCCGGCCGCGTGACGAGCACGGTCGCCCGGGGATCCGGCCGGCAGGTGACACGCCAGAGCACGTCGTCGGCCTCGGGCCGGGGCGGATCCGCGGGATCGGGGCGAAACGCCACGAGGCGCGTGCCCTCGCCCGGCGCCCACGTGACGAGGTCCACCCGCCCATCTCCGGACCACCGCACGTCGACCTCGGCGCCGTCGACCGTGACGACGCCCGCGGGGGACAGGGTCACGTCGCACGGGCCCGTGTCGACGCGGCGCCCCCCGTCGTCCGGCTGGCGGCGGGGCTCCACGTCGGCGCGAGGCCCGCAGCCGGCGAGCAGGAGGAACGCCAGCGCGCCGAGGAGCACGCGCCGGGTCCGGCACGAGGCTTGCGTGTGCATGGGGGCAGGATACCAGACGACGCCGCTCGTGCACCGACGACCGGACGGCTGGCGATCGGCGGAATCGGAGGAGCACGCACATGGGTCGACAGACCGGGCAGGGCGTCGGCATCCGGGCCGAGCGCGTCCGCGACTATCTCCGCGCGCACGGCTACGCCGACGCGGAGGTGACGGACATCCGCCCCCTCGGCGAGCACGGCGAAGGGGGAAAGGAGTACGGCTACGGCAAGCCACTGCGCATCACCTTCCAGGCGGGCGGGGAGGAGCACCGGGTGGTGCTCCGGACCATGAGCCCCGATCCCTTCGGGCACGATCGGCGGGCGGATCGCGTGGCGGAGATGGTCCTGTCGCGGGACACGTTCGGCGACATCCCGCGGCACATCCGTCCCCTGGACGTGGGGACGCTCGATGACCAGGGGCGCCTGGTGCCCATGGCGGACGGCGAGCCCTGGCTCCTCACGAACTACGTGGACGGGCGCCTGTACGCCGGGGACCTCGCCGACCTCGCCGGTCGGGACCACGCGGGCGAGCAGGATCTGGCGCGTGCTCGCTCGCTGGCGGCCTACCTCGCCGATCTCCACGCCGAGCGGGCCGATCCGGACGCCTGGCGCCGCTCCCTGCGGGACACGGTGGGCTCCGGCGAAGGGATCTTCGGCCTCTGCGACAGCTATCCCGACGACCAGCCCGTCGCCACCCCGGAGCGGATCCAGGCCATCGAGGCCGGCGCCGTGCGGTGGCGGTGGGAGCTCAAGGGCAGGGCCCGGCGCGCACGGCGGGTGCACGGAGACTTCCACCCCTTCAACCTCCTCTTCCGCGAGGGCGTGGACTTCACGGTGCTCGACTGCAGCCGCGGCGGCGCGGGCGAGCCGGCCGACGACGTCACCTGCCTGTCCGTGAACTACCTGTTCTTCGGGCTGCAGGCGGACGGCCGGTTCGAGGGGGCCCACAGGGAGCTGTGGGACGCCTTCTGGAGCACGTACCTCGAGACCAGCCACGACCCGGAGATCCTGGAGGTGGTCGCCCCCTGGTTCACCTGGCGGACGCTCGTGCTGGCCAGCCCGGTCTGGTACCCGGACGTGTCGGACGGGGTGCGGGACGCCCTGCTCGGGTTCGCGGAGCGGCTCCTGGAGGGGCTGCCCTTCCAGCCCGGCCGGATCGAGGAGCCGTCGAGGTGAGCGGCGCGAGGGCCGGTGGGGTGGTCTGGCTCACCGGGGTCCCGGCCTCCGGGAAGACCACGGTGGCCCGACACGTGCGGGACGCCCTGCGGGAGCGCGACGTGGCCGTCGTCTGGCTGGACAGCGACGACATGCGGCGCGCGATCACACCCGCCCCCACCTACACCCGCGAGGAGCGCGATCACTTCTACGCGATCCTGGGCCACGTGGCGCGGCTCGCTGCGGACGGCGGCGCCGTGGCCCTGGTCAGCGCGACCGCGCCGCGGCGGGCGCACCGGGACGCGGTCCGGGAGGCGGTGCCCCACTTCGTGGAGGTGTGGGTGCGCTGCGACCCCGACACGGCGCGGGAGCGCGACCCCAAGGGGCTGTACGCCCTCGCCGACCGGGGCGAGATCACGACCCTTCCGGGCGCTGGCGCCACGTACGAGGAGCCCCGGGCGCCGGAGCTGATCCTGGACGCCGCGTCCGAGCCGCCCACTCCCCTCGCCGCCCGCGTGATGGAGCGCGTCGCGCGGGCGATCCCGTCCGCGGGGCCGGCATCCCGGCGGGAGGCGCCGGCGCGGCGATCCCCACCCATCGACGACGGAGGTGCGACGTGATCACGAGGCAGGACATCGACGCATTCCGACAGAAGGTGCACGCCATGGAGACGCCCGTCGTCTCCCTGTACCTGGAGACGGAGCCGGGCCCCCTCGCGCACGCGCCGAACGCCGTGGCCACCCACGCGGCCCACAGCATGAAGGAGGCGGACGTCCCGAAGGAGCTCATCGAGCGGATCCGGAACTGGCTGAGGAAGACGCCGGTGCAGGCCAAGAGCCTGGCGGTCTTCGCCACGGAGGACACCATGGAGGTCCTGCCGCTCCAGGTGTCGCTGCCGGTGTTCGACGGGACGACGGGCACGACCCTGGCGCACTGGGGCGAGCCGCACACAGCCCCCCTGTGGCTGGCCCTCGACGAGTGGGAGCGCTACGGCGTCGTCGTGCTCGACCGGGATCGCTGGCGCCTCTTCGAGCTGTACCTGGGCGAGATCCAGGAGGTGGAGGACGCCATCCGGCCCCTGTCCCCGGGGGAGATGGACTGGTACTGGGACGCCCGGGAGGCGCACCCGGCATACACGGCGAGCCGCGCGAGCTCCATGAAGGACGACTTCGCCAGGCACCAGGCCGATCGCATGCACCGCTTCTTCAAGGAGATGGGCCACGCGCTCGACCGCGCCGTGGCGGAGCGCGGCCTCCACCGCCTCATCCTCTGCGGCCCTCACGACAGCACGAACCACTTCCAGCAGGTCCTGCCGCGCCCGAGCCGCGACCGGGTGGTCGCGCGCCTGCCCGGCCTGGCCAACCCGGACGAGCCCACCGCTCGGCACGTGCTGGACCACGTGGCCGACACCGTCGAGGAGGTGGAGCGACGGCGCGAGGCGCAGCTCCTCGGCACGATCCGCGAGGAGGGGCTCTGGGGGTTCGAGCCGTGCCTCCAGGCCCTGCAGGAGGGCCGGTTGTACGTGGTCGCGATCCCGTGGGAGCAGCAGCGCACGGTCTACCAGGCCCGCCCCTCCCGCTGGGTCGCCCCGAGCCCGGAGGCCGCGGCCGCCTTCGCCCCCGGGGACACGGTGGAGGAGGCGACCCTCCGGGCCGTCCTGCCGGAGCTGGCGGCCCGTTACGGCGCGGCGCTGGAGTTCGTCCGCGGGGACAACGAGCACCGGCTCGTGTCCGAGTTCGACGGCATGGCCGGCCTGACGCGCTGGTAGCCTCCTCCTCCGAGCCGCGCGACCGATGTACACTCGCAGGTCCAGACCCCACAGGAGGTCGCGATGGTCCACGCCACGCTTCGTCCCACCGTCGTGCTCGGCGCGTCCGTGCTGCTGTGCGCCGCGGCGATCGCGGGCTGCGGGAAGGCGTCCGCGGAGAAGGGGGACGCCGTCATGTCCCTGACCCTCATCTCCCCGGCCTTCGAGCCCGAGGGCGAGATCCCGCAGAAGTACACCTGCGAGGGCGAAGACGTGTCGCCGCCGCTGGAGATCGCCGGCGTGCCGGCGGAGGCCCGAAGCCTGGCCCTCGTCATGGACGACCCGGACGTCCCCGATCCCGACGACCCCCAGCGGACCTGGGTGCACTGGGTGCTCTACGACCTCCCACCGGACACGACGTCGCTGCCGGAGGGCCTCGACGAGCTCCCCGAGGGCGCCATGGAGGGCCTGAACGACTGGAAGCGCACCGGCTACGGCGGCCCCTGCCCGCCCATCGGGAGGCATCGCTACTTCCACAAGCTCTACGCCCTGGACACGGAGCTGGGCGACCTCGGCAAGCCCACCAAGGCAGAGCTCCTCGAGGCCATGGAGGGCCACGTGCTGGCCCGGACCGAGCTCGTCGGCACCTACATCAAGAAGGAGTCGGGGGAGTAGGCGCACCTCCCCAGCTCCGAAGGGCTCGCGCCAAGGCGCAAAGCCGCAAAGCCGCGGAGAACACGGGGAAGATGGACCGCGGGCGCCGGTCGCGTTCCCTGGGACGGCGGGTTTCCAGCCCGCCAGACGTGGAGTGGCTCTGCGCCGACCACGACCACGACCACGTCCACGTCTCGCCGGCGCTCGGCGACTTGTGAACAATTGACAGGCGTCCCCGCCCGCCAAGCGGACATCGCGGTGGGAGGAGCGGGGATCAGCCCTTCACGCAGATCATCGGCTCGAGCCGGGCGACCTTCCTGGCCAGGCCGGCCTCGTGGGCCGTGTTCACGACGTTGTCCACGTCGCGATAGGCGCCGGGGGCCTCCTCGGCGATGCCCCGCCAGCTCGTGCCCTTGACGATGACGCCGCGCCGGGCCAGCTCGCGGATGACCTCCCGGCCGTGCCAGCGCTTCTTGGCGGCGTGGCGGCTCATGCGCCGGCCGGCGCCGTGGCACGCGCTGCCGAACGCCAGACCCATGCCGTCGGTGGTGCCGGCGAGGATCCACGAGCCCGCGCCCATGCTGCCGCCGACCAGGACCGGCTGCCCGGTGCTGCGCAGGGGCTCGGGGAGCTCGGGGTGGCCGGGGCCGAAGGCCCGCGTGGCGCCCTTCCGGTGGACGACCAGCCGCTTGGGCACGCCGTCGACGAGGTGCACCTCCTCCCTGCAGGTGTTGTGCGACAGGTCGTACAGGACGGGGAGCTCGGCCCCGGGGAGCACCCGGGCGAACGCCTGGCGGGTCAGATGCGTGATGATCTGCCGGTTGGCCACGGCGCAGTTGGCGGCCGCCCGCATGGCGCCCAGGTAGCGACGCCCCAGGGCGGAGTCGATGGGGGCACAGGCCAGCTCCCGATCCCGAAGCGCCAGGCCGTGGGCCTTCGCCGCCAGGAGCATCTCCCGCAGATAGTCGGTCCCGATCTGGTGGCCGAGCCCACGGGAGCCCACGTGGATGCACACGACGACGTCGCCCTCGCTCAGGCCCCAGCGCTCCGCCACGTCGGGGGCGTGGATCTCGGTGACGTGCTGGACCTCGAGGTAGTGGTTCCCGGCGCCGAGGCTCCCCATCTGGTCCTGCTGGTGGCGCATCGCCTCCCGGGAGACGAACTCGGGGGCGGCGCCCTCGCAGCAGCCGCGCTCCTCGATGCGCTCCAGGTCCTCGCGCTCGCCCCACCCCTGCTCGACGGCCCACCGGGCCCCGCCGTGGAGCATGTCGTCCATGCCCCGACCGTCCAGGCGGGCCACGCCCGACGCGCCGACCCCGGCCGGGACGCGGCGGAACAGGGCCTCGGCCAGCCGGGCCTGCGAGCCGTTGACCTGGTCCACGTGCAGGTTCGTGTGCAGGCATCGCACGCCGCAGGCGATGTCGAAGCCGACGCCGCCCGCCGAGACCACGCCGCCCCTGTCCGGGTCGAAGACGGCGATGCTGCCGATGGGGAAGCCGTAGCCCCAGTGGCCGTCCGGCATGACGTGCACGCCGCCGACGATCCCCGGCAGGGCGGCCACGTTCATCACCTGGCTGCGCACCCGCTCGTTCATGGAGCGGAGAAGCTCCGAGTCCACGTACAGCCACGTCGGCACGCGCATCTCGCCCTCGGGCTCGATGCGCCAGACGACCGGCGACTGCTGGATCAGACCCGCGCTGTCCATGGAGTCCTCCTCCGCGCGGGTCGGCCCCCCCACACACGGACGCGGCGCACGGCGCCGGGAGGTCGTCGCGTGGAGCAGGCTGCCACCGGGTTCGTCCCTCCTCCCACGAGCGGACGGACGGGTCCACGGCACAGCGCCGCGACCACGCCTCCCCCGCAGGGCCTGACGAGTTCGGCCACCCTGACAAGCAGAACCCGTGCCAGCCGCTCCACGCCGCACCACACGAGGGCGTCCCGCCGGGGGCTGAGGCATTTCCCCCATGACCGCCGCGTGGTACGTGCCCATTGCCCCACCGGCGTGGAGACCTGCTGCGAAACCGGGGCATCCTGTGGCAAACTGCTTGCAAGGAGAAAGCAGCACCGTGATCCCGCAGCATGCCCAGCGCGACCGGGACCTCCTCCTGGGCCCCACCGTCGCGACACGGCAGGCCGTCGAGGCCCGCTCGACCCTGTCCGAGATCGTCGTCGCCGCGTTCCACGTGGCGGTGATCGCGCTGCTGCTCCCCTGGGCCGACACGACGGCTGGCGTACCAACGGCCATCACCCAGTCCCTGGCCATGGTGGCGGGAGGCGTGATCGTCTTCGTGACCGCCCCTCGCCGGCCGCGGATCGCGTCGTGGCTGCGCATGGCCCTGGTGACGGCCGCCTGCTTCGTGGGCTACGAGCAGGCCAACGTCCTGGTGTCCATCTATCACGACGGTCCGGACCTGGAACCCTGGGCCCTGGCCGCCGATCGCGTGCTGTTCGGCGGTCAGCCGAGCGTCTGGATGGCGCCCCTGACGCACCCGGTGCTCACCGAGGTGCTCCAGATGGCCTACGTGACCTACTACGTGGCGCCCCTGATCCTCGTGGCTTGGCTGCTGGGGACGAGGCGGGGGCGCGCCGCCGGGGTCGTGATGCTCGGGGTGGTGCTGGCCACCCACCTGAACTTCGTGTCCTACGTGCTCGTGCCCCTGCGGAGCCCGTTCCTCCTGGTCGACGACCCGGCCTACGCCGCCGCGCTGTCCTATCCCAACGAGCTTCAGGGCCTGTGGCTCTTCGAGAGCATCCGCCAGGGCCTCCTGGACGCCACGACCATGCGCCACGACTGCTTCCCCAGCGGCCACACCCTGCTCACGACCGCGACGCTGCTGCTCGCCTGGCGCGTCGATCGCCGCGCCTTCGCGGTGCTCCTCCCCCTGACGGTGGCCATCGTCGTGTCGACCATCTACCTCCGCTATCACTACGCGATCGACGTGGTCGTGGCGCTCGTCCTGGCGCCGATAGTGGCGCGCGGCGCGGTGGTCCTCCACCGTCGCTGGACGACCCAGGCCTAGCCCGGCCTTCTCACCATCCGCCGGCTGCAGCTTGGGATCCGCCCGCGTCTCCGGCGCGTGCTCCCTCCGGCCACTTCGACGTACTGTGAGTACGACTTCAGTGGCCGCCAGTCCGCGCCACGCCGGATCCACGGACGCCTCCCGGCGCTTCGCTCGACGTCTCGTGAGAATTCCGGGCTAACAACGTCCTTGCGCGGACGCGCGCGGCGGAACACCATCGGGCCCCATGACGACCCCCGCCCGGAAAACGGCGCTCCCCCGCGCTCCTCGCTCCGTGCTCGCGTGGCTCGGCGTCATCTACCTGATGATCCTGGCCATGGTGATCATCGGCGGCATCACCCGCCTGACCGGCTCCGGCCTGTCCATGGTCGACTGGCGCCCGCTCATGGGCTGGATCCCCCCCATGAGCGAGGCCGAGTGGCTGGACGTCTTCGCCCGCTACCGGGCCTCCCCCGAGGGGCAGAAGGTCAACGCCTGGATGGAGCTGGCGGACTTCAAGGAGATCTTCTTCTGGGAGTACGTCCACCGGACGCTGGGCCGCGCCATCGGCGCGGTGTTCCTGCTGCCGTGGCTCTGGTTCCTGATCCGGCGGCGCATGGACCGGCGCCTGACCGTGACCACCGCCGTGGCCTTCCTGCTCGGGGGCGCCCAGGGCCTCCTCGGCTGGTTCATGGTGAAGAGCGGGCTGGTGGACATCCCCGAGGTGAGCCACTACCGCCTGGCGTCCCACCTCGGCATGGCGTTCCTGGTGGCCTCCTGGGTGGCGTGGATCGTCTTCAGCCGCACGGGCCGCCCGACACCGGCCGACGCCGCCGCCCCGGGACCGCGACGGGCGGGCTGGGCGCTGCTGGCCCTCCTCGTGGTGCAGATCGTGTGGGGCGCCTTCATGGCCGGGCGCGACGCCGGCCTCGTGGCCCCCACCTTCCCCGGCATGAACGGAAGCTGGATCCCGCCGGAGCTTCTCGGCGTCTCCTGGGACTGGCACCTGGTCGCGGAGGATCGCACCGGGGTCCACTTCGTCCACCGGACCCTGGGCTGGCTCTTCCTGGTCGCCGGGACCGCCTGGGGCGTCCACGCCCTCCGCCGCGCCCGCACCCGCCGCCAGCAGGCGGCCGCGCACCTGGTCGGCGGGCTGACCCTGCTCCAGTTCGGGCTGGGCGCCGTCACGGTCGTCTCCGTGGTCGCCATCCCTCCGGCGGTGGCCCACCAGGGGGTCGCCCTTCTGCTCCTCACGGCCGTCCTCTTCGGGATCCACGCCTTCCGCGCCGGGCCCTTGGCGTCACGGTGAGGTTCGCGTCACGGTGAGGCGCACCCGCGGCCGTCCACGCAGCCGGCCCGGGCGACGAGCAGGCCGGTGCTGCACCCGAAGCGCAGTCCCAGCCGGATGCCGGGGACGCCCGCCGCGGCGTCGCTGGGCGGCGTGTCCGCGCAGGCGTCCATCACGTCGGGGACGCCGTCCGAGTCCAGGTCCAGGCTGCGCACGTAGACCGCGCCGGCGTCGGCCCCTCGCTCGTTGTCGTCTCCGGGCGCGCCGACCAGCAGGATCCCGTCGTCCAGGGCGACGGAGGCCCCCATCCGGCTGGGGCCGGGCGCGTTGGCGAACGTCGGCAGAGGCTGAGACTCGCCGTCGCTGGGCACGACCCTGGCGGCCAGTCCCCACGCGCCGGTCCCGGACGTGTTCCGACCGAAGACGTACACCGCGCCGGGGCCGATCACGGGCCGCGCGCCGGGGGACTCGGGCGGGGACACCGGGTGGCCGGGGGCGCCGACGGCCGCGACCGCCCCGTCCAGGTCGACGGCGTGGCCGAAGCGGTCCTGCGTCGCTCCGTCCGGCGGGGACAGCTTGCGCTCGCGGACCCACGCCCCGTCGCCGCCGCGCTCGAAGAGGTAGGCCGCGCCGGTGGCCGTCCCGGCCTGGGAGTCGTCCGCGGGCGCGCCCACCAGCAGCCGATCCCCGGACAGGGCCACCGAGAACCCGAACAGGGCGTCGTCCGGCGCGTCCTCCACGGTGAGCACCTGGTCCAGGGCCCACGATCCGTCGGCGGACCGCCGGAACAGGTGGACGGCGCCGGGGGTGGGCGAGAACGCCCCGGGCACGCCGGAGCCCACCACGGCGAGGTCACCGTCGAGGGCCAGGGCGTGCCCCCAGCCCGGCGGAGCGCCCTCGGGCGGGGAGAGCGTCGCCTGCAGGGTGTACGCACCGTCGATCCGCTCGTAGATCCACGCGACGCCGGGCACGTCCGCGGAGGGACCCGGCGGGGACGGTCCGCCGAGCAGCAGGCGAACACCGTCCGCCGCCACCGTGGGGCCGCGATCGGCCGTCAGGGGCGGCGGGGGCACCAGGCGCTCCGCCCGGTCCCAACCCCCGGCCTCGAAGACATCGAGGCCCGCTCCGGCCTCGGCCGCTCCGGGACCGAAGGCGACCCCGCTGCCCACGAACACACGCCCGTCCAGGAGCGCCACCCAGTCGCCGGCGCCGAGGCGAGCCCGGGAGGCGTCATCCGGCGCGACCAGGGTCGCCACCTCGCTCCATCCGGAGGGCGCGTCCGCCGATCGCTCCAGGAGCACGGCGAGTCCGTCCGCCATGAAGGCCGGGTGCCCGGCCCCGGCCACCACCGCCCGCGCGCCGCGGAGGCTCAGCGCATGGCCGAAGCCCTGGCGATCGGCGCCGGCCTCGGCCAGGATCTTGCCCTCCTCCTCGAGGATGAGGGGCAGCGTGGCCGTCAGGACGTCCGCGCCGGCCTCCGGAGCCGCGTCGACGGCGACCTCCTGCGCGTGCTCGGGCGACGCCGGCCCGGCCGCCCGCTCCGCCTCCGCGTCGCACCCCGCGAGGAGCGCGCACATCGCCAGGGCACCCAGCACGCGAACACCTGTCCCCGTCCTGCGGCGAACGCAGGCCCGGGGGGAGCCATCCTCGATCATCGGACCTCCCACCCCGCGGCGAACCCCGGGCGGCGCGGCGCGCACCTCGCGACCGCGTCGCAGCGACGGGGACTCGTCCTGTTCGGAGCTTGCTTCCACTGTACGCCCCACCGAGGGGCGGACAAGGTCGAGGCCGGCGACGCGTCCCCGGCCGCGCCCCGTCACGCGAGCGCCTCGTATCGGCGCAGCGTCGCCAGGCGCGCCTCGCGAGGCGGTACGTCCGTCGCGTCGCGCTCCTGGAGCAGGGCCACGTGGCGGCCAGAAGGCCTCCCGTGGGTGGCCTTCCAGACGTGGCGCCGGGACAGCTCCAGGCGACGTTCGAGGGTCACGGCAGGTGCTCCCCCTCGGCGTCCGCCGGGACGCCCCGAGGGAGGTGGGGCAAGGCCCGTGCCACGCTGCGGCGCCCCGCTCGGGGGCCTCCCGCCGCGGGTGCGCGGGGCATTCCTCCACGTCCGGCCTCCCCCAGGCGGCGAGGTGGGGAAGAATGCCCCGGGGCCGCCGGGGTCGCGCGACGCCCGTGGAGCTCGACCATCGAGGCGCGCGTCGCTTCCGGGTGGCGCCCGACGGGCCGCCGGCGATGTGCACAGCACCATCCAGGACGGCGTCGTGGCGGCCGACCTGCTCCCGGCGACGTGGGCACGGCACCTGGTCGTGCGCCATCTCACGCACGCGTGACGGGCCGTGGGGCCAGCCGACCCAGGCCCCAGTCGGGATCCGGGCCGGGTGGACCCCCTCCTTGGCGCGTCGCCACGGCCCGTCGGACCTTCCGGGAGTCGGCGGTGGCCGGGCGGAAGTGGAACCGGAGTTGCATGCTTCGTGGGTGTGCCCCGGAGGGGGGCAGCGCTCGTCGGGCCGAGACACGGCACGCGACGGTCACGCTAGAGCGAAGCGCGCCGGAGGAACCATGAACATGAGACGGCTCCGGATGGACGGAAGGGGCGCCAGCCTGGTCGACTGCCTCAACGATCTCATCGAGGTGAACCTGGACCTCATCTGCGTGTATCACGCGATCCTCGGCCACGTGCCCAACCCCCTCTGGCAGGATCGTCTCGCCGAGTTTCGCTCGGAGCACCTCCTGCACGTGCGCGATCTGAGCCAGGCGGTACGCCGTCTGTACGGGACGCCCGTGTGGCCTGTCGGGAAGGACGACGACGCGCAGCTGGCCGCCCCCGAGGCGCTGGACGTGGACCCGGACGACGTCCACGCCCTGCTGGAGCGGCTGTCGGAGAGTGAGCGCGCCGCCCTCGGCGCCTACGAGCAGGCGCGCACGGTGGAGGGCGTGCGTGTGCACAGCGAGATCGAGGCCATCATCGAGTACAACCTCGAGGAGGAAGCGCACCACCGCGACTGGCTGCGCGGGGTGCTCGAGACCCTCTGAGGGGGCTCGGCGGTCGCCGCCCGCCGCCCCGGTGGCACGAGCCGTGCAGCGGGGATCGGAGCGGGGAAGGCGACGGCTGGAGGACGCCATGGGCATCGAACCGGGGAGGGCGCTGGCGCGGCGGCGGCATCTGATCGACGGCCTGAACGGCCTCATCGAGATGAGCCGAGCGCTCGTGCTGCTGTACGACGCGGTCCTCGAGCGCATCGACGACGAGTCCCTGCGGCGGGACCTGGCGCGATTCCGGAGCGAACACCAGCGGCACATCCACGACCTGGGCCACGCCGTGCGCCACCTGGGCGGCCGATCCTGGCGACCCGATCTCGCCGCGGCGCGACCTCCGACGCGAGCACCGGCCCTGGAGGTCGTCGGGGGGAGGCCGCTCCTGGAGCTGCTGGACCCGAGCGAGGAGATGCTCGGACGGGCCTGCGAGGCGGTGCTCCGGGTGGACGAGGTGCACGCCCACCCGGAGATCGAGGCCGTCGTGGAGCGGGGCCTGGACGACGATCGGCGCCACGAGGCCTGGTTGCGGGGCGTGCTGACGGCGATCTGACTGCGGCGTCCCGTCCCGTTGTGTGTCGTCGTCGCGCGGTCTATCTTGCGGGCGTCCTTCGGCCGGAGGCGCTCGGATGATCAAGAAGGTGCTGATCGGGCTGACCCTCGTCGCCGCCCTCTTCGTCGCCATCGGCTTCCTGCTTCCCTCCGAGTATCGGGTGGAGCGCTCGAAGACGATCCACGCGCCGCCGGCCGACGTGTTCGATCACATCGACGACTTCCCGTCCTGGCGCGCCTGGGATCCCTGGACGCAGCGGGACGACACGATCGCGTACAGCTACGAGGGCCCCGAGTCGGGAGAGGGGGCCGCGCAGACGTGGCGCAGCGAGAACTCGGGCACGGGCCGGATCGAGATCGTCGAGAGCGAGCCGGCGGAGCGGCTCGTGACGGAGATGTCCTTCGACGAGGGACAGCTCGGGGCGCGGTCGACCTTCCGGCTGGAGGCCGTGGCCGGGGGCACGCGCGTCACCTGGAGCATGGAGGGCGACATGGGCAACAACCCCGTCGGCCGCTGGCTCGGGCTGATCATGGACGGCATGGTGGGGAGCGACTACGAGCAGGGGCTCGCCAACCTCGCGCGGGTGGTCGAGGGGGACGAGGCGAAGCGCGTGAAGGCGCAGGAGGACTGACCGCCCATCCCGCGGCGCACAACGCGACGCACGGGAGGTGAGCATGGCACGGCAGGAGACGAATGACGCCCGCGAGATCCAGGCCCAGCACGACGAGCTGCAGGGCTGGCTTGACCGGCTGGGCACCGCCGAGGACGGCCACGCCCTCACGGTGCTGCTGGACCGCCTGATCCCCTGGATGGAGAACCACTTCGCGCGCGAGGAGGGGCCGAACGGCCTGGTGTCGATGGCGGAGGCCGGCTCCCCGCGCCACTACGAGCTGGCCCGGACCGTCGTGGGCGAGCACGGGGACCTGCTCCGCGCGGCGCAGGCTCTCCGGGACGACCCGCGACGCCCCGAGGTGGCCCGCTTCGTGCAGCGCCTCCGGGACCACGAGCGCCGGGAGTCGGAGCTGCTGGTGGACATGGTCTACGAGGACCTGGGCACCGGCGACTGAGCCCGTCGATCGTACACATCTCACCAGTCCGAAAGGGCTCGCGCCAAGGCGCCAAGCCGCAAAGCCACGGAGAACACGGGCAAGATGCCCTCGTCTCGTGGTCGAGGTGGATGGAATGAGAAGGCCGCTCTCTCCGGCATGTCCCCTACGCGGGCGGGGACGCCCGCGGTCTCGGGCGCCGGTCGCGTTCCCTGGGACGGCATGCTTCACTCCTTCGCTCCGGCCGCACCACGGCCTCGAAGCAGGCAAGGGCAAGGGCAAGGGCAAAGGCAAGAGGTGCTCCGCTTCGCTCCGCCCGAGCCCCCGCTCAGCGATAGCGCCAGTTGAGGGAGAAGTTGGTGGTCCAGTCGCCGTCGTTGGGGACGGCCACGGCGTTCACGTCGATCGGCTTGGCGAAATGGAGCCGGAAGATGAGCGGCCCGAGGCCGAAGTTGAGGCCCAGGGCGAAGTCGAGCACCCGGCGGCGCCACAGGTCCCGCCGGCCGTCCCCGGCGGCGCCGAAGTCCACGCCGGCGACGCCCTCCAGATCGATGAGGGGCATCCGGGAGAAGGTGACCAGCGGGAGCTGCAGCTCCGCGGTGGTGAAGAAGAAGCTGCGCCCGAGCAGGAAGTCCGTGTCCCCGAACGGCACGCCCCGGAGGGTGTCGAAGGACGACAGGAAGAACTGTCGGGCCCGCTCGTCGCCGACGGTCGCGCCCGCGCCTCCGCGCACGGCGATGTTCGCGGCGCCCATGATGGGCAGGTAGCCCTCCCCGTCGGCCCGCAGGTGGGCATAGACCCTCTCGTCGAAGGGCTGGATGCCGAAGCTCTGCTCCAGGAGGAAGGACGCGCCGCGGATGGGCCCCGTGGCGCGGTGATAGCGGATCGTGCTGAAGCCGAGGCTCATGGAGGGCTCCACGTGGAAGCGGCCGCCGTCGTTCGCCTTCGCCCAGTCGTCCGCCAGGGGCTCCAGCGCCCCCGTCCGCTCGGGATCGTCCAGGAAGTCCTCCGAGGCGTCGGTGAGGTAGTAGTCCAGGTAGCCCACGGACAGCTCGGTCTGGAGGAAGATGAAGCGGTTCAGGGGGAACCGGAGGAGGCCCGCGCCCCCGGCGAAGCGCTCCAGGGACAGGACGCGCAGGTCCTCGTCGTCGAAGGTCTCGTCGAAGCGATAGCGCACGTCGTGGAAGATGCCCGCGCCCCACATGGTCCGGTCGGACTGGTCCACGTAGAAGAGCGTGGCGTCGGTCCGGTCGAGGGAGCCGTACGCGAAGACCGTGAGGATCATGCCGTGCTGCCTGAGGCGGTCGTGGGCCGTCGCGATGATCTGCCCGGCGACGCCTCCCGGACCCGCCGCCAGGATCCCGAAGAGGTTGCCGAGCTCCCAGCTCTCCAGGCTGAGCACCTCGTAGGGCTCGTCCCCGACGAGGCTGCGTCGCGGCGGCGGGCGAGCGGGCTCCTCGTCCGGAGGCGCCGCTTCGGTGGTGCGTTCCAGGAAGCCGTCCCTCCCGAGCCGGACCGGCCAGCGTCGCCCGCTGTGGTGATAGAGCGCCCAGATCCCCCGCCCCGGCCCGGCCGAGAGGTCGAAGAACCCCGTCGGCACGTGGGTGTGCCGGATCACGCCGCCGTCGTCCTGCACCTCGTGGACGTTGGCGCCCACGTCGTCCCACGCCGCGAAGAGCACGCGCCCGTCGGACAGGACGGCCGGGTCGAAGTGGTCCCGCGCCTCCCGGGTCAGGCGCTCCGGCTCGCCTCCCCCGTCGGGGTCGATCCGGAAGAGGTTGTAGCGCCCGTGTCCGGTGGCGTCCGACGTGAAGACGACGCCGTCCGGGCCCCAGGCGACGCCGCGCTCGGCGTGCACGTCGTCGGTCAGGCGGCGCAGGCGGACCCTCCGCTCCCCCAGCGGCCCGAGCACCCAGAGGTCCTTCCGCCCCTCCAGGTCGACCCCGACGAAGGCCACGCGCCGGCCGTCGGGCGACAGGGCCGGCGCCTCCGCCAGCAGGATGCCGTGGTCCCCGATCTCGTAGCCGCGGCGCTCCCCGAGGGACAGTCGCACCTCCCAGCCGCACCACCGCGACGCGTCTCCGTCCTCGTCCTTCTTCTTCCTCTTCGCCTCGGCCTCGCCGTCGCAGCGCTTCCGCCACGCCCGGTGCCGGATGGGCTGCCAGTAGAGGCGATCGCTCCCCTCGGCCAGGGCCACGAAGACGAGGGCGTCGTCCCGCAGGGCGAAGGTCCGGCCCGCCACGGGGTGGAGCGTCTCCACGCCCGGCACGCCGTCGGCGGCGACCTTCACGGCCTCCTTCGGCGCCCGGTGGTCCAGCAGCCACAGGAGGCGCCGCCCGGTGTTCTCCTCGATGGAGCGGTACATGAGCAGGTGCCCGTCCGGCGACGCGGCCAGGGTCTGCACCCCGTCCTCGGTGCCCAGGAGCGGGCGCAGGTCCGCCGGGCCCTGCTCCGTGTCCAGGTACTCGCCGAACGTCCGCCGCTTGATCCAGCGCGAGAACTTCGCGGACAGGGCGCTGGCGCTGTCCCCGGTCACCGCGCTCAGCAGCTGTGGGAAGCTGCCCACCGCCGCCTGGTCGCCGACGGCCCCCACGAGCCGCGGCGTCTCGTCCAGCACCCGCTGGAGCGTCCCCTCGCCGTACGTCTCCTCCAGGAAGGCGCACCGGGCCTGCCCCACCTTGTAGGTCCACAGGGAGCTGCCCAGGCGCTCCTCGAAGAAGCTGCCGAAGACGTAGCCCTCGTCGGCGTCCGGGTTGACGACGAGGTCCCGGACGAGCATCTGCGCCTCGGGATCCAGCAGCCGCGACTCGGGGTCCAGGCCGCGCCTGGCGTAGTACTCCGCCAGGCCCTCGATGAACCACAGGGGGAGCTTCGTCAGGGGCTCGCCGGACACCCCGCTCGCCTTCTTCACGTCGCGGATCTTCTGGATCGTGAACTCGTGGGCGAGCTCGTGGGTGGACACGTGCTCGAACTGCCGGTGATCCCCGAAGTACGGCAGCGCCACCTCGAGGCTGCGCGGGCTGGTGACGCCCAGCACGCCCTCCTGGATGGGGAACAGGTCGGTCTGCAGGAACTCGAGGTAGCTGGAGTACAGGAAGTACGGGAACGTCCGCCGGGGTACGTGCCCGAACGCGTCGACCAGGTAGTCGTAGGACCGGGCGATGCTGGCGGCCGCGCGCTCGGCCACCTCCCGCTCCCGCTCGTAGAACCACAGGCGCACCCCGCCGCTCCACGGGGCGGGGGCGTCCCCCTCGCCGGCCTCTTCGGACGCCTCGGCCTCGCCCTCACCCTCCGCCGCGTCCCCCTCGCCGGTCTCCTCCGGCGACGAGTCGGGCCGCGTCCCGATCCCCGGGGCGTCGGGGGCGCGACGGCTCAACGGGGCGCCGTCCAGCACGGGCCAGGACCAGTCGCTCCCCGGCACGGGCGGAGCGAAGATCGCGCGGTGCAGGCGGGGGCCACGCTCCCAGCGGGGCTCGTCGGGCGCCTGGGACCCGATGAGGATGTCCACGTAGCGCCACCGGAAGTCGAAGTAGCGCACGTTGCTCTGGCTGGGGCGGCGCGGGTGGACGAAGACCTGCCCGCTCGCGTCCGGGATCGAGGGCGCGAGGAGGAGCAGGCCGATCGCGATCCGCATCCACGGACGCATCATCCCCCCGTCGGCGGTGTAGCGATGCTCGCATCATAGCGCGTCCGCCTCCGGGAGACCCACGACCGGCCCCCCTGTGTCCCGTGACACAGCCGGCAGGGTCGCATGGCGCAGCCGCCGCACCGGGCCGACCGGGAGTCCCCCGTGGCCCGGACGCCGGGACGCCTGACGCGAGACGGCAAGCTCCTTGCACGCGAGGGGGAGTGCCCCCGACAGAATCGACAGGAGCATCCGCATGGTCTCCCTCCATGAAGCGCGCTTCTGGGAGCCGACGGGCGAGGACCGCGTGCGCTGCACCCTGTGCCCGCACGAGTGCTCCATCGCACCCGGCGGGCGGGGTGCCTGCGCGGTGCGCTACAACCACGCCGGGCACCTCTACACGCTGGTCCACGATCGGGTCGTCGCCCGCCACGTGGACCCGGTGGAGAAGAAGCCCCTGTATCACTTCCATCCCGGAGGCCGGGCCTACTCCATCGCCACGGTGGGCTGCAGCCTCCGGTGCAGCTTCTGCCAGAACCACGACCTGTCCCAGTGGCCTCGCGAGCACCTGCCCCGACACCTCGCCTCCGACGCACGTCCGACGGCGGACGCGCGAGCCATCGTGTGTCCCCAGCTCGCGGCCCTGCAGGGCGCCATCCCCGGCGAGCCCGTCACCCCGGCCGGCCTGGTCGAGGAGGCCGAGGCGCTGGGCGCCGACATGATCGCCTACACCTACACGGAGCCGACGGTGTTCTTCGAGCTGGCCTGGGACACGGCCGTCCTGGCGCGCCAGCGGGGCCTGAAGAACGTCCTGGTGACGAACGGCTACACGCCCGAGCCCGTCGTGCGCGAGCTCGCGGACGTCGTGGACGCCGTCAGCGTGGACCTGAAGGCGCTCCGACCCGCCACCTGGCGGAAGGTGATGCAGGGCGAGGCCGGGCCCGTACTCGACGCCATCCGCCTCTACCACGCCCTGGGCGTCCGGGTGGAGGTGACCACCCTCGTGATCCCCGAAATGAACGACTCGGACCAGGAGCTGCGGGCCATCGCGCGCTTCGTGGCCTCCGTCGGCCGCGACGTGCCGTGGCACGTGTCCCGCTTCCAGCCCGCGTACCGCATGAGGGATCGGACGCCCACGCCGGAGGCGACGCTTCGCCGCGCCGCTCTCATCGGACACGAGGCCGGCCTGCGCTACGTCTACGAGGGCAACATGCCCGGGAGTGGCGGAGAGGACACGGTCTGCCCGTCCTGCGACGCCGTGCTCGTCCGTCGTCGTGGGCACTCGGTTCGCGAGAACCGCGTCTACGAAGGCCGCTGCCCGGAGTGCGAGACCCCCGTCCCGGGCGTCGCGATGGACGGGCCCCTGGCCCGGAGCCGGATGGTGCTCCCCCGCGACTGACCGCCCGGCCCGGGCGAGGCCGACCTACTCCACGTCGTACTCGGAGGCGAGATCGGACACGTCCGGCTCCGTGGTCCAGGTCTCCAGCTCCGCGTCGTACTCGCCCCCGCGAGCGACGCCGCAGTCGAAGCACAGGGCGATGTCGGTGCCGAACTCGAACGCCCGATCCGCGCCGGGCTCCAGCTCCGTCCCGCACGCCGCGCACTCGATCAGGTTCAGCTCTTCCTCGCGATGCATGGCCTCTCCTTGGCGCTCCGGGGGTTGGTCGCCTGTCGACCTCCCGTGCAGGATAGCGTGGAGTACGCCATTTCGCATCCCCTGATCGGCCGTGCTCCTCCCGTCGTCCACGCCCCCGACTCAGGTCACACGGAGCGGGTCCGCGTCTCGCACGGACACGTCGATGGCGACGCCGTCGCCCAGGGCCGCCGACAGGCGCTCCCGGAGCACGGGCAGGTAGCCCCGCTCCGTGTTCGTGTGATCGGTGAGGACGACCGCCGCGCCGGCGGCGACCCTGGCGAGGACGTCGTGGTGGCGCATCTCGCCGGTGACGTACAGATCCGGGCCCTCCAGCCCCGCGAACAGGGAGCCTCCAGCGCCCGGGCAGACGGCCACGCGCGAGATCCGGCCCTCGCCCTCCCGGAGCGCGGCGGGGGCGGCCACGCGGACGTACTCCAGCCCCAGGTGGGCCTTGAGCGCCCTCACCAGGGCCGGGAGGTCCGTGGGCTCCGACAGGCGGGCCGTACGCCCGGCCCCCGCGACGGCCCCCTCGGGCGGCTCTTCGACCGGCTCGATCGGCGCCGGTTCGCGGGTCTCGCCGAGCCCCTTCAGGAGCCAGTCGTTCAGCCCGCCCGGCGCGGCGTCCAGCGCGGTGTGCGGCGAGTACACCGGCACGCCGGCCCGGATCGCGTCCATGACGATGCGGTGCTTCGGCTCCGCGGCCACGAGGCGCTTCAGCCCCTTGAAGATGGGCGGGTGATACGCCACCACGAGGTCCGCGCCCGCCTCCAACGCCTCGGCGAGCACCCCCTCCGTCAGGTCGATGGTCAGGGCGACGCGGCGGATCGTGCGTCCCCACCCTCCCGGGGTGGGCGGATCCACCAGCAGGCCGACGTTGTCCCACTCTCCCGCCCACCGGAGCGGCGCCAGGTCCCCGAGGACGTCGAGGACGCGCCGCAGCGTCGGAGGGTCTCCCTGCGAGGTCGTGCGTGTCATGGGGGGAGCATACCTCAGTCGGGACCTGCTCTCAGGGCAATCGCAAAGTCGGAAGAGTGAGGGCCGCGCGGCGGTACGGCGCCCGGCGCCGGATTGCACCCGCTCGGAACCGATGGATCCTGGGCGTCTGAGAGGAGGCAAGGGCAAGGGCAAGGGCAAAGGCAAGGGAGGGCGGTCGACTTTGCGACCGCCCTGGATGTTCTCTCCGGGTGGGATGGCAACCGGGCGCGAGTCGTTTAGCCTGGGGAAAGGAGTCCACAGATCGCAGGCGGGGCGGAGCCCCCGGGGCCGCGCGCCGGTCGGGATCCGCCAGGGAGGAGACCATGGAGCACATCCAGCACCTGGAGAGCGCGAGCTCCACCAACGAGGCGGCGCGTGACCTGGTCCGACAGGGCGCGCCCGGCGGCACGGTGGTGGTGGCCGACGTGCAGACCGCGGGGCGCGGGCGGCGGGGCCGGACCTGGTTCTCCCCCCGGGGCGGGCTGTACCTCTCGTACATCCACGAGTCGGCGCTGCAGCCCTCGCGCCTCGTGGGGATCACGCTCGACGCCGCCACCGCGGTGGCGACCGCGCTCGAGGACGCCACGGGCCTGGAGCCCTCCCTCCGGTGGCCGAACGACGTCATCCTCCGGGGGCGCAAGGTGGGCGGCGTGCTCCCCGAGCTTCACACGGAAGAGGGCCGGGAACACAGCGTCGTGGTGGTGGGCGTCGGCCTGAACGTCAACACGCCCCTGTCCGAGTTCCCCGAGGAGCTTCACCCCATCGCCACCAGCCTGCGCGAGGTCACCGAGTGGGACCACGACCTCGACCGCCTGGCCCGGGGCATCGCGCGGAGGCTCCACGAGAAGCTCTCGGGCTACGAGTACGCCGGCGGGCCGGACCTGTTCGCCTACCGGAGGCGCTTCCCGTACCGAGGCCGCCGCGTGCGCCTGGGCACGGAGGAGCCTGCCCGCTACGCCACCATCACGAACCTGGCCCCGGACGGCGCCCTCGAGGTGCGCCGCGAGGGCGCCGAGGAGGTCGAGGTCGTCCGCTCGGGCGAGGTGCTCCTGGTGGACGGCGGGGCCTGAGCCGCCCGTGCATTGGTGACGGCCAACGGGCGGGGACGACGGCGCTCCGACAGAGGCTGGGGAAACGCCCGCGGGAGACCCTCCTTCAGGCAAAGGCAAGGGCAAGGGCTCGACAGCGCGGACGGCGGCGCGCCGGTTCGTGGGCTCCGGGTGTCCCGGAATGCCCCGCGGCGGTCGCGAAGGGTCAGTCCCAGAGCGGGAGGATGTCCTTCGGAAGCTGGGCGCGGACGTCGGCCGTCTCGCCGGGACTCACGTGGCGCTTCACCACGTCGAAGACCGCCATGATGCAGGCCTCGGCGTCCTCCAGGTTGTCGAAGTCGTCGGGCACGACGATGCCGGGATGCTCGATGACCCGCTGGACGAACTCGTCCCGACGCCGCAGGGACTTGTCCGGGACCCGCATCGGGTCCCAGCCGTCCATCCAGATGGCCTTCACGAACATGGGAAGCTGGGCCACGAGGTCCGCGCCCTCCTTCGCGGTCAGCCTGGACCGCAGGACGTGGAGCGAGGCCGTCATGATCCGCAGCGCGCTGGACGGATCCTTGTCCAGCTCTCGGGCCACCTCGTTCGTGAACTGCCGGGCTCGCTGGGCCCACACGTCGAAGCTCATGGCATGCTCCTGCTCTGTGTGTGTACGCGAGCCAGATTCAAACCCCGTGCCAGCTATTTGCCATTCGTCCGCGCCAGCTTCAGGCCCTTCCGGGCGCCCTGGTGGCGGGGCGCCACGGCCAGGATCTCCTCGAAGCGCTTCGCGGCGTCCGCCGCCCTCCCCTGCTCGAGGAGCGACCAGCCCAGGCCGGCCTTCATCTCCACGTCGGAGGGATACAGGGCGAGCACCTCGCGGTACGTCTCCGCCGCCTTCTCGTAGCGCCCGAGGCTGTAGCGGATGAAGGCCAGGCGGCTGGTCGCCAGGTAGTTGTCGGCGTCCCGCTCCAGGACGGCCTCGGCCGTCTTCTCGGCGTCCAGCCAGCGCCGCATGGCCATCTGGGGCAGCATCTTCCCGAGGCGCGGCTCCACGGCGCGCGGGTGGCGCTTCACGGCGGCCTCGTAGGCCTTCACGCTCTCCTCGTGCTTCCCCGTCCTGTACAGGAGCCACGCGCGTCGAAGGTCGAAGACGTACGTGTCGCGCGCCTCCCCCTCGATGCGCTCCAGGGTCTCCAGGGCGTCGGCCGGGCGCCCGGCGCTCTCCTGGTCGTAGGACTGCTGGAACAGGTCGGCGGAGCGGTCCGCCGCGGCGGCCGTCGGGGCCGCGAGCAGGGCCAGGGCGAGCCAGATCAGCGACAGGATGCTGCGGGGGGCCATGGGGATCTCCTCGTCGGTTGCCGTGGGGATCATGTTCGCGCGTCCGGGGGGTCCTCGTCGATGCGCACGGCCACGCGGCGCCGCCCGCGCACCACCTGCTCGAGGCGGACGACGCCCTCGTCCCGGCGCACGACGGCCCGCGTGGTCACGAGCGGCACGCCATCGCGGCCGGCCCGGCTGGAGGCGCCCTCCACGATCAGGTCGTCGTCGCGCCGGGTCGCGCCGTAGCGCATCTCGAGGCCGAGCCTGTCGGGCAGGAAGGGCGCCACGAAGTCCAGGAGCACGCGTAGGGGCGCCGGCAGGAAGTGCCGCAGGGGAAGCTGGTCGGTCCACCCCAGGTTCGGGCCCACCTCGAAGGGGACCCGCGCCAGCGCGGCGTGGAGCAGGTGGAGCACCGAGCGCCCGCCGCCCACGGTGTCGAAGACGGTGAGCAGATCGGGCTCCAGGCCGAAGTACGTGACGGCGCCGCGCTCCCGGGACCGGAGGGTCAGATCCCCGAGGAGCTCGATCCGCGCCTCGACGTGCTCGACGCGGCCGGCGCGTCGCCCCTCCTCGCAGCGCCAGGCCCGGACGCTGCCGTGCTCGAAGCGGAAGCGCGTGACCAGGTCCGGCTGGGGCTCCAGGTTGCGCACGGCCTCGCCGCGGCCGGGCACGAGGGTCCCGCGCAGCACCTCCCCCGAGGCGCTGGGGTCCGCGGAGGTGGCGATCACGTCGTGGAGCTCCATGGGGAGGGTCGGGCCGCCGACCCGCAGGGTGGACTGGAGCTGGAAGTGCAGGTGCGGGAACGGGGAGCGCCCCGAGTTGCCGCACAGGCCGAGCACCTCCCCGCGCCGGACGAACTGGCCCTCGCGGACCTTCGCGCTGCCGGGGGCCAGGTGGGCGACCAGGGAGTACAGCGCCTGCCCGTGCTGGATCAGGACGAGGTTGCCCCAGTTCTCGCGGAGGTTCACCTCGCCCACGGGGTTGTCCTTCACGCCGTCGACGACCTTCACCACCGTGCCGTCCGCGCCCGCCAGGATCGGCAGGCGATAGCAGTGGTAGTCCTGCAGCCCGGCTCCGGTGCCGCGGTTGCGGCTGCCGTCCGCGTCGAGGATCTCGAAGTCCAGGGCGTGTCGCCAGGGCCCGCGGTGGGTCTCCGGGCCGTCCTGCTCCTGGGTGACGGTCCAGCGCCCCCGGAACGGCGCCCGGATGCGGACGGCGTAGCGCGCGCCGAAGCGGGCCACCCGCGTGCGATAGTAGTTGAGGTTCTGCTCCGGGGAGCCGGGCACGAAGTCCACGGCCTTGGGCCGGCCGTCGCGGACCCGCTGTCGGAGGGCCAGCAGGACGAGCAGCACCGTGACGTTGAACGGCAGGATGAGCAGCGGGATGCCGCCCCAGAGCAGGTACGGCAGGGACCCGAGCGTCACGAGGCCGCACGCCGCCACCCCGACCAGGGCCAGGAGGAACGCGGCGGGCCCCGGGACGAACCAGATGCCGCCCAGGGCCACGGCCGTCAGCATGAAGTTGTAGCCCATGATGAGGCGCATCACGGCGTCGGGCTGGGCCAGGGTCACGTCCCCGCCGAGGATCCAGGCCACGGCGAAGCCCAGGACCGACAGGAGCGCGGCGATCCGGCTGTGGACGAGCAGCGCGAGGGCCACGCCCAGCCCCACCTCGACCCGGGGGAGGAAGAACACGGCCCCGAAGCTCTGGAGATACGCCAGCACGGGCCGCGGCAGGTGGGCGTCCAGGGGCGAGGGCACGATCTCGAAGGGCACCCGGGTGAACCCGAGCAGGGGCAGGGCGCCGAGGATCAGCCAGAACACGGCCAGGAACGGCAGCGTCAGGGACGGCACGCCGAGGACCTGGCCCACGGAGGCATGGAAGCCCGCCGTCGCCACGACCGCCATGACCACGCCGACGGCGAGGACGCCCCAGAGGCCGGGCTCCGGCTCGAAGAGGACCGCCATGCCCAGCCCGACCAGCAGCGCGCTGTAGCCGTACAGTCCGGCGCGCGTGACGTCGGGGGAGAGGCCCAGCAGACGCGCCGCCGCGATGGACAGGACCACGGCCAGGGCCCCCGCCAGCATGACCTCCGGCGCCCACGCCATGGACGCGAGGAGGAGGGCCCCCACCCAGCGGGACCGGGAGAAGAGGATCTGGGCGTACGACCGCAGGAAGGCGTCCACCAGCCCGCGGCCCCCCGCCTCGTCGGGCGCGATCAGTCGCTCGGGAGCGCCAGCCACTCGGGCAGGACCTCCTGGGAGAGGATGGTGTCCAGGTCCTCGGCTTTCCGCATCAGGCCGTGCTTCCCGTCGCGGCCCACGAGCACCACCGCCGGGCGATAGGTGATGAACTGCATCCACTGGGTGACGTTGTAGGCGCCCACGTTGCGGAAGACGACGCGATCGCCGACCTCCATCGGCGGGAACATCAGGGTGTCTCGCACCACGTCGATGTTCATGCAGAGGGGGCCGTACAGGACCGTGGGCTCCGGCATGCCGCGGGTGTCCTGGGCCGGCAGGACGTCGTGGCGATACCAGAACGCGGTGAACAGGAGGTTCACGCCCGCGTCCACGACCACCCCGCGGCGGCCGTCCGGGAGCCGCTTGTTGGCCAGCACGGTGCTCACCAGGTAGCCGGCGTCGTCCACCAGGGCGCGGCCCGTCTCCAGCACCAGGGTCGGCTCCTCGTGGGGCGGGACGTCGAGGCCGGCCAGGCCGTCGCCGATGGCCTCCGCGTACCGGAGGAAGCCGGGCGTGGCCTGCTCCCCGGGGAGATACTGGGCGTGCAGCGTGTTGGGCGAGGCGAAGCCGCCCCCCACGTCGATGAAGTCGAGCACCACGCCGTGCTCCGCTCGCATGGCGTTGGCGAACTCCGCCATCTTGGCCGTGGCCTCCCGGTAGGCGTCGGGCTCCAGGATGAACGTGCCCAGGTGGCAGTGGATCCCCGCCAGGTCGAGGCTGTCGCCGGCCAGGAGGCGGTGGACGGCCTCGCGGGCCTGGCCGTTGTCCAGGTTGAAGCCGAACCGGGCCCAGGCCGGCGTCGACGCGGTGGCCATGTTCAGTCGGATGGCGACCTTCGGGCGGATGCCGTGGCGCCGGGCCACCTCCTCGGCGGCGGCGAGCTCGTCGAAGTGGTCGATGTGGATGAGGGCCCCCTCCGGCAGGACCTTCTCCAGGACCGCCTCCGTCTTGTAGGGGCCGTTGAAGTGGATGCGTTCGCCGGGGATGCCCAGGTGGCGGGCCTTGTCGTACTCGAACTCGCTCACCACCTCCGCCCAGGCGCCCTCCCGGTGGAAGACGCGGCAGATCCCGTCGAGGTAGTTCGTCTTGTAGGACCAGGCGATGCGGACCTTCGGGTGCCGCCGGGAGAACACGTCGTGGAGCTCCCGATACCGCTCCACGAGGGTGCGCTCCGAGAAGACGAACAGCGGCGAGCCGTAGGCCTCCACCAGCTCGGCCACGGGCACGCCGTCGATCTCCGTCAGGGGCTGCGCCGCGCCGACCCGGGAGAACTTGTTCATCATCCCCATCCGGTGTCGCACCAGGACGGGGCGCTCGTACCGCGGCTTCGTCATGATCGCCTCCCCGGCTCGGGCGGGTGCGTGGGATCGCCGGCGGGGGCCTCCGGCGCGGCGTCGGGCGCGTGGGCCAGGTGGCCGGTCGTCGTGATCCGCTGGAAGTCCTCGATGGGCACGATCTGATCCACGGAGATGCGCACGAACATGGTCCCCACCCGGTAGTCGCCTCCCGGGTCGACCTCCTCGCCCCGGGCCAGCCGCACGACGGCGTGGGGGAGGTTCAGGCCCGCCCCGGCGCTCAGGTAGCACCAGGCCGGGAAGCGCGGGTTCACCTCCAGGAGGTGATGGCCGCCGTCCTCGTCGCGCACGACCTCCACCTCGCAGGGGCCCCGCCAGCGGCTCACCCCCATGAACCGGCGGGTGAGGCGCTCCAGCTCGGGATCCCGGACCGTCACCCCGGCCCAGCCCTTGCCCTTGTCGGTGATCCAGGTCTTGCGCATGGGCACGGCGCCGACCAGCCCCCCCCGCCCGTCGCCGACCGCCACCACGTTCAGCTCGTCGCCCCGAAGGAACGCCTGCACGATCACAGGGAGCCCCCACCGCGCGACGGTGCCGTGCCAGGCCCGGACCGCCTCGTCCAGGTCGTGCGCCACCGTCGCCCCGTAGTACGCGCCCTTCACGACGAACGGATACGGGATCTCCTCGTGGAGGTCGTACAGCGCGTCGACGCTCCCCACCATGCGGGTCTCCGGCACGGGGATGCCCGACGCCCGCCCCAGGGCCGCCAGGTGCGCCTTGGAGCGAAGCTCGTACTGCTCGGCGGTGGGCAGGAACGTGCCGATCCCCTGCTCGGCGAGCCAGGGCTCGAGCGAGATGAAGGAGGGAAGCTCCGCGTCCAGGGTGGGCACGATCACGTCCAGGCCCACCTCCTCGCGGATGTCGTCCAGTCGGGCGCGGAGGGCGTCCGCGCCCTCGGACGGGTAGGGGACGAGGAAGGCATCGTCCACCAGCCCGCGAGCGTACACGCCGGGCTCCAGGCTGTCGTAGGCGAGCCCGACGACGTGCACGTCCCGCCCCAGCGCGTGCCGGAGGGAGCGGACGACCGCCACGCCGGGCCCGGGGTTGTCGGTGGCGTTGAGGCCGGTCACGCCCACGCGGAGCGGCCGCTCGGGGTCGGTGGGAGGCGCCGCCATGCTCACAGCTCGAAGTCCGTGGGGAGCAGCCCGCTCTGCCGGAGGGATTGCGTGAAATCGCCCAGGTCGCGGGCCAGATCGTCCTCGTCCATCACGTCGAAGCGCTCGCCCAGGCGCTCGAGGATGGCGTCCCGGTCGAGGCCGTCCTTGAGCGCCCGCAGGATCTCCAGGCCCGTGGCGTTCACGCTGAACGTGTGCCCCGTGTAGGGATCGAAGAGGAAGCCCGTGTCGCTCAGGGCCAGGTCGTGCAGCTTCTGCGGCGTCCCCATGGCGTCTCCTCGCGTCGGGCGCGGCGGCCCCTCAGAGCATACCGGTGATGGCGAGCGTGCCAAGGTGCGCCGCGCCGGCCGGGACGTCCGGCGTCGCCTCGAGGAGGTGCACCTCGTAGTCCAGGGACAGGTGCCAGCCCTCGGCCACGCGCACCGAGACACCGGCGTGGGCGCCGCCCTCGATCCGCTGGACCAGGTTCCACGTGGCGGACTGGCCCAGGTAGGTGGGCCGCTCCTCGAGGCCCAGCTTGCCCCCCGCCCGCAGGGACACGACCTCGCCCTGCCACGCCAGGGTCGCGAAGCCGGAGCCCAGGACGTCGCCGTCCGCGCCCTGCACGGCGCCCCCCGGGGTGATCGACAAGCCGGCCCCGAGCGGCATGCGCCAGGCGAGCGCGCCGCGGACCACGTCCAGGTCGTCGAAGGCGCCCCAGGATCCCTCCACGACGAGGTCGCCCCACGGGCTCCAGCGGGCCGACAGGCCGCCCACCGTCCCGCCCGGACGCGGACCACCGTCGCCGACGTGCCCGACGTGGGCGGCGATCCCGGCGATCTCCCGGGCCCACCCGGCGGTCGCCCAGGCCTCGTGGCGGAGATCGTACCCGGTGCTCGTCCGGCGCCGCCTCCCGCCGCCGAACGACTCCGCCTCCGTCTCGTACCAGGTCGCCCGGTAGACGGCGCCCGCGAGGAAGCCCGCGCGATGCTGCGCGTGGAGCCCCAGCGCCACGCCGTAGGCCCGCGGAACCGCCGGATCGTCCGGATAGGCCTGACCCACGAACGCGACGGTGGGGGTCCAGCGGACCGCGGGCACCGTCGCCGCCTCCAGCCCGGACCGGGCGCTCCCGTCCCGCGGATGCTCCTCGAGGACGGCGCGGAAGACCTCGGCGGCCTGCTCGTCGCGCTCCAGGGCCAGGAGCGTCCAGCCCAGCCCCAGCCGGGTCTCCCGGGCCCCGCCCGACAGGATCACGGCGCGCCGGAAGGCCTCCTCGGCGCCCTCCATGTCCCCCGCCTCGTAGCGGACCTGCGCGAGGCGCAGCGTCAGGCGGAAGTCCTGGGGATACTCCCGCGCCAGGGCCTCGAGGGCCGACGCGGCCTCCCGGTGGCGCCCCTCGGAGGCCAGCGCCTCGGCCCGGGCCAGGTCGTCGTCGTAGCCGGCCAGGGACGGGGCGGCCACGCCCAGCAGCAGCGCCAGGGCGACCACCGCCAATCCCCGGTGGGTCCCGTGTCCACGGCGTCTCAAGAGGCCTCCTCGGCGCGGATGCGAAGCAAGGTCCATACCACGACCGAGCGGTGGCTCGCGGCGGAGCGGGCAGGGCAATCGCAAGTTCGGAAAAGTGAGGGCCGCGCGGCGGTACGGCGCCCGGCGCCGGATTGCACCCGCTCGGAACGATAGGTTTTGGGCGTCTGAGAGCAGGCAAGGGCAAGGGCAAGGGCAAGGGCAAGGGCAAGGGCAAGGGAGGGCGGTCGAGTTTGCGACCGCCCTGGCGGAGCGGGTTCCGGGGCTGGCATTGGCGGGCGCGGCCGCTATGATTCGGTCCGCCCGGCCTGCCTGGAGAGCCCCATGCCGTTCCGCAAAGTGTCCCGGATCCTCCTCGGGTGTCTCGTCGCGACGTCTCTCGCCGTCTCGTGCGACGATGGGGGAGGCCCCGAGTCGCTCCTGCTCGAGATCCGCTCGGACCCGCCACAGACGGCCTCCGGAAATCCGCTCGAGGCTGTCCGGATCCTCTTCACGGACGGCGAGACGAACCTCCCCGTGGATCCCTCGGACTCGGACTTCAACTACACGCCCGACGACGAGGTCTGGAACGACCCGGTGCGAGAGCCCTTCGTCGTCCGGGTGGAGTACGGCGGCCAGACCTTCGCGGACGACGAGGTGGTCGTGCTGGTCACCGGGTGGGTGGACGGCCGCGCCGTGACGCGATTCGAGCGGACCCTGGACCTCACCGAGGCCCGGGTGGTCTCGGCGGACCTCCGCGCCGCGCCCGAGGATTGCGACGCCGACGGGGACGGGTTCGCGGACTGCGCCATGGCCGGGTGCTGCGCCCCGAACCGCGACGAGCTGTCGGACTGCGAGCCGGGCGAGAAGACCTTTCACCCGTTCTTCTCCGGTGGCGAGCCGTGTGACGACCTGGACAACGACTGCGACGGGTTCACGGACGAGGGCTTCCCGAAGCTGGGCGAGCTGTGCGACGGGGGCGACTCGGACGACTGCGCCACCGGCACCTGGACCTGCAACGCCACGGGCGACGGCGTGGAGTGCCTCGAGAGTGGGGGCGTCGGGGACACGTGCGGAGACGGAGTCGACAACGACTGCGACGGCGACACGGACGAGGGCTGCTGAGCCCGTCAGGGGCCCTCGTCCGCCGGCGGCAGGTCCTTGCGGCCGTCGCCCAGCACGACGGCCACCGGTCGCAGGGGCTCCACGTCCTCGCAGGCGATCTTGATGACCGCCGTGAGCGGCACCGCGAGCACGACGCCCAGGACACCCCAGAACCATCCCCAGAAGAGGAGGGAGATGAGGATCACCAGGGGCGACAGGTGCAGGGAGCGCCCCATCAGGCGGGGCTCGATGATGTAGCCGATGGTCCCCTGGATGGAGGCGAGGACCAGGAGCACGGCGAGACCTCCCGAGGCGCCCTCGAACTGGATGAAGGCCAGGAGCGTCGGCGGGATGACCGCGATGACCGAGCCGATGTTGGGGATGAAGTTGAGCTGGAAGGCGATGACCCCCCAGATGAGCGCGAAGTCGAGGCCCATGGACCACGTCACGACGCCGGTGAGGAAGCCCGTCGTGGCGCTCACGAGGGTCTTCATCCGCACATAGCTCTGGACCTTCTTCGCCGCCGAGTGGAGGACCATCCGCGTGTGGGGCGCCTCGAACAGCTCCGCCGACTTCCGGCGCAGGGCCGGCGCCTCCACGAGCATGAACACCACGAGGACCAGGACGAGCAGGACCTCGCCGAGCACGAGGGCCAGGGAGCGGATGCCCGAGGTGAGCACGCCGAGGCCCTCCCGGAGGTTGTCCGGCGCGCCCAGGTCGTCCCACGTCACGTGCAGCCCGAAGCGGTTGAGGAAGTGGAAGAAGCCCTCGGTCATCCCCTCGAAGCGCTCCGCGTAGCGTGGAAGCTCGTCCAGGATGGAGCGGACCTGCAGGGAGAGGCTGGCCCCGAAGCCGCTGAACAGCAGGGCCATCCCGAAGAAGACGACGCTCAGGGCCACCCAGCGCGGCACCCGCTTCTGCAGCCAGTGGACGGCCGGCTCGAGCAGGAGGGCCAGGAACATGGCGACGATCACGAGCACCGTCACCGGGCGGGTGTAGTACAGGACGAACCCGACCAGGATGGTCGCGATGATCCCCAGGAGGAGCTGCATCGACCGGCTGCTGTTGGACATCGGCGCTCGCGAGTAGTGGCCTCGTGCAAACCGTAGCACCGATCCAGGACCGGGGCAGCTTCAGTCCGGGCGCGGCCCGGGCTTGCCGGCGAGACGTCTCCGGTGGCACACGGGGGCATGGCCATCCGACACGAGCTCTCGTGGTCCGCCTCCCGGGCGAAGACCTTCGACGCCTGCCGCCGGCAATACTACTACACCTACTACCTGTCCTGGGGCGGCTGGAAGCGGTCCGCCCCCGAGGTGCGGCAGCGGGCGTGGGTCCTCAAGAAGATGACCCGGATGCCCATGCTGTCCGGGTCCATCGTCCACGAGGCCCTCGAGGGCTGGCTGCGGGGCCGCATGGAGGGCCGCACGGCGGAGGCGGGGGACGTCGTCACCTGGGCCGAGCGGGAGCTGCGCACACGCTACCGTGTCTCGCGCGACGGGGAGTGGCGTCGGCGCCCGGCGCGCCTGACCCACCTGGCGGAGCACCACTACGGGGAGCCGCGGATCGACGAGGCGAGCGGCGCGGCCGCCGACTACGGGAAGACCCACCTCGAGCGGATCCGGCGGTGCCTGGAGGGGTTCTTCGAGGCGCGGGACGAGCGCCTGGCCGCCGTGCACGACGCGCATCCGTCGGAATACGTGGCGGTCGAGGACATGAGCACCTTCGACGTGGCGGGGACGCGGGTGTTCGCGGTGCCCGACTTCGCCGTCCGGGACGCCGACGGCCTGGTGCACATCTACGACTGGAAGACGGGGCGGCCCCGGGAGGCCGACGCCTTCCAGCTCGCGGGCTACGCCCTGTACGCCACGCGCCACTGGGGCGTCGACGCCGAGCAGGTGCGCTGCCACGCCGCGTACCTGGGCGACGGCGACGTCCGCTCCGACGCCTTCACCGCCAGCGACCTCCACGAGGCGGAGCAGGCCATCGTGGCCTCCATCGGGGAGATGGCCCCGCTGCACTTCGACGCCGACCGGCACGCGGGGGACCGAGCGGACTTCCCCATGATCCCCGAGGACTCCCCGGCCCGGCGCGCCTGCGGCCGGTGCAACTTCCGGGAGCTCTGCGACCGGGCCTGAACCCGACCTACTCGGCCCTGGCGTCCCGCTCGAAGTCGCCGCCGCCGGACACGCGGCGGAGGTCCTCCGGTGTCCAGCCGTAGATCTCGTGCCAGGACTCCACGATGCGCTCGAACGGCACGTCGGCGTACTCGCCGCGGTAGCGCACGTACTCCATGTGGCGCCGGCCCCGGAGGTCGTGGGGCTGGTAGATGGAGTCCGAGCGGCCGTCGAACTCCAGCAGCGCCACCCCGGCGTGCTCGCAGAGGCTCCGGTTGAAGGCGGGCGTGGCCTTCACCCAGCGCCCCTCGAGGTACAGCTCCGTGTAGCCGTGCCAGGCGAACACGTCCGTGCCCATGAGGCGCTTCAGCTTGTCGGAGGTCAGGTGGTTGCGCACGTCCGCGAAGCCGAGCCGCGCCGGGATTCCCACGGCGCGCGCGCCCGCAGCGAGGAGCGCCGCCTTGTTCACGCAGAACCCGCGGCCGAGTTCGAGCGTGGCGCTGGCCGTGAAGTACCGCGGCGTCAGGTCGATGCGGTACGGATCGTAGCGCACGCCGTCGCGGACGGCCTCGTACAGCCGGACGGCCGCCTCCACGTCGTCCTCCGCGCCCTCCGTGACCTCCCGGGCCCAGGCCACGACGGCCGGGTGATCGCTGTCCACGTAGCGGCCGGGGCCGAGGCAGTCCTCGGGCCGGGGCGCGTCCTTCGCCTGTTCGGTGCGCTCGTCCATCGTAGACACCATCGCCACCGACCACCCCGGAGGCAAGGGCAAGGGCAAGGGCAAGGGCAAGGAAGGGCGGTCGACTTGGCGACCGCCCTGGGGCGGCGGGCAGGGCTATCGCAAAGTCGGAGAACTGTGGGCCGCGCGGCGGCACGGCGCCCGGCGCCGGATTGCACCCGCTCGGAAACGATGGACTTTGCGCGTCTGAGCGCAGGCAAGGGCAAGGGCAAGGGCAAGGAAGGGCGGTCGACTTGGCGACCGCCCTGGCGCGGCGGACACCACCCATTGACGTTGAAGCGTTCGTCCTCGATCCTGGCGAGACTTCCACACACGAGCCACGCAATCCGGCGCCGCGGGCCTTCCCGTCCGTCGCGACCGGGTTCGCCCCGCGTCCGGCGGCTCGTCGCCTCCGGGCGCGTCCAACCCAGCAGGAGGAGATCCCATGAAGATCCATCGCACGACGTCGTTCGCCCTCGCCGCCCTGATGGTCCTGGGCACCCTGGTCGTCGCCCCCGCCTCGGCCTCCGCCGCCGAGAAGTACGAGACGGACCCGGCCCACACCTTCCTGCTGTTCAGGGCCAAGCACCTGGGCGCCGGCTACGCCTTCGGCCAGTTCCTCGAGGTGAGCGGCGAGTTCACCTACGACGAGGACGACGTGTCCAAGAGCAAGGTCGAGTTCGAGGCCAAGGCGGACAGCGTCTTCACGAACAACAAGAAGCGCGACGATCACCTCAAGAGCCCGGACTTCCTGAACGCGCGCCAGTTCCCCGTGGTCAGCTTCGAGAGCAAGAAGGTCGAGGCCGCCGGGGACGACGAGTACTCGGTCACCGGCGACCTGAAGCTCCACGGCGTAACGAAGGAGATCACCATCACCGTCGAGATGACGGGCACCGGCAAGAGCCCCCAGGGCAACTTCCACCGGGGTTTCCTGACCGAGTTCACCATCGACCGGACGGACTTCGGCATGGAGAAGCTCCCGGGCGCGGTGGGCAACGACATCCGGATCACCCTCGCCGCCGAGGGCATCCGCCAGTAGCCGGCGGGAGGACGCGGCCCACATGGTCTTCGAGCTCGCCGTCTATGGAGTGACGATCCCGCTGATCGTGGCGCTGGTCGCGATGCTGGCGGGGACCCGCCCCTGGAGCGCCGACGGCCCGTCCGGCCGGATCGCCGGGGCCGTGGCGGTGGCCGGAGCCTACGCGGCCGCGTTCCTCGGCGCCCGGGGCTGGCCCGACCTGCCCGCCGTCGAGGCGACGGACTGGACCTTCTGGGCCGCCCTCGTGGCCCTGGCCTTGGCCCTGCTCGAGGTGGCCGCCGACAAGGTGTGGGTGCGCTGGCCCCTCCGGGCCGCGCTGGTCCTCGGCGCCCTCTGGCTGGTGCTCCGCCCCATGCTGGAGCACACCTGGGAGGGCACGGAGGGCCCGCTCCACGTCGTCGGACTCGCCGCCGGCGTGCTGATCGTCTGGGCGCTCGTCGAGGCCCTCGCGCGCCGCCGCACCGGGGCCTCCATTCCGCTCGTCCTCGCGGCCGTCGCCTGCACGGGCGCCGGGGTCGTCGCCATCGCCGCGTCCGTGGTCACCGCCCAGCTCGTGGTCGCCCTCGCCGTGGCCGCCGGCGTGCCCGTCCTGGTGGCGTGGTGGCGCGGTCACGTCGCCATGCGCGGAGCCCTCGCCGTGTTCGCGCCCCTGCTCGGGCTGCTGTGGACGGTGTCCTGGGTGTACGCGGGCGTCGACGGCCGCGCCATGCTGCTCATCTCCGCGGCGCCGCTCCTCGCGTGGTTGGGCGAGATCCCCGCCATCCGCGACCGCGCGGCGTGGTTGGCCGTCGCCGTGCGCGTCACCCTCGTCGTCCTCCCCGTGGCGGGCGCCCTGGTCGTCTCCGAGTTCCTGGAGGAGCCCGCCGCCGACTACGGCGAGGCTCCGACCGAGGACGCGGGCGACGCCGAGGCCGACGACGACGGGACCTACGTCCCCTACTGACTCCCGAGGTAGGCCGTGATCTGATCGCGCCACCACGGGCTGGTGATGCGGTCCAGCAGCTTCTGGTTGACGGGCTCCCGCAGGGCGCTGCCGTCCTTCAGGGCGAAGGCGTAGTCCTGTCGCTCGAAGGTGTTCCGGAGGACCCGCGCCTTGCCCTGGAAGACCTTCCCGGCGAGGTGGCGCAGGATGGGGGCGTCGTAGACCACGGCGTCGATCTCGCCGTCGATCAGGGCGCGCATCGCCGCCCGGGGCTCGTCGAAGGTGCTGTGATCGATCTCGTGGAGCTCGAGGTAGTCCACGCTCGTCGAGGCGGCGACGGTCCCGACCCGGACGCCGGGCAGGTCCCCCGGGCCCTCCACGGGGAACTTGAGCTGCCCGACCGTCAGGGCGGAGGCGATGGCGGCCGTGAACGACGAGATGATGATGACGCTCGTGAACATCCAGACCAGCGCGATCCCCCGCCCTCCGGCCGTGCGCGGCGCCATGTCGCCGTACCCGACGGTGGTCATGGTCACGGCCGACCACCAGAACGCGGCGCCCAGGCCCCCCGCCCTCCCCTCCGCGAACTCGCCGGGGTTGCGCTTCCGCTCGAAGAGCCACACGAGGAACCCGGCCAGGAGCAGCACGCCCGCCAGGCCGCCCACGACCTTCAGCATCCGCAGGGAGAAGAACCCCTTCAGAGCGGCGAGCCACCCCGACTGCGACTCGGGGACCACGGCGATGCCGAGGCCGGACGTGTAGAACGGGTGGCTGAAGTCGAAGCTCTTCTCCCGGTCCGGCGTCACGGTGAGCGCGGCCACGCCGACGTCCACCCGCCCGGACTCCACGCCGTCCAGGAGGTCCTCGAGGCTGTGCTCCTCGAACTCGTAGTCCAGGTCGAGGCGCAGGGCGACCTCCTTCCAGAGGTCGACGCTGATCCCGCGGAACGTCCCGTCCGGGTCCTTCAGGACGAACGGCGGCGCGACCTTGATGCCCACCTTCAGCTTCTCCGGGGCGGCGGCCTCGGGGCCGGGTACGGTGTCGGCGGGCTGGGCCGCGGCGGTACCGCAGCAGCAGACGAGCAGGGCCAGGGCGGCCCGGGACGTGGCGCGCCGGATGCCTCTCATGGGGTTCCCCTCGGACTGTGTGGGGGCCCGAGTACACCACCCCTCGCCGATCCTGGCCAAAATCGGACGTCAGGCCCCCACGCGCACGACCTGCTTGCCGACGTTGGCCCCGCGGAACAGCCCGAGGAAGGCCCCCGGGGCGTTCTCCAGCCCGTCCACGACGGTCTCGCGGTGGCTCAGGATCCCCTCGGCCACGTACTGGGCGAGCCGCGACTGGGCCTCCTGCCAGACGCCCGGGTAGTCGGTGACGATGAAGCCCTGGAGCTTCACCCGATGCACCAGCAGGGGCGCCAGATCCCGGAGCCCGCGCGCCTCGGCGCCGTCGTACTGCGAGACCAGACCGCACAAGGGGATGCGCGCAAACGGCCGGAGCCGCGGGACGACCGCCTCCAGCACCTCGCCGCCCACGGACTCGAAGTGCAGGTCGACGCCGTCGGGCGTGGCCTCCACGAGGTCCTCACGGAGCCGCCCCGCCTTGTAGTCGACGCAGGCGGCCGCGCCCAGCTCCTCCACGACGAAGCGGCACTTCTCCGGGCCCCCGGCGATGCCCACGACGCGGCAGCCCTCGATGCGCGCGAGCTGGACCACGACGCTCCCCACGGCGCCGGCGGCGGCCGACACGACCACCGTCTCGCCCTCCGAGGCCGCGCCGATCTCCAGCAGGCCGACCCAGGCCGTGATCCCGGGCATCCCGCACGCGCCGAGCCAGGCCGTCTCGGGGACGCGCGGGTCGTCGATCCGGTGGACGTGGCGCCCGTCCGACAGGGCGTACTCCTGCCACCCGCCCATGGTCACCACGCGGTCCCCGGCGGCGAAGTGCTGATGGCGGCTCTCGACGACCTCGCCCACCGCGGCGCCCACCATCACGTCGCCGGGCTCCATGGGCTCGGCGTACCCCGGGTGCGCCTCCATCCGGGCTCGCATGTACGGGTCCACGGACAGCCAGCGGGTCCGGACGAGGAACTGCCCGGACTGCGGCTCGGGCACGGGGGCCTCGACGACCTCGAAGTCCTCCTCGCGCGCACGCCCCTCCGGACGACGGGCGAGCCGGACCTGCAGATTGCGGGCGGCCATGGCGACTCCTTGTCGGGCAATGCCCCGATCCTCGCCGCCCCGAGGCCCGGACACAAGCGACGGACCAGCTACCACGTGGGCCGGGACCGGGTGGAGCGGAAGGCCCCCCACCCGTCCACGGCGGTCATGCGGGGCGTCGTGGGATGGCCCTGCCGCGCTCCCGCCCCAGCTCGGACCGGACGGCGTCCAGCAGGGTCTTCGGCATCAGGGGCTTGTCGAGGACGCGCCTTCCGCGCGCCCGCTCTGTGATCTCGCCCTGGAGGAGCTCCTCCGCGTAGCCGGTCATGAACAGAAACCGCGTCCCCGGGCAGAGCGCCTCCACGTGCTCCGCGAGCTGCCAGCCGCTCATCTCCGGCATGACCAGGTCGGTGAGGACGAGGTCCATCGGGGCCGTCCGCTGCTCGCAGATGAGCAGGGCCTCGCCTCCGTCGCGCGCCGTGAGCACGTCGAAGCCGGCCCGCTCCAGGATCCGCCGGACCACGGCCCGCACCTCGGCCTGGTCCTCGACGACCAGGATGGTGGCGCCTCCCTCGTAGCCGGGACGAGGCCGCGTCGAGGGCCCCCTCTCGATCCCCGACTCGTCGTGCGCCGCCGGGAGGACGATCTCGAACGTCGTCCCCTGCCCCGGCCGGCTCCACACGTCGATGTCCCCGCCCGCCTGCTTCACGATGCCGTACACCGTGGACAGCCCCAGCCCGGTGCCCTGCCCGCGCGGCTTCGTCGTGTAGAACGGCTCGAAGATGCGCTGGCGGACGGGCTCCGTCATCCCCTCGCCCGTGTCGGACACCCGCAGGATGACCCAGGGCCCCGCCGCGACGTCCGCGTGGCGTCGGCGCTCCTCCTCCCGGGGAGCCCGCTGCGCCGTCCCCACGAGGAGGGTCCCCCCGTCGGGCATGGCGTCCCGGGCGTTCGTGGCGAGGTTCATGATCACCTGCTCGAGCTGTGCGCGATCCATGAAGACGGGCGGTCCCCCCTCCAGCGCCGCGACCTCCAGGGTCACCGACTCCTCGAGGAGCCTGCGGAGCATGGGCTCCACGGATCGCACGACCTCGGCCGGATCGAGGAGCGTCGGCTCCACGGGCTGCTTCCGCGAGAACGCCAGGAGCTGCCGCGTGAGCGCGGCGCCCCGCCGCGCGGCCTCGAGCATCTCCTGGAGGTCCTCGCGCACCGGGTCGCCCTCCCGCGTCTCCTCCAGGGCGAGCTGGGCGTGGCTCAGCAGCACCGTCAGGACGTTGTTGAAGTCGTGGGCGACCCCGCCCGCCAGGCGGCCGACCGCCTCCATCCGCTGGGCATGCCGAAGCTCCTGCTCCAGGCTGCGGCGCTCGGAGATGTCGAAGGCGCCGCACAGCAGCCCGGCGAAGACCCCGGCGCGGTCGAAGGGACGCCCGACCGCGAGGACCGCTCGATACTTCCCGTCCCGGTAGCGCATGCGGAACTCCATCTCGTAGGAGGTCCGCTCCTCGACGGCGCGCCGGACGATGGCCCTGCAGCGGGGGCGATCCTCGGCGTGGACCGCGTCCATCCAGCCCTCGCCCACCTCGTCCGCCATGGCCCGACCCGTGAAGTCCAGCCACGTGCCGTTCACCCACGACATCGCGCCCGCCGCGTCGGTCCTGCCGAGGAGGGTCGGGAAGTCCTCCAGCATCCGGAAGCACAGGTCCCGCGCCTCCTCCAGCGCGGCCGCGCTCCGCTCCCGCTCGATGACGCGTCCGATCTGGACCCCCACCTGCTGCACGACCTCCAGCACCTCGCGATCGGGACGGATGATCCGATCGGAGAAGAACTCCAGCACCGCGACCACCTCGTCCCCTACGAGGACCGGCGCCGCGAAGCCGCTCCGGAGGGCGCAGGATGCCGTCCGGCGCAGGAACTCCGGGTCGCGGGACACGTCGTCGTCCCACAGGGGCCGCCTCTCGGCCGCGACACGCCCCACGAACCCCTCCCCGAAGGCCATGGTCGTGCCCGCCGTTTGCAGGAAGAAGCGGCGCACGTCGAGACCATCCTCCACGTGCACGATGGCCGTCGGCTCCAGCACGTCCTCGCGGACCACGTAGGCGTGTCCCACGGGCCACCCGATCCACCGGCAGACCTCGTCCACCACCTCCTGCAGGGCCTCCTCGGACGACGTGGCGCGGTTGGCGGAGTCGGCCACGCGGGCGAGGAGCGCGATCTCCTCGTGGTGCCGCTCCAGGGCCTGCTCCGCCCGCCACTGCTCGGTCACGTCGCGCAGCACCACGACGGCGGCCGGCGATCCGTCCGGACGACGGACCGGCCCCGCGCTGACGACCACCTTCCGGATCCGCCCGTCCGCCGGATCGCGCAGGAGCCCCTCCCGGACGCTGCGCTCACCGTTCAGGGCTCCCATCGTCGCCGTCTCCTCCAGCGGGATCCGCTCTCCCGTCTCCGGATCCCGGAAGTCGATCTCCTCGAGCAAGCCCTCCAGGTCGAGGTGCGCCTCCTCCCCGAACGCGGGGGCCAGCAGCTCCCGCGCCGCAGGATTCGCGGGGCGGGCACGTCCGTCCGCGACGACGAAGACCGGTTCGGGGACGTGCTCGACCGCCGCGACGATCCCACGGGTCATCGTGCTCACGATCTCCCGCCGTCCGCTCCGGGACTTCGCGCTGCGCCGACGCGTCGCCACGCACACCTCCAGAGGAGGGGGATCCAACTCGGCCATGAACCGCGAGATCGGACCTCCCGTCATTGTGGCACCGCCACCCGGGCTCGCTCAACCCCCCGGTGAAATTCGCGCCGCGCGGGCCACGAGATCGCTCCGCATCGCGGAGACGGCGTCCGGATGGACCGGGGTCGCGACGACCCGCGCCTCGTGCGCCCGGAGCAGCTCCACGGAGACCGGCGCAGCGGCGTCCACGTAGGCGCTCAGGTAGGCGTGATCGCGCAGCGCAATGAGCGCCTCCTCGGGACCGACGTGCTCGGGCAGGTGGAGATGCACGGCGGTGGCCAGGGCATGCCGGCCCTTGCGGGGCGTACGCAGCGAGCGCCGGGAGATGGCCCGGGTCGGCACCTCCTCCAGCTCTCCGGCGGCGGTGACCACCCGCACCCGGGTGAGGCCGATCGCGACGACCCGGCCCTCGGTGCGCTCGGTGGCGATCTCGTCGTCGAGCTGGAAGGGGCGGGTGAGCGCCAGCCGGATGCCGCCCGCCAGGTCCCGGAGGTGATCGAGCCCCCAGGTGGTCGCCGCGCCGCCCAGCAGCAGCCCGAGGAGCAGCGCCGACACGGGGTTGTCCTCGTGCATGGGCGCGAAGGCGCCGAAGAGCACGACGACGACCAGCAGCAGGCGCACGAGGGGGATGCTCCAGGCGAGGCGGCGGCGCCGGTCGATCTCCAGGGCCCAGGCCCGCCGGATCGCGCCCACGAGCAGCCGATCCACCAGCGCTGCGACGACCAGCAGCAGGAGCGCCCGCACGAGCAGCTCCAGCAGGGGCCAGTGGGTCCACTCCCTGATGTACTCGGCCAGGCCGGCGGGATCGTTCACGGCGCCTCCTCCGGCGGCGAGGTGACGAGCAGGCGGCGGGCCTCCAGCTCCCGGGTGACGCAGCCCCAGGCCGGCGGCCAGAGCGAGAAACGTCCTCCGTTCCCGGGCGAGTCCACCAGCCCCGCGCCGGCCAGCACCGCGGCGGCGGCGTCCACCCGGTCGGGAGACCACCGGAGCGCCTCCGCGGCCTCCGCGCGGGTCAGGGAGCCGCACAGGACCGCCAGCGCCGCCAGGTGGTGCGCGTCCCGCCCGAGCTGGTCGAACCACGCGGTGCTGGGCGCGCGCACGTTCCGGAGGTGGATCGTGTCGTGCTCCACGTACTCCACCGCGTTGAGCCAGAGGGCCAGGGCGTCGCGCACGTTGCCGGCGCTCGCGACGGTGAGCGCCTGGTAGAAGCGGCGGCGCCGATCCTCCGGCCGCCGGGCCACCAGCCGGCGGACCACCCGCGACCGCGCCAGCTCCGAGCGGGCCTCGGCGCTCGGCCAGGCCACCTGGAAGCCGCTGAGGTGGCAGCGGGACTCGACGACCTCCTGCAGCGTGAGGGCGTCCAGGGGAGGGAAGGTCACGTGGTCGGTGAAGTAGTCCTCCAGGTTCACGAGGCGCTCCAGGAGCCGCGCGGTGGGCAGCACGACGCCCACGGCCCAGAAGACCTGATGGCGGGTCCGGAGCACCATGCGCAGGAAGCGGCGCAGATGCGCGAGCCCCTCCGGGGTGCGGACGAACGTCTGCTCGAGGCCGTGGAGGAGGATGGCCGGGCGGCGCTCCAGGAGCGCCGTCTCCAGGCCGCCGAAGTCCTTGACGTCCCAGGCCCCGATGCCCGTGCCGATGACGCTCACCAGGCCCGCCTCGGTCCGGGTCATGGGATCCAGCCCGATGGTCACCAGGCGCCGACCGGCCAGGGGCCGCAGCGCCATGCGGGCGACGTTGCTCACGCCGCTTCCGTGGGAGCCGCTGAACAGGACCGACGACGGCCGCCCCTGCTCGAAGCGCTGCCACGCCTCTTCGAAGGTGGCGATCTGGTGCTCGGCCCCGGTGGGGGCCTGGGGCAGGTCGAAGGCCCGCGTGTCGAAGAGCTGCGCCAGGACGTAGGGCACGGTCGCCCGCTGCTCCGGGGAGACGTCGAGCGGCCGGAGCGCTTCCGCCATGGTGCTGGGGTCCACGCGCACGAGGCCCTGACGGATGCGCGCCTCCCGGATGATCTGGCTCCTCTCCGCGCGGCCCAGGGTCCGGCGGATCGCGTCTCCGAGGCCCACGAACCGTCGCCACAGCCGCGGGACGAGGCGCACGGCCGCGCGCAGGAAGCGGCGCACGCGGCGCCGGCGCTGGAGGCGGCGGGCAGGCTTCGGCTCCCGGGCCTGGTCGCGCACATGGGACAGGGCGTCGTCCAGCGACGAGTGGATGGACCGCGCGATGGCCTCCTCGCGGGCGTCCAGCTCTCGCTGCAGCGTCTCCACCGTCCGGGACGCGCGGCGCATGGCCCCGGCGGCCAGGGACAGGGCATGGCGGACCTCGTCGCGCCCGGCCTCTCCGCCGCCCAGGTGTGCGAGAGCCACGCGGAGCCCGTGGGTCGTGATGCCCGCGACCTCTCCCAGCCTCTGGACGGCCCGGTCCACGAGCTGATCGGCGTCGTCCCGGGCGTCGCCGAGCCAGAGCAGCTCTCCGGCGAGATACTGGTGGGCCACGGCACGCAGCGGGACCACGTCGGCCGGGACCTCGGTCGGAGACTCCATGGTGTCGACGTCCAGGGACGCCGGGACCGCCCGGACCCGCCCGGGCACCTCCTCCAGGGAGGCCTCGATGTGCCGCCCGATGTCGGCCAGGGGATCGGCGACCCCGCCCTCCTCGCCCTGGGCCTCCCGGATGTGCGGCAGGAGCTCGGCCACCATGACCCGATCGATGGTCTCGATCTGCCCCTCCAGGACCTCGCGGGCGTCGGCGACCTCCGGGGCGCCGCCCCCCCTCCCGAGGGTCTGCTGGGACACGGCCAGCCCGTCCCGCACGTCGGCGATCCGGCTCACCACGTTCCGGTGGCGCTCCCGCCACGCCCCGATGGCGGCCTCCACGCGGCGGGACAGGGAAGCCTCCAAGCGCGCCAGGGTGATGTCGATGGCCACGCGCCCGGAGACGGCCTCCTCCACGCGATCCCAGGAGGCACCCTCCCGGGCGATGCGGCTCAGGGCCTCGTCGACCTCGCGGGCGACGCGGCGATAGGCCAGGCGCGGGCGGGGGAGCGCCGGGGTCCCGGCCCGCCGCAGGGCGTAGGCGGCCTCGGCGCGGCCCCGGTCCGTGATGCGCTCCAGGTGCGTCCGGAGCTTCCCGGAGGCCGCGGCGAGCCAGGCCCGCTGCTCGAGCACGGCCGCCATGATCCGCTGGTCGCCTCGCCGGGCCAGGCGGCTCCGGATCTCGCCCTCCAGGACCAGGCGGCGGGCCTCCAGGCGCGCCAGCTCGCGGAGCAGGTCGGCCATGAAGGGGACGAGGTGCCCCTCGACGTGCCCGCGGATCGCCACGCGGACCGGCACGCGGCGCATGGAGCCCACGGGGTGCAGGGGGCGCCACGAGGCCAGGGCGAGGCGCCTCCAAGGCCCCATGCCCCGCCATGCACGGTGGTGATGCTCGCCCACCGCCGCGCGGCGCATGATGGGGAGCTCGTCCAGGGCATTCCGCAGGTCCCGCACGGCCTCCCAGAGACTGGCGGAGGCCTCCGCCAGCGGGATGGCGCGAGGGCGGTGCTCGGCGTCCTCCACCTCGTCCACCGGCGGGCCGAGCTGGAAGGCGTCCAGGCGTCGCGATCCCTCCGCCGCCCAGGCCGAGATGAGGTCCCTGTCCACGCGACGGGTGAACTCCTCCAGCTCGCGGCCGACCCGCACGACGATCTCGCGGAGGCCCTCGTCCTCGGGCCCCGGCAGCACGGGCGCCGGCTCGGGGGCGGCGGGATGTTCCTCACCGGCGTCAGGGGACGTCTCGCCCCAGTCCAGCGCGCGCCGGAGCAGGACGGGGCCCACGAGCAGGTTCAGGGAGATGAGCACCGTGGCCACCTGGCCCAGGGGCTCGGCCAGGTCCGGGAGCGCCTCCCTGGCCACCAGCAGCAGGCCCAGCGCGACGCCGGCCTGGCTCAGGAGGCCCTGCGTCAGGTTGTTCGAGAAGGCGCGGCTCTCCCCGGCCAGGCGGCCGCCGAGGCGCGTGGCGGTGAACAGCATGCCCGCGCGCGCCACGAAGAGGATGCCGCCCACGGGGAGGACGGCCAGGGACGCCACGAGGTCCAGGCCGGCGCCGACCGTCGTGAAGAACAGGATGAACACGGGCACGGCGAGCAGGGCCAGGGGCTCGTGCAGGCGTTCGCCGTACGACGAGAAGTTCGTCACGGTGAAGCCGGCGGCGATGAAGACGAGGAGCATCTTCAGGTGCAGGACGTCCGCGACCGTGTTCACGCCGTAGCCGAGCACCAGGAGGAGGAGCACCGGCTGCCAGCGCACCCAGCGGAACCACCCGATGAGCAGGCCGCCCAGGAGGACACCCGCGCCGATGGACAGCCCGACCTTCAGCGCCACCTCCGTGAAGAGGCTCATGTCCATGGCTTCGCCGGGCGAGGTGAGCGCGCCCGCGACGGCGATGGACACGGCGAGCATGATGATCATCACGAGGTCCTTGAAGACCGCGAGAGAGAGCACCAGGTCCGCCGTGCGGCTCTTCACGCCCGACTCCGAGATGACGGCGACGGACACCGCGGGGGAGGTGCCGATGCTGAGGGCTCCCAGGACCAGCGCGATGGCGAGCAGGGTGGGCCACGACATCCCCTCGGCCCAGGGGAGCAGGGGACTCGCGGCGAGGAAGGCGCCGCCGACCATGAGCCACGCCAGGGGGATCTTGAAGGCCACGATGCTGCCCAGGGTCCGCGCGACGCGGCGGATGGCCCCGAGCTCCAGCTCCAGGCCCGCCTCCAGGGCGATGAGCGCCAGGGCCAGGGTGTTGAAGACCTGCAGATCCTCGACCACATGGGCGCCGAGCAGGCCGCCCACCTGGGGCCCGAGGACGATGCCGGCGAGGATGTAGCCCGTCACGCGCGGCAGGGTGATGGACGCCGCCAGCTCGGCGAGGGCGTGGGCCGCCAGGACGACGAAGCCGATCGCCGCGAAGGTGAGGCTGTCGATGGCGCTCTCGTCGACGGTCCCCTGGAGGAGATCGACCTCGAGCATCACGAGCACGAGCAGGGCCAGGACGAGGAGCCGCGTCACCGCGCCGCCCCCTGCCCGGCCGGCTCCGCCGCCTGCGCCTCGACGCGAGCCTCCTTGTGGTGGAGCCTGCGCCCGGTCTCGCCGACGTTGCGGAGCAGGGAGCGGACTCCGGCGCCCGCCCACAGGTCGTTGGCCACGGCGCTGACCAGGAGCGCGGTGACCACGGGGCCGGACAGCGCGGTGCTCTCGATCATCGCGTAGTTCACCGCGATGCCGGCGGTGAGGGCGCCCTGCCCGAGCAGGCCGAGGCCCACGCCCCGGTGCTGACCGCTGAGGGAGGGGTGGCGCCAGAGGGCGACGTTGGCCGTGGCCCAGAGGATGAGCACGCGGAGGCCGACGAAGCCCGCGGGCAGCAGCCACATCCACGGCGCGATGGGCGTCCAGAGGGCGCCGGCCAGGATGAGCAGGGTCACGGAGGCCGGACGCCGGAGGCGCGTCGCCGCTCCCTGGACGCGGGGCGCGCACGGGGAGACGTTGGCCACCGTGAAGCCGGCCAGAAGCCCCAGCCCCAGGGGAGAGAAGTGGAGCGCGTGGGCGATGCCGCTGGTGAGCATCACGAGGCCGATGGTGGCCACGAACAGCCGCTCGCGGTCGGCGTCGTCTCCCACGAAGATGTGGAAGATGACGCCGGAGGCCACGCCGGCGGCGATGGCGATGGCGTTCCAGACCGCCACGCTCAGCCCGATGACGTCCAACCCGGGCGCGACGACCATGTCCTCCTCGACGAAGGCGCGCTGGCTGGCGATGGCGATGCCGAAGCCCACGATGGCGATGACCCGCCCGGAGGTGGCGACGTGCGGCAGCAGGTGGGAGATCGGTCCGTCGGCGCGGGTCCGGACGATGGCCCGGCGGATGATCTGGGCGGAGAATGCGACGGCGCCCGAGCCGAGGGTGGCGGCGGCCACCAGGAGCAGGGGGCCACGGATCTCGCCGTTCCCGGGGTAGAGGAGAAGTGCGCCCCAGGCGGCGAGCATGACCGCCGCCGCGGCCAGGACGCCGACCAGGATGGCGAAGCCCAGGTGGCGGGGCTTCGGGCCCTTGTCCCGCCCCCGCACGCGGAGCGGCAGCCCGACGGCGAAGCCCAGGAAGCCGTTGATGACGCTGAGCAGCGGCGACAGCTCGTCCATGCGCTCCGCGGAGAGCACGCCCAGCACGACCGGTCCGAACACGAAGCCGAGGATGAGGTACTCGGAGTTCGAGAAGGTCCGGACCCGCTCGCCGAGGGCGCGCTCCTCCAGGTGCGTGATCGCGAACGCGAACGCGAGGATGCAGAGCAGGATGAGGGTGGTGTCCATGTCGGTCGGACGGTATCCGCGGAATCCGCGGGTTGGCAAGCAGATGCCGATCCCGCGGGCCCGGCTGGTATGCTCCGGCCATGGGCGACGAGGACGAGCGGTTCGAAGAGGCCGAGCGGCGGCTGTTCGAGGTCCACCGGCTGGACCCCCGGCGCGTGGAGGCCGACGGGCGGGACGTGCCCCGGGCGGTCCACTATCACCGGCGGCTGGCCCACTGGGTGGACGCCCTGGAGCAGGACGCCTCGACGGCGGTGCGGCTCGCGGCGAGGTGCCAGCACGTCCGCCGGTGGGAGATCCCCCGCTCGGACCATCCGGCGGGACGCGCGGGCTACAAGAAGTGGCGCAGCCGCCTGGCGGCCTTCCACGCCGAGGAGGCCGGCAGGATCCTCCGCTCGGCCGGGTGGGACGACGAGACGGCCGAGCGCGTGGGGGACCTCGTGCGCAAGCGGCGCCTCGCCATGGACCCCGAGGCCGGGCTCCTCGAGGACGCCGTGTGCCTCGTGTTCCTGGAGAACGACCTGGCGCCGTTCGCGGAGCGCCACGACCCGGACAAGGTGGTGGACGTGCTGCGGAAGACGTGGCGGAAGATGACGGAGCGCGGCCACCGCGCGGCCCTGGACCTGGCGCGGAGCCTGCCGCCGGACCTTCGATCTCTGGTGGAGCGGGCGGTCTCGGAGCCGGGCTGAGCCGGCCCTCAGCCCTTCTCGAACCGGGCCTCCAGGGCCTGCAGGCCCACCTCGATGGCGCTGCGGACCACCTCCCGGGCCTCGCCCTCGGGCACGCCCATGGGCTCGAACTCCGCGAGCCACTCGATGGTGCAGCGGCCCTCGCCGGACGGCTCCACGGACAGCCGACCGACGTACGAGTTGATGGGCAAGGGGCTCTCCAGGATGCGCCAGGTGTAGCGATGCCGGTCGGGCTCCATGGACTCGAGGCGCTCGCGGATGGCGCCGCGGCCCTCGGTCAGGGTGAGCGTGCGGGTCGTCCCGGGCTCCTCGCCGTCCGACTTGCAGACCTCGATGCCCGGGTGCCACTCCGCGATGGAGCCGAACGCACCGATCTGCCCCCAGACCGTGGCCGCGGGGGTCGGCACGTCCGTCGTGACGAAGACGGTCGCCATGGGTTCCTCCCTGCTCCAAGAGGTGTGCAGGCATATGAAGCCAGAGGCACCACGGGCTGACAAGGGCGACGGGGCTTGCACGGACGGCGCCCGGGCGCTTCCATCGGGCCATGGAACCCACGGTCGTCCTGCTCCACGGACTCGCGCGGACGCGGCGCTCCATGGCGCGCCTGGCCCGACACCTCGAGGACGCCGGTCACCGCACCTGGTCGTGCACCTGTCCTTCGACCCGGCGCACCATCCCGTCCTTGGCGGCGTGGGTGGAGGAGTCCCTCCGCGAGGACCTGTCGGACCGCCCCCTGGTGGCGGTGACCCACTCCCTCGGCGGCATCCTGGTCCGCCACCTGGCCGACGCCCTGCCCTGGCGCGGCGTCGTGATGCTGGCGCCTCCCAACCGGGGCAGCGCCCTCGCGCGTCGCCTGAAGGACAACCGCCTGTACCGCGCCCTCTACGGCCCGGCGGGCCAGGACGTCGCGCACCCCGAGCGCTGGCCTCTTCCTCCGAGGCCGTTCGCCGTCATCGCCGGGACGAGCGGACCGACGCTCGGCAATCCCCCGAGCCTCCTGACCGCCGCCCTGGGCCTCCTCCCCCGGGACGAGCCCAGCGACGGCACCGTGACCGTCTCGGAGACACGCCTGGAGGGCATGGCCGACTTCGCCACGGTCCCCGCCAGCCACACGTGGATCATGAACCACCCCGAGACGCGCCGCCTCGTGCTGCACTTCCTGGCCCACGGCCGGTTCCCCGACGACGCCGCGCGCCCCCGGTCGTCGAAAAGCGCAGCAGAACCGCCGTCCCCGGCGGTCGCCTCGCCGTCGAAAAATGAAAAATGAGTAGGTTTGACCCCTAGCGGCGGATCGGCGCGTCCGTGGCCTCGCAGGCGGGGCAGCGCTCCAGCCAGGGGATCTCGTCCAGGGCGGCCGGGTCCAGGGGCTCGTCGCAGGCGAGGCAGCGTCCGTAGGCGCCGGACTGGATGCGGTGCCGCGCGGCGTTGATGGCGTCCAGCCAGGTCCGGAGGCGCTCCTCGTCGTCCCGGTCCTCGTCGCCCTCCCACACGCCCTGCATGTCGTTCAGGTCGATGTCCTTGCCCGCCATGAGATCCGCGAGCTTCGAGGCGACCTGGAGCCCCTTCGCATTGATGCGCTGGAGCCGAAGCTCGGTGCGTGCGTCCATGACATCACTGTCGCGCCGACGCTGCACGGGGTCAACCGGGGCTCCTGTCAGCGGGCGCGGGAGGCGGCGTACTCGGCGTGGAGCCGGAGGCGGGCGTCGCCAGGGTGCTCCGCCAGGGCCTCGCGGTACAGGCTGGCGGCCTCGCCCCAGAGGCCCTCGTCGGCGGCGCGCGCGGCGAGGGCTTCCGTGACGGGGTACTCGGTGCCCACGCGACGGAGCTGCGCGGCGATCCGGAGGCGCCGTTCGTGACGCACGAGGGGGTTTGCCGCCAGCTTCCACCGGAGGAGGAGGCGCCGCTCGAGAGGGGTCACGAGCGTCGTGGTCGGCCGCTCGTCCCGCACGACCTGGGCCCAGCGGATGACGAAGGCGATCGGGACGATGGGCTCGGCCCCGCCCCGCACGTCCCGGCTCGCGTCGATCAGCGCCGCGGCGCGGAGGTGGGTGACGAAGGTCCCTCCCACCCGCTCCATGGCGTCCACGTCCCCGCGGCCCAGCGCACGGACGAAGTCGTCGGCGAGCGTCTGGCCCAGGCCCATGTAGGCCTCGTCTCCGAGGTAGCGCAGGGCGCTCAGGGCCCACTGGCGGAAGTCGGCGTGGGCGTCGGCCAGGTCCCGGCTCCGCGGATCCGCCTCCACTCGGACGTCCACGCGGTTGAAGTGCTCGTAGGCCCCCACCAGGCTCTCCGCCACCTCGGAGGACGGGTCCGGGGCGGCCTCGCGCCGCGCCTCGAACACCTCCTCGAGGGCTGCCCGCTCCCGGGCGTCGGGCCGCCAGTCGGGCACCGCCAGGTCCACGCCCTTCGGCTCCCCGTCCGGGCCTCCACCCGCGATGCGCAGGATGCTCGCGGCGAGGCCGACCAGGATGAGCACGGCCAGGATCATCCCCGCCGCCGGCGACACCCTGCGGCTTCCGGTCGGACCGTCCGGCGCGGCGATCTCCTCGTCCCTCGGGGCGTCCGCCATGTCCCGGCTCAGGGCGCCCGGAGAAGCTGCTGGAAGAACTCCACCATGGCCGGGTCCGTCCAGTCCCGGGCGTTCACGAAGCGCGCGAGCACCTGCCCGTTCCGGATGAGGTACGTCTCCGGGAGCTTCCGCGTCCCGAACCCGGAGCGCATGGTCTCGGCCTCCTCCGTGTGGGGATCGCGGACCAGGTGTAGCTCCGGCGGGAGTCCGCCCTGGAACCGCTCGAAGAACGAGCGGATGTCGCCCCAGGAGTCGTCATAGCTCACCGCCAGCATGGCGAACCGCTGGCCCTCGACCTCGCGGGCGAGACGCAGCATGCTGGGGATCTCCTGGACGCAGGGCTTGCACCAGGTGGCCCAGAAGTTCAGGAAGATCAGGGTGTCCTTCGGATAGTCCGCCAGCCGGACCGGCTGCTCCTCGGCGGCGCCGGGCGGCGGCTCCAGGGGGAACTGCATCATCCCCTCGGGCGCCGGGCGGTCGACCACCTGCGCGCCCACGGCCGGCATCAGCTCGCGGGTCCGGGACTCGGGCCCGGACGATCGCACGGCCTGCCAGACGGCCACGACGATGAAGGCGACCACCACGAGGGCGGCCACGAGGACGAAGCTGCGCTGGGTGCTCTGGGATTCGCCGACCATCGAGGGGAACGCCTAGCACGATTGCTTGCGACCGCAAAGCGCGATCGGTTAACAGGGGCGACCCACCCGGAGGCCCGAACATGCTGATCGTGATGCGGCAGGACGCCACGCGGGACGAGATCCGCCGCGTGGTGGAGCGCGTGGAGACCCTCGGCTACAGCGGCCGGCCCCTCCCCGGGGCCCAGCGGACCGCCGTGGCCATCACGGGCAACGAAGGCCCCGTGAACCCCGATCTCTTCGCCTCCCTCGGCGGCGTGACGGACGTCGTGCGGGTCTCGGCGCCCTACAAGCTGGTGAGCCGCGAGGTGAAGCCGGATCCCACGGTCCTCCGCTTCGACAACGGCGTGCAGCTCGGCGGGCCCCACTTCCACGTCATGGCCGGTCCGTGCTCCGTAGAGAACCGCGAGCAGGTGCTGGAGACGGCCCGCGCGGTGAAGGAGGCCGGCGCCACGTTCCTCCGCGGCGGCGCATACAAGCCGCGCACGAGCCCGTACGCCTTCCAGGGCCTCAAGGAGGAGGGCCTGGAGCTGCTGGCGGAGGCCCGCGAGGAGACCGGCCTGCTCGTCGTCACGGAGGTGAAGGACACCGAGACGCTGCCGCTGGTGGCGCAGTACACGGACGTGCTCCAGGTCGGCGCCCGGAACATGCAGAACTACTCGCTCCTGGAGGCCGCGGGCCGGCAGCCCAAGCCCGTCATGCTCAAGCGGGGGATGTCCGCGACCATCAAGGAGCTCCTGATGGCCGCCGAGTACATCGTCCACGCGGGCAATCCGCGGGTGATCCTCTGCGAGCGGGGCATCCGGACCTTCGAGACCATGACCCGGAACACCTTCGACGTGGGCGCCATCCACATGCTGCGGCACCTGAGCCACCTGCCCGTGGTGGGCGATCCCTCCCACGGCATCGGCCTCTGGCACGGCGTGGGCGCCCTGGCCCGGGCGGCCGTGGTCGCCGGGGCGCACGGGCTCATCGTGGAGGTCCACCCGCGGCCGGCCGACGCCCTGTCCGACGGGCCCCAGTCCCTCAAGCCCAAGCGCTTCGCGCGCATGATGCGCGAGATCGGCGCGCTCCGGGAGGCGCTCGAGGGCGTGGACGGGGAGACTTGAGGACAGCAGGTCTCGTCGCCGACGGCCGCGGCGGCCCTGCCTATTGCCACCGCTTCATGAAGGCGCGGAGGCGGGAGGCGAGCTGGGGATCCTGCATGGCGTACGCGAGGTTGGCCTCGATGAGGCCGCCGACGTCGCCCGTGTCGTAGCGGTCCCCCTCCAAGCGGTGACCGTAGACGCCCTCGGTCTCCATGAGCTGGATGAGGGCGTCGGTGAGCTGGATCTCCCCGCCGCGGCCGGGCTTCGTGTCCGCGATGTGCTGGAAGACGCTCCCCGGCAGCACGTATCGGCCGACGATGCCCAGGTTGGACGGCGCCTCCCGCGGGAGGGGCTTCTCCACCATGTGCGAGCACTTCGTCCGGCGGGGCCCCGCGGCCTCGCCCCGGACCATGCCGTACATGTGCTCGTGGCCCGACGGCACCTCGACGAGGGCCACCGTGCCGCAGCCCGTGTCCTCGTAGACGTCCACGAGCTGGCGCGTGGCCGGGCGCTCCGCGTCGACGATGTCGTCCGGCAGGAGGACGGCGAAGGGATCGTCGTCGCCCACGACCGTCCGCCCGCACAGCACGGCGTGCCCCAGCCCCAGCGGCTGGTTCTGGCGGACGCTGACGATGTCGATCATGGAGCTGAGGGACTCGATCCGCTCGAGCAGCTCGTCCTTGCCCTTGAGGCGCAGGGTGTCCTCGACCTCGTACGAGATGTCGAAGTGATCCTCGAGCGCGCCCTTGTAGCGCCCCGTGATCAGCACGATCAGCTCGATGCCGCTGGCCACGCACTCCTCGACGATGACCTGGATCGCCGGCTTGTTGACGATCGGCAGCATCTCCTTGGGGATGGCCTTGGTGGCCGGGAGCAGGCGCGTGCCGAGGCCTGCCGCAGGGATGATGGCCTTGCGGATCTTCTTCATGGGAGGTCCAGCGCGGTGGGGGACGAACCCGGAGCGGGGCCGAAGCCCCGGGAGGCTAGTCCTCCTTCTGCTCTTGGAGCCACTGCTTGAGGCCCTTGGTCTCGCTCTCTCGGAAGGCCTTCTTCTCCTTCATGGAGAGGCCCTCGTAGAGCTTCTCGAGCTTCTGGCGCTGCTCGCGCTTGAGGCGCTTCCGCTCCGCGCGGTCCTCGATGTGCTTGGTGTTGGCCATGACGTCTCTCCACGCACCGGGGATTCGGGACGCACGCTTCTACGCGATCCGTGCCTGCGGAGCAAGTGTCTCGCGCGGCCGGGGCCGGGCCCCGCGATTTCCTGTCCGTCGCCGATCCCCTCGGTTAGCATCCGCGCCACGTGAACGCGGTCTTCCTCGGCATCATCCTGGTGGCGTTCGTGACCGCCGCGTTCGGCGGCGCCATGGACGCCCTGTCCACGGCGGCGCTGGACTCGGCGAAGTCCGCCGTGGATCTCGCCATCAGCCTCATCGGCTACATGGCCCTGTTCCTCGGCCTCATGAAGGTCGCCGAGGACGGCGGCCTCCTGCGACTGCTCGCCCGGGCCATCCGGCCGGTGATGGTCCGCCTCTTCCCGGACGTCCCCGAGGATCACCCGGCCATGGGCGCGATGATCATGAACATCGCCGCCAACATGCTCGGGCTGGGCAACGCCGCCACCCCGCTCGGCATCAAGGCCATGCAGGAGCTCGACTCCCTGAACCGGGACAAGGGCGTCGCCACGAACGCCATGGTGCTCTTCCTGGCGATCAACACCTCCGGGCTGGCCCTGCTCCCGAGCGGCGTCGTCTCCATCCGCGCCGCCGAGGGCTCCGCCGACCCCTGGGGCATCGTGGCCCCCAGCCTGTTCGCGACCGGCATGTCGACGATCGTGGCCATCCTGGGGACCAAGCTCCTGCAGCGCCTCCCCGTGTTCCGCCCCGCCCCGACGACGGGCCCGCCCCCCGACGACGAGACGACCGGGGGCTCGGAGCCCGGGGACGACGCCGCGGACGAGGGCCCCGGGGAGCCCACGCGCGCCGGGGTCCGGGGCCTGTCGGCGTTCCTCGTCGTGAGCCTCGCCGTCCTCGTGGTCCCGCCGGTGTGGGCGGCCATGCTCCCGGGCGACTCGCCCCGCGCCGAGGCCCTGCGCGACTTCGCGTCGACCTCGGGCGACTGGGTCATCCCGGTGCTCATCATGGCCCTCTTGCTCTTCGGACGCTTCAACGGCGTGAAGGTCTACGAGTCCTTCATCGAGGGGGCCAAGGAGGGCTTCACCACCGGCGTCCGCATCATCCCCTACCTCGCCGCCATCCTCGTGGCCGTGGGCATGTTCCGCGCCTCGGGCGCCATGGAGGCGCTCACGTCGGCCCTCGGCTCCGCCACCGAGCCTCTCGGCATGCCCGGCGAGGCCCTGCCCATGGCCCTGGTCCGGCCCCTGTCGGGCTCCGGGGCGTTCGGGCTCATGTCGGAGCTGATCCAGACCCACGGCCCGGACTCCTACGTGGGCTACCTCGTGTCCGTGCTGAACGGCTCCACGGAGACGACGTTCTATGTGCTGGCCGTGTACTTCGGCGCCGTGGGCATCAGCCGGACCCGCCACGCGGTCTTCGCCGGCCTGAGCGCCGACCTCACCGCGGCCGTCGCCGCCGTGTTCATCTGCCAGGCCCTGTTCGGTCACCTGGCCTGACGCGCGTCCGAAGCGGGAACGCGACCGGCGCCTGGGACCGCGGGCGTCCCCGTCCGCGCGGCGGAACCCCCGGCGGGAGCCGCGTTCTCAGGCAAGGGCAAGGGCAAGGGCAAGGGCAAGGGCAAGGGCAAGGGCAAGGGGGATCAGCCCAGGATCTCGGCCACCTTGTCGAGGAGGGTGTGCATCCGGAAGGGCTTCTGGAGGAAGCCGTCGGGCTGGCTGGCGCCGAACGCGCTGGCGGTCTCCTCCCGGGTGTAGCCGCTGGTCACGACGACCCGCGTATCCGGGTCCAGGGTTCGCAGCGCGTCCAGGGTCTCGGCGCCGCCCAGCCGGGGCATGGTCATGTCCAGGATCACCAGGTCGATCCGCTCGCCGCGCTCCCGGTAGACCTCCACCGCCTCCTCGCCGTCCACCGCGTAGAGCACCTGGTGGCCGTGATCGGCCAGGACCTCTCCGATGAACTGGCGCACCCAGGTCTCGTCGTCGACGACCAGCACGACGCCGCCGGGGCCGTCCCCGCCGGTTCGCTCGCCGCTCTCCTCCGGCTCGGGGGGAGGGTCCGCCCGCCGCTCGCCGTGGCCGGACGCGGCGGGCAGGTACAGCCTGGCGCGCGTTCCCTGCTCGGGGTCGCTGTCCATGCGGATGCCTCCGTCGTGTCCTCGTACGATGCCCGCGATCGCGGCCAGACCCAAGCCTCGTCCCATCTCCTTCGTCGAGAAGTACGGGTCGAACGCCCGGCTCAGGGTCTCCGCGTCCATGCCGGGTCCCTCGTCGCACACCTCGAGCAGGGCGTAGGGTCCCGGCGCGAGCCCCTGCCCGGCGAAGTGCGTGGACACGTCGTCCTCGTGGAGCGTCACCTTGTCGGTGCGGATCGTGACCGTGCCGCCGCGCCGCTCCATGGCCTCCGACGCGTTCGTCACCAGGTTCAGCACGGCCTGGCGTAGCTGCGCCGGATCCGCGTGGACCTCCAGCGGCTCCGGGTCCAGCTCGTAGCGGACCTCCACCTTCTTCGACACGGACGCGGCCAACAGCTCGCTCATCTGCGAGATCAGCGATCCCAGCTCCAGCACCCGCATCTCGAAGCGCCCCTCCCCCGAGTAGGCCAGGAGCTGGCGCGTGAGGTCGGCCGCGCGCTCCGCCGCCTCCGCGATCTGCTGGACGTGACGCCGGGCCGGCGCGTCCGGCGCCATGCGCTCCAGCGCCAGATCCGTGTGCCCCAGCGCCGAGGTGAGCAGGTTGTTGAAGTCGTGGGCGATGCCGCCCGCCAGCACGCCGACGCTCTCCAGCTTCTGGGTCTGCCGGAGGGCCTCCTCCCGGGCCTGGCGCTCGCTCAGATCCTGGCCCAGGGCCATGTACGACACGGGCTCGCCGTCCTCGTCGCGCAGGGCCGACACGTGCCACTCGGCGTCGAATTCACGGCCGGACGGCGTCTTCATGCGCAGCCGGACCACGCCGCGCCGGAGGGTGCTCCGGTGCAGGGCCCGCAGGACGTTCGTGCCGCGCTCCCGATCGGAGTCCGCCAGGGTGTCCAGCTCCCCGAGCGGCCTCCCCAGGGCCTCGGAGGCGGAGATGCCCAGCATCCGCTCCGCCTTGTCCGACCAGCGGGTCACGCGGAAGCGACGGTCCGTCTCGATCACCGCCAGGGGCGAGTTGTCCATGTGGAAGATGAGGCGCCGGTGGGCCCGCTGGAGCGCCACGCGCGCCCGGGCCGACTCGACGAACACGGCGATGACGCTGGCGGCCACCTCGAGGAGCCGGACCAGCGCCGGCAGGGGCTCGCGCGGCTCGTGCCAGAGGATGGTGAGCACGCCGAGGACGCCCTCGGCGCCCCGCACCGGCGCCGACCACATGGAGCGGAAGCCGAAGCGCCGCACCGCCGGGGCGAAGGGCGCGTCCGTCGCCTCCAGGTCCGGGATCACCAGCGTGCTGCGCTCGATGCACGGCCGGGAGGTCGGAGCCTCGCGATCGTCGGCGGCCCGCCCGTCCATCCGCTCCCGCCAGCCGGTCGGCAGGTGCGGCCCGGCCAGGTGGCGCAGGTGGTGGTCATCGTCCAGCTCCTGGAGCCAGGCCACCCCCGCCTCGAACCGGGCCTCGATCCCCCGCAGGACCAGGGAGAGGACGCGCCGGAGCGGCTCGTGCCGGCTCATGGCCACCAGGCCCTCCCCGAAGGCGTCCAGAGCGGTCAGGTCCTGCCAGACCAGGAGGTGGACCGGCCCGTCGGCCGTCTCCAGCCACGTGCCCCGCGAGACCATCATCAGCACACGCCCCCGGACGTCGAGCAGCCGGAAGCGGCGCCCGGCGACGTGGGCGGGCGGCGGCGAGCCCTCGAGGGACAGCCGCGGGCGATCGGGCTCGGGGACCCAGAAGTCGTGGCGGCGGCCGACGATGTCGTCCACCTCGTGGCCGGTGCGGCGCGTCCAACCCGGGCCCACCCAGCGGACCGTCCCGTCCGCGTCGACGAGCAGGGCCAGGTCGCTGCCCAGGGAGAGGACGCCCGCGCAGAGGTCCTCGGCGCCCACCCCGGCGGGGAGCGGCTGCGGTTCGGCCCGGATCGGGGTCATGGGTACCTCCGGGCTGGCGAGCGACGGATCCGCACGCCCGCAGCATACCGCGCCGAGGCGATCGACGCATGCCGGGCCGGCGGGGCGTGGCATCGGGTGGGGCCGGGTGCTACCGTCGATTTGCTGTTTCCACGCCTCCCGGGAGCACGTCATGCGCGTACAGCGACTCTCGATCCTGGTGCTCGTCCTCCTCGCGGTCGGCCTCGCCGCGCCGTCCGCCCGAGGCCAGCAGCAGCCCACCCAGGACACGCTGGCCGACCGCATCGCCTCGGACATCTCGGCCCTCGCCGTGAACACGCCCATCTGGCTGTCGCGCCACCTCCCGGCGACCATGGCGCAGACCGGGATGGGCGCGGGCATCGGCCTGAGCGACGACGCCGGGGGCTTCAGCATCGGCGTCATCCCCATGCGCCTGGGGATCTTCAACCAGTTCAGCCAGGTGGGCCGCGGCACGGAGCTGATCGACTTCGAGTCGGCGCTGCCCGGCAACCTGCCCTGGCCCCAGTTCGGCGTGACGGCGGGTGTGGGGCTCGGCCACGGCCTGGAGGTCGGCGCCGACATCCAGTTCATCCCGAACATGGACGCCGCCCTCGGCGACGAGGTGACCGTGAAGGTGGGGCTCGTCTCCGTCGCCACGGCCCTGCGCTGGCGCGTGAACGAGGCCCGCGGCGGCGTCCCGGCCCTCGTCTTCGGGGTCGGCGGCTCCTACTACTCCGGCAAGATGGAGCTGGGCGCCGACGTGGAGCGCACCTACGCCTACGAGACGACCTACGGTGGGGAGGAGGCCACCGTGGAGGGCACCTACTCCTTCGAGGGGGCCCCTCGCATGGAGTGGAGCCTGTGGCAGGTCAACCCGGAGGTCCGCCTGGGCTGGTCCCTGGGGCCGTTCCGCCCCTACCTGGGCTTCGGCCTGGGCTTCACCTTCGGCGAGGTGGAGGGCGGCGCGGACATCGTGGCCCGGGCCTCGGTGGATCGGGTCAACGACGAGCCCGTGGACGAGGAGCCGGCCGTCTACGAGGAGCACTCGACGCTCTTCCGGACGGACCCGGCGCGCTACCTCATGCGGCCCCACGTGGGCTTCGACCTGGTCTTCGGGATCGTGGCCATCACGGCCCAGCTCGACCTGGCCGTGATGAACCAGCAGAAGCTGGGCGGCGACCTGGGCGAGGCGGCGGGGAACTTCGATCCGACCGCGGACGAGGGCTTCCTGTACAACGAGTCCTCGAAGGAGTCCGAGACCGCCGCGGCCCTGGTGGGGACCCTGGGGCTCCGGCTCCAGTTCTGACGGCGGCCGTCAGTCCTCGTCGAGATCCCGGCGTCTCCGGCGGAGGCGTCGGGTGAGCGGGGCGACCAGCGGCAGGATCGTGAGGGTCACGGCGGCCAGCAGGGGGCCGGCCATCCCCGCGAGGACGAAGAGCTTCTGCCAGCCCGTCACGTCGTGGTGCAGGTGGAGGGCCTGGACGGCCGTGAGGAGGAAGTCCGCGCCCGCCGCCCCCGAGAGCACGAACGCCGCCGGCCGGGCGACGCGCAGGCCGCGCAGCACGAGGACGCCGAGCCCCGCGAGCCCGGCGGCCATCGCCGTGTCGAAGGCGACCCAGGCCCACTGGATGCTCACGTCGCCGAACCAGCGGCGGCCGTCGGCCAGGGCCAGGAGGACGGTCCACGGCACGAGCAGCCCCGCCAGGACGAAGAGGATGGCGGCCCACGCCCGCAACGGCACGCGCGCCAGGAGACGCCGGACGGTGTCCAGCAGGAAGGCGCCCAGGCCGTTGTCGGCGAAGGCGCGGAGGACCGCGTGGAAGCTCCGCGCACCGACCGGGGGCGGGACCGCGACGAGGTACTGCGGCTGCCAGCGATCCGGGTGGAGGCGCCGCTTGAAGTGATAGACGCCGCTGAAGCTGTACAGCACGTTCAGCCGGTCGTAGCAGAAGCGCAGCGCCCGGCGGAGCAGGCGGTGCGGACCGGGCGCCGTGGAGATCCCCGCCAGCGGGGCCAGGCCCAGGGTGACGTAGGGATCGCCGCTCCCGGCGGCGTCGCGCATGGCCGTGTCCACCATCACCTCGACCGTGCCGTTGGGGGCGTCCGGGACGCGGATGATGTCCTCGAAGAACCAGCCGCCGCGCTCGTAGACGGGGATGGCGGCCAGGAAGGCCAGGGGGCGATCCCCCCGCTCGGCGACGTAGTAGCGGCGCTCGTCGGCGAAGTGGAAGGGGTGCAGGTCCACCATGAAGCCCATGACGCTCATGCGGTGGGCGCTCAGCCAGCGGCGGAGGATGGCGTCCACCTCGGCCCGCAGCGCGCCGCGGCCCCTGGACAGCTCCTCGGGCCCGACGCGGCGGACCGTGACCCCCTTGTTCCGGGCGCGGTTCACCTGAGCGCGGAGGCTCTTCCGGGCCCGGCCCGCCGTGGTCCACCGGCCCGGATCCCACTCGGGCTGCTCGCCGATCTTCACGGCGTCGAAGTCCGGCGCGTCCTCGTGGGCCCGCAGCGCGTCCATGAACGGCTCGTCGGCGGAGAAGAACAGGCAGGTCTCCCCGCGCGCCCGGGCGTCGGCGACGAACCGCGCCGTCACCTCCCCGAGGCGATCCTCCGGGGCGATGGGCACGCCGGCGGCCACCCTGCAGCGGCCGTGGCGCACGTAGGCGACGACGGCGCCGGGCTCGGCGACCTCGTCGTCGAACCAGTAGGTGTAGCCCGGCTCCAGGATCTGGAAGGAGGTGGCGTGGCTGCCCCAGGCCTTCAGCACGTCGAGGACCCGTCGCCGGACGTCGTCGGCCTCTCGGACCATGGCGCGGACCTTCACCCGCCGCCGGGAGCGCGTCAACACGGCTCACCGGGAACGGGTCGACGAGTGGCTGGCACCCGGGGCAATCGCAAAGTCGGACAAGTGAGGGCCGCGCGGCGGTACGGCGCCCGGCGCCGGATTGTGTCCGCTCAGAAACGATGGACTCTGCGCGTTCGAGAGCAGGCAAGGGCAAGGGCAAGGGAGGGCGGTCGACTTTGCGACCGCCCTGGAGTGGCACCGGGTGCCGGTCGACAGTCGCGGCGGGCCGGGATAGGCTCCCCGCCATGACCACCGCACGCAAGCAGTTCGACGAGATCCTCGCCACCGATCCCCTGGACGCGGACCGCCTCGCGGAGGTCCTCGACGGCATGCCCGAGGACGACCGCGTCTCCGCGGCCCGCTCCATCAAGGGCAAGGACCAGCGGCGCCTGTGGGACGCCTGCGCCGGGCGCGCCACCTCCCTGGAGGACTTCGTGCCCGCCGGCGTGCCGCCCGCCACCGAGGTCATCCACGCCGGCAAGAACTCCCTGCCGGTGTTCACGACCTTCGAGAAGCGCTTCGCCCGCCCCGAGGACCGGGACGACGCCCTGTACGGCTACAACGAGGGCGCCACCCGCGCCATCGTCGGCCCGGGCTTCTTCGTGGCCCACTACTTCGCGGAGCGCCGGGAGGTGGGCGTCGACTACCTGCAGGTCCCGCCCGCCGTCGCGAAGCTGCCCGCGGGCTGGCCCGACGTGAAGCCCAACGAGAAGGGCGTGCAGAAGTTCGTCTACGCCGGCACGGTCGACTTCATGCGCAAGGTCTCGAAGCACGTGACCATCGGCCGCGCGTACAAGAACGGCGAGGAGGAGCTCCCGCACACCTTCGTCCTCTGCCGCACGGACCGGTAGCCGGCCTACGAAATCGGCAGCAGGCGCCCCGGATCGTTCAGAGGAGGGCCCCCAGGTGGCGGAGGGACTCCGCGAACGTCGGGAAGCTGGAGGCGATGCTCTCGGCGCCTTCGACGGTCGTGCCCTCGGGGGCGACGAGGGACAGGAGGGTGCCGCACATGGCGATCCGGTGGTCGCCCCGGGCGTCCACGCGGCCGGCCCGCAGGGGGCGCTCCGGGTCGCCGTGGACGGTGAGGCCGTCGTCGTGCTCGTCCACCGGGACGCCGAAGCTGTCCAGCATGGCGGCGGTGCGCGCGATGCGATCCGACTCCTTCACGCGAAGCTCGGCGGCGTCGCGGATGGTGGTCGCGCCCTCCGCCCGGGCGGCCAGGGTCGCCACCAGGGGGAGCTCGTCGATGGCCCGGACCGACAGCTCTCCGGAGACCTCGCAGGCCCGCAGGGGGCCGTGGGTGACCGTGAGGTCGCAGGAGGGCTCGCGGTTGTCCATCCGCTCGGCGGTGCGCTCCACGCGGGCGCCCATGGCGTCGAGCACGTCCAGGAAGCCCGTCCGGGTGCCGTTCACGCCGACGCCGCGGATGGTGACCTCGCTGCCCGGCACCAGCAGAGCCGCGCCGAGGAGGAAGGAGGCGCTCGACAGGTCCCCCGGGACGTGGATGGGGCGCGCCTCCGGCGGCCGACCCAGCCATTCGAGCATGCGCTCCGTGTGATCGCGGCTCGGCCCGGGCTCCTCGACGCGGGTCTCGCCCTCCGCGTAGAGGCCGGCCAGGAGGATGGCGCTCTTCACCTGGGCGCTGGCGATGGGCGAGTGATAGACGACGCCCTTCAGGGGACGCGTCCCCCGGACGCGGAGGGGCGGATACTCCCCGTCCCGGGCCTCCAGCACCGTCAGCCCCATCTGCGACAGGGGATCGAGCACGCGCCGCATGGGCCGCCGGGAGAGGCTCTCGTCGCCCACCAGCGTGACCTCGAAGGGCTGGCCCGCGAGGATGCCCAGCATCAGGCGCATGGTGGTGCCGGAGTTGCCGCAGTCCAGCGGCTCGTCTGGAGCGTGCAGGCCGTACAGCCCCACGCCGCGCACCATCGCGGTGGTTCCCTCCCGCTCGATGCGGACCCCGAGCTGCTCCAGGATCCGCTGGGTGGAGCGGTTGTCCTCGCCGGTGCCGAGCCCGGTCACGTGGACCGGCCCGCGGCAGAGGGCGCCCATCATCAGCGCCCGGTGTCCGATGCTCTTGTCCCCGGGGACCTCGACGACGCCGCGGAGGGCCGGCTGCGTGGTGGGGCTCATGCTGCGAGCTCCAGGTCGTCGAACGCGCCGAGCAGCTTCTCGTTCTGCTCCGGCGTGCCGATGGTGATGCGCAGGCAGGTCGGCAGACCGTACGCGCCCATGGGCCGCACGATGACGCCCCGGCGCTGGAGCTGCTCGAAGACCTCCCGGCCGTCCCGGTGGACGTCCACGAACAGGAAGTTCGTCTGGCTCGGCGAGACCTCGAAGCCGCGGGCCTTGAGCTCCCGGGTGAGGAGGACCTTCCCCTCCCGGTTCACGGCGAGGGAGCGCCGCAGGAAGTCGTCGTCGTCCAGAGCCGCCGCCCCGGCCACGAGGGCCAGGTTGTTCACGTTGAACGGCGCCCGGATGCGGTTGACGTAGCCGCAGAGCTCCTCGGAGGCGAAGGCGTAGCCGCAGCGGATCCCAGCCATCCCGTAGGCCTTGGAGAACGTCCGCATGACGACCGTGCGCGGGCGCCGGCGGACCAGCGCGAAGCTGTCCAGGCGATCCTCGCGGTCCACGTACTCGTGATAGGCCTCGTCCAGCACGAGGATCGGCGGGTCGTCGCCGCACTTCGCGTCCACGGCCTCCACGAAGCCCTCGATGGCGTCGCCGCTCAGAAACGACCCCGTGGGGTTGTTCGGGTTGGCGATGAAGATCATCCGCGTGTCCCGGCTCACCCGAGCGGCGAGCGCCTCCAGGTCGTAGCCCCGGTCGGCCCCCAGCGGGGACTCCACGAACTCCCGCCCGCAGCCGATGGTGACGAGCTTGTAGATGATGAAGGCGCCCGCGCTGCCGGCGACGTGCATGCCGGGAGGTACGAAGGTCCGGATGAGCAGCTCGATCAGCTCGTTGGAGCCGTTGCCCAGCAGGATCTCGCTCGGCTCGAAGGGGAAGCGCTCCGCCAGGGCCCGCTTCAGGTAGTAGCCGCCGTCCGGATAGTAGTGCAGGTCCGAGGCCGCCTCCCGGACGGCCTCCATGGCCCGCGGCGAGGGTCCGAGCGGGTTCTCGTTCGACGCGAGCTTCACCACGCCCGTGAGCCCGAGCTCCCGCTCCACCTCCTGGGCCGGCTTGCCGGGCTCGTATGCCTTCAGACTCGCGATGTGATCCTGGACCAGCGGCCGCATTCGCTCCTCCACGCGCTCCTGTCGACCGCGTGATTACCGCGCCCCGGACACCGTCCGCAAGATCGGTCGGCGATGGCTCGCGTGGCTGCTGGCGGAGCGCCTCGCCGACCGCCTGCTCGGACAGCCCCCCTACGGGTTCCAGATGCACCCGCTCGGGGTGCACGTGTCCCCGGTCGCGAACAGGCCGTCGTCGCAGTCGGCGTCGGACTCGCAGGACACCGGGGCGCAGGACGACTCGATGAACACGTCGTCCACGAAGACGCCCATGCCGTCGTTCGCCCCCGCGTCGAGCGTGTCGAACTCGAAGACGAGCTCGAAGGCGGTCCCGCCCAGCGCGGAGACGTCCACCTGGTAGTCGTTCCAGCCTCCGCCCTTCGTGTCGGACTTCTTCCACAGCACCAGGTCGTAGGAGTCGTCCGCTGCGACGGCGCGGATGAAGAGCTGATCGACGTCGAACAGGGTCTCTACGTCCAGCAGGAGGGCGAAGCGAAGGGTGTACGCGGCGCCCTCCGCAAGTTCGAGGACCGGGCTCGACGCGGTGCCCGAGTTGACGCCGCAGTCGTAGTCGACGCTGCTCGGATCCCCGTAGTACAGGGTGTGCGAGCCGCTCGAGCTCTCGTCCGTCAGGGTGATCTGCCACCCGCACGGCGGGGAGGTCGACTGGAACGAGAAGTCCACGGGCTGCTCGAAGGACCAGGCGACGGGCTGGACGTCGCAGCATCCCTCGACCCCCGTGGGCGTGTAGATGCAGGAGCCGTCCACGCACTCGTCCTCGGTGCACACGTCGTCGCCGTCGTCGCACTCCGCGTCGCTCCCGCAGCAGACGTCCTCGTGGGCGCAGACGTGGTTCACGCACTGGTCGGCGGTGCAGCCGTCGCCGTCGTCGCAGTCGGCGTTGCTGAGACAGCAGCCGTCGAGGATCTCGTGGGTGCACGTCCCGCCGAACCCGCTGCAGGCGTCGACGGTGCACGGATCGCCGTCGTCGCAGTCGCTCGGATCCTCGCAGCAGTCCGGGATCGAGACATGCTGGCAGTGCCCGCCGGCGCAGGAGTCCGCCGTGCAGATCATGTCGTCGTCGCAGTCCGCGTCGCTGTCGCAGCACGTGTCACGCCATGCACAGCTCCCCCCTTCGCAGCTCCCGGACACGCACGAATCCGCGCTCGCGCAGTCGCCACCGGACGTGCACGCCTTGGGCTCGCAGGTGGTCGTCACCGCCAGGTCGTCGACGAGCACCCCCAGCCCGTCGTTGTCCAGGCTGTCCACCGTGTTGAAGTCGAAGCGGAGCCGAATGGTCCGGCCCTGGAGATAGGACAGGTCCACCTGGACGTCGGTCCACTCCCCCTGCTCCAGGTCGGCCTTGTCCACCAAGGGGATCTCGCCTCCGTCCGTGAGCGCGGCGACGTCCACGATGTCGCGGAGAAGGCCGCTCTCCGTGTCCAGGTAGATCTGCATCCGCAGCGTGATGGCCGCGTCGTGAGGTAACTCGACAGGGGCGCTCGTAGCCGATCCCTTGTTGGCGCTGGGGGAGTCGAAGTCGCCGGCAGCCGGATCGCCGTAGTACAGGCTGCTCGGCGGGCTGGGCGGATCGCCCACAGAGGCCACCTGCCATCCCACGCCCGAGGTCTTCGGCGTGAACGTCCAGCCCGGCGGATCCCCGTCGTCGAAAGACTCGGTCAGGATGTCGGAGATGCAGCAGCCCGCCACGCCCAACATCTCGTGGACGCATTGACCGTCCACGCAACGATCTGCCGTGCAGAACGCGCCGTCGTTGCACTCGGCGTCGGTCTCGCAGCACGTGGACTCGTAGAAGCACTGGCCCTGCACGCAGCTTCCGGCCGTGCAGGCGTCCCCGTCGTCGCAGTCCTCGTCCACGGAGCAGCACAGGGGCTGGTGCGCGCACGAGGCGCCCGGCTCCGGGCAGACGTCCTCGGTGCAGGGGTCGTCGTCGTCGCAGTCGGCGGCGGCGATGCAGCAGTCCTCCACGGGCTCCGCCGTGCACGTGCCCCCGGGGCCGCTGCAGACGTCGACCGTGCAGGGGTCGTCGTCGTCGCAGTCCGCGTCGGCGTTGCAGCAGCCCTCCACCTCGCCGTGCTCGCACGCGCCGGCCAGGCCCGCGCAGGTGTCGGTGGTGCAGGCGTCGCCGTCGTCACAGTCCACGTGCCCGGCGCAGCAGCCGGTGGCCAGGACCACGCGATCCACATAGGCCCCCTCGTAGCCGTTCGCCAGGTGATCCACGGAGTCGAACTCGAAGCCCACGCGCACCCGCTCCGCGTCCCCGGCGTCCACGTCGGCGACCACGGGCAGGAAGACGCCGCCGGTGCTCCCGCCGAGCGGGTCCGAGTCCCAGACGTCGAGCCGCTCGCCCGTGTCCACGTCCACCACGAAGGCGCGGAGCACGTCGAACCCCGGCGTCTGCTCCGTGTCCAGCCACACGAGGAAGCGCAGCTCCAGGCCGCCCTCCGGGGGCACGTCCACCGCCGGCCCGCGCACCAGGGCCCGGGCCCTCCCGGCCACCTCGTAGGTCTGGTCGCCCGGATCGCCGAAGTAGAGGCTCCCGTCCCCCGAGCCGGCGCGTGCGTCGCTCCAGCCCCACGAGGCGCCGGGCGTCGCCAGCAACTGGACGTCGTCGAACGGGTCCGCGTCGTCCTCCAGGTCCGCGCGGAGCAGGGTGGAGGTCCAGTCCGTGAAGCGCTCGGACGGATTGCACACCAGGCAGCCGGAGTCGTGGACGGCCCCGGGCGCGACGCACGACCAGGCCGAGGACGCCTCGGCCGGCACGACGCAGCCCTTGGCGGCGGTGTACGCGCACTCCCCGTCGACGCAGGTCCCGCCGGGTGCGCAGCGCAGGGCGCAGTCGATGTCCGCGTCGCACGCCGCCGGCACCGTGGAGGGCAGGTCCTCCGGGTCGAGGGGCCCGCCGTCGTCCGGCACGACGTCGCCGCCCCCGCCCTCGTCCGCCGGCGCGTCGAGGACCGCGTCCCCTCCGGCGGCGCCGTCGTCGTGCGCTGCACCGTCGGGCGCCGCGCCCCCCTCGCCGGTCTGGGGAAGGTCCCGGCCGCGCGGCTGCGAGGCGTCGTCCGGCACGTCGGTCGTGGCGTCGTCGCCGAGCGCGTCGGGCGCGGCGTCCACGGCGGCTTCGTCGCCACCGCCGCCTCCACCGCAGCCCGCCACGGCGAGCGCCGCGATCAGCCCCACGAGGAGGGCCCGCTGCCGCATGGAGTCCGCAGAGCCCGCCATCGTCCACTCCCGAGTCGGAGAGAACCAGGTTCCTAGCAACCACGGCGGGCACTTTCAACCGAGAGGCGCCCGTGCCTCGTCGCCGCGCGACACCTCCCGGTGGACGTGATCGTGGTCGTGGACGAGCGAGGCGGACACGGCGTTGCGGCCCCGTCGGGGGCGGACTGGAGGCCGGCCCTACTCCACCCTGCCCGGAAGCTCCACGTGGAACGCGCTCCCCTCGCCGGGCTCGCTGTCCAGCCACACGCGGCCGCCGAGGAGCTGAGCGGCCCGGCGGACGATGGGCAGGCCTGCGCCGACGCCCGCGGAGCCCTGGACTCCCGGGCCGGCGAACAGCTCGAAGATCTCCTCCCGGAGGTGCTCGGGGATGCCTGGGCCGTCGTCGCGGACGGTCAGCACGACCCCGTCCTGCGGGGACCGGACCACCTCGCAGCTCACCTGCACCCTCGGCGGTCCGGTTCCGTGGTGCACCACGGCGTTGTCCACGAGCCGCCGGACGATGTCCTCCAGGAGCTTGGGATCGGTCTCGAGCCGGGGGAGGGCCGCGTCGTGGTCCAGCCGCGGGATGCGCTCCCCGTGCTGGAAGATGATCTCGGCGAATACCTCCTCGACCAGCTCGTTCAGGTCCACGAGCCGGCGATCGAGGCCGCCGCGCCCCAGGCGGGAGATGATCGTCAGCGCGTCCACCATCCGGGCCAGGCGCTGCCCGTTGCGCTCCAGCTCGTCGCAGTACTTCCGGCCGTCGGCGCTGAGGCGATCGCCCTCGAGCTCCGACAGGAGCCCGGCCACGCCCAGGAGGCCCTGGATGGGCGCCTTCAGGTCGTGGCTGACCACGTACAGGAACGAGGCCAGCTCCTCGTCGGCGCAGCGCACCGACTCGGCGCTCGCCAGCAGCCGGCGCCGGACGACCAGGGCGGCGCGGACCTCCAGGCGGAACGTCTCGGCGTCCACCGGCGGCACGAAGACGCCCAGGGCCTGCTTCGCGGCGTCCGAGGCCTCGAAGGCCTCCCGGCTCTCCGGACCGACCCAGGCCAGGGGCAGCACGCCGGGCGCGCGGCGGACGACCTCGTGCCACGCCGCGTCCGACTCGGGGCCCGACCACGGCAGCATCGCCAGGGGCGCGACGGCCTCGATCGCCTCCAGGGCCACCTCGCCGGGCCCCTCGACGGTCGACGACCGCACCAGGTCCTCGACCGCGGCGAGGAGCCCCCGGGTCGTGGCGTCGTCATCGGCCAGGACCAGGAGGCAGGGGAGCTCGCCGGTCGCCCCGGTTGTCTCCTCAGGGTCGCGCGTCATCGTCGCTCCCGGGTGGCCGCGGCGGCGGGGGGGCCGCCGGGCCTCCAGCGTACCCCGGCGCCGGGGCCAGGGCCAACCGTCGAAACCGCCCCTGTCCGCCCTGGACCCAGAGCCCCAGGAGGCTCATCACGCTGCCCCCGGCGCGGGCCGAGAGCACGTGCCGTCCGCCGATCCACACCGAGACCACGCCCCGCCTCAGCGTGAGGCGCACGGGGGTCCAGCCGCCGGCCCGCAGGGTCGCCGGGCGGCCGATGGAGCGGGTCAGGCGGTCCACGTCCCGCACGTGCCGGATCGCCACGCGCCCGCCCTCCAGCTCCACCAGCGTGTGATAGGGGTACTCGCCGACGCCGTGGTGGCCCAGGACCAGTCCGAGCGAGGCCCCGTCCGCGCGCTGCACGTCCACGTCCAGGACCACGCCGTCCATGGGCGGCACGGGGCGCGTCAGGTAGTTCCAGTCCCCGGCGCCCCGGCCCTCCAGGACCTCTCCGTCCGCCTCCCAGAGTCCGCCCTCGTGGACGGTCCAGGCGTCCAGGGAGCGCTCCTCCGTCAGCGGCGCGAGGGATCGCGGGAAGCTGGCGACCAGGTCCCGCACGCGCCGGGCCAGGCGCCGCTCCAGGGCGGCGAGGTCCGGGCCGAACACCTCCAAGAACGAGCGGCGCCCGTGCTCCCCCGCGCGCAGCCGGCGGACCCAGCGGGGGACGCGGCTGCGGAGGTCCGGCTCGGACAGCAGGAGGTCGACGAAGCCCCAGGCCGATGCGTACCAGAGGTTCCGATCGGGGCCGAAGAACCGCCCGGGGCGGGCGTCCAGCAGCCTGTCCAGCGGGACCATGCGACCGCGGCGCATGGCGTCGGCGAGGGTGGCGAGCCGGGCGGGGTGCACGGCCCCGAAGCGGAAGTCCCCGCCCGAGGACTCCCAGGACGAGATATACTCGGCGAAGCCCTCGTCGAACCACACCGGCCAGCCCGCGCGGGCATAGCGGCGGTACTCCGGGTCGTCGAACACGTCGCCCATCACGGCGTGGGCGATCTCGTGGAACTGGAGCTGCAGCGGGTTGGAGCGCTGATAGGCCACGACCGTCCGCGTCCGCCCGTCGTAGTAGCCGCCGTTGTGCCGCAGGGCCGGCGCGTGCTCGGCCGCCCACGCCTCGTAGCGCTCGGGCGCCTCGAACAGGAGCACCCGGATCGGCTCCGGGGACAGCGCCACCCCCGTGGCCGCGGGCACGAGGATCTCCAGGGCGCTCCGGAACGCCTCCAGCCGCGACGCCACCCAGTCCCGGGTCTCCGCGTCGCAGTCCGTGCTCAGCACGAAGTGGCCGGTGTGGCACGCCTCCCCCTCGACGGCCGCGGCGGGCGGAGACGGGGCGAGCGAGGCGGCGAGGACCACGGCGGCGAGCAGCGTGCGCACGGTGGGATCTTCGGCGGGACCGGGATCCTGTCAAAAAGGCCGCTCCTCCGGCCCGGAGATACCATGAGCGGGCGCCCTCCCTGCCTTGCAAGCAGACGAGGCGCGGCGTCCTCCCCGTCAGCGCCAGCCGAAGTGCCGCAAATGGTTGAAGTTCAAGGCATCCGCACCCCGCTCGAGGCAGTGGAGGTAGAGGTTCAGATCGGCCGTCAGGACGAGGGCGGGGGCCCGCTCCGGATCCGCGACCGCAACGTTCGTCAGTCCCAGGCGCTCGAATGCCTTCGCCTGAACGAGGTCCCGGCTCGGACGGATGTGCTCGTCCGCATGGCCAGCGAACCGCTCCAGCAACCGGAACAGCTCCCGGCGTAGGGGGAGGCGCAGATGGCCGCCGAGATTGCTGACCTCGGTCAGCACGTGCGGCGTGGTCACGAACTCGTGGAACTCGGCCAGGAGGTCGTCCAGGAGAGCCCAATCATCTCCGGTGAAGGCGCGGGTCCGCTTGAAAGACTCGACCAGATCGCGGCGCAGGAAGCCGACCAGGTACATCAGGAGGAGGTTGGTATCCAGCAGGACCCGGCCGCCGCGGTGCTTCGCGAGCAGCGCATCAGGATCCACCCGGGAACTCGCGGATCTTCATGGACTTCACCTCGCCCGTCTCGGCGTCTACGGTGAAGACCTTGTAGGCGCGTGTGGTCGGCGATTGCCTCAGCGCCTCCGACACGCGGGTCGAACGGCGCCGACGGTCGAACCCGAGGGTGACCAGCCAATCCCCGGTGTGCGAGGGCTCCACCTCCTCCAAGAGCACGTTCCCGACGAACGCCGCCTCGTCGGCATAGAGGTGCTCGAGGTGTTCCACGGCGCGGTTCACGGCTTCCTTGATGCCGATTCGTCCCGTCCCGGACGACCCAGCTGTGGGCATTGCCGTCCTCCTTCCTCCATCACTATACACGGCACGAGATGGACCCAACTGGGCGCCTGCCCCGGTCTGCTCTCGGCCGCCGCATCCGGCTCTCGACGCCCACCACATCGCGTCGACGTCGCCATCCACGGCGAGACGTACCCGTGCGCGTCCCCAGCTTCGACGACCTCATCGCCATGAAGGAAGCGGCCGTTACCCTGCCTCCTCGGTTGGCGCGTCCGACCCCCTCCTCTACACTTGCACCGGATGGGCGGCTCGAGCGAGGCACTTTGTATGGACACCGGCGAGGCAGAGTCGCGAGGCGGCTCGGTGGACCGGCTACCCCGTTCAGGGAGCGATCGGGACTCGAGCGCCGTGGTGTCGGGGAGGGGCGAGGGGCGCCATGCCGACGGTTCTACGTACAGGCCCCTACCGGCTCTACTTCTACAGCCATGAACCGAACGAGCCCGCCCACGTACACGTGGATCGGGACGATCAGAGCTGCAAGTTCTGGCTCGTCCCCGTCGGACTCGCGCGCAACTTCGGGTTCAGTGGTCACGAGCTTCGCCAGGTCCAGAAGATCGTGACGGAAGAACAAGCACGCCTCTTTGGAGGCCTGGAATGACTACTTCGACGCCTAACCCCGGAGAGCGGGTCAAGGACGTTCGCCTCACGGAAGACGACCTGATCGTCGACCTCGTGGACGGGCGCACCATCTCAGCTCCGCTGGCGTGGTTTCCCCGGCTTCTCGCTGCGACTCACGATCAGCTCGCGCGTTGGGAGCTCTGCGGCGGCGGCTTCGGCATCCACTGGCCCGACCTCGACGAGGACCTGAGCACGGAGGGCCTCCTCCGGGGTGCCCCGGCACCGCGACCGTCGCGAGCACCTCGCTCCGCGGCTGGCTGAGTCCGAAATCGAGGGTCAGGTCGCAACTTGCAAATCGAGGGTCAGGTCGCAACTTGCATACTTGGAAATCGAGGGTCAGGTCGCAACTTGCATACTTGGTCAGGCCCTGCACTGCCCCGCCCCGCCCCCGAGCGCGTTCCAGACAATCGAGGGTCAGGTCGCAACTTGCATACTTGGTGAGGCCCTGCACTGCCCCGCCCCGCCCCCGAGCGCGTTCAGGAGTCCGGGATCGCGTGCATGTGGGACCTGAAGTCGGAGTCGGTGTCGACCTCCACCCAGGCGGTTCGTTCGGACTCTCTCCGGCCCGAGCGACTTGCCCGAGGGCCCAGCCGACGTCCCGCCGCTCGATGAAGCGGTGGAGGCGGCCGATGACCTTTTCGGGATCCCTCCGGGATCCCTCGGCGACGGGGCCAGCGAGGCGGCCAGGACCACGGCGGCGAGCAGCGTGGGCACGGTGGGTTCCTCGGTGGGACGAGGAGCCTTTCAAGAAGTCGGAACGCCCATTCATGTCCGGATCTCGGGTCCGAGCCGATTGACCGCTCGCGGCACTCTGCCTACGGTCGGTCGCAACCGGGGATCCGGGCCGACGGGAAATGGGGAGGAGTCCACGTGCGAAGAATCGGGCTGGCGTTCATGTCTGTTGCGCTGCTGTTGTCCGCCTGCGACGACGAGCAGGAGGTCGATCCGCTCTGCACCAGCGCGTGTACGGAGGGTGGCCTCCCGAGCCTGTCCATCGGGTCCTCGGACCTGTACCTGGCGGAGTCAGAGGCGGAGAAGGACCGTCTCGCCCGGCGGTGCGCCGTCGAGTGCAGTTCGGCCCTGCACACGACGAGCAACGGGACGTGCCCCTTCGGTCCCGACGACCTGCTCCGATGCGCCGACGCCTGCGGCTGGCAGGACTGTCCCGAGTCTGCATGTCTCCCGGAGGTACGGAGCATGATGGCGATGTTTCAGGACCAGTGTTCCTGGGATGGGGATGGGGACGGGGATGACAGCTCCGATGGAGAGAGCTTCGACGAAGGCGACTTCGTCGTGTTCCCCATTCGTGTCCTCTTCAACGAGCTCCTGGTGATCGGGGCCTACCCCGCGGCGAAGGACGCCGGGGGAACCTGGCGGCGGCAGTGCGGCGGCGGCGATCCGGAAGGGCTCCTCCTGAACGCCGCCTTCGTGTCCACGGCGCGCGACGCTACGTGGAGCGACGAGCGGCCTCCGGACCGCGACAACAGCCTCCACCCCGGGGATGCCGTCGACTTCCACGCCGTGGATGGCGAGGGGGTGGAGGATCCGGAGCCGATCCGCCTGGACAGGCCGGAGGTGTTCGACCTCGAGGTCTCGTGCCTGGATCGCCTGCCGGACTCGAACCTCGGCTCGTGCCAGGGCGGCCCCGGCAGCGTCGAGTTGCAGGCCAGCCGCCACGTGGGTCTGGCGGAGCGGCGCCAGGGGCAGAACGTCGTGCTCCTCGTCGATCAGAGCGGCTCCATGTCCGGCTTGGTGGAAAGGAGCACCTTCACCGAGAGCACCTCCCCGGATGTTCCGACGGACTTCGCCCCGAACGCCTCCGACCGGAACAACATCCGCCTCACGGCGGCCAAGCGGTTCACCCAGACGCTGAACGAGGAGGATCGGCTCGGCGTGCTGGCCTTCGGCGAGGGGCTCGCCGAGCGGTTCCGGGTGCCCTGCGCATCCTCCGACGTGAATGGGCTGGACGCTCGCGAGAAGCTGGACACCTGCTTCGGACGAGACCGCGATCTCTGGATGCCGCCGCCGGACTCTCGGCACGCCTACGGCGGCATCGACGAGCTGGGCTCGGGAGTGGAAGGTCGCGCGAACCTGTGGGAAGCCGTGGACTTGGCCTACGACTTCCTGCGAGACCGAGACGATCGCGATCATCCGAATCACATCGTCGTGGTCACCGACGGCCCGGACACCTGTACGGCGAGCGGGGACGCGACGCCCTGCGAGACGCCGTGCTCCGACGTGACGTTCGAGGACGTGCGGGACCGGGTCCTCTCGGACCAGGAGGCCGGCCAGCCGCCGATCCACGTCCACTTCGTCCAGTTCGAGGCCCCCGGCTACCCGGGCCGCGATCCCCGGCAGGTGGAGATCGCCTGCGAGTCCCTCGGGCACTACCAGTTCATCAACTCGAACGCCTTCTCCGACACGCAGCTCGCGGCCTTCCAGCAGGCCCTCGAGCAGGCGATGCTCAACGTCCGGAGCTCCCTGATGGGGTGGTGGCAGCTCGCCGCCGGCTCCGAGGGCTTGAAGAGGCACAGCGCCCAGCCCGGCGGGACGCCCAAGGGCGCCATGTACGCCCTGTCCGGCACGCTCACCGTCCGCGCGTCGAGCAACCTCGTCGACACGGACGAGCCCTTCGCCTTCGGCGTCGGCCAGGGCGCCGGCGCGCGCGACGCGAGACAGTGGGATCGGCGCCCCACCATGAGGAAGGCCTGCTCCTCGGCGTCCGACTGCGGCGCCACCTCGGAGCCCGGCGCCTGCCGGGAGGTGTGCTCGGCCTCGACGGGACTGTGCCTCGACGGCTCCGAACCCGTCAGCCGGCCCGACGGGGCGCCCTGCGAAGACGGCGGCATCTGCTGTGACGGGGCGTGCCAACCCTCCGGGACGGTCTGCTCCGCCTGCCAGTAGGCCCCGTGCCGTCCCCGGTCCCCTGGTGGGATCGTCCGCGTCCACTCCCAGGAACCGATGGCGTGTGGCGATCAGGGGTGGACGTCCGACGGCGATTCCGGCATACGGGCGCCCATGGCAGACATCATCATGAACCTCGTGAACCTCCGGAAGGTGCTCCCCAACGGCAAGGAGCTCTTCTCCGGCAT
>JBNJGB010000018.1:0-126474 GCA_051747385.1 Myxococcota bacterium
CCAAGCGGTTCGCTGGCCTTTGGGCCTTGGCGGCTTGGCGCGCGCTTCTCTTCGAGACCGCGGCATTCCGAAACGTGTAGGACTGTGAGCCGCGGACGGAGACCACGGAGATGAGGTTGTTCGGCAGGCGTGATAGTCGTCGGCCGAGCCACGGCTGAGAGGATGCGAGATGGCTGAGCACGGCACACGGAGCAAGGGCTGGGCGGGGACGGCGGCGCTCGTCCTGATCGCCCTGCTCCTGATCCCCGTCGCGTGGGATCGCTGGGACGCCCACCAGGCGCGGCAGGACACCCGGGATGCGGTGGAGGCTCACCGGGAGCGAGCGGCCGCGGCGGCGGACGCGGGGGAGTTCGAGGAGGCCTTCGCGGCCCTGGAGGCCGCCCGCGACCTCGCGCCGTCGAATCCGTCCCTCCAGCGCGCGCGGATGAAGCTCCGGGTCCGGACCGCGGCGGAGCGCCCCCGGACGCTCGACCGCGACGACGCGCCGCTGCGATACGCCCTCGAGGTGACGGGCGACGAGGGGCCGCAGGCTCAGGTGGCGGCGGGGCAGCTCGCCCTGCGCGACGGACGGCTGGAGGAGGCGCGGGCACACTTCGAGGCCGCGCTCGAGGTCGACGAGAGCTACGCTCCGGCCCACCTGGCGCTCGGCACCGTCGCCCGCCGCGCCGGCCGACCGGTCGAGGCGCGGGGGTCCTTCGAGCGCGCCGTCGACCTGGTTCCGGATGACGTCCGCGCCCTGAACAACCTCGGCGTCGTCTACCTGGAGCTGGACCGGACCGAGGAGGCCGTCGACGCCTTCGAGCAGGCCATCGACGTACGCGACAACGCGGCGAGCCGTCTCAACCTGGCCAACGCGCTGCTGGGCGCGGATCGGGTGCCCGAGGCCGTCGCCCACCTCAGGCGAGCGGCCGAGCTGGAGCCCGGCTCGGCCGAAATCTGGCGCAGGCTCGGCTCGGCCCTCCGGGCCGGAGGGGAGCTCCCGGCCGCAGCGGAGGCCCTGCGCCGCGCCCTGGAGCTGGATCGCACGCCGGCGACGGCCTACACGCTGGCCCTGGTCGAGCAGGCGCGGGGGCGGTACGGGCGGACGGCGGACCTGTTGCGGCAGGTGCTCGAGGCGGAGCCCCGCCACGCGGACGCCGCCTACGATCTCGGCGCGACCCTGAAGGCCATGGGAGAGACCGAGGGCGCCGTCCGGGCCCTGGAGCGCTACCTCCGGATCACCGCCGGCGACGAGGACGAGGCCGAGCGCCGCGCCGAGGTGCGCACCGCCCTGGGCCGGGACACCCCGCCTTCGCCCGACGCTGCCGCGGAGAGGGCCGGCGAGGCCGCCCCCGAGCCGTAGGGACGGCGATCAGCGCGGCCAGAGCACGACGGGATCCTCGACCGGGGCTCCCCACAGGACCGCGTCGGCCCCGGGCGGAGCGAAGACGGCCTCGGCCGTGGACAGGTGCAGCACGACAGGCTCCGTGATCGGGTCGAAGGCCCCGCCGAGGCGGAGGGTGTAGACGAGCCAGCGTCCGCCGCCGATGGGCTCCGTCTGCTCCGTGGAGGCCAGGGACACGCGGATCGTGGAGCCTCCGAGGATCTGCCAGGGCTCGCCGGTGTCTGGGTCCTTCAGGGGGGACTTGCCCGCCTCCAGCACCGGCTCCCCGAGCTCGAGGCCCAGCATGGTCGCGTCGCCCTCCACGACCAGCCGGAGATCGGCGAGCTCGGGGAGGGGGTCCCCCTCCTCCGGCGCGAAGTCCAGGGCCAGCTTCAGGACGGGATCGTCCCGCTCCACCACGCGGAGGGTCAGCGGGCACGCCTCGCAGGAGACGTCGGTCGGACAGGGCGAGCAGGTGCCGCCGCAGCCGTCGTCGTCGCCGCACGACGCCTCGGGGCACTCCGGCGTGCACCGGCCCGGGTCCCTGTCGGCAGCCTCCCCGCCGGCGTCCGATGGAGCCGCGTCGGCCGGCCCGCCGTCGGCGTCGAACGCGTCCCATGGGCCCGCGTCCGGGTTCTCCTGCGCCCCGTCGCCGCAAGCGGAGAGCACCAACGCCACGGCCAGGGCGACCGCGGTCCCCGCCCTCGTCGCGCACGGCTCCGTCCGGAGGGGCATCTCCGCGGCTATCCGTTCACGATCCGCGCGGGCTGGCGCTCCGGCTCTCCGTGGAGCCGCTCCGGGGCCTCCCCCTCCCCGTCGGCCACGACGGCGCGGGGGAGACGGATCTTGAAGACGGCGCCGCGACCACCGGACTGCTCCACCTTCACGGTCCCGCCGTGCGCCGCCACCAGGTTGCGCACGATGGACAGGCCGAGGCCGGTGCCGTTGTCCTTGTCCCGGGTCTCGAAGGGCTGGAACAGCCGATCCGCCAGGTCCTCGGGGATGCCGGGGCCGTTGTCCCTGACCCGGAGCGCGACGACGTCCCGCTCACCGCGCGCCTCGATGGTGATCCGGGGATCCGTGGCCTCCTCGTCCCCGGCGAGCGCGTCGCGCGCGTTGGCGACGAGGTTGTCGAAGACCCGGTGCATCTGGTCCCGATCGATGGAGACCAGCAGGTCCTCCTCCGCGTCGCGATCCAGGTCCAGGGCGATGCCGCGCTCGTCCAGGCCCGGCCGGAGCTCCTCCACGAGGTCCTCGAGGTACGGCCCCAGCGGCGTGGGGGTCGGGTGCACGGCCTGGGCGCCGCCGCCCCGGGCGAAGTCGACCACCTCCTGGATCATCCGGCTGGCGCGGTTCGCCGCCTTGCGCACGATGTCCAGATCCTGCTGCACTTCGCCGAACCCCTCGTCCTCCGCGGCCATCATGCGGACCAGCTCCACATGCCCGACGATGATGGCCAGGGGCCCCCGCAGATCGTGGGCGAGGGCGCTCGTCATCTGGCCGATGGCGCTCAGGCGGCTCTCGCGCTCGTGCAGGGCCCGCTCGATGCTCTTGGCGCGCATGTGCGCCTCGATGCGGGCCTCCAGCTCGCGCATGTCGAACGGTTTGGTCACGTAGTCGTCGGCCCCGATCTCCAGGCCCTCCACCACGGACTCGCGGCCGCTCTTCGCCGTGAGCAGGATGACCGGCACGGCCATGAGCGCCGGGTCCCGCCGCACGCGGCGGCACAGCTCGTAGCCGTCCATGTTCGGCATCATCACGTCCGACAGGATGAGGTCGGGCGGACGCCGCCGCGCCGCCTCCAGCCCCTCGACGCCGTCGCACGTCGTCTCCACGTGATAGCGCTCGGCGAGGCTCAGGTAGAGGAAGCTCCGCAGGTCGTGGTTGTTCTCCACCACCAGGATGCGCGGCGCCCCCTCGGGCGCCTGGGGCGCGTCCACACCCACGACGTCCTCGGCGCGGAGGGTCTCCCGCTCCAGCTCGGCGAAGAGCCGTCGCTGCTCGGGCTGCTCGCGCTCGCGCTCGGCCAGCAGCGCCTCGAAGTGGGCCTGGGCCATCCGGTCGGCCTTGCGCCGCCCCTTCCGGCGACGATCCGGCGCCGGCCGGCCCTCGCGCGGGAGCAGGACCCGGAACGTGGAGCCCTCGCCCTCCTCGCTCCGCACGTCGATCTCGCCCTTGTGGAGCTGGATGAGGCCGCGCACCAGGGCCAGCCCGAGTCCGGTGCCCTCGCTCTTCCGCGACAGGCCGCCGTCCACTTGGTGGAAGCGCTCGAAGATCTCCTCCTGCTTGTCCGCCGGGATGCCGACGCCGGTGTCCTCCACCTCGAAGCCGACCCGGCTGCCGTCGCAGAAGCCACGCACGACGACGCGACCGCCCTCCTCCGTGAACTTGAGCGCGTTGGACAGGAGGTTGGCGCCCACCGTCTCCATCTTCTGGCGGTCGAACTCCGTGTCCGGGACCTCGGCGAGGCCCTGCGCCACCAGCTCGATGCCGCGCCTGTCCGCGTAGGGCGTGGCCGAGCGGACCAGCCTCGAGAGGATGTCTCCGAGGTTGGCCTCCTCGAACTGGCAGGTGGCGTGGCCCGCCTCGTAGCGCGCGAAGTCCAGGATCGCGTTGACCTGCTGGAGCAGCCGGTTGGAGTTCAGGAGCATCGTCTCCAGCAGGGAGCGGGTCCGCCCCGCGGGGGTCCGGCGCAGGAGGTTCTCCAGCGGCCCCAGGATGAGCATGAGCGGCGTGCGGAGCTCGTGGCTGACGTTGGCGAAGAAGCGCGTCTTGGCCTCGTCCAGCTCCATCAGCTCGTCGTTGGCCTTCTCGAGCTGCATCCGCAGCAGCAGGTCACGCCTGCGCGTCCGCTCGCTCGACTCGGTCGCCAGCCAGTTGAAGGCAGCCGTTCCCGTGAGGAAGAAGAACGGGTTGAGCATGTCCGTGGACGGGCCGTGGACCGTCAGGTTCGTGGCGAGGTAGCCGACGATGACCGACACACAGAACGCCAGGGCCGTCGCGGGACTCCAGGGCAGAAAGAAGCCCACCACGAACAGCACCAGCATGATGCCGATGTAGTAGTCGCTCACGAAGCCGCCGAGCGGGGCGGTCATCGCGACGATACCGCCCGCTGCGACTACGAGAGCCGCGAATGAAAGTGCCGAGATGTGCCGACGCGCGAACTCGGTGTACGTCGCGAGCACCGTCGACAGCAGGTAGATGACGACGCCGGTCCGAATCCACAGGAACGTCTCGAAGTGGTCCGGAGCGACGAAGAGGTCGAGGACTGCGAAGACCGCATACAACACCGCTCCGACCGACAACGACGGCCGGAGGCGCTCCACGAGGAGCTTGCGACTCTCCCGGTCGAATGCCCGTTCGAATCCGGGGGGAGTGCGTTCGATGTCGTCGGTTTCGGTGGGGGTCGAGCGCAACGTCGAGAGCTCTGCTGCTGGGGAGGACTCCGTCACTCCGGCGTCGCCGGACACACGCACGGAAGCCCTGAGGCACGCTACGTTCCATCGTACCAGAATCTTGAACCGATCCTCATCGGGCCCGTGTGACGGACACGTTACAGACCGTGACGTTCAAAGAGACGGAGCCACCCCGAGAGCGTCTCGCCGAAATTGCCACGAAACGCATCATCACCGCCATCTATGGGTTATGGCGAGGGCCGGCGACTTGCTTGACCCCCTCGTGACCCGCTCCTAGGGTGGCGTCGTCGCGGGGTCTACGAGGGGTGACAATGGTGAATCGTGTCCGGGAGACGGGAAGCAGGCGAGGGGCGGTCCATGCGGATCTCGTGGGCGGCTCTGCCAGATATCGGTTCCGCCCGGAGCGACTCAGCTCCGACGAGCTCAGCTTCGACGTCACCTGCCAGTTCGTGCACGACGGGGAGGCGGTCGGTCCGCTCGAGGTGCTCGACGTCTCCCCGACCGGCCTCGGGATTCAGCCGGACGGCGAGACCTGGCTCGCTCCCGGCAGCCTCATCGAGAACCTGCAGATCTTCTATCGCGGCACGCCCGTCTGGCTGGGCACGGGCGTGGTCGTCTACCAGGTGGAGTCGCCGCGGCCGCGTCTCGGCATCTGCTTCACGTACGGCATGTTCGACCTCCAGCGGCTTCGGTTGAGCGACGCGCTCGTGGAGCAGAAGCTGGAGCAGCGCCTGAGCGCCCAGGAGCGGTTCGACGCCGCCCTTCCCCCGGAGTGGCGCGCGTCCGTGGCGGCGCTCGGCCAGCTGCTGCGGCACGTCCGCGCGGTCCTCGAGGACGCCGAGGACGGGCGGAGGCGTGGCGACCCCTCCATGCAGATCCGGGACGAACGGACGCTCATCGACCTCGTGTTCCGCAAGTGGATCCCCCGCTTCCACGACCGCCTGCAGCACCTCCACCGCCTGTCCGACGACCTGCCGGCGGACGCGGTCGAGATGGCCCGCAGCTACGCGGAGCGCGAGCTGATGCCCCTGCTCCACTCCTGCCCGATGCATGGCCGCGCGTACGACAAGCCTCTCGGCTATGCGGGGGACTTCTACCTGATGACGGTGTTCTTCGCCTCCCAGCTGGAGGGCCACGACCTGTACACCCGGTTCCTCCACTACGCGTCCCAGCACTACACGCTGGGTCAGGCGGTCGTCGCCCGAGAGAAGAACATGCGGGCGATGGTGCGCAAGACCCTCACCGAGCGGGCGCACCCGACACGGATCGCCTCGCTGGCCTGCGGGCCCGCCATGGAGCTCCAGCACGTAATCGGCGAGCTGGAGCACCTCGAGCATCCCGCCAAGCTCATCCTCATCGACCAGGACGTCGAGGCCCTCCAGCACAGCCACGAAGCCATCAACCACATCCTCCTCGAGGAGGGTCGCGCGGACCTGCCGGTCGACCTTCACTGCCTGCACTTCTCCGTGCGGCAGATCCTCAAGCCCCGGAACGACGCCGAGCGCGCCGTCGGCCGCGAGGTCCTGTCCGACCTCGACCTGATCTACTCGGCCGGCCTGTTCGACTACCTGCCGGAGTCGGTGGCTCGGAAGCTCCTGAGCGCTCTGTACGGCATGCTCCGTCCGGGCGGACGCCTGTTCATCGGCAACCTCCGGGAGGCTCCCGAGTCCACGTGGATGATGGAGTACGTGCTCTCCTGGCACCTGGAGTACCGGGAGCCGGCCACGATGGCGGCCCTGGCGGACCACCTGGCGGCCGAGGGCGCCGCCGTGGACCTCGTCCACGACGAGACCGGCCACTGCATGTTCCTCGAGGTGCAGAAGCCGGAGTAGGCCCGAGCCGAGTGGGGCGCCGGCGCCCCCGCCTGTCGATCATACACATCTCGGCAAGCTGGCCTCGTTCCCTTGCCCGTGCCTGAAAGAGCGGCTCCGGCCGGGACATCCGGTGCGCGGGCGTCCCGCCCGCGAAAACGGAGCCGGCTGCCTCCTCGCGAGGGTATAGTGACAGCCTCCTCCAAGCCCGCCAGACGTGGGGTGGCTCCGCACCGACCACGACCACGTCCACGTCCACGTCCACGTCTCGGCGGCTCCAGGTAGGATGTGACGACACGAGAGCCGTCGCCTACGACCTCAGGTGCGCGAGGTACCGCGCGTACTTCCCGCGGGTCTGATCCCGGAGGCGGACACCCTGCCGCCGGGCCACGCCCTCGACGACGGCCCGGGCCTCGGCGGGGCGATCGGTCTCCACCTCCACCTCCGCCTCGACCACGCCGCCCGGGAAGCTCGTGCGGTCGATCTCCAGGTCGAAGCCCACGTGGCGGACCAGGCGCCGCTCGTTCACGAACCCGCCCTGGCGCAGGAGCGCGGTGACGCCGGTCTCGGACCGCAACCAGCGGAGCGGCGGCGCTTCGGCGTCGGCCAGGTCGCGCTCCCCCTCCCGCACGGCGAGCCAGTCCGCCGGGTCCAGCTCGGCCTCGCGCTCCTCGGCGCGGAAGACGCCCCCCTCCACGGCGGTCCGCCGCTTCAGGGTGAGGACCACCCGCCGGAGCTCGCCGGAGCCGGCGTCGCGCTCCTCGCGCACCCGGACCATGACACGCGCCCGGGCCGCCCTGCCCTCCGGGTCGACGAAGTAGTGGTTCGTCTGCTCGACCACCCGCTCCGGGGCGGGCAGCCCCTCGAGGAGGCGCGGGAGGTCCGCGGGATCCAGCGCCAGCTTCAGCTCCTGCTCCATGCTCCCTCCGACGGGATCAGCGTACGCGGTGGGCCTCCATGGGCACGCCGGCCACCCGATCCCGCCACGTCGGCTCCCGGCCTGCCAGGCGGCCCTTCAGGAGGCCCCGGGAGACCCCCGACCCGTCGTCGAGGACGATGATCCACACGGGATCGCCCTCTCCGGCCCAGCGGAGGTCCAGCCCGGCGTGGCGACGCAGGACCTCGATCCCGTGCCCGTAGCCCGGGGTGCCGGAGGCGACGTGGATCGGGGCGCCCGGCGTGACGCGCGCCATCTCGCGTAGCTCCGCCAGGGGGATCGGCACGCGAGCCGTCGCGCCCACCCCGGTCGGGGGCCCTCCGAGGAGCGTCCCGCCGATGACCGCCGCCGCCACGATCGCGCCCCCCAGGGCGCCGGCCGCGAGCCGCGGGCGGAGGGTCGCCCGCCCCGTCAGCGCCCGGGCCATCGCCGCCACGCCGATCCCCGCCGTCAGCGCCGTCGGCGCCCACAGCCACGGCCACAGGGTCAGGCGCGCGCCGAACAGGCCGCCGTCCATACCGCCCACGACCAGCAGGGTGGCCAGGAGCAGGATCGGGGACCACGCGCCGTCCCTCCCCCGTCGCACCGTCTCCACGAGCCCCGCGGCCCAGGCCAGCAGCACCGGGATCGGAGTCCACGCGGCCCACTGGACGAGCGCCGTCCACGCCTGGGGCGCCCGCCCGCCGGGCTGATCGAACACCTGCCCGGCCACGTCCTGCCGTGGCGCCACGAGCCACCAGGCGTTCGTGAGCCACGCGGCGAGGCGCTCGCCGGTCTCCTCCCAGAGCGTGGGCCAGGCGGCCACGAGCAGGAGCACGCCCACGACCGGCGCCGCCAGGAGCAGGACGGGCACCGTCGGCAGGCGGGCGAGGCCCGGATCGCGCGGCGGGGCCTCTTCGGGTCGCCAGGCCACGGCGACCGCGGCGAAGACGGGCACCAGGAGGAACAGCGCGCCGGGGTGCACGCCCAGGGCCAGGCCCCACGCGAGGCCCACGGCCAGCGCCCCTTTCCGCAGACGCACCAGGCGGTCCAGCGTCACCAGGAGCAGAGCCGACGCGAGCGCCCCCGTGGCCGCCGCTCCGGCCGTCGTCCCGGCGTCCAGGGCCCCGGGCAGCACGATGACCAGCGCCACGCCCAGCACGCCCCAGCCCACGCTCGCCGCGGTCCCGGACGCCCCGGCCCATCGCGCCAGCACGGAGCCCAGCAGCACGCCGGCCAGGGCGAGGGTCAGGGCTGCCGCCCACCGCGCCCGGCCGAGGTCGCGGGCCCGCTCGGGACCGACCATGATGGCCGCCGCGGACACCCAGCGCGGCACGGGCGGGACCGCGACGTCCACACGCCACGCCTTCTCCCCGCGGAGTGCGGCGCGATGCGGGTGCTCGTCACCCGCCCAGAAGCCCTCCTCCAGGCGCGGTCGAAGCCCCGCGTCGCCCGACCGGGTCAGGGACGTGGCGAGGCGGGCCCCGGCCGCGAGGGCGTCCACCTCGGCGGCCTGCACGACCCTCGGCACCGGGGCCACGGCCAGCACACCGGCCACGAGGGCGGCCAGCAACAGCCCGTGCCACGGCCTCACCGGGTCACGCCGGCGCGGGGCGCCCGGGGCGACGGGGCGCAGAGGGGCGCTGGATTCCTGAAAACTCCTTTCATCGCGGCGCCTTATACCCCGGGCCCCGCGTCGGGTCCAGCGGGTCGGAACGATTGACAGCCCCCCTCCCCTCACCTAGAGTCGCTCCGCCGCCGTTTCGACCCAGGATCGATCCCATCGGACCGAGTCGCCTTTGAGCCACCCCGCTCCTCGCCACAAGCACGACACCCCACGCCTCGACGCCGGGGTGGCGCGACGCGACGAGGCCCGCATCGGGCCGATCGCGATGGCCCTGCGGGGGACCTGGGTCCTGATCCTCGCGGCCGTGTTGGCCGCGTGCGGCACCGAGAAGGTGTGCCCGACGGGGACGGAGGGGTCGCCCTGCCTGCCCGTCGGCGACGCCGGCTCACGACCAGAGATTCCCCGCCGCCCCGACGCGGGCGGGGACACCACGACCGACCCGGACGTCTCCGTCGACGGCGACGGGGACGACATCACCACCGACACAGAACCACTGGACATCCTGGACATCCACCCAGACGGCCCCGCGGACGAGGACGTGGACGCTCCCGCCGACGTGCAGGAGAGCGCCGCGCTCACGCCGGGCCGTCGCACGGCAGACGATCATCCCGAGACGATGGTGACCCGGTGGGGCACACCCACGCTCCACCGCGACGCAGACAGGCGAGGCGTCCACCCGCCTCCCGGGCGGGCCCGACCCGCCCGGACGCCAGCCGCCTGAGGCCGGCCCCGACCCGCGTCAGCACCGCCTCCATCGAGCCCGAGGGATCCATCGGCCTCCGTGTCCCCCTGCGGAGTAGGAACGAATGGGCGAGAAGCTACTGATCAACGTGAGCGTCGAAGAGACGCGCCTGGCGCTCGTGGAGTCGGGCGTCCTGTCGAACCTGGAGATCGACACGGCGCGCCTCGTGGAGGCCAAGGGCAACATCTACAAGGGCGTGGTCCACCGCGTGAACGGCAGCCTCCAGGCGGCGTTCGTGGACTACGGGGTCGAGAAGCAGGGCTTCCTGCCCGCCTCGGAGATCCACGACCGCTACTTCCCGAGCGGGAAGAAGGACAAGAAGGTCCCGATCCAGGACCTCCTGCGGGAGGGCCAGGAGCTGATGGTCCAGGTCGTCAAGGACGAGATCGGCAGCAAGGGCGCCAGCCTGACCACGTTCCCGTCCCTACCCGGCCGCTACATGGTGATCATGCCCGACTCGGGCAAGACGGGCATCTCCCGGCGGGTGCCCGGCCCGGAGCGGAACCGGCTCAAGAAGATCGTCGACGGGCTGGACATCCCGGAGGACTTCGGGGTCATCGTCCGCACGGCGGGTGTGGACCGCTCCAAGGAGGAGCTGGCCCAGGACCTGGAGTTCCTCAAGCGCCTCTGGGAGAGCCTCGAAAAGCGCTTCGAGAGCCGCCCGGACGCCGGCCTCATCCACCGGGAGCGCAGCGCGGCGCTCCGCTTCATCCGGGACTACGCCACGGAGGATCTCGACGAGATCATCGTCGACGAGGTGGGCACGTACGAGGAGGTGCGAGACTTCTGCACGGTCCTCGTGCCCGAGATGAAGAAGCGGGTCCGGTACTACGACGACCCGACGCCGCTGTTCTCCCGGTACCAGGTCGAGGACCAGATCGACGACGTCTTCGCCCGGAAGATCGACCTGCCCTCCGGCGGCTCCATCGTCATCGACCAGACCGAGGCGCTGGTCGCCATCGACGTGAACTCCGGCCGCGTGAAGGGCGGGGACATCGAGGAGACGGCGCTCACCACGAACCTGGAGGCCGCCACCGAGGTCGCGCGACAGCTCAAGCTCCGCGACCGGGGCGGCCTGGTGGTCGTCGACTTCATCGACATGCGGAGCAAGGACAACACCCGAAAGGTCGAGCAGGCCGCGCGCGATGCCTTCGCCGGCGACAAGGCGAAGGTGAAGTTCAGCCGCATCAGCGAGTTCGGGCTGATGGAGATCAGCCGCCAGCGGCTCAAGAGCGCGTTGATGAAGGGCAGCTTCGACGCCTGCTCCCACTGCGGGGGCACCGGCCAGGTCCGGTCCGTGGAGTCGAGCGCCCTGTACGTCCTCCGGCGCGTGAAGGAGGCCGTCCTCCGGGGCACGAACTACATGCACGCCTCGGCGCAGGCGCCCGTGCCCGTCGCGAACTACCTGGTGAACCGGAAGCGCGCCGAGCTGTCCGAGCTGGAGCGCCAGAGCGGCGTGACCATCGACGTCGAGGGCGTGCCCACGTGCCCGCCGAACCGGGCCTACGTGGAGATCCTGGCCTCCAGCGGTGGTCGGGGGCGGCGCGCGCGACGCCTGCTCCTCGCCTTCGACCTGGTGCGGAGCGACGTCGAGAAGCGCGAGCTGGACGACGTGGAGGACGTCCTCGTCGAGGCCGCCAAGACGCGCGGAGTCAGCCTGACGGACGACGAGTACGATCACCTCTATCGCTCGATCCAGGCCAAGATGGCGGAGGACGCGGAGGTCGTCGCCGCACAGCGTGAGGCGCAGGAGAAGGCGGCGCGGACCCGCTCCGACCTGGACCGGAAGCGCCTCGCGACCGAGCAGGCCGATCGGGCCGAGGCGAACATCCGTGCCGAGGCGGAGCGGAGGGTGGCCGAGGAGCTTCAACGGCAGGCGGAGATCCTCCGCCGCGAGCGCAGCCCGCGCGAGGAGCACACCCCGAAGGTTTCGGGGGGCATCGTCGGGTTCTTCAGGAAGCTGCTGACCGGAGAGCCGGTCCCGGCCGCGGAGAAGGCCCGTCCGGCCGAGTCCCCGCGGGAGCTTCCCCCGCCCTCCGAGAAGGGCGACCGGCGCGGCAGCCAGCGGCGCAAGGCCTCCGGCGGCGGGAGCGGGGGTGGACGCCGTGGCGGACAGCAGGCCAGGCGATCCAAGGGTCGCACCGACAAGGGCGGGGACGACGCCAAGGAGGGCTCCAGATCCGGCGGCGAGCAGAAGGCGAAGGGCTCCAAGCCCGAGCGCCCGCCCAAGGAGCAGGGCCAGGGCGAGGACGACAAGCCCAAGCGGAAGCGCCGACGCCGGCGCCGGCGGAAGAAGAAGCCCCAGGGCCAGGGGCAGGATCAGAAGAAGGGACAGGACCAGACGCAGAAGGGTGGCGCGTCCGGGTCCGGCAAGCAGGACGACGGCGAGAAGAAGACCGAGCAGGCCAACAAGGAACAGGGAAAGAAGACCGAGACCCAAAAGGCCGAACCCAACGAGACCCAGCAGAAGAAGACCGGGCCCAACAAGGAACAGGGAAAGAAGACCGAGACCCAAAAGGCCGGACCCAACAAGGCCCAGCAGGAGAAGACCGAGCCCAACAAGGGACAGGGAAAGAAGACCGAGACCCAAAAGGCCGAACCCAACAAGGCCCAGCAGAAGAAGACCGAGCCCAACAAGGGACAGGGAAAGAAGACCGAGACCCAAAAGGCCGGACCCAACAAGGCCCAGCAGAAGAAGACCGAGCCCAACAAGGGACAGGGGAAGAAGACCGAGCAGAAGAGGCCCGAGCCCAAGAAGGACGACAGGGCCACCTCGAGCGTGCCCAAGACCGGCGTGATCGACCTCCGCTCGGGCAAGCCCCGGACGCGGCCGTCGGCGCCGTCCCGGCCCAAGGCCGCGAACCGTCCCGACGAGAAGAAGACCGCCGACTCCACCCGCAGCAGCAAGGAGTGAGGCCGTGCTCGACATCAAGGCGATCCTCGACGACCCCGACGCGGCCCGGGCGGCCCTCGCCCGCCGTGACCCCGCCCTGTCGCTCGAGGAGATCGTGGACCTCGCGGAGGAGCGCCGCGAGGCCGTGACCCGCTTCGGTGAGCTTCGTCACCGCCAGAAGGAGCTCTCCTCGGGGTTCGCACGCAAGGACCTCTCCGACGAGGAGAAGTCGAAGCTGCGCGCCGACCTGAAGGACCTGTCGAGCGAAGTGAAGGGCCTCGACGCCCGGGTCAAGGAGCTCCAGGAGGCCCAGGACGCCACCCTGCTCCTCTTCCCGAACCTGCCGGCGCCCGAGGTGCCGGACGGACGCAGCGAGGAGGACAACGTCGTCGTCCGGACCTGGGGCGACCCGCCGTCCTTCGACTTCGAGCCGCAGGCCCACCACGTGCTGGGCGAGCGCCTCGGGATCCTCGACTTCGAGGCGGCGGCCCGCGTGAGCGGGTCCCGGTTCGCGCTCTACCGGGGGCTGGGCGCGCGCCTCGAGCGAGCCCTGGCGAGCTTCATGCTGGACCTCCACGTGGACGAGTTCGGCTACGAGGAGATGCTGCCGCCCTTCCTGGTCCACCGGGACTCGATGCTGGGCACCGGCCAGCTCCCGAAGTTCGAGGAGGACGCCTTCCGGACGGACCCCGACGATCTCTTCCTCATCCCCACGGCCGAGGTGCCGGTCACGAACGTCCACCGGGACACCATCCTCGACGACGGCGACATGCCGCGGCGCTACGCGGCCTACTCGGCGTGCTTCCGGCGCGAGGCCGGCTCCTACGGGAAGGACACGGCCGGCCTGACGCGCCTCCACCAGTTCCAGAAGGTGGAGCTGGTGCACTTCACCCGGCCGGAGGACTCCGCGGAGGCCCACGAGCAGCTCACCGGGCACGCCGAGACCATCCTGCAGCGCCTCGAACTCCCCTACCGCGTCGTGGAGCTGTGCGCGGGCGACCTGGGCTTCGCCGCACGCCGGTGCTACGACCTGGAGGTGTGGCTCGCCGGGCAGGAGCAGTGGCGGGAGATCTCGAGCTGCTCCAACTTCGGCGACTTCCAGGCGCGCCGGGCCGGCATCCGCTATCGCCCGGAGCCCAAGGCCAAGCCGCGCTACGTCCACACGCTCAACGGCAGCGGCCTGGCCATCGGCCGGACCGTCATGGCCCTCATGGAGCACCACCAGCAGGCCGACGGCTCCATCGCCATCCCGGACGCCCTGCAGCCCTACATGCGCGTCAGAGAGATCCCGGCGCCCTAGTGGGGTCAAACCTACTCACTTCTCACTTTTCGGGCGCGACTCCCCCGTCGATCAGGCACATCGCACCGGCGCCGAAGGGCTCGCGCAAAGGCGCGAAGCCGCAAAGGCGCGGGAAACAGGGGGAAGGCCGATGGGACCGGAACGCCTCGGCCGGTGAGCCCGACCACGCCCACGATTCGCGGGCTCTCGGTGAGTCGTGACCAGGTGACGGGCGGCCTCGCAGGTGCCCTCACCGATTCAAGAGGGGCGCCGGCGACCTCGCCGACGTCAGTCGTCCAGGTCCGTGCGGCCGCGGAGGGCGCGGCCGAGCGTGTTCGGGTCCACATACTCCAGGTCGCCGCCCATGGGGACGCCGGTGGCGATGCGGGTGATGCGGACGTCCTCGTCCGCCAGGAACCGCTTGAGGTACAGGGCCGTGGCCTCGCCCTCCACGTCGGTGGACGTGGCGACGATGACCTCCCCGATGCCCTCGTCCGCGATGCGCGCCTTCAGGTTGTCCAGGCGGAGCTGGTCGGGGCCGACGCCCTTGAGCGGCGCGAGCACGCCATGGAGGACGTGGTACAGCCCGTCGTAGACGTCGGTGCGGTCGAAGGCGAGCACGTCCTGGATGCCCTCGACGATGCAGACCGTGCTGCGATCCCGGCCGGGATCACGGCAGATCCGGCACTGCTCCTCCTCGGAGACCATGTGACAGTCCCGGCAGAACCGGACGCGCTCCACCATCTCCTCGAGCGCACCCGCCAACTCACGGGCGTACGACTCAGGCTCGGAGAGGACGTGGAAGGCCAGCCGCGTGGCGCTCCGCTCGCCGATACCGGGCAGGCGCGAGAGCAGCGCCACGAGCTTGTCCAGGGCGATCGGGAGGGCCGGCACGCGCTCAGATCCCCCCGAGGCCGCCCAAGCCGGACGACTGGAGCATCTGCGCGAGGGGCCCGAGCTCCTCGTTCATGAGGTTCTTGGCCCGGGACAGCGCGTCATTCGTGGCCGCCACGACCAGGTCCTGGAGCATCTCCCGGTCCTCGTCGGCCACAGCGGGGTCGATCTCGACCTGCAGCACCTCGAGCTTGCCGTTGGCCGTGACCTTCACGAGACCACCTCCGGCCTCGCCGACCACCTTGCGCGCCGCCGCGCGGGACTGGGCCTCCTGGACCTGGGCCTGCATCTGCGTGGCCTGCTGGAGGAGACCCTGCAGCCCGCCGCCACCCTCGAAAGGGTTGTCGCCGTCGCTCATCCCGTCCTCTCCTCGCCCGCGTCGCCGGTGCCCTCGTAGACCACCACGCGCGCGAGCTCTCCGTCGAACTGTTCCACGAGCGCCTGCACCTTGGGGTGCTCGGCGATCGCCTTGCGCCGGGCCGCCAGCTCCGCGAGGCGCCGGGCCTCGCGCCGCTTGAACGGCGTCTCGTCCACGGACTCCAGCTCCTCGACGTCGACCTGCCGGATGCCCCCGACGTGCTGCTGGAGGAGCTTCAGCAGGGCCGCTCGCCGATCCCGGGCCTCGCCCGTCGTGTAGGCGCCCCGCTGGAAGGCCAGGCGGAGGACGCCGTCCCGGTAGTCGACGATCTGCCCGGCGTCCAGGTGGCCCGCCAGGGCGGGGTCGTCGGCCCGGACCGCGTCGACGAAGACCTCCCAGTCGTCGTGGCCGAACGTCGCGGGAGCGGTCGCAGCGGCGGCCGCCAGCGTCTCCTCGCAGGACGGATCCGGCTCGGGTTCCGCCTCCGCCGCCTGCTCGGGCTCGGCGGCTGTGGGCGGCTCCGGCTCGGAGTCCACCTCGGGCTCGGGCTCGGGAGTCGGCTTCTCGGCCGTCGCAGGAGCCTCGGGCTCGGGCTCGGGCTCGGACATCGGCTCCCGACCGGTCACGGGAGCCTCGGACTCCGACTGCGCCTCGGGCTCGGGCTCGGGAGGCTCGACGACGCGGAGGTTCGGCCGCTCCGCTCTCCCCTCCGGCACGGGTTCCGCGGCCTCGGGTGCCGCCGGGGCGGGCTCCGGCGTCGGCTCCGCCGAGGGTGTCGCGGCCTCGGGCGCAGGAGCGGACTGCGGCGCCGACGGGGCCTCCGCTCGGGCCGACGCGGACGGCGGTGCGGCGGGAGGCGGGCCGGTCTGAGCAGGCGGAGCCGTCGGAGGCGCCGTGGAGGCGCTCGCGGGCGGCGGCGGCTGGGAGGTGGGCTCCGGACGGCTCGGGGCCTCGGCACCGCCTCCTCCCCCGCCCCCGTCGGGGTTCGGCGGGGGCAGCGGGGCGCCGCTCTCCAGGTAGCGCTCGATGGCGGCGATCCGGTCGATGATGCGGTCGATGGGCCGGAGCGGCTTCATCCGGCACATGCGGACGACGGCCATCTCCATCTCCAGGCGCGGAAACGGGGCCTGGGAGAGCCGCTGGGCCGTGTGGGTCGCCATGCGGAACAGCCGCTCCAGGTCCTCGACCTGGTGGCGTCCGCCGAGGTCGGCCAGGGCGTTCGCCTCCTCGTCTGCCAGGTCCGTCAGGCCCCCCTCGCGGCCCGCGACGTTCAGAACCACGATGTCCCGCAGGTAGTGGACCAGGTCGCTCGCGAACTGCTTCAGGTCCACGCCGTAGTGGAAGGCCTCCTGCACCACCGCGAGGGCCGCTGGCGCGTCGTGTCCCAGAGCCGCCTCCACCAGATGCCGGAGCCAGCTTCGGTCGGCGACGCCCAGGGTACCGGCCACCTGCTCGTAGCTCGCGTCGTGGCCACAGAAGCTGATGATGCGGTCCAGGAGGCTCAGGGCGTCCCGCATGGAGCCCTCGCTCTCCCGGGCCACGAGCCGAAGCCCGCCGTCCGCGACGGAGACCTCCTCGGCGGCGAGGATCTCCCGAAGCCGCTTCGTCATCACCTCCAGGGGGATGCGCTTGAAGTCGAAGCGCTGGCACCGTGAGAGGATGGTGACCGGGATCTTCTGCGGCTCGGTCGTCGCGAAGACGAACTTCACGTGGGACGGAGGCTCCTCGAGCGTCTTCAACAACGCGTTGAAGGCCTCCGTCGTGAGCATGTGGACCTCGTCGATGATGTAGATCTTGAAGCGATCGCGCTGGGGCGCGTAGGCCACCCCCTCGCGAAGCTCGCGGATCTCACCGATGCCGCGGTTCGACGCGCCGTCGATCTCGAAGACGTCGATGGCGTTGCCCGCCGCGATCTCGCGGCATGGGTTGCACTCGCCGCACGGCGTGGCCGTCGGACCCTGCTCGCAGTTCAGCGCCTTGGCGAGCACGCGCGCCGCCGAGGTCTTGCCGACGCCCCGCGCGCCACAGAAGAGGAACGCGTGGTGCACGCGATCCTGCTCGATGGCGTGGGTCAGGGTGCGGGTGACGTGCTCCTGCCCCGTGATGTCGGCGAAGGTCTGGGGGCGCCACTTGCGCGCGAGGACGAGGTAGGACATCGAGCCTTCCAACCGCCTGGGGTCCAGGGACTCCCTATCGCATGCGGGGCACGTGCGGCAAGCGACGCGCAGGCCACCCGCCCTCGGCGCGCACTGGTCCCCGGTGAGGATCGCGCCGGGGCGGCAAGTCGCAAGGGCACGGAGAACCTCGGGAGGATGCAGCAGGACCGCCGTCCTCCGCGGTCGGCACCCTACGCCGGCGGGGACGCCGGCGCCCCAGCAAGACAGCCGTCGGGCTATCCATCGCCGGCAGGGACGCCGGCGCCCCAACAAGACAGCGGTCTGACGAACCATCACCGACGGGGACGCCGGCGCCCCAGCAAGACAGCCGCCGGGCCACCTGTCGCGGGCGTGGACGTCGGCGCCACGACAGGAGTTGGAGATGGCGCACCGCCGGCGCCCCAACAGAACAAGAGTCTGGGGCACCCAGCGCCAGCCCGCCGTTCCAGGCGCCGACCTGGAACCCGCCCGATCGGCCACGCTCCATGGCGCCGCCCCCCAGGACGGGAGGTGCGGTGGACGGACCGAGCGAGCGCGAGACGGGGGTGCATAGATCGGCCAGGCGCCGCCCGGCGGCGGCGCCGGTCCCCGGGACCGAGAGGTAGCCGGAGGCTACCTCGCAGCGTCCCCGGGAGGCCGAGATGCGTGCCCACGGCCGGGCTCGCGACGGGAGGCCACCGTACCTCCCGTCCAATCGTGGGAGGGCCGGGACCCAGCACATGAACCGTCCGATACCGCTGCTTCCTCCCGGACCTGACGGGGTTCACGGACAGCCCATTGCCGGGCCACCGACCACGAACGACCGCCGAGGCGGTCGACGATCAGCCGATGGTGGCTGAACTCGGGACCCAGTGTACGCACCATCGGGGCGTTCGTACAGCGCTGGGTCGTGATTGGCGGAGAGAGAGGGATTCGAACCCTCGGTAGGGAGTTACCCTACACACGATTTCCAGTCGTGCGCCTTCAGCCACTCGGCCATCTCTCCAATGCGGGGCGCTCGCGCTCGCGCGGGACGAGGCTCCCGGCCGCTCCGGGCGGGGCCCGGCGGCCGGCATTGGACTGGCGGAGAGAGAGGGATTCGAACCCCCGGTACGGTTGCCCGTACACCTGATTTCGAGTCAGGCGCCTTCAACCAGCTCGGCCATCTCTCCACAACCAGCGGGCCGGCTCAGCGCCGGTCCCGTAGCGCCTCGAAGAAGCGCTGGACCTCGGCGGCACAGTCCTCCGCGAGGAGGCCCGTGCGGACCCCGGTCGACGTCCCCTCCAGCATGCGGGCGATGCTCTCCACGGCGCCGGTCTTCGGCTCCGTGGCCCCGTACACGAGCCGCCCGACGCGTGCCTGCGCAAGAGCGCCGGCGCACATGGCGCAGGGCTCGAGGGTGACCACCAGGGTCACCTCCGCGAGGCGCCAGGAGCCGAGGCTCCGGGCCGCGTCCCGCAGAGCCAGGATCTCCGCGTGGGCGGTGGGATCCTGGAGCGTGTCGCGCAGGTTCGCCGCGCGACCGACGACGCGCCCCTCGTGGAGCGCGACGGCTCCCACGGGCACGTTGCCCATCCGAGCCGTGGCCCGGGCTTCACGGAGGGCCTGTTCCATGGCCCACCGCTCGTCGGGGATCTCGTCCATGCCGCGAGCTTCCATCGGCAGATCGACGTTCTCAATGAACGGTCGAGACCGCGACCCCGTCTCCGAAGTCGCGGCCTCGCGTGGTGCGCCCGAAGGGATTCGAACCCCTGACCCTCGGTTCCGTAGACCGATGCTCTATCCAGCTGAGCTACGGGCGCTCAATGGGGGCGGAAGCTAAGCGCTGCCCCACCCCCTGTCAAGGGGGAAAACACTGCGGGGCTGCCCCGGTGTCCAGGGCAGCCCCGCCTGGCGGAGAGAGAGGGATTCGAACCCTCGATAGGGCTACAAACCCTATACTCCCTTAGCAGGGGAGCGCCTTCAGCCACTCGGCCATCTCTCCAGATTCGATTGTCAGAGGAGCCGGGCCTCGCGGGCCTCGCTGGCGGAGGAGGAGGGATTCGAACCCCCGAGGCTCACGCCTGGCGGTTTTCAAGACCGCTGCCTTCAACCACTCGGCCACTCCTCCACGAAGAACGGCCCGGCGACCGCCGGAAGGGCCACGGAACCTAGACTACATCCGGCGGCCTGACAAGGGGGCAGTTCCGGGGTCCCCTGGCGCGGGCTTCTCACACCCTAGATCTCCTCCTCGCGTAGGATGCGCCACTCCCCCTGGTCGTGGTCGTCGAAGTAGTCGCGGAGGACCTCTCCGGCGGAGGTGGACTCGATGTCGGCGAAGTCGATGGAGGCCGCCACGCAGGCGTCGGACTCCTTCAGCTTGCCCTCCTCCCGCAGCTTCTGCTCGTGCTTGATACGCTTCTTGATCTCCTCGAGGGACAGCCCGCGGCTGATCACCTGGATCCGCTGGGAGGAGTGATAGGTCAGCCACATGAGGAAGTGGATGGGGTGGAAGTGATAGACGACCCCGTCCCACTCCGTGCCCCCCGCCAGCAGCCCGATGTGGTCGGCCACGTCGCGGCTCAGCCACACGAAGGGGAGCACCAGCTTCAGGGCGTCCCGGAAGATGCCGCTCTGGCGGATGATGTCCTTGAAGTCCCGGGTCCGCGTGTCCCAGTCCTCGGCCGCGCTGAGCGCGCGCACCCAGTCCACCTGATCGCTCCACTCGCTCACGTGGCGGCTGATCACCTTCCGCAGCCAGCGCCGCTCCTCGATGTAGCTGTCGCGGGCCGTGAAGAGGTCCTCGATGTCGTACGGGTCCACCGAGCGCTCCGGCACCAGCGACGGCTTCCGCATCAGGTACGAGGACGTCCCGAACAGGTCCAGGATGGCCCGGTTCTCGATGAAGAGGTCCCCGTCCAGGTCACCTTCCAGCTCGGTGAAGTAGCGACCGTGGACGCCCAGGTCGATGGCCTTCTCCCAGCCCTTGACCGCGAAGATCTCGACGTGGACCAGGTCCTCCCACTCGAACTCGGGCCCGAACTGGCCCACGTAGCCCACGATCTCGCCGGAGGAGACCCGGATGGGGCTCTCCCGCCACGGGATCAGCGCGATGTCGCCCCGCTTGAAGGCCGCCAGGTGCTGGCCGATCTCCAGGTACGGGCGGGTGTCGTACTCGTCCTCGAAGGCCTGCTCCTCGAAGAAGGACTCCTCCTCGTCCGCCCCGCCCTCGAAGGCGCCGGGCTCCTCCTTCTCGCCGAAGCCGCCCTCCAGGGCCGCCTCCTCCTCCTCGGTCAGGCCGGAGTGCACGCGGTGTAGCGCCCGCACCCACTCCGGGCTGTCGTCGCCTACCTCCGTCACGGACATGGGCGACAGGTGCATGTAGAGGCTGTAGAAGACCAGCTTCTCGCTCTTGTCCTTGCGCCGCGTGGGGATGTCCACCTCGTGGCGGAGGACCACGAAGTTGTTGTGGCCCATCCGCGTGGGCTTGTCTCCGAAGCGGCCGGCCACCACCACGCCGTCGAACATCGCCTTCACCGGCGAGCCGGCCTCCTGGTGCAGGTGCACCCCGCCGTGCCACGTCTGGTTCATCCCCACGGGAAACCAGCCGCCGCCGGTGTGATCCTCGTTGTTCCGGTAGTACTGCTCGGCGTACTGCTCGACCTTGTCCGGCTCCAGCAGGGTCGCGATGTTCAGGCCCTTCTCGAGCTCCACCGGGAACGCGTTGTGCTCCCGCGCGAGGCCGTGATACATGCGCTGCCAGTCCATCCCCGGCCCCGGATCCCAGCGGCTGGCCGACACGTGGAAGTGGCCCAGGATGCCCTCGAAGCCGACGCCGTCCTCGAGGGTGCTGGCGATGATCTCGCCCTTCTCGTCCAGGGGCGGATACGGCTGGATGCGGTCCAGGACCTTCGTCAGGGTCGACAGGAGCGACAGCAGCGCCTGGTACTGGGCGTCCGTGTACCCGTAGGCCTGCACCTCGGCGCCGTTGATGCGCATGCGCCCGGACTTGGGCCGCCGGTACTCCTTTTTGGACATCTCGCCGATGCGCTCGTGGTCCTCGGGATACGGCGTGGCCTCCGGCTCCCGCACCAGGTTCCGCATCACGTTGTTCAGGTCGACGCCGATGCTGCCGTTGTTGGACTCGCCTGCGTGGAACGCCTGATACAGCGGGTCGAGGCCCTGGTAGATGGTCCCGTCCCAGTCGATCATGAAGTGCGTGGACAGGCCCCGGGAGACCAGGACCTTGAAGCACATGTACGAGTCGCTGGTCAGGTCCGTGTGGAGGATGACCTGGTGGACCGCCTTCTTCAGGTCCGCGAGGTCCTGGACCTTGTTGCCCTCCAGGCGCCGATCTCCGTATATGGGCGACCCGGTGGTGGAAAGCGCCTCGTAGCGCTTCGACGGAAAGGACAGCCCGCCGGGGTCCTTCCAGGTCACGCAACGGACGGCCCCGGTGAGCTTGTACCGCTCCCCGGCGATGATGATGCTGTCGTAGGTCCGTTCGCTCACTTCTTCAGCTTCTTGGCGCCTTTCACGCCCTTCTTGGCCTTGCCTTTCGCCGCCTTCTTGCCCTTGCCGAAGGCCTTCTTGAGGATCTTCCGCAGCAGGAGCAGCAGGATGAGGGCCACGATGAGCGCGACGCCCGCGGCGACCGCCATCATGCCCTTCTTCCCCAGCTTCGCCTCGCCCATGGCCCGGAAATCGGCGACCATCAGGGCCAGGCCCTCCGGCTGCCGGGGAATGTGGACCTCGTACTCCGGCGTGGAGAAGGAGTACCCGGAGCCCCGCAGGTCCACCTCGTAGCGCCGCGTGGCGCCCGGCACGGCCTCGTCGTCGGTGAAGCTGATGACGAACTGGCCGTTCAGCTCCTCGATGAGGTCCGTGTACAGGTCCACGACCTGGTTGGCGTCCTCGGCCACCCGCGCGGTCCCGCCCGTCCGCCAGGCCAGCAGCTCCAGGCGCTCCCGCTCCTGGGGATCGGCCGTGGGGTTGATCACCGAGTAGATGCGGATGTTCGCGGCCTTGGCCAGGGCCAGCCACTCCGGCACCCGGGCCCGGAAGAGCTCCTGCTCCTTGATGACCGAGTTCCGCATCTGGGTGTCGACGCACTCCTTGATCCGCTTCCAGGTGTCGTTGCGCTTCGCGCAGTCCTTTCGCAGGAACGCCTCGCACTCCTGCTGCCGGTAGATGTAGCCGTCCCGTCCGTCGCCCAGCAGGATGAGCGCGCGCGGCTGCCCCGGCTCGGCGTCCCGGGCGAGCATCCGGAGCGCCACGTCCAGGGCCGGTAGCGACGCGGGCCCGTTCGCCTCCCCCTCCGCCGCGAAGCCCGCCACACCCTGCCGCGGGTGCTCCGGCTCGTCGGTGCACATGGGCGCCTCGAGGCCGAAGAGATGCGGGTAGAAGCCCTGGTAGGCCTCCCGCTCGACGATCTTGCCCAGCGCCTCGTAGTTCGAGGCCAGGCCACAGTGGGCCTCGTCCTCGGCCAGCCCCGCGCCCTCCTCGCCCTCGGGCTTCTCGGGGACGTCGCCCTCCAGCTCGCGGAGTCGCCAGGCCTCGCACCGCTCCCGGATGGCCGGCGTGTACGGCGTCAGCTCGTCGGTCCGGCCCTTGGCGCGCACCCAGGTCCTGAGCACGTCGCTGTACCAGACGACGTTGAGCGCGTGGTTCTTTCCCAGCTTCTTGAAGAACAGGCTCGCGCCGTTCTGGACGCGCTGACCCAGCGTGCCGTCGCGATACTCGGGGCCGGCGAAGCCCGGGATGACCACCACGGCCGCCATGCCGCGCTCGTCGTCCGCCGCGATGGACAGGACCGGGAGGTCCTCCTCGTCGCGCTCCCCCTCGTCGGAGTCCGGGAACTCCGGCTCCCCGTCGACGATGGAGAAGAGCTCCTCGGCCTGGGCCTTGTCCGGCTTCAGGGAGACGGTGACCTCCTCCAGCCACTTGTCGGGCACCTGCCGGAGGCGCTTGTCGAGGAGCGACACGAACACCCGGATACGCGGCGCCTGGGAGACGTCGACGTGGTTGATCTTCGCCTGGGGGAAGCCGGACACGGCCGGGGCGGGGCTCGGGCTCGCCCAGGTCGCCGCGAGCACCAGGCAGAGGGTGGCCAGGCGCTTCACGAGAACCACATCATCCGGCGGACGGAATAGCCGGCGGTCTCCGCGGTGGCCACCCGCCGACCGCCCAGGTCCGCCTCCGCCCGATAGGCGTAGGTGCCCTGGATGCGGCGCTCGTACGGATAGGTCAGCGGGACGTCGACGCGGGCCCGGCCGTCGCGGATCACCGCCTCGCCCGCCGGGAGTCGAAGCTCCTCCCGAGGGGTGCGGACGCGGAGGTGCAGCGGCACCCGCGTGCCGTCGGGCAGGCCCGGCAGGTCGAGCGCGAGGGTCGCGGGCCCGTCCGGGAACCCGCGCCGTCGCTCCCACCGGAGCCGCGCAGGCCCGGTGAGCGCCAGGGTGCCTCCCAGCACCGCACCGCCGGCGGCGGCCAGCCCGAGCCCCAGGAATCGTCTGCGATCGACGCCGTCATCCTTCATCGCGCCGTAGCCTACGGAGCGCCCACGGCGCTGACAAGGGCGGCGCAACCCGGCCGGGGCGCCCCCAGGCGACCGCGCGGCGCCGCGTGGGCCCGGAGCCGTCGCCCGGCCGGTGTCACTGGCAGGTCGTGACCAGCCTCAAGGCGTCCACGTACACGCCCTCGAGGGGCTGCTGCGGGGCGTCCACCGAGTCGAACACGACGCGAAGCTGGATGGCCTGGCCCGCGTAGGCGTCCAGGTCGACGGCGATGGGCTCGAAGCCCTCGGTGGTCGCGCCCGGCAGGGCCTTCGACGACCACGCGGGGAGCAGCGCGCCGTCGCGGAGGACGAAGACCTGGAGCACGTCCCAGTCCTCGGCCGTGCGCGTGTCCTTGAACAGGTCGAAGCGCAGGCGGGTGTGCCCTCCCTTCGGCACGTGGAGCAGCGGCGTGGTGGCCGAGGCCTTCACGCGCTGCCCGATCGCGTACGTCTGGGTGACGGGGTCGCCGCAGTACAGGGAGAAGTCCCCGGTGGTGGCGCGGGTCTTGTCGGGGGTCCAGAACAGGCCCGCGCCAAGGTTGTCGGTCACGTACAGGCCGTCCACGGTCCCGCCGTCGAAGTCCGCCAGGTCCGCCGTCCCCGGCGTGCAGCAGGCGTCCCCGAAGGAGCCTCCATGGACGCAGAGGCCGCCCTCGCAGGTGTCCAGGGTGCAGGCCTCGCCGTCGTCGCAGTCCGCGTCCGACACGCACTCGTCCGGGTTCGGCGTGCTCACGCAGGTGGCGCCCTCGCAGACGTCCACCGTGGCCGGATCCCCGTCGTCGCAGTCCGCGTCCTGCGTGCAGCAGGCCGGGTCCGTCGTGTCGGCGCAGGGGCCCTCGCTGCTCCCCGGGTCCTCGCCGCCCGGATCCTCGCCGCCGGGATCCGTCCCCGGGTCCTCGCCGCCCGGATCCTCGCCGCCGGGATCCGTCCCCGGGTCCTCGCCGCCCGGATCCGTTCCGGGGTCCTCGGCGCCGGGATCGCTCCCCGGGTCCTCGGCGCCGGGATCCGTCCCGGGGTCGTCGCCGACGGACGGGTCGTCGCCTACCGACGGGTCCTCCCCGACGCCGGGATCCTCGCCGCAGGTCTCCACGTGCATGCAGCCGCCCTCGACGCAGGCGTCCGCCGTGCACGGATCCCCGTCGTCGCAGCCCGAGTCCGCCTCGCAGGCCGCGCCGACCGGGCACACCGCGACCACCTCGAGGTCGTCCACGTAGACGCCCTCGAAGTCGTTGTTCTTGCCGTCGAGGGTGTCGAACCGGAGGCGCAGGCGCACGCGCCGGCCGGCAAGGGCCTCCGCCGCCACGTCCACGCGGTGGAAGCCGCCGAAGGCCGTCGCGGGGAGGTCGCGCTTGTCCAGGACGGTCACGGTCTCGGCGACCTGTCCGCCCTCGCCGAGGACCAGGGCCTCCACGACGAAGACGTCGTAGTGGCTCTGGGTCTCGATCAGCGCCGCCACGTCGAAGCGGATCCGCGGCTGCAGATCCTCCGGGAAGCGCACCGGCGGCAGGGTCACGGCGCCGTGTACGTGCTGGCCGACGTCGTAGCTCGCCCGGGCCGGATCGCCGAAGTAGAGGCTGGACGACGGGCTGACGGCGCGGTGCTCGCTGACGGTCCAGCCGACCCCCGCGACGGGCGCGTCGACCGTGGCGTCGAAGCCTCCGCCGTCGAAGTCCTCCGCCAGCAGGGCCACGTCGGCGCAGCAGTCCTCCGAGGGGACGGGGAACGCGACGCAGGCGCCCTGCACGCAGCGGTCCTCGGTGCAGGGATCCCCGTCGTCACAGGCCGCGGATCCCTGGCAGGCGGCCCCCGGGGCGAGCGGGCTCTCGCCCGTGACCCCCTCGAGGTCGTCCCCCTTCAGCACGGGCGGACCCTCGATCTCCTGGTCCAGCTTCCTGGTCGTACCGTCGGAGCATGCGGCGGCGCCGGCCACCACGGCGGCCATCGCCACCACGGTCCACCGGCGCGTCCCTGCGTACAGCCGTCCCGAGCGTCCCATCACGAGCCTCCCGATCCTGGATCGGTAGGTGCGACGTTGGATCGGATCGGACTATTCAGCCAGATTCGCGATCGGGAGATCGATGACGAAGGTCGTGCCCTCGCCGGGCGCGGAGCGACACGAGATCTCGCCCCCGTGGTGCCGCACGATGCGGCGGCACAGGGCGAGCCCCAGGCCCAGCCCGTCCTCCCCCTTCGTGCTGAAGAACTCCTCGAAGACCCGGTCCGCGACCTCGGGCGGGATGCCCAGCCCCTCGTCACGCACGGTCAGGATCGCCGAGTCCCCGTCGCGGCACAGGGTGACGTGGACCGCGTCGTCCTCCTCCGTCGCCTCCGCCGCGTTCCGCAGCAGGTTCAGGAGCACCTGGTTCAGCCGGCGCGGATCCACCCGGAGCGGCGGCACGTCATCGGCCACCTCCACCACCAGCCGGCGCCGCTTGAGCAGGCGGTCCAGCGCCGCGAATCGCGTGGCCCGGCGCACCAGGTCGCCCAGGTCCGTCGGCTCCGGGGACAGGTCCAGCGCCCCGTCGCGGCTGAAGCGGTTGATGTCGTCGACGATGTCCCAGACGGCGCCCACCGCCTGGTGGCCCAGGGACAGGAGCTCGGCGTCGTCCGGATCCTCGATGACGCGGTTCAGCCTCTCCACCACCGCCCCCAGCTCCTCGAGGAGCGGGCGGATCCCGGCGGCCAGCCCGTCCGTGAGCCGGCCCAGCACCGCCAGCCGCTCCGTGTGGAGCAGGTGCGCCTCGCGCTCCTCCAGGGCCCGCCGCGCGGACTCGAGCTGGGTGTTCCGCGCCCGGACGTCGTCCACGAGCAGCTCCACGGCGAGCTCCCGCCGCCGCTGGGCGTAGGCCCCCTCGAGCACGTCGTGCAGGGCGTCCGTCGACCAGGGCTTGGCGACGAAGCGATAGAGCCCCGCCTCGTTGATGGCCCGCACGAAGTCCCGCCGGTCCCGCCGATCGCTCGTGAGCACGCGGCGCACGTGGGGCCGCACCTCGGCGACCTGCGTCAGGAAGCCGATCCCGTCGCCCTCGGGGATGCGCGCGTTCACCATGACCGCCACCGGCCGGCGCTCCGCGATGGCCACCAGGGCCTCGGACGTCTGCGTGAAGCCCAGGACGTCCCACCCCCGGGGCGCGAGGGTCGGCAGCTCCCGGAGGGCGGCCCGGTCCCCGTCCAGCACGACGACCGTCCGTCGGAGGATGCGGTCCAGGCGACGGCGCACCGGCTCCGGCAGGAGGTCGGCGGCGGTGTCGTGGCGGCGGTAGCGGCTCTGCGGCTCCATGGCTCCCGTCATGCCGGAATGGTGAGGTGCGCCCAGATCCCGGGCGCGTCGGCGGGATCCAGCTCGACCGTACCCTCGTGGGCGTCCACGATCATCCGGACCACCTCCAGCGAGGGGTCGCGCTCCGTGGGCGGCGTGGCGGCGCTCCCCTCGGCCCTCCGGACCTCCTCCGGCCGATCGAAGACGAGCCTCAGGTGCAGGCCGCCCCCGCGCGGCGAGTCAACCTGGAGCCGCAGCGGTGTCCGGAAGCGCGCCTGGGCGTCGCGCGTGACGGCCAGCACGGCGTGGACCAGCTTGGACAGGTCCATCCGGAACCGCCGCTCGCAGATGCCGTCGCCCACGTCCACGGGCAGCTGCGGCTCGCCGATCTCCAGCGCGTACACGCCGCGAAGCTCGTCGACGAACTCCGACACCGGCGTGTCCTCCATCTCGTAGGTCCAGCCGCCGGCGCGGGCGAAGACCTCCAGGCTGCCCATCCGCGTGATCAGACGCTTGACGACCCGATAGCCCTCCATGGCCAGCTCTCCGGCCTGCCCCTCCCCCACCCGGAGGGTGGCGAAGACGCCCAGGAGCGCCGTGAGCTGGTTGCGGACCTCGTGGATGATGCCCGAGGTGAGGCGCCCCACGGTGGCCAGGCGCTCCACGTGCACCATGTGCTGCTGGGTCTGCTCCAGCGCCGACAGGGACTCGGCCAGGGCGAGGTGGGTACGCCGCTGCTCGTCCAGGAGCTCGCGCATCGCCCGCCCGTGCTGCCGCCAGTCCAGGGCGTTCCGGATGCACTCCTCCAGCTCCGGGCGCGGCCAGGGCTTGGGCAGGTATCGGAACACGCGGCCCGTGTTGATGGCCTCCACGAGGGCGCCCTCGTTCATCGACTCCGTGAGGAGGACGCGCACGGCGTCGGGCTGGAGCGTGCGCGCCTGGCGGAACATGCCGATGCCGCTCATCCCCGGCAGCGCCTCCTCGCTGATGAGCACGGAGACCTCGAAGGCGCGCAGCACGTCGAGGGCCTGCTCGGCGCTGGCCGTGCGGTGGACGCGACACCGCCCGCCGAACAGGTCGATCAAGAAGCCCTCCAGGGCGTCCTGGCTCGCGTCGTCCGGGTCGACGACGAGGATGAGCGGGGGTTGTTCGGGGGCAGTGGCCTTGGGATCCACGGCGCTCCTCGGGGGTCGAAGCGGCGGCATCCTACAGCGGCGCCCCGCCCGACGCGAAAACTCGCGCCGCTCACGAGTCGACTCCTCGGCGGACCGGGGATTCGTCACGGGAGTCACGAATTCCAGAGGCCCTTCTGCTCGCGCACGCGGCGTCGCATGGCGCGCAGGAGCCTCCACGTGGCGCGGGCCTTCGCGGGCCCCGAGGACGTGAGCCACTCCAGGGACAGCCTGGCCACGCCGACCGCCCGCTCGCCCACCGGGTGCCACCACGGGTCGGGATCCCTGGCGTCGTCGAAGAGGACGAACTTCGGCCGGACCAGCTCGTGGATCGCGAGCTCCGAGTTGGTCACGCCGCCGCCGGACTCCTTCCGGCCCGACCACGGCGCGAACGGCATGCTGGCCGTGAACGAGGTGTTGTTCACGGTCACCACGCCCACGTGCGCCTTGTCCGCCAGCGTGCGCGCGCGGGGCTCGTCCCGGGTCCAGATGCTCAAGGTGAGGCCGTAGGGCGAGTCGTTGGCCCTCCGGACGGCCTCCGCGGCGTCGTCGACCGGGACCACGGGGATCAGCGGCCCGAAGGTCTCTTCCCGCAGGACGCGCGCATCCTCCGGGACGTCGGTGAGGATGACCGGCCCCGGCGGATACTCCCCGTGGGCGGTGGCGCCGCGCTGCTCGGCGTCGTCCAGGTGAAGCCGGACGATCCGGACCTGCTCGTCCGTGGCCAGCGGCGCCGCCTCGATCCGGGAGGTCATGGCGCGCAGCCGCTCCAGGAACGGCTCGTAGACGGGACGCTCCACGTAGACCCGCTCGATGGCGGCGCAGTTCTGGCCGCTGTTGGTGGTCGCGCCCCAGAGGACGCCGTGGGCGGTCCGATCCAGCTCGCAGTCCTTCAGGACCAGGGCCGCGTCCTTCCCTCCCAGCTCCAGGCCGACCGTCTTGAGCTGCTCGGCGCAGCGGCCCGCGACGGCGCGGCCGGTGGGCACGCTGCCCGTGAAGACCACGTGATCGCTGGCGTCGACCACCGCCTCGCCGGCCTCCGCGGCGCCGGTCACCACGTTCAGCACGCCGCTCGGGAGCACCTCGTTGAAGATCTCCCCGAGGAGCAGCCCGGTCCCGGGCGTGACCTCGCTCGGCTTGAAGAGCACCGCGTTACCGGCCAGCAGCGCCGGCACGAGGGTCCGGAGCGGGATGGCGGCCGGGTAGTTCCAGGGGGTGATGAGACCGACCACGCCCTTCGGCTCGAAGCGAAGCTCCGCGCGCTTGCCGGGATAGCGGAGCGACGACAGGGGCACGCGGCGCGTCCGGATGGCCTTGCGCCCGGCGCCGGTCCACCACGTGAACAGGTCCAGGTTGGGCACGACGTCCGCGAACCAGGCGTCGGCGTCGTTCTTGCCCGTCTCCTCGACGACCACGCGCGCGACCTCCTCGGCGCGGGCCCCGAAGCGGCGGCCGATCTCGCGGAGGTGCGCGCACCGGGCCTCGAGGGGCTCGGCGGCCCAGCGGGCCTGCGCCGTCCGGAGCGCGGCCTGGCCGGGGACGGACGTCATCAGGTCCGGCAGGGGAGGATGCCGTGCAGCAGGATGCGGGCCATCTGCTCCACGACCTCGTCGTCGTCGAGGCCGATCCGCTCCGCCAGGGACTGGTCAAGCATCACCTCCGTCAGGTGGAAGTGCATGAACAGGTCCAGGATGCAGCGGGTGATGACCGCCGGGTGGGCGTCCGCCAGCTCGCCGGTCTCCCGGCGGTGGGCCAGGAGCGTCTCGGACGCCTGGGCGAAGGCGTCGTTCATCTGCCCGATGATGGGCCGCACGTTGCGCGCCTGGAATTCGAGGATGTCGATGTAGACCAGCTTGAAGTCGTCCTTGTGGGTGCGGACGAGGTGGACGACCTCGCGGCCGATCTCCGCGACGTTCTCGGGGAACTCCGGGGCGCGGAACATGGTGGCCACGCGCGGCAGCTCGCGGACCAGCTCCGTGTTCGGCAGCAGCGCCTCGTAGATCTCCTGCTTCGAGGAGAAGTGGTGGTAGATGCCGCCCATGGAGACGTTGGCCTCGCGCGCGATGACCCGCAGGTTCGACCCGTTGAAGCCGTGGGCCAGGAAGAGCTTGCGCGCCGCGCGGAGGATCCGCTCGCGGACGGATGGGGTGGGATCGGCCATGTCGCCCGGAAACATCGCCCAGCGCTGGCGACGGCGTCAAGCCGGGCTCCGGGGAGGTTCAGGGCGGTCGCAAAGTCGACCGCCCTCCCTTGCCCGTGCCCTCGCCCTTGCCCTTGCCTGCTCTCGAACGCGCAGAATCCATCGTTTCCGAGCGGATACAATCCGGCGCCGGGCGCCGTACCGCCGCGCGGCCCTCACTTGTCCGACTTTGCGATTGCCCTGCGGGAAGGTTCGGCGCGGTGAACCGTTGGCTGCCTTGAGTCCACGGGCGCCCGGTGGGTATCGTCGGGCCATCCCCGTCGTGAGGATCCGCAGCGCCCCCCGATGCCGCGAGGCGCCCGTCGCGGAGGAGGCCCCCATGGAGCACAGGACGCGACGTCGGGCGGTGGCGCTGGCGACGGTGCTGCTGGCGGCCGGCGCGCTCGCCGGCTGCCCGGACATCCCGCACGAGATTGCTCCCGGGCCCTCGCCGGACGCGTCCGGTGGGGACGTCCCGGCGGACGGCGACGTGTTCGTCCCGCTCGGGCTCGATCGCGTCCACGACAACCGGGGCGAGCCCACGGGCGGACAGCGCGTGTCCGTCTACGGCGCCGGCTTCGCGCAGGGAGCGATCGTGACCTTCGGGGACGCGCCGGCCACCGGCGTCCTGGTCCTCGACGACGGCCAGATCAACTGCGACGTGCCGGCCCACGACCCCGGCCTGGTCGACGTGGGCGTGGAGCTTCCCGACGGCCAGGCGGTCACGCTCCCGGACGCCTTCCTGTACGAGAGCGATCTCGAGATCACCGCCGTCGAGCCCACCGTCGGCCCCGTGACGGGCGGCGTCGAGATCACCGTGACGGGAGAGGGCTTCACGGACGCCACGCGCATCCTGGTCGGCGGCCGGATGTTGGAGGACGCGAAGCGCCTCGACGGAGAGACCTTCGTCGGCGCGCTCCCCGCGCGGCTCCGCGGACGGGCGGGCCCCGTGCACGTCATCGCCACCGACGGCTTCGAGCAGCGCACCCTGGTCCGGGCGTTCCGCTACGTGGACGACCTCCGGCTCACCTGGCTCGACCCCGCGGCCGGCTCGACCGGCGGGGGCGGGGTGGTGACCCTGTACGGCAGCGGCCTGGACGCGGAGGCGACCGCGAGCGTCGGAGGCACCCTCGCCGAGATCGTGGAGCCCGGCGACGGCGGCCGCATGACCATCCGCGTGCCCCCGGGCGACGCCGGCCCCGCCGACGTGGCCGTGGAAGGACGGCTGGCCTCCCGGGTCGCCGCGGGCGCGTTCACCTACGTGGACGATCCGGAGGGCGGCGGCGCGCTGTCCCTCGACAACGTCTGGCCGCGCACGGCGCCGACGGCGGGCGGCACCCAGGTCGTCCTCACGGTGGGCGGCCTCACGACGGACGCGGTCAACAAGGGCCTCGAGGTCCTCTTCGCCGGCCAGCCCGCGACCCTCGTGGAGACCCGCCCGGACCACGACGTGGTGGTGGTGGCCGTGCCTCCGGGCGCCGCGGGCCCGGCGACCGTCACCCTGGAGTCCGGCGCCGACAGCCTCTCGCGGGCGGATCTGTTCTCCTACGAGGAGCACCTCCGCGTGGACGCGGTGAGCCCCGGGCACGGCTCTCCGTCGGGCGGCCAGGAGGCGACCCTGCAGGGCGTCGGCTTCACCGGCGATCTCCAGGTGCTGTTCGGCGGCCGGGAGGCCCCGCAGACCACCCTGGTGTCCGCCTCGGAGCTTCGGGTGGAGGTGCCTCCGGGCGTGCCCGGCCGGGTCGACGTGCGCCTCGCGGACGGATCGGGCCGCGAGCACGTGGTCCCCGGCGGCTACACCTATCGCACCGGCGACGACGCACGGCTGCTGGCCGTGGCGCCGCCGGACGGATCGCGGTCGGGCGGGCGCCTCGTCCGGCTGTACGGGACCGGCTTCGACGGCGGCGGCCCGCCGGGGGTCCTCTTCGGAGACGCTCCGGCGACCGACGTGACCGTGGTGGACGACGCCACGCTGTGGGCGCGCGCCCCCCGGGGCGACGTGGGCGCCGTCATCGTGGACGCGGGGGACCCGGGCCGGCTGGCCATGGCCTACGACTACTTCGATCCCACGGCGACCTCCGGCGGCACCCACGGCGGGACCATCCCGGAGGCCCTGAACGTCACGGTCCTCGACGCCGCCAGCCGCGAGCCGGTGGACCAGGCGTTCGTCATGCTCTGGGACGACCTGGGCACCCCGTACCAGGCGGTCACGGACCACCGGGGCCAGGTGACCTTCTCGGACGCCGGCTTCGGCCCGCCGCAGATGGTGACGGCCTCCAAGGACGGCTACACTACGGCGAGCATCGTGGACTTCGACGCCCGGAACGCCACGCTCACGCTCGTGCCGCTGGTCACCTCGCCGCCGTCGAGCGGCCCGCCGGGCCCCGGGCCACAGCCCCTGCCGGACGGCGTGCTGGAGGGCGAGGTGAAGGGCTTCGAGAAGTACGTCCTCCCGCCGCTGGGCCGGTGCGACGCGAAGCTGGAGAGCGGCACCGTCGCGGGCGACCCGGCCGACCTGTGCGAGGTGTGCGAGGAGGACGCCGACTGCGGCGCCGACGGCGCCTGCACGCTCCTCGGGGAGCAGGGGCGCCGCTGCACGACCGCCTGCGAGGTGGACGCCGACTGTCCCTCCGGCTTCGTGTGCGCCAACCTGGGCGGGGCGCAGGGGATCCGCTGCGTGCCCTCTCCCGGCGAGCCCGCGGCCTACTGCGGCACGACCATCCCGGACGTCTTCACGGGCCGGCAGATGGCACCCGGCGGCTTCACCGGCGCGGAGACCGTCTTCCGCATCGACTCCCGGCCCGGGGAGAAGGCCATCGTCTGCATGGGCGGCTACCTGGACCCGGACACGGGCGACTTCGTCCCCCTGCGCATGGGCGTGCGCCGCCACGTGTTCGTGAACCCCGGCGACACCATCGAGGACCAGGACGTCACCCTGGACATCCCGCTGACGCGGACCCTGCGCATCCGCCTGGACGATCCCCCCAAGGGCGAGGGCGAAGCGCGGAACTACGAGGTGGACGTCTACCTGGACCTGGGCAGCGACGGGGTCTTCCCCATGCCCCAGCGCTTCGAGGCCGTGGAGCAGGAGCTCGTCGAGCTGGAGCACTTCCCCGCGAAGTTCGAGGAGAGCCTCTACGACGCCAGCTACGTCATCTTCGCGGGCGCCTACACGGACGAGGCCCTGGAGGGCACGACCAACACGGCGACGTTCACCCTGCACCGGGACATCACCGCCGTGAACGACGACGCGGTGTTCGAGGTGCTCCCGGACGGCGCGCTGGTGACCTCCACCGGCATCACCCACGACGTCCTGGCCATGCACGGCCCGGGCGACGGCCACGTCTGGGCCGTGGGCGAGGAGGGGAGCGTCCTGATCTGGGACGGCACCTGGTGGGGCCTCCAGCAGGCCCCGACCGACAGCGCCCTGCGGGCCGTGTGGGCCCGCACCGCCGACGACGTGTGGGCGGCGGGCGACGACGGCACGATCCTCCGGTGGGACGGCCTGGCCTGGACCGCCTTGGAGCCCCCCGAGCACCTCGCCGACGCGAGCTGGCACGCCATGCACGGTGAGAGCGGCACGGTCTGGCTCCTCGGCGACGCGGGCCTGTGGCGCTTCGACGGCGAGTCCTGGGACGAGATCGCCACGGGCGGCGGCTCGCCGGGGGCCCTCCGGGACGTGTGGAGCGGCGACGGGGAGACCCTCTGGCTCGTGGGGGACGGCGGCCGCATCCGGCGCGTCACGGCCTCCGGGGTCGAGGAGATGGACGTGCCCGGCGACGACCTCCTGGCCGTCGGGGGCGCTCACGCCCAGGACGTATGGGCGGTCGGCCGCCGCGGGCGGATCGTCCACTGGGACGGCGAGGTCTGGTTCGACTATCTCCCGCGCACCCGACGGGACCTCCGCGCCGTGCACGCCGTGGACCCGGCCCGGGTCTGGGCCGTGGGGGACGCGGGCGCCATCGTCGGCTGGGACGGCCTGCGCTGGACGCTGCACACCGAGGTGCCCCACGTGGACCTGCGCGACGTACGGGTGAGCGGCGACGGGCGGGTGCTCACGGGCGGCCGCCACACCCTGGTCATCGGCCCCTTCCTGGGCATCCCCGAGCCGGACAACCCGGACCTGGTGGGCGGCGTCTACGGCCTGGACCTCTCCTGGCGTATCCCCCGCGGCCCGGACGCCGACTTCACCTACGCCCAGCTGACCGAGGGCAGCGGCTTCCCGTTCTGGACGCTGATGGTGGCCGGCGGCCGCACCCGCGTGCCCCTGCCCGACCTGGACGCGGCGTGGGGACTCCAGGCCGTCTGGCCCGGCGCCGGCTTCCTCCGCCTGATGCGGGTGACCATGCCCGGCTTCGACATCGACTCCTACGACACCTCCCAGCTCAGCCAGGCCCTCTGGCGCTCCTGGGCCCAGATCGACCTGCCGGCCAACTGGCCGTCCTCCGCGCAGTAGGAGGCTGTAGCGCATATGCTCCCGTCGCGAATCCCGGCCGCTTCCACCCATCTCGACGCCCGAGAACCCTCCGCCGAACCTACTGGTTCGACTACGGAACCACCGTGCGCCGATCTGGGCGAAATCGTCTCGGGCTCGCTCGGTCCGCAATACGCTACAGCCTCCTAGTGCACGTCGTCTCCCCCCCGACCCGCGCCCTGGCGGCCGCGCTGCTGCTCGTCGTGATGGCCACGCCTCCGGCCCGCTCCGAGACGCCGCGGTGGGCCCGCGACCTGGGCGACCGCCTGCCCCTGGCTGCTCGCGTGGCGCCGGACCTGGACGACCGGCCGGAGGCGGAGCTTCGGAGCTATCGGCGCGCCCTGCTGGCCCGCCTGCACCTGGGCGAGGGTCGCGCCGCGGTGGAGGCTCCGCGCGATCTCCACGACGCGGTCCTCCTGGCCGCCCTGAGCGCCCGGCTCCGCGAGGAGACACCCGAGCAGCGCCGCCGCGCCGCCACCGCCGCCTGGCTCGTCCACGCGGCGGGCGTGGCCTTCGAGCGGGACGGGCGCCTGCACGCCGCCGTCGAGCGCCTGCCCGAGGCGGCGGAGACCGACCGCTCCCGCGCCCTCTTCGAGGACCTGGCGCGGAGCGCCGCGGGCCTGCGGGACCTCTCGCGCGAGTGGTTCCCGCAGGCGCTCCACGGGGCGCTCGACGACGAGCCCGACGCCGACGACCTGCACCACCTCCGCGGCCTGTGGCTGGAGCGGGAGGGCCGCGTCGAGGACGCCGCATACGCCCTGCTCCGGACGGTGACGCTGCGGGCGACGGTGCCGCGGAGCCTGGACCTGACCCGGATCCTCGCCCGGGCGGGCCGGGAGGCGGACGCCCGGCACGTCGCGAAGCGCCTCGAGGCGCGGGCCCCGGGTGCGGAGGGTCCGGCGAGGGCCATCCTGCGGGCCGCCGAGGACCGCGCGGCCACCCGGGCCTTCGAGGACGCCGCCCGGACGCCCGGGGTCAGCGAGCGCATCCGCCAGGTGGCGCGCTACCACCGCCTGGAGCGACCCCAGGCCGAGGGCGCGCTCGCAGAGGCGCTCCTGCGGGAGAGCCCCGACGATCGTCGCGTCCAGGGGCTCACGGCGAGCGTGTGGGTCCGGCAGGCCCGCCTGGGCCGCCTCCACGATCTGCTGGCGGAGGTCTCGTCGGAGGAGCGTCCCCTGCCGAGGCGCCTGCTCGAGGCGCGGATCGCCGGCGCCGTGATGGCACGCCTGGCCGCCGCCCGCGGCTTGGAGGAACATCCCCTCGGGGAGGAGGACCTCGAGGCAGACCTGGCGCGCCTGTCGAAGCTGGACGGCGAGCGGGGACGACGCCTCGAGGCCGAGCTGGGCCCCCTCCTGGCCGCCACCGAACACCCGGACGACGAGGCGACGCTCCGCGACGAGATCCGCGACCTGGCGGAGCGCGAGGGCCCGGTGGAGGAGCGGCGGGTCCGGGTGATCGCCGCCTCCTGGCTGGCTGCCGGCCGGCCCGACCGCGCCATGGGAGCCGTCCAGAGGCTCCTCCCGGCCGCGCGTCCGGCGGACCGGGCGCAGGTGGGGCTGCTCCTCGCGGGCCTGGAGGTCGCGTACGGCGCCACCCGGGGCGACCGGGGCCTGCTGGCCCGGGGCCAGGACCGGCTCGACGGGCTGCGCCTCCACGACCCGGGCGACGAGGCGCTCCGCCGCCACCACGAGACCGTGGGTCGCCTCGTGGCGGCCTGGTCGGCGGGGCGGGCGCCGGACGAGGACGCGCTCGGTGCGCTCCTGCCCCTGGTGGATCGGCTGGATCCGACGCGCCCGGCGCGGGCCGAGGCAGCACGCGCGGTGGCGATGAGCGCCGCGGCGCTCGCCATGGCCGGCGGGGACCGCGAGATGGGCGTCGGTGCCCTCCAGGTGGCCCGTCGCGCCGGCCCGCGCGACGCGATCGGTCTGCTCGCGGCCGGCCTGGTGGCCATGAGCGTGGAGGACGCCGCCGGGGCGCTGACCTGGCTCGGCGACGCGCGGGAGCGGGCTTCGACGGCGCGGCTCCGCTTCATCATCCACAAGTGGCGGTCCCTCGCGGCCAACCGGGAGGGACGGACGGCCGAGATGAGCGAGGACGTGGCGGCCATGGGGGACGTCTGGGACGCGGTGGACGCCCCGGATCGGAAGGACGACCACCGGCCGTGGCCCGTCATGGCGGGGGCGGTGGAGATCGCCGTGGCCATGGAGCCCGGCGAGCCTCTCGACCTCCGCGTCGAGCTGCTCCCCCTGGTCGCGCTGGTGGCCGACTTCCCACACGATCGGGCTCGGCTCGAGGGCCTGACGTCGCGCCGCGCCGGGGGCGACGGAGGGGGCACCGAATAGCCCCGGTCCGCTGACCGGCCCGAGCACCGAGCGCGCCGAGGCGGGTTCAGGTGCAAGGAAGCGTCGCCGATTCGCGCAGACGCGCGGCGGCTGGCCCTGGGGGCCAGCGAGAGCCGGGGTGTCTTGGACCTCGGAGTAGCAGCGCTACCTCGAGCACGAATCGGTCACGGTGACGCCTCTCGAGGAGCCCGAATCGGTGAGCGAATGCCGGAACAGGCCGCGGATTCGGGGCAGCCTTGACCGCCTGTCCCGGCCATGCGACAGGTCGGCCATGTGGAGAAGACGCGGCGTGCGAGCAGTCCTGGCGGCAGCGTGTGTGATCCTGGTCGTGGGCGCCTGCGGCGGCGACGAGGAGGACGAGCGCGCGAGCACGACGGCGCCGAAGCCGGCCGCCGGGGCGGTCGAGTCCGCCCCGTCCGAGCCCCCGCCACCCAGACCAGCGGCGGAGGCGAAGCGGCCACCCGCCCGGGAGGTGACGCCGCCGGAGCCGACGCCTCGCGAGCCGCTTCCGGACGGCCTGTTCGCGGGTGGCGTCCGGACCGACGAGGTGGCGGGCCGCATCTCGCTGGCCGTCCACGGGGGCGTGGTCATGGAGGCGGAGGCGAGCCTCGGACGGGACGGGCGAGAGCCGGTCCGCATCCGGCTGGACGTCGTCGGTGAGCCTCACGCGGATCGCCTGGTCCTGACGGGCCATCAGGCCGGCAGCTACGTGCGCGTCGAGGGCGGCTTCCGGGACGGGGAGCTGATCCTCGGCGACCTCCGCGGGGGCATCCAGAAGCGCGTCGTCGAGGGGCCATGGTACGCGATGCGTCGATGACCATCCGGCCCGCGGAGCTGTCCGACGCCGTGGCCCTGGGGTGGCTCCTCGTCGAGAGCCTGGATGACGCCCCGTCGGCGGATCGTGGCCCGGACGACTTCTCGGACGACCCGGTGGAGGTGGGCTCCGCGTTGGTGGAGCGCGCCATGAGGCGCAACCACCGCCTGCTGGTCGCCGACGTCCCGGAAGGGCTCTGCGGCGTCGTGCGCCTGGCGCCGCGCGAGCTTCTGCGCTCCCGGCACGTGGCGGATCTGGACCTGCTGGTGCACCCGGTGGCGCGGCGCCTGGGCGTCGGATCCGCGCTGGCCGGGATCGCCGTCCGGACGGCGGTGGAGGCTCCCGAGGTGAGCAAGCTGTCGGCGCGCGTGGCGGCAGACGACGAGGTCCTCGCGGCCACCCTCGACACCTCCGGCCCGTGGGGGCTCGAGCGCGTCGAGCGAGCGGCCCTGTCGCGCGACGCGCGGCTGGTCGACGTCGAGATCCGGAGCCTGTGGGTGGAGGGTGCGCCCCGGCGCGTGGAGCCCGCGAGGCGGCCACCGCCACGCTGAAACCGTTTCATGGCAGGCGGCTGTGCGATCCCCGGACTTTACAATCGACCACCGCGCCTGTGATAGAGTCCGCCGGCTTCGAGGGCGGGAGGATCCTGATGCGAAAGCTTGTTCGAGCAGGGTGGGTCGTGGCCGTGGCGAGCGTCCTCGTGGCGGCCTGCGGCGAGGATGGCGGCGTCGTCGAGGAAGGGCCGGACACGGCCCTCACCGGCGAGGACGGGGAGGGCTCCGACGGCTGGACCACCCTCGACGGCACGACGGGCGACGGCCAGGTGACGCCGGACCCGGGGCAGGAGGACACCTACACCCCGGAGCCCGGCGAGCTCGGCTACCCCTGCGACCACAACGGGGAGTGCAACAGCGGCTACTGCGTCCCCACGCCCCAGGGGAACGTCTGCACCAAGACGTGCGTGGACTCCTGCCCGGACGGCTGGTCCTGCCGCCCGAAGGTGGCAGGCGACCCGGTCTTCGTCTGCCTGCCGCGGTGGACGCATTTGTGCGACCCCTGCGAGACCACGGCCGACTGCAGCCAGAGCGCGGCGGACACGGGCCACTACTGCATCGACCGGGGCGAGGAGGGCAGCTTCTGCGGCGGCGAGTGCGCGTCCGACGGCAGGTGCCCGTCCGGCTACTCCTGCAAGAGCGTCCCGGTCGGGGGCGGCGTGGTGGAAAAGCAGTGCGTCCCGGACAGCCAGGAGTGCTCCTGCTCGCCCCTGGCCATCCAGCTTCAGCTCGAGACCACCTGCACGGTCGCCAACGAGTTCGGCTCCTGCGAGGGGGCCCGGGCCTGCACGGCCGACGGCCTGACCCCCTGTGACGCGAAGACGCCCGAGGCGGAGGCCTGCAACGGCCTCGACGACGACTGCAACGGTGCCACGGACGACCTGCCGCCCGACTACGAGTGCACGAGGAGCAACGAGCACGGGACCTGCACGGGCACCGGCACCTGCGTCGGCGGCACCGAGGTCTGCGACGCCCCGAAGGCCCAGCCCGAGAACTGCGACGGCCTGGACAACGACTGCGACGGCCAGACCGACGAGGGCTTCCAGGACACCGACGGCGACGGCAAGGCCAACTGCGTCGACGAGGACGACGACAACGACGGCATCCCGGACGGCGAGGACAACTGCCCGCTGGACGCCAACGAGGACCAGAAGGACACCGACGGCGACAACAAGGGCGACGCCTGCGACTCGGACGACGACAACGACGGCGTCCCCGACGACGAGGACTGCGCCCCGCTGGATCCGACGATCAAGCCCGGCGCCGCCGAGGTGTGCGACGGCATCGACAACGACTGCGACGGCGAGACCGACGAGGGCCTCTGCGACGACGGCAACCCCTGCACCGACGACAAGTGCCAGAGCGACGGCACCTGCGTCCACGAGAACAACACGGCCCCCTGCGACGACGGCAACGCCTGCACCGAGACCGACAAGTGCAAGGACGGCGCCTGCCAGGGCTTCGCGCCCCTGGACTGCGACGACGGCAACCCGTGCACCAAGGACTCGTGCGACCCCGCCGCCGGCTGCCAGCACACCAACGACAACACCGCCTCATGCGATGCAGACGGCAGCGCCTGCTCCATCGACAAGTGCCAGGACGGCCAGTGCGTCTACGACCACCAGAAGACATGCGACGACGGAAACCCCTGCACGGAGGACCACTGCGACCCGGTGCAGGGCGGCTGCGTGTTCAACGCCGGCGACGCGGACGGCAACCAGTGCCTCACCGACTCCGACGAGTGTCCGAGTGGCCATTGCTCGGGTGGCCAGTGTCTCGCAGACACCGGCGTGCCTTGTGAGGCGGACGGCGGTCTCTGTGGTGCCAACAACAAGCTGGGGACATGCGCGGGGAACGGAGAGTGCATCGCCAACGACAATCCGCCTCAGTGTCAGTGCAAGTCGACTTGCCTGCTGTGTGTCTGCTGCTGCACCGACGTGTTCAATCTCAACACGTGCATCCCACTGTGCGTCATCGACTCCGAGAACTGACGCGGGGGCTCACGGTGTGGAGTCGCAGCCGGCGACGGGTGCGAGTTCCAGGCTCCGCACCCTGACCACGCCGTCGGGGGTGAAGGTGTTCCCACTCAGCTCCCCGCCGATGGTGACCCCCAAGAGGCGCGCGGCAGAGAGCATCTTCCAGTGACCCACGAGGGTGGGGGACACCGGCTCCACCTTCGCCTCGGACAGGCTTCCCAGCTCATCCGCCGCCAGGAGATACGCGACACCCGGCACGCTCATGGTGTACAGAGCGCCTTCGGAAGACGCGAATCGATCCGAGTAGGAGCCGACAAGGCGAGTGACCTCCCCGTTCGCTTGGACTCCGATGGGCAGTAGGGGGCCGGGGCTGTCGCACGTCGCGAAGTCCACTTTCGACGTATCGGTGTCGACTTGCAGAAAACAAGAGGCGTCGAGCTCCGGAGTCGGGGGCTGTACGGGCTCGAAGGAGTCGAGCACGACCCCGTCAAGCGACGTCATCTCCATGACGCTGGTTCCGGTGATGGTCGTGACCACGGCGCCGGTGAGGCGGGCGTGGGCCACACGACCGACTTCCACGTCGTCGGGACCGTCCACGAACGCTCCCCACATCAGATTTCCCACCTGGTCCAGCTTCGTGATGGCGACGAAGCGGTTCGCGGACGAGCCATGCTCATGCTCCGTCTCCTGACCCTGAATTCGAGCGTCACCGTCCAGTGTCCACCCCAGAACGACCTGCGTGCTCAGAAATTGCTGCTGAGCTCCGCTGTCCAGTGTGACGCCATCGAGCTGACCATTCGTGGACAGGAGCAGACGAGGCTCTGCCAGGAGAGTCCCCGCCATGCTCCATCGAAGGAGGTGACAATCGAGCCATCCGGTCGCCGGGGCCGGGATCGTGGCGCCCAACTCACCGGTCGCGTCTGCGATGTCCACGCTCTGGCCGGTGCAGGCCACGACACCGAACCCGACGTCCGGGTAGATGAATGCCCCATGGGGCTCGAGGGCGCCGAGTGCCACCGACCACGCCGGTTCACCGTCCGAGTCGTAGCGGACCATCGAGGGGCCATTCGTCTCGATGTCCATGGTCGCCTGAGAACCCGGGAGCGCCAGACCAGGTCCATGCTCGAGCGTGACCACAACGCTGCCATCGGACAAAGCCACGACGTGCTGCACGCCTTCGTCCTCGGGAGTTCCGAACTGGCGCGTCCAATCGATCTCCCCGTCGGGACCATGTCGCACCAACGCTGCGTCGCTGCCACCCGACGGCGAGAAGACCTGCACGTCGCTGTCGGGAGCGAGCGCAACCTCATTGTCGAAGTCGAAGGCCACATAGGTAGAGAACTGCGAGGCCGAGTCAGCCATCACCGTGGCGCCGACCCCCCCCAGCCCATCGATCCCCGACTGCCAGCCTCCGGTCCACCCCACCGCCTCGAGAGCAAGGCATGCGCCGTCGTTGCAGGAGTCGGCGGTGGTGCAGGGATCGCCGTCGTCGCAAGGGGTGCCGTCCTCCAGGGGATCGTGGAGGCACTCGCCGGTGTCCGCCTCGCAGGAGTCGGCGGTGCAGGGGTCGCCGTCGTCGCAGGGGTTCGGGGTGCCCTCGCAGTCGCCTTCGTCGCATGCGTCTTCGAGGGTGCACGGGTCGCCGTCGTCGCAGGGCGTGTCGAGGGGCTTCAAGGAGGTCGTGCACTCACCGTTCGACGGGTTGCAGACGCCCTCGATGCAGGCCTCGTCCAGGTGGCTGCAGTCCACGGCGGTCCCGGAGACGCACTTGAAGTCCTGGCAGGACTCCTCGCCGGTGCAGGGGTCCTCGTCGTCGCAGTCGGCGTCCTTCACGCAGTCGCAGCCGGCCGTGTCGTTCAGGCACGTGCCGTTCGGGAGGCAGGTGTCGGCGGTGCAGGCGACGCCGTCGTCGCAGTCCTTGGCGGTGCCGACGCATGTGCCGGCGTCGCAGGCGTCGTCCAGGGTGCAGGGGTCCTCGTCGTCGCAGGCCGTGCCGTCGGGCTCCGGAGGGTACGTGCAGACCCCGGTGCCGGGGTCGCATGTCCCCTCCTGTTGGCAGGGTCCGGGGGGCTCGCAGTCCTCGTCGTCCTGGCAGCCCTCCACGGTCTCGGGACCGGCGTCGGCGTCGCGGTCGGCGTCCTGGTCGGCCTCGGCGTCGGCGTCGGCGTCGGTGGTCGGAGCGTCCGCGGTATCGGTCTCGGGCGTGGGCGCGTCGGCGTCCGGGGTGTCGACCTCCGGGCCCGCGTCCACGACCTTCGGAGGATCCGGAAGCTCGAGGCAGGCGGCTTGTGCAGCGACGAACAACAGGGAGGGAACGAGGAGGAGATATGGACGCACGGGACCTCCGCGGGCAGGCAGACGGACCATTCCATCCTGCCAGGATGCGTGGGCCAAGCAAGTGGCATGCCCGTCGTGGGGACCGCCCCGGCGTGGTATGGAGGGGCCGGACCCGACGGGAGGACGACGATGAGCGCGGACGACGAGCGGATCCGACGGTTCGAGGACCTCAAGGCGCGGTTTCCGGACATGGAGCAGCCCCGGTGGAGCCTGGCGACGGCGTTCGAGCAGGCCGGGCGCCACGAGGACGCCATCCGGGAGTTCCGCGAACTGGTGGAGATCAAGCCGGACTACTGCGTGGCCTTCCTGCACCTGGGGTCGTGCCTCATCGAGACCGAGGACTACGAGGAGGCCCTCGAGGCCCTACAGCGGGCGCACGATCTGGCCGTGCAGCAGGGGCACTCGGCGCCGAAGCAGGAGGCCGAGATGCTCCTGGAGCAGGCCCGCGACGAGATGGACGAGTAGCGCACCGCGGAGGTGTCAGCGCGGAGGCGTCAGCGCGGGAGCTTCTCGCTGAAGTCGCGGAGGTTGCGCAGGATCGACTGGAGGTCGAGGAAGGTCCTGCGCAGGCTCGGGTCGCCGGGCTCGTCCCCGTCGGTGAAGTCCGCCAGGCGGTCGGCGACGTGGGCCAGGTCCGACACCAGGGACTCGAGACTCGCCGGGCCGCTGCCGCCCACGAGCATGCCGGGCTCCAGGGAGGGGCCGCCCCCGCCCGGGGTGATGGCGAGGGTCATCTCGCCGAGCAGGCCGCTGCGCGCGACGGAGTAGATGCTGTCGGTGTGCAGCATCGGGGCGTAGCGCTCGGCGTCGAACAGCTCTGCGGTGGCGAGGACGCGCCAGCCCACGTCTGGGATCTCGCCGACGCGCACGTCCACCACCTCGCCGGCCTCCACGCCGCGCACCAGGACGGGGCTGCCCGGGTGCAGGCCGTGGGCCTCCTCGAGGACCACGGTGAAGGGCATCGCGTCGCGGCCCAGGGCGAGGCCCTTCCGCGGCACGTAGTAGATGCTGAACATCACGGCCGCCGCCACGATGGCGCCCACGGTCATCCCGAGCAGGAAGTCCCGTCGTCGTCCGGTCTCCACCATCACGTCCCTCCGTTCGCCCGGTCGCCGGCCAGGAAGCGGCCCAGCGCGTCCTCCACCTCGTCTCGCGATCCCGCTGCGGCCACGCGCCCCGCGGCCAGCAACACCACGTGCTCCGCCAGGCGCTCGATGTCCTCCCGCTGGTGCGAGACCAGCACGACCGTGCGGGCGCCGCCGTCGATCACCTCGAGCAGCAGGTCCTGCAGGGCGGTGAGCGCGGCCGGGTCCAGGCCCGTGAAGGGCTCGTCCAGCAGCAGGACGCGCGGCTCCGGAGCCATGGCGCGAGCGATCGCCAGCCGCTTGCGCTCACCGCCGGACAGGCCGTCCACCTCGCGGCCCGGCGCCAGGCCGACGCGCTCCAGCCATTGGAGCGCCCGCGCCCGAGCCTCCTCCGGCGCCAGGCCGCCCGCCGCGAGGGGCCAGGCCACGTTCCCCGCGGCGTCCAGGCCCGGGAAGAGCCCCTCCCGCTGGAAGACGTAGCCCACGACGCCGCCGCGGATCCGCCTCCGCATCAGCTCCGCCTCGTCCATGGCCAGGAGGTCCACGGGGCCGTCGACGCCGGGCAGCAGGTGGAAGAGGATGCGCCCCGCGCGCGCCGGGGGCTCGGCCTCGGGGAAGTAGCCGCCCTCGACCCGTCCCAGGAGCGCCAGGAGCGACGACTTCCCGCTCGCGGACGGCCCCAGCAGCGCCGTGGTCCGCCCCGCCGGGATGGACAGCCGGTCCACCGCCAGCCGGAAGCCGGGGCCCGGCTCCCAGCGGAGATCCCGCACCTCGTAGGCCGAGTCCGTCATCCGATCCACGCGACGATGACGGTGGTGAAGACGTGGTCGCTCACCAGGACGAGGAAGCTGGACAGCACCACGGCGCGCATGGTGTCCCGGCCCAGGGCGCCCGCGTCGGACTTGGCGCGCAGGCCGAAGCGACAGCCGAAGGCGGCCACGATGACGCCGAAGCCCACCGACTTCAGCAGGCCGCACGCGAAGTCCGCCGGCTCAAGGGCCGCCACGGCGCGGTTGAGGTAGTGCACCGGGCTCAGCCCGAGCCGCCCCGCGCCCAGCACCATGCCGCCGAGCAGGCCCAGCAGGATGGCCGCCACCGTGAGGAGCAGCGTCCCGGTGACCGTGCCGAACACCCGCGGGGCCACCAGCTCCCGGTCGATGTCCAGGGACAGGGCCTTCATGGCGCGATCCTGGCCCGACAGGACCACCATCCCCAGCTCGCTGGCCAGGCCCGCGCCGGCCTTCCCCGCCATGAGCAGCGCCGTGAAGACGGGCGCCAGCTCCCGCACGAGCGACACGGCGACGACGTCCGGCACCATGTGGCTGGACCCCACCCGCGCGAGCTGGAGCGAGGTCTGCAGCGCGATCACCATCCCCGCGAACACCGCCGCCACGCCCACGAGGGGCAGCGCCGACATGGCCACCTCTCCGAGCTGGGTCCGCAGGCTCCCCGGCGCCGCGCGAGGCATGGCCCGCGTCGCCCGCAGGAGGACGCCACCGAGACAGCGACTCTCGTAGCCGAACGCGGCGACGGCGCGCGCGACCCTCACGGGGCCGCGAGCCCCTCGAGGTGGAGCCGCACGCGCCCGCCCTCCCCTCCGAAGCGGACGACCATCGTCTGCTCCTCGCCCGGCGCCAGGCGCGGCATCGCCCGCGAGACGACGCCCACGCGCTCGTCCGTCGTCGTGTCCTCGTCCATCAGGGTGATCACGAGGGCCGCCCCGGGCCGCGACACCACGATGAAGCTGTCCCCCCACGACGGGGCCGTGTCGTCGGAGGCCACGGACGTCTCGAAGCGCTGGCCGTCGTGCTCCAGGACCACGTAGGGATCGGTCCCGCCCGGGCCGTCGTCCATGTCGGGCACGTCCGCTCCGTCCAGGACGGTGGCCCGGACCCGGGTGGCGGCGCGCGGCGCATCGGCCTCTCCCTCCGCCTGCTTTGCGTGGCGCGCGGCGTAGTCGGCGAGGGCCTCCTCGGTCGGTCCGGGCGCGTCCCGGCACGCAGCCGTGGGGAGCACGGCGAGGAGCAGCGGCAGCAGTCGGCGGGTCGTGGTGTTCACGGGCACCTGCGCAGCTTCCGGGATGACCGGGGCGCGGATTGTATGCCACATTCCGGCCGTGAGCGATTCCAGGATCCCAGCCGGCGACGCCCTGCCGAGACTCGTCGCCCCCGTCCCCGGCCCCGGGAGCCGCGCCCTCGTGGACGTCCTGGCCCGCCACGAGAGCCCCGGGATCACCGCGCGCCGCGCTCGCCAGGGCGAAGCCCGCGGCCTGGGCCGCGACCCGATCGTGTGGGACCGGGCGCACGGCGCGAACGTCTGGGACGCCGACGGGAACCGCTATGTGGACCTCACCGGGGCGTTCGGCGTCGGCCTGGTCGGACACGCGCACCCGCGGGTCGTCGAGGCCGTCCGCGAGCAGGCCGGGCGCCTCATGCACGGCATGGGCGACGTCTTCCCCAACGGGCCGCGCATCCGGCTCATGGAGCGCCTCGCCACCTTCGCGCCGGGGGACCTGTCCCAGTGCATCCTGGCCTCCAGCGGCGCCGAGGCCGTGGAGGCCGCCCTGAAGACCGCCGCCCTGTACAGCGGCAAGCCCGGGGTCCTGGCCTTCTGGGGCAGCTATCACGGCTTGAGCTACGGCGCCCTGGCCGCCACGGCCTACAAGGAGGACTTCCGCCGCCCCTTCCACGCCCAGCTCGGCGCCCACGTCACGCACATGCCGTACGGCGAGGACCTGCACCTGCTCGATCGGCTGCTCTCGGGCCCGGCCACCGGCGGCGAGCAGATCGGCGCCATCCTCGTGGAGCCCGTGCTCGGCCGCGGCGGGCAGGTCGTGCCCCCGGACGAGTGGCTGCGGGGCCTCCGCGAGCTGGCGGATCAGCGCGGGCTGGCCCTGGTCTTCGACGAGATCTACACCGGACTGGGCCGCACCGGCCGGTGGTGGGCCGGCGATCACTCGGGCGTCGTCCCGGACATCCTCTGCACCGGCAAGGCCCTGGGCGGCGGCATGCCCGTCAGCGCCTGCGTCGCCCGGCCGGACGTCATGGCCGCCTGGGGACGCAGCGCCGGCGAAGCCATCCACACCTCCACCTTCCTCGGGCACCCGGTCGCCGCGGCGGCCGCCCTCGCCAACCTGGACGTGCTGGAGGACATGGACGCCCCCTCCGTCGCCACGCGGATGGAGGAGCGCGTGCGCGCCCGGCTCGGCGAGCGGGTCCGGGGTCGCGGCGCCATGCTGGGCGTCGAGGCCGGCAGCCCCGGCGCTGGAGCGCGCATCGCTGGCCGGCTCCTGAAGCAGGGCCTCATCGTGCTGCCGGGCGGCGTCGAGGGGGACATCCTCGGCTTCACGCCCCCGCTGCTCCTGTCCGACGCCCAGCTCTCGGCGGCCCTGGACGCCATCGAGGAGGCCCTGGCGGAGGAGGCGCGCTCGTGAGCGCCGAGGCGCGGGCGACGCTCCTCGCGGACCTGCTGGCCTTCGTGCGCGAGCCCGAGCCGGAGCGCTTCGGCGACCTCGCGCGCCGGATCCTGGCGTGGCAGGCCGAGGCGCTGGCTCCGTTCGGCCGCCTCGTGGAGACCCGCGGCGGCCTGCCCGACGACTGGCGGGACGCCCCCCTGGTCCCCACGGACCTGTTCCGGGACGTGGACCTGTGCGCCGCGCCGGCCGACGCCGACGTGGAGGCGATCTTCCGGACCAGCGGCACCACGGCGGGCCGCCGGGGCGCGCGCCGGGTGCCGGATCTGACGCTGTATCACGCCGAGATGGAGGCCCCGTTCGTCCGCCACGTGCTCGCGGGCGATCGCAGCCGGCGGCCCTGGCTCTCCCTCGTCCCGCCGCTGTCGGACGCCCCGGACAGCAGCCTGTCCCACATGGTGTCGACCCTCGCGGAGGACCTCGCCGACCGGGACGCCTCGCGCTGGACCATGACCCCCGACGGGCTGGACGTCGAGGCCACTGCGGACGCCTTCGCCGAGGCATCCCGCGCCGGGCGCCCCGTCGTGGTGCTGACCACGTCCTTCGCGCTGGTCCACCTGCTCGACGCCGCACCCGACCTGCGAGCGCCGCTGCCCGAGGGGTCGCGCATGATGCTCACCGGCGGCTTCAAGGGGCGGAGCCGCGCGCTGTCCGAGGACGACCTCCTGGAGGCCCTGGAGGACCGACTGGGCCTGCCCGCCGGCGCCGTCGTCCCGGAGTACGGCATGACGGAGCTGACGAGCCAGGCCTACGGCCGCCCGCTGGAGGCGCCGCCGTGGCTGCGCCTGCGGGTCGTCGATCCCGTCACGCAGCGGGACCTCGCGGCCGGGGAGGAGGGCCTGGTCGCGTGCTTCGACCTGCTCAACCTCGACAACGTCTCGCCCATCCTCACCGGGGACCTCGGCGTCCTGGACGCGGACGGCCGCCTGACACTCCACGGCCGCGCGCCCGGCACCGTCCTGCGCGGGTGCAGCCTGACCGCCGAGGAGCTGGGCGTCGTGGGGACATGAGGCTCCTGGCCCTCGCGGACCTGGACCGGGGTCCCGGCCGGCGCCTCCTGGAGGCCACCGTGGCCATGGGGTTCTCCGCGCCCGTCGCCCGGGCCGGCCTGCGGGCGGAGACGGACGCCTGGCGCGCCCCGGGCGCCCTCGACGCCGTCCTGTCCGAGCTTCCGCCGGACCTCCCGGAGTCCCGCCTGCCGCGCACGGTGCTGGTCCTCGCGGCGGGGACGCTCCCGGCGAGCGCCATGCGATCCACGCTCCTGGCCCGCTTGCTCGGCGCGCGGGTGCTCGTGAAGCCGGCGACCGGGCAGGAGGCCCTCGCCGAGGCGCTCGCAGCCGCCGATCCGGCCGTGGAGGCCCGCCCCTTTCCATCCTCCGATCGCACCGCGCTCCGAGCCGCCATCGCCGAGGCGGACGCCGTGGTGGTCCTTGGGAGCGACGCGACCGTGGAGGCCGTCCGGGCCGAGACGCCGGCCGACAGGGCCTTCGTGGGGTACGGCCACCGGCTGAGCGTGGCGTGCCTCCGCGAGGTGGACGATCCCGCCCTGGGCGGGCTGGCGCGGGACCTGTGCGCCTGGGACCAGGCCGGCTGCCTGAGTCCGCAGGTGGCCTGGGTGGAGGGCGATCCGGCCGAGGTGGCGCCGCGGCTGGCCGACGCCGTCCGCGAGGTGGAGCGCGACCTGCCCATGTCGCTCCCCCGGGAGGCCGCCCGGGATCGGCTGGCGGCCCGGACCCTCGGCGAGATGACGGGAGCGGCGATCGAGACGGACACGGCGCTGCTCGTCGCCCTGCCCGACTCCGCGTTTCGCCCGTCGCCCGGCCTCCGCACCCTCTGGCTGCTCCGGGCGGACCCGGACGCGCTGAGGCCGATCGCCCCTCACCTGTCGACCATCGGCTACGCGGGCCGGAAGGGCGGCGCCCCGACGCCCGATCGCGTGCGAGTCTGCGACCTTGGGGAGATGCAGCGGCCTCCCCTCGCCTGGCTCCACGACGGCAGGCCGAACCTCCTCCCCATGCTGAAGCCGGCTCGGGAGGGGTAGCGGTCGAAAACTCCATCGGCGGACCGTCGGGTGTTACGTTGCTCGTGTCCTCCGTTCCATGGAGTGCATGTGGATGCTTGCTGACGAGAGCGAACGGCTGGACGCGCGGATCCTGAGGCTCGCCCGGGACGGCCGCCGCCGGGAGGCATGCGCCCTCCTGGTGGAGGCGTACGGCGGGGAGCTTATCGGGACGTGCGTCGGGCGCATGGGCAGCGCCGCCTCCGGCGAGGACGCGGCCCAGGACGCTCTCGCCCGCGCGATGCTGGCGCTCCCGGAGTACCGGGGCAACGGCGGCCTCCGGCCGTGGCTGCACCGGATCGCGGCCAATCGCTGCATCGACCTGCTCCGGAGTCGCACCAGCCGCCTCCACAAGGTCACGCCGGAGGCCGAGGTGGACCACGTGCCGGCGCCGCGAGCGCCCATGCCCGTGGAGGTCCGGGAGGCCCGCGACGAGCAGCGCCGGAAGGTGCACCGCGTGCGGGAGCTTCTCGCGAAGGTGAAGGAGCCGGATCGCACCTGGGTGGAGCTCCACTACACCCACGGGGTGTCCTACGACGACATCGCCGAGGAGGCGGGCATCTCGCGCGCGGCCGTGAAGCAGCGCGTGTGGCGGGCCGTGAAGCGGGTCCGCGCCAGGCTCGCGGCCGAGGGGGAGGACGTCCGGAAGTGATCGACGAGCACCGAGGAGAGGGCGCCGACGTGTTGCACCTGGAGTGCGCACGCTTCCGGGCGGCCCTGGCGGACGAGGACCTGGATGCGCGGGCCCGCGAGCACCGGCGCGCGTGCCCGGACTGCGACCGGTTCGCGCGGGAGATGCAGGAGGCCGCGGACCTGGTCGCGCGCGCCACGGGACCCGCCGAGGTGCCGGACGACTTCGCCGCCGGCGTGCTGGGCAGGGCCGATCACCTCGCCGGCCGCTTGGGAGACGGGGACCGCCGCCGTCGCGCGATCTTCGGCGGCGCCCGCGGCTGGATCGCCGCCGCGGTGGCCGTCACCGTCACCATGGCCTTCTGGGCGGGGGACATGAGCGCGCGCTCCCGCCACGACTCCCACTCCGCGGAGCCCGTCGCCACCGCCCCGGCCTCCGAGGAGGCGCCGCCGGCCGCGGAGGCCCCTACGGCCGGGAGCGCCGACGAGGGCGCCCCGGAGGCCGTGAGGCTGACGCCGCAGCCGTCTCCGCGCAACTCCCCGAAAGAGCGGCCGGTGGTGCCGGCGGCCCAACCCATCCCGGAGCCGAGCGTCGACGTGCCAGACGAGCTTCGCCGCTCCATGCTGCGGGCCGTGGAGCGCGGCGACGACTGCCCCGAGCACGCCGGCGGGGCCGTGCGCGTGACGGTGACCATCCGGCCCGACGGCACCCTGGCCGACCGGCAGATCCTCTCCCTCGGAGAGGCCGGGGAGGCCCACCGCTGCGTGAGCCGCGCCATGGACCACCTGATGCTCCCGCCCATGGAGGAGTCGGTGACCGTCACGCTGGACCTCACCTGGTAGCGCGCCGGCGGGCGTCAGTCCTCCCCGGACTCCCCGAAGACGTCGGCCGAGAAGGCGTACAGGTGCGTGCGCTCGTCCCGCCACGCGTCGGGCGGGAGGCCGGCCTTGCGACAGGTCTGGGCCAGGAACGTCTCCCGGTCCCAGCCCTGGTCCACCGGGACCTGGGGCAGGAGCACGCCCCGGAGGCGGCCACGCTGCACGAGCAGGCCGTGGCGGCCCACCTCCACGTCCTCGGGTGCGATCTCCTGAAAGGGGGTGAGGGCGCTGATCTCGATGTCGGCGCGCTCGACCTCGTCCAGGGTCATGGGCGGGAAGCGCGGGTCGTCGGTGGCGGCCGCGACGGCCATCTCGGCGACCGTGTGGCGCAGCGGCCCGTGTCCGTGGAGCGAGCCGATGCAGCCGCGCAGGTGCCCGTCGACGTGGAACGTCACGAAGGCGCCCCGGGACTCGTCGAGAGCCGGGTCCTCCCCGGCGTGCGTCCGCAGGGAGCGGCCCTTCTCGAGTCGCTCCTCGACGGCCCGCCGCGCGAGCTCGAGCAGGCGGCGCCGAGAGGCCGGTCCGAGCGGCTCAGTAGCGCCCGGAGAAGTAGTCTTCGAGGATCCGGTCATGGTCGAAGACCAGGTCGGAGGGCAGCTCGTCGCGGGTGAAGACGCGCGCCTCGGCGGCGTCGGACGCTCCGCGGGGTTCGCCGCGGGAGCGTGCGACGAACACGTTGGTGATGGTGTGCTGCCGGGGATCCCGAGCCGGGTCGCTGTAGGCGTGGAACTGGCGGACCAGGTCGACGTCCAGCCCGGTCTCCTCCTTCGCCTCGCGCACGGCGGCCTGCTCGAGGCTCTCGCCGTAGTCGACGAAGCCGCCGGGCAGCGCCCAGCCGTGGGGCGGGTTCTTGCGGCGGACGAGGACGACGGTCCCCGGCTCCGTCTCGATGAGCAGATCGACCGTCGGAGAGGGGTTGCGCGGGGTGTCGGCCATGTCTCCGGGGTAGCAGACGGGCGGGCGGTACGCAACGTGCGGAGTCGCCGCCCGGCGGGACCCGGCGTGGAGTGGGACCGCCGTCCCCGGCTCACAGTTCGTCACACGCCGCAAGACGAAGGGCTCGCGCAAAGGCGCGAAGACGCAAAGGAAGGCGGCATGCTTCGGTCCCGTTTGGGTCCCGTGTGCTCGCTGTTGGCCTGCCGGTGACCCGACAGTCTCAGGCGAACCGGTGTGCAAGCGATTCGCTGGCCTTTGGGTCTTGGCGGCTTGGCGGCTTGGCGGCTTGGCGCGCGATTTCCGCGAGACCGCGGCATCCCGAGATGTATAGGACTGTGAGTCGTCCCCGGCGGTCGGAAAATGAGAAGTGAGTAGGTTTGACCCCACTCGTCAATCCCCGCGGCCGCGGGAGAAGACGGTGTCCCGGAGCCAGTAGCCGTCGTTCGTGTCGGGATAGTCCACGTTGTAGTGGAGGCCCCGGCTCTCCTGCCGGCGCAGGGCGCAGCGCACGATGAGCATGGCCACGGTGACGATGTTGCGCACCTCGACCAGGTCCGGCGTGAGGACGTACTTCCAGTAGTCGTGCCGGATCTCCTGCTGGAGGAGGTCCAGGCGGCGCCGCGCGCGCTCCAGGCGGCGGTTCGAGCGCACGATGCCCACGTAGTTCCACATCAGGCGCCGCGTCTCGTCCCATGCGTGGCTCAGGAGCACGTTCTCGTCCGGGTTCTTGGCGAAGCCCGGGTTCCATTCGGGGACCTCGACGTCCACGCCTTCGCCGTCGCCCTCGAGAAGCTCCAGGGAGGCCGCGGCCGCGCGATGCGAGAACACGAGGCCCTCGAGGAGCGAGTTGGACGCGAGGCGGTTGGCCCCGTGCAGGCCGGTGCAGGCCACCTCGCCCGCCACGAACAGCCCCGGCACCGTGGAATGGCCGTGCTCGTCGGACAGCACGCCGCCGCAGCAGTAGTGGGCGGCCGGGACGACGGGGATGAGCTCCTTCCGCATGTCGATCCCGTACTCCATGAGCTTCTCGTGGATGCCGGGGAACCGATCCACGAGGAAGTCGGAGTCGAGGTGCGTCATGTCGAGGTCGACGTGGTCGTCGCCGGAGCGCTTCAGCTCGTTGTCGATGGCGCGGGCCACCACGTCGCGAGGGGCGAGGTCCTCGAGGGGGTGGTAGTTCGCCATGAAGGCCGTTCCGTCGACCCGGCGGAGGACGCCTCCCTCGCCGCGGCAGGCCTCGCTGATGAGGAAGCTCTTGGCCTCTCGGTGAAACAGGCAGGTGGGGTGGAACTGGAAGAACTCCATGTTCGCCACCTTGGCCCCGGCCCGCCAGGCCATGGCCACGCCGTCGCCGGACGCCACGTCGGGGTTGGAGGTGTAGAGGTACACCTTCCCCGCGCCGCCCGTGGCCATGAAGACCACCTTCGCCAGGAAGGTGTCCACCCGGCAGGTCTCCTTGTCCAGAGCGTAGGCCCCGAGGACGCGGTCCTCCCCGCCGTGCTCCAGCCGATAGCGGGTGATGAGGTCGACGGCCATGTGGCGCTCGAACAGCTCGATGTTCGGGTGCTCCTCCACGGCGGCCACGAGGGCACCCTGGACGGCCGCGCCCGTCATGTCCTTCGCGTGTACGATCCGTCGGGCCGAGTGGCCCCCCTCGCGGGTGAGCGCCAGGTGGTCCCCCTCCCTGGTGAAGCGCACGCCCAGCTCCACGAGCTCGCGGATCCGCTCTGGGCCCTCCCGGACGCAGATGCGGACGATCTTCTCGTCGTTCAGGCCGGCTCCGGCCGTGATCGTGTCCTTCACGTGGGCCTCGAAGCTGTCCTGCTCGTCGAGGACGGCGGCGATCCCGCCCTGGGCCTGGGCGGTGTTCGTCTCGCTCCGCTCGCCCTTCGTGACCACCGCGACGCGCCCGTGCTCGGCTACGCGCAGAGCGTACGTCAGCCCGGCCACTCCGCTCCCCAGCACCAGCGCGTCGAATTGGTACTTCATGGCGGCAGAAGGTAGCAGAGCGGCCGCACGGGGCGCCACGACTACCTTTCGACCCCATGCGGATCCGGGCTCGGATCGGGCGGTTTCTTGGGCCCCCGCGCGACCGCCGGTATCATCCGGCCCCGAGAGGAACGAGCACGCGAGGACCCCCGTTGCGCATCCCCATCGTCGCCCTGACCGCCGCCCTCCTCCTGCCCGCCGTCCCGGCGGGGGCGCACCTGTACAAGTGCACCGACGAGGACGGCCGGGTCTGGATCCGCAACTACAAGCCCGCCGACGAGCGCTGCCGGATCAGCATGCGCATCGCGGATCCCGAGCCCTCACGCGGGGGCGGAGACAAGGCGAAGGCGAAGAAGAAGAAGGAGTCCTTCCGGCCTCCCGAGGTCGGTCGCGTCCCCCGCCCCGTCGAGGAGCCGGGGAGCATCGGCGAGCGCATGTCGCTGTACGAGCCGTACATCGAGGAGGCCTCCGAGCAGTGGAGGATCCCGGCGGACTTCATCCGGGCGGTCATCCGCGTGGAGTCCAGCTTCCACTACCGGGCCACGAGCGAGGTGGGCGCCAAGGGCCTGATGCAGCTCATGCCCAAGACGGCCCGCGCCATGGGCGTCCGGGACGCCTTCGACCCGAAGCAGAACATCCTGGGCGGGGCGCGGCTCCTGCGGGTGCTCGCCAACAGGTACGATGGAGACTTCGTGAAGGTCCTCTCCGCCTACCACGCCGGCTCGGGCGCCGTGGCGGCCAAGGGTGGCATCCCGTACGAGGGCACCGAGGGCTACGTCCGAGCGGTCCTGGACCACTACTACAGGTACAAGACCCTCGGCACCGACGGCTGAGGCGGCCGGCCCGACCAAGGCATGACGGGCTTCGGGCACACCGGCGCCCCGAAACCGATGAAAAGGCGACAGTCTCGGGACGCCCGCCAAGACCAGCAGCCGGCCATCCACGCGACAGCCTCGTCCCCGCCCGCGAAGTCGACGTCACGGCTGGGGCGGCGCCAGTCGTCCACGAACACGACCACGCCCACGAGGGCGCCGCGCCGTGACCGATGGGGCGCCACGGAGCCTGTCGGAGGCGCTACGCCTCCTTGCTCTCGCCCCCGCCGTCGATGAGCCCGCCCAGCTCGCCGGACTGGTGCATCTCCATCATGATGTCGCTGCCGCCGACGAACTCGCCGTTCACGTACAGCTGCGGGATCGTAGGCCACTTCGAGTAGTCCTTGATGCCCTGGCGGACGTCCATGTCCTTCAGGACGTTCACGGTCTCGAAGTCGTGGGTGTAGGCCTGCACGATCTGCACCGCGCGGGCGGAGAACCCGCACTGGGGCATCATCTTGTTGCCCTTCATGAACAGGACGACCGGCTTGCTCTTGACCAGGTCGTCGATCTCCTTCTGCACGTCACGCGCCATGGGTGTCACTCCTGCAAATCGGGGGTGGAAGTCTTCAGCGCGAGGGCGTGGATGGGGCCGGACATGGCGTCACCCAGCGCCCGGTACACCATCTGGTGCTGCTGTACGCGGCTCTTGCCCGCGAAGGCCTCCGACACGACCACGGCGGACCAGTGGTCCCCGCCGCCGGTCAGGTCCTCCAGGGTCACCTGCGCGTCCGGTAGCGCCTTCACGATCCTCTCGCGGATGGCGTCGCTGGTCATCGGCCTGTCTCTCCCTCGCGTGTCCGTTCGGTCGGCGACCCCGACGGCCGCCGGAGCACCGGATTGTACGGAGCCGACCCCGGACTGTCACGGGTAATCGGACCAACCGGGTCCGCTATTCCCCGAAGAACTCGGGAGAGGGTCCTCAGAAGGCCACGTTGAGGGAGACGTTGGTGTTGGTGTCCGTCCCCTCGACCCCGATCGGAGGGGCCGAGTCGTAGGCCACGTTGAAGGTCACCGCGATGGACAGGGTCTCGCTGACGCCCACCGACAGGCTGGTGTCGCTGCTGACCCGAAAGTCGCCGGAGAAGTCCGTGAGCAGGGGCTGGTAGTAGGTCGTGTGGACGACCGACAGGTGCGGCGCCAGGGAGATCGTCGCCGTGAGGTAGGAGGACATCCGGTGGTTGTTCTCCGTGTCCTCGCTGTCGGCCAGGTCGCCCTCGTTCAGCGCCTCCCGCTCGAACATGTACGACACCGCCACCGCCGCCGAGACGTCGGGACCGTCCAGCAGCGTCAGCCGGGGCCCGGCGCCCGCGAGACCCCGGAAGGCCAGGCGCTTGAACTCGTCGCTGGCCACCTGGGCGTAGGTCTCCCAGGTCCAGGTCGGGCCCAGCTCCACCTGCCAGCGGAGGTGCGAGAACAGGCTCTCCAGGAACTTGTCCTCGTCGTCCACGCCGCCCTTCCAACCCATGTCCACGCTGCTGCTCGAGATGAGCGTGTGCTCCCCGGCCCGGTAGAAGGCCAGCGCGGAGCCGCTCACCAAGAAGAGCTCCACGTTGCCCGTCTTCAGGGTGAGCGAGCCGCCGATCTCGCCCGAGAGACCGGGCTCCTCGGCCTTGCCGACGAGGGGCTGGACGTTGACGATCTGCGCCTGGGCAGCGCCGGCGGGCGCGGCGGCGACCGCGCCGAGCACGACGAGCAGGGGGAGCAGGCGGGAGCGCATGGGGGTCCTCCGTGGGTCCGGTCGGGCCCCCGATTACCCGGAGGCGCGGTGCCTGTCCACCGACCTCCCGGGAGCCCCTGCTGTCCAAGCACCGGAGAAGACGGTACAAGGGGCGCGGTGGAACGAAGCGTCTCGATCGTCATCATGGCCTGGGACGAGGAGGACAACCTCCCCGTTCAGCTAGACCGCACGATCGCCTTTCTTCGCGAGCACACGGACGACTGGCAGGTCGTGGTCGTGGACGACGGCTCCACCGATCGCACGGGCGCCATCGCGGACGAGTACGCGGAGGCCCACCCCGGCCACGTGGACGTCGTCCACCACCCCCGGAACCTGGGCATGGGCGCCGCCATCCGCCACGGCTACGGCGCCGCCCGCTGCGAGTGGATCACCCAGCTCCCGGCCGACTGCCAGATCCACCCGCGGACGTTCCTGCGCTTCTTCCCGCACATGGAGCACGCGGACCTGATCCTGTCCGTCTACCGGCGCCGGGACGACGGGATCCGCCGATCCGTCCTGTCGCGCGGCTTCCAGGCGTTCATCGGCGCCCTGTTCGGCCAGCGCGGCGACTACACCGGGACCATGCTCTTCCGCCGGGGCGTGCTCGACCGCGTCGGGCCGCTGCACGCGGACAGCTTCTTCGTGAACCTGGAGCTTCCGATCAAGGCCCTGCGCCTCGGCGTCCCCCACGCCCTGGTGGAGATCGAGGCCCAGCGACGCCTCCACGGCCGCAGCAAGGTCGCCAACCTCCGCCGCATCCGCACGGTGGTCCGGGAGGCCCTGGCCATGAAGCGCCGCGACGTGCTGGGGCGTTGATCCCGGGGCAGACCCAGGGCAATCGCAGTGTCGGAAAGGTGAGGGCCGTGCGGCGGTACGGCGCCCGGCGCCGGATTGCACCCGCTCGGAAACAATGGATTTTGCGCGTCTGAGAGCAGGCAAGGGCACGGGCAAGGGCAAAGGCAAGGGAGGGCGGTCGACTTTGCGACCGCCCTGGGGGGAGCCCTCCTCCACCTTGCCCCGCAGCGACGCACCGGGGTATCAGGGCTCCCCATGGCCCTGTCCTCCCCCATCTCCCGCCCGATCGCAGCCCTCACCGTCGCCGGCTCCGACAGCGGCGGCGGCGCGGGCATCCAGGCCGATCTCCGGACCTTCGCCGCCCACGGCCTGCTCGGCTGCACGGCGATCACCGCGATCACGGCGCAGAACACCCGTGGCGTGACGCGCGCGGACGCCCTGGAGCCTTCCCTGGTGGTCGAACAGATGCGCGCCGTCCTGGACGATCTGCCCGTCCGCGCCGCCAAGACCGGCATGCTGGCGAACGCGGCCGTCGTCCGGGCCTTCGCGGACTTCTGGGTCGACCTGGACGACCCGCCGCCCCTGGTCGTCGACCCCGTGATGATCTCGAAGGGGGGCCACCCGCTGCTGGCCCCCGACGCCGTGGAGGCGGTCCGGCGCCTGCTCCTGCCCCTGGCCACCGTCGTGACCCCGAACCTGCCGGAGGCCGCCACCCTCCTCGGCGTGGAGGCCGTGACGGACGCCGAGGACGCCATCGCCGCGCTCGCGGCCCAGGCCGGCGGCGACGCGACCGTCGTCCTCAAGGGGGGGCATCGCCAGGGCACGCTCCGGGCGTCGGACCTGGTGCGGATGCCCAGCGGACGCCACTTCTGGCTCGACGCGCCCCGGGTCGACACCCGCTGTGACCACGGCACCGGCTGCACGTTCTCCGCGGCCATCGCAGCCCGCCTGGCACAGGGGGATCCGGTCGATCGGGCGCTTCTGGAGGCCAAATCCTATCTCACGGGCGCGCTGCGCGTAGCGTCTCCGGTCGGCGCCGGTCACAGCCCCGTCGATCACCTGTGGCGACTCCGCCTGGCGGAGTTGGAGGATGCCGGGGACTGAGCCCACTCGCCATCGCCCCCCGTCGAAAATGATCGCCTGCGACGGGCTCCCTTTAAGAACCCGGAGCGAAGTGTCGTTGATCCCATGGGAGACCTGCGTCTCCGACCCTCGACGCGAGTCCGCAATCCGTGAGACAGCTTCTTCACCGGCACGCCCCCCTCCTCCTCGCCCTCGTGGCGATGTGCATCTCCGGCGCGTGCGATCGGCAGGAGTCGGGCTCCATGACCGGCGGGCCCGAGCCGGCTCCGCCGCCTCTGACGGAGGGGGACTTCCGCCTGGATCCGGACGCCCTGCCCGGGGGGCGCGAGAAGCTCCGGTTCGGCGTGGCGCCCACCATGGGCCGCGAGGTGGCGCTCCGGGAGTTCTCTCCCATCGCCGAGTTCCTCGAACACGAGCTCGGCGTCCCCGTGGAGATGCTCATCGCGACGTCCTACGGCGACCTCATCGACCAGGTCGACGCCGAGAAGGTGGACCTCGCCCTGCTGCCGCCGCTGTCCTACGTGCTCGCCCGGGAGCGCAGCGACGACGTGCACCTCCTCATGTCCGTGATCAACCGGGGGCGCACCCACTACTCGGCGTTCATCCTGGTCCGGATGGACGACCCGGCCTCCAGCCTCGAGGACCTGATGGGCCGGCGTATCGCCTTCGTGGACCGGAGCAGCACCTCCGGGTATCTCATGCCCCGGGCGGCACTGCTCCCCAAGGACATCGTGCCGGAGCGGGACTTCGAGGAGACGATCTTCACGGGCAGCCACGTGCGCGCCATCCGGATGCTCGCTCGCGGCGAGGTGGACGCCGCCGCAACGGCCACGGGCATGCTCCACGTGGCGCGCCGCCTCGGCGAGGAGGCGCCGGAGAGCGAGCGCCTCGGCCACCTGCGCATCCTCTACAAGACCGGCCGGGTGCCCTACGACGCCCTCTGCACCGTCGGCGACCTCCCGGAGGAGGTCCTGGCGAAGCTGGAGGGCGCGTTCCTCGCCATGAACACTCGTAACCCGGAAGCGCGCGCATTCCTGAGCGCCACGCACGGGATCACCGGCTGGGCGCCGGCGGAGGACGACTTCTACGATGGGGTCCGAGAGGTGTACCGTAGCGTGCGCTCCGAGGACCGAGGCCGAAAGGAGGGCCCGTGACCCCCATCGCCAGCCGCCTCCGCGCTCGCCTCGCGGCGCGCTCCGCCGGGAAGCGCAGCGTGCCCGGTCGGCGTGCTCGCGGCCTGCGGACGCGCATCGCGCTGCTGGTGATGGCGGTGCTCCTGGCGGTTTCGGGCGCGGCCGGGACCGTCCTGATCGAGATGCAGGCCGACTCCGCCCACGTGGAGATGCGACAGCGCGCCGCGGCGCTCCTGGAGACCCTCGCCGTGCCGGCCGCCATGGCCCTCGCCGTGGACGACCTGGAACAGCTCGACGGCCACCTGGCGCAGCTCAGCGGCTCCGGTGGCGGAGACCTCGGCCTGCGCAGCGTGGCGATGCTCGATCACGAGGGACGCCTCATCGCCCACAGCGGTCGTGCACTCCTGGGGTCCGAGTCGCCGACGGACAAGGCGCGCCTCCAGGGCCCGAGCGCGCCCCACCCCGGGTTCGCCGCCCGCGCGGCCCGCTCGTCGGCGCCCCTGTGGTCCCGCTATCGCATCGACGGCTCCGCTCTCATGCTCCAGGTCTCGATGCCGGCGGTGTCCGGGTTGCGGTGGGGCACCCTGGTCGCCAACTTCGACCTCAGCGCCGTCCAGAAGCGCATCGAGTCCATGCGGCGCGGCTTCCAGGTGGTCTTCTTCGTCGTCGCGCTCCTCATCGGGCTCGTCCTGTACGTGGGCGTGGATCGGCTCGTCCTGCGCCCCCTCGCCAACCTCGGCGGCGCCGCGCGGGCCGTCCTGGCCGGCGACCTCGCCGCCCGGGCCGAGGTCACGCGGGAGGACGAGCTGGGGGCCGTAGCGCGCACGTTCAACGCCATGGCGAGCGAGCTCCAGGACTACACGGAGTCCCTGGAGCACCGCGTGGCCGAGCGCACCGCGGAGGTGGAGCGCAAGAACCGCGAGCTGGAGGAGCTGAACGACGAGCTGGCCCGCCTGGCCCGCACGGACGAGCTGACCGGGCTCCTCAACCGCCGCGCCTTCCGGAAGCGGGTCGACAACGAGCTGCGGCGGAGCGATCGCACCGGGTATCCCGTCTCCCTCTTCCTCGTGGACCTCGACTACTTCAAGCGCATCAACGACACGTGGGGCCACGCCACGGGCGACATCGTGCTGCGGACGCTGGCGGACGTGATGCGCCGCTCGCTGCGCGCCACGGACGTCGTAGCGCGCTTCGGCGGCGAGGAGTTCGCGGTGCTCCTCCTGGACACCACGGGGCACGACGCCCTCCGGGTCGCAGAGAAGCTGCGCTCCGAGATCGCCCACGAGCCCCACATGGGCGTCGACGGCCAGGCCATCCCTCCGGTCACGGCCAGCATCGGGGTCGCCGTGGCGGGCGAGACCACCCACGGGCTGGACGAGCTCCTGCACCGGGCCGACGTGGCGCTGTACGCCGCCAAGGCCGCGGGGCGGAACCGCGTCGTCATGTGGACGCCCTCGGTGAGCAAGGCCGGCCTGGCGGGCGGCGCGGCCTGAACCCCTAGAGCGCCGAACGGGACCGCGGACCGCGGGTCTCCGAGGGATTTCCGAGTGGATCGGCCAGGCGCGCAGCGCCGGTGCCGCGCCCCGAGCCATGCCAGAAAGCATGGCGCAGCGGTCGCGGCAGGCCGAGGCGCCGAAAATCGCCGGTAGCCCAACGGGAGCACGGTCGTTCGGTGCTCTAGCCGGACTCCGCCACACCCCGCTGCACGCAGGTGCGCTCCAGGACGGCAGCGCCGACGGAGTCGCCCCACACGTTGACCGCGGTGCGGAAGCGCCCGAGGAGCCAGTCGACCGCCAGGACGAGCTCCACGCCGGCCAGGGGCAGATCCACGGCGCGGAGGACCAGGACCATCGTGACGAGGCCCGCCTCCGGGAGGCCGGCGGCGCCGATGGCGACGGCGGCGGCGGTCAGGGCGACGAGGACCACCTGGCCCGCCGACAGGTCGACGCCGAGCGCCTGGGCGATGAAGACCACGGCGACGGCCTCGTACAGCGCCGTGCCGTCCATGTGGACGGTGGCCCCCAGGGGGAGCACGAACCGCGCGGCGCGCGGGTCCACGCCGTTGTTCTCCTCGGCCGCCTGGAGGGTGAGGGGCAGGGTCGCCGCCGTGGACCCCGTGGCGAAGCCCGTCAGGAGCGCGGAGGCGGCGCCGCGCAGGTAGACGAGGGGATTGCGCCGCGTCGTGACCCACAGGACGAGGGGCAGCACGACGAAGGCGTAGATGGCAAGGCCCAGGAGCACCGTGAGCACGTAGGCGCCGATGCCCGCGAGCTGGGCGCGGAAGGCCTCCATCCCGCCCTCGGCGACGGCCGCCCCGAAGCGCCCCGCCACCAGCCCGAAGACGCCCAGCGGGGCGACCCACGCGACGAGGCGCACGACGCGCATCGTCACGGCCTGGCCGGACCGGCAGAGCGTGGCCACCGGCCGCCCTCGTTCACCGAGCATGCAGGTCGCGACACCGAAGACGAGGCTGAAGACCACCAGCGGGAGCATCTCCACCCCGGACAGGGAGGCCGACAGGTCGTCGCTCACGAGGCCGAGGATGAGCTCCGGGATCCCGACCTCCTGCGCCCGGGCGACGCCGGCGGGCACCTCAAGGCCCGTGACCTCCAAGCCGACGCCGGGCCGCACGACGCTCACCAGCAGGGCTCCGACGACCGAGGCCGCCAGGGTCATCAGCGCGAAGTACAGCGCCGTGCGACCGCCGAGGCGCCCGAGCCGGTCCATGGCGCCCACGGCGGTGATGCCCGAGATCACGGAGAACACCACCAGGGGCACGACGATCATCTGCAGGGCGCGGAGGAACAGCTCGCCGACCCAGTAGACGTCGGCCATGGCGCCCCCGAAAACGACGACGGACCCGAGGGCCAGGGCGACGGCGGCGACGACGGCGACGAGCAGGCGGTTCATCGGAGGCCCCCCTCCGACGGCTCGACGAGGCGCGCGAGCGGCTCCCGGAGCGCCGGGTGGTAGCAGAGCAGCCGCTGGCGGTGGCGCAGGCGACCGAGCATCTCGACGACGTCCGAGCGATCCTCGATGAAGCGGCCCCGCCCCGCGGCGTCGATGAGGCGGATCGAGCCCCGGTGCCGCTCCATGCCGGTGAAGGGGCGATAGGGAGAGTCGCGCGAGGCGTCCACCAGGACGTGGTGCTCCGGGTCGAAGCCGCGCACCCGGGCGACGGAGCGCGCGGCGGAGACCATCTCGTCGGCCCGGGCGTCGTCCGTCTCGGGCAGCCGCGCGGCCTTCCACAGGCGGCGGTGGATGAGGCCTCCGGCCAGGTCGGAGAGCACCGCGTCCTCCTCGGAGGTCCAGGCCTTCAGGGCGTACCAGACGTCCACGTCGTCGAGGCGCGCGAAGTCCGTCGGCGGCAACGCCCCCCCCGCCAGCAGATCGCCCAGCGGCCCCGGGGGCCACCACGCGATGGCGTCGTCCAGCCGGAGCGCAGTCGCCCGCTCCAGGGCCGTCACGAGCATCCGCTCGGCCGTGCGCGAGGTCTTGTGCAGGTAGACCTGCTGGTACATGTGGAAGCGGGCCAGGAGATAGCCCTCCACGGCGGCCTGGCCGCCCCGGTGGAAGCCCAGGTGCCCGTCCACCACGTCCAGCATGGCCAGGATGCGCTCCAGGTCGAAGCTGCCGATGCGGACGCCCGTCATGTGCCCGTCACGCAGGATGTAGTCCATGCGGTCCGCGTCGAGCTGGCTGGAGACGATCTCCCGCAGGTACGGCGGCGCGCTCTCGTCGGTCCCGGCGATGCGGGCGGCCACGCGCTCCGGCAGGCGGGCGTCCACGTCCGCCAGGGCCCGGTGGACGTCCGTGTCCGGGTCCATCACGAGGGCCACGGAGCGCTCCTCGTGGCGCTCTCCGCACAGGGCCTCCAGCGCGTGGCTGAAGGGACCGTGGCCCACGTCGTGGAGCAGCGCCGCCGCCAGGGTCACCAGGCGCTCCTCCGCCGGGATGTCGGCGCTCCGCTGCACCCGGTCCAGCATGCGCCGGGCCAGCCACGCGACCCCGATGGAGTGGGCGAAGCGCGAGTGCTCGGCGCCGTGGTAGACGAGGAAGCTCAGGGCGAGCTGGCGGATGCGCCGGAGCCGCTGGACCTCGCGGGCGTCCAGCAGCGCGATGAGCAGCCGCCCCTCGTCGGAGTCCGGCTCGAGCACGATGGTGTCGTGGACCGGGTCCCGGTAGAGCCGTGGCTTGGCGTGAGGCATCGCCACGATCGTCGCCCACCCCGCCCGGCGGCGCAAGGCGACCCTGGAGGCCTACGCGGGGCCGGTGCACTCCATGACCACTTCGTGGACCCGGCGCTCGAGCGCGGCGGGGTCCTGCTCGAGGCGGGGGGCGTGGTGCGGGTGCGCGAAGAGGCGGATCTTCTTCACCACCTTCACGAAGTCCTCCCCGATGCCGGCGACGATGCGCGAGCTTCGGGCGAGGGTGGTCCAGGCGCCCTGCCCGGCGCCGGCGCGGGGGTGGTGGACCGCGACGTCCGGGAGGTGGTCCTTGTCCCGGGGCGGCACGTCGAGGATGAGCGCCCCCTCCGGCAGCGGCCGGCCCTCGCGGCCCAGGACGTGACGCAGGCGCTCGACGAGGGTGTCGGCGTCGGAGCGCTCCATGGCGTAGAGGCGCTCGTAGGCCTCGCGCTTGTCCGGGTCGTCGTAGACCCGCGACCAGGTGATGAGCCGCTTGTACGGCGCGCGCCGATCCCGCGTGATGCAGCCCAGGATGCGCGCGGCCACGCTGCGAGGCGGCGCCTCGGCCGCCAGGGAGTCCAGGAGCACGTCGTCGCCCACGCCCAGCAGCCGGGAGACGAGCTCGGAGTGGCTGGGGCGGTCCCGGATCACCACGTCCGCCCAGGCGCGCTCCAGCATCGCCGAGAGGCTGCGGACGGTGTGGTGCCAGTACACCTCGGAGAACATGGTGTAGCGGCAGAACAGGAAGATCTCCGCCGAGATGACCCCCTTGGAGGTCACGGCCAGGGCGTCCCCGTCGGCGCTGACCGTCAGGGCGTTGAGCAGCCGCTCACGGTCGTAGTTCCGGCCGTAGGGCACGCCGAGGTGGACCGAGTCCCGCCAGAGATAGTCCATCTTGTCCGCGTCCAGGGCGCTGCTGACGACGGACTGCAGCAGGCGGTCCACCGGGTCGGCCAGGTCCCGGCGGCTCGCGGTGATCAGGCGGACGACCCGCTCCGGATCCACCCCCACGCTCCGGCGCAGGATCTCCGAGATGGGCCGCCGCGCCTGGGCCAGGCCGGGGGCCCGCCCGAAGATGATCTCCCCGGCGAGGTCCTCGTGCTTCGGGGTGTCCTGTCCCCGGTGGTGGAGGGCCTCCAGCGTGTGGGCGAACGGATAGTGGCCCAGGTCGTGGAGCAGACCCGCCATGAGCACGGTGCGGACCGCCGCCTCGTCCAGGGACTGCCGCACGCTCTCGTGCTGCAGCAGGCTCTGGAGGTAGCGGACCGTGGTCCCGTAGACGCCGACGCTGTGCTCGAAGCGCGTGTGGACGGCGCCCGGGTAGACGAGGAACGTCGGCCCGAGCTGGCGGACCCGGCGAAGGCGCTGGAAGTGCGGGTGGTCGATCACCTCGGTCACGGCCGGGGTGATCGGCACGCTCTGGAACTCGGGCAGGCGGATCACCCCCTGCCCGGCCCCCGAGGGCGCCAGCTCGGGGACGCTCCAGCGTGGATCGGACGACACCCGGTCGGATCAGACCGTGAAGGAGCTACCGCAGCCGCAGCTCTTCTGGGCGTTCGGGTTCTCGAAGTGGAAGCCCGAGAAGCTGAAGGTCTCGACGTAGTCGATCTTCGTCCCGTCGAGGTAGGCGAGGCTCATGGGGTCGATGTAGACCTTGACGCCGTCGCTCTCGAAGACCTCGTCTCCGTCCTTCGGCTCCGTCTCGAAGTCCATGTCGTACGTCAGGCCGGAGCATCCACCGCCCACGACCATCACGCGCACGCCGTTTTCCTGCATCTCGTGCTGGGTGGCCATGTTGCGGATCTTCTCGGCGGCGGGATTCGTCAGCGTGATCATCGGCACCTCTGCAATGGGCTCGCGGGTCTCGGGAGCATGATAGGTCCGGTGTGCTCCGAGTCAACGACCCGGTCCGTCCGCGCATTTCCTCAGAACTCCGCCTCGAGCCCGAAGTTCGGGATGATCGGGAGGCCGCTGATGCTCTCCCGATCCGAGTAGTCGTAGGCGTAGTTCCAGCCTTCGTGGTTGGCCCGATTGTAGAGGTTCTGGATCTCCAGGTAGAGGTTCAGCATCCACGCGTCGAAGACCCACCGCTTGTCGAAGCGGATGTCGAGCTGGTGGAAGGCCGGGCTCCGGTCGCTGTTCACGCGCCCGGCGATGGGCCAGAAGGTGTCGTTGTCCGCATCGAAGGTGGCCCCGACGATGGGCGTCTCCGGGTTCCCGCTCGTGTACCGGAAGCGGAAGCCGGCCTCCCACCCGCGGCCCAGCCGGAACACGCCGAGCGCCGTCAGGATGTGCGTCTGATCCGTGTCGAACGCGCGCCAGCGCTCGTCCGGGCCGTCCCGCCTCCGAGCCCGCATCAGCGTGTAGCTCACCCAGCCGAAGAAGCGCTCGCTCAGGTCGTGCCGGAGGAGAAGCTCCATGCCGTAGACCCGCCCGACGCCGTCGTTCGTGTAGCGGACGCCCTCGGTCAGCGGGTCCGCCGGGACCACCAGGTCGTCCATCGACTTGTAGAAGACCTGCAGGTCCGCCGAGAGCTTCTCCGTCAACCGCTGCTCCACGCCCAGGGACACCTGCCAGGCGCGCTCCGGACCCAGGTCCGGGTTGCCGAGCCGCTCGTCCCACTCGTCCACCTCGGGCGGCTTGTGGTACAGGCCCGCGAAGCCCTTCAGGACCGTGTCCTCCGCCACGTCCCAGCGGGTGGACAGCCGCGGGTCGACCGCGACGTAGGACGAGTCCTCCAGGGCGTAGGCCTCCACCCGGAGGCCCGGCACCAGGGTCAGGGCGTCCGCGACCCTCAGCGTCCCCTCGAGGTACGGCGCCACGAAGCGCAGCGTGCCCTGGGACTCCGAGGTGATGAAGTTCGTCGGGTCCGGCTGCGCCGCGACCTCGCCCTCCTTGGGCGGCGCGGAGCCCCGGAAGTCCACCTCGAACGGCCAGACGCCTCCCTCCGCGCCCATGGTGAGCAGGAAGGACTCGGCGGCGTCCCACGTCACCTCCTGGCGGAGGTTGATGGGCCAGGCCTCGATGTCGAGCCGGAAGCCGCCGCCGGTGTCGAAGCCGATGCCCTGGAAGCCCGCGCTCCACTCGGTGCGCAGTCCCACGTCGTCGATCTGGCGCTCCCAGGTGCCGGTGAGGAGGTGGAAGCGCGTCTTGCTGCGCACGCGGCCGCCGATCACGCCGCCGGAGCCCTGGGGCTCGTCGAGCACGAAGACCACCTCGTCGTCCGAGCCGTAGCCGAAGATGGACACCCGGCTGTCGTCCCGAAGCTGGTGGGTCACCCGCGCCTGGTAATCGTAGTAGCGCGGCGCCACCGTGAGGCTCAGCCCCTCGTCGGGCAGCACGGCGGGCAGGATGACGTCGATGTACGAGCGGCGCGCGGCCACGGCCACGGCGGTGTCCTCGCCCACCGGCCCTTCCACGAGGGCGCCCGTGTGGAAGACGTTGGTCTCGAGGGTGCCGTGCCAGCGGTCGGTGCGCAGGTCGCGCAGGGAGACGTCGATGACACCGCCGGTGGCCTGCCCGTACCGCGCGGAGAAGCCCCCCGGCCAGTAGTCCACGGTCTCGATGAGGTCGGTGTTGATGACCGAGTACAGGCCGCCGAAGTGGAAGAGCTGGGGCAGGTACTGGCCCTCCAGGACGGTGCGCGTGTCCTCCGGAGAGCTGCCCCGGATGATGGGCGGTCCGCTCCCGAAGGCGCCGCGGGCGACGCCGGGCAGGGTCTGGATGACCTTGATGGCGTCGCCGCTCGTGCCCGGGATCTTCTGGATCTCCGGCGCCCTCAGGGTGCGCTTCGCCACCTCCTTCTCGATGCGTGGGCGCTCGATGACCGTCTTGTAGTCCGCGTACAGGTCGCGCGTGACCCGGAGCTCCGTCTCGGCGACCTCGTCCTCGCCCACCTCCACGGCCATCCGGAACGGCTCGTAGTCCTCCAGGGGCACCTCGAGCGTGTAGCGCCCAGCCCCCGCGCCGCGAACCTCGAAGCGGCCCTCTGCGTCCGTGAGCACGGTCTCGTCCGTCCCCGCGACCACCACCGGGACGCCGGCGAGGGGCTTCCGCGTCCCCCGCTCGCGGACGCGCCCCCGGATGACGACGCGCTCCGGGGGAGGCTCCGGCTCCGGAGGCTCGACCGCCTCCTCCTCGATGTCGAAGCGGACCGTGTAGCTGATGCGGACCGGCGTCGGCTCCCCGTCCACCGTGGCGGGTCGGAAGCGCATCCGCTCCACCGCCTCCACCGCGGCCTCGTCGAAGCCGTGGCCGACGGGTTCCTTCACGGTCGCCTTCGCCACCGTCCCGTCGGCGCGGACGTCGACCGCGAGGACCACCACGGCCTCCAGGCCCTCCTCGCGCGCCTCGAGCGGATACTCCGCGTCCACCTCCGTGACGGGCTGCGGTGGCACCACCACCGGCTGGCTCGGGGCCTCCTCCGCCGGCGCGTCCGGCTCGGCCGGAGCGGGCTCCGTCTGTGCGTGGGCGGCCGGCGCGAGCAGCCACGCCACGCAGCAGAGCAGCAAGCTCGACGCACGGATCGGCACGCCCCCTCCTCGTCCACGTCCCGGGCCGCCCCACCATGGCGGCGGTGCGGCGCGGCGTCAACGCGATTCGAGGCCTGCCGGCGGGCTCAGAACTCCTGGGCTTCGCCGGAGAGGAGCGCGAAGGGGTGCGGGATGGGCTCGGTGCGGATCACCTTCGTCGAGGACGCGTCGGCGGAGCGCTCCACCACCTGAAGCTCCTGGTCCTTCTCCGTGCCCACCGGCATCACGAGCCGGCCGCCGGGGCGAAGCTGGCCCTCCAGCGGCCAGGGGATCTCGTCCGCGGCGGCGTTGACGACGATGGCGTCGAAGGGCGCCGCGTCGCTCCAGCCCTGGAATCCGTCCGCGACGCGGAAGGAGACGTTGTGCAGGCCCATGTCCTCGACCAGCATCTTGCGCGCCCGGGCCGACAGCTCGGGCATCATCTCGACCGTGTGGACGGTGCCCGCCACCACGGCCAGGAGCGAGGTCTGATAGCCCGACCCGGTGCCCACCTCGAGGACGCGCGCCTCCTCCGGCATGGCCAGGTCCTGGAGCATCCGGGCGACCATGTACGGCGGCGAGATGGTCTGGCCCAGCCCCATGGGGAGCTGCTCGTCGTGATACATCCGGTTGTGGAGGTAGTCCGGGACGAACTCCCGGCGCGGGATGCGGCGGAACGCCTGGATGACGCGCTGATCCTCGATCCCGCGGCTCACCAGCTGCTGCTGGATCATCTCCTCCAACTCGAAGTCGAACACGCCATCACCTCGCTGGTCGTCCGGGGACGGACCGCCCGACGGGGCACCCGCGCCACCGCATGGCCTCACACGGTATGGATCACGGGCGAACGCGCAAGGATGGAGCCTCGAGACACTGCAACGACCCCGGGCTGCGCCCCCCTCACTCCACCTCGATCTCCGCCCAGCGTTTCTTGCCCACCTTCACCACGTAGGACCCGCCGGCGGCGAGTCGGTGATCCTTGGCGGTCACGCGCTCGTCGTCGACGCTCACCGCGCCCTGCTTCAGCATCCGGCGGGCCTCGCCGCCCGACTTCACGAGCCCGGCCTCGCGCAGCGCCTGGATGACGGAGACACCGTCCCCGTCCCCCGCGACGCGGTGCCGCGGGATGTCGGACGGCCGCTGGCGCTGGCTGAAGACCCGCTCCCACTCCCGCACCGCCTCCTCGGCGGCCTCGGCGCCGTGGTAGCGCGTGACGATCTCGCGCCCGAAGTCCACCTTCGCGTCGCGGGGGTGCGCCCGGCCCTCCCGCACGTCGTCCTTCAGGGCCCCGAGGGCGCGCGGGCTCCGCGTGGACAGGAGGTCGTAGTAGCGCCACATGAGATCGTCGCTGACGGACATCAGCTTGCCGAACATCTCCACGGGTGGCTCGTCCACGCCCACGTAGTTGTCGTAGGACTTGGACATCTTCTGGCCGACGATCTCGCCGTCCTCGACCCGCGCGTCGAGCCCCTCCAGCAGCGGCGTGGTGAGCACGCACTGGGGCTCCAGGCCGTACTCCTTCATGACGTGGCGGCCCACCAGCAGGTTGAAGAGCTGATCGGTCCCGCCCAGCTCCACGTCGGAGCGCAGCGCCACCGAGTCGTAGCCCTGCACCAGCGGATAGAGGAACTCGTGGACGCTGATGGACCGCCCGGACTGGAAGCGCTTCTTGAAGTCGTCGCGCTCCAGCATGCGGGCCACGTTGTAGTGAGCCGCCAGCTCGATCATGCCCTCGGCGCCCAGCTCCTTCATCCACGTGCTGTTGAAGGCGATCTCCGTCCTGTCCCGGTCGAGGATCTTGAAGACCTGCTCCTTGTAGGTCTCCGCGTTGGCCCGGACCTCCTCGCGGCTCAGGGCCGTCCGCGTGGCGCTGCGCCCGGTCGGATCGCCGATCATCCCGGTAAAGTCGCCGATGAGGAACACCACGTGGTGCCCCAGCTCCTGGAAGTGGCGCATCTTGGTGAGCAGCACCGTGTGGCCCAGGTGCAGATCCGGCGCGGTCGGGTCGAAGCCCGCCTTGATGCGGAGCGGCCGGCCGGTCTCCCGGCTGTGCTCGAGCTTGTCCCGCAGCTCGTCCTCCACGTGGACGTCCACGGTCCCCCGCAGGAGGAGCTCGAGCTGCTCGTCGACGCTGGCGAATTCCATGGGCTCCCGTCCCGTCGTCGTTGGCGGCGCGCCATTATCACGACGCCCGGGGTCCCCGTCGAGCACCTATCCCGGCCTCGTCACCATCCGCCGGCTGCAGCTCGGGATCCGCTCGCGCCTCCCGGCGCTTCGCTCGACGTCTCGTGAGAATTCCGGGCTATCGGGTTTCGTCCGACGGCTCCCGGACCCGCGGGAAGCGGAGCGTCCGGCGCTCGGTGACCACCGCGTCCACCTGCATGTCGTGCTCGCCCCGGGGCACGTGGTCGACCACCTGCAGCTCGTAGGCCAGCCCGACCGCGTAGGGGGCCGGCGCCGTGGCCAGCATCCGATCGTAGAAGCCGCCGCCCTGGCCCAGCCGGTGGCCCTGGAGATCGAAGGCCACGCCGGGCACGACCAGCACGTCGATGTCCTCCCAGGGCACCCGCGGGGCGTCTTCGGGCGGCTCGCGGATGCCCCGGTAGCCGGCGACCAGCGTGTCTGGATCGTCCACGCGGCGGAAGTCCATCGCGCCGGGCCCCACGACCCGCGGGAAGGCGACCACGCCGCCCTCGGCCACCCAGCGGCGATCGAAGGCCGACGGATCCGCCTCGCCCCCCATGGCCGCGTAGACGGCGACGACCCGAGCGCCCCGGGCGAGCACCACCTCGTCGAGGCGCGCGGCCATGGCGCGGTGGGCGGCCTCCCGCGCGTCCTCGGGAATGTGCCGCCGGGCGGCGCGCACCAGGCGGCGGAGCCGGCGCTTACGCTCCTCCACGATCCCCCTCCTGCCCGGTCGTCCCGCCGACCTGGTCGTGGTCGTGGTCGTGGACGACACGCGCGGCCATTCCCACGAAACCCACGACGCCGGCGGGGACGACGGCGCCCCCAGGTCTCAGAGTGGCGACCGCCGGGGGCGGCTCACAGCTCGTCACATGTCGCAAGACGAAGGACTCGCGCAAAGGCGCGAAGACGCAAAGGAAAACGGCATGCTTCGGCCCGGTGTGCTCGCTGTTGGCCTGCCGGTGACCCGACAGTCTCAGCCGAACCGTTGTGCAAGCGGTTCGCTGACCTTCGCGTCTTGGCGGCTTGGCGCGCGACTGTCCGCGAGACCGCGGGATCCCGAGTACAGGACTGTGAGCCGGGGACGGCGGTCCTGCTGCAACCACCGTAACCGGTGGGGTCGGGACTATGCGGCCGGTGCCAGGCGCTCCAGCAGGGCGTGCGACGAGGCCCGGATGCGGTCCTGCAGGGCCTCGTGGTCGGCGCGGGACGAGAAGAGCTCGTCGGCCAGGTTCAGCGCCGCGAGCAACAGGATGTTCTGGACGGCGAGGTGGCGCTGGCCCCGGGCGACCGTGTCGATGGTCTCCTCCACGTAGCGGGCCACCTCCTCGAGGTGCTCCCGGTCCGCCTCCGAGCGGATCCGGAACTCCCTGCCCATGAGCGTGATCGTGTGGAGCTCCTGGTCGTCCCGAGCCATGCGCGGCGCCTCCGTGCTTCGCGTGGACGCGTGCAGTCTCGGGGCGGACGGATCGCGCGTCAAAAAAGCGGCGGGGACCGCTCACGGCAACCCCTGGAAGCGCACCCGGACGCCCTCGCGGATGCCGTGCTCCCGGGCGAAGCCGCCGGGGACCTCCACGACCCAGCGGCTGGGGCGATCGACGCCCCGGGTCCGGAGGGTGCGCGGCTCGGCGCGGTGGACGACGCCCACGACACGAGGCTCCCCGCGCCCCGCGGCGTCGTCGATGAAGATCATGTCCAGCGGGATCAGGGTGTTCTTCATCCAGAAGGTGTGGCGCCGTCGCTCCTCGAACACGAAGAGCATCCCGGCGCCCTCGGGCAGGCTCTCCCGGAACATCAACCCCCGCGCGCGGCTGTCCGGCGTGTCGACCACCTCCGCGACCACGACCACGGGGCCTCCGCGCGTAGAGAAGACCACGCGGGGCGTCTCCACGGAGGGCGCCTCGCCCTCGTCGGACTCGGGGGTCCCGCCCTGGGCGGGGGTCGGCGTGGGGCGCTCCTCCGGGGTGGAGGGCGTACACGCCATCAGGGCCGCCAGGACGGCGGCCGGTGCGCTCGCGCGGAGGCTCGGCGGCATCAGGACCCCGTCGGGAGGATGGACTCCAGGTAGGTGCGGTTGAAGGGGGAGAACACCGCAGGCCCCCGCCCGTCGATCTCCGCCCGCTCCTCGAACGGCCGGAACACCCCTGCATCCATGATCCATCCGGGGTTGTCCCCCGTGTTGTGGAACTGCCCCTGGATGGCCGTCAGGCCCAGGCTGTGCCCCACCTCGTGGCTGACGGTGCCGCCCACGAGGTTGCCCAGGACGCGCACCGCCTCGCGGATGACCCGGGCGCGCCCGCCGTCGCCGTCCGACTCGCCCTCGTCCGCCATCACCCCGCCCAGCACCGGCGACACGGGCGCGAAGATGTCGTCGAAGCGGGGCGAGGCGAGCTCCGTGTCCGACAGGGTCGAGGACAGGTTCAGCATCTCGGCCACGAACACCCCGCCGAAGGCCGCGAACCCGCGCGCTCGGGTCTCGGCGTTGAAGCCGCCGATGACGTCGTCGAAGCGCAGGTTGCCCACGTCCTTTCCGGCCGTGTTGTCCAGGCCGAACAGGCCCGTGCCGTTCGGATCGTGCCCCCCGATCTCCACGATCGCGTACTCCACGAAGTCCGCGGGCGGCTCCACCGTGAAGGCGATGTTGATCCCGGCGTAGTCGCGGGCGGTGACCTCCAGGATCCGCCGGATGACCGCCTCGCGCTCGGCGAGGAGGCCGAACTCGGCCAGGGCGTCGTCGAACGTGGGGAGGAAGCGCAGGTGGACCACCTGTCGAGGCGGCTCCACCGTGAAGGTCAGCGGCAACCCGTGCCCGGTCACGGCGTCGGGCCCGAAGAAGAGCAGCGGGCTCACGGTGCCCTCGAAGACACCGGCGCGGCGGCCCAGACCCACGAGGTCCCCGTCCTCGTCCTGGTCCACGCGGAGGACGACGGCCGCCACCGCGTTGTTCGGCTGCATGTCCGGGAAGAGCGCCTGGGCGTCCACGCCGGTCCAGGACTCCGTCGGGCCACGAGCCGGCTCGAACGTGCCCTCCAGGACGAGCAGGGTCCCCGCCTGCAGGCGGCCGTCCGCGGGCAGGAGGCCACGGCCGTGGACCTCCACGAGCTGGCCGCGAGAGGCCGAGGTGGGCGTGACCTCGTCGACCTCCGGGCGGTGGAGCACGAGCGGTCCGGGGGCCAGGGCCTCGGACGCCGACTCGGCCCCGTCGGCGGCCGAGTTCACGACGCGCACGTTGCCCTCGAACGTCCCGGGGCGGATGCCGAAGAGGTCCGGCGTGAGGGTCAGCTCCAGGCGGTCGCGCGACATGGAGTCCCCCGGCTCGCCCGGCACGACGAGGCCCTCCACCGGCTGGCTGGACGGCGGGACGGTCGTCGTGAAGACGCCGTCGAAGGCCACCAGGGACACGCCCTCGCCAGGGTGGAGGAAGCCGTCCCCGGACAGCACCAGGCGATCCCCGGGGTGGAGCTCCGTCGGCTCCAGGCCGGTCACGGTGGGGGTCAGCTCCTCGGCGACGGGCAGCTCCACGGCCAGAGAGGCCTCGTGCGTGGGCGAGCCCTCGTCGGCCGGGTGTCGCCGGACGACGACGTCTCCCCGGAAGACACCGTCCGCGCGCACGAGCGCGTCAGCGACCTGGCCGGTCACGGGCACGACGAGCACGTCCTCGCCCTCGCGCTCGGGGTGGACGGCGAACTCCACGGGGCGGTCGCCCACGGCCCCCTCGAAGATCACCACCACCTCGGCGACCTCGGCCGGGACGAAGCCGCCGCCCACCAGGGCGAGGCGCGTGCCCGGTACGACGGGCGACGGGCCCACGGCCTCCAGGGACAGCGGCGGAAGCAGGGTCCCGGCGTCGCCCTCCTGAGACGGATCGCACCCGGTGATCGCGGCCGCGAGGGCGAGCCCCGCGACCAGGACCGGGAGCCGGTTCCAGGACCACTTCGAGCGCACGCGCATGGGCGGTTGGATAGCACGCGCGGCCTCGTGGAAACCAGCCCGGGGAGGCTGGTTTCCGGCCCGGGTCGCTGCTATGGTCTGGGCATTCGCCCCGGAGGCTGGATGGCGACCCCAGACGTCGACGCCGCCCGAAAACTGCTGGAGCAACGGTTCGAAGCCGTCCGAAAGACGGACTACTTCGGAGTGCTCGGAGTCCGGAGGGAGGCGTCGCCGTCGAAGGTACAGGAGGCGTACTTCGACCTGGTCAAGCGCTTCCACCCGGACAAGATCGCCACCGCGGGCCTGGAGGACATGCGCGACCAGGCCATGGCCGTGTTCCAGTTCGCCACCGAGGCGAAGGACGTCCTGTCCGACCGCACGAAGCGCGGCCAGTACATCCGCGGCGAGCTGAAGCCCGAGGCGCCTGGCGGCGTCGACGAGAAGGGCGGCCGGAAGGCCCGCAACGCGGGGGAGGTCGGCAAGATCTCCTTCCACAAGGGGAGCGTGCTGCTCGACAAGCGCGCCTACACGGACGCTGAGAAGTTCCTCCGGCAGGCGGTCAGCGCCGTCCCGGACGAGGCCAGGTACTGGTCGCGGCTCGGCTGGGCCATCTTCCAGAACGCCGAGGCCCGCCCCGAGCCCCAGCGCCTCGAAGAGGCGCGCAAGGCCTGGGAGAAGGCCATGGAGCTGGACGAGGAGAGCGCCGAGGTCCACTACTTCATGTCGCTGTACCACAAGGCCCGGGACGAAGGCCCCGACCAGCGCAAGGAGCTGAACCGGGCCCTGCACCTCGACCCCAGCCACGTGGACGCCAAGCGCGAGAAGCGGCTCCTCCGGATGCGCGCCGAGAAGCGCCGGAAGGAGAGGGGCCTGGTCTCCAAGCTCCTGGACAAGCTCCGCCGATAGCTCCCCCGCGCCGCGCCGGGGAGTCGGTGGCACCGGCGCTCCGGCCTCGTCGCCTGCCGATCATACGCATGCCCCGAACTCCAGAGGGCTCGCGCCAAGGCGCCAAGCCGCAAAGCCGCGGAGGACATGGAGGAGATGCAGCAGGATCGCCGTCCGCGGCGGTCACTCCCCGATCCGCCGGCCCCGGCGGCACGCCCCGGCCCGGCCGGGAGCCCACTCCCGATGCGTGCGAAACGCCGGGCCCGGTGAGCCCGACCACGTCCACGTCCACGACCACGTTTCGCGGGCTCTCTGCGTGGTGTGGCCAATTGAAAGGCGGCCTCGCCGGCGCGGGATGCTCCGACGCTCGGACCTGACGGAGAGGCCGGCCTACTCCAGCCGGGTGCTCGCCCGGGCCACAGCCAGCACCAGGCCCTCGTCCAGCCCGTCGGCCTCGAAGGGGGTGGCGGTGAAGCGCAGGACGTCGAGCCGATCCGCCTGGTCCGGGCCGTAGTCGGGGAGCTCTTCGACGAGCTCCACGGGGATGCTGAAGTGGCCGTCGTCGGCCGCGGCGCAGACCACCGAGCTGGCACGATCGAAGCCGTGGCGGACCAGCCGGAGGACGACCACGCCGTCCTCGCCGTCGCCGGGCTCCCAGGTCACGTCCAGGCCGCCCTCGTCCAGGGCCGGCCAGGAGATCGACGGGCCGTAGGCCTCCTCCGGTCCCACGCCCGTGAGGTGCAGGGCGCCGGGGGCCTCGACGCGTGCCGTGAACGGTCCGACCTCGGTGCCGCCCTCGCCCTCCACGAGCCACGGCTCCCGGCGCGTCGGGATGCGATCCTCTCGGTGGCGGGCGTCGTAGACCACGCCGCCTACGCCGAGGCCCAGGTCGGGCAGCAGCTTGGTGCGCGCGTCCAGGGCCCGGCCGTCTGCGTCGACGGACAGGCGACCGGCGTCCACGAAGTCCACCCAGCCGTTCACGCCGTCGGCGTCGGGCGGGAGGCTGCGCAGGCCCCGGTTGGTCACGAGGCACTCGTCGGCGCGCTCCGGCACCGGCCCCCCGAGCAGCGGTACGTGGAGGAAGGACAGGACGTCCTTCGCCGCGACGGCGGTGTGCTCGGCGAACCACGCCTGGGCCACCAGCTCGTCGTCGGTCCCTGCCGAGTCCTGGTGGGTCAGGACCACCAGGCCGAAGCGGCCGTTGTCGAGGCCACCCTCTCCGTCTCCGTCGCCGGCCCGCCCCGTGCACGCCACCATCGAAGCGGCGAGGAGGGCGATCCCGACCAGCGGGAGCGCAGCGCGGATGTGGGCAGCCTTCTTCATCACCCCTCCCGAACGGACCCGTCCCGTTCGAATCGATCAGCGCACAGGATGAGCACCGGGCCGCGTCGTGTCAATGTCGCCAGCGCGACCCCGCGCCTGCTATGAGGGGGCCGTGTATGCCCTGTGGACCATCGCCTGGGCCGTCCTGGCCGCCGCCGGAACGCCCAACGGGGACCCGGTCGTCGCCGACGTCGCGGGCCACCCGATGACGGCCGAGGAGGTCCGCGCGCGGATCGACGGCCCGGCGGACGCCGACGCGATCCGGGCGGCCGTGCTGGAGCGCGCTACCGAGCACCTGCAGGCCCAGGAGGCGCGCCGAATGCTCGGGGAGGCCGTGGAGGGTCTGCCGGAGGCCGAGGCCGCGGAGCGCCTGCGCCGGCACCTCTTCCCGCCCGGCCGGGTGTGCCGGACCGTCCCGGAGCGCCTCCGCCGCCACCTGTACCGGGAGACCCGCTGGCGGTTCGTCGCGCCGCCCGCGTGGACCGTGGACGACGTCCAGCTCCTCTGCTGCCGGGATCGGAGGCGATGCGGCGATCCCGAGACCGTCGCCTGCCTGGACGCGCAGCGAGACCTGGCGCGGCGGATACGCACGGCCCTCCCGGACGAGGCGAGCGCCGGGGCCTTCGCCGGGACCTTCGAGGAGCTGTCGAGGGACAACCCCCGGCTCGCGTTCCGCCGCTACACCTTCTACTACGACCCCGAGGAGCCCGACGGCGACGTGGACCGGCGCCTCCAGGAGGTGGACGCTCCGGTCGCGGAGGCGGTCGCGCGCCTGGAGCCGGGCGGGGTCGCCGGCCCCGTGACCACCCGCTTCGGACATCACGTCCTGCGGCTGCACGCTCGCCGGGACGGCGTGGACCTGGGCTGGGACGACCCCAGGACCCAGGCCGTCCTCCGGACCGAGCTCTGCCCGGAGCTTCTGCTCACCCTCCACAGGCGCTACGCGCGGGACCTGGCCCGGGAGGCCTCCGTGGAGCTGCGGTTCGACGGGATCGAGCGGGCGTTCGGGGCCCAGGTGGCCGCGGCGCTCGGCGCCCCCGACTGAGGGAGGCTCAGGGCCACGGCACCTCGACGAGCGCGCGGAGAGCCCAGCGCCCGTCGAGGCCGAGGGACGTCCCCGCCACCCAGGGCGTCCCGTCGGACGAGGGCACCCAGAGGAACGTCCTCGCCAGGTTCCCGGTGGCGTCCGTGGCCAGGGCCGGCGGAGGCGGCTCCCCGTCGCAGGAGCCCGCGAGGACGAGGCCGACGCGGACCTTCCCCTGCGGCACCGGGTGCTTCTCATTGAACACGAAGGCGTACGGCTCCTCCTGGTTCTCGAGGATCCGCGGCTCGGCGGCCCAGTTCGCGCCGGCCTCGTAGTCGCCGGCCTCGTCCGGCAGCCACACGGCCGGCTGGAACAACCCGCAGGACGACGGCGCCGACACGTTGCGCAGGATGACCTCCATGCCGAGGAGCTCCCCCGCCTTGGGGAGGGTCAGCTCCGTCACCCAGCCCTGCCCCGGCTCCAGGGAGATGAGGGACGAACCAAGGGACTCGCCGGCCTCGTCCTCGCGGATGAGCAGGACGATGGTGTCGGGCCCCGCGGCGTCGGTGTCCGCGTCCAGGGAGGCGTCCGCGTCCACCGGGCCGGGGTCTGCCGGGACGTCCGCGGGCGCGTCCGGGCCGGGGTCGGGGACCTCCACCGCGTCCGCGTCCGCCACCTCCGGGCCCGGATCGGGGAGGTCGGGGCCGGGATCCGGCAGGTCGAACTGCGCGTCCGTCACCTCGGGGACCGCATCGGCCGTGTCGGCGTCTTCGATTCCCACGTCTGCGACGTCCGGCACGTCCGGCGCTCCGACGTCCGGGAGGTCCGGCAGGGGGCGCGCGTCGGGCGGCCACGGGCGCTCTACGCAGGTCCCGTCCACGCAGACCAGCGCCGGCTCGCAGGGAGACACCGGATCGCACGAGGCGCCCTCGCCCCCGAGCGCGTCGGGGCGGGCCGCCTCTCCTCCGTCCCCGCAGGCGCCGAGGAGCAGGAGCGCGGAGAGCAGCGGCGGAAGGCGGGGGCTCAAAACTCGACTCCTGGGACGGAATGGAGGTTCGAGTCCAGGGCGGGGAGACGCAAGCTGTGGTGGGACGCAACGACGCAGGACTGGCGGCGCCAATTCAAGGAGTTGCGGCACGCCACAGCGCCGTCGGATCGCCGGCCTGGGCCGGACCGTAGTTTCGTCACAGGAGTCAAAACTTCAGCAGCAGGCCGAAGCCCAGGTCGTAGTCGGTGGTGGTCTCGAACGCGCTGCTCCCGGAGTCCGTGTGGCGCATCCACCACTCGTTGACCAGGCGCGCCTTGATGAAGAACAGGTCCCCGATGTTGTAGCGGGCGCTGACGGCCAGGACCGTGTCCTGCGGGTCGAAGAAGTCGTCGGCGCCGTCGAAGTCCAGGCGCGCGAAGAAGGCCGACAGGCGCATGGGTCCGAGCTGGGGGAAGCGGAGCTTCATCACCAGGTCCGTGTTGTCCGGGCCCTCGTCGTTCGAGTAGACGACCGTGTAGCGCATCAGGCCGACCCACCGGAACTCCGTCTCCATGTAGAAGCCGTTCTTCCCCTCGTGGAGCGTCTCGTCGCGCAGCCAGGCCAGCTTGCTCTTGTCGGCCCGGTAGCGCACGCGGTGGATCTCGTAGAAGGGGTTCACGTAGTCGGCCTGGTAGCCGGCGCCCGAGTACCGGTACTCCAGGCGCGTCCGCCACTCCTTCAGGGTGTCGAAGCGGGCCACGAAGTAGCTGCCCGCGTGGACGCCGCTACCCTCCATGTCCACCGTGTTGAAGTCCACGTACGGGACCATGTCGAAGTGCGGGCGGCTCACCACGGGCACCTCGAGATCCAGGCCGAGCATGGGGACGAAGTCCGTCTCGGCCACGCGGGGCTCGAAGTCCTCGTCGATGAGGATCTCCCCCTCCTCGTCCGTCCGCACGCGGAGCGGGGCGGCGCGGTCGACGGCGAAGGTGGCCCCCAGCTTCAGCTTCTGGAGGGCGAAGGGCAGCGCGCCGAACGCGTCCAGCGGGCGGACGAAGGGGCGGGCGGCCATGACCTCCGGGTCGAAGAGGTTGTCGATCATCACCTCCCCGCCCACCAGGCCCGGGTCGAGGAAGCTGTACACGCCGCCCTGATAGCGATCGATGTCCACGGTGTTGTAATAGCGATTGATCAGCGTGCCGTGGCCGACGGTCACGCCGTTCAGCTCGCCGTAGCGCACGTAGTACGGGTCCCCGACGTGACCCCACTGGAAGAAGGCGAGCAGGCGCGCCCAGTCGGAGGGCTCGTCCCAGTCCTCCTCGCGGATCACCGCGTCGGTCTCCGGGTCGCCGTCCACGATGCGCAGGCGGATGGGCAGTCGCGGGGCGATGGCCCAGTTCCGGCCGACGAACACCGTGCCGAGGTTGAAGTACACGAAGACGTCCTCGCCCACCTCGTTGATGGAGGCGACGGCCGCGCCCTGCCCCACGACTCCCCTGCGCGGGTACATGACGTCGATGCCGATGCGCGGGAGCATGGGGCGCTCCGCCAGGCCGTCGGGCGGCAGGGTCTCCTCCTCCGTGGGCTGCTGACGTCGCTCGACCTCCTCGTCGGGGGTCTCCCGGCCCTCCTCGGCGGGCTCCACGTCCCGGGACGGCTCCACGTCGTCCTCCGGGGAGATGCTCGGCTCGACGTCGTCGCCCCGGCTCGGCTCGGGCTCCACGTCGTCCCCGCCGGGCACGTCGGGATCGAACCCGCTGTCCTCCGGCCCCACCTGACCGGCCGCCGGCGCGGCGAAGAGGCACAGGGCCAGGAGCGTCGTGCCGCGCGCGATGGAAAGCCTGCGCCTCATGCCCCTCCCGACGATCGAGTCGCTCCGTCCTTCATCCTTGCTCGCCCCGCACGGGTCAAGTAAGTCATCCCGCCATGCGCGTGAACGAGAAGTTCGTGAGCGTCCAGGGCGAAGGGGTCGACGCCGGCCGCCTCTGCGCCTTCCTGCGCTTCACGGCCTGCAACATCCGGTGCGGCTACTGCGACACGGCCTACGCCTTCTACGAGGGCGGCGAGGAGACCCTCGAGGGCCTCGCCGACTGGGTCGAGGCCACGGGCGCGCCGATGGTGTGCCTCACGGGCGGAGAGCCGTTGCTCCAGGAGGACCTGCCGGACCTCATGGAGGCGCTCCTCGCGCGCGGGCTGCACGTGGTCGTGGAGACCAACGGCGTCATCCCCCTCGACCACGTACCGGACGGCGTCGTGAAGGTCGTGGACGTGAAGACCCCCGGGGCCCTGCGTCGCCCCGGCGCGCCGGATGACTTCGCCACCAGCCGGCGCTTCCTCGACAGGCACCTCCACTATCCCAACCTGGCGCTGCTCGGTCCGCGGGACGAGGTGAAGTTCGTCCTCTGCGACCGGGAGGACTACGACTGGGCCCGGGCCTTCGTCGAGGAGCACCGCCTGGCCGACCGCGTGGCCGCGGTCCTGTTCTCGCCGGTCCACCCCGGCATGGACCCGCGGGACCTGGTAGGCTGGATGCGCGAGGACCAGGTGCCGGCGCGCCTGAACCTGCAGATCCACAAGTACGTCTGGGGCCCGGACGTCCAGGGCGTGTAGCGCCCTCGCCGGCGCTGGCCCGACATCCCCGTGAAGAAGCTGGCCCGGGGCGTACCGTGGTGCGGCGTGGAGACCCTCACGACGGACGCGACGCGCTCGACCAGCACCGGCGGGGAGACCTCCGTGGGCAGGTCCACGCCCGGCGATACGAGCATCCGGGCGTCCAGCCCGCCCGTGGAGTGCCCCACCAGGTGTACCGGGCCGGCGGACTCGCCGGACGTCTCCTCCAGCACGCGCGCCATGCACGCCGCCCGCTTCGGCAGGGACGCCGTCGGCAGGGTGGGCACGTCGTGGACGACGGCCTCGACACCCTGCTGCGCCAGGAAGCGGCCCAGCACGTCGCGGACGTGGGCGAAGGAGAGAAGCTCTCCCAGGTTGGCGAAGCCGAAGAACCCGGGATCAGGTAGACGTGATGCACGACGTCGGACACTCGCGCAGCGTATCACGTGGCCGCACGGCCGCTCACGCCCGGACCGGCGCCAAGGAGCCTGTAGCGCATATGCTCCCGTCGCGAATCCCGGCCGCTTCCACCCTCCGGCTCCCTGCGGTCGCCGGCTCTCCTGGCCCTTGGGGCCAGCGCACGCAGCGCTCCGCGCTGCTCGACGCCCGAGAACCCTCCGCCGAACCTACTGGTTCTCCGGCTCCCTGCGGTCGCCGGCTCTCCTGGCCCTCCGGGCCAGCGCGGCAGCGCTCCGCCCTGCCAACGGAACCGTCGTGCGCCGATCTGGGCGAAATCGTCTCGGGCTCGCTCGGTCCGCAATACACTACAGGCTCCTAGCGCGGGAACCAGCGCCACGTCGCCAGCAGGAACACCGCTGCGACGGCCGCCGCCACGCCGAACATGAGCCGCCCCTGGCCCAGGTGGAAGAGATAGCCGGCGCCGATGGCCGACAGCATCCCGCCGACGCCGAAGCCCGTGGTCTGGAACAGGGCCTGGGCCGTGGCGCGCTCCACGGGCGGGACGTGGTCTCCCAGCCACTGGACGCTGGTCACGTACCAGATGCCGAAGGTGATCCCGTGGAGGATCATCACCGGCGCCACCAGGAGAGGCTCCCGGATGACCGCGGTGAGGCCGTACTGCGCCACCATGGCCAGGAAGACGAAGGCCAGGACGGCCCGCGTGCTCCGGCCTCCGAACAACCGCGGTCGCACCCGGATGAGGATGATCTCGCTCACCACGCCGATGGCCCAGTAGACGGGGACGATCGCGTCGGCGACGCCCAGGTCGACGAGGTGGAGCGCCAGGAACCCGTACAGGCCCTGGGCCACGAGGCGCGAGCCGAAGCCCACCAGGTACAGCGCGCGCAGGTCCCGATCGGCCAGCAGCCGTCGGATGCGCCCGGGCTGCGGGTTGGCGGCCAGCCCGCCGCGGGACTCGGGCGACAGGCTCAACACCAGCAGCCAGGTGGCGGCGAGGGTGCCCACCAACCCCCAGGGGATGGCGACGCGGCCGACGCCCTCGACGACGGCGCCCAGGGCCAGCCCGCCGACGATGAAGCCCGCGGAGCCCCAGATGCGATAGCGCCCGTACTCCTCGCCCGTGCGCTCCACGTGGGAGAGCGTCACCGAGTCCAGCGCCGGGATGTGGGCCACCCGGAAGGCCGAGTAGGTCACCAGCGCCGCCATCACGGGCCAGAAGGCCTCCGTCCACAGCACCGGCAGGAAGGCGACGAGGCCGCCCAGGGTCAGCACGCGCAGGACGCGCACGCCGTCCCCCCAGTGGTCGGCGAGGCGCCCCCACATCAGCGGGAAGACCAGCAGGCAGCCATAGCGTGCGCCGTCGAGCCAGCCGATGGCGGGCTCGGACCAGCCGATGTCCCGCAGCCACAGGGGGAAGAAGTTCCCGTAGCCGCCGATGAAGACGAACGTCAGCCCGTACAGCAGCTTGAGGCCGATGGAGGCGGCCGGACGGGGCAGCGCCGCGGCGGTGGAGGTGCCTGACATGGGCGGTCTCCTCACAGTGTACGGGGAAAGTCGGACCGAGCGGGGCCGAGCCGATTTCGCCGGAATCGGCGCACGACGGTTCCGTTGGCAGCGCCAGGCGCTGCCGCGCTGGCCCGAAGGGCCAGAAGAGCCGGCGACCGGAGGGAGCCGGAGTACCAGGCGGTACGGCGGAGGGTTCTCGGGCGTCGAGGCTGGGGGAAGCGGCCGGCATCCGCGACGTGGAGAGTTTTCCCGGACGCTGCTAACAGATGCCGCCGCGGCGAGGCCAGCCCCAGGGCAATCGCAAAGTCCGAGAAACGTGGGCCGCGCGGCGGTACGGCGCCCGGCGCCGGGTTGCACCCCTCGGAAACAATGGGTTTTGCGCGTCTGAGAGCAGGCAAGGGCAAGGGCAAGGGCAAGGGCAAGGGAGGGCGGTCGACTTTGCGACCGCCCTGAGGCCAGCCCGCCGATAGCTTGTACGCGGCTCCGCCCGCGTGCTATCGGTCCCGCACTCGAGCAGGGGACCGAGCATGATCGTCCGGAAGTCGAAGTCCGAGATCGAGAAGATGCGTCGCGCCGGCCAGGTGGTGGCCGACGTGCACAAGATGCTGTTCGACGTCGTGAAGCCCGGCGTCACCACAGCCGCTCTCGACCGCCGCGCCGAGGAGATGATCCGCAAGGCCGGCGCCGCTCCGACCTTCAAGGGCTACCGGGTGGGGCGCGAGGTCTTCCCGGCGAGCCTGTGCGTGTCCATCAACCAGGAGATCGTCCACGGCATCCCCGACGAGGGCCGGGTGCTCGAGGAGGGAGACGTCCTGAGCGTGGACTGCGGCGCGACCCTGGACGGCTACGTGGGCGACAGCGCCGTGACCATCCCGGTCGGACGCATCTCGGAGGAGGTGGAGACCCTGCTCCAGCGCACGAACGAGAGCCTCTACGAGGCCATCGAGGTCTCGGTGCCCGGCAACCGCGTCGGCGACATCGGCCACGCCGTGGAGTCGTTCATCGAGCCCTTCGGCTACGGCATCGTCCAGGACTTCTGCGGGCACGGCGTGGGCAAGCGCCTCCACGAGGAGCCGCAGATCCCCAACTACGGCATCCCGGGGACCGGCCGGCGCCTCAAGCCAGGCTGGTGCATCGCCATCGAGCCGATGATCAACCTGGGCACCCACGAGACGACGATGCTCGACGACGGGTGGACCGTGGAGACCGCCGACGGGAGCGTCAGCGCGCACTTCGAGCACTCCATCGCCATCACGGACGACGGCCCCATCATCCTGACGTCCCGCGGGGACGATCCGCCCGGCCCCTGGACGCCCGGCACCTCGCCGATGTTCTAGAATGCCGGCCGGCGCCCACGACCGCGCGCGACTGCGGGATCTCGCGAACCGGCGCGTCGGCGTCATGCCGCTGCTCGGCTTCTCGTCGGGGCTGCCGCTGCTGCTGACCGGCGGGACGCTCCAGGCCTGGCTGACCGACGCCGGCCTGGACGTGGAGACCATCGGGTTCTTCACCCTGGTGGGCGTCCCGTACAGCCTGAAGTTCATGTGGGCACCGGTCATGGACCGCTTCGTGCCGCCCTTCCTGGGACGGCGCCGCGGGTGGATGCTGATCGCCCAGCTCTCCCTGGCCGCGCTCATCGCCGCCATGGCCCTGGCCTCCCCGTCGGCGGGCCTGGACTGGATCGCGTTCGCCGCCGTGGCCCTGGCCTTCGCGTCGGCCTCGCAGGACATCGTGCTGGACGCCTACCGCACGGACGTCCTCCGAGAGCCGGAGCGCGGCCTCGGCGCCGGCCTCACCGTGACCGGCTACCGCCTGGCCATGCTCGTCTCGGGCGCCGGGGCCCTCATGTTGGCCGACCGGGTGGGCTTCGGGGCCGCCTACTCGGTCATGGCCGCGCTCATGGCCGTCGGGGTCGTCGCCACGCTCGTGGGGCCGCGACCGCACATGGCCGACAAGGCGCCGCGCACCTTCACCGAGGCCGTCGTGGGTCCCCTGCGGGAGTTCTTCGACCGGCCTGGCGTATGGTCGATCCTGCTCCTCGTGCTGCTCTACAAGCTGGCCGACGTGTTCGCGAGCAGCCTGTCCACGACGTTCCTCATGCGCGGCCCGGGGTTCGACCTGACGGAGATCGCCCTGGCCAACAAGGTGGTCGGCTTCGCGGCGCTGCTCGGCGGCGCGGTGGTGGGCGGCGCGCTCATGGCGCGGATCGGCCTGTTCTGGGCGCTGGTCCTCTTCGGCGTGCTGCAGGCCCTGACCAACCTCGGGTTCCTGGCCCTGGCCCTCGCCGGGCACGACATGCCGCTCCTCCTCGTGGCCGTGGTGTTGGAGAACCTGGCCGGCGGCATGGGTACGGCGGCCTTCGTGTCCTTCCTCATGGCCCTGTGCGACCACCGCTACACGGCGACCCAGTACGCCCTGCTGTCCGCTCTCGCCGCCGTCGGGCGGATGTGGGTCGGCCCCGTGTCCGGCTACATGGTCGACTCCATGGGCTGGGCCCCCTTCTTCGCCGTCTCCGCCCTCACCGCCGTCCCCGGCCTGCTGCTCCTCACCGTCATGCGCGAGACCGTGGAGACCCTGGACGCCGCGCATCAGTGACGGCGCCCGGCCATCGCGGTACAGGTGGAGGGGCACGCGCGAGGAGGTCCCCATGTCGGAGGTGCTGCACGAGCTCATCGAGCTGCTCGCCCTGGAGAAGATCGAGGAGAACCTGTTCCGCGGCCGCTCCCAGGACCTGGGCTGGGGGGCGGTCTTCGGCGGACAGGTCCTGGGCCAGGCCCTGTCGGCCGCGGCGCGAACCGTCCCGGAGGCCCGGCTCGTGCACTCGCTCCACGGCTACTTCCTCCGCTCCGGGCGCGTGGACATGCCGGTGGTCTACGACGTGGATCGGATCCGCGACGGCAGGAGCTTCACGACCCGCCGCGTCGTCGCCATCCAGGCCGGTCGCGCGATCTTCAACCTGGCCGCGTCGTTCCAGGTGGTGGAGGAGGGCTTCGAGCACCAGGACGCCATGCCGGAGGCGCCCCCGCCCGAGGCGCTCCTGTCCATGAGCGACCTCGCGAAGCGCGTCGAGGACCAGATCCCCGAGCACCTCCGCGAGGCCTTCACGGCCGAGGCCCCCATCGAGCTTCGCCCCGTGAAGCCCATCAACCCCATGGCGCCGAAGCCCACCGAGGCGCGTCACCTGGTCTGGTATCGCGCCGCGGGGCCCCTCCCCGACGATCCGGCCCTCCATCGCTACCTGCTCGCCTACGCGGCGGACTTCCAGTTTTTGCCCACGAGCATGCGCCCCCACGGGGTCCACTGGCTGACCCCGGGGATGCAGGTGGCCAGCCTGGACCACGCCATGTGGTTCCACCGCCCGTTCCGGATGGACGACTGGCTTCTCCACGTCATCGAGAGCCCCTCGGCGTCGGGGGCGCGCGGCCTGGTGCGCGGCCAGTTCTTCGCCCGGGACGGGACGCTCGTCGCCAGCACGGCCCAGGAGGGCCTCATCCGCAAGCGGGCCTGATCGACCCGACCGGGGCCCGGTTGACCGCGCGCGAGGCGCGGGCGGATGCTGCAGGGGTGAGCCACGACGCCCTGGCGGAGGTGCTGCCCCGCGTCTCGAGCCGCGTGCCCCGGGTGCCCCTGGGTGACTGGCCGACGCCCGTGGAGCCCCTGGACCCGGCGCTCGGCGCCGCCCGCTCCGGCGATCTCTGGGTGAAGCGCGAGGATCGGAGCGCCCGCCCCTACGGCGGCAACAAGGTCCGCCCGCTGGAGACCGTGTTCGCCCACATGCGCTCCCGCGGCGTGGAGCGGGTCTGGAGCACCGGCGCCTGGGGCTCGAACCAGGCCCTGGCGACGGCCCTCCACGCGCCACGGGCGGGTCTGTGCGGGGCCGCCGTGCTCTTCCCGCAGCCCGAGTCGCGCTGCGCCGCCCACAACCTCGCCGCGCTGCTGTCGGTCGCCGACCACTTGATCCTCCTCCCGAGCATCGCCGCCTTCCCCGCCGCCGCGGGCCTCGGCGGGGTCCTCGAACGATTTCCGCGCCCTCGGGACGCCGTGATGGCACCGGGGGCGGCCGTCCCGCTGGGTGCCCTGGGGCACGTCGCCGCCGCGCTGGAGGTGGCGCTGGAGGTGCGGGCCGGACGCATCCCCGCGCCACGCCACGTGATCCTGCCCGTGGGCAGCACCTGCACGACGGCCGGGCTGCTCGCCGGGTTCGCCGTCGCCGCGCACCTCGGGATGGGCCTGGCCGCCGGATCGCCGCGGGTGCACGCCGTGCGCGTCACGCCCTGGCCCGTCACGGCTCGCCAGCGCATCGTCGGCCTCGCGCGCCGGACGCTGGCGCTGCTCCACGCGCGAGGCGGTCCGTCGCCCTCGGACCTGGTCGACCCCGGGGATCGGCTGGTCGTGAGCGGACGCTACCTGGGCCCCGGCTACGGCCGGGTCACGACGGGCGGGCTGGAGGCGAGGGCGCGCTTCGCCATCGCCGACGCGCCGGCCCTGGACACCACCTACTCGGCGAAGGCGGGAGCGTACCTCCTCGATCACGCCGGAGGCCTGGACGGGCCGATCCTCTTCTGGTCCACAAAGAGCAGCCAGCCTCTGCCTCCGGCGGATTCCGGGGCGATCGGTCGGGCCCGCCGGGACGTTCGCCGGTGGCTCGCGCGAGGCCACGCCTCGGAGTGAGCCTCCAGGGCGGCGCGCTGCCGCGGAGACGCGATCCGGGTCCATCGCCGCCGGGGGTCGTCGAGGCGCCGATTTCTCCCCGGGTGGGGGGATGCAGTATGCTGCCGTGGTCTGTCGCGTGAGGCGCCCCCCTCAGCACGCCCCGCGCACGTGAAAGGGACTGAATGCTGTACCTCCTCGTCGGCTTTCTGGTCGGGACCCTCGCCGAGTACCTGGTCCACCGCCTGGTGGGTCACGGGCCGGGCAGCGAGGCCAGCGACGCACAGCTTCTGTGTCGTCACTCCCTCGCCCACCACAAGGTCTTCACCGACCGACGGGGCATGACGGCGTCACGGGGGGAGACGCGCCGGAGCCACGTCCACCTGCAGCTTCGGGCGCTGTTCATCCTGCTGCTGCTCGTCGTGGCCGCCGTCGGCGTCGCGATGTCCATGGGCGAGATGCTGAACGTCGAGGAGCTCGAGGGCTTCCTGTGGATGGGGGGTGGCCTGCTGCTGGCGCTGGTGCTCTACGAGGTCCTCCACACGATGCACCACACCCGACTCCCTCCCTGGCTGGCGAACCTCCCCGGCTACAAGCAGGCGCGGGCCTGGCACCACGCCCACCACCGGGAGCCCGACAGCCGCTTCGGCGTCGCCTGCCCCGTGTGGGACTTCGTGTTCTTCACGCACCACGGCCTGCGCGAGGAGGAGGCGCCCGAGGAGGAGGAGGCGGAGGCCGGCGCTCCGACGGCCCATCCCCGCACCGCCAGACGGGCCAGGCCCTCGACGACCATGCAGGACCTCCTGGCGGCGACCATCGCCGAGGCCGACGCCGAGGCCGAAGAGGACGCCACCGGCTCCCAGCGCAAGAAGCGCCGGAAGGGGGCCAGGACCACGCGACGGGAACGCCAGAAGCCCACCACGAAACAGGGTCGCCGGGCGCGCGCGGACCAGAAGCCCCCGACCGGCAAGAAGCCCCGCCCGAAGACCCGCTCCTCCTGGCTCAACGTCATGAGCACCGAGGACGACATCCAGGACGTGCGGATCGAGGCGGTGCGCGACGAGGACGAGGACTGAACCTCAGCGGAGCTCCAGCGCCTGCAGCAGGTCGGCCTCCAGATCGTCCGCGTCCTCGAGCCCGACGGACAGGCGCACGAGGCTGTCCCGGATGCCGATCTCCAGGCGCTCCTCGGTGCTCAGCTCGAAGTAGCTCATCAGGGCGACCTGCTCGATGAGGGACTCGACGCCGCCGAGGCTGGGACCGATGCGCGGGATACGGACCCGGTCGATGAAAGCGCTGGTGCCGTCCAGGTCGTCGTCGAGTACGAAGGACATGACGCCCCCGTAGCCGCCCATCATGCGTCGGGCCACCTCGTGGGAGGCGTGGGACGGCAGCCCCGGGTAGAAGACCTCGGCCACGCGCGGATGCTCCGACAGGGTCCGGGCCAGGCGCTCCGCCGTGGCGTTCTGCGCGCGGACCCGGAGCGGGAGCGTCTTGAGGCCGCGGAGGATGAGCCAGGCGGCCTCCGGGTCCACGACGCCGCCCAGGACGTGCAGGGTCTCCCGGATGGCGTCCACGAAGGGCGCCGCGCCGGCGACGACGCCGCCCATGACGTCGTTGTGGCCGGCGAGGTACTTGGTCGCCGAGTGGATGACGAGGTCCGCGCCCTGCTCGAGGGGCCGCTGGTTGATCGGCGTGGCGAACGTGGCGTCGATGAGCAGCTTTGCCGGGTGGCCCTTCAGGCGCTCGGCGATGGCCGGCACGTCCACCACCTTGAGGTACGGGTTCGTGGGGGACTCCGTCAGGACGACCCGCGTCTCCCGGCGCAGGGCCTCCGCGACGGCGTCGGGCCGATCGGCCCGGACCACGGTGCAGTCCACGCCGAGCCTGCCGAGGATCTGCGTACAGAACTGCCGCGTCCGCCGATAGCAGTCGTCCGTGAGGATGACGTGCTGGCCCTGGCGGAGCATGGCCAGAAGGGTCGTGGTCACGGCGGCCATGCCCGACGAGAGCAGCACGGCGTCGCCGGCCCCCTCCAGAGCCGCCAGCTTGGCCTCCGCCGCGTGCTGCGTCGGGTTGCCGTAGCGCCCGTACTCCAGCCGGGGGCGCTCCCCGGTCATGTGGGCGCGGAGCTCGGCCGTGTCCCGGAAGGTGTAGGTGGCGGTCCGGTAGATGGGCACGGCCAGCGAGCCCTCCGGAAGCTCGTGGTCGGTCCCCGCGTGGACCGCCGTCGTCCGCACGCCCCGCTCGCCCTGCCCCTTCCCGTCGTCCGCCATGTCGCCCTCCCGAGACGCCTCACCACGTGCCACCGGTCCGCCCCGGGAGTCAACGCCCGGGCCCCGTCCCCCCCAGGGCGGTCGCAAAGTCGACCGCCCTCCCTTGCCCTTGCCCTTGCCCGTGCCCTTGCCTGCTCTCAGACGTGCAAAATCCATCGTTCCGAGCGGGTGCGATCCGGCGCCGGACGCCGTACCGCCGCGCGGCCCTCACTTGTCCGACTTTGCGATTGCCCTGCTCGTCCCCCCGGGGAACCCGATCTCACCAAGCCGGAGGCTACCACGCAGCGTCGGCGGAAGGCCGAGATGCGTGCCACCCGCCGCGCTCACGACGGGAGACGCCCCCGACCCCAGGGTCGGAGATGGGGGCGGCGGACCGAGCGAGCGCGAGAGGGGGGTGCGTAGATCGGCCAGGCGCCCCAGGCGCCGGTTCCGGCGACCGAGAGGTAGCCGGAGGCTACCACGCAGCGTCGGCGGAAGGCCGAGATGCGTGCCACCCGCCGCGCTCGCGACGGGAGACGCCCCCGTCTCCGACCCCAAAACACGAAGGGCGCCCCCCTTTCGGAGGGCGCCCTTTCGCCTCTCAGGCCTGGACTCGCCGTTGCGGGCGAAGCTCAGCTAGCTACTCGGTCTCCTTCTCGACGTAGAAGGCGGCCGAGCCGTGGAGCGAGCACTCCGCGTTGTTCGCCTGCGGGTCGCCGAAGCCCATCCGCTGGAAGGTGGACTGGACGGCGTCGCAGTCGAGGTCTCCGTTCGCCGTGGCCGTGAAGCCCGCATCCCCCAGCGTGCCGGAGGCGTCGAAGGCGTAGACGAAGTAGTGCTCGTCGTTCATCTGGAAGCTCAGGGCGGACCAGGTGTCCTGCGTCCAGACGTCGGGGTCCGGATCGCAGCGGTCGTCGTTGTTGGTGTCGTTGCCGCCCAGGCCGCCCGTGGAGCAGCACGTCCCCTCGGTCGGCGTGGCCGCCACATCCTGGGGGAACTGGCACGGCAGCTTCTCGCCGGCGGCGTTGACGTGCGGCGTCGTGTAGTAGAGCGCCGCGCCCTTGTAGATCTTGTCGAGCTGGTCGATGGCCTCCGTCGTCTTGGCACGGCGCATGTACTTGATGAACGCCGGAACCGCGACGACCGCGAGGATGGCCAGGATGGCCACCACGATCATGAGCTCGATGAGCGTAAAGCCCTTGTCGGACGAGCGGATACGCATCAGCATGTTGGAATCTCCCTTCCTCGGTCTTGCGTGAAGCTGTCGTCTCTTACGAGGGCCCCGGTCCGCTTGACCCGCCGAAGGAACGGCCGCGAGCGTCTCGGGCAGGGTATCAAGCAACGGTCATGCCAAGACCCCAGAGAGACCCAACCAACTGAAATCACACGATCCACACCCTCGCCCCTCGGAGCCCGAACGACGCGACGCGACGCCGGGAATCGTCGCGCCGCCTCCCCCGAGGAGACTGAAACCACCTTCACTTACAGTCGGTTACGAGTCGGTGACGTTTTTCGTCACCCCATGTGACGATCATCGCCGGGATCCGGGATCGAGGCCGAGGGTTCCGTCCGCGTCCAGCCAGGCCGCCCCGCACGCATCGGTCGAGTAGGCCAGGCCGACCTCTCCGGCAGCGGACACCGCGACGACCCCGAGACGCCCGCCGTGGGACACGACCTCCACGAAGGTGCGCCGGAGGGCATGCTCGAGGCTCATGCCGTCCGTCACGCGGGTGGCGATCCGCGTCGCGACGCCGAGGTCCAGGATCTGCTCGCCCACCCCGGTGGCCGACACGGCGACGTGCGGGCAGGCGTAGTTCCCGGCCGGCGTCGGCGAATCGCTCACGCGCCCCACGTGCTCGTGACCGCGCCCCCCCGTGGAGGTGCACGCCCACAGCGCCCCGCCCGCGTCGGCCCCGACGGCCCCGATGGTCCCGTGCCGCCGATCCGCCGGCGGCAGGTCCTCGTCTCCGGCGTCCCCCACCGCAGCGTCGGGGTCGTCGGCCGCCTCCCCGGCCACCAGAGCGCGCCACCGGGCGACGTTGGCCGCGGTCCGCACGTCCTGCAGGGGTTCCGACAGATCGCGCATGAGGTTCCTGGCGCCCTCCCCGTCGAGGCACCGATCGCCGGCGGACTGGAGGGCGTCTGCGAGCCGGCTGGGGTGGAGGCAATCCTGGACGTTGTAGACCGCCGACAGCCGCGTCCGGCGGCCGTCCATCAGCGAGGCGGACACGCGGCACCGGCCGTCCTGTTGCAAGCGCGCGCCCCGCCCGGCGTTGAACCGCTCGTCGGCCTCCAGGCGTCCGGCGGCCGCCAACACGCCCGCGCGCACGTCTCCCGCGCGCACGAGGCTCCACCCCTCGCGCACGGCCTTCGCCATGGCCTCGCCGCGCTCCGCGCGCCCGTCGGGCGTCGTCGTGTCCAGGTAGTCGCCCGCGCCCCCGTGCACGGCGAGCACCGGCAGCCGGATGAGGTGGACCTCGAGGTGGAACCCGCTCATGGACAAGCCTCCCACGGTCGGCGGGGATCGCGCGCATCATGGCCGGCCCGGCGCCTCGCGCGTCAAGGACGGCGTGATCGCAAGCCCGCGACGACCCCGGGCCCCACATTCTTGCGAGCCCTCGGCCATGCTGACACACTGAGCGACGCCAACCCCGGGTGGAGCGTGCATGGCCAGGATCCTCATCGTCGACGACGAGTTACACATTCGGACCCTCCTGCGACGACTCCTCCAGCGCGAAGGCCACGAGTGCGAGATGGCGGCCACGGCCGACGAGGCCTGGGAGCGCCTGGAGCAGGAGGGATTCGACCTCGTCCTGAGCGACGTGAACATGCCCGGCACGAGCGGCCTGGAGCTCGCCCCGCGCATCGCCGACAAGTATCCGAGCACGCCGGTCGTCATGGTGACGGGCGTCGATGATCCCCACGTGGCGCGGAACGCGGTGGAGTCGGGGGCCTACGGCTACATCATCAAGCCCTTCGAGCCGAACGAGATCGTCATCGGCGTGATGAACGCCCTCCGCCGCCGCGAGCTGGAGCTCCAGAACCGGCGGCACCAGGAGGAGCTGGAGAGCCTCGTGGACGCGCGGACGCAAGAGCTCCAGGACACGTTCGAGGAGCTCAAGGTGGCCCACATGGACCTGAAGTCGGCGCAGGAAGAGACGATCAACCGGCTGTCCATCGCGAGCGAGTACCGCGACGAGGAGACGGGCGCGCACATCCAGCGCATGAGCCGCTACTGCGAGCTGCTCGGCCGGAAGGCGGGCATGCCCGAGGACCAGGTGGAGCTGGTGCGCACGGCGAGCCCGCTGCACGACGTGGGCAAGATCGGCATCCCGGACGCCATCCTCCAGAAGCCGGGGAAGCACACGCCGGACGAGTGGCAGATCATGAAGACCCACGCCGAGATCGGCTATCGGATCCTGGCCGGCTCCGGCTACGAGGTCCTGGAGCTCGCGGCGGTCATCGCGCGCACCCACCACGAGAAATGGGACAGCAGCGGCTATCCCCTACAGCTCGGCGGCGAGGACATCCCGCTGGTCGGACGCATCACCGCCATCGCCGACGTGTTCGACGCCCTGACCACCCGCCGCGTCTACAAGCCCGCCTTCACGCCGGAGCGCTCCATCGCCCTCATGCGCGAGGGGCGCGGCCGCCACTTCGACCCGAACCTCCTGGACGTCTTCCTGGACAGCATCGACGAGGTGCTGGCCATCCGCGAGGCCTTCCCGGACGAAGAGGCCCCTCCGCCCTACTGATCGCCGTGCGCCCCGGCCGTCCCGCCTCGTGGTCGTGGACGGTTCGGTCCAGCCGGAAGATCCGCTGCGCGGGCGGGGACGCCCGCGGTCCCGAGCGCCGGTCGCGTGTCCTGGGACGGCGGGCATCCTGCCCTGCTCATGTGCCGGGGCGCCGCCGGAAGACCACGGTCTGGTTGTTGGCGGGCATGTCCACGCGCTCCACGAGGTCGAAGCCGTGGCGCGCGGCGACGGCGGCGACGTCATCCAGGTCCCGCACGCCGAAGCGGCGGTCCATGTTCCGGAGGCGTTCGTGGAAGGCCTCGTTGCTGCCGGCCGTGTGGGTGCCCCCGAGCTTGTAAGGCCCGTAGAGGATCACCAGTCCGCCGGGGGCGACGACCTGCTCGGCGCCGGCCATCAGGGCCTCCGTGACCTCCCACGGCGAGATGTGGATCATGTTGGCGTTGAACACGACGTCCACCTCGTCGACGGGCCAGGGGGATCGCCGCACGTCCAGATCGATGGGCGGCAGCACGCCGGGGACGCCCTCGTGGGACGTCCACGCTTCGATGCTCCGGCGGAGGTCCGGCTCCGGCTCGGAAGGCTGCCACGTGACTCCGGCCAGGGCCGCCGCGAAGTGCACGGCGTGCTGTCCGGTGCCGCTCGCCACCTCGAGCACCCGGGCTCCACGGGGGATCCACCGCCGGAGCACCTCGAGGATGGGCCCCTTGTTCCGCTCGGGCGCAGGGTAGAGGATGCGGCCGTCGGGTGTTCGATCGTTCATCATTCCGGAGTCCACCATCGAATCGTCGGTCGCCTGGTACTGGTGGGCCGCCTTCCTCGGCGGCGTCGTCGCGCTGCTGCTGATCGACCTCATCTTCGTCCACTCGAAGCCCCACGAGGTCCGGACGAAGGAGGCCGCGGCCTGGTCGGCCGTCTGGATCGCCCTCGGCCTGGCCTTCGCGGTCGTGGTCTGGGTCACGCTCGGCCCCGAGGCCGGACAGAACTACATCACCGGCTACCTGATCGAGAAGAGCCTGTCCGTCGACAACCTCTTCGTCTTCGTCCTCATCTTCAAGTACTTCGGCGTCCCCAACCGCTACCAGCACCGGGTCCTGTTCTACGGCATCCTGGGCGCCTTCGTGTTCCGCGGCCTGTTCATCTGGGCGGGCGTCGCGCTGCTGAACAACTTCTCGTGGGTGGCGTTCCTGTTCGGGGCGTTCCTGCTCTACACGGCCTACAAGCTGGGAACCCACGAGGGCGTCGAGGTCCACCCGGAGCGGAACCCCGTCCTGCGCCTCATCCGGCGCTTCGTCCCCATGACGACCGACTTCCGCGGGCAGGAGATGATCGTCCGGGAGGGCGGGCGACTGAAGGCGACGCCCCTCCTGGCCGTCCTGATCGTCGTCGAGACGACGGACATCGTGTTCGCCGTGGACTCCATCCCGGCCATCTTCGGCGTCACGCGGCATCCCTTCATCGTGTTCTCGTCGAACGCCTTCGCGCTGCTGGGCCTGCGCGCCCTGTACTTCCTCCTCGCGGACCTGGTCGCCCGCTTCCGGTACCTGGACGTGGGCCTGTCGGTGATCCTGGGGGTGGTCGGCGTGAAGCTGATCTACGAGGAGCTCCTGCACATGCACGACGAGGGCGCCCTGACCTGGCTGCCCGAGGCCCTGGTCTGGCACATCCCGCCCTGGGCGCCCCTCATCCTGGTGGCGGCCATCCTGACGGCCGCCGTCGTCGGCTCGGTCCTCCACCCCGACGAGGCCCTCGAGGAGGAGGACATCGAGGAGCTCGATCGGGAGGGCTGATCCGACGCGACTCGCCCCGCTCCGCAGGGGAATCGCAAAGTCGAACAGGTGAGGCTCGCGCGGCGGTCCGACGCCCGGCGCCGGATGGCACCCGCCCGGAGACGATGGATTCTGCGCGTTCGAGAGCAGGCAAGGGCAAGGGCAAGGGCAAGGGCAAGGGAGGGCGGTCGACTTTGCGACCGCCCTGCCCCGCTCCCCGGCGCCACTTTCGCAGCTCGCGAAGAGTGTGCTAACACCCCGCACATCGCCACGCGGAGGACGCCGATGGAGTACCGGACAGAGCGGGACTCGATGGGATCGCTGCAGGTCCCGGCCGACGCGTACTACGGCGCGCAGACGGCCCGCGCGGTGGAGAACTTCCCGGTGAGCGGGGAGCGCTTCCCCCGGGGCTTCATCGAGGCCCTGGGCGCCATCAAGCACGCGGCGGCGACCACCAACGAGGCCCTGGGCGCCCTCGACGGACGCCTCGCGGGAGCCATCCGACAGGCCGCCGAGGAGGTCATGGAGGGTCGCCACGACGACCAGTTCGTCGTCGACGTCTTCCAGACCGGGAGCGGCACCTCCACGAACATGAACGCCAACGAGGTGATCGCGGGCCGCGCCAACGAGATCCTCACCGGCGAGCGGGGCGGCAAGGACCCGGTACACCCCAACGATCACGTGAACTTCGGGCAGTCGTCGAACGACACGATCCCGACGGCCATCCACGTGGCCGTGGCGGTGGCCGTGGACCGCACGTTGCTCCCGGCCCTGCGGAGGCTGCACGCCGCGCTGGCCGACAAGGCGGCCGCCTGGGACGACGTGGTGAAGATCGGGCGGACGCACCTCATGGACGCGACGCCCGTCCGCATGGGCCAGGAGGCGTCCGGCTGGGCACGCCAGGTGGAGCTGGCCATCCGACGCATCGAGGCCCCCCTGCCCCGCCTCCACGAGCTCGCCCAGGGCGGGACGGCCGTGGGCACGGGCCTGAACACGCACCCCGAGTTCGGCGCCCGGGTGGCCGCGCGCCTGGCCGAGCGCTTCGGCCTGCCCTTCGGGGAAGCCGCCGATCACGTCGAGGCCCAGGCGTCGCGGGACGCGTGCGCCGAGCTGTCGGGGCAGCTCTCGGCCGTGGCCTCGTCGCTCCTCAAGATCGCCAACGACGTGCGCTGGCTGTCGTCGGGGCCCCGCTGCGGCCTGGGCGAGATCAAGCTCCCCGCGGTGCAGCCGGGCTCGTCCATCATGCCGGGGAAGGTCAACCCGGTGATGAGCGAGTCCCTGATGATGGTCTGCGCCCACGTGATGGGCGGCGCGGTGACGGTGCAGGTGGCCAACACCCACGGCAACCTGGACCTGAACGTCATGATGCCGGTCATGGTCCGGAGCCTGCTGGACTCCGTCACGTGGCTGGGCCGGGCCGTGGACGCCTTCACCGACAAGGCCGTCGCCGGCATGGAGGCCGACCGCGAGCGCGCCGAGGGCTTCGTGGAGCAGTCCCTGTCCATGGTGACCGCCCTCGCGCCGGTGATCGGCTACGATCGCGCCGCGGCGATCGCCAAGCGATCCGTCGCCGAGGGCCGCACGGTCCGGGAGATCTGCGAGGAGATGGAGATCCTCCCCCGCGAAGAGCTGGTTCGCGTCCTCGATCCGCGCCGCATGACCGAGCCCGGGCTCCCCGGGTAAAACCGTGTCCGCCGATGGAGTCGCCGGTCGGCGACACGTCTGATATCTTGCCGCCGCTTCACGGAAATCCCCCAGGAGATTGCGCCATGCCCGAGCAGCAGCACTACAGCAACCTCGTCGACATGTTCTTGAAGAGCATCGAGCGCTATCCCGACAACCGGCTATTCGGTGTGAAGCGCGACGGTCGCTACCAGTGGATCACCTATCGCGAGGTCGGCGAGCAGGTGAAGCACTTCCGGGCCGGGCTCGCCTCCCTGGGCGTCGGCAAGGGCGACAAGGTGGCGATCATCGCCAACAACCGGCCCGAGTGGGCGGTCGGCGCGTACGCCACGTACAGCCTGGGCGCCCAGTACGTGCCCATGTACGAGGCCCAGCTCGAGAAGGACTGGAAGTACATCCTGAACGACAGCGGGACGAAGGTGCTGCTGGTCGCCAGCCAGGAGATCTACGACCGGACCAAGAGCTTCATCGACGAGTGCGAGGCGCTCGAGTACGTGGTGAACCTCGAGGGCGACAAGGACGAGGCCACGAGCTTCCTGGGGCTCCTCGAGGCGGGCAAGGAGGGGCCCGTCGACCCGGTCGAGCCGGACAAGGACGACATCTGCGGCTTCATCTACACGAGCGGCACCACGGGCAACCCCAAGGGCGTGCTGCTGAGCCACTACAACATCGCGTCGAACATCAACGCGGTCCACGACATCTTCCCGATGGACGAGTCGGACACGTCCCTGTCGTTCCTCCCGTGGGCGCACTCGTTCGGGCAGACCGTGGAGCTGCACACGCTGCTGTCCTACGGCGCCTCCATGGGCATCGCGGAGTCCGTGCCCAAGATCATCGAGAACCTGGCGGAGGTGCAGCCGACGCTGCTGTTCTCGGTGCCGCGGATCTTCAACAAGATCTACGACGGCGTGCACAAGAAGATGGCCGCCGCGGGCGGGCTCAAGAAGAAGCTCTTCGACAAGACCCTCGACGTGGCCGGCAAGCGCCGTGACCTGGCGAGCCAGGGCCGCAGCTCCATGATGCTCGACATGCAGTACGGGGTCCTCGACAAGCTGGTGGGCTCCAAGGTCCGCGAGCGCTTCGGCGGGCGCCTGAAGTACGCCTTCTCCGGCGGCGCGGCCCTGTCCAAGGAGGTCGGCGAGTTCGTCGACGGCCTCGGCATCACCGTCTACGAGGGCTACGGCCTGACCGAGACGGCGCCCATCGCCACGGCCAACCGGCCCGGCGCCCAGCGCATCGGCACGGTCGGCAAGCCCATCCCGGGCGTGCGCGTCGAGGTCGTCCCGGTGGAGACGGCCCCCGAGGGCGAGGGCGAGATCGTCGTCTACGGCCCGAACGTCATGAAGGGCTACCACAACCTCCCGGAGGAGACGGCCAAGGTCTTCACCGAGGACGGCGGCTTCCGCACCGGCGACATGGGCAGGCTGGACGACGACGGCTTCCTGCACATCACCGGGCGCGTGAAGGAGCAGTACAAGCTGGAGAACGGCAAGTACGTGGTCCCGGCGCCGCTCGAGGAGAAGCTGAAGCTGAGCCCGTTCATCAACCAGATCATGATCGACGGGACCAACCGGCCCTTCAACGTGGCCATCGTGGTGCCGGACCTGGAGACGGTGCGCGAGTGGGCGAAGGAGCACGGCGTGTCCGCCGACACGGACGAGGCCCTGGTCAAGGACCCGAAGGTCCACAAGCAGGTCCAGCGGGAGATCGAGCGCTGGTCGAAGGACTTCAAGGCCTACGAGGTGCCCAAGAAGTTCACCATGGTCGCGCAGGAGTTCTCCACCGACAACGACATGCTCACGCCGACCCTCAAGCTGAAGCGCCGGAACGTCATCGAGGCCTACGGCGACGAGCTGGACACCCTGTACAAGGACGCCGAGGCGGCGTAGCGGCGACGCCCAGGCGGCGTAGCGGCGGCGGCCGGGCTCCGAGAGGGGTCCGGCCGTTCGTTCGTCAGGCGTCGTCCCGGTCGGCGGCGATGACGGCCTCGATGACCTCGTCGGAGAGGCGATAGGCCTCGTCCACGAAGGCGCCCAGGTGCTCGCCGACGCCCACGAAGAGGTCGTGGAAGCCGGCGCGATCGCCGCCGTCGGCGATGTCGCGGAGGTCGCCGGCCGCCTCCACGAAGGCGCGGCGGACCTCCGCGCCGAAGGGGTTCTGCATCTCGATCTCGGCGTAGAGGTCGGGGTCCTGGGCGAACAGGCGCCCGACCACCGCGAGCTCGAGGCGATAGGCGGGGCTCGTGAAGGCCAGGCTGTCTTCGATGGGGACGCCGATGCGCCGCAGGGCCTCCCCCATGACGAGGGTGCGGAAGTGCACCAGGACCTGGACGACGGCCATCATCCGGTCGTGGGTCTCCGGGTCCGACGGGTGCAGGGCCATGTCCAGGGCCCGAAGCTCTCCGAGGAGCCAGTCCGTCCGCGGGCCGCTCCGGATGCGGCAGACGACGACCTTCTGACCGGCGAAGGAGCGGACCGACGGGCCGAACATGGGATGCAGGCCGAGCACCTCGCCCGGGCAGACCTCCTCGGCGGCGCGGCAGACCTCCACCTTCAGGCTGTTGATGTCGCAGAACAGCGCGTCCGGGCGGACGTGGGGGGCCAGGGCGCGGGTCGCCTCCACGGCGGCGGACATGGGCACGGCGAGGATCGTCACGTCGGCCGCCCGGACCACCTCGGCGGGCTCGCGGGCGTCGCCCCGGTCGAGGACGTCCACGCGGTGGCCGCGGTCCTCCAGGACCTCGCGGAGTCGCCGCCCCATGCGGCCCGCGCCGCCCACGATGAGCACCTTCGTCGCGGTCATTCCTTCCTCCGGACCCGGAGGCGATGGTCCCCCACGGCGGGGCGGACCACAACCGTCCCGTCCGTCCCGTCCGTCCCATCCGGGCTCGGCCCACGCCGGTGCACGAGGGCCCTCCGCTGCGCTAGGCTGAGGACGCATCGACGGGAGGCGACCATGACGACCGACGACGGGAAGGTGCGCGCCCGCGTGTTCATCTCGGGGCGCGTGCAGGGCGTGTTCTTCCGGGACAGCACGCAGCAGCAGGCGCGGCGACGAGGCGTCGCGGGCTGGGTGCGCAACCTCGTCGACGGGCGGGTGGAGGCCGTGCTCGAGGGCCGCGACGAGGCCGTCCGGGCGATCCTGGATTGGTGCCGGGACGGGCCGCCCGCGGCGCGCGTGGAGGACGTGGAGGTCCGCTGGGAGACGCCGGAGGGCCTGGACCGCTTCGAGACCCTGTCCACGGCGTGAGCTTGCAACGGGTCCCGCGTCGCCCATGATGGGCGGCCGGACGAGCCCAGGAGTCCCCATGTCCGTGAAGCTCCTCCAACGCCTCGGGACCTCTCCCACCGGCGCGCTCCAGACCTTGTGGGAGCGGGTACGCGATCTCCCGGGGGGAAAGCGCCTGTTCAGCCGCCTCATCGGGCAGATGGCGCCCTACACGGGCACGATCCGCGCCGAGGTGGTCGAGGCGGGCCCGGGCTACGCGAAGCTGCGCATGAAGGATCGCCGCGCGGTCCGGAACCACCTGGACTCGGTCCACGCCGTGGCCCTGGCGAACCTGGCGGAGGAGACGACGGGGATCGCCATGAGCCTGGGGCTGCCCCCGGACGCCCGCGGCATCCTGACCGGCCTGTCCGTCGACTACGTGAAGAAGGCCCGGGGGGTCCTGACGGCGGAGTGCGAGGTGGAGCCCCCCGAGGACAACGCCCGGCGCGAGGTCCCCGTGGAGGGCGTCATCCGGGACGAGGTCGGGGACATCGTCGCGCGCGCCACGGCCCGCTGGCTGGTGGGGCCGCAGCGCTGACGGCCGGCCCGGTCGTCCGCGCCCCGCGGTTTGACCGGAGCCGGCGCTCGTGCGTATGGGAGAGGCCCCCGCGGGAGGCACCATGAGCGATCAGCCCACCATCTACCTGTTCGACGTCGACGGCACCCTGATCACGACGGGGGGCGTCGGACGCCGCGCCCTGGAGCGCACCATCGCGGAGGTCTACGGCCGCGAGGACGCCTGCGATCACTTCTCGTTCGGCGGGATGACCGATCGCGCCATCTTCCGGGGCGGCCTGACCGGCATCGGCGAGCCCGCCACGAAGGAGCAGATCGACGGCCTCATCGAGGCGTACATCCCCATCCTCGAGGACGAGGTGGCCCGCGCGGCCCACTACGCCGTCCACCCCGGCATCGTGGAGGCCCTGGACGCCCTCGCCGGCCTGGACGGGGTCGCCGTCGGCCTGGGGACGGGCAACATCGAGCGCGGCGCACGCGTGAAGCTGGAGCGCGTCGGGCTGAACCCGCACTTCGGCTTCGGCGGGTTCGGGTGCGACGACGAGGCTCGCCCCACGCTCATCCGGGCCGGGGCGCTCCGCGGCGCCGAGCGGCTGGGCGCCCCCCTGGAGGCCTGCCGGGTCGTGATCATCGGAGACACGCCCAAGGACGTGCACGCGGCCCACTCCATCGGCGCCGAGGCCGTCTGCGTCGCCACCGGGGGCTCGTCCTTCGACGACCTGGTGGCCTGCGGCGGGGACCACGTCTTCCCCGACCTGTCGGCCCCGGGCGCCCTGGACGCCCTCCTGGGCCGCTCCTCGTCCGCGGCGTAGCGGCTCCCTACCGGGGGACGATTCCAATGCCCCGGAGCGCCGGGGAACGCAGGGCCGCCACAGGGCAATCGCAAAGTCGGAGAAGCGTGGGCCGCGCGGCGGCACGACGCCCGGCGGCGGAATGCACCCGCTCGGAAACGATGGGTTTTGCGCGTCTGAGAGCAGGCAAGGGCAAGGGCAAGGGCAAGGGCAAGGGCAAGGGCAAGGGAGGGCGATCGACTTTGCGACTGCCCTGAGGGCCGCCAAGGGCGCGGTTGGGGATGAGGCGAGGGACCTGTATCGTTCCCCTCCCGTGCCCAGGAGGATCCCCATGCCCCGCTCCCATCCCCTCGCCGCCGCGGCGCTGGGCCTGCTGCTGCTCGTCGCACCGGCGACCCGCGCCGAGGACACGGGCGGCGAGCCCTCCGTGGCCGACCTGCTCGAGCGCCTGCCGAAGTGCGAGAGCCTCGAGGGATGCCCGGCGACCCGCGCGCTCATCTCCCGGGGCGAGGCCATCTGGCCGGCGGCGCGGGCCGGCCTGGAGCACGATCAGGAGCTGGTGCGCTTCTGGACCCTCGGCGTCCTCAGCGAGGTCGTCCTGGAGGAGGCCCGCGAGGCCATCGCCGCGCGCCTGGACGACCCGAAGATCCGCGTGCGCGCCGCCGCCGCCTACGCCCTGGGCGCCCAGGAGGACCGGGCGGTGACCCCGTGGCTCCTGGAGGCGCTCGAGGACGAGGACCTGAACGTGCGCTTCGCCGCGACCGTGGCCCTGGCGCGGGTGAAGGACCCCGAGTCCGTCCCCGGGCTCATCGGGGCGCTCCGGGATCGGGACGAGGACGTCCGCGCCCACGCCGCCCTGGCCCTGGGCGAGATCGGCGATCGACGCGCCACCCCGCGCCTGCTGGAGCGCCTCCGGGAGGACGTGCACGCCCGGGTGCGCGCCTACGCCGCCACGGCCCTCGGGGAGATCCGGGATCCGAGGGCCCTGGAGCCGCTGCTCCGGCGGCTGGGCGAGGAGGAGGACGCGAAGGCCCTCGCGGCGACCGCCTACGCTCTCGGCGCCCTGGGCGATCGGAAGGCCCTGCCCCACCTGCGCGAGCTGGAGGGTCACGACAGCGAGGAGGTCCGCACCTACGTCCGCGAGGCCATCGCCGCCATCGAGGGCGACGAGGACGGGGACGACGAGGACGACGAGGAGCGCGAGGAGGCGCCCGAGCCGGAGCGCGAGCGCTAAGGTCTGCGAGCGTTCCAGCGCTCGACGAGGGTGGGCTCGTCGCACCCGGCGGCCTGCTCCAGGATCGTCGCCATGGCCGCCTCCAGCTCCTCGCCGTCGTCGGCCGGCACCCACGTGTCCCAGGGGCTCCCACCGTACTCCGCGACGGCCTGGAGGTTCGCCGGGTCCGCGTCGTAGCCGAAGCCGATGGGCCACGTGGTCACGCCGTGGCGATCGTGGAGCCGGGAGACCAGCTTGCCCAGGTCGTCGGCGCACGAGGCGGCGGGGCCGTCACAGCCGGGGCGCCCGTCCGTGAGGATCACCAGGTGGACGCCGGGGTCGCCGAAGTAGGTCTCCGGAGACTCCACCATGCGGCCCAGGACCTCGAGGAGCGGCGACGGTCCCCGGGGTGGATTGGCCGCGAACACCGCCGCCATCACCGACACGTTGTTGAAGTGACCGATGGGCAGCGTCGGGAAGCTGGGCGCCTTCAGGTCGTCGAGCTGTCGGGGATAGAAGGTGAGCCCGTAGCGGACGTTCAGGTGGGCGTCCAGGACGCGCCAGGTGGCCACGTACACGTCCGGCCAGCGATCGGCCATGCTCGCCGAGCGATCGATGAGCAGCATCAGGCGCCCCATGCAGGACTCGTCGACGCAGTGGCCGAAGTTGCACACCGTCCCGACGGGGCAGCCCTCCACGCCCTCCTCCCAGCTCCGACCGTCGTCCGCGCACACCTGCCGACTCAGGGCGTCGACGCAGTCGGGGCGGCCCGGGATGCAGAACGGCGGCTCGGGGAGGCGACACCCGGCGGGGTCGCCGCTGCACGGCGTGACCAGGGGACAGGTGGTCTCCGCGTAGCCTCCCGCCTCGGCGTCGCAGACCTCCATACCCCAGGTGGAGGTGCACCGGGCCGGCCCGTCTTCGCAAGGCACGCACGCCCCGTCGACGCACAGCTCCTTCACCCCGCACGGGTGGAGCTCCTCGCTCCAGCCCTCCGCCGGCCCCCGGCAGAGGCGATAGGTGGTCGACGAGGTGCACAGGGCGCTCCCGCCCCCGCAGGCCTCGGAGACGCAGGTCCCGGACGGCTCGTGACAGCGCTCGCCCGAGCCGCAGGTCTCCTGGACGCTCCAGGTCTCCCCCTGCGCGTCGCAGCGGACGATGGTCTGCTCGCCGTCGCAGGCCACGGCGCCGGGCACGCAGCGGCGGCAGTCCCCGTCCACGCAGCGGCGATCGTCCGGGCAGGCCACCGGCGCGCCGACCCAGCCCGCCCCGTCCTCCGCGCAGATCCGGTAGTGGTCGTCGTCCGCGCAGCGCGCCTCGCCGGGCGTGCACACGGGAAGCTGACACTGGCCCAGGGCCCCGTCGCACACGAGCCCGGACGCGCAGTGGACCACGGCCGAGACGCTGTCGCCGCCGGCCCCGCAGACCGCGCTGACGCCGGACTCGAGACAGAAGCGACGACCCGGCGTGCAGGTGACCTCGACGTCCCGGAAGCCTGCGTCGGCGCCCGCCGGTTCCCCGGCGCCGCCCCCACCACACCCCGCGAGCACGGCGGCGAGCAGCGCACTCCGGATCAGGGCGTGCAGGTGTGGACGATTCGACATGTCGGAGTCCGTACCGGAGACGACGACGATCGATGCAATGATAGCGCCAGGATCGGCTCGATGCGTCGGAGCCCGCCCCGCGGGCGCCTCGGCCGTCCGCGGGGTCGGACGAGGTGTTGCAGACCGCCGCGCCATGGGGGAGAGTTCCCCGGTCACCCGGGAGGAGCCCCATGCAGGTATCGGATGATCTTCGACAGGAGGCGATGCGCGCGGCCCAGGGCGCGCTGATGCTCGACATCGCCTTCATCGGCGCCGCCGACGGGCTCTTCGAAGCCCTCGCGGAGCACTTCGCCGGGCTGGACGCGGAGGCCCTGGCGGAGGCCGCGGGCATGGATCCGGGGTACGTGGCCCGCTGGTGTGACGCCGCCTACGCGTTCGGACTGCTCGACGCGGACGGCGACCGCTTCCGCGCGACGCCCCTGGGCCGGGCCTTCGATCCCCACGCGCCGGGGACCCTCATGCCGTTTTCCGTCCAGGCGGTCCTGAGCGGCCACATGGCGGAGCGGGCGTCCCACTTCATGCGGACCGGCGAGCGGCCCGGGGAGTCCGTCCTCGCGGAGCGCGAGGGCATCCTCCCCATGTTCGGGCCCATGCTGGAGGCGACCTTCGGGCCCATGTTCGAGCAGCAGATCCTCCCGGGCGTGGACGTCTTCCGGGAGGTGGACCGCCGCGGCGGCCTCGCCGTCGACCTGGGCTGCGGCAACGGCTGGTTCCTCCGCCGCCTCGCCCGGGGCTGCCCGCACCTGCGGGGGGTGGGCCTGGACGCCTTCGAGGAGAGCATCGACCAGGCCGAGCGCCTCGCGGAGCGGGACGGCGTGGCGGATCGGCTCTCCTTCCAGCGCGGCGATCTCCACCACTTCACCATCGACGAGCCGGTGGACCTCATCGCCATGAACCGCGCGCTCCACCACGTGTGGGACGAGAAGGACAACGTCTTCCGCATCCTCCGGGAGCACCTGAAGCCGGGCGGCGCGGCCGTGATCTGGGAGCCCGCCTGGCCCGCCGACCGCGTCGCCCTCCGGACCCCCGCCCGCCGCCCCGTGGCCTTCCAGAACCTCGCCGAGCACGTCCAGGGCAACCACTTCCTGCGACCGGCGGAGATCGAGGATGGATTCCGAGCGGCCGGGATGGAGGCCGAGACCCGCCTCTTCGCGGATGGTCGGGAGGCCGTCGTCGTGGGACGGCGCACGTCCTGACGACTCCGCGGAGCGACCATCCGAGAGATACCCGGCGGGAAGCGTGACAGCGGGGCTTCCGCGATCCGACTGCGATCGTTCCGACCGCACGACCCGCCGCATCCTCCCCCGATCGGGCGAGGTTCGAGGGGGCTGAAAAGGGCGACCGCCGTACGTTTGCAGCAGGGGTGGCGCGTCACATCGCACCACAGACTGGAAAGTGGGATGGACGCTCGATTTCGTCACTTCCGGGTTCACTCCCCGGGGCGCGACGCATGTGACGTAATCGCACTCTCGCCCCCCGCGTCGCGGTGCGAATCTTCCGTGCCGCGGCGTGACGCGGAGCGCCCGAGGTGAGAGGATACCGTCACTGTGAATGAAGATACCAAACAGAAGACGTCGCGCCGGAAGCGGCTCGACCGGGACGAGTGGCGCAAGCTGATCGCGGAGTACGAGGCCAGCGGGGAGACCCAGGCCGACTTCGCGAAGAAGCACGGGATCGGTTTGTCCGCCCTGCGCTCGTGGCTCTATCGATTCCGCCAGGAGGCGGAGGACGAGGCCACGGGTGCCGAGAGCCTGGACGATCTCCTCGTCGCCGCCGCCGGGCGGCACGGCTACCTGAAGACCGGCATGGTCGCGGACGCGCTCGACGTGAGCAGCGCCACGGCCCGCCGGTATCTCAAGTGGCTGGTCGAGGAGGGCCGACTCCGCCGGGTGGGCAAGAAGCGCGGCACGCGATACTTCCCCGCGGACTAGGAGTCTGTAGGGTATTGCGGACCGAGCGAGCCCGAGACGATTTCGTCCAGATCGGCGTTCGACGGTTCCGTAGTCGAACCAGTAGGTTCGGCGGAGGGTTCTCGGACGTCGAGATGGACGGAAGCGGCCGGGAGTCGCGACGGGAGCACATGCGCTACAAGCTCCTAGCCTCCGCCCGCCGCGTTCAGCAGAGCGTCGCCTCGTTCCTCCAACAGGTCCACGACCGGATCACGGATTCGTCGTAGAGGTGGACTCCGTCGTGCGCGGCTCCGGCCAGCGAGCGGCGCGGGTCCGCGGCACGGAGCGGCGCCCGGGCCCTCCGTGCGCCCTGTTCGGGGCGACGCCGTGGGAGGTGGGCAGTGCCGGCGGGAGGGCGGACACAACCCCTCGCTTGCGCGCCGCGACCCGTTCGTCGTTGCCTTCCTCGTCGCCGCGGAGCTAGGCTCGGCGCCGTTCGACAGGAGGGGCTCCATGGAGCGGAACATCCTGGTGACCGGCGCCCTGGGCCAGATCGGCTCGGAGCTGGTGACGGCGCTCCGGAGGCGCTACGGCAACGACCGGGTCGTGGCGTCCGACATCCGGATCCAGAAGCCCGGCAAGCGCCCGCCGCCGGAGCCGTTCGAGTTCCTCGACTGCACCAAGACGAGCCAGATCGCGGACGTCGTCCGCCGCCGGAACATCGGCACCATCTACCACCTCGCCGCCATCCTCTCGGCCGTCGCGGAGGAGAAGCCCCACGTCGCGTGGAGCGTCAACATGGGCGGCACCTACAAGCTGCTGGAGGTGGCGCGCCAGAACGGCTGCGCCGTGTTCGTCCCCAGCTCCATCGGCGCCTTCGGGCCCGCCACGCCCCACGAGCACACGCCCCAGGACACGGTCCAGCGCCCCACGACCATGTACGGGGTGACCAAGGTCGCCGGAGAGCTGCTCTGCGACTACTACTTCCACCGCTTCGGCGTGGACACCCGCGGGGTGCGGTTCCCGGGGCTCGTGTCGTACGTAGCGCCGCCCGGGGGCGGGACGACGGACTACGCCGTGGAGATCTTCTACCAGGCGCTCCGCTACGAGCACTACACGTGCTTCCTGGCCCCCCACACCCGCCTGGACATGATGTACATGCCGGATGCCGTCGACGCGGTCATCGGCGTCATGGAGGCCGATCCGGCGCGCCTGAAGCACCGGAACGCCTTCAACGTCACGGCCATGAACTTCACGCCCGAGGAGCTCGCGGCGGCCATCCGCGAGCACATCCCCGGCTTCGCCATCGACTACCGGGTGGACCCGGTCCGGCAGGCCATCGCGGACACCTGGCCCGACTCCCTCGACGACAGCGCGGCGCGCGAGGAGTGGGGCTGGTCGCCCCGCTACGACCTGGAGAGTATGGTCCGCGACATGCTCGACAAGCTGCGCCCGCGCCTCGCCGGCGACTGATCGACCCAGCCCATAGGAGGAGCCCATGCCCGTCACCCGCCTCGAGAACCGGCTCCGGCAGGAGATCGACCACCTCGTGGACCGCGGCGCCGCCAAGGGTGCCGAGAGCGTGGTGGCGGCCGTCATTTCGCCCGAGGGAGACCGGGGGCCGCGCTTCGTCCTGGCCGGCGAGGGAAACAAGCGGTTCATCCGGATGAACTCGAACAGCTACCTGGGGATGGGCCTGCGGGAGGAGGTCCTGCGGGCCGAGGAGGAGGGCGCGCGGGCCTACGGCAGCGGCCCCGGAGCGGTCCGGTTCATCAGCGGCACCTACGCGCCCCACGTGGAGCTGGAGCGCCGCCTGGCCGAGTTCCACGGCCGCGAGTCGGCGATGATCTTCAGCTCCGCCTACGCCACGATGATGGGGGTCCTGCCCCCGCTCATCACGGGCGAGACCGCCGTCATCAGCGACGAGCTGAACCACAACTGCATCATCAACGCCATGCGGCTCGCCCGCCCGGCCTCCAAGCACATCTACGCGCACAACGACCTGCAGGACCTGGAGCGCTGCCTGAAGGAGGCCGCCGACAGCGGCGCACAGCGGGCGGTCGTGGTGACCGACGGCATCTTCTCCATGCGCGGGGACTACGCACCGCTCGACGCCATCGCCGACCTGGTGCGGCGGTTCGACGATCGCTTCCCGGAGGACGCCGTCCTGGCCGTGGACGACTCCCACGGGGTCGGCGCCATCGGCGAGACCGGCCGCGGGACGGAGGAGCACACGGGCGCCGGGAAGGTCGACGTGCTCGTCGCCACCCTCGGCAAGGCCCTCGGGGTCAACGGCGGCTACGTCGTCGGCAGCGAGACGCTCACCACGTATCTCCGCGAGAAGGCGCCCTTCTACATCTACTCGAACCCCATCACGCCCGGAGAGGCGGCCGCCGCGCAGGCGTCCCTGGATCTGCTGGACAGCCCGCGGGGGCGCGACCTCCTGGCCCACCTGCGGGCCATGACGGAGCGCTTCGAGCAGGGCCTCGTCGACGCGGGCTTCGAGACGATCGCCGGGCCGCACCCCGTGGTCCCGCTCATGGTCCGGGACACGGAGCGGACGGCCGCGCTCGTCGCGCACCTGAAGGAGCACGGCGTCCTCGCGACGGGCTTGAACTTCCCCGTCGTCCCGCGCGGCGACGAGGAGATCCGCTTCCAGATCAACGCCGACCACACCGCGGCGGACGTGGACCGGGTGGTCGAGGTGCTACGCTCGTTTCAGGGATAGGGCTTCACCCGGTGCGCGGTGGACGCGAAGCCCCGCGGGCGGCATCCTCCCGGACGGTCGCGCTCCACACCGAGGTGCCCATGCGCTCGTCCACCGCCGTCGCCGCCCGCTGCTCCGCCCGCCTGCTGGCCTGCGCGCTCCTGCTGATCCCGGGCGCCTGCTCCGACTCCGGCGGGGACGACGGCACGGGGACGACCGACGACGTGTCCGGCTCCGCGGACGTCGCCGACGCTGCAGCGGACGCCAACGAGGCCCCGGACGACGACACGACGGCCCCGCCGGACACCCTGCCCACGCCGGACGCCGACGCGAGCGCGACGAAGGACCCCGGCACGACGCCGCCCGACGAGGGCCCGGTCGATCTGCCGGGCGACGGCCTGGTCATCGACCCGCTCGAGTACACCTTCTCGTACGTGTCGCCGCTGCCGGGCCCCCTCCAGACCCAGGTGACCGTGACCAACGCGGGCGAGGAGGACGCCACCATCACCGGGATCGGCTGGACCGAGGGATCCTCCGAGGACTTCACCCTCACCCTGACGCCCACCACCCCCAAGGTCCTCCCGCCCGGCGAGACCATGACCCTGGACGTGGAGTTCCAGGAGGTCGACCACGGCGTGGGCATCCTGCGCCTGACCACCGACCAGTCGGACCAGGGCGTCGTCGACGTCGTGTTCGACAGCTACGCGAAGGTGACTGCGGACGATCCCGACGCCCCCTGCGTGGCCATGGACCCGCCGACCCTGGCCTTCGGCCCCGTGGAGCGCGGCACCACGAAGACCCTGTCGGCGACGCTCCGGAACTGCAGCGACACGGACCCGCTGGTCCTGGAGGAGGTGACGCGCTCGAAGATCGTGTTCGTCACGCTCACCGAGGAGTTCCAGCTCGCGCCGGAGCCCGAGGTGCCGCAGGAGATCCCGCCGGGAGGCTCGCTGCCCGTGAAGGTGAGCTATTCGCCGCTCCTCGCCGGCGCGGACTCGGGCTACTTCGGCTTCCACCTGGACTCCGAGGAGCAGGACTTCACCGCGCTGAACGTCTCGGGCGTGGGGAAGGCTCCGTCGCCGGACAACGTCGCCCTGACCATCCGCCTTTCCTGGGACAGCAACCTGTGCGACGTGGACAGCCACCTGATCGCGCCGGAGGGGGAGGTCTTCGACTGCCAGACCGACTGCTACTTCTCGAACCCCTCGCCGGACTGGGGCGTCGAGGGCGAGTGGCAGGACGACCCCTTCCTCGACGTGGACGACGTCGACGGCTACGGCCCCGAGCACATCAACATCTCGTCGCCGCAGCCCGGCAAGTACGTCTTCGTGGTCCACTACTGGCGGGACAACTACGAGGGCAGCCCGTCCGTGTCCACGAACGCCACCGTGGAGGTCCTGAGCTACGGCGAGACGCTGGCGACGTTCGGGCCGCAGGACCTGGACGTCACGGACCGGGCCTGGCAGGCCTTCCAGATCACCTGGCCGGAGGCCACCGTGGTCGGGCCGGGCCACACGTACATGGCCACCAAGCCCGTGAACCTCTGCGTGCCGGACAACCCGTTCTGAAGCCCGGCTCAGGCGTCCCCGGAAAGGGCCGTCGTGATGCGATCGGCGATGGTCCTCTGGGCCTCGTCCTCGTTCCAGCCTACCCAGTGTAGCTCGGCGCCGATCTCGTGGGTGGCGGGGCTCCCGTTGGGCCGGGTCCAGACCACCGTCCCCAGTGCGAGTATGCCGGCCGGGAGCCCGGGCACCTCCATCTCCAGGGCCAGGTGCGTCCCCGGCACATAGCCCTCGTCGTGGCAGAAGCTGATCGCCCCGCCCGCGATGTTGGTGAGGAGCGTGCCTTCCCCGTCGGCGACGGGCATCTCCTCCAACGCCCTGCAGCTCAACCGGGTCGACGAACTCACACGCCGAAAGTCACGCGCGCCGTCCATGACTGCGTCCTACGTGCGTAGAGAAAATAGCTGGCGACTACGGGCGACCAGCACACGCTAACAAGGGCCGTCCAGCCCCACAACCCCACCGGCCCTCCCCTTGAAACGAACCGTGGGGTCAAACCTACTCACTTCTCACTTTTCGGACCGGCTCCCACGCCTCCGAGCGCCTCCCAGCGTGCCATCCAGTCCTCGAAGGCCTCGGGACTGTGCCCCGACCGATGACGATAGAGGACGTTGGAGACCTGGCGCTTCGGCATGTCGAGCAGGCTGCCGATGTCCCCGTGCCGGAGATCCGGGTGCCGGGACAGGGCGACGACCGCGAAGCGCCTGGCGGGGTTGGCTCCGCGACCGCGCCTCGTCTCGCGCAGCTCCTCTACGGAGGATCCCGTCACGTCGGCCACGCGCTCGAGCAGGGCCTCGGGCTCCAGCGTGGCGGGGACCCGGACGTCCGGAGGTTCCGGGAGCGCTCCCTCGTCCTCCTCGGACCGGATCCAGCCCTGGTCCAGCTCCAGGTCCTCCGGCCACGGTTCGGAGCCCAGGTGCACGGCGCGAACGAACTCGTGCAGCGCCTCCCCCGAACCGAAGAGCCGGCGGACCGTGTCCACGATGAGCCACGGCGGCGGAGGGTCCAGCCCGACGAGCGCGCGGTGGCTCGTCCAACACTCCTCGTCCGGGCGTGTGACCAGGTGGGCGCGCACGGGGTTGAGGTGCAGGTAGGCCACCAGGTAGTGCAGGTGCCGCTCCGAGTCCACGAGCTGGCTGTGGTAACGGCCCCGGAAGAGGGCACCGTCCCAACCGTGCCGCCAGTTCAGCCGCTGGGTGTACACGCCGTTGAGGTGCCGCATGCAGCGGGACAGGTTCCCACGCACGGACCGCACCAGCATGTGATAATGGTTCGGCATCAGCGCGTAGGCGTGCACCTCGAGGCCGAACCGCTCGACGGTGTCGCCGACGAGGTCGAGGAAGTCCACGCAGTCCGCGTCGTCCTCGAAGATCGCTTCCTTGCGAGCCCCGCGGTGCATGACGTGGTGCCAGGCGCCGGGGAAGTCGATGCGTCGCTTGCGCGCCATGCAGTCCTCCTCCGTGTGTCCAATGAGGAAAATGAGAAGTGAGTAGGTTTGACCCCACGCGAGAAAATGAGAAGTGAGTAGGTTTGACCCCAACGGAAGATACCACAGGGGGTGGGGGAAAGTGAGAAGTGAGTAGGTTTGACCCCAGGCCGCGGCGCTGGAGGGCCGACAAGCCGCTGGAGTTGAGGGGGACCGTGCCCGCGCCACGGGAGCGGCCGAACCCGCGAGCCGGCATGGCGAGGCCGCTGGAGCGGGCGCTCGGACTGGTGCCGACCTATCGGCAGACGGCGGCGGGGGAACGGAAGCGCGTGGGCGTCAAGCTGGCCCTGGGCGCGGTGGCCGTGGGGTTCGCGACCCTGTCGAAGGACTCCTGGGCGTGGGTCGCCCCGTCCCTCGTGGCGCTGCTGCTCGCCGTCCTGCTCCCCGTGCGCCGCAGACGGCGGGAGGAGTGGACGCGGACGGCCCGGGCCATGGCCGGACCGCGTGTCGTGCTGGAGGACGTGCCGGTCGAGGCCCGCTACGACGGTCGCAAGCTGTCCATGGAGGCCGCGGGGCGTCAGTGGAGCGTGCGCCCCGGCGGGACCCGGGTGCGGACGGGGGCCGACGCCGACGGACCGTGGCTTGCCCTGCTCCGGTCCAAGCGCCCCGAGGCCGGCGCGGCCTTCCGCCTGGGGCCGGAGCCCGACGAGGACGCGTCCCGGTTCGAGGAGGCCGCCTGCCCCTGCCCTCCCGAGCGCGTCGTCACGCTGGACGCGGACGGCTGGGAGCTGATCCTGGCCACCTTCGCGCCGGAGCTGTCGAAGACGCGCTCGGGCCGGCGCCGACGATAGCTACGGGCGTCTCCGACGCGCCAGGGCGAGGCCGAGCAGGGCCACGAGCCACGGCAGGGCGCTCCCGGCTGCCGGAGAGGCCGCGCACCCGTCGTCGACGGCCACGGCGTCCGAGTCCTCGTCCGTGTCGGGGCCCGCGTCCGGACGCGACGCCGCGTCACCCGGGGAGTCCGCGAGGGGCCCGGCGTCCGGAGCCACGTCGGGGTTCGGCTCCACCGGGACGTCCACCGGCCCCGCGTCGGCCACCGGCTCCGGCTGAGGCTCGGGCTGCGGCTCCGGGCCGGGCTCGGGCATCGGCTCCGGACCGGGCTCGGGCATCGGCTCCGGACCGGGCTCCGGCTGAGGCTCCGGGTCCGGGTCGGGCTCGGGCGGCGGCCCCGGGTCCTCCACGGGCACGACGGGCAGGCGCAGGAAGGACGGCGCCTCGGGGTCCGCGTGCAGGGTCAGGGTGATGGGCTCGGCCTCGCCGGTGCCCTCGTCGATCGGATAGGCGAAAGGGTTGATCTCATAGCGGGGATGGTTCGTCCCGGTGACGACGACCCGCACCCGGTGGCCCGGCGGGAAGGCGTACGCCGTGCTCCGCAGGTCCACGTCCACGTCCACCGGGACGCCGTCCGGCACCGGCGCCGGCGCCTCGCACCCGTCCCGATGGCTCAGGCGCTGGATGCCCCCCGTCACGAGCATCGAGCGCCCGTCCGGGTGGACGTCGGTCACGCGCACCGCCACGTCCCCATCGGGCGCCCCGGTCGCCACCCGCAGGGACGCGCGGACGTGGCCCGCGATGACCAGCGGATCCTCGAGGGGCGGCGTCGTCAGCACGAGGGCGTCGTCGCGGGCCTCCACCACGGCCTGATCCCGCGGCCCCGCCGGTCCGGACAGGTTGCGCCCGCCCACGGTGGGCGACGGATCCGCCGGATCGCTCCAGACGTCCCAGGACACCGGGCCCGACGGCGGCTCGAAGGCAAGAGACTCCTGCCCGGTGAGGTACAGGGGCGTCTCCTCCGACGGCACCGGCCAGGTGTCCGCCTCGCGCCAGGTGTTGCCGGGCCCCTCCCCGTCCAGGTCCTCGCCCTCGGGGCCGACCGGACCCATCACGTAGTACTGGACGCGGGGGAACGACAGAGGCCACTCGGTGTGGCAGAAGTCCAGCCACTCGAGGCCCAGGGACGGCAGGTCCAGCTCGGCCTCCTCCGGCAGCGTCAGGCTGCCGACCCGGGCCTCGCCGAACTTGTTGTGCTCCCAGGGTCCCATGACGAGGTACTGCTGATCCGCGGTGTCCGGGTCGTCCGACTCGCGGAACATCCGGTAGCCCGCCAGGGTCCCCGCGGCGAACACGTCGTGCCACCCGCCCACGTGCAGCGCCGGGCCGCGCGTCGTCTCGCCCTGGTCCGCCGCCCGCACGGGATCCCAGTACCCGTCGCAGAGCCGGTGCTCGTCGAGCTCGTCCAGCTTCGCGGACGCGCCGATCCAGCCCGACCAGGAGGTGACGTCCCGCTCCTTGAAGACGCCGCCGTGAAAGACCGCGTGCTCGTAGACGTCCGGGGTGGCGATGAGCACCCCCTGGCACAGCATCCCCTCGGGAGCCTGCGGGGCCAGGAGATAGGCCGGGATGCCCAGGGCCGACGCCCCCCACATGGAGAAGGTGCCGTCGGACCACGGCTGGCTCACGAGCCAGTCCGCGGTGACGAGGCCGTCGGCGACGTCGCTGAAGAAGACGTCGATCTCGCCCCCGGACTGCCCGGTGCCCCGGGTGTCCTGGACCACGACGGCGTAGCCGAACGCCGTGACCACCTCCAGGTAGGACAGCATGTCGTCCTGGTAGGGCGTCCGCAGCAGCACGGTGGAGTACGGCCCCGCGCCGCTCGGGAGGCTCACGAGCGTGTGGAGCGCCACCCCGTCGTCCATGACGACGTCCTCGGAGAACGTCTCGACGGCGTACGCGGGGGCGGAGAGCAGGACGAGGGCGGCGACGGTGGCGACGAGGAGGCGGGATCGATGGGGCATGGCGGCCTCGGGCAGGCGGAGCGCGGCCGGGTGCGAGAACATGTTCACGCCACGGCCGTGCCGGTTCTACCAGAGGTCGCCGTCCAGCCCGAGAGATAAGCGACGCGATGACCTCCGTCGCTGCGGGTAGACGGCCAGGTCGCCGAAGAACAGGCCCTCCATCTCCCACGCGTAGGACACCACCAGGCCGCCCGGCAGCACCGAGTCCTCGACGACCACCTCGCCGTCCACGGACGCCACGTGGGGGTCACCCTCCCGCCGGATCTCGATCTCCTGCCAGATGCTCTCCAGGGGCGCGAGGTCCGTGGAGGCCAGACCCGCGAACTGTCCACCCTCCGCGCGCACCAGCCGCGCGAGGCCGCTCTGCCGGTTCACGCTGAAGCGGTAGTACGCCGACGGATCCTGGAACCCGTAGGCCAACCCGTACGCGCCGTCGGACTCCGAGCGCACCCGGATACGGGCAACGCCCTGGTCCGGGAAGGCCTCCTCGGACACCCGCGCGTCCTGGTCGCGCCCCACATCGGCTCCGCCACGAACGTCACCCGCGCCCGCATGGCCGAGACCCTCTGCCGCGACGTCGTGCGCGTCCTCCGCGGCGAGCCTCCCGAGCACGCGGTCTGACCGGGGTGCGCGCTGGCGGCGGGCTCGGCGGGCCGTGTAGACTGCCGCGGATGGCGCTTCCCTCGACCCTCCGTCGCTTCACCGTGGACGTCTCCGACGTGGAGCGCGGGGTCTACGAGACGCTCGACCTGCGGGTGGCACAGCATCCGTCGGAGACGCTGCGGTACATGCTCACGCGGATCCTGGCGTATGCCCTGGAGCAGCGGGAAGGCTTGGAGATGTCACGCGGGCTGTGCGTGCCCGACGAACCCGCCCTGTCCGCGCGGGACCTCACCGGGCGCCTGACGGCGTGGATCGAGGTGGGCAGCCCCGCGGCGGACCGCCTCCACAAGGCGAGCAAGGCGGCGCCCGAGGTCGTCGTGTACACATACAAGGCCCCGGACTCCCTGGCGCGGGACGTGGCCTCCCGGGGTGTGCACGAGGCCGAGGCCATCGCCCTGTACGCGGTGGACCCGGAGTTCTTGGACGCCCTCGCCGGGACCGTGGACCGGACCAACGCGTGGAGCCTGGTCCGCACGGGCGGCGAGGTGTTCGTGACGGTCGGCGACGAGACGTTCACCTGCCGCCTGGAGCGTCACGCGCTCGAGGCGTCCTGACGCCCCCGCCGAAGGCCAAGGAGTCCGCCGATCACGGCCACGCCGACGCCGAGGATCACCCAGAGGTGCCAGACCGGGGCCACCAGGAACTCGACGGCCTCCGGCGGGGCCTCCTGCCAGACCAGGAAGCCGGACATCACCAGGACGAACCAGGCGAAGACCGTGCGCAGGGCCTCCTGGGGCACCCGCCGCGACAGCGCCGTGCCGGCGAAGGACCCGACGACCGCGGCGCCGGTGACCACCCCGGCGAGGGTCATGTCGACCGTGGTGTGCTCGATGTGGCCCACGAACCCGGCCAGGGACTTCATGGCGATGACCAGCAGCGAGGTGCCGACCGCCGCGCGCATGTCGAGGCCGGCCAGCAGGGCCAGGGCCGGGACGACGAGGAAGCCGCCGCCCGCCCCGACCAGTCCGGTCACGCCGCCGACCAGGAGACCCTCCGCCACGACCAGGGACACGCGCATGTCGCGGCGGTCCGACGGCGTCGCGGAGCCGTCCTTCGCCGCCTTCTTCCGCAGCATGGCGAACGCCGTACCGATCATCAGGCCCGCGAAGAGCAGCAGCAGGACCGTCGCGGAGATGTGGGCCGCGAGGAGGCCGCCCCCGTACGAGCCGATCATGGCGAACGCCCCGAAGAGCAGGCCGGTCCTCCACCGGACATTACCGGCCCGCGCGTGCTGGAGCATCCCTGCCAGGCTCGTGACGCCCACCACCAGCAGGGACGTCGCGATGGCCGCCTTCGCCTCCACCCCCAGCGCGTAGACGAGGATGGGCACCGTCAGGATGGATCCTCCGCCCCCGAGCAGGCCGAGCGTTCCTCCCATCAGGATGGACAGGATGGCTGCGAGGGCGAGCATGTGGGCCTCCGTGCGAGCGTGCGGCGGTGCTCCCGGCGCGGGTCCTCGGCGCCGGGCCCACTCCCCTTGTGCAGGATGGGTGCCAGCGGCACCCCACATCACCAAACAGCGCAATTTCAGCCACTTGAACCATACGCTCTCGCACAACACCCGCCCGCGCCACGGCCGGACGTTTTACGGAGAGACACTCCGTGTTTCAGACGTTGAAACACGCCGGCAGGTCTTGTGGCACCTCGAAGGGCCCCCTATGAAGGGGCCATGACGTATCGCAGCTCGATCGCCATCGCCCTGCTCGCCCTCGCCGTCACGGGCGGGTGCTCCGGGGACGACGGGGCCGGCGTGCCGGGCGGTGGGCCCGACGCGGTGGCTTCGCCCGACGCGCAGCACCTCCCGGACGGGGGGCCGCTCGGGCCGACCTGCAGCCCCGAGGGGACGGTGGAGGCCGTCGCGGGCGCCTGGGAGGCGGAGACGAGCGCCGACCTGGTGGAGCAGGGACTCGTCCGCGTCCAGGGCGCCTCCCAGGGCGACGTGGACGTATCCTCTGCGGAGCGCAGGGAGCTTCGGCTCACCCGGACCGCGCCTCCCCTGTACCTGGACTCGGAGGCCGACGTCCTCGACCTCGCCGCTGACGACCCGGTGCGCGAGGGCTGGGAGGCGAGCGACCTCCCGGTGCCGGACTGGGAGACCGAGGGGCTCCTCGTCTACTGGGACCTGGCGCCGTACACGGAAAACCGCCTGTTCCGGGACGGCGACCGCCTCGTGCTGGCGACGCTGCGCCTGGAGCCGTGCCTGGACGCCGGGCGCCCCGCGGACCCGCCCCTCGAGTACCCGCACCGGATCGCCCGCCCGGTGCCGAGGGCCTCCACCGTGGAGCACCGGACGGGCACGCGCTGGTATCACCTGGCCACGTTCCCGGTGGATCCGGCGTTCCAGCGCCACCCCGCCAACCCGCTGATCGACCGCGCGGGCGGCAACGGCGTCGTCGTGGAGGCGGACGACGGCTTCCACATGTGGCTCGACGGCTACAGCGGCGCGACGGGGATGGTCTTCCACGCGACCTCGCCGGACGGCGTGGACTGGGACCTCGCCTGGGACGACGCGCACACCTGCTCCTTCGAAGGGGTCCACGTGTTGAGGCACAAGCGGGACCCCACCGTGATCCGCGACGGGGAGGGGTTCGTGATGTGGTTCACGATGGCGGGCGAGACCCCACAGGCGGCGACGCGCATCTACCGCGCGACGTCCGAGGACGGCCTCACGTGGTCGGCGCCCCAGGGCGTCGCCGGCGAGGCGGGCCGGCTGGGCTCCCCGTTCGTCGTCCGCCGGGACGGGACGCTGCACCTCTTCGGCCACGACCTCGGGAGCCGGAGCATCGCCCACGCCACCGGCGAGGACGGCATCCACTGGTCCGAGCCGGAGACCATCCTGACGACCCGCGACGACCCGATGGCGTTCGACGGAGAGTGCGCGCTGCAGCCCTCCGCGGTCCACGACGGAGCGCGCTGGTTGCTCACGTACACCGCCTGCTACGCCCCGCGGGAAGCCGAGGACGCGTGGGGCCAGCCGGTCTGGTACCGGATGCACGTGGCGCTCGCGACGTCCAAGGACGGCGTGGCGTGGGAGCGCGAGGGCGACCTGCTCCTGAGCCAGACGCGCGACGAGGGCCACTGGGAGAGTGGCAACCTCGGCCGGCCGGTCCTGCTCCTGCGCGGCGACGACGCGTGGCTCTACTACACCGGCGTGGAGGGCGGCGAGCCGTCCGTGGGCCTCGCGGTGGCGGAGGATTGGGTGCCGTAGTCAGCCGGGGCGCTGTCGCAGGGCCGCCCGACCGGCCACGACCAGGACGGTCACGATCGTCAGCGGCATCACGAACGTCACCATGACGTCGCTGAACGGCTGGAGGGCGTCGTGCTCCCAGGCCCGCAACAGGAGGTACGCCGTGTAGGCCACGTAGTAGCCGAGGAACAGGCCGCCCTCCCAGCGGGCGATCCGGTGTCCGCTGAAGAAGATGGGCAGGCACGCCACGGACACCGCGATCATCACCGGGATGTCGAAGGCCACGGCGGCGGGCGCCACCGCGATGCCGCCGGGGGCCACCAGGGCGGTGAGGCCGAGCACCGACAGGATGTTGAAGAAGTTGCTGCCCACCACGTTGCCGACCGCGATGTCGCCCTCCCCCTTGAAGCTGGCGACCACGGACGTCGCCGCCTCGGGGAGGGACGTGCCCGCGGAGATGACCGTCAGGGAGATGACCAGCTCGCTGAGGCCGAAGGACTCCGCCATGGTCACGGCGGAGTCCACCACCCAGCTGGAGCCCAGGACGAGCATCGCCAGGCCGGCCACCACCAGGAAGACGAGCATGGCGGGGTGACCACCGGGTCGACCGGGCTCCGCGACGTACTCGCGCACATAGGCCTCGACGTTTTCCGGCTCCTCGCGGCGGGAGGAGCGGATGGTCCAGACGATGAAGAGCACGATCCCGGCGAAGAGGATGGCGCCGTCCAACCGTCCGATGACGCCGTCCTGCCCCATCCACAGCGGCAGGATGGACACGGCGATCATCAGGGGCACCTCCACGCGGACGAGGCGCTGGGCGACCACCAGGGGTGCGATGACCGCCGCGAGGCCCAGGATGAACAGCACGTTCATGATGTTGCTTCCGACCACGTTGCCCACCGAGACGTCGCCCTGCCCGGTCACGACGCCCTGCACGCCGACGGCGAGCTCCGGCGCGCTGGTGCCGAACGCGACGACCGTCAGGCCGACGACGAGGGGGGACATCCCCAGCATGGTGGACAGGCGGGCCGCCCCGCGGACGAGGAGCTCGGCTCCGACCAGGAGCAGGGCGAGGCCCCCGACGAGGCCCAGGATGGTCAGCAGGCTCATGGCGAGGGAGCCTAATCGAAGCCTCGCCGGAGCGCAGCCCCCTTCGTCCTATGCCGCGCGGTCTCCGCCGAGCCAGCGGTAGAAATCCGCGGCCTCGAAGAAGTAGCAGCGGAGGCGTCCGAACGTCACGACGTCGCCGCTCGCCAGGAGGTGCGGCCTTCCAGGCTCCAGCCCGAGGCCCTGGACGGTGGTCCCGTTCGTCGAGCCCACGTCCTCCACGAGCATGGGGCCGCCCGGGTCGTCGCGCCGGAAGCGCGCATGCCGGCTCGACACCGTGTAGTCGTTGAGGACGGCGTCGTTGTCGTGGCGCCGGCCCAGGTGGATCCAGCGGGCATCCGACGAGTCCTTCCGCGCCAGATCCAAGACGACGGGGCGGCGCAGCGGGCGACGCTGGAACATGCCCGGGTCGACGACCTCGCCGTCGAACTCTTCCTCCGAGACGTGGGACAGGGTGGACGAGTAGACGCTGTGGGCCCGGTGGCGCATCCCGCGGGTGGACGGTTCAAGCCTGCGCGTCTGCCGCGATGGACGCGGCGTCCGGCGGCGCAGCTCTCCTCCGAGTATCTCCACCCCCACGAGCACCGGGTTCGGGGCGAAGCGCAGGAAGCGGCCGGCCCCGGACGAGCGGGCCAGGTCCCGTAGCTCCATGAGGTCGCGCAACGATCAGCCTCCTCGGCGAGGTCACACGACGACCTGTTCGGCCGGGGACTCCGATCGCTTGAGTCCGGCTTTCCCTTCGGAGCACCATACGCTGGCGGGGACGCCGGCGCCCCGTTCTACTCTCTACCCGGGGCACCGCCGGCCTCACACCATGCGGTGCGCCCGACGGAGCTGAAGGTGACCGCCGCGGACGGCGGCCCTACTGCATCTCCCCTGTGTTCTCCGCGACTTTGCGGCTTGGCGCCTTGGCGCGAGCCCTTCGAACTGCGCGGATGTCAGGCTACGGCTTCGCGCTCGACCCGCTCGCCGTTGATGAACACGCGGCTCTCGATGTGCACGGTCGGGCGCAGGGAGGCGCTGACGCCGCAGTAGCGCTCCTCGGACAGCTGGACGGCGCGGAGGACCTTCTTCGGGCTCGGGTCGGGGCCGTCGACGCGATACGTGAGGGTGATGGTGTCGAAGCGCTTCGGGTGCTCCGTGGTCATCGTCGCGTCGGCCGAGACGTCGAACTCCGTCACCTCCACCTTCATCTTCCGGAGGATGGAGATCACGTCCATGGCGGTGCAGCCGGCGAGGGACGACAGGGTGAGGCCCTTGGGCAGCGGGCCGAGGCCGCGACCTCCCACGGCCTCGTGGGCGTCGATGGTGAACGAGAAGCCGCCCAGGTCGACGTCGAAGGCCATCCCATCCTCGAGGCGAACCGTGCTCTGCATGCGTGCTCTCCCGAGATCGTGTTCCACCCGGGAGAGCCGCCACCGCGGCGAAGTGTTACGGCGCCGGGCGCTCGGGCCCTGCGCCGGGCCGGATCAGACCACGCGCCTGCGGACGAGCAGCAGCGCCAACCCGGCGAGGGCCGCGAGCCCCCCGGAGCCCGGCGCGCCGCCTGCGCAGCCACCGCCTCCCCCACCGCCCTCGTCGTCGTCCTCGTCCGGGAGCTGCTCGCCGGCGTCCACGGCGACGTCCGGGGCCGCGTCGGGCGTCGGGCCGACGGTGTCCTCCCGGACCGTGTCGTCCCGGGCGTCCTCGGTGGGGCCGGCGTCCGGCACGGGCTCCACGCCAGGCTCGGGATCTTCGTCCACCGGCGGAGGCTGCACCTCGCCGCTCCACGTCTTGTAGGGCGTCGGATCGTCCTGGTAGTTGTTCGTGTTGTGCGGGTTGCCGCCGAAGCCGGCCCACTCGTAGATGCTCTGGCCGGCCTTGCCCTCGGTGTCCCACACGTACAGCCAGCCGTCCCGGGACGGCAGGGCCACCTCGAAGAGCTGATCGCCGTCCCAGTCGCCCACGGCCGCGGAGGCGATGACCCAGCCGCCGGTCTGCTTCGGCCAGCCCTCCGGCTGCTCGCCCAGGTAGTTCCAGGCCCGCAGCAGGTAGCCGCCGGAGGAGATGAGCACCTCCGGCGAGTTGTCGTTGTCGATGTCCACGACGGTGGGCGCGTTGAAGAACTGCCAGTCGTCGTGCACCCGCGGGAAGCCCTCGACCATCTCGCCGCTGGAGGTGTCCCAGGCGCTCATGTGGTGGTCGAACGGCTTCCGCTTGCCGCCGCCGGCGAAGGCCACCGCGAAGTCGAAGCCGGCGGTGCCCTTGAGCATATCCAGGCCGCCCTTGCCGTCGAAGTTCGCGATGGCGCCGTTGTTCATCAGGATGTAGGCGGGGCTGTCCTCGGAGTCGGAGCCCGGCCCGAACGCCTGATTGTCCATCTTCTTCCAGAGCTCGCCGTCGTGGTCGAAGAACCAGCCCTGGGTGGAGATGGTGTCGAAGCTGATCTCCAGGGTCCCGTCGTAGTCCAGGTCGGCCATCATCGGGTTGCCGACGACGCCCTCGCCCACGATCGGCAGGACGCTCACGGTCAGGCCGAACAGGGACTGGGGCCAGCCCGGGGCCATGGCGCCGGTCTTCGCGTCGAGGACGTAGGCGACGGCCTCGTTGGCGTTGCCGGACGCGCCGAAGGTCTCGCTGGTGCCGACGGCGATCTCCATGTCCCCGTCGCCGTCCACGTCGCCGACGGCCGGCGTGGAGACGATGCGCGCCGACTCCTCCGGGTCCTGGTTGAAGAACACACACTCGGGTGCCTCCTCCAGGTCGAAGGAGGCGCAGTTGACCTTGACCGGGTACGGCGACATCACGCTGCCGTCCTCGTGCCAGGCGTACAGGTGCTGGTCCATGGCGGCGGCGAGGATCTCCAGGCCCGGCTCGCCGTCCAGGTCCGCCAGCACCGGCGCCGCGAAGAAGCCCGACTCGACGATGTTGTCCCGGTCCGGCTGAGCCAGGTCGAAGTCCACGGAGTTGGGCCAGCCCGGGCGCATGGTGCCGTCGTGCTCGAGGACCGAGACCCAGCCGTCCCAGGTGGTGATGACGATCTCCAGGTCCTCGTCGCCGTCCAGGTCGCCCACGGCCGGCGGCATCATCATGGTCACCGAGACGTCCGGGTCGAGGGTGAGGCCCTGCTGGGCCACGCACCCGGTCTTGTCCTCGCGGAACGCGCAGGCGCCGCGGACGTTCAGCGCGTTGTCGGGGTGCACGGAGTTCCGCAGGCGCAGCTTGACGGGGAAGCCGTCGACCTCGCCGCCGTCGTGCTTCCAGGCGTGGACCATGCCGTCGGAGGTGGCGAGGACCAGGTCCTGGGCCCCGTCGCCGTCCAGGTCGGCGAACACCGGCGAGGACTCGGCCGACGTGCCCAGGTACTTCGGGAAGCCGTCCACGAGGTCCGGGTCACGCTCGAAGAGGAAGCCCTTGCGCATCTCGCCGGTGACGGTCGTCCCGTCCGGGGCCTCTCCCGTGGCGCGGAGGCGCACCGTGACCGCCTTCTGGTGAGCCTCGTCGGTGCGCGGATCCAGGTCCACCGGCACCTGGCTGACGTCCCACTCCACGAGGACCCCGTCGGTCCCCTGGGTCGTCCCGGCGTCCACCTGGACGAAGTCCTCCTCGGTCGGGTCGACGCCGACGGCGTACTCGAACGTCCAGTCCACGGAGTCGTAGCGCGCCGGCCGCCCGTCCATACGCATGTTGATGCGGCCGGTGACCTCCACTGAGGGCGTCCGGTCCGGGAAGATGACCTCGAACCAGAGGGGCTCCACGATGTCCACCTCGGGCGGGATGTGCTCGGCCACCAGCGCGTCCAGCATGAGGCGGGCGTTGTTCCGGCCGTAGCCGAAGTGCCAGTCCCAGCCGGGGCCGGACGGGAACTTGGTCTCGTCCGAGCCGTCCGGGTTCACGTCGATGTCGTCGACGTTCATCGTCATGAGCTGCTTGGCCTCCTCGGCGCTGAGCGGCGGATCCAGCTCCATCTCCAGGGCCTTGGAGTACAGGAGCCCGGTCTGTCCGGCGGTGATGCCGGTGGCCTCCGAGGAGCAGCCGTGCCCCGGCGTGGAGAGCACGAGGTTCATCCCGTAGTTCGTGCAGTTGTTGAAGTTGAGGAAGGTCGTCGACGACGAGGCCGAGGAGCCGTCGTAGACGGTCGCGTGCACGTAGACCGTGTGGTTGTTGGTCCCGGGCATGTTGTGGTGGAAGCTCAGCTCGTCCGCGGCGGAGGCGATGACGGTCACGTCGTTGGCGTAGGCGTACTCGATGGCCGCCCGGGAGAACTCCGTGTGGTTCACGGTGCCCAGGGCCTCCTGGACGACGCTGGCGCCGGAGTCGACGGCGAAGGCGGCGCCGTGGGCGAACTCGTTGGCGTCGCCCACGAAGCTGTCCGCGACGCGGACCATCAGCGCGGTGCAGTCCGGGCAGACGCCGATGTCGCCGATGCCGTTGTCCCCTTCCGCCATGGACCAGCGCGCCTCGCCGTTGCCGTGGCCGAAGCGGTTGTCGTCGTAGGCGTCGTTGTCGTCCCCGAAGAAGTCCCAGCCGGAGATGTCGTCCGTGTAGCCGTTGCCGTCGTCGTCGACCCCGTCGGAGCAGTCGATGATGAGGTCCTGGGGGTCCACCATCCCGTTGCCGTTGGCGTCCAGCTCGTCGAGGACGGCGGCTTCCGAGCCGGCGGCCGCGTAGTAGTCGCGGATGTCGAACCACCCGCTTCCGTCCACGTCGAAGTCGTCCGCGCCCTCCGGCGGCTCCTCCATGGGCGTCGGCTTGCAGCCGGCGAGCTCGCCGCGGTTCAGGTAGTACTTGTTCACCAGGTCCCGGTTGTCCCAGTAGGCGCCGGAGTCGAGCACCGCCACGATCACGCGCCGGTCACCGGTCGTGCGCTGCCAGGCCCGGTCGGCGTGGATGCCGCTTCCCAGGGCGAGCTCCTCCTCGCGGAAGCCCTCGGCGTCGGTCCAGTCGTTGCGCATCCAACCCTCGTCGCAGGCCTCGGGCAGGTGCGGGCCCGGCACGAAGGACCACAGGTTCCAGGAGCCGTCGTAGCCGGGATCGTTGGGCGGATCCGCGCACGGGATCTCGTCCGGCCCGTTCGGCCAGGCCAGCGCGGACGCGGGGACGAGGAGGGCGGCGGCGATCGTCAGGGCGGCGAGGGCAAGGCGCATGGGGACTCCCGGGCGGTGGGCGGGGTCTCCGCGCGGTCGGACTCCGGGCGGGCCGCGCGGCGACGCAGATCAAGCCGGAAACTGGCACCCGATGCAAGACGCGGCGGCGCCGGGGCTGCTACGCCGCGCAACGCGCGCGTATCCCGTTGACGCCGGGGGCGCGCGAGTCCTATACACGCCCCTTCACGCCACCCCCCGAGTCGACGGAGGCAGCCATGGCCGGAGCGCTCAAGGAGATCACCCCGAGGGAGGACGCCGACGAGGTCCACGCGGTCTTCGAGACCAACATGGGCACGTTCAAGGTGAGGCTCTTCCACGACAAGGCCCCGAAGACCGTACAGAACTTCATCGACCTCGCCGAGGGGAGCACGGCGTGGGTCGATCCGAAGACGCGCAAGGAGTCGACGGCCCCGTACTACGACGGCGTCACCTTCCACCGGATCATCCCGGGCTTCGTGATCCAGGGCGGCTGCCCGATCGGCGACGGGCGCGGCGGCCCCGGCTACCGCTTCGAGGACGAGTTCCACCCGGACCTGCGCCACACGAAGGCCGGCATCCTGTCCATGGCGAACGCGGGGCCGGACACGAACGGCAGCCAGTTCTTCGTCACCCTGGCCGCGACGCCCCACCTGGACAACCGCCACGCCGTGTTCGGCGAGGTGGTCGAGGGCATGGACGTGGTCGAGGAGATCGGAAACGTCCCCACGGGCCCCGGCGACAAGCCGCGCGAGCCGGTGGTGATGGAGAAGGTGCGCATCGAGCGCTCCTGATCCCGGTGGGCGGGCGGCCAGCCCGCCCACCCCTTGCCCGTGCCCTTGCCCTTGCCCTTGCCTGAAGTAGCAACTCCGGCCGGGATATCCGCTGCGCGGACGAGGACGCCCACGGTCCCGAGCGCCGGTCGCGCAGCCCGGGACAGCGGGCGGCCAGCCCGCCCACCCCTTGCCCGTGCCCGTGCCCGTGCCCTTGCCTGAAGTAGCAACTCCGGCGGGGATATCCGCTGCGCGGACGAGGACGCCCACGGTCCCGAGCGCCGGTCGCGCAGCCCGGGACAGCGGGCGGCCAGCCCGCCCACCCCGTGCCCTCCATGAGCGGAGTCAAGCACCAAGTGGGGTCGAACCTCCTCCATTGGGTTGTGCTGGCGTCGAGCCATCGATTGTCTGAAGTCGCCGTCGTCC
>JBNJGB010000019.1:0-119738 GCA_051747385.1 Myxococcota bacterium
GATGGATGAAATCAAGGCCATCAAAGAGACCGTCAGGGCATTGAGACACCCCCAGAACTTCTCCTGCACGTGGAGGCTCTGGAGCACCGACTCACACCCCGCCCGCCCCCAGGGCATTGAGACCCATCAGCACTCCCCCATGCCGTTGAAGAAGTGCTCGTAGGCCGACTCACACCCCGCCCGCCCCCAGGGCATTGAGACTCTTGGACAGGAAGTTGGCAGGCACCTGCCTGCCTCTCCGACTCACACCCCGCCCGCCCCCAGGGCATTGAGACAAGGTAGTCCGTGATGATGGGCGTCGCCTGCAGGTGGCCGACTCACACCCCGCCCGCCCCCAGGGCATTGAGACAAGCAGTTGCAGGTCGTCGAAGATCATGTCGGAGGTTCCGACTCACACCCCGCCCGCCCCCAGGGCATTGAGACCCACAGGCTCGGCTACGACCCCGTTGGCACCGAGGATGCCGACTCACACCCCGCCCGCCCCCAGGGCATTGAGACCGGCCGGGAGAGAGGTTGAGCGCTAGAACTCAGCTTGGGCCCGACTCACACCCCGCCCGCCCCCAGGGCATTGAGACCTCCTCAGGCAGGTTTTTCAACCTGCCGCAACCCCATCCCGACTCACACCCCGCCCGCCCCCAGGGCATTGAGACGCCGTCCTTCCACTCGATAATCTCGTGAGCTGCGTCGACCGACTCACACCCCGCCCGCCCCCAGGGCATTGAGACCAAACCACCGCGCCATCCGCTCCGGCCGCTTGGTCAGCACCGACTCACACCCCGCCCGCCCCCAGGGCATTGAGACTCCGCGTGCGCTGTCAGCGTGTCGTCCAGCCCGACCCCGACTCACACCCCGCCCGCCCCCAGGGCATTGAGACGCACGTCGTCGCAGACGGCGAAGTCGTAGGCGTCCATGGCCCGACTCACACCCCGCCCGCCCCCAGGGCATTGAGATACGCATGCTGTTACGTCCGGTTCCTTGTCGTACGCAGAATCCGCCCGTCCCAGGGCATTGAGATGGCTGCTTCAGCAGGCACCAGGCAGCCACCCATGGCGGGGTGGTGACTCTCAGCGTGCCCATCCCGAGGAACTTGGAAGGCTTGGGGAGCACGGGTTCCGGCGGTGCCCCTTGGGCGGTACCTGGCGCAGCTTGCGCGACGACTCGCCCGCGGGTGCGCTTGACAATCCGCGGAAGGCACGTTTCCCTGCGCCTGCTCGTGGTTCTGACTCCATGGTGCGGGGGATGTCGTGACCAGTCGCCGTCAGCTTCCGACTTCGTTGCACGTGCCGCCGTCTGTGCACGTGCCGCCGTCTGAGAAGGGGGCGGGGCGGGATTCCGTGTCGGAGTTGCTGGTGCCGCTTCGCACGATGACGCCCGTCATCGGCGGTGGGGTGGAGAATCGCGAGCCTGACCGCTTCGATCCCCTTCGCACGGCGGCCATCCGCGGCCAACTCCGCTTCTGGTGGCGCGCCTCGGGACTTCACGAGGCCCGCTCGGCCAAGGAGCTCCATGACCGTGAGCGAGCCCTATGGGGCGGGTTGGGAGCAGCGGCCGATGACAGCCAGCAAGCGGACGATAGGGTCGACAGGCCCAGCCGAAGCCGGGTGGAGATTTCGGTACACGTCCGCGACATGGGACAACTCGATCCTGCGGGTCAGCACGAGTGGAACCGGAGAGGGCGGCTGAAGTCGATCCCCAAGTGGTTCCAGCCACGGTTGCGGAATCTGGGCTATGGCCTGTTTCCCCTCCAACGTTCGAACGACGAGCGCCGCCAAGCCGAGGTAAGTGGCGCAGGTGCGTTGCCGACCCCGGAGATCCGTCACGGGGTGCGGTTTACGTGTCGGATTCGCTGGCGTCGGCGTGGCTCGGATTCGGAGCCGATGCCCGGCACGGCGTGGGACGCCGTCTTGCGAGCGGTGGCTCTGTGGATTGGATTCGGAGGCGTCGGGGCACGTACGCGGCGCGGTTTCGGGGCGCTTGGGCTCGACGGGACGCCGAGATTCGGGGGGGACGAAGAGAACCCCGACTGGTGGCAGCCAGCGTTTGGCCCGCGCGAAGACACCTCGCAGACCCCTGACCTTGCGGCAATCTTGGGGGGGCTGCCGGGGACCGAAGGGCACGCTGGGGTGTCCGTCGAACGTCCGTGGCCGACCGTGACCACGGACATGCTGCTCGGCCGAGAGAAGCGCACGGGCCTGGAGGCGCTCGATGACCTGCTGGAGCAGCTCGCGACGTTTCGGCAGGCGCCCGGCGTAGCCCGTCGCGGAACGAGCCGCCGGGATCCCGGGCGCTCATTCTGGCCCGAGCCGGACATGATGCGCTTGTTGGCCATCGAAGCGGGGCTCCAGGAGGAGCGGGACTTCACGGGGTGGGATCGCCGGAAGGATCGCGAGAAGGACCACCGTCCCAGATGGCGGGGTGCGCGGAGCCGCCGAGGCGACCTGGAAGCCATCGCGCCGCGAGCGGCGTTCGGGATGCCCGTTCGGGTCCAGTTCAAGGACGGGTTCGACAAGTGCGCGAACGGAGAGATAGCGCCGGCGGGCAAGAGCCGGATGCCCTCTCTGCTCGTGATGCGACCCGTCGAGGTCCGGCGTGGAGACGGCCCGCCGGTGTATCGCCCTTGCATCCTGTTCCTGCGCGGTCGGATGCCGGACGTCGAGCTGAAGCTGGACAAGAAGAGCGGCCGGCATGCGCCACGCGCAACAGGGTTCGTTCGAGGCGAGCCGGGTGCGTTCGGTGCGGAGGGACACGCGAAGGAGGCGACGCTCTTTGGCGATGACGGCGACGCAGTGGCCGCCTTCCGGCGATGGTTGGTCCGAGAGCGCGGGTACGGGGGGAAGACGTGAGCCGTTGGCTGGTGGCGATTACCCTCGGGCCGCTCGTCGAGTTCATCGGCGCAGGGCGGCGGAGCCGCGACCTCTGGTTCGGGTCGCAGTACGCCAGCGATCGGGTGGCGCACGCATGCAGGGAGCTGTTGAAGTCGGGTAGCCCTGCGCCTGGGCACAACGTCACGCTCCTTCAGCCGCGACCCGAACGCTTGGACGTCGTCGCTGACACGAACCTGCTCAACTATCGCGCGAGGCTTCCGAACAAGGTCCTCGCCCTCGTCGAGAGCGAATCGGCTGAAGCGCTCTCTGACCAGTTGCGCCGGGTCCTAGAGAAGGTCCGGGAGGGGTTCGCCGGCCTCGTCGAGCAGAACCTGAAAGTCGACGACGTGGCTCAGCTACTCGACCAGGATGCCCTCGATCGGCAGCTGAGCGCGATGCGGTGTGGTGACTTCCTCGAGCTGTACGCCGCGTGGGTCCCGGTCGCCGACGCGCTCCCGACGGCGGAGGACAGGCGTCGCGTGTGGACGCTGATCCAGGCGCGGAAGGGAGCCCGCCTGTTCACGGCGGCCGACTTCAGCCGACCCGGGCGGCCGAAGAGCGATCTCGATCCGGGGCGCGACACGATTCTGCGTGACCCGGCCGGAGAGCCGCGGCGCGGCATGGGAGAGAGGCTGAACCGCCTTCGCGTTCGCGCCGGGGTGCGACAGGGCGAGCAGTTGGACGCCATCGGTCTGGCCAGGCGGCTTGCTGTGTTCTCCGGGACGTCGGACGTGAAGCTGCCGAGGCTTCCGTTCGCTCCACTGAGCCGCGTCACCGCCGATCCATGGCTGTGGGGGGCGGCGCGGAAGGCGGCGGGAGAGAGGGCGCTGAGCGTGGTGCGGAGCGAGCTCGGGACGGCCTCGAACGGGGACCAGGACACACGCGATGCCTTCTTCGCCATCTCGTCCCCGGCGCGGGACGACTGGGCCGAGCAGCGCGTGATGGACCTCGGCCTGCCATCGTCGCCGGGGTTCGAGTTCGGCTACGACGCGTCGGTCCTCTTCGAAGGTGGGCTGGAGGCGGCGCGGCAGGCGTACTGCGGGCGTCGGATTCGTGAGGTTCAAGACTTGCTGCGCCGGTTGCGACGTCCGGTGGATCGGCTCCACGAGGTGCACGGCACGCCCGAGCCGTACTACGCTCTCCTCACGTTCGACGGGGACGGGGTGGGAAGCGCCCTGGACGCGTTGGACCACGACGGCTTCGTGCGGGCGCAGAGGTGCCTCGACCGGTTCGCGGACGAGACCGTGAAGCTCCTGGGATCGGCCTGGATCAGGGGCTGCCCGTTCTATGTGGGGGGAGACGAGGGGATGGCCTACATCCCGCTCGATCGCCTCCCGTTCGCCATGGCGATGCTGGGACGGACGTTCGAGGACCTGGTCACTCGCGACTCTGTGTGGCGCGAGGCGACCACCGACGCCGCCCTGTCGCTGTCGGTCGGGGCGGTCATCGCCCACGTCAAGTACGACCTGAGGGCCGTCCGGGCGCAAGCGGCTGTTGCTCTCAGCGAGGCCAAGCGTGCCCGCAGGGAGGCGAACAGCGGACAGGCGTGGGCCGAGATACGTGAGATGCCCCGAGGCGGTGCGCCGCGTCACGCGCGGGACCCGCTCGAGAAGCTGGCGCCGAGGCTCGTGACCTGGATGGACCTGCTCGGCCGCGACGCGGCCGGCATGAGCCTGGCTCAGGGGTTGATGGAGCTGTCTGGGCGGCTCGGAGACTCCGAAGCTCCCGCGAGCGGGACCGTGGGGTTGGAGCTGGCCCGCGCCATGCTTCGAGACAAGGCGAAGCGCAGCGGTCGCGAGCTCCCGGAGCCCCTCCTCGAGCTGGCCCGTCCCGGCGGATTCCGGAATTGGGAGCACGTCACCCTGGTCGCCACGGAGCTGCTCATCGCACACCGCATCCGCCGTTCGAACGCGCAGGCCGATGGCCGCTTCCGCGAGGCGGACCGTCGTGCGCTTGTCCGGGGAGGGGAGGACCCCTCCGGGGAGCCGGGTCGGGAGGTGCGGGCATGACTCGTTCGTCGGACGGCGATCGTTGGGAGGCCTGGCGGCTCACGCCGCGGGACCCCCTGGTCTTTCGGGACGGCCGGGAGCCCATCCCCTTTGCAGACCGGGGCCAGCTGGGGCTTCCTCGTCCATCCACCCTGGCGGGCATGGTGCGGACGTCGTTCGTCGAGGCGTCGATCGGTCCACAGACGGCCCGGCAGCTTCTGGACATCCGGGTGCGCGGGCCCTGGCTGCTCCGTCGCGCGGACGAAGGAGAGAAGACAGAGGTCTGGCTGCCGCCGCCCGCGGATCTTGTCTGGTGCCCGACCGACAGGCCATCCGGGGCCGGCGAGCCCACGCCCAAGGAGAGGAAGCGCCGAGCCTACGGATCGTTCGTCCGAGGTGAGGTCCTCGGTGCGGAGAGCGGCGAGTCGGTGCTGTGGCCGCAACAGACCCGTTCCCTGCGACCGGTGCACCTTCCGGGGAAGAAGGGAAAGGACAAGACCCGGCCCGTTCCCCACCCGTTGTGGCGCCTGGACGACGTGGTGGACTGGAACCTGGGGAAGCCGCGCCAGCCGCGGGATGTCGCCCCGCCCGAGGAATCCGAGTCGCTCTTCGTTTCGGAGCGGAGGATCCACGTCGCGCTGGAGCCGGGCCGGCGGACCGCAAGGGACGGCCAGCTCTTCCAGTCGCGAGGCCTGCGTCTGGCCCGAGACTGCGCCATCGGCTTCGAGGTCGCCGTCCCGGACGGATGGGAACCCGCTCCTGGCCTTCGGACCCCGGAGGAGGCCGGCGCCGTGCGGCTGGTGGTCCTGGGGGGCGAAGGTCGGCCGTCGATCCGCGAACCCGCGCCGGATGCCGCGCTGTCGTCGAGTTTCCCGCGAGAGACCTACCGGAAGGCCATCGACGAGCGCGCGACGGGAGAGGCGCGACTGGGGCTGCGCCTCCAGCTCGTGACGCCGGGCGTCCTCTATGAGCCCCATGGCGAGATGGGACGCCCCGGCTGGTGCCCGCCCTGGATCGATCCGACGACGGCGCGTGGAAAGCATCCCGCGGCGCCGGACGTCTTGCTGCAGCTCGTGGCGGTGTGCATGCCACGGCGACACCTCGTCATCAGTGGCTGGAACATGCAGTGGCGCGGAGACGCCCGGCAGCGCGGTGGTGGACCGCGTCGTGTGCGCCGTCTCGTCCCGGAGGGGACGGTCTACTTCTTCGAGATTGCGACGAAGCCCGATATCGGGCGGGAGGGCCGCCTCGAGGCCTGCAGACGCCTCTGGGCCTGCAGCCTGGACGGCGGTCGGATCGGAGCGGACGCGGAGCATCACCTGGCGGCGCCCTCGGCCGACGGCTATGGGCTGTGCATCCCCGGTATCTGGTCGGACAGCGACGGTGCGAATTCATGACAGGACGGAGCGCATGAGCAACGGCAAGGTCGGCAGGCTGTACTTCGTGCACGCGCACACCCCGATCCACGTCGGCGTCGGGGAGGGGCTGGGCGCCATCAACCTCCCCACGCTGCGGGAAGAGTTCACGGGCTTCCCGCTCGTACCGGGCTCGTCCGTGAAGGGGGTATTGCGCGCCATGTTCCGGGACATGGAGCCCGGGGGCGAAGGTTGGTCGGACTCGCCCGGGGATCGCCCGGATGCTCCGGATTCGTGGAAGGTCTTCGGCCCGCCCACCGACTACGCCAGCCTGGGGCGCGGTGGCGTGGTCTTCGGTGACGCGCTGCTGCTCGCCCTGCCGGTCCGGTCGTTGGTCGGGCTCTTCGGATGGTTCACGTGTCCCTACGCGCTGCAACGCCTGGCTCGTGACGCGACGGTGGCCGTGAGGCCCGGGGGCGCCGAGGCGCCTCCGGATGTGCCGCAGACGGATGGCGACCGGGTGCTCTTCCCCAACGACGGGGACAGCGCACTCCTGCTGCAGGAAGGGAAGGGCCAGCCTCCCATCCTGCTCGAAGAACACGAGCTCGACGCCAGACCGGATGGCGACGCGGCCAGGTGGGCGCGGTGGATCGCCGAGCGCGTCTGGGGCGACGACGACGAGGCGTCGAGCTTCTTCCGGAGCCGCTTCGCCATCGTGTCGGACACCGTCATGGGACAGCTCGTCCAGACGGCGCTGGAGGTGCGTCCTCGGGTCCGAATCGACCACAGGTTCGGTGTGGCGGCAGAGAGTGGTCCCTGGCTGGAGGAGCTCATCCCGACGGAGACCCTCCTCGCCGGCCTTGTGCATGGCAGGGCCACGGCGTTCTCGCGTCCGCCTCGTGAGGACGAGGACCGTGCCGAGGAGCAGACGCGCGCCACGATGGAGGAAGGGACGCTCGAGGAGCACGACAACGAGGTCGGCGTCGAGGGGGGGGACGCGATCCGGGCGTTGGAGAGTCGGGTTCGTCGAGCGGCCCAGCTCCGCTTCGGCGGCAAGTCCTCGGTCGGCTACGGCCGGGCCACCCTGCAGGTGTGGCCGTGATGCGGAGCCGGACCCAGGGCTTCGTGAAAGCGGTGTCCGACAGGCGGAGACTCATCGACAGCCTCGCCAGGAAGAGCAACACGGCCGGCTGGAATCGCGTGCGCAGCCTGCCCTCGATGATCCAGCGAAACGGCCTGCTGCGAACCCTCGTGTTCCTGGAGGACAGCGAGCCGCAGGACGGGGAGGCGGGCGACCGCGAGATTGCGGCCATGCTGACCGAGCTCCTCGGAGACGGTGAGCGGCTGCGGACGAGCGATCTCGTCGAGATGCCGATGGTACGCCGTCAGATCCTGACCCGTCAGGCCATCGAGATTGCCGCGGTGCTCTCGAAGCTGGTCTCGACGAAGCGCAAGCGGGCGGGCGGGCCCGCGGAGGAAGAAGTCGAAGTCGAGCGGGGGCCGGAGACCCGGCACCTTGTCCACGCCGTGTCGAAGGAGCGGCACCTCATCGGGGCACTCGCCAGAAGCGCGACCGGTTGGAGCCGGGCGCGCAGCTTGCCCTCGATGATTCAGCGAAATGGCCTGCTGCGGACCCTCATCTTCCTCGAGGACTCCAAGGTCCACGAAGTCAACGTGGGCGACCCGGAGATTGCGCGTCTGCTCCTGAAGCAGCTCGGCAATGGCAAGCCGCTCCATACGGATGATCTCGCCAGGATGCCGATGGTCCAGCTCGAAGCCCTGACCCGCCGGGCCATGGAGATCGCGACGCTCCTGTCGGGGTTTGTCTCGGCCAGGCGGCATGACGACGAGCACCACGGGAAGCAGGAGCAGGGTGGCGCATGAGCGACTTGGGACTCCGGCAGTGGCTCCGCCGCAGGAATCGCCCCGACAGGCCCGAGGACGGCCGTCGAGAGGTGCCCCGGCCACTCCCCGCCCATGCGGGCCTGTGGCTGGATCGGGGATGGGTGGGGTGCGACCCGCGCCAACGCGGGAACGGATCCGGCCAGGGGGAACGCCCGGGCCGGCGAGATCTGTTCGCGTCGGCGGTCGAGGCGCTGCGTCTCGACGGTGAGGGTGGAGGAGTCTCGGCCTATCGACCCTGCTACGCACGCTGGGCGCGGGCGACCGACGAAGCAGGTGCGCCCGGGTTCCTCTGTCGTCGGGTCGTCGAGGTGGCGGCGGCGGGGCGGGTGCTGCTTCACCCCGCAGCCGGCCAGCTCGTCACGGACGTCGGTCTGCTACTCCACCACACCTACGGCGTGCCCTTCCTGCCGGGCTCGGCCCTCAAGGGAATCTGTAGGGCGCGAGCGGCCAGGATGTTCGGACAGGAAGATCCGCAGCTCGTCGTGGATCTCTTCGGGAAGCAGCCGCCCGATCCGGACGACGAGGATTCATCCGGCGGCGCTGGAGCCTCCCAGGAGGACCAGGACCAGGCCGGCGTGTTCGACTTCTACGATGCGCTGTGGGTGCCCGAGCCTCCTCCCGAGGGCCTCCAGGTCCCGCGGGAAGGCTGGAGCCCCCTGGCCCTCGACATCGTGAACCCGCACCATCCGAGCTACTACGAGCGGAGGCCTGGAGCGAGAGGCAACGACATCGCTGCGCCGGACGGAACGGATGATCCCCGGCCGGTGCAGACATTGAGCATTGCCCCGGGCACGCGCTTCCGTATCGTCATCGAGGCCTGGATGGGAGAGGGCCGAGCCCTCGCACCCTGGCTGGACTGGCTCGTCGACGACGTCCTGCTGCTGGCGTTGGACGAAGACGGGATCGGAGCCAAGACGACCGCGGGGTATGGTCGGCTGTGGAAGGTGGAGGATGACCGGGTCGTCGTCCCCGAGGTGTGGACGAAAGTCGAGGTAGATGACGACCCGTCGAACGGGGCCGATCCCGGACCGCGCGAGCAGCCGGGGGCTGACCCGCCGAAGCCCAAGCCGAGCGGTACGAAAGTCACCGCAGACCTCCGGTATGAGTCCTCGAGGAAACGCCTGTTCGCAAAGATCAAGAATGTCGGTAAGGCCGACGCGACCGGTGACGAGGCGGCCCGGCTTCTGAGCAGCCTTCCGTCGAAGGTGGCGAAGAGGCTTCGCACCGGCAAACCCATACCGATGAGCATCTGGTACGAGGGCAACGGCAAGGACCGTCGCATCACCGACGTGGAGGTGTGACGACGTGAACCTGGACGAGGTCGCGGACGGATGGCTGGGGCCTCTCCTGGTTTCGGCTCAAAGGCGGCCGGATCATGAACCCGCCCGCGCGCTGTTCTTGGGAGCCGGGTTCACGAAGTCCTCCTATGATGGTGCCCCGCGCTTCAGCGACCTGGTCCCGGAGGCGAGACGACGTCTGCTCGACGATGGTGCCCCTCCGTTCGCAGCAGCGGAAATGCTCGAGCGAATCCGTTCCTCGCGCAACGAGCGCCTCGATCCGTCGGATCTCTTCGAGACGCTCGAGCACCATCGCGGCAGGGTAGAGGTCGCCAGAGCGGTGCTGGCCGAAGGGCAGAATGACGAGTGGCGCCTGAGCGAGCGCCCCATCCAGCAGGCCGTGGATCCCATGCCGCTCGACGCCGAGGCGACGTTCCGCACCGTGCACGACTGGCGGCGGGTCATCGAACGCGGGCACACCGGTCTCTCGCCGCTCGACCCGGGCGGATCGGTGGCCATGGTCGGCCGACTGGTCGTCGAGGGGGTCGTGGATCGTCTCCTCACCACGAATTGGGATGCGTACGCCGAGCTGGGATGCCTCCTCGCGGGCGCCAGGCTCCTCGACGAGGGCGACGGCTATGGACGGGACGGCGATCGGCTGGGCGATGGCCAGGTATCCGTTCGCGTGTACGACAGGCCGGCGGACGTTCACCTGCAGGTCCGCCCAGCCGGCACGGCCGCCATCATCAAGCTGCACGGCGGTGTACGGAATCTCCTGAAGATCCTGAAGGGAGTGAAGGACGGCGAGCTCACGGCGTGGGACGCGGAAGAGGAGCTTCGGGACGGGTTCCTCGTTGCCACGTCCGACCTGGGTATCTGGGGACAGTCCGCCGCGTGGGTCGCGGACGTGGTACGCGAGAGCCTGCTGGCCCGGCGGACCCTCTTCCTCGGTGTCAGCTTCGCAGATGGCGCCACCTTCCTGGAGGTGCGCAAACGCATCGGGGACTGGGCACGCGCCGCCCGGCAGAATCTCGACCGCGGCGTCCCGGGCATCGCCACCCCCACATCACTCGGCCCGCACGTCTCCAATGCAGGTCCGCCCCTCTACGCCGTCGACTTCGGCCTGGCGCCGCGCGTTGCCAACGCGTTGACGGTCCGTGTGCCGCTGTCGCGACACGGCGACCGCCTTCACGTCCACTCCGCCCAGGGAGACGGTCGGGAGGCGTTGCGCCGACTCTTCGCACACCACCTCCTCCGATATCTGCTGCGATCGCTGGACCCGGATGTCGAGTCGGACGAGTGTGTCCGTGGACGCCTCTCATCGGTTCTGGGCCGAAGTGAACGGGCGGTCACGCTCCTGTGTGACGTGCTGGCCCCGGCGTCGCGCTGGGCCGCCATTGCGGAAGGCCTGCCCCCGTTCGCGAGGCTGGGCGGGCTCCCCCGTCGCCATCCCGGAGCGCGGTGGTGGTATCGAGCCTGGACGACTGCACAGCATCATCCAGGGGCCTGTGAGACCTGCGCCAACCTCCGCGTGATCGCCTACACCTTGGACCGACTGCTGTGCCGCGGCTCCTCGATCGAGGTGAACCCTGGTGAGGAGTGGGTCCATGTGAGTGAGGTCAGCGGAAACGGGGGGCAGGACAAGGCGGATTGTTCCTCGAGCGCATCCTTCTGGTTCTGGCCGTGGCCCTGGCCCCGTCGGCGTGGCCTGTCGTCCGGGCACCTCTGGCGGACGTTGGCGTGGTTCGGCAGCGCTCCGTCGACGCAGGGCGTGTTCCCCCACGAGCGGAGCGCCTGGCAGGTCGCCCGGGCTCCGTCCGGCCCGTTCGACATCGTGCCGCTGTTCGCCGCTGACACTCACTCCCGATGGGGCGAGACCAGCATAGGAGGGCAGTCGTACGGTCTTGCCTCGGCCAGCGAGGCATGTCACCGCATCAGTGGTGAACGTCTCCCCGCCATCGTTCCTGCTACCTGCCAACTCGAGCGCGAGCAGAGATCATGACCGACGCCGACATCCCTGCGGTCTTGGGCCGGGCTCTCGGCCCGGAATCGATCACCCGATATGTCCGAGCTCGGACGCGGGGGGCCACCGGTACTGTGCCTGGACTCGTGAAGCGCGCCGACGAGCTCGGATTGCGATGGCAGTGCTGTCTCTGGCACCGCGCGCTGATTGGGGACCCCGGCCCGACCGGGGCGCTTCCCGGATGGCTGCCTCTGGACCAACACGCGCTGAAACAGGACGACGAAGAGCGTCCCAGGATAGGGAAGCTTGGCCAGGAGCTTCTGGATTCCCATCGGGAGCTCGACCTTGCCGTGACGGTTGCGGAGTACCTCTGGCGGAAGGGCGGCGACAGGCGTCGGCTGCTGGCCGTGCTGGCTGATCCATTCATCTCTGCCGTGACGATCGTATGGCTGGTGACGAGGCGCGGACGTGCGGTGCTGCCGCCGAGGGCGCTTTCCCAGGTGGCGCTCACGTGGCTCGAGTGCGAACGCGAGAGGATCTCCACAGTGCCCAGCCTGAACGTGGTGCTACTCGCCCACGACGCGATTACAGCGCGGGGAGAGGCGAGGTTTCCGAGGACCCATCGTCGCTTTATGGAGCGGCACGAGGAGTTGATGCGCGGCGTCGGGCGCATCGTGCCACAGCTGGGGTTTCGGTGGCTCGACGTCGATCTCCGGAGCTACCCGGACGAACAGGCTGACTCTGGAGACACCGCGAAGGAGGTCGCAGAGGAATTGAGGGTGACGCTCCTGCCGGAGGTGTTCTCGGTCCACGGAATGCCCTCCGACTGGTTCTCCGACCAGCCTCTCCGGTGGTCCAGAGCCCGAGTGGAGAGCGCTCGGCGTCCTCCCCGAGTTCCAAGCATGGACGAACTCTCGCACTGGGTGAAAGGCGTCCTTGACATCAACTTGGATGACCCGGGCGGTGACAAGGACCTTCCCCTCTCCCTTGGGTGGCGACTCGACGAGCTTCCCGTGCCGCCACCCGCGCTGCCTGTGACCGAGGGGCCCGAGACGGAGCAGGTCGGCGCCGCGTCGGAGTTCCTGGAAGTCCAGGTGGGGGTACGACAGTGGGCCCGTCGCCCCGTGACCGTACCGCTGGCACCGACGACCCTTCTGGCCGGCGACAACGGCGCCGGAAAGACGACCATCGTCGAGGCTGCTCATCAGCTCTTCCATGGCATGCCCCGGCCACGCCTCGAGCCACCGCGAGGTGCCTTCGAGTGGTGCAACCGGCGGGGCGGGGCTGGCGACTCGCGGAGCATCCGCGCGCTTCGTTCGACAGCCGCTCCCGCGGAGGCTCTGGAGAGCCCGCAGATCAGTGGGCCGACCATGCGTGCGCTCTTTGCCGGTGACGCGGATCTGGCACGCGAGAGCCATGGCGACCTGCGTCTGGTCTCGTTGCTCGCTGTGCGGGATTCTGAAGTGGAGGTGCTCGGCGCGGTCATCAAGGCGATTCAAGCTCTCCGGGAGATCGAACAACGGGCCGAGGATCGGCTCGATCAAATCGACAAGGAACGGGATCGCGCAGCCTCCGAAGCGCTCGAGAAGTGCGTACGGGTGCTGGAAGACACGGAGCAGCCCGAAGTTGAAGCTCGCACTCTCGTCGCGCCTCTCCTGGAGCTTGCGGATCGACTCGCGGATCCCCGCAGCCAGGACCAGGACGGCGACGAGGACGTGTCTCGCCATCGCGTGGCAGCGGAGCGACTGAGGGAGGCAGTCGCGTCCGGCGGTGTCGTCCCGGCGGAGATCATCGGCAGCATCCTGTCCATGCCGGATGCAGTTCTCGGTCGGACGTTGACGGATGGTGAGCTCGCTCGTGAGAACCTCGTGGCGGTCTTCGGCGAGCTGGAAGATGGCCCCCGTCGTGATGTCGCGTCCTGTCGTGTTGTCGCTGCGCTTGCTCGCAAGCACTTGCGCGCTGCGCACAGGCTGTTCGCCGCCGTCGCGGGCAACTTGGATCGACGGAGCCCAGGCTTGGATCGGGTGGTTCGGAGCCTCCGAGCCTTCATGGATGACGACCCCGTAAGGCGGGTCGGTCCGGACCGGCTCGATCCGATCCGGCCCAACACGGCGACCCTGGTGCGCGAGGCCGAGGCCCTCCGACTCGCGCGGCTGCTGGTCCTGGCGCCCCATCCGTGGGCTCCCTTGTTCGTGGACGAGGTGACCCTCGGGCAGGATGTCGCGACGTCGGTCCGCGTGATGAGCCGGTTTCTTGCCCTGGCACGGAAGGCGACCAGTGTGCTCTGGGCCGTGGCTGCGAGCGGCACCTCTCGGAGCAGCACGCTATCGGAGGACTGGTGGCCGAATCGGGACTCGGAGGCGCTGGAACGGACGGATGTCCCGGTGGTGGGGCCTGCCCAGCTCGTCCTCACGACCTACCAGCGCCAGGCAATGGAGCTCTTCGCCAGCGCCGAGGGGGTGATCCTCGACGCAGAGCAGATCAAGGCCCTCCGCAATCTCGTCCCTGCCCCCTGGCTGAGCCTGGTTCGAGGGGCCATGGTCGAAGCCCACGGCATTTGGGAGCACCATCGGCTCACGGCTGGACACCGAGAGGACCCGGAGATGGAGAGCGTGCGGACATCGGGTGAGGAGCAGCGCTCGCGTGCTCCCGTCGGGATTGTTCGCGCGCTGTGGCCCAAGGTGGATCCGTTGGACCGTGCCCCCGGGCCGTTCGAGGGTGAACTGAGGAAGGCCGAAGAGTGGATTTGGAAGTCCCGGGAAGCCTTGGGCAAGCTTGGCCTCGGGCGACTTCGCCACCACCTGGACGGCAGGTTCTCGGGGGCGGTATCTCGCCCCAGGCTGCGTGCGAGAGCGCAGGTGGAGTGGTTGGTGGCCGTCGATCTCCTACCGCTCCTCATGGAAGACGGTGCGAAGTGGTTCGAACGCTCGACCCTGTCCGTGCACTATCTCTCGACGAGCGACGGGCGGGTCCGGGCGGTGGGGCCGCTCCACACCCTTCGAATCCCCCCGTTCTGCCAGATGGTACCGCCTCGCATGGACGCGATCGGCCGCGCCGACGAGCCGTCGACGACGGACGAGCCTCAGGACCGTGCCGCCGGACGCGCCCATGTTCACGCCGAGGCTCGCGTTCACGAGTCCGGCGAGTCAGAGGCGCGGGAGAACGAGAGCGTGGAGGGCCTCGAGCCCGACGCGCCGAATCGCGTCGCGGAGGAGCTGCCGGTTGACGAGGAGCTGGCGTCCGAACCGCACGAGGCTGCTGCTGCGCCTATGGCGGGGAACGACAAGGAGGACGCCGTCGCCTCGGAGGTGGACGCGGATGCACCAGGGGCCGAGGAGCGTCCCGCCGAGCGAGAACCGTCCGACCACGAAACGGCCGCGACGGAACTGACCGATGACCGGGGTCGCACCGACGTCGGCGAGTCGCGTGGGGTCGCGAACGCCTCCGAGCCGGCCGTGCTCGAGCCGCCATCTGGCCCTGCAGCTTCCGGGCGGATGCCGTCGCACCCTTCCGCCCGCAATCCCTCGAGCCCTGGCGCACGGAGGGCGGTGGAGGAGGGTCGACAGCCCGGCGCCGTGCGAATCTTGGAGGCGGAGCCTCCTGCACCACGTCGGTGGCGCGTAGACGTCGCTGCCGCCGGGCGTCAGCGTCCCCAGAACGGGCCGTGGCGGATCCGGGCCGGGGCGGGCGACACCCCCGCAGCCAGGGAGACGGCGAAGCGGATAATCCGGAGGAGTGGCGCCTTCCCGGCGGGGCCCAGAACACAGGAAGACGCCTCTGTGGCTGTCGCCGACGATGGGGATAGCGCGCAGGGCGCGACGTGGCGGCTACTCCGCGAGCGGATTCGCGCCATGGAGGACCCGAGAGGGACATGGCTGAGAACGGCCGTGTCTACCTATGCCGAGGATTCCGGTGAGGTACAGCCGTGGGAGCACCTGCGGCTGGCCGTGGACGAGTACAAGGAGCCTGGCTGGCAGCTCCGCAGCCGGGTGATGTGGTCGGACCGCGTCGTGGGCCCGCTGGATCTGGTTCGTCGCGCCGCTCTCGAATGTGCGGGGATCGAGGGAGTCGAGCTCGAACCCACGGCGCACCTGGGCGTCGCGTTTCTTGCCGGATCGTTGTTCCCGCACGGCGGCGGACTTTCGGTTCGAGTCATCCAGAGCGGGCAGCCGTGGTGTCTCGAGCGGAGGCCGGGGCGCTGTACGCAGACCGAGGGCACCGGCGTACGCGTACTTGACGAAAGGGACGAGGCCTCCGGTTCCGGCAAGGGTCATGAGGAGCTGCACCTACTGCTCTCTGCGACCCGTCAGGTTCGGAGCGGATGGGAGACCTGGCGCGCCGGGCGGTCGGGGGACGTCGTCCATTGGGTCGAGCTGGGGATCGGGGGGCATCCGTCCCACGACGTCGTGCTGGGGGCCGAGCACGCCGTCGCCTGTGCGGACGCCATCGCGCGGCACATCTTCAAGCGGCGGCGGGGCCGGGATGTGCCGGTCCGTCTGTTCATGGCTGCCCCGGTTGCGCTGGCCTGTGCGCTCGGACGGGCGCTCCACCGTGTGGGGAGGATCCGCGTGATGGACTACTCGCGTCCGCACGCGGCCTACTTCGAGTCAGCCGCTTGTCGACTCTGATGAGCCGGCTGGTGGTCAGCTCGTCGGCAGAGCCAGGGGGGCGTACGTCGCCTCGTCGCGCAGGTACTCCATGAACGTCACCCGCGGGACGACGTGCGGCGTGAGGTGGGCGGCCAGTACAGCGAGGGCGTGGAAGGGCAGGCTGCTGTAGAGGCGGATGGACCGGACGCCGTGCTCCCTTCGAAAGCGGGTTACGACGGCCACGACGTCGGCCGCGATTGCGAGCAGGTCGTCGTCCGTCTCGATGTGGGCGTCGTGTGGGACCCAGCTTGCTGGCGTCGTGGCGGCGTCCTCCTCCAGATGCCTGCGTGCGCTGTCGACGTAGCCCTCGCGCATCACGAGGAGCGCGAGCTCGTCGAACGATTCCTCCGGAGGCCCGGGCAGGTCGGGGATGGGCCGGTCGGCGCCCGGGTCGCCGCCATCGAGGGGAGCATGCTGCCCGCATCTGACACGGAGAACCTGCGCCCCGTCGTTGTGCGCGGTGAGGTCGACCTGCGAGGTGCGGTCGAAGTGGCGTCCGAGCAGCGTGGGGACGGAGAGCTGGCTGCGACCAAGGATCCGAATCGTCCGGCGCCGCCCACGAAGCGTACCGAGCGCGTCGCTGAGTGCCTCCTGGGTCGTGGCAGCCCACCTGTGCCAGTCCTCTGCCATGCAGACACTCCCGTACGAGCGCTGTCCCGTGTCGGGCCGCAGGACGAGGGCCGGGATATCCAGCCGGTCCAGGTTGGGCGGGATGTCATCGGGCAGGCCCGTCCGGCGTCCGCTACCGCGTTGGTCGACGACGAGGGCGAACTCGCTGTGCGTGTGCATCTCGGCCCGCTCGTACAGGCGCCGGGCGATCTGGCGAGCTGCATCCTGGACGGCGTCTTCGCGGTCGGGATCGACGCAAACGCCCAACGCGTCGACGCGGTCTCCATCGGGATGAAGCCACTCGGGGGCGAGGCGTGTGTGGTTCCGTACCATATCGGAGGGGTCGTCCAGGAACACTGGCAGAACGGAATCCGTCCGCTCCGGATACTTGCGCGCCAGGTCGAGGGCGAGACGTAGCTCGTCGTCCACCCAGCGGGACGCCAGGGCCTCGGCCGACAGGAAGAGGGTGAGCGTGTCGCCCTGGTGGATTGCTCGGGACAGGGCCTCCGTGAGACTGACCCCGATCGTCAGCTCGTGAGCGTCGAGCCACGGAATCACGCCGCGACGCACCAGGTCGTCTGCAACGGCGTGCACGAACTCGGCGTCTGCCGAGCTATGGGACAGAAACGTCGTCAAGTATCGCATGTCAGCGACTCAAGCACGTAGCGGGCCTGCAGACAAGAGGCTCTTCCGGGCATCGAGAACCCGAGCCCACTGTCCCGGGGCGAGACGGCAATCAGCCGTTCACGCGTCCGTGCAGGCTGACCGCTTCCGGCCACGCGGCGGCGACGACGAGCAGAACGAGGCCTGCGGCCAGGACGATGATTGGGACGAGGGACGGTCGGACCGCAGACGGCGCGTGGTGTGCCAATGAAGGCCGCAGCAGGCGCAGGTACGCGAAGAGGCCCAGGGCGCTGGTTGCGAGGAGGGTCAGGGGGAGCGCGAGCTGGGCTCCGGAGAGGGAGGCGGAGAGGAGGTAGAGCTTGCCCGTGAAGCCGGCGGTCAGGGGGAGGCCGGCGAGGGACAGGAGGGCGACGAGGAAGGGGATGGCGATGGAGGGGCGGTTCCAGAGGAGGCCGTTGAGGTCGGTGTTGTGGCGCAGCTCGGGGTGGGTGGGGGTTGAGAGGGCCGAGAGGGCTCCGAAAGCGGTCAGGGCCGTGAGGACGTAGGCGGTCAGGTAGTAGGTGGCCGCCGGGGTGGCCAGGTCGGTCGGGGAGAGGATGGCCACCAGGAGGTAGCCGAGGTGGGCCACGGAGGACCAGGCGAGGAGGCGCTTGGGGTCGTCCTGGCGGAGGGCGAGGAGGTTGCCTCCGAGCATGGAGGCGATGGCCACGGCGGCGATGGGGGCGTAGAGGGGACCGTCCGGGGCGGTGGCCGGCTGGAGGTGGCGGATGAGCGGGGCCGCGGCGGCGGCCTTGGATACCGTGGCGATGAAGGCCGTCGTGGGGGCCGGGGCGCCGCGGTAGACGTCGGCGGTCCACCAGTGGAAGGGGACCAGGGCCAGCTTGAAGCCGAAGCCGACGAGGACGAGCGTCAGGCCGGCCCAGGAGAGGACGGAGCCCGGCGAGGTGGTGAGGGTGGCGACGAGCTCGGGGAGCGAGAGCGTGCCCGTGGCGGCGTAGAGCAGGGCGCCGCCGAAGAGGAGGAAGGCCGACGCAGCGGCGGCCAGGACGAGGTACTTCATGCCCGCGTCGAGGGAGGGCTTGTCGTCACGCGTGTAGGCGATGAGGCCGTAGAGGCCGACGGAGAGGGTCTCGAGGCCCAGGAACAGGGCTGCGAAGTGGTCCGCGGAGGCCAGGAAGAGGGCTCCCAGGGTCGAGACGAGGACCAGGACGTAGGCCTCCTCGGGGGGCTCGTCTCGTTGGGACAGGTAGCCGTGGAAGAAGACGGTGCACGCGAAGGCGGCGGCCAGGATGAGGCCCTGGAGGTACAGGGTGAGGTCGTCCGGAGAGGCCAGGGGCGTGACCTGGCGGGGGGCGACCTCGGCGGCGAAGGGCAGGGCGGCGGCGGCCAGGGCCAGGACGGCGGCCGTGGCCGTGGCGGTGGCGCCGTGGTGACGCCGGGCGGCGATGCCTAGCAGCACCAGGACGGCGCCCGCGCCGAGGACGATGAGCGGTGCGATGGCCTGGAGGTCGGCGGTGGTGATCACGGGGCACCTCCTGCCAAGCGGGCGAGGGTGGGGGCCACGGCGTCGAAGACCGGCTGCGGGTTCAGGCCCAGCCAGACCAGCAGGGCGATCATGACGCCGAGGACGAGGACCTCCCGGGCGGTGAGGTCGGGGAACGTCCACGGTTCGGCGGGGGAGCCGTGGAAGGTCCGCTGGAAGAAGCGCAGCGCGTAGACGGTGGCGAGGACCATGCCCCCGACGGCGAAGGCGGTGGCCACGGGGGCGGCCTGCCAGGCGCCCAGCAGGATGACGAACTCGGCGACGAAGGACGCCAGGCCGGGGAGGCCCAGGGCGGCCATGGCCAGGACCAGGCCGGCGGCGCCCATGCGCGGCGCCACGGTCCAGAGGCGGCCGAAGTGGCCCAGGTCGCGGGTGTGGGTGCGCTCGATGAGCATGCCGGCCAGGACGAAGAGGCCTCCCGTGGCCAGGCCGTGCGCGACCATCTGGAAGACCACGCCCTGGTGGAGGAGGTGGGCGTTGGCGCCGGCCAGGAGGGCGGCGTAGACGCCCAGCAGCACGAAGCCCATGTGGCTGACGCTCGTGTAGGCGATGAGGCGCTTCAGGTCGGTCTGCCCGAACGCCTGGACGGCGCCGTAGAGGACTCCCGCGGCGCCCAGGGCGGTCATGGCCGGGGCGATGTCGGCCGAGGCCTCCGGGAACAGGGGCAGCGCGAAGCGGAGCAGGCCGTAGGCGCCGGTCTTGAGGAGCAGGCCTGCCAGGATGACGCTGCCGGCGGTGGGGGCCTCGCCGTGGGCGTCGGGGAGCCACGTGTGGAACGGCACCGCTGGGAGCTTCACCACGAAGGCCGCGACGAAGCCCATCATGCACCAGAAGGCGCCGGCGGGCGGGAACGTGGTGCCCATGAGGTCCTCGTAGTCGAAGGAGGGCGCGCCGGTGGCGTCGCGGTGCAGGAAGGCCAGGGCGACGATGGCGCCGAACATCAGCAGCCCGGACGCCTGCGTGAACAGGAAGAACTTCGTCGCCGCGTAGACCCGGTGCTCGTGTCCCCAGATGCCGATGAGCAGGTACATGGGAACCAGCATCAGCTCCCAGAAGAGGTAGAAGACGAACAGGTCCAGCGCCAGGAATACCCCGACGATGCCGCCCAGGACCCACAGCAGGTTCAGGTGGAAGAAGCCGACCTTCTCCTCGATGGCGGTCCACGAGGCGCCCACGGCGAGCAGCCCCAGGACGAGGGTGAGGGCCACGAGGACGGCGCTCAGGCCGTCCAGACCCAGGTGGACCGAGACGCCCAGGTCGGGGATCCACGGGGTCTGCCACTCGGCCAGCCAGGGGCCGTCCACTGCGCCGCCCTGCCAGACGGTGACCAGGAGCACGAAGTCTGCGGCCAGGGCCAGGAGGGCCGTCCACCGCGCGGCGTTCGGGTGAACCCGTCCGGCGGCCAGCGCGAGCAGGCCTCCGAGGAGCGGGATGGCGATGAGGGCTGCCAGCATCACGAGACGAGCACCAGGGTGAGGAGGAGGACCGCGCCCGTCGCCAGGCCGGCGGCGTACCAGCGCAGGCGGCCGGTCTGGGTCGCGCGCATCATGCGGTGGCCCCCGCGCGCGAGGGCCGCGATGGCGCGGGGCGGCAGGTCGAGGACGTCGCTCCGGTTGAGGCGCGCGAAGGCCGCCAGGGGGCGCACCAGCAGGAAGTCGTAGGCCCGGTCGAAGCCCCAGCCGGAGGCCCACAGGCGCTCCAGGGCGTGCGGGACCGGCAGGCGCTGCCGGCTGCCCGGGCGGAAGAGGAGCCACGCGGCGGCGATGCCCAGGAGGCTCACGCCGCCGGCGACGATCTCCATGACGAGCTTCGCGCCGTGCGGGGCGTCGCCGTGGGCGGCGGCCTCGGGGAAGACGTCCGCGAGGAGCGGGGCCGGGTCGAGGAGGCCTCCGGCGAGCGACAGCACGCCCAGCACGACCAGCGGGAAGAGCAGGGCGTTGCTCGGCGTGCGGTCCGGCTCGGGGCCCTCTGTGCCCAGGAAGGCGACGAAGACCGCGCGGAAGATGTAGACCGCCGTGAGGAAGGCGCCGAGGAGGCCGACGGCCCAGAGAAGCTCGCCGCCTGCCGGGGCGGTCCAGGCGCGCCACAGGATGAGGTCCTTGGACCAGAAGCCCGCCGTGATGAAGGGGAAGCCCGCGAGGGCCGCGGAGCCCGCCAGGAAGGTCCAGAAGGTCACGAGGAGCTTCTTGCGGAGGCCGCCCATGCGGAAGATGTCGTGCTCGTGGTGGAGCGTGTGGATGAGCACGCCCGCGCCCAGGAAGAGGAGCGCCTTGAAGAACGCGTGGGTGACCAGGTGGAAGATGGCCGCGGAGTACGCGCCCACGCCCAGGCCCAGGAACATGTAGCCCAGCTGGCTGATGGTCGAGTAGGCGAGGATGCGCTTGATGTCGCGCTGGGCCAGGGCGGCGAAGGCGGCCATGAGGAGGGTGGCGGCGCCGACGACGGCTACGGCGGTCATGACGGCGGGGGCCAGCTCGAACAGGCCGTGGGTGCGGGCGACGAGGTAGACGCCGGCGGTGACCATGGTGGCGGCGTGGATGAGCGCGCTGACCGGCGTGGGGCCGGCCATGGCATCCGGGAGCCACGTCTGGAGGGGGAGCTGGGCGGACTTGCCCACGGCGCCGGCGAAGAGCAGGGCGGCGGCGAGGGTGGGCGTCGTGGCGCCCTCGGTCCAGGCGACGTCTGCGCGGGCCAGGACGTCGGCGATGCGCAGGGTGCCGAGCTCCTGGAAGAGGAGGAACAGCCCCACGGCCATGGCGGCGTCGCCCACGCGGGTGACGACGAAGGCCTTGCGGGCGGCGCGGGCGTTGTCCTCGTCCTCGTACCAGAAGCCGATGAGCAGGAAGGAGCACAGGCCCACGCCCTCCCAGCCCAGGTAGAGCAGCAGCAGGTCGTCGGCCAGGACGAGCACCAGCATCGAGGCCACGAAGAGGTTCATGGACGCGAAGAACCGCCCGTAGGAGCGGTCCTCCCACATGAACGCCAGGGAGTAGATGTGGATGAGCGCGCCGACGCCCGTGACGACGTGCATCATCACCAGGGAGAGGCCGTCCAGCTGGAAGGCGGCGTCGGCCTGGAAGCCCGCCACGTCGAACCAGTGCCAGAGGAACTGGCGGACCCCGTTCGCGTCCGCGGGAAGCTCCGTGAAGAAGCCCCAGGTGACGACGGCGGCCGCGGCGGCGGAGGCCAGGACGGAGCCCACGCCCACCGGGGCCACCACGGGCCGTGGCAGGCGCCGGCCGAGGAAGGCCAGGATGAGGAACCCCAGCAGGGGCAGCGCGACGACGGTCCAGAGGAGGCCGATCACGGCGGTACCTCCTCGTCGCCCTCTCCGAGCGGGGACGACTGGTTCCAGGAGGCGATGGCGTCGGCGTCGAGGCTGGGCTCGTGCCGGTGGATGCGCAGGATGAGCGCCAGGCCGACGGCCACCTCCGCGGCGGCCATGGCCAGGATGAGCAGGAACATGGACTGCCCGTCCGGCTCCGCCCAGCGCGCGCCCGCGGCGATGAAGGCCAGGCCGCTCGCGTTCAGCATCACCTCGATGGACAGCAGCATGAAGAGGAGGTTCCGGCGCACCAGGAGGCCCGCAAGCCCCATCGCGAACAGGAGCGCGGCCAGGCCGAGGACGTGCTCGATGGGCACGGTCATCGCTCGTCCCTCCTGCCGAGGTGGTACGCCGCGACCAGGCCGGCAAGGAGGAGCATGGAGGCCATCTCCACGGCCAGCATCCACGGGCCCATCAGCTGCACGCCCACGGCCTTGGGCGGGACCTCCTGCATCGCGGTGGCCGGGAAGTCGGCGCCCCAGAGGAGCCAGCCCATCTCCCCGGCCAGGACCAGCGTGAGCAGGGCCGGGAAGGCCCAGGTCCGCGGGGAGTACAGGTGCGCCGGGGCGCCCGTCTCGTCCTGGCCCAGGCGGAGCAGCATCACCACGAAGATGAAGAGCACCATGATGGCGCCCGCGTAGACGATGACCTCGAGCGCGGCGACGAAGGGCGCGCCCAGCGTGAACATCACCACCGCCGTCGCGAAGAGCGACACGACCAGGTTCAGCAGCGCGTGCACCGCGTTGGCGCGCGTGAGCGCCACCCCGGTCGCCAGGACCGCCACGGCGGCGGCGATGTAGAACGCCACGATCATCGCTTCTCGCACCTCCCCGTGCCGAAACGTGGACGTGGACGTGGACGTGGACGTGGTCGGCGTGGCGGGCCCGAGCGTCGCGGGCCGTCCTCCGTGAGTAGGTTTGACCCCTCTTGCTGGAGCGGCTGCGTCCCCGCCGGCGAACGGCGGTCCGAAAAGTGAGAAGTGAGTAGGTTTGACCCCACCCGGGGCGCCGGCGTCCCCGCCGGCGAACGGCGGTCCGAAAAGTGAGAAGTGAGTAGGTTTGACCCCACTTCCCCGCAGGCCCTTCCCCTTTGCGTCTTCGCGTCTTTGCGCGAGCCCAATGTCGTGGCGAGGTGTCGTGTCATGGGAGGAGGCTCCTGACGTCGACGGGTTCGCGCTCTCGCTCGGCCTCGCCTTTGTCCTTGCCGCCGATGGAGAGGCCGGCGACGCGGTAGAAGTTGTAGTCGTGGTACTTGCCGGGGCCGTCGATGGTGAGGTCCTCCTTGTCGTAGACGAGGGAGGTGCGGTCGTAGTCCGACATCTCGAAGTCGGGGGTGAGCTGGATGGCGTAGGTGGGGCAGGCCTCCTCGCAGAAGCCGCAGTAGATGCAGCGGGAGAAGTTGATGCGGAACCACTCGGGGTAGCGGCGGCCGTGCTCGTCCTCGGTGGCCTGCAGGGCGATGCAGTCGACGGGGCAGGCCACGGCGCAGAGGTAGCAGCCGACGCAACGCTCCTCGCCGTCCGGGTCGCGGGAGAGGATGATGCGGCCGCGCCAGCGGGGGGCCAGCGTCGGCTTCTCCTCCGGGTACTCGACGGTGACCTTCTTCCGGAACAGGTACAGGAAGACCAGCCACATGGTGCGCAGGATCGAGGTCATGGCGCGTCCCCCATCGCGAGCTTCACCGCGCCCGTGACCAGCAGGTTGAGCAGGACGAGCGGGAGCATCAGCTTCCACCCGACCGCCATCAGCTGGTCGTAGCGCGGGCGCGGCAGCGACGCGCGCAGGTGGATGAACAGGATGACGAAGGCCAGGGTCTTCAGGCCGAACCAGACCATGGGCGGCAGCCACGGCCCCAGCCAGCCGCCGAAGAAGAGCGTCGTGATGAGCGCGGACATCAGGACGATGCCCACGTACTCGCCCACGAAGAACATGCCGAACTTCATGCTCGAGTACTCGGTGTGATAGCCGGCGACCAGCTCGCTCTCGGCCTCGGGGAGGTCGAAGGGCAGGCGGTGCGTCTCGGCCAGCCCGGCGATGAAGAACACGACGAAGCCCAGGACCTGCGGGACGACGTTCCAGACGTCCCGCTGGGCCTCGACGACCTCGCGGAGGCTGAACGAGCCCGTCAGGACCACGACGCCCATGAGCGACAGGCCCATGAAGACCTCGTAGGTCAGCATCTGCGCCGCGGCGCGCATCCCGCCCAGCAGCGAGTACTTGCTGCGCGACGACCAGCCCGCGAGCACGACGCTGTAGGCCGCCAGGGACGACATGGCGAGGAACCACAGCAGGCCGATGTTCCAGTCGTCCACGACGCCGATGCCCGGGCCGACGGGGACGACGGCGAAGGACAGGAGCGCCGTGGCCATCACGATGGTCGGCGCCAGGACGAAGACCTTCTTGTCCGCGAACGGAGGGAGCCAGTCCTCCTTCGTGATGAGCTTGATGGCGTCGGCGATGGGCTGGAACAGGCCCAGCGGCCCGACGCGGTTCGGCCCGAGCCGGTCCTGGACGAGCCCCAGCCACCGCCGCTCGACCCAGATGAGCCCGGCGGCGAGGGACAGGACCCAGAGCAGGATCCCGCCGATGGTCAGCAGTGTGGTGGTGGTCTCGGTCACGGTTCGTTCGTGGACGTGGACGTGGTCGTGGTCGACGCCGGGGCCAGGGAGGCCCGCTCGGGCACGCGAGCCCCGGCGAGCCCCGGCAGGACGGGGACCCCAGCCACCCCGGCCGGGAGCCCCTCGACAGCCCGAACGGGCAGGGCGTGCTCGCGGTCGTCGAGGCGCAGGGTGACGGTGTCGCCGAGGCGCTCGGCGTCCTCGCGGGACAGGGCGACGTAGGGCTCCTCGGAGCGCTCCGCGACGCCGGGCGACAGCACGCTCAGCGGGTCCGAGCCGAACGTGTGCCACAGGGGCACCACGCGGAACGCGTCGTCGCGGCGGCGGAAGGCCTCGGGGGGCTCCGGCTTCGGAGCCTCGCCCTCCGCGGATTCGAGGAGGCGGATGCCGGGCTCGCCACCGATGAGCGGCCCCGCGACCTCCTCCTGGAAGCGGTTGAGGGCCTGGATGGAGTTCCACCCGGGCGCCCAGAACTCGTTCACGAGGCGGCCGGGCGGGCGCGGGCCCTCCCAGCCCTCCATGGTGTAGACCAGCGGGTCGTTCGGGTCCGCCACCGGCCGCGGCTCGCGGATGGTCCGGTGCGCGTGCTGCGCGGTGCGGCCCGAGTAGCGGTGGAGCATCCGCGGGTAGCCCTCGCCGTCGGGGGCGCGGTCACCCGGTGCGGGCGAGGCCTCCGGGAGGCGCGCGAGCAGCGGGATGGCCTTCGCGGCGGCCTTCGTGACGTCCGACAGCCGATGTCCGCCGCCCGAAGAGGGGCGCGCCAAGCCGCCAAGGCGCAAAGCCGCAGAACTCGCCTCCGGATCAGAGTTGGATAGCCGGTCCGACTCGCCCCCGCCGGTCGTCTGCGAGCCGGGTGTGGCTGGTGCCCCCCTTCCCTTTGCGTCTTCGCGCCTTTGCGCGAGATCCCCTTGCGCGAGATCGCCTGGGGCAGCCCCGGGCTCCCCTCGAGCCCCCCTTCCCTTTGCGTCTTCGCGCCTTTGCGCGAGATTTGCTGCGTCCGAGGCGTTGATGCTGCCGGACGGGTGCTGCGAACCACCTTCGCCGGTCGTCTGCGATCGGGGCGTGGCTGGTGCCCCCCTTCCCTTTGCGTCTTCGCGCCTTTGCGCGAGATTTGCTGCGTCGGAGGCGTTGATGCTGCCGGACGGGTGCTGCGAACCACCTTCGCCGGTCGTCTGCGATCCGGGCGTGGCTTGTGCCCCCCTTCCCTTTGCGTCTTCGCGCCTTTGCGCGAGATTTGCTGCGTCGGAGGCGTTGATGCTGCCGGACGGGTGCTGCGAACCACCTTCGCCGGTCGTCTGCGATCGGGGCGTGGCTTGTGCCCCCCTTCCCTTTGCGTCTTCGCGCCTTTGCGCGAGATTTGCTGCGTCGGAACCAGCGATGCTGGTCAGCCAGGACCACGCGGGTCGCACCTGCGTCTCGGGGACGAAGACCTGGTGGAAGCGCTGGGCGCGGGCCTCGTGGTTGACCAGGTGGCCGTCGGACTCGAAGAGCGTCGCGGTGGGGAGCACGACGTCGGCGTGGGCGGCGACGTCGCTGGCCAGCGAGTCCAGCACGACCAGGTGCGTGGCCTCCGGGCGGCGGGGGAGGTCGGCCTCCAGGACCACGGCGACGTCGGCCTCGGCGCCCAGCGCGTCCTCGAGGGTGCCGCCGCCGAGCATGGCGAGGCCCAGGGAGTTGCACTCGGGGACGGTGAAGAAGACCTCCGCGTCCAGGGCGCGCGCGGCGGCGCCGGCGGCGCGGACGACGGCCTCGCTGTGGAGGCTGGCGCCGGAGACCACCAGGGGGCGCTTCGCGTTCGAGAGGGCCTCGACGATCTCGTTGGCCAGGTCGTCCTTCGGGAGCTGGCCGGCGACGGCGAGGCCGAGGCGCGCGATGTCCTCGGGGGCCGCGTGCAGGGTTCGGGTGGCGAAGCGGTCCGTGGCGGTGGGGGCCGGCGTGGCCACGTAGAGCGGGCCGTTGTCGTCCTGGATGGCCTCCAGGAAGGCCGCCGCGTGCCAGGTGCCGACGCCCTGGGTCTCCGCGTGGGCCATCGGCTGGTTGCGGACCGACTGGCGGAGGGCAAGCTCCAGCATGGGCGCGGTGTTCTGCGCGTCCTCGCCGAGGACCAGGACCGCGTCGCACTTCTCCACGTCGGACAGGGAGGCGCCGCGGGTCCTCCCGAGCTCGTCGAGGACGGCGTCCACGGCCCGGGCCTGCGCCTCCGGGACGCCGCGGTGGAAGCGGTCCGGCCCGACCAGCTCGCGGAGGGCGAAGTTGCTCTCCACCGAGGCGCGCGGCGAGCCGATGCCCACCGCCCGCATGCCGTTCCGCAGCAGCGAGCGCACGCGGTCGAGGGCCTCGTCCGGCTCCAGGGGCTGCGCCGGGCTGTCCGTGCCGCCGGGGGCGAGGGGGACCGACAGCCGCCGCTCGTGGTCCTGGTACTCGTAGCCGTAGCGGCCCCGGTCGCACAGGAAGTAGCCGTTCACCTCGGAGTGATAGCGGTTCCGGATGCGCCGGAGGGTGCCGTACCGCTCGCCCGGGGTCGTGTTGCAGCCCACGCCGCAGTGGCCGCACACGGACGGCGCCGTCTGCAGGTCCCACTTTCGCGTGTAGTGCGCCTTCAGGGACTTGTCCGTGAAGACGCCGGTCGGGCAGACCTCGACCAGGTTGCCGGAGAAGACGCTCTCCAGGGTCCCCTCCGTGTGGCGGCCGAAGTAGACGTGGTCGTGGGAGGCCAGGGCCGCCAGGTCCCGGTCCTGGGCGTGGTCGTTGTAGAACCGCACGCACCGGTAGCACTGGATGCAGCGGTTCATCTCGTGGTTGAGGAACGGCCCGAGGTACTGGTTCCGGTGGGTCCGCTTCGAGAACCGATAGCGCCGCCACGCGTGCCCGGTCATCACGGTCATGTCCTGGAGGTGGCACTCGCCGCCCTCGTCGCACACCGGGCAGTCGTGGGGGTGGTTGGCCATGAGCCACTCGATGACCGCGGCGCGGAACCGCTCGGCCTCCTCCTCGTGGATGCGGATGCGGGTGCCGTCCTTGGCGGGCGTCATGCAGGCCATGACCATCTTGCCCTCGCCCTTTTCCTCGCCCTCCGCGTCCTTGTACTGCTGCACGGCGCACTGGCGGCACGCCCCCACGGACCCCATCGCCGGGTGCCAGCAGAAGTAGGGCAGGTCCAGACCCAGGGACAGGGCGACGTCGAGCATGTTCTTCGACCCGTCGACCTCGTAGGCCTTCCCGTCGATCCACACCGTCGCCATCACGCCCCCTTCCACGGGCAGCGCCCGTCCCGGATATGACGCTCGAAGTCCTCCCGGAAGTGCTGCAGGCCGCTCTTCAAGGGCGAGATGGCCCCCGGCGCCAGCGCGCAGAACGTGTAGCCGGTGTCCAGGAACTGCGCGTGCATGGAGAGCTTCTCCAGGTCCCCGTCCCGGCCGTCGCCCTCCTCGAGCGCCTGCAGCAGGCGCGCGGTCCAGGGCAGCCCCTCGCGGCACGGCGTGCACCACCCGCAGGACTCCTGGGCGAAGAAGCGCTCCAGGTTCAGCAGCATCCCCACCGGGCACGTGCGGTCGTCGAGCACGACCATGGTCCCCGTGCCCAGGCGGCTGCCGGCCTCCTCCGTGGAGTCGAAGTCCAGCTTCACGTCCAGGTGCTCCTCGGTGAGGAACGCCGTGGAGGCCCCGCCCGGGAGGCACCCGCGGAACCTGCGGCCCTCGGCCATCCCGCCGGCCCGGTCCAGGACCTCGCCCAGGGTCGTGCCCAGGGGAAGCTCCCACAGGCCCGGCTCCTTCACCCACCCGCTGGCGCCGTAGAGCTTGGTCCCGCCGTCGTCGGAGTCCGACAGGCCCAGGAACCAGTCCGCCCCGTGGGCCACGATGTGCGGCACGTTGCAGAGGGTCTCCACGTTGTTGACGATGGTCGGCTGGCCCCACGCGCCGGACACGGGCGGGAAGGGCGGCTTGTCCCGGGGCGTGGCGCGCTTGCCCTCGATGGCGTTCAGGAGGCCGGTCTCCTCGCCGCACATGTAGCGGCCGGCGCTCACGTGGACGTGGATCTCGACGTCCCAGCCGGAGCCGAGCACGTTCTCGCCGGTGTAGCCGGCCTCGCGCGCCTCGCGGATGGCCATGTCCAGGGCGCGCTCCGCGTCCCGGTAGGCCCAGCGCAGGAAGATGTAGCCCACGTCGGCGCCGATGGCGTAGGCCGACAGGAGCACCGCCTCCACCAGGAGGTGCGGGTCGTGCTCCATGAGGTAGCGGTCCTTGAAGGTCCCGGGCTCCATCTCGTCCGCGTTGGCGATGAGGTACTTGGAGCCCGGCGGCGCGTCGTCGCCCATGGGCACGAAGCCCCACTTCACCCCGGTCGGGAAGCCGGCGCCGCCCCGGCCGCGTAGCTTCGAGTCCTTGACGACCTGCTGCACGTCCTCCGGCGACATCTCGCGCAGGGCCGACTTGTAGGCCGCGTAGCCGCCCGTCCTCTCGTAGGCGGCCCGGTCGCGAGGCGGCGCGCCCGGCGTGATGTGCGCGGTGAGCGGCGTCTCCACTACTCGTATCCCTCCAGGATCTCCCCGACCTTCGCCGGCTCCACGTGCCGGTGGAGGTCCTCGTCGACCATCATCGCCGGGGCGTGGTCGCAGTCGCCCAGGCACACCATCGGCAGCAGCGTGAAGCGGTCGTCGCCGGTCGTCTGGCCGAAGTCGACGGACAGGTGCTCCCGCAGGGCGTCGCGGACGTCCTCGTAGCCCCGGATCCAGCAGGACACGCTGTCGCAGAGGAGGATGACGTGCCGGCCGACGGGACGCCGGAAGACGAGGTTGTAGAACGTCGCCACCGAGTCCACCTCGTCCGGCGTCATCCCGAGGAGGTCCGCCAGGTCGGCGACGGCGTCGTCGTCCACCCAGCCGCGGTGCTTCTGGAGGACCTTCAGGCCCTCGATGCACCCGGCCCTGCGCTGCGGGAGAATGCGCACCTCCTGCTCGATCTCGGCGATCTCCTGTTCGCTCAGCATGGTCGGTTTCCCTTGCCCGCACGGTGGGGACCGCGCGGGGTCACCTGTCGATGTCGGCCAGGACGAAGTCGATGCTGCCCAGGATGGCCAGCAGGTCCGGGACCATCAGGCCCTGCGAGATGAGCGGCAGCATCTGCATGTGCGGAAACGACGGCGCCCGGATGCGCGTCCGGTACGACCGCGTGTGTCCGTCGCTCACCAGGTAGTAGCCGTTGACGCCCTTCGTGGCCTCCACGGCCACGTGGCACTCGCCCGGCGGCACGACCGGGCCCCACGACACCCCCAGGAAGTGCGTGATGAGGCTCTCGATGTCGTGCATGGTCCGCGGCTTCGGCGGCGGCGTGGCCTGCGGGTGGTTCGCCTTGTACGGACCGCCCGGCATCTGCTCCGCGCACTGCTCGACGATGCGCAGGCTCTGCCGCATCTCCTCGACGCGCACCTCCGCCCGGGCGTAGCAGTCCCCGGCCTCCGCCGTGGGGACGTCGAACTCGAAGCGGTCGTAGCCCGAGTAGGGCCGCTTCTTCCGGTAGTCCCACTCCAGGCCGCACGCCCGCAGGCCCGGGCCGGTCACGCCCCAGTCGATGGCCTCGTCCACCGTGTAGGCGCCGACGCCCTTCGTGCGGGCCTGGAAGATCCGGTTGGCCATGACCATCCGGTCGTACTCGTCGATCTTCGGGCGCATGTACCTTACGAAGCGGAGCACCAGGTCCTTCCAGCCCTCGGGCAGGTCCTGGGCGACGCCGCCGATGCGGAACCAGTTCGGGTGCATGCGGCCGCCGCAGATGGCCTCGACGATGTCGAAGACCCGCTCGCGGTCCGTGAACATGTAGAAGACCGGCGAGAGCTGGCCCACGTCCTGGGCGAAGGTCCCGTACCAGACCAGGTGGCTGGAGATGCGGAACAGCTCGCAGAGCATCACGCGGATGACCTGCGCGCGCTCGGGCACCTCGATGCCCGCCAGCCGCTCCACGGCCATCACGTAGGGCAGGTTGTTCATCACCCCGCCCAGGTAGTCCACGCGGTCCGTGTAGGGGATGTAGGTGTGCCAGGACTGGCGCTCGCCCATCTTCTCGGCGCCCCGGTGGTGGAAGCCGATGTCCGGCACCGCGTCGCGGATCTCCTCCCCGTCGAGCTGCAGGACGACGCGCAGCACGCCGTGGGTCCCGGGGTGCTGCGGGCCCACGTTGAGGAACATGAACTCCGTGTCCCCGTGCTCGCGCTCGAGGCCCCACTCCTCCGGGACGAAGCGCAGGGCCTCCTGCTCCTCGGCGGCCCGCTCGTCGTCGATGGAGAACGGCGCCATCTCCGTGGCCCGCGCCGGGTGCTCGCGCCGGAGCGGGTGGCCCTTCCAGGTGGGCGGCATGAGGATGCGCCGCAGGTTCGGGTGGCCGTCGAAGCCGATCCCGAACATGTCCCACACCTCGCGCTCGTACCAGGAGGCGGCGGGCCACAGGTCGGTGATGGTCGGGAGGCTCGGGTACTCGCCCCACAGCGGCACCTTCACGCGCACGTCGTCGTTCCGGTCGAACGACAGCAGGTGGTAGACGACGCTGAAGTCGCTGGCCGGCTGCCCCGCGCGGTCCCGCCGCTCGCGCTCGTCGATGGCGGTCAGGTCGTAGAGCATCCGGTACGGCCGCTCCACGCCCTCCTTGAGGTGGCGCAGGACCTCCGGGGCCCGCTCCGGGTCCACCCAATACGTGGGGATCCCGTCCGCGGTGGGCTGCTCGACGCGGACGCTCCCGACGGGTAGCGGCGGGGCCTGCGTGCTCGTGTCACACCTCCTTGGGCGGACGTAGCTTCGTGGCCTTCACCCGGTCGGCGCGCTTCAGGTCGCGCTGGGACGGCATGGCGCGGCGCTCGACGCCCTGGGGGCCGACGGTCCAGCTCAGGGGGCGGCGCTCCTCGCCGACGGCGTCCCGGAGGAGTGTGAGGCCCTGCATGAAGGCCTCGGGCCGCGGCGGGCAGCCGGGCACGTAGACGTCCACCGGCAGGAAGCTGTCGACCCCCTGGACGACGGAGTAGATGTCGTACATGCCCCCGGAGTTGGCGCAGGAGCCCATGGAGATGACCCAGCGGGGCTCCATCATCTGCTCGTAGAGTCGGTGGATGACCGGGGCCATCTTCTTGAAGACGGTCCCGGCGATGACCATGACGTCCGCCTCGCGCGGGGTGCCGCGGATGACCTCGGCGCCGAAGCGCGAGACGTCGAACTTGCTGGTGAGGCTGGTGGCCATCTCCACGTAGCAGCAGGACAGGCCGAAGTTGAACGGCCACATGCTGTTCTTGCGGCCCCAGGCGATGAGGTCCTGGAGCGAGGCCAGGACCAGGCTCCGCTGCACGGCCTCGTCCACGGTTGCGTGCCGGACCGGGGCGTCCGGCGAGTTGGGAGGCGGGCCGGGTTCGTCCGGTTTGGACAGCCACCACTTCATCGGTTCGGAGCCTCCTCGTCGCTGAGCGGCTTGGGCAGGATCCGGCCGCGCGGGCCCCAGTCGAGGGCGCCGATGCGCCACAGCCAGGCCAGGGCGGCGAGCAGCACGCCCACGAAGACCGCGATCTCGATCCAGCCGGTCCAGCCCGCTTCGGGTGCGGCGACGGCCCAGGCGAAGATGAAGGCCGCCTCCAGGTCGAAGATCACGAAGAACATGGCCATCAGGTAGAACTTCGACGTCAGGCGGACGGGCACGTCCCCGGTGGAGACGACGCCGCCCTCGTAGGGCTCGCCGGTCGCACGATCGCGGTGTCGCTCGCCCAGGACGTGGGAGAGCGCGAGCATGGCCGCGACGACGACGAGCACCGCGGCCCCGTAGACGACGAGTGGCCAGAGAGGCATCGAGCGTGCTTCCAGGTCGGTGCGATGGGCGTGTGGGGGACGAACCCCAAGGAAACACGCCCCGTTCGGGAGCGTCAATGGCCGATCCGGCCCGAGACTCCGGGGTGGACCGGGGGTGCAGGGCGAAATCGGTCGCCCGGGGGTTGACGTGCCTGTTCACGGTGGCAGCCTCGTAGGCGTTCCCGAAAAACCAGCGACTGCACGGAAGCCGCGGATCGTACGCCTCGCCGGGATGGTGCCGCACGCGTTTCCGCCGGTTTCGTGCGTCTGCACACGTCATGCGAACGCTTGAGGAGGACACCATGGCCGTCGCCAAGGTCATCGAGATCACCGCAGAGCACCCCGAGAGCTTCGAGGCCGCCATCAAGCAGGGCATCGCCCGCGCCGGCAACACGGTCGACAACATCCAGAGCGCCTGGATCAACGAGCAGACCTGCGTCGTGAAGGACAACCAGGTGGCGTCGTATCGCGTGAACATGCGCGTCACGTTCCTGCTCGGGAAGTAGACCCGAAGCGCGACGGAGCCGGCGTGTCCCTTGCCGAGCCCGCACATGGGCAGAGAGGTCGGCCGGGCCGCCGGCGCCGTTGCGTCCGGGGTCCTACGAAGTGGAGCGCCGGCCTCCCCGCCGGCGATGGATGTTCCGGCCGCCGGGGACGGTTCACGGTCCCACACATCTCGGGATGCCGCGATGTCGCGGACAATCGCGCGCCAAGCCGCCAAGCCGCCAAGACCCAAAGGCCGGCGAACCGCTCGCACACTCGTTCGGCTGAGACTGTCGGGGCACCGGCAGGCAACACCGAGCACACCGGGCCGAAGCGTGCCGTTTCCCTTTGCGTCTTCGCGTCTTTGCGCGAGCCCTTCGTCTCGCGATATGTGACGAACCGTGAGCCGAGGACGAGCGTCCTACTCGTCGATGAGGCGGATCCGGCGCAGGTGGCGGCCGCCTTCGAACGGCGTCGTCAGCCAGGCGTCGACGATGGCGAGGGCGGTCTCCCACGGGACGAGGCGCTCGCCGCGAGCCACGGCCTCGGCCGCGGGTCGGACGAACCGGGGATGGTCCACCGGAGCCTCCGACCCGGTGCCGAGGTCGCGCACCCGGTGTCCCAGCGCCCGCAGGTGGTCGCGGATGCGCGCCTTGTAGTGCACCCCGGCGTGGTCGGAGGCCAGCACGATATGAAGCTCCACCCGGGCCTCCTGCATCGCGCGGCGTTATCATGGACGTACTCGTACAAGGAGCGTAGCACATGGCTTCCGACGCCGAGCTGAAGTCACGGGAGGTCGCGGAGGACTCGCGCGAGAAGGAGTGGCGGGGGGAGAGCTTCCTCAAGGACCTGTTCCTCGGCCGCCTGCGCCTGGACCTCGTCGAGCCGCACCCCATCGCGGACAGCGACCGCCCCGGGTTCCGGGAGTTCTACGGACGGCTGCGGGACTTCCTGCGGGACGTCGTCGATCCGGTGGCGATCGACGTGAGCGGGGAGTATCCGAAGGAGGTGGTGAAGGGGCTCGCCGACCTGGGCGCCTTCGGCATGAAGATCGACGAGGAGTACGGCGGCCTGGGCCTGACCCACTCGGAGTACGTACAGGTCATGCGCCTGGTCGGGAGCTACGACGCCAACGTCACGGCGCTGCTGTCGGCGCACCAGGCCATCGGCGTGCCCCAGCCCGTGAAGCTGTTCGGCAGCGATCACCTCAAGGAGACCTACCTGCCGCGGTGTGCGCGGGGGGCGATCAGCGCGTTCGCGCTCACCGAGCCGGCCGTGGGCTCCGACCCGGCGCGGCTGTCGAGCGTCGCGGAGCCCACCGAGGACGGGGAGGCCTTCATCCTCAACGGCGAGAAGCTCTGGTGCACCAACGGCACCCTCGCGGAGGTCATCGTCGTCATGGCCCGCGATCCGAACACGGATCGCATCAACGCCTTCGTCGTGGAGATGGACTGGCCGGGCGTCCAGGTGAGCCACCGCTGCCACTTCATGGGGCTCCGGGCCCTGGCCAACGCCGAGCTGAGCTTCCGCGACGTGCGCATCCCCCGGGAGAACCTCATCGGCGAGGAGGGCGACGGGCTGAAGATCGCGCTGGTGACCCTGAACACCGGCCGGATCACGCTCCCCGCGGCCACCTCGGGCGGCGCGAAGCTGATGGTCGAGATCTGCCGCAAGTGGTCCAACGCTCGCGTGCAGTGGGGCGTGCCCATCGGCAAGCACGAGGCCATCGCCCACAAGCTCGCCGACATCACGTCCAAGGCCTTCGCCATGGAGGCGATCGCCGACCTGGTCGGGGACCTCGCCGGGCGGGAGGACGCGGACATCCGCCTCGAGGCGGCCGCGGCCAAGGAGTGGAACACCGTCCAGATGTGGCACGTCCTCGACGAGGCCCTGCAGGTCCGCGGCGGGCGCGGCTTCGAGACCGAGCGCTCCCTCGCCGGCCGCGGCGAGCCGCCCGTGCCCGTCGAGCGGCCCCTGCGCGACGCGCGCATCAACCTGATCTTCGAAGGCTCCAGCGAGATCATGCACCTCTTCATGGCCCGGGAGGCCGTGGACGAGCACCTCCGGGTCGCCGGCAAGCTGGTGGATCCCAAGGCGTCGACGGGCGCGAAGCTCGCGGCCCTGCCGAAGATCGCGCTCCACTACGCCCGCTGGTACCCGAGCCGCTGGGTCGGCTGGGGCTGGTGGCCGCGCTTCGGGGAGTACGGCCGGCTCGCGAAGCACGTGCGGTTCGTGGACCGGAGCGCGCGCAAGCTCGCGCGGCAGATCTTCCACGGCATGGTCGTCCACCAGGCGAAGATGGAGCGGAAGCAGGCGTACCTGTTCCGCTGCGTCGACGTCGCCATGGAGCTGTTCGCCATGAGCGCGTCCGTCACCCGGGCCCGGCGGCTCCGAGAGCTGGGCGCCGTGGACGCGGAGGGGGCCGAGCGGGTCGCGGACATGTTCTGTCGCGGCGCCCGCCGGCGGGTGAAGAGCCTCTTCCGCGGCCTGTGGCGCAACGACGACGCGGCGCTCACCGCCTTCGGCAAGGAGATGCTCGACGGACGGTACACCTGGCTGGAGGAGGGCACCGTCGGCCTGCCGTACGGCGTCGAGGCGCTGACCCCGCCGTCGGTGACGGAGATCCTGGAGCACCAGCGGACCCGCCCACCGGGAGGCGAGCGGACGACCGGCACCCACGGCTGAGCACGCGCTCCTACACAAGGCACGGAGGAGACACTATGCTGCCCCGGCGCTCGGGGAGTCGCCCCGGGCGCCCAGCCATGGAGCCGACGACGTGCCGCTGACGAGCCTGCAGAGCGACTTCAAGGACGCGATGGCGACCTGGGCCTCCGGGGTCTCGGTCGTCACCACCCGCGTGGAGGGGCTGCTGTACGGCCTCACCGTCTCGAGCCTCGCCAGCGTGTCCCTGGATCCCCCGCTGGTCAGCGTGTCCCTCGGCAACGACAACCGCCTCTGGCGGATGATCGAGCGCTCCGGGGCCTTCGCCGCGAGCATCCTCGCCCGGGACCAGGAGGACGTGTCGAACCACTTCGCCGTCTCGGGCCGGGAGCCGAGCCGGGACTTCGTGGAGATCGGCGGCGGCTGGGCGGCCACCGGGATGCCCGTCATCGAGGGCGCCACGGGCTACGTGAGCTGCGAGCTCCACGACCTGGTGCCGGCCGGCGATCACACCATCGTCATCGGCCGGGTCGTGGAGGCCGACAGCCGGGACGACAAGGATCCGCTGCTCTACTATCGGCGCGGCTACCGGGGCGTCGAGTCCTGAATCAGTGCTCGCTCGGCGCACCCCAGGCGTCCCAGGCGACGCGGCCGAGTTCCTGCTGCCAGAGGCGATCCACCAGCAGCGCGAACCCGCGCGACAGGTGGCGGCGATACGTGCTGAACGGGACGCGGAGGGCCTCCGCCACCTCCTCCTGGGTGCCCTCGGGGTCCAGCCAGGTGGCGTGCAGGGCGCGATGATAGCGCTCGAGCTTGGGGGAGGCGCCGATGGACTCGGCGGTCTCGTGGAGCAGATCGCGCAGGACCTCGACGCGATCCCCGGGCGGCTCGTCGTCCGGCGATCGCGACAGGACGCACCACGCCGACAGGAGGGGGTTCCGGAGCAGCGAGCTCGGATCCGTGTAGTTCCGCAGCGCGGCACGGACCGCCCGGTCGAACTCGGAGCGGGACAGGACCGCGACCTCGTCCTGGTCGGGGTCGGTCGTCTCCGCCGTCGAGACCATGCCCCACGGGCGCGTGACCACCATGTCCAGCCAGGCGGTGAGCACGCGGCGGCGCCAGTCCATGCCGAACAGGGCGTGGCGCCGTCCGCCGAGGTGGTGATCGGCCTCGGGCACGCGATCGCAGTCGAAGGTCTGCAGCAGCCCGCCCCAGAGCTCGGGCGCCGTCGTGTCGAGCAGCGTCACGGCGATCCCGCGCGTGTTCAGGAAGGTCCGGATGACCTGCCGGAACAGGCAGGTCTGGACCGGAGACACCGCCTGGTGCGCGTCCCGATCCATCCAGGCGCGGAGGAGGAGGGCGCGCTCTCCGTCCCGCAGGGGGTGGGTCGCCTCGAGGTGGCGGCGCGCGGCGTCGACTCCCGGGTCGGCGCGTACGCGATCCTCCTGCTCGTCCACCCCGAGGGTCACCACGAGGGCGTAGCCCGCCGGACGATCGGCGGCGTCCCGGGCTACGATGAAGCCCGAGCGGTGGCGATCGAACCAGCGTCCCACCTGCTCGGCCGCCTCCTCGCCCTCGTGGTGGGCGGTCATGGCCAGGAGGGCGTCCCGATCGTCGGGCCCGGCGGCCGAGACGGGCACGTCTCCCGATCCACCGCTGAAGTAGCGCGCCACGCGTGGGGCCGCCCGCAGGATCTCGCCGAGCGACATGAGCACCTGGTCCTGCTCCCACCCGCGGGTGCGCCGGAGGCGGTGCAGGAAGTATCGCCCGACTCGCCGGGCCAGGTCGGCGTGGCGGCGCGGATTCCTCCAGCGAAGCTCGGCCGACAGGGCGTGTTGCACCGCGTCCAGCGCCCGCAGGCCCCGCGTCTCGAGCGACAGGAAGCAGCGCGTGCGCAGCCACTCGAACAGGGCGTGGGCGTCCCGGCCCGGGAGCACGGCGTCCAGGAGATCCTCGGTGATGGTGGAGGCGACGGCGACCACCTCCAGGGCGGCTCGCTCGTCCGGGGTCTCCGCCATGTCGTGGGTCACCGCCACGAGGCGCTCCACGACGCGAGGGACGGCCTCGAGCTGGAAGCGCAGGTCCGGATCGCGCTCGAAGGCGTCCATGGCCAGGACCAGCGCGAGGGGCAGGCCGCCGGCGAAGTCCAGCACGGCCTCCTGCTGATCGTCCGGGACGTCGCCGAGGGCCAGCAACGCGCGGCTCTCCTCGCGGGGGAGCGGGTTCAGGTCCACGGGCTGGACCAGGGCCTGCCAGCCGACGTCGTTGCGCCAACCCGTCGGCGCGGCGTGTCGGGACGCCAGGACCAGGAGGGTCGAGGACTGCACGTCCGGGAGCCAGGCCTCGCGCAGCCAGGCGTCCACCTCGGCCGGCGGATCGTAGTCGTCGATGGCGACGACGCACCGATCCGCGTCCACCTCCACGCAGCTCCGGAGCGCCTGCCGCCAGCCCTCCGGGGAGGTGCCGAGCGCGCGGCCGTCGAAGCGCAGGGCGGGGACCGCGTGCGACCGGCAGCGCGCGGCGAACTCGTTGATCAGCTCGGTCTTTCCCACCCCGACCGGACCGTGGACGAAGAGCACCTGGAACGGCCACTGGGGCGCCTGGAGGGCGCTCTCGAACAGGCCGATCTCGGCCTCCCGATCGACGAAGCGCTCATGGCGCGCCGCGTTCAGGAGTTCGCGCACTTCGTGGTGGTCTCGCGTCAACGCTCGTGGTCCTGCCGCTTCGTCTCCGGGCTGTCCCGTGGGCTGTCGGGGCGTGATAGCTAGGGGGGCGCCCCCCGGCTGTCCAGGCCAAAAGGTGCTCACATGATGCTCAAGCGCCCGTGTTCCGGGCGCTCGAGGGGGGGTGCCCCCCGAGTGGGGGGCGACCTGTTCAACACGCGGGCGGGCGAACGAATGCCGTGCCGACGCTCGGAGGAGTGCGGCTGATCGTCGTGTGGGATGTCGGTCCGCCGTCGGGACGTGGAAGGGCGTCCGGGTCCCGGCGACGGTCGGTGGCGGAGTGTACGCCCGTGGGGCCCGCTGGCGCCACTGCTCGACTCGACGCGCGTCCGCGCCTGGTCCATCATCCGCCGGGCACGGGGACGCGTGTCCCTCCCCGAGCGAAGGAGCGGCCATGGGCAACGATCGGAAGCTGAACGTCTACAGCGCGCGCCTCACCGAGCGACGCTCCCAGGGGGCGTCCCAGGCGATGCTCTACGGGACCGGGCTGACCGAGGAGGACCTCCACAAGCCCCTCGTCGGCGTGGCGAGCATGGGGTGGGACGGGAACACCTGCAACATGCACCTGAACGGCCTGGCGACGAAGGTGCGCGACGGGGTCCGGGCGGTCGACATGGTGGGGCTGCGGTTCAACACCATCGGCGTGAGCGACGGGATCTCCATGGGCACGGAGGGGATGAGCTACTCCCTCCAGTCCCGGGACCTCATCGCCGACTCCATCGAGACGGTGATGGGCGCGCACTGGTACGACGCGCTGATCGCCATCCCCGGGTGCGACAAGAACATGCCGGGCTGCCTCATCGCCATGGGGCGGCTGAACCGGCCGGCCATCATGGTCTACGGGGGGACCATCCGGCCGGGGCACCTGCGCGGGGAGGACCTGGACATCGTCTCGGCCTTCCAGAGCTACGGCGAGTACATCGCCGGGCGGATCACCGACGACGAGCGCTCGCAGATCGTGCGGCGGGCCTGCCCCGGTCCGGGCGCGTGCGGCGGGATGTACACGGCCAACACCATGGCGTCCGCCATCGAGGCCATGGGCATGGCGCTGCCGTACAGCTCTTCGACGCCCGCCGAGGACGAGGCCAAGCTGGCCGAGTGCCTGGCCGCCGGCAAGGCGCTGCGGAGGCTGATGGAGGAGGACGTGAAGCCCCGGGACATCATGACCCGGGCCGCGTTCGACAACGCCCTCGTGATGGTGATGGCCCTGGGAGGGTCCACGAACGCCGTGCTCCACCTGCTGGCGATGGCGCGGGCCGTCGACGTGCCGCTGACCCTGGAGGACGTCCAGGCGACGAGCGACCGGGTGCCCATGCTGGCCGACCTGAAGCCCAGCGGGCGCTACGTCATGCAGGACCTCCACGACGCCGGGGGCACGCCGGCCGTGATGCGCTACCTGCTCGACGAGGGCTTCCTCGACGGCGACTGCCTGACGTGCACCGGGCAGACGGTGGCCGACAACCTCGCCGGCGTGGAGCGCCTGGCGGAGGGTCAGGGGATCATCCAGCCGGTGGAGTCGCCCGTGAAGGCCAGCGGGCACATCCAGGTCCTGCGCGGCACGCTCGCTCCGGCCGGCGCCGTGGCGAAGATCACGGGCAAGGAGGGCGTGCACTTCGAGGGCCCCGCGCGCGTGTTCGACTGCGAGGAGGACATGCTCTCGGCGCTGGAGCAGGGGGGCATCCGGAAGGGCGACGTGGTGATCATCCGCTACGAGGGGCCCAAGGGCGGCCCCGGCATGCCCGAGATGCTCACCCCCACCAGCGCCATCATGGGCGCCGGCCTGGGCAAGGACGTCGCGCTCCTCACCGACGGGCGGTTTTCGGGCGGCTCCCACGGGTTCATCGTGGGGCACGTGACCCCCGAGGCCCAGGAGGGCGGGCCCATCGCCCTCGTGCAGGACGGCGATCGGGTGACCATCGACGCCCGGGACAACCGCATCGACGTCCACGTGGACGACGGGGAGATGGCCCGGCGCCGCGCCGCCTGGACCGCGCCGCCCCTGAAGGCGACCCGGGGGACCCTGCGGCGGTACATCCGGACCGTCCGGTCGGCCTCCGAGGGCTGTGTCACCGACGAGTAGGGCCGGCGTTCGGCCGGTCTATCCGGCCGGGGCGAGGTCGAAGGGCTCGCTCACCAGCTCGTAGCTGTCCGGGCGCTCGCCGCGGATGACGAAGCGGAACGTGCCCTCGAGCTGTCCGCCGGCCGGGGTCACGGAGAAGCGGGCCGGCAGGCGCGCCGTCCAGACGAAGGTGCGCGCGTCCAGGGACGGCTCCTCCTTCCAGCTCGGCTCCGGGGCCAGGGACGTCTCGATGTGGCCGGCCCGGCTGTCGAAGGCGTGTCCGCTGGGATAGGTGACCGCCTGCCACTCCTCGCCCTCCTGGCGCTCCAGGGCCACGACGGGCTCGTCCACGGCGGGGTGACCGCCGTTCCAGCTCACGGTCCGCACCTCGCCGCTGGAGGTGGGCTGCGTCACGATCTCCGCGGCGCCCTCGGCCTCCTCGAAGGAGAGGTCGTCCCACTGCTGGGAGTCCCACGCCTCCAGGTCCACGGGCTCGAACGCCAGGGGCGCCTCCGGATCCACGAGGCGGCCGGCGATGCTCGCGCCCATGTCCACGAGGTACTGGCCGAAGCCCGGGCCCATCAGGGCGCTGCTCGCCTCGTACCCGCCCATGTAGTAGTCGTCCGCGTGCAGCAGGTACGACAGGTAGCCCTGCCCGTAGCCGAGGACGAAGACGTCCTCCAGGCCGGTGGCCTCGAGGGCCTCGTCCCGCAGGTCCGTGCCGACGCTGGTCAGGGGCTCGCCGGGCAGGGTGACGAGGCCCAGGTCCCCGACGCGGACTGCGGAGATCCACGTCCAGAAGACGGTCATCTCCTCGTCGAAGCCGTCCAGCAGGCAGGCGAGGTCGCTCGGCGTGAACGGCTCCGCGTCCTCGCCGCAGCGGCCCTCCGCGTTGATGCAGTAGATGCCTCCGTACGGGTACTTCTCGGCGAACTCGGGCGGGTTGATCTCCGCCGAGTCGATGGGGAAGGGCTCCGTGACCACCCGGATCTCCGGCTCGTCCGTCGTCTCGATGCCGTCGAGGGCCGGCGTGATGACCTCGGCGGCCTCGATCGCGATGGCGTCCAGCTCCGTGTAGCGCTCGCGGAGGTCGAAGCCCGCCTCGGTGACCCGGTCCTTGGGATACCGGGGCGCCATGTCGCCGGCCCAGCTCTGGAGGAACAGCACGTCCGTCGGCTCGTCGAGGGCGTGCTCGATGCCGTGCTCCACCGCGCCGGAGGCGTCGCTGGACAGCACGAAGTCGCTCGAGCCGAGCACGGTGCCGTGCATGGCGTAGTTCACCAGGATCGCCAGGGTGGAGTCGTCCTCGACCCGCTCCAGCTTCACCAGGCCCAGGGTGTCGTCCTGGATGGGCCCGTTCTCGCAGCGCCGGTCGTTGTGGAGGCTGGGCACCTGGACCGTGGTGTGCCCGACGCGCGCGGGCACGGTCGCCTCGTCCGCGGCGATGGCCGACTCGACGATGGACTCGCGGAGGCGCTGGTAGAACGCGGGCAGGAAGGGACCCACCGCGATCTCGCCGAAGAAGTGGTCGAAGACGCGGCCGCCGCTCGAGTGGGTGTGGGTGGCCACCACGACCAGGCCGTCGGCCAGGTCGTCGTGCCCCTCCTCCCGGAGGCGCGTCTGGGCGTCGCGCACGATGTCCTGCCACATGCCCACGGTGTCCGTCCGGACGAGGGCCACCACGTCGTGGCCCCGACGCATCACGACGGCCTTGGCGGTGAGGTCCGTGTGGCGCGCGTCCGTCCCGGGGTAGGTCTTGGAGTACGGGGTCTTGGGCCCGCCGCTGGTCGGCCCGTAGCCCACGGTCGGCGAGCCCATCGGGAAGCCCAGGTCGCGCTCCGCCACGCCCGCGACGAAGGTGGCGGGCGGCTCCACGACGTCGTCCGGTTCGGTGTCGCCGGCCGTGTCGGTCGCGACGTCCTCCTGCACGTCGTCGGAGGAGGCTGCGCCGTCGTCTCCGTCACAGGCGGTCCCGAGGACCAGCGCTCCGGTCGTCACCATCGCCAGCAGGGCGAACCACTTCGTCGACATCCGCATGGGGGGCTCCCTTCGTTCAAGCCGCGCGCAGCATCCACGCCGGATGGCGCCGGATCAAGGTTCAGCGCCGTCCCGGTCGTGCCCGGACGACCAGGTGGGCGCTCTCGTCGTCGAACGGCGCGCCCTGGAAGTCGCCCTCCTCGGTGACGGGCTCGAGACCCGCGCGCCGGAGCAGGCGGACCAGCACGCTCCGCGGCAGGGCCAGGTGCGGCACTCGATCCTCCAGGCGGCGGGCCTCTCCCGTGGCCTCGTCCGTCACCTCGTACCGGTAGAGCACGTCCGCCCGCCGGGGGTCGTCGGTCAGGACCTCGCGCTCGAAGACGTCGACCCTCCGGGCACCGTCCATCCAGGTGAAGAGGTACTCCTCGTCGGTCTCCCCGGGGGTCGCGCGCTCCTCCGGCAGGTCCTCGTCGACGCCGTAGATGTCGAGGAGCAGCAGGCCGTCGTCCGACAGGTGGCGCGCCGCGTTCGACAGGCAGCAGGCCACGTCCTCGTCGCTCGGCAGGGCGCACAGCACGTTGTACGGCGCCACCACGCGATCGAACCGGTCTTCGAGCGAGAGCGTCCGGATGTCGCCGTGCACGAGCCGCACGCGGCCGCGCGCCCGCGTCGGGACGGCCTGTCGCGCCAGATCCAGCTTCGCCGGGTCCAGGTCCACGCCGACCACCGACGGGCCCGCCTCCGCCAGGGGCGCGGTCAGCCGTCCCGTGCCGCACCCGAGCTCCAGGATCGCGCGGGCCCCGCGGCACGCCTCGACGTAGAACGCGACGTCGCCGGGGTTGCCGGCGTGCACCACCTCGAACAGGCGCGCCCCCAGCGCGGCGTCGTCCTCGGTGCTCATTCGCTCCTCCCTCGCCATGGTCGGACTCGCACCTACCATGTCGAGGGGTGGTCGGGGAGCGGACCCTGAGCGCCGCGCCACGTCCGGGCAGGGGACCGGGACTGCACGGCGCTTCCGGGGGTCCGCCCCCGACCGGGGATCAAGTGACGGCGGGCGTCGCTGCGGTTCGCAGGAGGAAGTCGCTTCGCATCGGCTGCTCCTTCGACTCTCCGTCATGGGGAAGGGGCGACGCCCGCCGTTGCTCGCCTTTCTTTTCAAGGGCCGTGCCAGGAGTGGTGCGGGGAGTGATCCCGGTCACTTGGCCGGATCTGCGCGGATCGGTACGCCAGGGCCGCCGGCCGCCTTGGGTCCTGTGGCACACCCCCCGAAGTGGCATCGCACACATGGGGCCGACACCCATGCCCCGGCCTCCGGCGATCCGGATCACGCACCCCCGCGCGCGCCGGACTGGAGGCGTGCGCGCAGGTCGCGCTTCAGGATCTTGCCGGTGGGGTTCCGGGGTATCTCGTCGATCTCGTGCCAGTCGCGCGGGATCTTGTGCCCGGTCAGGTGGTGGCGGGCCCAGGACTCGATCGCCTCCGCGTCGAACGGACGCTCGGCGGGGACGACGCAGGCCACGAGGCGCTCGCCCCACTCCTCGTCCGGGAGGCCGAGCACGGCCACGTCCGCCACGTCCGGGTGGTGGAGCAGGGTGGCCTCGATCTCCACCGGGTAGAGGTTCACGCCCCCGGAGATGACCATGTCCCGGCCTCGGCCCGACACGTAGAGGTAGCCGTCCTCGTCCACGGAGCCGAGGTCCTCGACGGTCACCCAGCCTCCCCGCAGGACCTCGCCGGTCGCCGCGTCGTCGTGCAGGTAGCCCGACATGGACTGGCCCGTGCGGACCTGGATCTCGCCGATTTCGCGCGGTGGGAGGGGGCGACCGTCCTCGCCGACGATCCGGACCTCCTGGCCCGCGAGCGGGCGGCCGACCGTGCCCGGCCTCTCCAGCATCTCGTGGCCGTTGACCAGGGTGACCCAGCCGATCTCCGTGGCCCCGTAGAAGTCGTGGACCGCGTCCGGGCCGAACCGGGCGATGGCGCGCTCCCGGAGCGGCTGGGGGAACGGCGCCGCCCCGGAGACCAGCGCGCGCAGGCGGGGCGTCGGCGCCGCGGCGTGCACCTCGCGCGGGAGCGCCAGGATCCGGCGGATCATGGTGGGCACCAGGAACACGCTCTCGATCTCCCAGCGGGAGAGGCTCCGCAGGGTGTCCTCGGCGTCGAACCGGGGGCGCAGGTAGAGGGTCCCGCCCAGCGCGGAGCAGAGCAGCGTGAAGGCCTGGCCGCCGCTGTGATACAGGGGCGAGACCACGAGGTGGCGATCGCCCACCCGGGCGGGCAGGCGGTCCAGGATGCGGCTCAGCTCCACGACGCCGTGGCGGGTGAAGTCGCGCACCGCGCCCTTGGGGCGCCCGGTGGTCCCGGACGTGTACACGACGTTGCCGGAACCGGCGTCTCCGCCACCACGCCCCTCGCGCGACGGGTGGTCGGGGGAGGAGCGGGCCAGGAGATCCTCCCACCGCGCCACGTCCGCGTCCGCGTCGCCCTCGCCGCACAGGAGGAGGCGGAGGCCCAGGTCCGGGCGGCGCTCTCGCAGCGTCCTGGCCGCCTCCAGGGAGGTCGCCGACACCACCACGACGCGCGCGCCGCTCTGCTCCACCTGGTAGGCCAGCTCGCCGGAGGTGCCCCGGTAGCCGGCGTGGACCGCGGAGGCGCCGAGGCGGAAGCACGCGAACCATGCGGCCACGTACTCCGCGCGGTTTTCCATCATGAGGACCACGGGCGCGCCCCGGCGGACGCCCAGGTGCCCGCGCAGGGCGTGGGCCGCCCGGTTGATCTCGGCGTCGGCCTCCGCCCAGGTCACCGTGCGGTGCGCGTCGACCCAGGCCGGCCGATCCGGGTGGGTCGCCCCGTGGATCGCGTGGGCCGTGCGGACGTCGACGCCCCGTCGCAGCACCAGGGGCGCCGCGCGGAGCGTGCCCGGTCCCAGGGCGTCGCGGGCCAGCCCCGTGCGCCACGCCACGCGCAGCACCCGCCGCCCGATGTCCAGCCAGCTCTCTCCCGGACCGTGTCGCCGCGTGGGGATCATGGGGCCATGATACACGTTCGATCGCGCCGCTCGGTGTCGTCCGGGCCCGGCGACCTCGCCCCGTCGCGTTGCGTCCCGTGCGTCCCCGAGCCTACGATGCGTCCATCCGGAACAAGGAGGACGCGATGCGTCACGGGAGGGGCATCGGTCGCGTACGGCGGATGGCGTTGTGCGGGCTGATCGCGATCGTCGGAGCGTGCGAGGACGGGAGCGACATCGAAGGCGTCTCCGACGCCGGGGACGTCGGCGTCGACGGCGTGGCGGACGCGCCGGACGGTGACGAGGGCGAGCCCGACGCGGGCCCGGACGCCGAGGACGTGGCGGACGTGGACGACGCGAGCGGCTGGGGCCCGCCGTGCGACGGCTGCCCGGGGACGCCCTGTGACGACAACGGCGACTGCCTGAGCGGCTGGTGCGTCGACGGGCCGGAGGGATCGGTCTGCACGAAGACGTGCCAGGAGAGCTGCCCGGAGGGGTGGAGCTGTCGTTCGGTCCAGAGCGGGTCCGACGTGGCGTTCATCTGCGTATACCTCCACGTGCCGTTCTGCGCGCCGTGCCGGACGCAGCAGGACTGCGCCTACGCGCTGGCGCCCACCGGCGGGAATCGCTGCGTGTCGCGCCCGGACGGGGCGGGGTCCTTCTGCGCGACCCCCTGCGAGGAGGACGACGAGTGCCCCGGCGACGCCACGTGCGAGGAGATGGCGCTCGGAGGGGACAGCCAGCGCCTGTGCCAGCCGGTCGGCGAGTGCGCCTGCTCGACGTGGGCGGTGGACCTCGAGGCCTCCACGACCTGCGCCGAGTCCAACGAGCATGGAAGCTGCGAGGGCGGCCGCACCTGCACCGAGGCCGGCCTGACCGCCTGCGACGCGGCGACCCCGGCCGAGGAGACCTGCGACGGGACGGACGAGGACTGCGACGGGGAGATCGACGAGGACTTCTCCGACAAGGGCGGCGCCTGCGACGGTCCCGACGAGGACGCGTGCGAGGACGGCACGTGGGTCTGCGGTCCCGGCGGCGGCCTCACCTGCGACGACGACGCCGCCTCCACCGCCGAGATCTGCAACGGCGTCGACGACGACTGCGACGGGGAGACGGACGAGGGGTTCACGTATCCGGGCGTGGACGGCGTCGGGATCCCGGTCGGCGAGCCCTGCGGCGTCGGCCTCTGCACCGGCGGCACGGTGGTCTGCGACGGCCCCGGAGCCGCGACGTGCTCCACGCTGGGGATGGCCGTGGGCGAGACCTGCGACGACGTGGACGAGAACTGCGACGGCGTCGTGGACGACGGCTGCGACGACGACCAGGACGGATGGTGCGACGAGGACCTCGCCATGTCCGGCGCCCCGGCGATCTGCCCCGCGGGGGGCGGCGACTGCGAGGACGTGGAGGACGCCATCCACCCGGAGGCCGACGAGCGGTGCAACGGCGTCGACGACGACTGCGACGGGGAGACGGACGAGGAGTTCGTCGACTGCCCCGCGGCCACGTGCGGCGGGGACGGGGGCGGCTTCGCGGCGGCCGCCGCGGCGGCCTGCGAGGAGGGCGTCTGCGTGACGCCGGAGCCGACCTCGTGCGGACTCTACACGTGCGACGGCGGGGGCGCGGAGGGGGAGGCCTGCGCGACCTCCTGCGAGGACGACTCCACCTGCGTCGCCTCCGCCCACTGCGACGAGACGAGCGGCGAGTGCGTCCCGGACGTGGCCGACGGCGGGGCGTGCCTGGAGGCCTCGGACTGCGAGAGCGGCCACTGTGAAAACGGCTTCTGCTGCGCCGCCGGCGACTGCTGCGCCCAGCCCGCGGACTGCCCGGGCGCCTACCGCGCGGCGCCGACCTGCGACGAGCCCTCGGCCTGCCAGGGCACCCGGGTGGACGCCGTGTGCGAGGACCACGTCTGCGCGTCCAGCCCGGCGATCGAGGACGACTCCGCGTGCGGTCCGGAGGTGCAGGCCAAGGACTGCTCGCCGAACAAGCCGGTCTACTGCACGGGCGCCGTGAACCAGACCAGCCCCATCTGCAGCGACGAGTGCGAGGCGGACTCCGACTGCCTCGAGGGCTTCCACTGCGACGGCACCTGCCAGCCGGACGTGGGCGACGGCCAGTCCTGCGACGAACCCTCGGACTGCGCGAGCGGCCACTGCGAAAACGGCTTCTGCTGCGCCGAGGGGGACTGCTGCTCGCAGCCGTCGGACTGCCCCGACTCCTACCGCGCCGCGCCGGTCTGCAACGACGCCTTCACCTGCCAGGGCGAGCGCGTCGACGCGACGTGCGAGGCCAGCACGTGCGACTCGAAGACGGTGGCGGACGACAGCGCGTGCGACGGGACGGTGGAGTCCAACCCGTGCGGCCTGTTCGGGTCCGTGTTCTGCTCCGGCGAGACGGCCCAGGTTCCCCCGTCGTGCCCCGCGACGTGCGAGGAGGACGCGGACTGTGACGACGGGGCCCACTGCGACGGGACCTGCCAGGCCGACAAGCCCGACGGAGGCTCCTGCGACGAGGACTCCGACTGCCTGAGCGGCCACTGCGACGCCGGCGTGTGCTGCGCCGGGGGCGACTGCTGCGGGACCGCCTCGGACTGCCCGGCCTCCTACGCCACGGCGCCCACCTGCGACTTCCCCACCACCTGCCAGGGCACGGCCGACGTGGCCGCCTGCAAGGACCACGTCTGCATCACGCTCGAGGGCGTGGGGAACGACAGCGCGTGCGACGCCTCCGTGACCGCCAAGGACTGCGGGCCGTACCCGTCCGTGGCCTGCACCGGCGGCTTCGACCAGGTGGAGCCCGGGTGCCCCTCGAGCTGTACGACCGACGCCGGCTGCGACCCGGACGCCCACTGCGTCGGCGGCACCTGCGTCCCCGACCTGGCGAACGGAGAGGCCTGCGAGGGCGACGCCCAGTGCCGGAGCGATCACTGCGAAAACGGCTTCTGCTGCGCGTCCGGCGACTGCTGCGCCGAGGCGTCCGACTGCGACCCCGCCGAGTACGGGGAGCCGTCGACCTGCCTGGACGCCTCCAAGTGCCAGGGGCAGCGCCGCGACCCGGCCTGCGTGTCGAACCGCTGCCAGCAGGGGGAGGCCGCCGGCGACGACTCCGGGTGCGCCGGCCAGGAGGCCGACACGTGCGGTTCGTATCCGTCCGTGTTCTGCGGCGGCGGCGAGGACCAGTCCGCGCCCGCGTGCCCGTCGTCCTGCGAGGGCGACGCCGACTGCGACAACGGCAGCCACTGCGACGACGGGGCCTGCGTGCCCGACCTGGGCACCGGCGAGCCCTGCGGCGCCTCGGCCGAGTGCGCCGCCGGCCTCACGTGCGTCGACGGGGTCTGCTGCGGCTCGACCTGCGCGGGGGACTGCCGGCGCTGCGATCTCCCCGGCTCCGAAGGCACCTGCGCGTTCGTGGAGGAGGGGCTGGACCCGGACGACGACTGCGGCGCCGTCTCGTGCGACGGCTGGTACCACGGCTTCGAGGGCGGGACCTGCTACGAGCGCGCCGACGTGAGCGCAGGCGCCGCGACCTGCGACGGCGCGGGCGCCTGCCTGGGCGCGTCCGCCCTGTGTCCGACCCGGGGCCAGGGCGACGCGGCGGTCACCTGCGATCCCCAGTGCCAGTCGCCCGCGGAGGGGACCTGCACCGGGACGACGGCGGGGTCGTGCACGAACCTCACCGGCGGGACCATCACGTGCGGCACCGGCGTCTGCGAGCGGACGGTCCAGGCCTGCGTGGGCGGCGCCCCGAACGTGTGCGAGCCGGGGACCGGCGGCCCCGAGCGCTGCAACGGCTTCGACGACGACTGCGACGGGCTGACGGACGCCGCCGATCCCGATCTGCTCGTCGACGATCCGAAGGCGTGCGAGAACCAGCAGGGCGTGTGCGACGGCTGCACCAAGCCCGCCTCCCTCTGCGACGACGGGGCGTGGCAGCCCTGCACCCCGGGGACCTACGCGTCCTGCTCCGAGTTCTTCGAGGCCGGCTCCGAGTCGTCGTGCGACGGCCGCGACAACGACTGCGACGGCGCGGTCGACGACGACTTCGAGTCCGACGTGGACAACTGCGGCTCTTGCGGCCACCAGTGCACCAACGCCCACGGCGGCACCCTGTGCGCGGAGGGGGCGTGCGTCCCGACGTGCGACGACGGCTGGAAGAGCTGCGACGCGGACCCGGACGACGGCTGCGAGACCAGCGTGCGCACCCTGGACGACTGCGGCGACTGCGGGGTCCAGTGCAGCCTCCAGCACGCCACGGAGACCTGCGCCACCGGCACGTGCCTCGTGGACACCTGCTCCAACGGCTGGTGTGACGAGGACGGCGACGACGCCACCGGCTGCGAGCACGACCTGGACACCAACCCGTCGTGCGGGTCGTCGTTCGCCGACATCGGCACCGTGCGCGGCGACACCGGCAGCGACGTGGTGAGCCACACGGCCTACGGCGAGAAGTGGCTCAAGTTGGTGGTCAGCGAGGGGAACAGCGACGCCCTGTCCCTGCACCACTTCTCCGCCACCCTCGCCCTGGACGTGCCGTCGGGCGCCGACTACGACCTGGACGCCTGGTGCGACGACTGCACCGTCGGCGCGACGGTGACCTCGTCGACCAGCGGGTCGGTGAACGAGGTCGTGAAGGTGGCCTGGCGCGAGAAGTGCCTCGAGGATCCCATCTTCGGCTTCTGCACCGGAGCGCCGTCGGGCAGCGACTCGGGCCGGACCATCTGGATCCGGATCCGGCACGCCGTGGCGAACACGTGCTCGACGTGGAGCCTGACCGCCGAGGGCGACACGGGGGCCCCGAGCAACACCTGCTCCGAGAAGTAGGCCCGGGTGGTCGACGACGGCTCGGACTCCCTGCCGCTCCGCCTCCTCCGCCGCGTCGTGGACGTCCGCGCGGGGGAGGTCGGGGCGATGCTCCTGGCCTTCGCGTGGTTCTTCTGCCTGCTGGCGGGCTACTACGTCCTCCGGCCCGTGCGCGACGCCATGGGCATCGAGGGCGGAGTCGACAAGCTCCAGTGGCTCTTCACCGCCACCTTCGGGGCCATGCTCGTCGCCGTCCCCCTGTACTCCTTCCTGGTCGCGCGCTGGCCGCGGAGGCGCTTCGTCCCGTGGGTCTACCACTTCTTCGCGCTGAACCTCGCCGGCTTCTGGGTCCTCCGGCACCTCGGCGTGGCGCCCGTCGCGGTCGCGCGCGTGTTCTTCGTGTGGATCAGCGTCTTCAACCTGTTCGTGGTGTCCGTGTTCTGGAGCCTCCAGGCCGATCTCTTCCGCAGCGACCAGGGCAAGCGCCTCTTCGGGTTCGTGGCGGCCGGCGGGACGGCCGGGGCGCTCGCGGGGCCCTCCGTGACCGCGCTGCTGGCCGAGCGGATCGGCGTCACGACCCTGCTCCTGGTCTCGCTGGGCCTGCTCGAGGTGGCGGTCCTCTGCGCCCATCGCCTGACCCGGAGGGCGCCCGCGGGCCCCGGCGAGCACGGCCGGGGCGACGCCGGAGGCGAGGCGATCATCGGCGGCGGCGTCCTCGCGGGCCTCGTGCGGGTCGTCCGCTCCCCATACCTCCTGGGCGTGAGCGGCTGGATCCTGGGCCTCACCCTGACGGCCACGTTCCTGTACTTCCAGCAGGCGCGGATCGTGGAGGCGGCGTTCGACGATGCAGCGTCGCGCACCTCCTTCTTCGCGAAGGTCGACCTGCTCGTGAACGTGCTGACCCTGGGCGTCCAGGCGGGCCTCACCGGGCGCCTCATGACGCGCTTCGGGGCCGGTCCCCTGCTCGCCCTGCTCCCCGTCGCCACGGGCCTCGGCTTCGTGGCCCTGGGGATCTGGCCGACCCTCGCGATCCTCGTCGCCTTCCAGGCGCTGCGCCGCGCCGCCAACTACGCCCTCGCGCGGCCCGCGCGGGAGCTACTCTTCACGGTCGTGCCGCGGGAGGACAAGTACAAGGCCAAGATCTTCGTGGACACCGTGGTGTATCGCGGTGGCGACGCACTCAGCGGGTGGATCTACGCCGGTCTGGGAGCGCTGGGCCTGAGCCTGGCCGGGGCGGCCTTCGCGGCCGCGCCCGTGGCGGCGGTCTGGGCGGTGGGCGGCGCGGCCCTGGGGCGGGCGCAGGCGAGGCGCGCGGAGCACGAGGTCCCCTCCGTGGACCGGCCGGGATCGCAGCGCTAACCTCGAGGCATGGACACGCACGACGGATGGACGCGTCGCCAGGTCCTGGGCGCGCTCGCGGCCACCGGTGCGCTCGCGGCCTGGCCCTCGCTCGCGCTGGGGGCCTCCCGCGACGTGAAGCGCACCATCGGCAAGCGGGCGATCCCGCGGACCGGCGAGGAGATCCCGATGATCGGCCTCGGCACCTGGAGGACCTTCGACGTCGGGGACTCCAGGGAGGAGCGCGCCCCCCTGGTGGAGGTCCTGCGCCGCTTCTTCGCCCGGGGCGGGCGCCTCGTCGACTCGTCGCCCATGTACGGCGAGGCGGAGGAGGTGGTGGGCGACCTGCTCGAGCGCATCGGACGCCGGGACGAGGCCTTCGTCGCCACCAAGGTGTGGACCCGGGGCGAGCAGGCCGGCATCCGCCAGATGCGCGAGTCCATGCGCAAGCTCCACGCCCCGCAGATCGACCTCATGCAGGTCCACAACCTGGTGGACTGGCGCACGCAGCTCGACACCCTGCGAGACTGGAAGAAGCGGGGTCGCGTCCGCTACGTGGGCGTGACCCACTGGCGGGAGAGCGCCTTCGACGAGCTGGAGCGCATCATCGAAAACGAGCACCTGGACTTCGTGCAGCTCCCCTACTCGGTCGCCAGCCGGAAGGCCGAGGAGCGGCTGCTTCCGGCGGCGCGGGAGCACCGGACGGCGGTGCTCGTGCTCAGCCCGTTCGAGAGGGGCGAGCTCTTCCGCCGGGTCCGCGGGCGCGAGGTGCCGGAGTGGGCGTCCGAGTTCGGGGCGGAGTCGTGGGCGCAGATCTTCCTCAAGTGGATCCTCGGGCACCCTGCCGTCACCTGCCCGCTGCCGGCGACCTCCGACCCCGAGCACCTGGTGGACAACATGGGCGCCGGCGTCGGCCCGATGCCCGACCAGGCGATGCGGGATCGCATCGTCCGCGAGCTGGACCTCTGACGCCTCCGGCGGCCCGGAAAGCCCTTGCTCCACGGGCGTCCGCTCGTTAACAGGGCCACCATCGAACCCGAGACAACCCCACGACAAGGAGTCGCATCGTGATCGTCAGGCGCCTGCAGGAAGCGGAGAAGACGGCCCGGAAGGTCGAGTCCGAGGGCTGGAACAGCGTCCGCCTCCTCCTGAAGGAGGACGGGATGGGCTTCTCGTTCCACATCACGACCATCTACGAGGGCGCCGAGCTGCCCCTGCACTACAAGAACCACCTCGAGTCCGTGTACTGCATGTCGGGGGAGGGCTCGGTCGAGACCGTGTCCGACGGGAAGGTCCACGAGATCACGCCGGGCACCATCTACATCCTCGATCAGCACGACGAGCACGTCCTCCGCGCGAAGAGCGAGATGAAGATGGCGTGCGTCTTCAACCCGCCGCTCATCGGGGACGAGGTGCACGACGAGACGGGCGCCTACGCGCTGACGGGCAACAAGGTCACCTGAGCCTTCTGATCCGCCCCCGCGGGGAGGCGGACGCGGTATGATGCCGGCGCCATGGACGCGGCGTCGCGCCGACACCGGCTGCCTCCCGCCTCCCGGGTCCGCTCGGGCGGACAGGTCCTGTCCGTCCGTCGGCTCGGGAAGGGGCCGCGCCTCGTGCTGCTGCACGGCGGGCCCGGCCTCGACCACCACGTCCTGCTGCCCCTGGCGGAGCGCCTCGCGGCCGACTTCGAGGTCTGGCTGCCGGATCTCCCGGGTCACGGTGCCTCCCACGAGGAGGGCGTCCGCATGCCGGGCCTCTGGCAGCTCGAGGCCCGCCTGAGGCGCTGGTTGACGCACCTGGACGGGGGCGTGGACGCGCTCCTCGGCCACTCCCTGGGCGCCTGGCTCCTGCGCGACATGCTCCGGCGGGGTCGCGTGTCGCCCGGGGCGGCGGTGCTGCTGTCTCCCCCCGCCGGGCGCGCGCCGGGCGGCGCGACTCCCGGGACGACCGCGGCCCGGGAGCACCTGCCGCGGATCGACCCCGAGCGCCCCGACGACGTGGACGCGGGACGAGCTCGCCTCGTGGAGCACGTGCGCGCCGAGCTGGGCCGGGAGCCCTCCGCCGCCTTCACGCGGGCCGTTCGGCGCGGCCTCGTGCGGGAGCCCCTGCGCTACCGGGCGCTGCTCAGGCAGTACCGGAAGGCCCTGGCGCGACCGACGCCCCGGTGTCGCCCGCCGTGCCCGGTGCTGGTGCTGGTCGGCGACCGGGATCGCGTGACGCCGCCCCACGAGGCGGCCACCGTCGCCGCAGCGAGCGAGGGCGCGCGGCTCGTGAGCGTCGCGGACGTGGGACACTATCCCTGGGCCCTGGACTCCGGGGTCGTGGCAGAGCCGATCAGGCGCTTCCTGGAGGAGAGCCTGCCGCCCCGGTGAACCGCAGGGCGAAGAAGACCCAGGGCACCCGGACGCGCTCCCGGGGGTCGGCGCCGCGGCGCGCCTCGTCGAGGACCTTCAGGCGCTCGGAGCCGGACAGCCCCGGCGTCAGGGGATCGATCATCGCCGGGATGGTCATCAGCTCCATCAGCTCGGCCTGCTCGCCCTCCCAGGTGAAGCGCTCGATCGCCGCCGGCTCGAATCCGTGGGCCGCGGCGACGCGCTCCAGGGACTCGGGATCCACGTCGCGGTTGGAGGGCGCGTAGGGTTGCCCCGTCCACTCCCGCACGACCCGGGCGAGCGCCACCTGGAAGGGGTGGACCGGGGCCGCCTCGCCCGTCACCCGCTCGGCGGGGACGTTGAAGACCAGCCGCGCCCCCGGAGACAGCACCCGGGACAGGGCGCCGAGGACCGGGGCCGGGCCCGGGAACTGCCAGAACGCCGCGTTGCAGACGCAGCGATCGAAGGGACCGGCCACGGACTCGTGGACGCGTCCCGCGGCCGCCACGACGAAGCGCGCCCGGGGATCGAGGATGTTGTGGCGCGCCACGTCGACCATCTCGGCGGAGCCGTCGACGCCCACGATCTCGGCGTCGGCCGGGATCGCGGAGAGGCACGCCATCGTCGTGGCGCCGGTGCCGCACCCCAGGTCCAGGACGCGCCGGGCGTCCTCCAGGCGGGCCAGTCCGACGAGGTGCGCGTTCAGGGCGTCGTAGATCCCGTGCTCGTGGACGAAGCGGTCGTAGATCTCGGCGTTTTCCCAGCCGCGCCAGAGGGGGGATCGTTCGGGCATGCGCGGGATGGTACACGACGGACCGGCAAGACGTGGACGTGGGACTCGCTGCGCTGCCAGGGCCGGTGGATCGGGACGTGACCGCCGAGGATGGCTCACTGATCGCCGCAAGACCAAGGGCTCGCGCAAAGACGCGAAGGCGCAAAGGGGAACGGCATGTTTCGGCCCCGTGTGCTCGCTGTTGACCTTCCGGTGACCCGACAGTCTCAGCCGAACCTGTGTGGAAGCGGTTCGCCTGCCTTTGCGTCTTGGCGGCTTGGCGCGCGATTCTCTCGCGAGACCGCGGCTTGCACCGGGCGGGGCGGTCCACCACGATCCGGGTTCGACCCACGCCTCCGGGAGGTCGCCCATGGACCGGCTCCGCCGCCTCGTCGTGCTCGCAGCCCTGGTCGTACCGGTCGCCGCGTCGGCCTGTGACGACGGAGGGGGCGCCTCGCCGGGGGACGATCCCCTGGCGGCGAACTTCGCTCCGCGCCACCATGTGAGCCCGCGGGAGTTCACGGGTCTCCTGGTGGAGATCGACGCCGTGGAGGGACACGCGCCGGACGACCGGGTGATCGCCCGCGTCCGCCAGGAGATCGAGTTCCTGATCGCGGAGGGCGCCCTGGGCGCCCCGGACGGCGTGCGGTTCGTCTTGGACGAGACGCTGCCGGCGATCGGCGCGGAGGCGACGCGCACGGCGGACGGCCTCGACGACCTGGCCTCGGAGCACAGGAGCGTCCCCCGGTCGCTCTCGGAGTCGGTCGTCCACGTCCTGTACGTCGACGGCCGCTACGAGGACGACGACGGGGAGTCGCTGGTGCTCGGCCTGGCCTGGGGCGGCGATCGGATCGCCATGTTCGCCGACAACGTGGAGCGCTCGTGCGAGAGTCGGGGACCGCTCGGGGGGCCGCTGTCCGGGCTGGGCGACGAGGTCTGCCGCATGGCCGAGGCCTCCGTGTTCCTCCACGAGATGGGCCACGTCTTCGGCCTCGTGGACAACGGCATCCCCATGGTCGACGACCACGAGGACCCGGACCACCCGGCCCACGACGTCGACGAGGACTGCGTCATGTTCTGGCGGGCCGAGCGGGCCGGCGTGGTCGACGTCATCGCCGAGCGCTATCGGAACGATCGGGGCGACGCCAGCGTGTTCGACCCCGCCTGCATCGCCGACCTCGGGGCCGCCGCGGGCTCGCGCTAACGTGACCTACGACCCGCCTGCGGCCGGAGCGGACCCGCCCTCCTCGTCGGCCTCGCGCAGCAGGGCGTTCACGGCCCGGACGAGGTCGTCCGGGGAGAACGGCTTCGGAAGGAAGCGGCGACCCGGGCGCCGGCAGGCCTCCTCCAGCTCCACGTCGGCCGGATAGCCGGAGACGAAGAGCACGGGCAGCTCGGGGCGCTGGATGACGAGGCGCTCCGCCAGGGTGCGCCCGTCCATGCCCGGCATGACGACGTCCGTGACGAGCAGGCGAAGGGGCGACCCGTCGTGGGACGCCGCCCGCTCCAGCGCCTCCGCGCCGGTCTCCGCCTCGAGGACCTCGAAACCCCGGGTCCGGAGCGCGCGGGCGGCCAGGCGCCGGACGGCCCCCTCGTCCTCGGCGAGGAGGATGGCCCCGCCGTCACTCGCGGGTCGCGAGGCGGCCGGGCGGGCCGGGTCCGCGGTGGCCGCGGTGCCGTCGGTGACGGGGAGGTGCACCGTGAAAGTTGCGCCCTGGCCCGGCGCGCTGTCGACGCGGACGCAGCCGCCGCTCTGGGTCACGATGCCGTAGACCATGGCCAGGCCCAGGCCCGTCCCCTGGTGCCCCGCGCGGGTCGTGAAGAAGGGCTCGAAGATGTGGGGGAGGACCTCCGGCTCGATGCCGCGCCCCGTGTCCCGGACCTCGAGCGCCACGTGCGGGCCCGCGGAGCAGGCCGTGGCCTCGTCGTGGTCGAGCGCCACGCGCCGGGTCGAGATCCTCAGGGTCCCCCCGTCCGGCATTGCGTCACGCGCGTTGGCGGCCAGGTTCAGGAGCGCTCGCTGGAGCTGGGCCGGGTCGGCCTCGACGATCGCCTGCCGGGCGTCGGTCCGCACGTCCACCCGGATGTCCTCGCCCACCAGCCGCTGGACCATGCGTCCGGCGTCCTCGACGAGGTCGTCCAGCTCCACGTGGGCCGGATCGAGCACCTGCCGACGGCTGAAGGCCAGGAGCTGTCGCGTGAGCGCGGTCGCGCGATCGGCGGCCTCGACGATCTCCTCCAGGTCCTCGCGCACCGGCGCGTCGTCCGGAAGGTCCTCCAGCGCGAGCTTCGTGGAGCTGACGATGACCGTGAGGATGTTGTTGAAGTCGTGGGCCACGCCGCCGGCCAGACGGCCGATGGCCTCCATGCGCTGGGCCTGCTGGAGCTGCTCCTCCCGCTCGCGGAGGGTGCGGCGCGCCTCCTCCCGCTCGCGCATCGTCTCCACCAGCCGGCGGTTCAAGCTCAGGACGCTCAGGTAGCGCCAGGCGGCCATGAGGAGCAGGAGCGCCACGCTGACTCCGCCCATCAGCCACGCCACGCGCTCGCGGGTCCACCACGAGGTCGGGGCCCCCATCCAGCGATCGTAGACGGCCTGGAATCCGGGGGTGCCCACGAGCCCGTCCACGGCGTCCCGGATACGCGCCGCCAGGACGGGCGCGTCCCGGCGGACCGCGACGCCGCGCTTCACCTCGGTCACGGGCGGGCCCACGGCCAGGAGGCGCTCCTCCAGGCCGGCCTGCTTCAGCAGGTGGAGGACGACCGGCTCCGGGTAGACGACCGCGTCCACCTGGCCGCCGAGGGCCTCGTACAGGGCCGTCCGGACGTCCCCGTACACGACGGCTTCCTCCCGATCGCCCAGGACGTGGGCGCCGAGGTTGGACGCCACGACGGCGAACGGGCGGCCCCGGAGATCGGCCGCCCCCTGGATCTCCCGTGTGCCCGGGCGGACGAAGACGCGCACGTCGAAGGTGTCCACGGGAGCGCTGAACGTCATCCAGGGCTCGCGCTGCTCCGCGATGCCGATGTTCGGGATCAGGTCCGCGCGGCCGGCCTTCAGGTGCGCGATGGCGTCGCCGAAGTCCGCGACGGCGTGGTAGCGGACGTTCAGGCCTGCCCGCTCCGCCACGAGGTCCATGACGTCGATGGCGAAGCCCGTCATGCGCCCCTCCTCGCCCTCCAGGTAGTAGGGCGGCCAGTCGCGGGGCACCGCGGCCACGACGTCGAGGTGCGGCCGGTCGGAGGCGCCGGGCGGCGGCTCCTCCCGAGCGTCCGATGCCTCGGCGACCGTGCTCGCGAGCAGGAGCAGGCAGAGCGGGCCGAGCCATCGCGCTGGCGGGAGGGGGGCGGTCGTCATGTCTCCAGCTTCGAGGGGGGCGGGCTATCCGCTCGTCTCGCGGAGGTCCTCGTCGGTGGCGGGGGGCGGCTGGGTCTCGATGTCCAGGTTGTGCTGCTCGGCCTCCGCGATGGAGGAGTAGCGCGAGTACTGGCGATCCTCCTCGTCCAGCGCCCGCTGCCGGGCCGTGCGCTCGTCGGTCTCGTGCCGCTGCTGGACGTCGACTGTGTACCGCGCCGTGGGGACGGCCTTCAAGCGGCGGTAGGGGATGAGCTCCCCCGACTCCTCGCAGACGCCGTAGGTCCCCTCGTCCATGCGCTCCAGGGCTGCCTCGACCTCCTCGAGGAGCTGCTGGTCGTGGTGGCTCATCAGGTACTGGAGCTCCAGCAGGGTCTGCTCGCTGGCCGCGTCCTCGTCGTCGCCCACCTCGTGGGACGAGCGCGTCACGTCCCGCTCCTCCGCGAGCGTCCGGAGCTCGTCGAGCATCTGGCGCCGCGTCGCCATGAGCCGCTCCCGCAGGTCCCGGAGCTGCTCGTCGGTCAGGTGCGTGTTCTCTCGCGCCATGAGGGCCTCCTTGCCGGAGATGTCTCCATCATATCGCAACGGGCGCCCTTCGGGGTGGAGGGGGACGCCCAGGAGCCTGTAGCGCATATGCTCCCGTCGCGATTCCCGGCCGCTTCCGCCCATCTCGACGCTCGAGAACCCTCCGCCGAACCGACTGGTTCTCCGGCTCCCTTTGGTCGCCGGCTCTCCTGGCCCTTCGGGCCAGCGCGGCAGCGCCGAGCGCTGCCAACGGAACCGTCGAACGCCGATCTGGACGAAATCGCCTCGGGCTCGCTCGGTCCGCAATACGCTACAGGCTCCTACCGCAGGTGGCGGTGCAGGTTGAGGACGGCGGCGAGGAAGAGCGTGACGCCCATGCCGCCGAGGGCGACGAGCTGCGGGGCGACGTCCGCGAAACCGGCCGACTTGAGGAGCACCGCCCGCAGGATCTCGACGAAGTGTCGCACCGGGTCGAGGACCGTGAACGGCTGGAGCCACGCCGGCATGTTCTCCACGGGCGTCAGGAAGCCCGACAGGAGGATGGCCGGCAGGATGATGAAGAAGGCGGCCATGAACGCCTGCTGCTGGGTGCGCGCCACCGTACTCACCAGCAGGCCGAGGCCCAGGATGGACAACAGGTAGAGCGCGCCGCCGAGGAAGACGACCAGGAGGGGGCCTCGGAGGGGCACGTCGAAGATCAGGGCGCCGGCCGCCAGGACCACGCCCAGGTCGACCATGCCGATCAGCGCCACCGGCAGCGTCTTCCCCAGCACCAGGGTCGTGGGGCGGATGGGCGTGACCAGGACCTGCTCCAGGGTCCCCACCTCGCGCTCCCGTGCCAGGCCCATGGACGTGATGACGAGGATCACCACCAGGAGGAGCGTCGCCGCGACGCCGGGCACGAAGAACTTCCGGCTGTCCAGCGACGGGTTGTAGAAGATGCGCGGCCGGATGGTCGTGCGGGGCAGGGGGAGGCGCCGGCCGGCGGCGTGGGTGCGCTGGTCGAGCTCTGCCGAGGTCCGCACCAGGGAGCGGCGGGCGACGAAGGCGGTGAGGGCGTTCCCGGCGACCATGGCCCGGTTCGAGTCGCTGCCGTCCGCGATCACCTGCAGGGTCACGGGGCGGCCCTCCGCCAGGTCGGCGCTCGTCCCGCGCGGGATCACCAGGGCGATCGAGGCGTCCCCGCGGCTCAGGTGCTCGACCGCGACCTCGGCGTCCGGGGTCGTGCCGACGAGATCGAAGGCCTCCCCGGCGACCAGGTCCCGGACGAGGGCGCGGCTGGCGCCGCTCCGATCCTGGTCGGCCACGACGGTCTGCACGTGCTCCACGTCCAGGTTCACGGCGTAGCCCAGCAGGGTGAGCTGGATCAGCGGGGCCAGCAGGAGCATCCCGGCGAGCCGGGGGTCGCGGACGATCTGGCGGACCTCCTTGGCCGTGACCGCCATCAGCTCGGTGGGCCCGGTCATGCCAGCGTCCTCCGGAAGCGGCGGGTGGCCAGGGCGAGCATCGCCAGGAAGAACAGCCCCATGGCGAGGCAGTCGAGCCAGACCACGTCCAGCCCGTTGCCACGGAGCAGGATCGCCCGGAGGGCGCGCACGAAGTACATGGGCGGCATGGCGTGGGCGAGGGCCTGGAGCACCGGGGGCATGTTGTCGACCGGGAAGATGAACCCCGACAGGAGCAGGGCGGGCAGGACGGTGCTCAGCGCCGCCACCTGGCTGGCGAGCATCTGGCTCCGGGCGACGACGCTCACGACCAGGCCCTGGGCGAGCATCCCCAGGAGGAACAGGGAGGCCACGCCGAACAGGAGCGGCAGGCTCCCGCGGATGGGCACGTCGAACAGCGCCACGCCGACCGTGAGCACGAGGAGCACCTGGACGAGACCGAGCACGTAGTAGGGGCCGAGCTTGCCCAGGATGATCTCGAGGCGCCCCACCGGCGTGGCGAAGAGCTGCTCCATGGAGCCGTGCTCGTACTCCCGCGCCACGGTCAGCGCCGTCAGCATCACGGCGATCATCACCAGGATGACGACCATGAGGCCCGGCACCAGGAAGATGGCGCTCTCCATCCGGGGGTTGAACAGCGTCCGCACGGCCACCTCCAGGGGCGGCTCGCGGGCGCCCATCTCCGCCGCGACGGCGTCCCGGGTCTCCTCCAGCGCCAGGGTCGTGCCGTAGCCCAGGGCGACGGCGGCGGTGTTGTTGTCGGAGCCGTCCAGCACGAGCTGGGCGTCGGCCTCCTCGCCCCGGGAGAGGCGGCGGGCGTAGTCCCGGGGCAGGACGAGGGCCGCCCGCGCCAGGCCGCGCCGGAACAGGGGCTCGATGACCTCCGGGTCCCGGGTCGTGATCACCCGGTCGAACGCCGTCGACGCCGTGAAGGCCTCCGCGAAGTCGCGCGAGGCGGCGGACCCGCCCTGGTCCACGACCGCCAGGGGGATGTGCTCCGCGTCGAAGGACACCGCGTAGCCGAACAGGAGGAGCAGCACGAGCGGCATCCCCAGGGCGAAGATGATGACCTGGCGATCCCGCACGATGTGCATGACCTCCTTGAGGGCCATGGCGCGGACGCGGCCGAGGCGGCTCATCCCTGCTCCTCCCGGTTCGCCGCGGCGGCCGGGCCGGCCAGGGCGAGGAAGACGTCCTCCAGGGTCGGCTCCGTGGGCTCCACCTCGACGTCCTCGAGGCCGCGCTCCCGCAGCAGACCCGCCAGCGCGCCGGGATCGGCCAGGTCGCCCTCGGCGCGCACGTGCGACCGCCGCCCGAAGGCCTGGATCTCGAGGACGTCGTCCCGGCCGGCCAGGGCCTCGCGGAGCCGCCGGGCGCCGAAGGCCCCCGACACCGCGTGCATCGCGCCCGGCACCCAGGACCGCTTCAGCCCCTCCGGCGTGTCGAGGGCCTCCAGCCGGCCGTCCACCATGAGCCCGACGCGGTCGCAGTACTCCGCCTCGTCCAGGTGGTGGGTGGTGACGAAGACCGTCGTGCCCTCCCGGACGAGGCGGCGGATGAGCCGCCAGAAGTCGCGCCGCGCGGCCGGGTCCACCCCCGCCGTGGGCTCGTCCAGGAAGAGCAGCTCCGGCTCGTGGAGCAGGGCGGAGGCCAGGGCGAGGCGCTGTCGGATCCCCCCGGGGAGATCCTTCGTCATCGCGCCCGTGCGCCCCTCGAGATCGGCGTGCTCCAGGGCGAACGCGATGCGCTCTCGACGGCGCCGTCCACGCAGCCCGTAGGCCCCGGCGAAGAACGCCAGGTTCTCCGCGACCCGCAGGTCCATGTACAGCGAGAAGCGCTGCGACATGTAGCCGATCCGGCGCTTGACCCGGTCGGGGTGACGGCGGACGTCCACGCCGGCCACGTGCGCCTCGCCGCCGGTCGGGGCCAGCAGGCCGCAGAGCATCCGGATGGTGGTGCTCTTCCCCGCGCCGTTGGCGCCCAGGTAGCCGAAGATCTCGCCCCGGTCGACCCGAAAGGTCACGCGGTCCACGGCCGTGAAGTCCCCGAAGCGGCGGGTCAGATCCCGGACGTCGGCGATGGGCTCAGCCATGGGCGACCTCCCCGCGGTCCGCGCCGGCCACCAGGCCCAGGTAGACGTCCTCGAAGTCCGGCAGCGTGGGCTCCACCTCCACCGGGGGCTCCAGGTCCCCGAGCCGGCGCCGGAACGCCTCGCCCGCACCCTCACGGATCACCACGCGCACGGCGGCGCCCCGCGGCGACAGGGCCAGGACCTCGCCGGCGCCCTCCAGCGACAGCTCCGTCCGGTCCCGATCCGACGAGCGCAGGAGCAGGGTCTCGTGGGGAAAGCCCGCGATGAGGTCGTCGGGCGGCCCCTCCGCGAGCAGCGCTCCGCCGTGCACCAGCCCCACCCGGTGGCAGCGCTCGGCCTCGTCCATGTAGGGGGTCGCCAGGAGGACCGCCATGCCGTCCGCGACGAACTCGTACAGCAGGTCCCACAGCTCGCGGCGGCTCACCGGGTCCACGCCGTTCGACGGCTCGTCCAGGATCAGCACCGCCGGGCGGTGGAGCAGCGCGCAGGCCAGGGCGAGCTTCTTGTACATGCCGCCGGACAGGGCGTCGGCCCGCCGATCGCCGAAGCGCTCCAGGCGCGTGATGGCCAGGAGGCGCTGCCGCCGCAGGTCGATCTCCGCCCGCGACAGGCCGAACAGCCGCCCGAAGAACGTCAGGTTCTCGTGGACGCTCAGATCGCCGTAGAGGCTGTACTGCTGGGGCATGTAGCCCACGGACTCCCGCGTCCCGGAGCGCCCGGCGACCACCTCCTCGCCGAGGATCGCCACGCGCCCGGCGTCCGCCTCCAGGAGCCCGGTCATCAGCCGGATGGCCGTGGTCTTCCCCGCCCCGTCCGGGCCCACCAGCCCGTACAGCTCTCCGGGATCCACGGACAGCGACAGGCCGCGGACGGCCTCCGTGTCCCCGAAGGCGAGCGCCAGGTCGCGGACCTCCAGCGCAGGGCCGCCCTCGGGACGCGGCGACGCCTCCGGGGTCCGACGCCGGCGCCGGAGCCACCTCACGACCCGCCCGTCCCCGGGATGCGCACCTCCACGGGCATGCCCGGTCGCAGCGCGTGGTCCGGGTTGTCGATGCGCGCATCGACCGCGTAGACCAGCCGCGCGCGGTCCTCCCGGGTCTGGATGTTCCGGGGGGTGAACTCCGCCTCCCGGGCCACGTGGCCGATGACGCCCTCGAAGACCCGGTCGGGCATGGCGTCCGCGACGATCTCCACCCGCCGCCCCGGGCGGGCCTCCTCCAGGTCCTCGTTGGGCAGGTAGAAGGTCGCCCGCACCTCGCCCAGCTCCAGGAGCGTGAGGACGCGGCTGCCCGGGAGCACCACCTCGCCGGGCTCGTGGTTGCGGCGCTCGACGACGGCGTCCATGGGCGCCTCCAGGCCGCACTCGTCGACGGCCACCCGCGCCTGGTCCCGCGCGGCCGCCGCCTGGTCCGCCTGGTGCTCGGCCACCTCGAGCTGCCGGGTGGCGGCCTCGACCCGGAGCCGCGCGGTCGGCACCCCGCTCTCCACGGCGTGGGCCTGCGCCTCGGCCGCGGCCGCGCCGGCGCCCGTCACGCGAAGCTGCTCGCCCAGGGCCTCCGCCTCGGTGCGCGCGCGGTCCAGGTCCTGCTCCGACGCGCCGCCCGTCCGGCGCAGGGTCTCCACGCGGCGCTCCGCGCGCTCGGCGGCCGCGGCCTGCACCTTCAGGGGCAGCCGCTGCGACCGTGTGGCGCGGGTCTGCGCCTCGGCGGCCGCCACCTGCCTGCGCGCCGCCTCGACGCCCTCCTCGGCCAGGGCCACCGCCGTCCGCGCCGCCTCCACCCCGGCGGCCGCCCCCCGCCGGGCCGCCTCGGCCCGGGCCAGCGCCGCCCGCGGCTCCTCGCAGTCCAGCACGACGAGGGCCTGCCCGGCCTCCACGCGATCGCCCTCCCGCACGTGGATGGCCTCGATGCGCGCCGGGATCCGGGCGACCACGTCCACCTCGGTCCCCTCGACCACGGCGCTGCTGCCCGCGGGGCGCGCGGTCTCCTCGGACTGCTCCCGGAGCTCCAGGTAGAGCACCACGGACAGCCCGACGACCAGCAGGAGGAACAGGGCCAGGACGCGTTTCACGGGGGCTCCTCCTCGCCATGGTCCGCGGCGGTCCCCGGCGCGCGGGCGTGCCCGGCGGCCCGGAGCCAGTCCGCCCGCGCCAGGGCTGCGTCGAAGCGGGCCCGCACCACCTCCAGCCGGGCGGCGTCCACGGCCTCCTCGGCCCGCCGCACCTCCAGGGCGGTGCCCGTGCCGGCGTCCAGGGCGCCCCGGGCCGCCTCCAGGTAGACCCGGGCGGACTCCACCCGCTTGTCGGCGGATCGACGCGCCGCGCGGGCGATGTCGAGGTCGCCCCGGGCCTCGCGCCGACGTCGCACAAGGTCCTCGCGGGCCGCCTCGTCCAGGTCGTCGAGCTCCGCGCGCCGGGCGTCCAGCTCCGCGCGCTGCCGGCGGCGCAGGTCGCCGTCGAAGACCTCCCAGGTAAGGGACAGCCCGGCGGCCCAGAACGGCCCGGCGTCGGTCTCCACGAAGGTCTGCGGATGGCGGTAGCCCCCGGTGGCGAAAAGGTCCAGGGCGGGCAGGGCGGAGCGCCGGACGGACTCCTCCCGGGCCTCCACGGCGGCCTGCGCCGCCTCCAGCCCCTCGCGCCTCGGGTGGGCGCCGTCCGGCTCGGAGCGGACCTCCTCTCCCAGGTCCGCGAGGTCGTCGGACAGGCCGAGCGCGGTCTCCTCCGGGAGGCCCAGCAGCAGCCGGAGGGTGGTGGCCGCCTTCTCGCGCCGCCGGTGCGCCTCCTCCAGGCGGGCCTCCAGGGTCGCCACCCGGCTCTCCGCCCCGGCGACGGTCACGTCCGCGGCGAGCCCGGCCTCCCGGCCCGCGCGGGCTTCCTCCAGGCCGGCGCGGGTCGTCTCCAGGGCGCGCCGCGTCACCTCCTCCACGTCCTCGAAGAGCAGCACGCCGGCGTAGGCGGCCCGGACGGCCCAGGCCACCTCCAGCGCCCGCTCGCGTCCCTCGGCGCCGGCCGCCCGCTCCATGGCCTCGGCCGCCCGGATCCGCGCGCTGCGGGCGCCGAAGTCCAGGGCCCGCCAGCCGGCCGTGGCCTGGACGGACGCGTTGTGGGCGGTGCCGATCTCCCGGTCGATGGTCAGCGGTCCGGGCTGCCCCGGGAGCTGGATGTCGGTCTCGAACGACAGGTCCGGGACGGGCCGGGAGTAGCGATAGGCGCCCTCCACCTCCACGCGCGGGAGCCAGGCCGTGCGCGCCTGGTCCGTCCGGGCCTCGGCGCCGTCCTCGGCGTGCCGGGCGGCCTGTACGGTGGGGTGCCGGGTCAGCGCCCGCTCCACGGCCTCGTCCAGGCTCATGCCGGATCCGTCACGCGGGGACGACGCCGCGATCGCGGCCAGCAGGGCGACGGACACCGGGTGCGCGTGGAGTCGGGACATGGTCCTCTCGCGCCGAAGCTCGAGATCCCCTCCGCCCACCGATCGCTGGGGGCGCGGCGGCGGCGGGCGCACGGAGGATAACAGCCTCGCCCGTCTCCTGTCTCACGGTCCCGGCGCGCGCCGGCTCGGAAGGTCAGAGCACGTCCAGGACGCCGTCCAGGTCCCGGGTCTCGGAGTTCACGCGCCCCAGGTGGTGCAGCAGCACGTCGTTGATCGGGGAGGCCGGGTGGCGCAGGAGCATTCGGTGATAGGCGTGGCGAAGCGCCTCGTCCGTGCGGCGGGCCTCCTCGAGCACGTGGCGATCGGCCGCGCCCAGCAGGTGCCGCAGCTCGAGCCAGCGGCGCCGCAGGGTGTGGCGCATGCTCTCGTGGTCGCGCGGGCGCTCGTGGTTGAGGCGCACGTACTCCTGGAGCTCGCTCGCCTGGACGGCGCGCTCCTCGGCGAGTCCGCGGAGGAGCTGTCCGAGTGGCGCACCCCGCATGATCTCGGCCGCCTGCTGATAGCCGGCCGCGCTGTCGAGGCTCCGCTCGATCACCTCCTGAAGCCCCTCGACCGCGCCGTGCTCCATCGTCGTCAGGGTCTGCAGGGCCATGGCTCGCCTCCTTCGGCAGGACGCATGACGAAGCTGCAACCCATGTGCCACCATGGGGAGCCTGAAGCGGGCACGACCTGTGGAGAGCCCCCGCCGCGGGCTCGAGTGAGGGCACGCCATGAACCCCATCGGAGAGAAGTTCGTCGAGGAGACCCTGGAGACCGCCCTGGAGGTGGATCCGAGCTCGATCCGGCAGCTGGTGGATCGCGTGCGGCGGAAGGCCGGCGGCCCCGACGAGGTCCTGGCCGACGCCATCGTGGAGTTCTATGCCCGGAAGGGAGCCTTGGTGGGTTTCCTCACGGGCCTCCCGGGCAGCCCGCTGCTGGCGCTTCCCCTGGCGTTCGTGGACACGCGCGGGACCCTGCGCCTGGCCGCGGACATCGTGGCGGCGGTGGAGTACCTGCGCCGGCCCGACTTCTTCGACGATCCCGGCTGGCGCACCGAGCTGGCGCGGATCCTCGGGGATCTCGAGGGCGAGCTCCGACCCGGCGAGCGCACGCGGAAGGGCTCGCTCCGGCACGCCGCGCGCGTGATGCTCCAGCGCGTCACCACGGGCGAGAGCTCGCGGCTGCTCCGCCAGGCGATCCTCCACTGGGCGTCGAAGCGGACGGCTCGGCGCGCCGTGTTCACGAAGCTCGTCCCGGTGGTCGGCGGCTTCGCCGGCGCGGCCTGGAACTACGTGGAGCTGCGCCACGAGGGGCGGGAGGTCGTGTCCCGCATCCTCGCCGAGACGTCACACGCCCACGCCCCGGCCCCGACACCGGCTGCCGAGCGGAAGCCGGCCGCCGAGAGGCCGGCGAAGCGGAAGCCCGCTGCCGAGAAGCGCGTCGCCGAGGAGCCGCAGCCCGAGCCGCCGGCGGTGGACAAGCCGGCCGCCGAGAAGCCGGCGAAGCGGAAGCCGGCCGTGGACAAGCCGGCCCGGAAGGCGACCCGCGCCGCGGCGCCCTCGACGAAGGCGGCGGACAAGGCGACCGGCACCGCGGCGCTGTCCAAGTTGACCCGCAAGGAGCTGTACGAGCGGGCGCAGAAGGCGAAGATCCCCGGCCGCTCCGGCATGAGCAAGAAGCAGCTCGTGGACGCCCTGTCCGACAAGGGGTCGTAGGGGGCGGCAGACGCAGGTTCATCCCGGGATCCCGGGGCGTTCCGCTACGACCCATGGCGAAACGCTCCGAGGGGCCGGCACCCCGCGCACGGGGGCCGGCCCGCTCGTCCGTCCGCGCCGGGACTTCCGCTCAGTGATGCTTCGGGCGCGGTGTGGCCTGCGGCTGCGCCTGCGGGTGCGCCTCGATCTGGGACTCGTAGGTCCGCTGGAACGTGTCGCGCGCCGCCTCGGCGGCCGCGTTGTACGCGCTCTGGAGCGCCGGCGGGATGGCCCGAAGCTCGTCGCGCCGGGTCCGGAACTGGTCGGCGAGGGCCTCCCGGGTCTCCAGCCCGGCCCTGGGCGCGGTCAGATAGGCGATCCCGGCGCCGAGGGCGGCGCCGCCGAGGAAAGCGAGGAGGAAGCTGCCTGTGTGGTGGTCTGCCATGGTTCCTTGCTCCTTAGCGAACGTCGTGAAACGCCTCCCCGGCGGTGGCGCCGGGGGGCGGGGACGGCGAAGTGCCGCCGTCGTGGGGTGGAGCCTCGTGCGGGGTCGGCTGGCCCGGCTGCGACCACGGGGGAGGCGGAGCGGGCCCGTGGGACTGCTCGCGCTCGCTCCGACCCGCCTCCGCGTGCCCGTGGTCGCCCCGGGCGGCGCGAAACGCCGTCACCGCCGCCACCATCGCCGGTCCCACGGATGCGCTGACCGCGGTGGCCTTGCGGATGGTCTCGCTCAGGGCCCGCACGCTGTGGGTGAACTCCTCGGTGGTGGCGAGGACCTCGTCCACGGTCCCGCCACCCTTCTCCAGGTGGCTCGCGAGGTGATCGGCGCGCTCCAGGATGGACGACGACTGCCCGAGCACCCGGTGCGCGTCGTCGTCGAGGCGGCGCACCGTCTCTTCCGTCCGCTTCACCAGGGAGCGGATGGACAGGAGCACCGGGATGAGGACGCCGATCAGCAGTGCGGCGAGCGCGATGAGGACGATCTGGATGCTCTCGGTCATCGGGACGTCATCTCCTTGCCCGGGCCGGCACCGCAGGACAAGCCCGGCTCGCGATCCCCGAGCCGCACCCTGATGCGAACGCCGTGCCAGCCTCGTGGGCGGGCGCCGATCACCGGACGCGCGATCGCGCCGCGCGCGGAGCGCCCGGATGTCTCATGGATGTTCGGATACGTGAGGTAACGTGCCACAGACCGGGACGTCTGGAAAGCCGACCCTCCCTCGTTTCGCCCGTCGTTTCGCCTGCGTGACGCGCCGAGGCCTTCGGCAGGGCAATCGCAGAGTCGGAGAACCGTGGGCCGCGCGGCGGCACGGCGCCCGGCGCCGGACTGCACCCGCTCGGAAACGATGGATTCTGCGCGTCTGAGAGCAGGCAAGGGCACGGGCACGGGCAAGGGCAAGGGAGGGCGCCTTGACACCCCGCGTGCGGCGGCCGGACGATCGACGCGTCCCCACAGACCCCAGCGACGGAGCGTGGCCATGGACCGCGAGCGGATCGCCGTGTTCGGGCTCGGCGCCAGCCGGGCGTTCGCAGAGCGCATGTGCGCCTCCCTGGAGGTGCCCCCGGCCCGCCACGAGGAGCGGGACTTCGAGGACGGGGAGCACAAGGCCCGCCCCCTGGAGAGCGTGCGGGGCCGCGACGTCTACGTGGTCTGCTCCCTGTACGGCGACGAGGAGCACACGGTGAACGACAAGCTCGTCCGGATGCTCTTCTTCCTGGGCGCCGTCCGGGAGGGCGGGGCGGCGCGCGTGACCGCCGTGGTGCCGTACCTCTGCTACGCGCGGAAGGATCGCCAGACCAAGCCCCGCGACCCGGTCACCACGCGGTACGTGGCCCAGCTCTTCGAGGCCGTCGGCGTGGATCGCGTGGTCACCATGGACGTGCACAACCCGGCCGCGTTCCAGAACGCCTTCCGCTGCCGGACCGAGCACCTGTCCGCCCGCCGCGTCTTCGTGGACCACCTGCTGAGCCGCGTGGACACGGACGAGCGGATCGCGGTGGTGAGCCCGGACGCCGGCGGGGAGAAGCGCGCCGAGAAGATGCGCGAGCTGCTCGAGCGGCACCTGGAGGTGGACGTCACGCTGGTCTTCATGGAGAAGAAGCGCAGCGAGGGCCGCGTGACCGGGCAGGCCGTCGTCGGTGACGTGAAGGGTCGGGTGGCCGTGGTCGTCGACGATCTCGTGGCCAGCGGGACCACCCTGGCGCGGGCCGCCGCCGCCTGCCGCGAGGGCGGCGCCACCCGGGCCTACGCGGCCGTCACGCACGGCCTCTTCGTGAAGGACGCGCCGGAGGTGCTGCGGGATCCGGCCCTGGAGCGGGTGCTGGTCACCGACACGGTCCCCCCGTTCCGGCTGCCGCCGCGGGTCCGCGGGGAGCACGTGACCCTGCTGGACGTGGCGCCCTACTTCGCCGAGACCGTCCGCCGCCTCCACCGGGGCGGCTCCATCGTCGACCTGGTGGAGGGCTGACGGGAGGCGACCTCAGATCGACATGGAGCCCTCGCGGAAGTCGCTGGCGGCCAGGATCACGTTCACGCAGACGGGCGTGCCCTCCGCGGCCAGGCGCTTCGCCTCGTCGAGGGTCTCGTCGATCCTCGCCGGGTCGTCCAGCAGGAGGCCCTTGCCGCCGTAGCCCTCCGCGACCCTGTGATAGTCGGTGCGGCGAAGCTCCGTGCCCACGGGATCGCCGAGGATCTTCACCTGGTCGCGCGCGATCTGCTGCCAGCTCGCGTCCGTCCCGACGACGGCGATGGGCGCGTAGCCGCTGCGGACACAGGTGTCGAACTCGGCCAGGCTGTAGGCGCAGGATCCGTCGCCGTAGAAGAGCCAGATCTCGGCGGAGGGGCGCACGCTGGCGGCGCCGATCGCGAAGCCGCCCCCCACGCCGAGGGTCCCGAACACGCCGGGATCCAGCCACCGGAGCGGGCCGCGCGGCCGCACGATGTACGAGCCGGTCGCCACGAAGTCGCCGCCGTCGACGATGAGGACGCTGTCGTCGGCGATCCGCTCCTCGATCCGCAGGAAGAGGTCGATGGGGTCCACGAGCGGCCCCGCGCTGTCCGCCTTCGCGCGAATCTTCGCGTCCCGGGCCTCCTCGCGCTCGCGGAGGGTCTCGAACCAGGTGCTCCGATCCGGCGCGGACCGCGCCCGCTCGGCCAGCCGCATCAGGAACCGCCCAGGGTGCGCCTGGACGGCGATCTCGGGCTTCCGGTTCTTCCGGAGCGCCGTCGCGTCGAGGTTGGCGCTCACCACCGTGGCCTCCCGGTTGATCTTCAGCCCGTAGCCGAGCCGGAAGTCGAAGGGGAAGCCGGCCACCAGGACGACGTCCGCCTCCTTCAGGGCCGCCGTCCGCGCGTGGCGGAACTGGATGTCGCTGTACCGGCCGAGCAGCCCGCGCGACGAGCCGCCCACGAAGGTCGGCAGGCCGAGGGCGCGCACGGCGTCGGCCAGATCCTCGGCGCGCTCCGGCGTCATGTGCACCATCGCCTGGTTGCCCACGACGAGCACCGGCTTGCGGGCCGCCGACAGCGCATCGGCCACCTCGTCCACCCTCGCGTCGACGTCCCGGCCGAAGGGCAGCCTCACGTCGGGCAGCGACGGCCGGGGGATGCGCGGCATGTGGAACTGGTGCTGGAGATAGCCGCTCATGGCCAGCCTCGCGGCCTTGCCGGCGAGGCCCTCCATCGCGTCGACGCCGGACTCCTTCAGGTACCACTCGGCGACGATCTCCTTCGGATAGAGGAGGTCCACCGGGATCTCCAGGAAGACCGGCCCGGGCACGCCCTCCGTCGCCGTCCGGAAGGCCCGGTCGAGCATGGGCGCCAGGTCGCCGACCTTGTTGCAGCGGGCCGCCCACTTGGTGATGGGCTCCATCAGGGCGATCTGGTCGATGTCCTGCAACGAGCCCCTCCCGCGCAGGACCGTCGCGGTCGCGCCGCCGAGCACGAGGATCGGCTGCTGCGCCTCCTGGGCGTTCTTGACCGCCGTCACCGTGTTGGTCACGCCCGGCCCCGCGGTGACGGCGCAGACGCCCGGGGTCCCTGTCATCCTGCTGGCCGCGTCGGCGGCGAAGGCCGCGCTCACCTCGTCGCGCACGTCGACGATCCGCAGGCCGTGTGCCTTGGCGCCCTGGAGGATGGGCGAGATGTGGCCGCCGCAGAGGTTGTAGAGGCAGGGCACGCCGTGGGAGGCGAGCACCCTGCCGACGATGGATCCGCCGTGATCGTGGGGCATGGAGCTCCGGGAGGTCAGGAGGTGAAGGAGTGCAGGTCCGCGGTCCAGCCGTGGGCGAGGGCGGCGTCCACCACGGGACGCGCCAGCTCCTCGACGAGCCGCGGGTAGTCGCGGAGGGGCAGCCGGCCGGACCAGATCTCGAGGCCGAGGCCGTGCAGGACGATGGAGGCCCGGCCCACCAGCGCGAACCGCGTGGCCCGATCCAGGTCGCGGTAGCGCGGGTGCGCCCCCATGCGGTCGGCCAGCTCGCGGCGCACCGGGCCCCACTTGGGGTGCCAGTGATCGGGGCGCAGGAAGAGGGCCTCGTACAGACGCCGCTGCTCCGCGGCGAAGCGGAGCCAGCCGATGCCCGTCGCCACCAGCGGATCGTCGTGCCCGTGGGCGGCGGCGACCGCCGCCTCGACGAAGCGCTCGATGATCCGGTCCATGAGCTTCCCGAGCAGATCCTCCATGGATTCGAAGTGCGTGAACACCGGCGCCGTCGAGCACCCCAGGCGCGCCGCCACCGCGCGGGCCGTCACGGCGCTGATCCCCGCCTCGCGCGTGAGCGTCAGCGCGACGTCGAGGATCCGCTCGGGCGTGTAGCGGGGGTTCGGGGGCATGGCTCGGCCCTGGAGTGCGGGTTCGTTGGGATAACGCGTGTTAGGTAACGCGTGATATCCACGCCCGTCAATCCCGGGGCGGTCGCAAAGTCGACCGCCCTCCCTTGCCTTTGCCCTTGCCCGTGCCCTTGCCTGCTCTCAGACGCGCAAAACCCATCGTTTCCGAGCACGATTGCCCTGGGTCAATCCCCGGGGCGGTCGCAAAGTCGACCGCCCTCCCTTGCCTTTGCCCTTGCCCGTGCCCTTGCCTGCTCTCAGACGCGCAAAACCCATCGTTTCCGAGCACGATTGCCCTGGGTCAATCCCCGGGGGACGAGCCTGTGGATTCCCCGGGCGGTTGGGCCGCCAACTCCAGGTAGTGCCGGGCGCGGCGGGTCCACTTGTCGGGCTCGGCGACGTGCGGATCCGCCAGGTGCCAGACGGCGACCTTCGCGCGGACCAGGGCGTGCTGGGCGCGGTAGAAGCGCAGCAGGCGGTCGGGCGGGGCGTCCCCGGAGCGGAGGCGGTAGGTCTCGCGGACCACGGGGGCGAGGTGGGGGGCCCCCAGGCGCTCGCACTCCAGGGCCAGGAACGAGAGCTCCGAGGCGGCGTCCAGGATGCGCAGGTCCCGGTCGAACTCCAGGCAGTCGATGACCACGGGCGGGTCCTCGAGGCAGATGTGCTCGGGGCGGAGATCGCCGTGGGCCTCCACCACGCGGCCCCCCTCGACGCGGGCCTCGAAGAGGTCGGGCTCGCGGGCGAGCAGGTCCAGGGCCTCCCCGGCCACCGCGTCGAGCCGCTCGAAGGTCAGGCCCCATCGCGGCTGCCGAAGTTCGTCCCAGGTCGCCCGGAGCGCGTCGTCCAGGCGGCGGCGGTAGCCCAGAGCGCTCCACTCGACGGCCGGGGCTCGCCGGTAGAACGCCGTGAGGATCCCGACGACGCGCTGGATGTCCTCGCGGGTCGCCGCGCCGCGGGCGATGCAGTCGTCGAGCATCTCCTCGCGGGGCAGCCGGCGCATGTGCACCAGCCACTCCACCGCCTCGCCGAGGCCGTCCACGCGGAGGGTGCCCGCCTCGTCCCGGGTGAGGGGCACCACGCCGTGGTAGACGTCCGCGGCCAGGCGCCTGTTGAGGCGCACCTCCCGGTCGCAGTCCTCCCGCCGGGCCTCCAGGGTGGTGAAGTCCGCCGAGTTCCAGCGCACCGGCTTCTTCATCTTCCAGGCGGAGCGCGCGGTCAGGAAGACCCACGCCATGTGGGTCTCCACGACCTCCACCTCGCCGGTGGGCTCGGGCCAGGTCGAGGGCCGGCGCAGCGCGGCGACCTTCGCCTCCATGTCCGGGGTGTCCCGGGTGTCGGGCGCGTGGGTCATCCCGATGTGCGCCCTCCCGGACCCGCCAGCTCGGCCACGAACCAGTCCCGGGCCAGCCGCGCCACCTGCTCCAGCTTGCCCGGCTCCTCGAAGAGGTGCGTCGCCCCGGGCACGATCTCCAGCTCGTGCCGGCTGCGCTCCATCCTCGAAGCGGCCTCCTGGTTCATCCCGATCACGGCCTCGTCGCGCCCACCCACGATGAGCAGGGTCGACGCCTTCACCCGGGGGAGGGCCTCGCCGGCCAGGTCGGGCCGGCCGCCGCGGGAGACCACCGTCTTCACGACGTCCGGCCGGTCCGCCGCCGCGATGAGCGCGGCCGCGGCGCCCGTGCTGGAGCCGAACAGCCCGACGGGCAGGCCGCCCAACGACTCGTGCGCGCCGCACCAGTGCACGGCGCCCTCCAGGCGCTCGGCCAGGCGGGGGATGTCGAAGCGGAGCTCCCGCGTGACCCGGTCGATCTCGTCCTCCTCCGCGGTGAGGAGATCGAACAGCAGGGTGGCCAGGCCGCCCTCCGCGAGCTCGTTCGCGACGTAGTTGTTGCGCGGGCTGTGCCGGCTGCTCCCGCTGCCGTGGGCGAAGACCACGAGCCCGCGGGGCGGGTCGGGGAGGTTCAGGTGGCCCTCCAGGGACACGCCCGCGGTCTGCACGACGACCTCTTCCTTCCGCATGACGACACCTCCGGGGGTCATCGGGACCTGCGCTCCCACGCCTCGCCGAGGAGCTGCCTCACCTCCTGGTCCGTGGTCTGTCCGAAGTCGGCGTACCACTGCCCGATGGCGAAGAAGGGCGCGGGCGTCCGGGGGCAGACCACCTCGTCCACCCTCGAGCGGAGGTCCGACACGGTCTCGGCCGGGGCCACGGGGACGGCGGCCACGATGCGCCGGGGGCCGTACTGGCGGAGGGCCTCGATGGCGGCCTTCATGGTCGCGCCGGTGGCCACGCCGTCGTCCACCAGGATGACGGTCTTCCCGTCGAGGTCCGGGAAGGGGCGGTCGCCCCGATACGCCTCCTCGCGGCGCCGGAGCTCGCGGCGCTCGTCGTCCTCGACGCGCTCGACCTCGGCCTCGGAGATGCCCTGGCCTCGCACCACGGACCGGTTCATCACCCGGGCCCCGCCGCTGGCGATGGCGCCCATGGCCAGCTCTCCGTGACCGGGGACGCCCAGCTTGCGCACCAGGAGCACGTCGAGCGGTGCGTCGAGGGCCTCGGCCACGACGGCCGCCACCGGGACGCCGCCCCGGGGGAGGGCCAGGACGAACACGTCGCGCTCCCCGGCGTGGTCCGCGAGCCGATCGGCCAGGATACGGCCGGCCTCCTGCCGATTCCGGTAGCGCTCCATCACCATGAGCTCCTCCTCCGGACACACCGGTAACCCGCCGGTCATCGGCCAAACGCCGGGACCGCGCGTGGACTCCTTGTAGGGAACACGACGATCCTAACAAGGCGGTGTGCCGGGAGGAAGGGGGCGCCGGTCGGCGCCGGGCCCTCTGCGGAGTGCGCCCTCGGTCGTCAGTCGAACACGGCCGCCAGGCGCTCCACGTCTGCGCCCTCCTTGATGGCCCTCAGGTCGTGATAGGCCACCGCCGCCGCCACGGAGCCGAGGGTGGTCCCGATCACGCCGATGATGGTCGACAGGGTCAGGTACAGGGCCATGGTGTCGGGATCGGAGCCCAGGGTCTTCTGGAGGATGGTGTCCGGCACGTTCGTGAGAACCGCGATGACGAGCACCACGCCGAAAATGGGCCAGCGGAAGCCGCTCGTCAGAGCCGTGCTGCGGCGCATGGCGTCGCCCGGGCCGAGGCCCTCCACGACCGCGCCGGGGACCGCCACGTACAGCATGGTCATGACGATGAAGCCCGGGACGACGAGCAGCAGGAAGCCGCCGACCACGGCCAGGCCCATGAGGATGGCCGTGCCGATGACGGGCAGCAGGCGTGAGAAGCCGACGCGGAGGCAGTCGCCGAACGCGGCCGGCGTGCCGCGGAGGCTCTGGACCACGCCGTAGGTCACGGCGGCCATGGCCAGCGGGTAGAGGAACAGGGTCAGCAGGCCGATGCCGGCCACCGCGCCGGGGTTCGGTGTGCCGCCCGCCATCTGCTCGGCGCCCACGGCCGTGGCGAGCAGGATGACCGGCAGGAACACCAAGGTGACGAGGGCGGTGAAGGAGGCGAAGTTCTCGCCGTACACCGAGAAGGCGCGGCCCAGGACGTGGCCGACGTCGAAGCGCTCCATCGCGAAGCTCCGGGTGGGGTGCTCGAGGACGCGCGCATTCAAACACACCGCGCCGCGGGCGTCAGGTGCGCCTGCGCTCCCTCCAGCCCTCGACCGTGTCGTACAGCACCGGGATGACCACCAGGGAGATGGCGCTGGACACGAAGAGGCCCCCGATGACCGCGCGGGCGAGGGGAGCCTGGGTCTCGCCGCCCTCGCCCATGCCGATGGCCACCGGGACGAGGGCCAGCATGGTCGTGGTGGTGGTCATGAGGATGGGCCGGAGGCGCCGCCGCGCGCTGTGCACGACGGCCTCGTGGACCGACATGGCGTGGTCGCGGCGCATGAGGTTCACGTAGTCCACCAGCACGATGGCGTTGTTGACCACGATGCCGGTCAGGACGATGCCGCCCATGAAGCTCTGGATGTTGAAGGTCGTGTCCGTGAGCCACAGCGCCACGATCACGCCGATGGCGGCGAAGGGGATGGAGAACATGATGTACAGCGGGTGCAGGAAGCTCTCGAACTGCGACGCCATCACCATGTAGACCAGCAGGACGGCCAGCAGGATGCCGACGACCAGGCTCCGGAAGGTCTCCTCCTGCTCCTGGGTCTCGCCCTTCACGAGGACGCTGAACGCGTCGGGCACGTCCATGTCGCCGATCCTCGAGCGAAGCTCGGAGGCGATGCTGCCCAGGTCCCGGGTCCCGGCCAGGACGCCGCGCACGTAGACCACGCGGGACTGGTTCTCGCGCTCGATGGTGAGGGGGCCCTCGACCTCGTCGACCCTCACCAGGTCCCGAAGCTCCGTGTGACCCCCGCCCGGCATCAGGACGGGCACGTCCAGGAAGGTCTCGATCCCCGCGCGGTGGGCGTCGCTCAGCTTCACCAGCACGTCGAACTCGTCGCCCTGGCTGCGGAGGACCGTGGCCCGCGTCCCCTGGACGTAGGTCTGGATGGCGTCCGACACGGCGTCGGGGGTGAGGCCCACATCCGCCAGCCGCGCCCGGTCCGGGACGACCCGAAGCTCGCGGCCGCCCTCCTTGCGGCTCACCACCGCGGCGGTGACGCCCTCCGTGGACTCCAGGGCCTCCTTCGCCTCCGCCGCGAGGCGATCGGCCGTGTCCAGGTCGTAGCCGCGGACCTGCACCTCCAGGCGCTCGCCGCCCCCGCGCAGCATCCGCAGGATCCACAGGCCGCCGCCGGCCCGGACCCGCACGTCGGCCCCTGCGACGAGGCCCTTGATGGCGGGGCGGAGCGCCTGCGCGACCTCCTCGCTCGAGCGCTCGCGCTCCGCGGGCGGCACCAGCTTGATCTCCACGCCGCCGCTCTCCTCGCCGGCCGTCGACCAGAAGCCCGGCGTCCCCACCGTGGTCTGCATGGAGACCATCTCGGGCACGGCGTCCACGACCCGCGCCTCGATGCGGCGCATGGCCTCCTCGGTCACCTCGATGCGGGTGCCCACGGGGAGGTCCACGTCCACGCGCACCTCGCTCTGGTCGTCCTCCGGCAGCAGCTCGGTGCCGACGTAGGGTACGAGGGTGAACGACCCGCCCAGCATCGCGAGGGCCACCAGCAGGGTGACGACGGGGTGCGCGAGGCACGCCCGCACGAAGCGGTCGTAGCCGCCCTCCACGCCGTGCAGCACCCGCTCGATGCCCCGGGCGATGGCCCACTTGGACTCGCCGGCCCGCAGGAAGCGGCTCGCCAGCATGGGGATGAGCGTCAGGGCCACCGCCAGGGACGCCACCAGGGCGAAGCTCACCACGAACGCCATCTGCCCGAAGAAGATGGAGGCGAAGCCCGTCAGGAAGATGACCGGCGCGAACACCGCCAGGGTCGTGAGCGTCGAGGCGACGATGGCCGTGGCCACCTCCCGGGAGCCCTCGACGGCGGCCGGGATGGGCTTCTCGCCCGCCTCCAGCTTCTTGAAGATGTTCTCCAGGATGACGATGGCGTTGTCGACCAGCAGGCCGATGCCCAGGGCCACGCCGCCGAAGCTCACCAGGTTCAGGGTGATGTCCGTGGCGTACATCAGCGTGAACATGCCGATGATGGAGATGGGGATGGCCAGGGCAACGATGAACGTGGGCCGGAGGCTGTGCAGGAAGAACAGCAGGACGAGCACGGCGAGGCCCGCGCCGATGAGCACGGCGTCCTGCACGTTGCTGATGGACTTCTCGATGTACTCGGAGGTGTCGTCCATGACGTGCAGGGTGGCGCGCCCCTGATAGTCCCGGTTCATGCGCTCGATCTCGGCGATCGCCCGGTCGGCCACCGCCACCGTGTTGGCGCCCGACTGCTTGGAGACCGACAGGCGGATGCCGGGCTCGCCGTTGATGTGCACGATGGAGGACGGGTCTTCGAACGTGTCCATCACCCTCGCCACGTCACGCACGCGGATGGGCTGCAGGCGCGCCTCGGAGTCCCGGCGGACGTCCACGACCACGTCGAGGAAGTCCGTGGGGTCCGCGGCCTCGCCGATGGAGCGGACGAGGATGTTGTCGTCGAAGGCCTCCACCTGGCCGGCGGGGACGTTCCGGTTCTGGGTCTCGAGCGCCGCCACCACCTGCTGGCCGGTGACGCCCAGGGACTGCAGCTTCACCGGGTCCAGGAGGATGTGGATCTCGCGCTTCAGCCCGCCGCGCACGTCCACCCGGGCCACGCCCTCCACGCGCTCCAGGCGCGGGCCCAGCTCCATCTCCGCGAGCTGCCGCAGCGCCGGCTCGTCCAGGCTCCCCGACAGGGCCAGGTAGAGGATCGGGAAGCTCGACAGGTTGAACTTGTAGACGACGGGGCTCTCGGCGTCCTCGGGCAGCCGCGACTTCACGCGCTCGACGGCCGCGCGGACGTCGTTGAGCGCCGTGTCCAGGTTCGTGCCCCAGACGAAGCGCAGGGCGACGCGGCTCCGCCCCTCGGCGGAGAAGCTCTCGATGCGATCGATGCCCTCCACCGTGGACAGGGCCTGCTCCGTGGGCCGGGTGATGAGGGTCTCGATCTCCTCCGGGCCGGCGCCCTCGTAGGTGGTGACCACCGAGATGGCCGGGAAGTCCAGCTCCGGCAGGAGGTCGATCTCCAGCCGGGTGAACGACACCGCCCCCAGCAGCAGGAGCCCCAGGAAGAACATGCTGGTGAGGACGGGGCGGTGGACGGCGTGCTCGGGGAGCCTCACCGCGCCCCCTCGGCCGCCGGCGCCTCCTCGCGGATGAGCCCGCGGACCTCCGCGCCGGGCTTCAGCTTCTCGTGGCCGCGGATGACCACGTCCTCGCCGGCGACCACGCCCTCGCGCACCTCCGTGCGCTCCTCCCCGCGGAGCCCGCGCCGCACGTCGCGCCGCTCCGCCAGGCCGTCCGTCACCACCCACGCGTAGGCGGCCCCGGCCCGCGTCTCGAGGATGGCCTGGTTCGGGACGGTCACGGCGCCCTCCACCCGGCCCAGCTCCACGCGGGCCCGAGCGTACATGCCGGGGCGGATCGCCGACGGGTCGGCCTCGTCCGCCGGGGCGGCCGCCTCGCCCTGGGCGGGGCACGTGAGGGGATCGATGGCCACGTCGACGCTCAGGGTTCGGGTCTCGCTGTCCAGTCGCGGGGCCGTGCGGAGCACCCGGCCCTCGAAGGTCGCCCCGTCCAGGGCGTCCACGCGGATCTCGGCGATCTCGCCGTCCCGGATCCGCGTGGCCTCGAGCTCCGGCACGGCGATCCGCACGAAGAGGTCGCACCCGGAGACGATGCGGAACAGGCGCTCGTTCGGGGCCACGTGGCTGCCCACCTCCACGTTTCGCTCCGCGATGCGCCCCGCGAAGGGGGCCTTCACCTCCGTGCGGCGGAGGTCCTCGCGGGCCGTCTCCAGGCGGGACTTCGCCTCGGTCACCCGGGCCCGGGCCAGGGCGATCTGCTGCTGCCCCGTGACCACCTCGTTGCGGAGCCGATCCACCTCCAGCTCCGTGACGAGCTGGGACTCCAGGAGCGGCTCCTTCCGCTTCAGCTCGCTCCGCGCCCGCTCGATGGACGCCTTCGTCTCGCGGACCTGGGCCCGGGCGACCTCCACGGCGGCCTCCAGCTCGCGGACCTGCTGCTCGTAGGGCACGGCGTCCAGGTGGGCCAGCACGTCCCCCGGTTCCACGGCCTGCCCCATGCGGACCGGCACCTCCAGGACCCGGCCCGACACGTCCGCGGAGACCACGGCCACGCGGTCGGCCCGCACCTCGCCGCTGTAGGCTCCGGTGACCGAGAAGGACTCGCGCTCCGCGGGGCGCGTCTCCACCACGACGGCCTGGTCCACCTCCACCGGCTTCCGGCGCTCCGCGGCCTTCGCCTCGCCGCCGCCGTCGTCGCCGCCGCGGCAGCCCCCCGCGATGAGAGCCGCGAGGGCGACGAGCGCCCACGTGATACGGGTCGGCTTCACGGAGCCTCCTCCACGTTCCTCAGGTGGTGATAGCGCGCGACCAGGAGCATCTTCTGCAAGCTCGCCTGGCTCTCGGACATCCTGGCCTCCTCCAGCGCCTCCGCCGCGTCCCGAACCTCGAAGCTCGTCGCGATCCCGCGCTCGAAGCGGGCGGTCGCCATCTCGTACGCCTCCCGGGCGACCTCCACGCGGCGCTCCGCCACGTCCTCCGTCTCCCGGGCGGAGACGAACTCCCGGAGGATCCGGTGGAGCTCGGCCTCGGCGCGCCGGAGCTCCCGCTGGAGCGAGAGCCGCCGCTCCCGGAGCGAGGCGTCGATGCGGTCCATCTCCGCGTAGCGCCAGCCCCCGTCGTACAGCGTCCAGGTCGCCGTCAGCGTGGCCGTCAGCACGCGCCCGTCGGGGTTCGAGAACGACGTCGGCCCGAAGGACAGGCGGGTCCGCAGGTCCAGCTTCGGGGCCAGGGACCACGCGGCCGACGCGCGGCTGTCCTGCATGGCCTCCAGGTCGAAGGCCATGCCCATGAAGTCCGCGCGGCGGCGCAGATCCTCCCGATCCGGGTCGACTATGGGGCCCCACGCGCGGAGGGGCTTCAGCTCGATGGGCGTGCCGGGGTCGAGGCCCATGAGTACGGCGAGCGCGTCGGAGGCGTTGTCCCGGGTCTTCCGGGCCTCCAGGAGCTGCTGCTCGGCGGCCAGGAGCTCCGCCTCGGCGCGGGAGACGTCCAGGGAGAGGGCCACGCCCGCGTCGGCGAGGGCCTCCGCCTCGTCTGCGTGCTCCCGGCGCAGCTCCAGCATGTCCTCGGCGATGGCCACCTCCCGAACCGCGGCGGCCAGCGTGTGAAAGCCCTCCTCCGCCTCCAGGTCCAGGAGGATCCGCTGCCACTCGGCCTCGGCCTCGGCGACCTCGATCTCCTCGCCGCGCTGGCGATAGAGCGGGTACATGGTGCCGTCGAAGAGGGTCACGGAGGCCTCGCCGGAGGCGTCCCAGTCGAGCTGGTTCACGACCGTGCTCGACCCGAAGGAGACCTCCTCGTCGACCCACGAGCCGCTCGCGGCCACCGAGAGCTGCGGCAGCATCTGCGCGAGCGCCTGGCGCCTGCGTGCGCGGCTCTGCTCGATGCGCGATCGGACGATGCCGCCCAGCTCGTTGTCCTCGGCCACGCGCTCGCGGATCTCGTCCAGGGACAGGGCGAGGGGCTCCGCGGCCACGACGGGAGGCGCGACGAGGACCGCGAGCAGCAGGGCGAGGACCGGGGGGCGCGACGGGAGCATGTGCGCTACGGGCTCCGAGGAGGGGCGGGCTGGAAGAGAAGCAGGGGCCGTCGACCCCCGTCAACATCGTTCATCATCGAACGATTCCGCCGGATCGGGATCTATCCGACCCACTCCTCCGTCGCGTGGCCGATCTCCTCGTAGAGATCGCCGAGCCCCGGTGGTTTCTGCTCCTCGTGGCGCCGGTCGTGGCGGACGTGCTCCACGTCCTGCCCGGTGATCCAGCCGCGCTCGGCGGCGTGCTCCGCGGCCGCCACCGTGTCGGGCACGAGGAGCATGTCGACGCCGAGGGCGTGCACGTCCTCCGCGATGGCCAGCACCTCGCGTCGGCGGGCGCCCTCGCTCACGTCCCGGATGTAGACCGCCAGGATGCGCCCCGGGTGGTCCTGCACGGCGCGGTGGTAGATCTCCGGGTCCCGCTGGCCGGAGTCTCCGATGAGCACGAAGGGGAGGGCGGGGCAGGCGGCCAGGATCTCCCGGATGGCGCCCAGCTTGTGCCGCCGGTGAGAGCTCTTGATGAACTGGTCCTCGGCGATGCCCAGGGCCTTCATCACCAGCGTCCCCGGCGGGATGTGGTGGATCCGCATGAAGTCCACGAAGAGGTCGTAGACGTTCCACGGCGACGACGTGAGGTACCAGAGGGGATTGCGGCGGACGACGCCCTCCTGCTGGAGCGCGCGATAGAACGCCCCGACGCCCTTGAAGGGGACGCGGCTGCGGGCGTCGTTCAGGAGCACGACGCGCGCCTGTTGGAGGAGGGTGTCCGCGCCCGTGTGGACGATGGTGTCGTCCACGTCGCTGATGACGCCGAGGCGCGCGGCCGGCGGGGGCACCTGGACCGGGGCGTGCCAGACGCGCTGCTCCTGGCCGTCCCCGACGGGCGCGATCAGCTCCATCTCGCCGGCGTGCCAGAGGTGCGCGTCGTCCAGGCCCTCGGGCTGGAGCACGACGTCCAGGTAGCCGTTCCGGTCCGTCCGCGTCTCGACCTCGTGGCCGCCGAGGCGGACGCGCACCCGGGCCCTCGGGATCTTCGCCGCCGCGTAGCGCTTCAGCATGTCCGAGAGGTTGTCCAGGGCGCCGCGGTCGTCCAGGTCCTCCCCGACGTCGCGCGCACCCAGGACCCGGCCCCGCATCCGCACGCGCCCCCCCGTTCCCCAGCCGCGGTACGGGACGATCTCGATGGGGCGGGAATAGCCGAAGCGATCGCGCCACGCCGACACCACCCGCGACCAGCCGGACTGGACGCCCACCAGGGTCTCGAGGACGGGGCGTGCGCGCCGGATGCGGGGGCTCGGTCGCAGTGGCTCCAGGCGGGGACCGCCGCCGGGCTCGTCGCCGCCCACGACTTCGCTACGAGATCGCGAGTGCCGGGGGGATGAGGTAGCGTCGCGGTCGGATGTCACGTTCCTCCGTCAGCGAGTCCGAGCCGATGCGAGAAGACGAGCGACACTGGGTCCTCTGGGACGGCGCCTGACCGTTCTGACGCCGAGTCGCCGCCTGGGTCAGGTGGAAGGACACTCACGACGAGCTCCGGGTCGTCCCCTATCAGCGGGCGCCGGCGCCGCCCATGACGCCGGCTCTGTACGAACAGTGCGCCCGAGCCCTCCACGTGGTCACCCGCGACGGCCGCGTGCTGCGGGCCGGGCGGGCGACCCTCTTCGTCCTTTCGAGGATCGGGTGGGGGTGGTTCGCGCGCCTCCTCATGGTGCCGCCCTTCGTCTGGTTCGTCGAGGGGGCCTACCGCGTGGTCGCGAGCCACCGTGCGCTGCTCGGGCGCTTCCTGTTCCGACGCGTCGGCTCAGACGGGCGGGCGGCGACCGCGGATCACCCCCACGACGAGGGAGACGAGGAACAGCGCCACGAAGACCCAGAAGAGGATCTTGGCGATGGACGCCGCGCCCGCGGCGATGCCGCCGAAGCCGAACAGGGCGGCGACGAGTGCGATGACGAAGAAAGCGAGAGCCCAACCTAGCATGGTGCGTCCTCCTGCCATCCCAGTGCCGGACGGCGAGCGTGTCACGTGGCCGGTGGGTTCAGCTGCAAGGAGCATGCCAGGGCTGCAGCGCACGGACGCCCGGCCGTGACGCGATCTCCGCTCCCCCCCGGGGGTGTGGCGATCCGCCCCGCACTTGGTCAGGGTGCCCCGCTTCCGCGCCGGGCTACTCGGAGGTCTCCTCCACGGTCACGTCCCACTGGTGGCCCACCTCGTCCCGGCGGACCTCCACACGGGGCGACTCCTCCCGAAAGACCAGGATCTCCTCGCCGAAGCGCTCGGTCTTCTCGGCCTCGCCCAGGCGGGCCTTCAGCAGCTCCAGGAGCTCCTCGTCGGCCCCCTCCCGGTTGCCGTAGGTCAGGCCGAAGCGATAGCCGACGATCTCGCCGTCGTCGTTCAGCTCCAGGTGCACGCGCGTGAAGAACGTGCCGTACTCGGTCGGCGGCAGGTCCAGGTGCACGCTGGCCGTGGGCTCCGGGCTGGGCTCGAGCTTCCGCCCCGTGAGCTCCTCGATCTCCCGGAGGCGCTCCTCGGCCTGCTCCGCCGTCTGCTCCTGCAGGGCGCGGGGCCAGCTCTCGCGGACGGACTCGAGCGTCCCGTCCAGCAGCGGATGATCGGCCTCGAAGGCGAACGGCACGCCCGGAGGCTCCGGCTCCTCCCCATCCTCGTCTTCACCCTCGGCCTCGGGGTCCACCTCGGCGGCGCCCTCGCCGATCATCCGCTCCGCCGGGAGATAGCGGGTGAACTCCAGCTCCATGCCCTCCCCGAAGCCCTCGGACAGGGCGGCCCGGATCCCCTCCCCGGGGTCGAACCAGACCTTCTTCTCCTCGTCGAACTCCTCGACGACGACGGGGTCGCCCCACGCCTCGGTGACCAGCTCCTCGCCGCGATCCGCGGGCAGGGAGAACCAGACGCGGAGGAGGCGACCGGTGCTCGGATCGAAGCCGAGGTTGACGAAGACGTCCTCGTAGTCCTCCGCGGGGAGGAGGCCGCCCTCGGTCATGGCAGGGAGCGCCTCCTCCACCTCCTCGCGGGCCATCCCCAGGTCGACCCCGTCCAGGACGGAGGGCAGTCGCGGCGTGTCGCCCACGACGAGGTCGGCGACGTCCTTCTTGGGCGGCTCGGGCTCGGGCTCCGGAGCTGGATTCGGCTCGGGCTGCGCCGGCTTCGACTCGGGCGCGTCGGCGGCGGGGCCACTCCGATCGCACCCGGTCACTCCACCGATCCACAGGGCGGCGATGGCGGCGGCCAGGAGGCGAGGGGACGTGCGCATCGATTCCTCGTCGTCGGGGTCCAGGGCACCCTGCCCGGCGGGACGCTAGGCAGCAAGCCGTGTCTTCGTCAAGTCACCTGCTACTCTATCCCTCCGGCGACGCACCCGACGCCCCGGAGGAGGTCCCATGTCCACGCTTCTCGTCTACGGTGCCTACGGATACACGGGAGAGTTGATCGCGCGGTGCGCGGTCGAGGACGGCGCGAGGCCGGTCCTGGCGGGCCGCTCGGCCGATCGGCTGCGCCCCCTGGCAGAAGACCTCGGCTGCGAGGCCCGCGTGTTCGCCCTGGACGACCCGGACGCCGTCGACGCAGGCCTGGAGGGGATCGACGCCGTCCTCCACTGCGCCGGGCCGTTCCACCGCACCTCGGCGCCCATGGTCGAGGCCTGCCTCCGCACGCGCACCCACTACCTGGACATCACCGGCGAGGTGGAGGTCTTCGAGGCGATCGCCGCCCGCGACGCCGAGGCCCGGGACGCCGGCGTCATGCTCATGCCCGGCACCGGCTTCGACGTCGTGCCCACCGACTGCCTGGCGGCCCACCTGAAGCGTCGTCTCCCCGGGGCCGTATCCCTCGACCTCGCCTTCGCCGGGCTGGGCGGCGGCCTGTCCCACGGCACGGCGACCACGATGATCGAGAACCTCCACCGGGGCAACGTGGTGCGGCGGGGCGGCGTGCTCCGCCCGGTACCGGCCGGGCGCCTGACGCGGCGGATCGACTTCGGGCGGGGGCCCCGGCTCGCCATGGCCATCCCGTGGGGTGACGTGTCGACGGCCTGGTTCTCCACGGGCATCCCGGACGTCACGGTGTACGTCCCGGCGAACCGCCGCACGGTCTGGGGAGCGCGAGCCGTGGGCCGGCTGGGCGGGCTGGTGGGATCCGCCCCGGTGCAGCGCCTCCTCAAGCGCGTGGTGGACGCGCGCGTCACGGGCCCGACCCTGGAGCAGCGCGAGCGGGGAGCGACCCTCCTCTGGGGCGAGGCCCGGGACGAGACCGGGCATCGCGTGGCGACCCGGATGAAGACGCCGGAGGGCTACCGCCTGACGACCCTCGCGGCGCTCCACATCGCCGACAAGGTGCTCTCCGGGGACGTGTCGCCGGGGTTCCGGACCCCGTCGGCGGCCTACGGCGCGGATCTCGTGCTCGAGCTCCCGGGCGTGGAGCGGGCCGACGTCGCCTGAGCCGGCCACGGCGGACGTTCGATGCCCGAACCTCCGCCTCTTGCCCGGGGGCGTGGGATGATCTCTACAGGGGCGCTCCATCCCCCCTCGGGGCGCCCGCGAGGAGGTCCCCATGATCCGGACGACGACCACCGTCGAGGCCGCCTCGGAGCTGGTCCGAGCCATCCCTTCGCGCGTCCTGGGCGTGCAGCCCGTCGCGAGCACGCGTCACGGCCAGCTCTTCGTCGGCGCGGACGACAACCTCCCTCCCCTCCTGAGCTTCGACGAGCACCACGTCTACGAGGGCGAGACGGGCACCGGGCTCCCCCTGACCACCTGCCGACACGGCCGCGTCTACCTGGGGCAGCTCTCCATCGGCACCCCCTTCGCGGTGGTGCGCGGGCACGCGGTCTACGCAGGCGGGCGGGCCGACGGCGGGCCGGTCATCCGGCTGACCGGCGGCACGGAGATGGACGCGGCGGCCGCCGCGACGTTCTACCTGGTGCTCCTGTGGCCGCCCCTGGAGGATCAGCCGGGCGACTGGTCGGGCTTCGACCTGGAGTCTTGAGGGGCGCCCGGCCAGGGCAATCGCAAAGTTGGAGAAGTGAGGGCCGCGCGGCGGTACGGCGCCCGGCGCCGGATTGTATCCGCTCGGAAACGATGAGTTTTGCGCGTCTGACAGCGGGCAAGGGCAAGGGCAAGGGCAAGGGCAAGGGCAAGGGAGGGCGGTCGACTTTGCGACCGCCCTGGGCGCCCGGCCAGGAGTGCTGGCCTCCGGCGGGCAGCCGTGTGTAGCCTGCGGGCATGGACGAGCCCATTCGACTGACACAGTACAGCCACGGCGCGGGTTGAGCGTGTAAGCTCCGCCCCGCGGAGCTGGCGCAGGTGCTGCGCCGACTGCCCCCCGTCGTGGATCCCGATCTCCTCGTCGGCGCCGACACGCGCGACGACGCGGCCGTGTATCGGCTGGACGCCGACAGGGCGCTGGTGTGCACGACCGACTTCTTCACGCCGGTCGTCGACGATCCCCGGGACTTCGGGCGCGTGGCCGCCGCCAACGCGTTGTCGGACGTGTACGCCATGGGCGCGCGGCCGTTCCTCTGCCTCAACCTGGTGGCCTTCCCGTCGCGGAGCATGCCGCTGGAGATCCTGGAGTCCATCCTGGAGGGGGGCGCCTCCGTGGTGTCCGAGGCGGGCGCGATCCTCGGGGGCGGCCACTCCATCGACGACCCGGAGCCCAAGTACGGCCTGGTCGCCCTGGGCCTGGTGGAGCCCGATCGGCTCCTGCGCAACGGCGGCGCCCGGCCCGGGGATCGGCTGATCCTCACGAAGCCCCTGGGCAGCGGCGTCCTGACGACGGCCATCAAGGGCGGGCGCGCGTCCGGAGAGGAGATCCGGCTCGTCACGGAGACCATGGCGACCCTGAACCGGGACGCGGCCGAGGTCCTCACGGCCCACGCCCCCCACGTGCACGCGCTCACGGACGTGACGGGCTACGGGCTGCTCGGCCACCTCCTCGAGATGCTGGAGGCGAGCGGCGCCGGCGCCCGCGTCTCGGTCCCGAGCGTCCCGGTCCTGGACGGCGTGCGTCGGCTCCTGGCGGCCGGGGCCGTCCCGGGCGGCTCGCGGGCGAACCTGGAGTCGGTGGCGGATCGAATCCGGGGCGAGCGCGGCGAGGCGGATCCCGACGAGGCCCTGCTCCTGGCGGACGCGCAGACGTCCGGCGGCCTGCTGGCGGCGGTGGCCCCCGGGGCGGTCGACGACGTCGTGGCCGGGCTGGAGGCGGCGGGCACGCTGGCGGCGGCCGTGGTGGGCGAGATCGTGGCGGGGCGACCCGAGGTCGTGCTCACCGGGTGAACGGCTCCCCCTCGGACTCCTCGACGTGCGCGCCGGCCTCGATCCACTCGACGGCGTCCGAGGTCGACCACATGAAGTGGTGATCGTCCACGCGCCCGCTGAGGCCGCTGCGGCCCAGGGCCTCGCGGACCCCGCCCTTCAGCTCGGTGAGATAGAGCACCACGCCGCGCTCCTCCAGCTCGTCGATCAGGGCGTGCAGGGCGGCCACCGCCGTCGTGTCGATGCCGTTGATGCCGCGCCCGTCGAGCACCACGGCGCGGATGGGGAAGGGAGCCAGGCCGAGGCGCTGGAGGACGTAGTCCCGGATGAACTCGGCGTTCACGAAGGACAGGGCGCCGTCCACCCGCAGGATGATGACCCCGTGGATGAGCCGGGCGTCCGGGAAGAACTTCAGGTCGCGGAAGGCGCCGGTCTTCGGGTCGCGGCCCAGCTCCGCGATGTGGGGGCGGCTGGCGAAGTAGAGCATGCTGCCCATGGACAGGAGCACCCCCAGCAGGACGCCCTCCTCGATGCCCACGAACAGGGTCGCCACCAGGGTGAGCACCGCGAGCCAGCCCTCGAGGCGCCGCAGGCGGAACAGGGTCCGGGTCTCCCGGAGGTTCACCATTCCGAAGGCGGCGACCATGATGATGGCCGCCAGGGCCGGCTCGGGGACCCAGGCGAGGGCGCCGGCCAGCTCGAAGATGCAGACGGCCACCACCACGGCGGCGAACACGTTGGCCAGGGGCGTGCGCGCGCCGGCCTGGGCGTTCACGGCCGTGCGGGAAAACGAGGCGGACACCGGCGGGCTGTGGAAGAGGCTGCCCGCGATGTTGGAGCAGCCCACGGCGATCAGCTCCCGGTTCGGGCGGATCTCGGAGCCGCCGCGGGCGGCCAGGCTCTTGCCCAGGGAGATCACCGTCAGGAGCTGGATCAGGGTCAGGGTCAGCGCCGCGGGGAACAGGGCGCGGACGCTGTCCAGGCCGACGGCCGGGAAGGAGGGGGTGGGGAGGCCCGAGCGGACGGCGCCCACGAGGTCCACGCCCGCGGCGCCCAGGTCGAACCACCAGGCGGCGAGGCTACCGAGCACGAGGGCCACGAGCGGGCCGGGCACGGCCGGGGCGAAGCGGCGCAGGAGGACGATCAGGGCCACGCTGCCGCCCCCGATGGCGGCCGTGAGGGTGTGGACGTCCGCGACGTGCGCCGCGGTGTCGCGCAGGAGGAACCAGAGGTTCTGGGATCGGGCGGACTCGATGCCCAGCAGGTTCCCCACCTGGCTCAGGCCGATGACGAGGGGCGCGGCCACCATGAAGCCGGCGATGACCGGACGCGACAGGAACTCCACGACGAAGCCCAGGCGCAGCAGGCCCATGACGAGGTGCATGACGCCCACCATCAGGGCCAGGACCAGGGCGAGGGCGGCGGCCGCCTCGGGCGAGGCGGGCTCCATCCGGGCCATGGCGGAGCCGACGATGAGCATGTCCAGGGCGACGATGCCCGTGGCGAGATGACGCGACGTGCCGAAGAGCGGATAGACCAGGAGCGGCACCAGGGACGCGTACAGGCCGTAGACCGGGGGCAGCCCGGCGAGCAGCGCATAGGCCATGCCCTGGGGGATGACCATGACGCCCACGGTCAGGCCGGCCACGAGGTCGCCCCGGAAGTCGCGCTGCCGGTACGAGGGCAGCCACCGGGCGATGGTCAGCGCCTTCTCGACCAGCTCGCGGATGCGGCGCCTGTCGTCCACGCGGCCTCCCGGGCGTCCTGGGCGGAACTCCTCGACACCCGGAGTGTAACGCCTCGTGGTCCATCCGGGGCGGTGTGAGAAGCCCGCCGGCGGTCCCGCCCGCGCCTCATTGGGGTCGCCGCCCCATGATGCCGAGGGGGTGCGTGACGACGCGGCGCTCGCCGCGGATGGCCGCCGCCCGCTCCCGGCGGTCCAGGCTGTGGGCGGCGTCGACGGCGTCCTCCGGCGGGAGGCCGTCCTCCGCGACGGGGGCCTCGAGGCCGTCGCCCCGGGCCCGCTGCCGGCGGACGGCGGGCAGGAGTGAGGCCGCCCAGCGCGCCAGGTGCTCGTCGTTGGTCTGGGGCGACGTCCGCAGGGCCACGGCGAAGCCCTCCCCGATGGGGGCCGCCCACGCCACGGACGCGACCAGGAGGGCCCGGTCCACGCGGCCCGTCACGGGCAGGTCCACGGTCACGTCCACGCGGGTGCCGAAGGTGGGAGTCTCGCCGCGCCCGCAGACGAAGAACCGGCGTCCGTCCAGGCTGGCCCGGTAGGTGATGCCCGGGATGCGACGTCCCTGGACGTGCAGGGTGAGAGGCAGCCGCAGGTCGTGCGTGTGCTCGAGCAGGTGCTGATGGACGCGTCCGGTCGTCGGACCGGCGGGCGGGGGCGAGGCGGGGGGCCCGGCGGCCTCCTGCTCGGCGGGTCGCGGCTCGTCCGGGTCGCGGCCGAGCGCCGCTGCGATCATCTCGCGCGTGTCGCGCCGAGGCGGGCCGCACGTGAAGATCACGCCCCGCGGCACCTGGTCGAAGGCGGTCGGGGACAGGTCCTGGTTCGGCAGCAGCTCGCGGAGGAGCCGGGCCGCCGTGATCTCGTCGGTGCCCACGAAGATCTTCTGGATCCTGAGCATCACGTCCACCGTCTCCGCCTCGCGGAAGGCGGTGACCGCGCGCACCAGGAACTGGAGGGAGCCGAGGACCGGGCTCGGGTCCAGCACGCGGACCCGGACGTCGTCCCTCAGGGCGGGCGGCGTCCCGGGCAGCCGGAGGTGGAGGACCAGGCCGGTGATCCCCACGAGGTGCGCCGTCACGACGCCGTCCGGCGTCACGAGGCGGACGGTGTGGTCGCGGAGGGTGGTCTGTAGCTCGCCGGCGCTCATGATGGCCCTCCTGCGGGACGTCGGGGACGGCCCGGTGGACACGGTGTGGGTTCGTGAGTGCCTGACTATGTCCTACTCGCCGTGACGCGCCGTGTCAAAGTGTTCTGTTACAGTGACTTGGGCAATGACGCGTTACACCTTTCTCAACCCCCTCGCCCCGGGGCTCCGGGTCGCCGTGCTGGAGACGCGCGCCGGCTCGGTGTAGCGTCCCTGCCGCCGGACGGAGGAGCCCATGCCCACACGACCGAACCACCCCATCGTCGACCACCTGCGCGAGCGGATCCTGCTCATCGACGGCGCCACCGGGACCATGTTCCAGCGCCTGTCCCTCGGGGAGGACGACTTCCGGGGGGAGTGGTTCCGTGATCACGATCAACCCCTGCAGGGCGACCACGACATCCTGTGCCTGTCGCGACCGGACGCCGTGCGCGAGGTCCACCAGGCCTTCCTGGAGGCGGGCGCGGACCTCATCGAGACCAACACCTTCAACGCCACCTCCATCTCCCAGGCGGACTACGGGCTGTCCCACCTGGCCTACGACCTGAACGTGGCGGCCGCGCGCCTGGCCCGCGAGATGGCCCAGGACTTCACGCGTCGGAATCCGGACAAGCCCCGCTGGGTGATGGGCTCCATGGGGCCCACCAACAAGACGGCCTCCCTGTCCCCGGACGTGAACGACCCCGGCGCCCGCGGCGTCATCTGGGACGAGCTGGTGGCCGCGTACGGCGAGCAGGTGAAGGGCCTCCTGGACGGCGGGGTGGACATCGTCCTCGTGGAGACGGTCTTCGACACCCTGAACGCCAAGGCGGCCCTGTTCGCCGTCGGCCGCGAGCTCCGGGCCCGCGGGCGCCTGCTGGAGGTGCCGGTGATGATCTCGGGCACCATCACGGACCAGAGCGGGCGGACCCTGTCGGGCCAGACGCCGGAGGCCTTCTGGACCTCCGTGTCCCACTATCCGCTGCTGTCGGTGGGGCTCAACTGCGCCCTGGGCGCGACGCAGATGCGCCCGTTCGTGGAGGAGATCTCCGACTGCGCGGAGACGTTCGTCAGCGTCTATCCGAACGCGGGCCTGCCCAACGAGATGGGCGGCTACGACGAGACGCCGGGCGACATGGCGCCCGTCATCCGCGAGTTCGCCGAGGCGGGCTTCGTGAACCTGGTGGGCGGCTGCTGCGGGACCGGTCCGGAGCACATCCGCGCCATCGGGGAGGCCGTGGAGGGCGTGAAGCCGCGCGCCGTGCCGACCCGCGAGCGGACCCTGCGTCTGAGCGGCCTGGAGCCGTTCGTGAAGCGCGCGGACTCGAACTTCATCAACGTCGGCGAGCGGACGAACGTCACCGGGTCGCGGCGCTTCGCGCGGCTCATCCTGGACGGGGACTACGAGACGGCCCTGGAGGTGGCCCTGCACCAGGTGGAAAGCGGCGCCCAGATCATCGACGTGAACCTGGACCACGGCATGATCGACGTGCCGGAGACCATGACGCGCTTCCTGAACCTGCTCGGCTCCGAGCCCGACGTGGTGAAGGTCCCGGTCATGGTCGACTCGTCCGACTGGGACGTGCTGGAGGCCGGGCTGAAGTGCCTCCAGGGCAAGTCCGTGGTGAACTCCATCAGCCTGAAGGAGGGCGAGGACGCGTTCCGGGAAAAGGCCGACCTCATCCGGCAGTACGGCGCGGCGGCCGTGGTCATGGCCTTCGACGAGGAGGGCCAGGCCGAGACCGTCGAGGAGAAGGTCGCCCTCTGCGAGCGGAGCTATCGCATCCTGGTGGACGAGGTGGGCTTCCCGCCCGAGGACGTCATCTTCGACCCGAACGTTCTGGCCGTGGCGACCGGCATCGAGGCCCACGACGACTTCGCGCGGGCCTTCATCGAGGCCACCCGCCTCATCAAGGAGCGCTGCCCGCACAGCCACGTGAGCGGCGGCATCAGCAACGTGTCGTTCTCCTTCCGGGGCAACAACGCCGTGCGCGAGGCCATGCACTCGGCGTTCCTCTATCACGGCATCCGGGCCGGCCTGGACATGGGCATCGTGAACCCGGCCCAGCTCACGGTGTACGCGGACGTGGAGCCGACGCTGCTGGAGCGGGTGGAGGACGTCATCCTCAACCGCCGCGACGACGCCACCGAGCGGCTGCTGGCCTACGCGGAGACCGTGAAGGGCACGGATCGGAAGGAGGAGACCGCGGACGCGGAGTGGCGCGGCAGGTCCGTGGAGGAGCGCCTGACCCACGCCCTGATCCACGGCATCGTCAAGCACATCGACGAGGACACGGAGGAGGCCCTCGAGGAGCTGGGGCGCCCCCTGGACGTCATCGAGGGGCCGCTCATGGACGGGATGAACGTCGTGGGCGACCTGTTCGGCGCCGGCAAGATGTTCCTGCCCCAGGTGGTCAAGAGCGCCCGGGTGATGAAGAAGTCCGTGGCCTGGCTGCTGCCCTACCTCGAGGCCGAGCGGGAGGCGTCCGGCGGGAGGGACCGGAAGGGCAAGGTCCTCATGGCCACGGTGAAGGGCGACGTCCACGACATCGGCAAGAACATCGTGGGCGTCGTGCTCGGCTGCAACGACTACGACGTGGTGGACCTGGGCGTCATGGTGCCCGCGCAGAAGATCCTCGACACGGCGATCGAGGAGGACGCGGACATCGTGGGCCTGAGCGGGCTCATCACGCCGTCGCTCCACGAGATGGTCCACGTGGCCTCGGAGATGGAGCGTCGCGGCTTCCAGGTCCCGCTGCTCATCGGCGGGGCCACCACGTCGAAGACCCACACGGCCGTGAAGATCGACGAGTCGTATCACGGCGCCGTCGTCCACGTCCCCGACGCGTCCCGGGCCGTGAACGTCGTGGGCAACCTGCTCCAGGCCCGCGAGCGCGAGCGGTTCATGGGCGACGTGGCCGCCGAGTACGACCGCATCCGGGAGCGCTACCGGTCCAAGGAGGCGCCGGACCTGGTGTCCCTGGACGACGCCCGCGCCAACGGGTTCGAGTGGACGGCGGAGGAGGCGGACATCGTCCGTCCGGCGCGCCTCGGCGTGACGCCGTTCCCGGAGCACGACCTCTCGGCGATCCGCGCCCGCATCGACTGGACGCCCTTCTTCATCGCCTGGGAGATGAAGGGGGCGTACCCGCGCATCCTCGACGACCCGGACAAGGGCGAGGAGGCCCGCAAGCTGCTGGCCGACGCCGAGGCGATGCTCGACCGCATCGTGGACCAGGGCCTCCTGGAGGCGCGCGGCGTCGTGGGCCTGTTCCCGGCGAACCGCGTCGGAGACGACGTCGAGGTCTACGATGAGGCGGACCAGGACCTCCGCTGCACCTTCCACTTCCTGCGGCAGCAGCGGGCCACGAAGAAGACGCACCTCTCCCTGGCCGACTACGTGGCGCCGAAGGACGCGGGCGTCCGGGACTACCTGGGCGGCTTCGCGGTGACCATCCACGGCGTCGCGGACCTGGTGGCGCACTACGAGGCGGACCACGACGACTACAACGCCATCCTGGTGAAGGCCGTGGCCGATCGCCTGGCGGAGGCCTTCGCGGAGCGCCTCCACGAGCGGGTTCGCCGCGAGCTGTGGGGCTACGCGCCCGACGAGGACGTCACCGACGAGGACCTCATCAAGGCCCGCTATCGCGGCATCCGCCCGGCGCCCGGCTATCCGGCCTGCCCGGACCACACGGAGAAGCCGGCCCTCTGGGATCTCCTCGACGTGCGCGAGCACGCCGGCATCCGGCTCACGGACACGCTGGCCATGACGCCGCCCGCCTCCGTGTGCGGCTGGTACTTCGCCCACCCGCGCTCCACGTACTTCGGCATCGGCCCCCTCGGGCGCGACCAGGTCGAGGACTACGGCCGCCGCAAGGGCCTCCGCGTCACCGAGGTGGAGCGCTGGCTGGCCGCGAACCTCGGCTACACGCCCACATAGGCCTGCTCGTACCGCAACCGGGGGGCCCGGACGTGGATCCGGGGCGGCTCGCCGGTATCATGGGTTCACGGAGCAGATCATGGCCCTCGAGGCAGCCGATCCACGATCCGTCATCGGACGCCTGGGCGGATCGATACGCACGCGTCTCGCGCTGTTCGTCGCCGCGTTGGTGATCGTCAGCGCCGGGGTGACCGCGGTGGTCGGCTACGTGTTCACCCAGGCGCGCCTCTCCCAGTACGCCGAGGAGCACCTGTGGGGGGTGGTCACGGGGCGTCTGGAGGTCCTGCAGAGCTGGGTCGACGACCAGCAGGCGCGGATCGCCCTGGTGACCAGCCGCACCCGCCTGCGCGAGCTCGTGACGCAGCACCTGGACGGCGAGTTGGCCCCCGCGGTGCTGCACGGGGACGCGGGCCGCATCCTCGCGCACGCCGTCGCCAGCGTCGAGGAGCTGCGCGCCCTCGCCATCGTGAGCCCGGACGGGCGCGTCGTGATCTCCACGGAGGCGGACGACCTGGGGCGCGACATCTCCGACACCGAGGCGTTCCGGCGCGGCCGGGAGGAGCACTACGTGGGCCTCCCCGAGGCGGGCGTGCCGGGACACCTGGCCACGCTGTCGGCGCCCATGCACACGCCGGAGGGGCGCTTCATCGGCGTCACGCTGGGCACGGTGGACGCGAGCGACCTCGCCGTGATGCTCGATACAGCCCGGAGCAGCTGGGACACGCTGGCCGTGCGCGTAGGCACCCTGGAGCAGGGCCGCATCCGATACCACTTCCACCCGGGAGACGGGCCGTCGGCCGTGGAGCCCGCCGCGGCCCCCGCCATGGCCGCCGCAGCGGAGGGGCGCAGCGGCTTCCTGCAGACCCGGACCCCGGCGGGCGAGGAGATCCTCGCCGCGCACCTCCCGACGGGGCTGGACGGCTGGGGTCTCGTGGCCCGGGTGGACGTGGAGGAGGCCTACGCCCCGGTCCACCGGCTCCGGAACATCGCGCTGGGGGTCGGCCTGGCCATCCTGCTGGTGGCGCTGTTCGCCGCGCGGCTCGTCGCGGATCGCTTCGCCCGGCCGATCCAGTCCCTGACGGACACGGCGCGCGCCTACGCCCGCGGCGATCTGGACGCACGCCCCGACGTGGAGGCGAACCACGAGATCGGGATCCTCGCGGCGGCCTTCCGACAGATGGCGGAGTCGCTGCAGGAGCACCAGGAGCAGCTCGAGGATCTCGTCGACAGGCGCAGCCGCGAGCTGGAGCGGAAGGGCGAGCAGCTCCGGCAGTCGGAGCGCTTCCTCCAGGACATCGTCGAGCACATCCCCCTGATGGTCTTCGTGAAGGAGGCGACGGAGCTCCGGTTCGTGCTCTTCAACCGGGCGGGCGAGGAGCTCCTGGGGCTGTCCCGCGAGGAGCTCATCGGCAGGAACGACCACGATCTCTTCCCCGAGGACCAGGCCGACTTCTTCACGGCCAAGGACCGGGAGGTGCTCAAGGGGCGGGAGGTGGTCGACATCCCGGAGGAACCCATCGACACCGCGCACGGACGGCGCATCCTCCACACCCTCAAGGACCCCATCCTGGACGAGGCGGGGCGCCCGGCGTTCCTGCTCGGCATCTCGGAGGACATCACCGAGCGGAAGCAGCAGGAGGAGCGCCTGGCCCGCTCGCGGCGCGCGCTGCAGGAGGCCAAGCGGGAGGCGGAGGAGGCCAACCGCGCGAAGAGCGAGTTCCTCGCGAACATGAGCCACGAGATCCGCACCCCGATGAACGGGGTCCTGGGGATGGCCGATCTCCTCCTCGCCCTGGATCTGGACCGGGAGGAGCGGGACTACGTGGAGACCATCAAGCAGTCCGCCGAGACGCTGCTGCACCTCCTGAACGACATCCTGGACCTGTCCAAGATCGAGGCGGGGCGCCTGGAGCTGGAGGAGGCCGGGTTCAGCCTGCGCGAGACCCTCGGCGACGCCCTGCAGGCTCTCGGCGTGCGCGCTGCCCAGAAGGGCGTCGAGCTGATCCAGCACATCGCGCCCGAGGTCCCGGACGGGCTGGTGGGCGATCCCATCCGGCTGCGACAGGTGGTGGTGAACCTGGTCGGCAACGCGGTGAAGTTCACGGAGGAGGGCGAGATCGTCGTGCGCATCGAGCAGGTGTCGCGCGACGAGGCCGGCGTCCGCCTGTGCTGCGAGGTGGCCGACACGGGGCCGGGTATCGCGCCCGCCGAGCAGCACCGCATCTTCCAGGCTTTCGAGCAGACCGACACGGCGGTGGCCGGACACTACGGCGGGACGGGCCTGGGCCTCGCCATCTCCCACGAGCTGGTGTCCATGATGGGCGGGGAGATCGGGCTCGAGAGCGAGCCGGGGCGCGGCAGCACCTTCTGGTTCACGGCGGGGTTCGGGTTGGACGAGTCGGCGGGCGCGGGCGTGGAGCCCCGGAGCGCGACGTTGCGGGACCTGGCCGTGCTGGTCGTCGACGACAACGACACGAACCGCCACGTGCTGGCGGAGCTTCTCGCGAGCTGGCACATGCACCCGGAGACGGCGCCGGGCGGAAGCGAGGGCCTCGACCGCCTGCGCAGCGCCGCGGAGCGTGGACGCCCCTTCCCCCTGCTGCTCCTGGACTCGTCCATGCCGGGGATGGACGGCATGGACGTGGCCCGGGCCGTCTCGGAGGACGCCCGGCTGAGGCGCACGAGCGTCATCATGCTGTCCTCGGCGGGGGCGCCGGCGGAGATGTCCCGGGCGCGGGAGCTGGGCGTCGCTCGCTTCCTGACGAAGCCCGTGAAGTCCTCGGATCTCCTCGTCGCCATCGAGCACGAGCTGGGGGCGGGGCGGGTCGTCGTGGAGGCGCCCGCCGAGGCGGAGGAGGAGCCCGGGATGCCGCCGCTGCGCGTCCTCGTGGCCGAAGACGATCCGGTGAACCGGAAGGTGGCGCAGAGCCTGCTCGAGCAGCGCGGCCACGAGCCCGTGATGGTCCAGGACGGACGCGCCGCCGTGGAGCGCCTCGGGCGGGAGCGCTTCGACGTGATCCTGATGGACGTCCGCATGCCCGACATGGACGGGCTCGAGGCGACCCGGGCCATCCGCGCGCGGGAGCGCGAGACCGGGGAGCACGTCGCGATCGTGGCGATGACCGCCCACGCCATGAAGGGCGATCGGGAGCAGTGCCTGGACGCGGGCATGGACGACTACGTGTCGAAGCCGGTGCGCGCCGACGACCTGGTCGCCGCCCTCCGGCGGGTCCTGGACCGGGCGCCGCAGCGCGCTCCACGATAGGGGGAAGCCGATGAACGTCACGCGACAGGCAGGGGTCCTGGACTGGGACGGCGCCGTGGAGCGCCTCGGGGGCAGCGAGGAGACCCTCCGCGCCGTCGCGAAGGTGTTCCTGGAGCAGCTCCCGGTCATGACCGGGGACGTCCGGAGCGCCCTGGACGCCGGGGATCCGGAGGCCCTGCAGGACGCTGCCCACACCCTCAAGGGTTCGGCCGGCTCCCTGGGCGCCGACCCGGTGGCCGATCTGGCCTTCGAGCTGGAGCAGTGCGGAGCCCGGGGCGACCTCGGCCGCGCGGAGGGGATCCGGGCCCGCCTGGAGCCCCTGGCGCGCATCCTGGAGTCCGAGCTGGAGGAGCGGCTCGGCGAGGACGCCGGCTGATCAGGGGAAGAGGCCCCGGGCCAGCTTCGCCTCGGTCACCCGGTGCACGCCCTCCACCAGGGCGCCCGTCCGGTTGTCCACCGACAGCGCCTCGGCCCGTCCGCGCATGCGCCGGAAGCCCCCGACGAGGATCTCGCGCAGGCGCCGGTGGATCTCGTCCAGGTTCCACACCACGTTCTGGATGCCCTGGACCCACTCGAAGTAGGAGACGGTGACGCCGCCGGCGTTGCACAGGACGTCCGGCAGGATGAAGACGCCCCGCTCCGTGAGGATCTCGTCCGCCTCCAGGGCCGTCGGGCCGTTGGCTCCCTCGGCGAGGATGCGACACCGGAGCCGGTCCGCGTTGGCGGCCGTGATCTGGTTCTGGATGGCGCACGGGGCGAGCACGTCGCACGGGAGCTCCAGGAGCTCCGAGTTGGTCACCGCGTCGGCCTCGGGGTAGCCGTCCAGGACGCCGTGCTCCTCCACCCATTCGAGCAGCGACGGGATGGACAGGCCGCCCGCGTCGTACAGGCCCGTGGTCTCGTCGCTGACGGCCACGACCTTCATGCCGAGCTCGTCCAGGAGGCGCGCCGCGTGGCTGCCCACGTTGCCGAACCCCTGCACGACGGCGGTGGCCCCGGAGACGTCCATCTCCAGGTGGCGCGCGGCCTCCTCCACCAGGTAGACCAGGCCGCGCCCGGTCGCCTCGTTCCGGCCCAGGGAGCCGCCCAGCACCACCGGCTTGCCCGTCACGACCGCCGGCACGGCGTAGCCCTTCTGCTGGCTGTACGTGTCCAGGATCCACGCCATGACCCGCTCGTCGGTGCCCAGGTCGGGCGCCGGGATGTCCTTGTCGGGTCCCAGCATCCCGATGAACTCGGCCGTGTAGCGCCGCGTGACCCGCTGGAGCTCGGCCCGGCTGAACTGCGAGGGATCGATGCGCACGCCGCCCTTCGCGCCGCCGAACGGCAGGCGCATGAGCGCGCACTTCCACGTCATCCACATGGCCAGCGCCGACACCTCGCCCAGGTCCACGTCCGGGTGGAAGCGAATGCCGCCCTTGGTCGGCCCCATGGTCAGCACGTGCTGCACCCGGTAGCCGAACACGGTCTCCACGTGCTCGTAGCCCTCCCGCCGGAAGGGCAGCGACACGACCTGACTCCGCTGGGGGAAGAGCAGCCGCTGCCGCACGTTGTCGTCGAGGCCCATCACCTGCGCCGCCTTCAACAGCTGCTGCTGGGCCAGGCGGAACATGGGGGACTCCCACTCCGCCGTGCGGGCCCGGACCCGCTCGATGGCGTAGCGGATCGAGCGCACCAGCGTGTGGCGGCTCACGTGCCCCTTCACCAGGTAGTCCTGGGCGCCGGTCTCCACGGCCTTCGCGGCCACCGAGAGGTCGTCGAGCGCCGTCTGGACCACCACCGGCAGGTCCGGCGCCTCCGCGTGGACCCGGTAGAAGGTGTCCAGCCGCTTGCTGTCCGGGAGGTTGAGGTCCAGGAGCAGCACGTGGGGCGGCGCCTCCCGGAGCCTCGCCAGCCCCTCGTCCAGGCGTCCGCGGATCTCCACGGAGAACGCCATCGTCGGCTCGTCGGACAGCAGCCCCTCGACCAGTCGGGCCTGGACCGGGTCGTCCTCGATGAGGAGGACGCGGATGCGCTCCGCCATTGGGTCCTCCGGGTCATGTGCTCGTAGCCCCGAGGCTAACGCCGGAGGCCCGTGTCCCGAAGGAGCGGGACGTGGTCAGCCGTCGAACATGAGGCGGTACGGCCGCTCCAGGGCCGTCCGGAGCTCTCCCAGGCCGAAGGCGCGCGACAGCCGCGTCGTCTCCCGCCCGTCGAAGAACACCACGGCCGTGGGGACGCCGTGGACGCCGTGCTGGGCCGCCACCTCCGGCGTGCGATCGCAGGCCACCCGTGCGTGGCGCACCCGGGGGAACTCCTGGTCCAGCAGGGCGCGGACCTTCGGCTCCAGGACCTCGCAGACCGAGCAGCCGGGGCCGGAGAACCACACGAGCACCGCGGGCTCCGTCCGGATCCGCTCGTCCAGGGCCTCCAGGCTGTCGATCTCGACGGCGTCGCGGGTCATCGGAGCCTCCCGAGGAAGGCCAGCATGCGCTCCGTCGTCTCGTCCGGGACCTCCAGCGCGGTCATGTGGCCCGCCTCGCGCAGGACGTGGAGCTCCGCGTCGGGCAGGGCGGCCGCCAGGGCCCGCGACCGGGACGGGGGCAGGGCGCGATCCTCGGCGCCCACCAGCACGAGGGCGGGGACGTCGATGGAGCCCAGGCGAGGCCGCAGGTCGTCCCGGGTGTCCAGGGCGTGCAGCACGGCCAGCATGGACGGGACGTGGTTCTCGGAGAGCCGGGCGCGCCAGTCGTCCACCAGCGCCGGGCGGTCCCGCAGGGTCGTCCGGCCGAACATCAGCGCCAGGATCTGCTCGCGCACCGGGGCGAGGCCGAACAGGCGCGCCACCAGGGCCAGGACGCGGTGCTTCAGGCGTACGCCGAGCCGCTCCGGCCCGGCGTCGGTGTCGAGGAGCATCATGGCGGCCACCCGCTTCGGCGCCCGCAGCGCCGCCCGGAGCGCGATCATGCCGCCCATGGACAGCCCGCCCCAGACGGCGCGGTCGACGCCGTGGGCGTCCAGCACGGCGAGCACGTCCTCCGTCAGGTCGTACAGGGACGGGCGGAGCTCCACGGCCCCGGAGCGGCCGTGGCCGCGGAGGTCGACGGTGATGACGCGGTGGCCCGCCTCCACCAGGGCCCGGGCCTGCGCCTCCCAGATGGCGTCGGAGAAGAGGAACCCGTGGACGAGCACCACCGCGGGCCCTTCGCCGCGGGACTCGTGGAAGATGGCGCAGCCGTCGCGCGTGAGGATGGCCATGGGTCCTCCGGGGTTCAGTCGTCGTCGCCGAAGCGATCGACGGGGGCGTGGCAGTACGGCGCCTTGCCGGTCCTGGCGTAGTAGTCCTGGTGGCGGGCCTCGGCCGGGTAGAAGGGACCCGCGGGCTCGACCTCCGTGGCCACGTCGTAGTCGCGGCGCTCCAGGATGTCGATCAGCCGCTCGACCACCTCGCGCTGGTGCTCGTCCGCGACGAACACCGCCGAGCGGTACTGCGTGCCCCGGTCCGGTCCCTGCCGATCCACCTGGGTCGGGTCGTGGATCTCGAAGAAGCGGCGGGCCAGGGCCTCGTAGGTGGTCTTCGACGGGTCGAAGCGGACGCGGACCGTCTCGGCGTGGCCCGTCTCCCCGGACGAGACCTGCGGGTACGTCGGATCCTCCACATCGCCGCCCATGTAGCCGGAGGTGACGTCCAGGACGCCCTCCCGGTCCTCCAGGAGCGACTCGACGCCCCAGAAGCAGCCTCCGGCGAAGTACGCCTCCGCCACCTCCTCGGGCTCCGGCTCGGACTCCACGTCGGCCTCCTCCTGTCGCGGGTGCTCCGCCGCGCGGGGGACCTCCTGCGCCGGCGTGGCCCCCTCGTCCTCTCGCGCCACCTCGGACGACCGGCAGCCGAGCGGGGACGCCAGGAGCAGGGCGAGGGCGAGCAGCGCGAGGAGCCGGGGCCAACGGGTCGTCATGGGGGCCTCCCGTGCGGGTCCGGCCGCATCATACCAGGGCTCACTCCAGCGCGTCGTCCCAGCGCGCGGGATCGGCGACGATGTCGCAGTCGATGAACTCGACGCCGTCTTCGGCCCGGTAGGGCGACTGGCAGTACTCGAAGATGTACGGCATCTCCGTGAGCCGGACGTACTGGATCACCTCCTCCTCGCCGTCGCCGTTCGTGACGGTCTCCTCGCGCGGGGGCTTGAAGTCCTTGAAGAACTGGCCCTCCGGCAGCGACGTCCAGGGATCCCAGTGCTCCCACCCGCGATAGAAGTCCGCGGACTCGCCGTACCACTCCATGATGTGGCGCGCCTCCCGGGCCGTCAGCGGGTAGCCCTTGGCCGCGGCGGTGACCAGCCACGCGGCGGAGTCGGGGCCGTGCTCCACGAACCCGTTGTCCGGCATCGACCCGTTGAACAGGATCCGGTCGAATCGCTCGACGAGGCCGTCCATCAGCCTCTCCGCGAGCGTGGTGTGCCCCCACAGGATGGCGTTCGCGAGGGCCGCCATGTGGAAGTAGTTCAAGATGTTGTAGTTGAAGGAGTTTCCGGCGAAGGCGATCTGCTCGAAGTCCCAGCCGGCGAGGCCCCCGCCGCAGTCGCCCTTGCCGCCGAAGAAGCCGTATCCGGTGAGCGCCGCCCCGAGCTGGGCGGTGCACTCGGCGTCGGGGCCGGCGATGTCCGAGTAGGTGACGAAGTTGCCCAGGTCGGCCTCGGGGTTGCCCTCCTTGTCGACGTCGTACTGGACGGCGGCCTCCCCGTCCTCGTAGCGCGTGAGGATGTACCAGTCGTGGTCGACGATGCTCTGGGAGAAGCCGCGCATGTACTCGATGTACAGCTCCGACGCCTGCTTCAGCTCAGGGTGGTCCACCTGGTGGTGGATGCGCGTCGCGAGCTCGAGCGTCTTGTACATGTAGGGCACGTCGTCCTTCGAGCGCATGTTGGCCACCCAGACGCTCCCGTACTCGGGGTTGTCCGGGATCTCGAAGGCGTGGACGTTCCACTTGGCCCGCTCCTCGCGGGCGTCCTCGTAGTCCACGATCACCTCGCGGCCGTCCACGTCGTAGCTGTGGTCGTGGTTGAACACGGCGCGGGCCTGCAGGTACTTCGTGATCGGGTCCTCGCGGGCGCTCTCGAACCCGAGCGACAGGGCGACCATCCCGCGCATCATGTCCGCCGCGAGCTCCGCCAGCCGCTCCTCGCCGGTCAGCACGTAGGCGGCCGAGGCGGCGTCGAGGATCTTCACGGTCCGCATGGCGATGTTCGCCGCCCACAGCCGGTGGGCGAACGTCACCGTGTCCCCGTTCCGCTCCATGCCCGTGCGCTGCCACCACAGCCGGTAGGGCATCATGTCCTCGTCGTAGGACTCGTGGAGCCCGTGGGTCGTCCGGTAGACCCAGTCCCAGAAGCCGGTGTCGGCGTAGAACGCCATCAACCGCAGGGTGAACTCCTCGATCTCCTGCTCCGTCGGGGCCTCTCCGGCCGGCTCCCGCTCGGGCGGCGCGAAGCCGAGCTCACCGGCGGGCATCGGCGGCGGATCGATCCCTGTCACCGGCTCCGGCTCGGGCAGCGGCGCGTCCGCGCCGACCTCTTCCGCTGCGTCCGCATCTCCGCCGGTGTCCTCGACCGCGTCCGGGCCTTCGCCCACGTCCGCGCCGGCGTCGGCGGTCGTGTCCCCGATCACCTCGGCCGTCGCGTCCGGCCCGAGGTCGCCCTGCGGGGAGTCGTCGTCGCTGCAGCCGGCCGCTGCCGCGACACAGGCGAGGAGTGCGATGACGCGAAGCGACAAGCTGTTCGGCATCCTGAGTCTCCAGTCCTCTCCGTGGTGGAGCGGACGCTTCGACCGCATCCGCTCTCTCGCCGCGAGAGGGTAGTGGCGCGGACGGTTCGAGTCACGCGCTCGGAGAGACCGCGCTACAGGAAGTACCAGGCGAGCCCGATCCTGGCGTAGGCCTGGTATTGCCAGGCGGAGTCGATGACGACGGTGCTGCACCCGCTAGCGCTGCACTCGAGGGTCTCGAAGCGGTCGACGGCCTTGTCCTCGACGTTCGGGTTCAAGGTTCCGCCGAGGACCAACGGGATGCGCAGGTCCACGCTTTCGACGGGCAGGATGAACTCGAAGCCGAGGCCGAACGCCCACGCCCAGTAGGGATCCGCCTCGGCGTCCGCTTCGGCGGCGATGACCCCGGGGCCGTCGGTGGTCAGCTTGCTGTCGAGGGGGAGCACGACGTCCACGCCGCCGAACAGGTAGGGACGGACCCCCTCGAGGGGTGCCCCGACGCGCAGCAGGAACGGCACGTGGGCGGTGGTCTGCTCGATGGTGAGATCGATGGTGTTGATCTCGCCCGTGCCCCGATCCAGCGTGACGCCGAATCCGGTCTCGAGGCCGATGATGCCTCGCCACGAGGCGGAGAAGGACAGGGTCGGGAGCCCGACGCCCACGCCGCCGAAGCCCGGGTAGGGGACCTTGAAGGTCGTCCCGTTCTGTGTGACCAGCTTGTCGCTCTCCGACGGCTCGTCGATGAAGCTGCCCACGGGGTACGCCGGGAACAGGCTCACGCCCACCTCCCACTCCCGGGCGGAGGAGGTGTCGGGGGCGAGCAGGAGCAGGGCGGCGAGGGCGGCGGCGAACCAGCGCATCGGGGAACCTCCTGGGGACTTCGGCGCGGCCTTTATGCAGAATGGGGAGACGTTCTGCAATCGACACGGGCCACGGGCGTGTGCCCGCCACGTGACGCGCCCCCCGATTCGATCGGTCGCGGCGCGCCCATCGGCGAGAGGAGGAGCACCATGGAGACGAGGACCATCCCCGGCCTCGAGGAGGAGGCCTCCCGGATCGGCCTGGGCACCTGGGCCATCGGCGGCTGGATGTGGGGCGGCACGGACGAGGACCTGTCCGTGCGCACCATCCACGCCGCCCTCGACAAGGGCATCAACCTGGTCGACACGGCGCCGGTCTACGGCCAGGGCCGCTCCGAGGAGATCGTCGGCCGGGCCCTGAAGGAGTGGAGCGGCGGCGGTCGCGTGCTCGTGGCCACCAAGGCGGGCCTGGACTGGTCCGGCGAGGGCATCACGCGGGACTCCAGCCCGGAGCGGCTCCGGAAGGAGGTGGAGGACAGCCTGCGCCGGCTGCAGGTGGACGCCATCGACCTCTACCAGGTGCACTGGCCGGACGGGGCCGTGCCCTTCGAGGAGACGGCGCGGACGCTGGAGGCCCTCCGCCGGGAGGGGAAGATCCGCGCCGTCGGCGTGAGCAACTTCTCGCCCGAGCAGATGGCCGCCTTCCGGAAGGGCGGGCCGCTGCACACGTGCCAGCCGCCCTACAACCTGTTCGAGCGCCAGGCCGAAGACGAGATCCTGCCCTGGTGCCGCGCGCAGGGCGTGGCGACCCTGACCTACGGCGCCCTGTGCCGGGGCCTGCTCACCGGGAAGATGAGCGAGGACACGACCTTCGAGGGCGACGATCTCCGCAAGGTGGATCCGAAGTTCCAGCCGCCGCGCTTCCGGCAGTACCTGGCGGCCGTGGACGCGCTGGACCGCTTCGCGCGGGAGCGCCACGAGCGGAGCGTCCTCGAGCTGGCCGTCCGGTGGCTGCTGGAGCAGCCCGGCGTGTCGGTGGCCCTGTGGGGCGCCCGCAAGCCGGAGCAGGTGGACCCCGTGGAGCGGGTCATGGGCTGGTCCCTGAGCTCGGATGATCTCGGGGAGATCGACCGCATCGTGGCGGAGCACGTCACGGACCCGGTCGGGCCGGAGTTCATGGCCCCGCCCGAGTCGGGCTGAACCTTCAGAGCGGGAGCCGGGCGCGGACCCGGGTGTGGTGTCACTGAGTGCCACATGATAGCCCCGTCGTGAAGGAGGAGGTTTCATGATCCGACCGCTGCCCCTGGGAGCCCTGGTCGCGACGGCGCTGCTCGTCGGCTGCGACGACGGCGGATCCGCCGCGCCCGACACCGCAGGACAGGATGTCGCGGACGTCGCGGACGCCCCGGACGAGGACGTGACACCGGACGCCGGGACCGTGGACACGATCGCCGACCCGGGCGCCGACCCCGGAGACGACCCCGGAGACGACCCGGCGGACGCGGAGGCCGACGCGGACACCCACGCGGCGGACGTCGGCCCCGACGTGGAGCCGACGGGCCACCCCATCGGCCTCCCGGCGCCGGCCACGGAGCACCCCAGCCTCCTCGTGACGCCGGATCGGAAGCCGGAGATCCTCGCCCGCGTCGACCAGGAACCGTACGCCTCCATCCTCGCCCGCGTCGAGCAGCGCGCGGGCCGCAGCATCCGCGAGCAGGACGAGGGCACCTGGGACTACCACGTCCAGGGGCAGAACGGGGAGACGGCCCAGGCCAACGCCATGCTCGCCTGGCTCTTCGACGACGAGGAGGCCGCGGGCAAGGCCGTGGAGATCCTGGGCACCCTGGACACCAACCTGGGCGACACGCCGGACGTGGACGTGCACATCCGGATGCCCCGGGTCCTCATGGGCCACGCCAACGCCCTGGACCTGCTCCTGGCGACGCCTTGGATCACGCCGGAGCAGGCGACGGACGCCCGCGAGCGCATCCTGACCCTCACCGGGAAGCTGGTGGAGGACTGGGTCGAGGGGATCTACGGGGACTTCCTGCTCGGCCTCGCCCAGAACAACTACATCGTCCGGACGGCGGCCTCGGTGGGCTACGTGGCGCTGGCGTTCCCGGACGCCCCCGACGCGGCGGCCTGGGCGGACTGGGCCTTCGGCGAGCTCGCGTACATGTTCGACCCGGTCGACGGGCACTACCTCCAGGCCGACGGCGGGCTGGCGGAGGACGTCTACTACGGCAACTTCTCGTTCTCGCCGGCCCTCGCGACCTTCCTGGCCTGGGACAACCTGGTCGGCGAGCCCCGCGAGTTCGCCACGAACTGCACGACGCGCGCCCAGGAGGGACCCCACGCGGATCACGGCTGCGTCGACGGCGCCCCGGTCGCCTTCGAGAACCCGCTGCACGATCCGACGTTCCGCTCCATCGGGGACTGGCACCTGGGCCTCCGGATGCCCAACGGCGCCCGCGCCGTCATGGGCGACGCCCGCTTCATCGGGCTCAACGGCGGCGCCCTGCTGTCGTCCTTCACGGGCGAGGGCCACCTGGTCTGGGACCTGGTGGACAACCCGGCGCGCCCCATGGAGACGAACTACGGCGTGGACCTCGCGCCGCACCACCTCGTGTACGTCGACGAGTCGGTCGAGGTGGCGCCGCCCACCTGGACGACCCGGTTCTTCGAGGAGTCCGGCCACGCGGTGTTCCGGTCGGGCTGGGGGCCGGACGATCGCTGGCTGATGCTCGTGGCGGAGCACGGCGACGCGCGCCAGACCCTCCACGACCACGCGGACGAGACGTCGTTCAGCATGGCGGCGTATGGCGAGTACCTCCTCGTCGACACGGGCTACTACAAGCCGGATCCCATGAACAACGCGCGCACGGCGGACGCCTGGGCGCACAGCGTGGTGCTGATCGACGGGCAGATGGGCCCGGTCAAGGGCAAGGTCGTCGACACGGGCGGCGTCGACGCGGCGCTGGAGCACACCCGGGACGGCGAGCACCTGGACTTCGCCCAGGCCCGCATGACGTACCAGGGCACGACGGTGTCCCGCGGGGTCGCCTTCGTCCGGGATCGGTGGTTCCTGGTGGCCGACCGCCTGGAGGCGTCGCCGGGGCAGGCGCCTCGGGAGCACCGCTGGCGCGTGCACGGCAACGCGGGGCTGGACCGCGGGGGCCTCTTCGAGGTGCTGCCGGACCGCGCCCGGTTCGAGCGCGACGCGGCCGGCGTCGACGTGGCGCTGGCGTCCACCGCGCCCGGGATGACCCTCGAGGAGCCGCCCTACGAGCCCCTGACCGCGCCCCACGTCCACGAGATCCGCGGCCACGACGACGTGGGACACCACGGGGTCGTGGACGGCGTGGTGGAGGCGCCGGCGCCGAGCTATCTGGCGGTCCTCGCGCCGTATCGGACCGGGACCGAGGCGGAGGCCGAGGACGCCCCCCTCGACGTGGCGCCGGTGGACCTCGGGGACGGCGTGGCGGCGTGGCGGATCACCTCGGCCGGGGCCGTCGACCTCGCCGTCCTCCGCGAGCAAGAGGCCGCCACGAGCTTCACGCTCCACGACGGGACCGCCGTGGAGACGGACGCCGATGTGACGCTCCTGACCCTCGAGGGGGGCCCTCCCGTGGCGCTCCTGGCGGGTGGCACGGCGGCCACCGTGGACGGTGAGACCGTCCTCGAGACCGGGGGCGCGCCGGTGGTCTTCGCAGAGTAGGCGCGGACCGCGGGGGCGCAGGGCCGCCGAAGGTGTTAGGATGGGCCTCTCCCCGACAGGAGGCCGCCCATGCCCACACAGCGCGCCGACGCGTCGTCCCGGCAGTTCCGCGAGGCCCTCACGACCTTCGAAGACGAGGTCCTCACGCCCGTGGTCCCGGGCGAGGTGCGCGGGTGGTGTCGGGACGTGCAGCGCCTGGTGGAGCCGCTCCGCGAGGCCTGGCGGCAGACGCAGGACGACCACCGGAACGTCCTGGCGCAGATCCTGGAGGACGATCCCGAGCTCGCGCGCCGGGTCGACCACCTGGAGGCGCGCGAGCGCGGCCTGTCCCGGGAGTTCGAGCGCCTCGTCGCCCGGCTGGAGGAGGTGGTCCAGATGGACGCCACCTCCACCAACGGAAGCTGGGAGCCGGACGTGGAGGCCCGTGACGTCCGGAAGCGGCTGGAGCGCTGGATGATGGGCTGCCGGGAGCAGGAGCAGGAGCTCCGCACCTGGATGATCGAGGCCCTCTACCGGGACCGCGGCACGGGGGACTGACCTCACCTCGCCGGGGGGGGGCGGGCCCGCTTCTTGCTTCCTTTCCGGGCATGGCCCACATCCTCATCGCCCACGGCACCTCGGAGCGGCACACCGAGCGCGTGGCGCAGCACCTCCGCGTGGTGGCCGATCAGCACGGCCACAAGGTGGTGCTGCTGCGGGTCGACGAGCGCGCGCCGACCCTGTCCCTGGACGCCTTCGACGCCGCCATGGTCGGCGGGACCGTCCGCTTCGGGCGCTTCCAGCGGGCGCTGAGGCTCTTCGCCATGGAGCAGCGGGCCTTCCTGGAGGCCGTGCCCAGCGCCTTCTTCGGGATCTGCCTGCCGCCCGGAGCCGCCGACGACGTCGGGCAAGCCGCCGCGCAGCGCCACGTGGAGCGGTTCGTGGAGGAGACCGGGTGGCAGCCGCCGCACGTGGGGCTCTTCGCGGGGCGCCTCGCCTATCGGCAGGTGGGGTGGATCGAGCGCCTCCTGCTCGAGCGCCTGGCGCGGCGGCACGGCGCGAGCACGGACACGTCCCGAGACCACGTCTACACGGACTGGGACGCGGCCACCCGCTTCGTGGAGGAGTTCCTGGAGGGCCACCTGGCGCGGCGCCCCAGCGTGCCCCGCCGGCGCGGGGGCGCCTGAGCGCGGAGGGAAGTTCGTGCATCCGCCGGGCGGTGGATGTACCCGTGGGGCCCACGCACGGACGGGGAGCGACGGATGACGGAGCCTGGGGACGACGAGCAGCGGCTGACGGAGGCGCGGGACAAGCTCGACCGGGCCACCCCCATGGTCTACGAGGGGCGGGCGGACGAGGCCGCGACGCTGTACCGCGAGGCCATGGACACGCTGGAGCCCCTGGGTCGCGATCCCCGCGCGGAGCGACTCCGCTCGAGCTGCCTGGACGGGCTGGGCGCCGTGGCGGGCCAGGCCGGGCGGCTCGACGAGGCCGAGGCGCGTCACCGGGAGGCCCTCGACCTGCGCCGCGCCCTGGAGGGAGAGGCCGGCGAGCCCTCGAAGGATCTCCGGGTGGCCATCGCCGTGAGCTGCATGAACCTCTCGTCGGTGCTCGCGGCCGCGAAGCGGATCGAAGAGGCCGAGGCCCTCACCGGGGAGGCGCTCGAGCGGCTGGATCCGGACGACCCCGAGCCCGCCGTCGCGGCCTATCGCCTGGGGGCGCGGCAGGCGCTGGCCCTCGCGTACGCCGGGGTCGACCGGATGGAGGAGAGCGCAGCCGTCTTCCGGGAGGCCGTGGCCGAGACCCGGCGCGCCCTGGACTCGGACGACGAGGGCCTGGTCGCGAGCATGGTGCCCGCCTACGTCCAGCTCATGCTCAACGCGTCCATGGCCTTCTTCCACTCCGGGGAGCCGGACGAGGCCTGCGCCGCGGCCGACGAGGCCGCCGAGGTGGCCGAGACCGTCTTCGAGGAGTCCCAGGAGCCGGGTGCCCTGGGGCAGTATCTGACGGCCCAGATGCACCTGCTCGACTTCCACGAGGCCGCGGGCCGCTTCGCCAAGGCGGAGGACGCGCTCTTCAAGGCCCTGGACGTGGCCGGCCCCCACGCGGAGCTGATCGAGCGGGGGCGGAGGTTCTACCGCGGCCTGCTCGACCTGGACGACGAGGCCCTGGAGTCCGGGGATCTGCCGCGCGACGAGGTCCGGGAGTCCCTGGAGGACCTGGAATCGCGCTCCCATGCGGGATCCGACGAGTGATGACGCAGTGCGGGGCGCGCTACCCCGACAAGCCATTCACCCCACGGCCGATGGCGCGGAGGGTGCGGGAGGCGCTGGACGGGCCTCCGCCCGAGCGCTGACCTGCGAGAGGTCCGGGGCGGTGTCGGACACGGCCCGGACCGGCTCGGTCTCGCACCGCTCCGGCTCCGGCGGGAGGCGATCGGGAGCCTCCCTGGCGACCCAGCTCTCGACGGCCTTCGCGTCCCCGAGCAGCAGGCCGAAGGTCCTCAGGGCCGGGATGTGCTCGCACGCGATCTTCAGGACTGCCGTGAGGGGCACGGCCAGCAGCACGCCGGGCAGCCCCCAGAACCAGCCCCAGAAGAGCAGGGAGACGAAGACGACCAGAGGCGACAGCGACAGGGAGCGGCCCATGAGCCGCGGCTCGATGATGTTGCCGAGCACCATCTGCACGCTCCCGAGCATCATCAGGGTCAGCATGCCTGTCGTGGGCGACTCGTGCTGCACGAGCGCCATGAGCGTCGGGGCGACGGTCGCCACCACGGAGCCCAGGTGCGGGATGTAGTTCAGCAGGAACGCGAGCGACGCCCAGACGAACGGGAAGTCGACGTCCAGGCTCCAGGTGACGAGCCCGGTCAGGGTGCCGGTGCTCAGGCTCACCAGGGTCTTGGTCGTCAGGTAGTCCTTGATCTTCCGCGTGGCCGAGTCCAGCGAGCCGACGATCCGCCGGCACTGGTCCTCGTCGAACACGAGGGTGAGCTTGCGCCGGATCATGTTGGCCTCGGTGAGCATGAAGAACATGGTCACCAGGATGAGCAGGCCGGTGCCGCTGGTCGTGAGCAGGGAGCCCAGCCAGCTCGTCAGCAGGCCCACGCCGCTGTCCATCACCTGCTCCGCCGTGGGCGCGATCTGCACGCCCAGGCGCTCGGCGAACACGGTGAACTCCCCGGCCAGGAGGGCGAGCCGATCGGCGTAGACGGGCAGCCGCTCCAGCAGGGCCTCGAGCTGTACGTACATCGCCGTGCCCACGCCCCCGAGGATGCCGCCGATGCCCAGGACGACCGCCGTCATGCTGAACACGCGGGGCATGTACCCGTCGAGCCAGCGGACCACGGGGCGGAGGAGCACGGCCAGGAAGGCGGCGATGGCGAAGAGCACGGTGACCGGCGCGGTGTAGTGGAGCACCAGCCCCACGAGCACGGCGGCGATGATGGTCAGCAGCAGGTTGCGCGTCCTCGCGGTCTCGCTCAATGGTCCTTCCCGTGGCCGAGTGCACGGCTCCTCCCCATGCGAGAAGCACGCCAGGGTCACGGGCCACGAAAAAGCCCCACCCCGGCCGGGCCGAGGTGGGGCGAAACGCGTCGCCTCGTGGCGATCCCCTACGGCTGCTGCTGCTGCTCGCCGCCCATGGGCACCATGCCGCCCAGGTGGTGGGCGCAGGCGAAGAACGCCGGCAAGGCCTGCTCTCCGTCACCCCCGAGGCTGCTCGCGTCGGTCAGGGTCGGGAGGAGGCAGCGCAGGAACGCCAGCACGCGGCAGTAGACACCCGAGTTCACGAGCCCCGCGAACTCGTCGCTCTCGGACATCTGCTGCTGGGTCGCGTGGACGCACTGGCCCTGATTGACCGGCTGGTCACCCACGTCCGGCGACAGGGCCGCGGTCTCCATCATGAGCGCGCAGAGCTCCTGGATCGGATTGCAGGAGCCCCCGGCGGCGTCGACGCTCTGTGACGCGCTGACGCCGGGCGGATCGGCGAAGAAGGCCGCCCCGCCGGTGAAGCGGAGCGAGGCCGCCGCGGCGATCCTCACCTCGGTCGAGAAGCTCGGGGAGACGCTGTGGCCCGTCGAGAAGCTCTGGGCACTGACTCCCTCTGCGAACTGACTGGGTAGCTCGGACACATCGTCCGACTGATCCGCCGACGGATCCTGCTGCCGCTGCGGCGCCTGCTCGTCCGCGAGCCCGAGCTGCACGGTCTCGCGCGGAGCGGGCACCTCGGCGGCGCAGGCCTCGTGCTCGACCCCCAGGTGACACGGGATCACCCGGTCGCCGACGAAGCGGAAGTCGAACAGGGTCCGACCGTCGAGCTCCAGGGCGACCCGCGGCGGGACCTCCTGGTCCGCCGGCGGCGCGCCGCCCTCGTCGCATCCCGTGAACCCCGCCGCCAGCAGCGCGGCCAGGGCGATCGCGGGCGCGACCCTCGAGTTGAATCTCTTCATGGGGTCCTCTCCCTGCTCGTGTGGGCGTGAAACGCGCGAGGCGACCTCAGTCTCCACCGAAGTAGAAGGTCGCGAACAGGGTAGACGTCGTCGTGCCCACCTTGAAGGACGGGGCCACCGGGATGGCGAGCAGCATCTCGCCGCCCAGGGTGAACTTCTCCGTCACGAAGAACTCGACGCCCACGCCGCCGTCGATGGACAGGTTGAAGTCGTCGTTGCCCTCGTTGGCGTCGCCGCCGTTCTGCGCGAGGGTCAGGCCCGCCTTCACGTACGGGGAGACGCGGGTGGGCAGCAGGTAGTGGGCGTAGTGGCCGCCGACCTTGATGCCCCAGCCGCTGGGGACGCCCTGGTCCGTGTCCTCGGCCTGGAAGCCGAACCCGAGCTCGAACTGCAGGGCGCCGGGCTTGGTGAGCTGATACTGGCCCGTGACGCTGGCCCCGCTGGAGTTCGGCACGTTGAAGCGGAGGCCGATGTCTCCGGCCTCGAGCCCGTAGGCCGTCTCCTCCTGGGCATGGGCCTGTCCGGCGGTGAGCAGGACGGCGAGCGCGCCGATGCACGACAGGACGATACCTCTGCGAACCATGATCCACTCCTCGTTTCGGTGGTGTGGCCGCGCGGCCGGGGCTGAGCCCGGTCGAGAGCGCGCGGCTGTCGGAACGGGCTCATCCTGGGGTCGCTCCCGGCGGCTGTCAGATTTTCTCGCCACCTCCTCCCGGCGCACGCCGTGATTGACCCGCGGCTGCAGCCGTCGCCAAGATGCCCCGACGGCGCGCCGTGACGGCGCGAGGAGGTGCGGCATGCGGTGGTTCCCTGGTCTGGTGGTCGGCCTCGCCGTCCTCGCTCTCGCCGCCTGCGACGACGGGGGCGGAGGCTCCCGGGACGCCGCGGACTCCGGGCCCGACGTCGACGCCGTCGCCCCGGACGCCGTCGCCCCGGACGCCGACGCGGCGGGCGCGGACGTGCCCCTCGACCCCGGCCCGGCCGACGTGGGGGCCGAGGATGCGGACGCCGACGCGGCCGACGCCGGGGACGCGGACGCGGGTGAGCCCGACACCGGACCCGCGTGCGTGGGCGACGTGTGCGCGGCGGACGAGGAACACGCGCCCGATCCCTCCACCTGGGGCCCCTTCCCGGTGGGGGTGACCACCTTCGAGGTGGAGACGACGGACGACGCCGGCGAGCCGCGGACCCTGGTGGTGGAGGTCTGGTATCCGGCCACCGAGGACGCCCGGGGCGGCCCGTACGAGTCCATCGACCTGAGGGCGCGGGCGCCGGAGGGCGTCCCGGAGCGGATCGGCGACCTGGAGATCGCGCCCATCCAGACCCACCAGGTCCGGGACGCGCCGGTGCGCGCGGCGGACGGCCCCTATCCGATGGTGCTCTTCTCGCACGGGGCGTTCGGGATCCGCTTCCAGAGCGTGTTCTGGACCCAGCACCTGGCGAGCCACGGCTACGTGGTCCCGTCCGTGGACCACACCGGCAACACGCTCTACGACATGATCCTCGAGGGCGGCTACGATCCGGAGCTGGTGGTGCTCAACGCCATCGAGCGCCCCGGGGACGTCCAGGCCACCCTCGACGCCATGATCGCACGTCACGAGACCCCCGGGGACCGCTTCCGGGGCACCATCGACCCCGAGCGCCTGGGCCTGTCCGGGCACTCCTTCGGGGGATATGCCTCGTTCCTCGGCGCGTGGAACGAGCCGCGCGTGAAGGCCATCGTACCCATGGCGCCGTTCACGTCGACGCTCCCCGTCCGGGGCGTGGAGATGGACCACTTCCCCGTGCCCGTCATGATGATGGCGGGGGACGCGGATCGGACCCTCGATCCGGACGAGCACATGCGCCCGGCCTACGAGAAGCTCCCGGCCCCGAAGCACTGGTTCGAGCTGAAGGGCGGCGGCCACTTCACGTTCAGCGACGTCTGCGTGCTCGACCTGGAGGTGGTCGCCGAGAAGCTGGAGATCGCCAACGCGGACGGCGTGCTCCGCGACGGCTGCGGCGAGGACAACCTGCCCACGGAGGTCGCCCACCCGCTGATCCGGCAGTTCGGGATCGGGTTCCTGAACCTCCACCTGCGGGGGAGCGCCGGCTCCGCCGCGTGGTTCTCCGAGGAGGCCGCCGCCGAGCACGCCGAGGTGCTGGTCTACGAGTCCGAGAGCCCCTGATCGGTTTGTCGCTCGGGCGAAGTCGCGAGGGGGCATATACGAACGGCGGGTCCTTGCGTTACCATCTGCGGCGTTCACCCCTCACAACCGAACGACCACACCACGTACGGGAGAATGCCGATGGGCCACACCCTGACGAAGGACAAGATGGTCAGCGCCATGGCGAGCGAGGCCGACATCACGAAGGCCCAGGCCGAGCAGGCGTTCAGCGCCCTGATCGACGCCATGGAGGAGACCCTGGCGAAGGATCACAAGGTCACCATCATGGGCTTCGGGACCTTCGACATCTCGAAGCGTGCCCCGCGGCAGGGGCGCAATCCCCAGAGCGGGAAGCCGATCCAGATCCCTGCGACGAACGTCGTGCGCTTCCGCGCCGGCGCCCAGCTCAAGCGCAAGGTCAACGCCTGACGAGCCCGGCCTCCCGTCGTCCCGCGGCGGGAGGCCGGCGACGAATCCGTCCCGGCCTTCGTCACAGCGACGGCCACGCGGCTAGAATGGACGTCACCCGTGATCAGCAAGGGAGGCCCCATGACGGACGCTGTCCAGGAGCCGTCGTTCGACGACGCGGCGCTCGCCCGACTACGCGAGGACGTGGGCGAGGAGGTCACGTCGAGCCTGATCCGCCAGTATCGGACCGACGCGGGGCGCCGGGTCCAGGAGATCCGCGACGCCGTGGAGTCCGGTGACCTGGAGCGCGCGAGCGAGGCGGGGCACTCCCTGAAGTCCACGAGCGCGATGGTGGGGCTCATGGCCCTGTCGTCGCTGTGTCAGCGCATGGAGCACGCCTCCGATCTCGAGCACGCTCGCTCGCTGCTCCCCCGCATCGAGGCGGCGCACCGGGAGGCCCTGGCGCTGCTGGCCTCCACGGGCGGTGGGTGACGACGTCCACGTGAGCGAGAACCCGCCGCGCATGGAGCGTCCCGTGGAGCATGACCACGACCAGGAACGGAGGGACCAGGCCCGGGGGGCGTTGACCTGGCCCGAGCTGGAGGCCCGGGGAGGCCTCGAACCTCTCCTGACCCGGCCGGCTCCCACTGTCCGCCCGCCGCACCGCAAGGGCCCACCGAGCCGGGGCGCGCTCGTGGTCGGAGTCGTGCTGCTGGCGCTCGCGGCGCTCGGGGTCTGGACGACCGTCCGGGAGGATCCGCAGCGGGACGCCTCCGGCGCTGTGGCGGTCTCCGGCGCAGAGGCCGGGGAAGCGTTGGGCCTCGACCTGCTCCGGGACCTCGGCGAGCGGCAGTATGCCGCAGGGGAGCACGCGGGCGCCTATCGGACCTTCCAACGCCTGCTCGCTGTGGCGCCGGGCGACGTTGTCGCGGCGCGATACATCGAGACGCTCGAGCGGTGGATGGTGGTGGTGCGCAGCGAGCCGTCCGGCGCCGCGGTGTTCCGCGGCGACGTGCGCCTCGGCAGGGCGCCCGTGGGTCTCTTCCCGGCCGGCGACGACCCCGTCCGCCTGCGCCTGGAGGTGCCGGGCCGGGCGCCGCGGGAGGTGGAGATCTCCCCCGATACCCGCGGCGAGGTCGTCTTCGAGATCCCGGCGTCCTGACGACCCCGCGGCTGTCACGGCGTCTGCAATGCTCCCGACCCAAGGAGGGAAGGCCATGCTGATCCAATCCTCGGCGTTCGACCCCGACGGGGAGATCCCCGCGCGCTACACCTGCGAGGGCGACGACACCTCGCCGCCGCTGCGCTGGTACGACGTGCCGGAGGGCGCGAAGTCCCTCGTGCTGATCATGGACGACCCGGACGCCCCGGATCCGAAGGCGCCCCAGATGACGTTCGTGCACTGGGTGCTGTACAACCTGCCCCCGGAGGACGGCGGCCTGACGGAGCACGTCACGCCCACCCGGCTTCCCGAGGGCACGCGCCAGGGGACCAACAGCTGGAAGCGCACCGGCTACGGTGGCCCGTGTCCGCCGATCGGCCGGCACCGGTACTTCTTCAAGCTCTTCGCGCTCGACGAGACGCTGGAGGACCTGGAGCACCCCACCTCCGAGATGCTCCAGCGGGCCATGGAGGGTCACGTGCTGGAGGAGGCCGAGATGATCGGCACCTACGAGAAGAAGGGCGGCTGAGCCGCCGCGGCGAGCGAGGACGGATGGAGGATCGCGAGCACCTGGAGCCCGTCGTCGAGGAGATCCGGCGCCTGGTCGGCTTCCCGACCGTCGCGCGGGAGTCGAACCTGGCCCTGATCGAGGACGTCCGCACGCGCCTCGAGGATCTCGGGATCCCGTGCCGGCTGACGTTCAGCGAAGAGGGCGACCGCGCGAACCTCTTCGCGACGTTCGGGCCGGCCGATCGCCCCGGGGTCATCCTCTCCGGGCACACGGACGTCGTCCCGGTGACGGGGCAGGCGTGGACCACCGATCCGTTCGAGGTCGTCGAGCGCGACGGCCGCCTGTACGGCCGAGGCACGGCGGACATGAAGAGCTTCCTCGCCGTGCCCCTGGCGCTCGCGGAGCAGATCGCCGCCGCGGACCTGGCGCGACCGCTGCACCTGGCCCTGTCCTACGACGAGGAGGTGGGCTGCGTCGGCGTCCGGCGCATGCTCCCGCGCATCGAGGAGTGGGTCGCCCCGCCGATCGCCTGCATCGTCGGAGAGCCCACGGAGATGCAGGTCGTCACGGGCCACAAGGGCAAGCTCGTCGTGCGCTGCCACGTGCGGGGCCTGGACGGCCACAGCTCCCGGACCGACCAGGGCGTCAACGCAGTGGAGTTCGCCGCGGAGGTCGTGTCGCGCCTCCGCCGCCTGGCGACCCGGCTGCGGGACGAGGGGCCGTTCGACGCGGCGTTCGAGCCGGCCTTCACCACGGTGCACACCGGCTGGATCGAGGGCGGCACGGCCCTGAACATCATCCCGGCCTCCTGTACCTTCGAGTTGGAGGTTCGCAACCTGCCGGGACACGATCCCGACGCCCTGCTGGCGGAGGTGCGCGACTTCGCCGAGCAGCGGCTCGTCCCCGAGATGCGCGAGGTGGCGCCGGACGCGGGCATCGAGTGGGAGGAGCGGACCCGCTACCCGGGCCTCGCGACCCCGGAGGACGCCCCGGTGACTTCCCTGGCGCGCTCGCTCACCGGGGGCGGCGGGACGCGTCGTGTCAGCTACGGCTCCGAGGCCGGCCTGTTCGAGGCCGCCGGCATCCCGTCCGTCCTGTGCGGCCCGGGCTCCATCGGCCAGGCCCACAAGCCGGACGAGTTCGTCACCCTCGAGCAGGTCGCCGCCCACGTCCGCATGGTCCGCCACCTGGTGGACCGCCTCCGCGCGGAGTAGGGCGAGGGCGGGGACGATAGGCCGGGGGACGTGCGGTTGTGCGCCGCTCGCGCGGGGCGCTACCGTGGAGGGGCCCATGCGATACCGACTCACCGCGCCGGCGTGGCTGCTCTGCGCCCTCCTCGCGCTGTCCTGCGCGCGGGAGCAGGTACGCACGGGACCCGCGGAGCCCCTGACCGGTGCCGATGCCGGCCGGGCGGGCGCCGACGCGGAGCCCGGGTCCCGCGTGACGCACCTGGAGCGGGCGCCGCGCCCCGAGTGGGAGTCCCTGCCGCCCCCGAGGCGGACGCTCCCGCCGCTGGCTCCGAGCGCGACCCGCCCCGTCCGGGACGAGGCGCAGGCCGTGTCCGAACCCGGTCCGACCCCGGCGGAGGAGGCCGCTCAGTCCGAACCCGAGCCGCCTCCGGCCCCCGTGGTCACCGGCGTGGGCGAGCCTCGCGAGGTGCGCGTGTGGTACGCGACGGATCGCACCCGCTCGAAGGCGGACGAGCGGGCGGGAGAGCGCCGGACCCATGCGGTCGTGCACGCCCTGGCCGGGCTCGTCCTGCTCCTCGCGCTCCTGTGGTGGACGCGCAGGCGAAGCCGGCGCGCGCGCGTGCTGATCTCGGCGGTGGTGGGCGCACTCACGGTGGCGCTGGTGATCGCCGACCTCCTGCCCTCGGGGGAGGGCCCGGACGACGTGTACGGAGCCGGGCGGGGGGACCTCGAGTACGGGGCCTGCGAGGTGACCATCCCGCCGATCCGCGAGCCGGGCGAGGTGGAGCGGCCTTCCGCGCGGCGCTTCGGGCTCGTCGAGGACCCGTCCGAGCACGTGGCCCTGGAGGAGGTGGTCCGCGAGGACCCGGCGGCGTTCTGGTCGGGCGCCGGCGAGGCCATGGGCGCGGGCAGGGAGCGGGAGGCCCTGGTCTTCGTGCACGGGGGCGACACCACGTTCGGGGAGGCGGCGCGGCGGGCGGCCCGGCTCTCCTGGGATCTGGACCTCGGCGGCGCGACGATCCTGTATTCCTGGCCGTCCGGGAGCGGCTGGTCGGGCCGTGGGGGCGACGAGGAGGCGGCCGCCTGGACGGTCCCGCACCTGCGCGAGGTCCTGGACCGGGTCCGGCGGGAGGCGGGCGAGGGCCGGGTGCACCTGGTCGCCCACGGCCTCGGAGCCCGCATCCTCGGAGAGGCCCTGCAGGGCATGGCGCCGGCGCCCGGAGAGCCCGGTCCGGCCCGGCGCTTCCGAGGTGTGGTGCTCCTGACGCCCGACATCCCGGCGGAGGTGTTCCGCGACGAGGTGGTGCCCGCCGCGCGGACGATGGCGGAGCGCGTGACCGTCTACGCCTCGCAGAACGACGCGGTCCTCTCCCTCGTGCGCGACGCGGAGGGCGTGCGCGTGGCCGGAGAGGAGGTGCGGGCGCTGGAGGGCGTCGACGCCGTGGACGCCTCCCGCGTGGACACGACCCTGCCGGACCGCCGGCTCCGCACCGGCGAGCGCCCCCTCGTCGCGGACATGAGGCGGGTGCTGCGCGCCGAGGCGCCCGAGGGAGCCGCGGCGCCCCGGATCCTGACGCCGGCGCAGTGAGGGCCCGGCCGCGACGTCGTCGCCGGCGCTGAAACCCGCCTGCACGGGGCGGGACCCAGGCGTCGGCGCGGGCTCGGGAGGCCCCCTTCGCCCGCGTCGGCCATCGCCCCTTGATTGCCCTTTGCGGACCGGCGGCGAGTGGACTAGCGTAGGCGAGGACAAGAGATTTTCATTCGGAGCCCGCCCCGTTGAAGCACCGTCGTGAGCATCACGACGCGTGCCACCTCACGACGGGCGCCTCACCTGGCGAGCCCCGAGCGCTGCGAGGGATTGCGCTATGGCTTCGATGAAGGACTTCCCGACGGAGAGGATCCGCAACGTCGTTGTACTCGGCCACGGCGGGTGCGGAAAGACCAACCTGCTGGACGCGCTGGCGTTCGTCTCCGGGGTGACCAGGC
>JBNJGB010000020.1:0-118772 GCA_051747385.1 Myxococcota bacterium
AGGACGTCTGCTGCGAGACCGCAGACGGGCTCGTGACCATCCCCGCTTCCGACTGCCCCGACGGACACGCGGTCGACCCCTCCTACTGCGAGGATCCCGTCGACACCATCTGCTGCGAGACGGCCGCAGGCTACATGAACGTCTCGCCCGACGAGTGCCCCGACGGCGCACAGGTCGACCCCTCGTTCTGTGACGGCTGCCTCACGAACCTCGACTGCGAGGACGGCAACGTGGCCGTGGACACGGACGGCGACGGGTGCAACGACACCTGCAAGTCCTGCCCGGACATCGCGTGCGTCCCCGGCCTCACGCCGGTGGACACGGACGGCGACGGCTGCATGGACTCGTGCGAGGGCTGCATGGACCTCGTGTGCCTCGGGGACCAGGAGCCGGTGGACACGGACGGGGACGGCTGTCCCGACACCTGCCAGTAGGCCTCGACACCACGCCCCGGCTTCGGCCGGGGCCCATCCCCGGCGCGGGGGCCCGTCATCCGGCGGGCCCCCGCGTTGCGTTCGGAGCAGCGTGCCCGCAGGACCGCCCCTTCCAGGGCAATCGCAAAGTCGGACAAGTGAGGGCGGCGCGGCGGTACGGCGCCCGGCGCCGGATTGTATCCGCTCGGAAACGATGGATTCTGCGCGTTCGAGAGCAGGCAAGGGCAAGGGCAAGGGCAAGGGAGGGCGGTCGACTTTGCGACCGCCCTGCCGCCCCTTCGCGGCCCGGTTTACGTGCAGGATCGGGGAGTCCATGGTAGCTAACGGGCCGTGGGGCCCGAACCTGCCCCGGACGCGCCATGTGGACCGAGACCATGCAGGCATTCGTCGTCCTGGGAGTGGGCTTCTTCGTGGCCCGTCTCCTCGCGGAAGGACTGCGCCGTTGGGGGCTGCTCCACGGGGGCGCGTTGTTCGTGGGGCTGGGCGTGCTCGTGGGGCCCTCGGCCCTGGGGGTCCTCGACCCGGCCGCGCTGGCCGAGCTCGCGCCGGCCGCCGGCATCGCCATCGGCTGGGTCGGGCTCCAGGCGGGGCTCGCCGTGTCGGCCCGGCGTGACGGCGGCCTCGCGGAGGGCGCGCTCCGGGCCGGCCTGTTCTACGTCTTCACGATGCTGCTCCTGGTGGGCGTGGCCATCGCGGCGCTCCTGTGGGTCCTGGATCCGACGGGGTTCGGGCTCGACCTGCCTGCCCTGGCGCTGGCGGCCGCCGTCGCGGCCGCCGCGGCCGTGGCCGGCAGCCCCGCGTCGGTCCGGCGAGTCGCCCGGCGCTTCGGAGCGTCGGGGCCCGTGTCCGAGGCCGGCGAGAGCCTCGCGCGCGTCGCCCGGGCCGCGGGCCTCCTGTCCTTCGCCATCGCGCTGGCCTTCCACGGCAGGCCCGCCGTCGACGGGCTCCGCCCCCTGGCCCCGACCGAGTGGCTCCTGGCGGAGGTGGCCGTCGGCGTCATCCTGGGCGTGGCGGCGGACAGCTTCCTGGGCGAGGAGCCGGACGATCGCCGGCTCTTCGTCGGCCTGGCCGCGATCAGCGTCTTCGCCACCGGCCTGTCGTGGCACCTCCGCCTGTCGCCCGTGCTCATCAACCTGGTGATCGGCCTCACCCTGGCCAACGTCGGCCACCGCGAGCCGCGCCACCACCGGGTCGTCACCATCCTGGAGACGCCGACGCTGCACCTTTTGCTGCTGTATGCCGGGGCCGTGTGGGAGCCGCGCGTGGACACCGTGGCCTGGGCGCTCCTGGCCGGGCTCGTGGTGGCGCGCCTGCTGATGGCCGTCTTCGCCGGGAGCGTCGCCGCGCGGGCCCTGGACCCCGCCAACCCCGGCTTGCGACGCATGGGCTTCATGCTGCTCGGCCAGGGGGCCCCCGCGGTCGCCGTCGCCATCTCATGGTGGATGATGGCGCCGTCCGACGCCGGACAGCTTCTCCTCACGGCGATCGTCGGCGCCGTCGTGCTGAACGACCTGTGGGCCGGCCCTGCGGCCCGCGTCGTCCTCGACGAGGCGGGCGAGATCCCGGCCCTGCGAACGGAGTCCTGACATGCGCATGGTCATCTGCGGGATGGGCGAGGTCGGGCGCCACCTGGCCGCCGAGCTGGCCGAGGGCGGCCAGGACGTGGTCGCGGTCGACCGGAGCCACGGCGCCCTGAGCGACGTGGAGGCCGGCATGGACGTGCTGACCCTCCACGGCCACGCCGCCCTGCCCGACACCCTCCGACAGGCCGGGGCCTCCCGGGCGGAGCTGGTGGCCGCCGTCACCGACAACGACGAGGTCAACCTGGTCACGGCCCTCGCGGCCCGGCACCAGGGGGCCTCGTTCACCGTGGCGCGAGTCAACAACCGCGACTACTTCCCCGACCGCACGGGCTGGGTGGAGGACCTCTTCGGCGTCGACCTGGCCCTGTGCCCCGGCCTGCTGGCGGGCGCCGAGGTGGTGCGCCTCACGCGCGCCGGCACCGTGGACTACGTCGAGGACTTCGCCGGCCACCTCATCCAGGTGATGGTGGTCTCGGTGGACGAGGACGTGCCCGCCGCGGGCCGAGCCGCCGCCCAGCTCGCCCTGCCCACCGGGTGCCGCGTGCTCGCGGTCATCCGGGACGAGGAGAGCCAGACCCCGGAGAGCGTCCCGCACCTCCAGCCGGAGGACCGCGTCGTCATCTCCGGCCCGGCGCAGACCCTCTATCAGCTCGACCGCCTCTTCCGCGGCGAGGGACGACGGCGGGGACGCGCCCTGGTGGTGGGCGGCGGCGACGTGGGGACGAACATCGCCACGGAGCTCCTCAAGATCATGGACTCGGTCATCCTCGCCGATCGGGATCCGGAGCGCTGCGCCCGGCTGGCGGAGAGCAGCGCCATGTCCGGCGTCCAGATCGCCCGGGGCGAGGGCACGAGCATGCCGTTCCTCCAGGAGCTGGACGTGAGCCACGCCCGCGCCTTCGTCGCCACGACGCGCGCGGACGAGGTCAACCTCATGGGGACGCTGCTGTCCAAGCAGCTCGGGGCCGAGCGCGCCATCGCCCTGCTCCACCGGCCCGACTACGCGGACGTCTACCGCGCCCTGGGCATCGACTGGACGGTGAGCCCCCGCCTCCTGGTCTCCCGCGAGATCCTGCACTTCCTGCGCCGCCGCCGCGAGGCCGTGCAGGCCACGATCCCCATCGACAACAGCGTCATCATGGAGCTCCAGGTCCAGAAGCGCTCCCGCCTGAGGGGGAAGCGCCTGTTCGACATGGACCTGCCGCACGGGGTCGTGCCGGCCGCCGTGGCGCGGGGTCGCCAGCTCCTGGAGGAGCCCGAGCTGGTGGAGCTCCAAGCGGGCGACGTGGTCGTCGTGTACGCTCCCGAGCGCGCCGTGGCGGGCGCCCGACGTGCCCTGCTCCGGAGGTAGCGCTTGAACTACGGCCTGGCCGCGAAGCTGCTGGCGCGCCTGTTCTGGGTGCTGGCCCTCGCCATGCTCACGGCGATCCCGTGGGGGTGGGCGGCCGAGGACCACGGGGGCGCCGAGGGGCTCGCCACGGCGGCCGGGCTGTCCATCGTCCTGGGCGGGATCCTGGCGCTGTTCGGTCGCCGCGCCGACGAGACCATGCGCATCCGCGACGCCCTCCTGGTCGTCACGGCCGGCTGGCTGTTCGCCGGTGTGCTGGGCGCGCTGCCCTACGTGATCGACGGGGCCATCCCGAAGTTCCACGACGCCTTCTTCGAGACCGTGAGCGGCTTCACGACCACGGGCTCCACCATCCTGCGGGACATCGAGGCCCTCCCCAGGGCGCTCCACTTCTGGCGCATCACCGCGCACTGGCTGGGCGGCCTGGGCATCGTCGTCCTGTTCGTCGCCCTGTTTCCCCAGCTGGGCGTGGGCGCCAAGCACCTGTTCAAGAGCGAGGTGCCGGGCCCCATCACCGAGGGCCTCCGCCCCAAGATCAAGCACACGGCCATGTTCCTGTGGTGGATCTACGTCGGGCTCACGGCCACGGAGGCGCTCCTGCTGTGGCTCGTGGGCATGACGCCGTTCGACGCGGTCGCCCACGCCATGTCCAACCTGGCGACCGGCGGCTTCTCGACGCGCGGAGCCAGCATCGCCGCCTTCGACAGCCCCGCCATCGAGTGGATCATCTGCCTGTTCATGTACCTGGCCGGCGTCAACTTCGCGCTCCACTACGCGGCGCTGAGCGGGCGCCTCCGCCAGTCCCTCCGCGACGGGGAGTGGCGCGTCTACACGGGTGTCGTCATCTTCTTCACCGTGGTCGTGTCCGTGTGGATCCTCCCGCTCCACGGGGGGGACGTGGAGACGGCGGTCCGCAAGGCCCTCTTCCAGGTCCTCGCCATCGCCACGACCACCGGCTTCGGCACCGACGACTTCGAGGTCTGGCCCATCTTCCCGCAGTTCATCCTCGTGGCCCTCATGTTCGTCGGGGGCTCCGCGGGCAGCACGGCGGGCGGCATGAAGATCAGCCGGATCGTGATCCTGGTGAGGACCGCCCTCATCGAGGTCGGCCAGACCGTCCGTCCGCACGCGGTCCGCGCCGTGAAGGTGGGCCGGACCGCCATCCGCGGGGACGTGCTCAAGCAGGTGTACGCCTTCGCGGTCCTCTTCCCCGCCACCGTCATGCTCTGCACCCTGGTCGTCGCCTTCCACGGGGTGGACATGGTGACCTCGTTCTCCGCCGCCCTGACCTGCGTGGGCAACGTCGGCCCGGGCTTCGGAGACGTGGGCCCGACGGACAACTTCGCGTTCCTGCCGGCCTCGGCGAAGCTCGTGCTCACCTTCGGGATGATCCTCGGGCGCCTCGAGTTCTTCACCGTGCTGGCGCTGCTGCTGCCCTCGACGTGGAGGCGATGATGCGGCGCTGGCTCGTCCTGGTCGTGCTCGTGGCCGTCTGGCTCGGCGTCGCGTTCGTCGAGCTCGTGGGCGGCACCCCGCCCGCCGGCCTGCCGACCGCCGCCGTGGGCCTGGGACTCCTGGCGGCCCTCGTCGCCGGCGAGACCCTCCACCGCTTCGGCGTCCCGCGCCTGCTCGGCTACGTCGCGGCCGGGGTGGTCCTCGGCCCCGCGGCCGGCTTCCTCGACGCCCGCCTCGTCTGGCACCTCGTCCCGCTGGAGACGACCGCCCTGGCCCTGCTGGCCTTCCAGGCGGGCTTCTGCCTCGACATCCGGAGCGATCGCGCCGCCCGACGGCCCGCCGTCACCATCCTCCTCACCACGGCGCTGCTGGTCCCCGCGCTCACGGGCCTGGTCGCCCTGGGCGCCGCCGACCTCCTCCCGGCCCTGGCCTCGGAGCCCGGCGCGGCGCACGCCTTCGCTCTGGTCGCCGGCACCCTGGCCCTCGGGACCTCCCCCGTCGTCCTCTCCGCGGTGTTCGAGGACTCGGGCGCCGCCGGCCGCCTGAGCAACGTCTCCCTCTCGGTGGCCCTCGCCAAGGCCCTCCTGGTCCCGCTGGCCCTCGCGCTGGCCCTGTCCCGGGCCTCCGAAGGCCTGCCCGACATGGCGACGTCCCCGTCCGCCCTGGCCGACGTGACGACCACCTCCGTGGGCCTGGGCGTGGCCCTGGCGATGCTCGTCCTCGTCGTGGCGCGATCCCTCGGGCGCCACGCCATGGTGCCCCTGCTGGTGCTCGTCCTCGCGGCGATGCCCCTCCTCCTGGACCTCGGCGCCGAGCCGGTCCTGGCCTTCGCGGTGGGCGGCCTCGCCGTGCGCTGGAGCAGCGGCCGCGCCTCCGAGGAAATCGGCCGTGGCGTGCGGCGCGTGGGGCTCCCCGCCGCCCTGGTGCTCTTCACGCTGCTGGGCGCCGACCTCCCCGTCCCCCGCCTGTGGCCCGTCGCCGCCGCCGCCGGCGCCCTGTTCGTGGCGCGCGCCCTGGGCCTCTGGATCGCCACCGCCCTGGGCAACCGCCTGGGAGGTCGCCACCGCGCGCTCCGTGGCTGGGGCTGGCTGGCGTTCCTGCCCCAGGGTCCCGTCACGCTGGCGCTGCTGTCCCTGGCCGTGCGGGAGATGGGCGCGGCCGGCCGCGCCACCTCCGACGTCCTGGGTCTCCTGGCCGCGCTCCACCTGATCGTCGGGCCCCTGGCCGCCAAGCTGGCCGTCCGCCGGGCCGGGGAGCTTCCGACGGAGGAGGCCGAGGAGAAGGCCGCCGCCGAGGAGGTGGGCGAGGCCGAGCCCACGGCCGAGGAGATCATGCCGCCGAAGGAGGCGCGCCCCGATCCCCTCCTCGAGGTGGAGGGCCCCCACGAGGCGACGCCGAACCGGGAGTGGCGCCGCGCCGTCCAGAGCCTGGTGCTGCTGCGGAGCCAGGTCCGGCGCCAGGGGGTCCAGGCCCGCATCGATCGCATCGGGGACGTGCTGCGCGTGACCGGCGGCCAGGCGCGCCAGACGATCCAGGTGGCCTCGGAGGCGTGCGGCCGCGCCGAGGACGCCGAGGCGATCCGCGAGGCGCTCCTGGAGCACCGCGAGAACCTGGCCTCCCAGAACCGCAGCGTGCTGGAGGACTTCGCGCCCCCGGCCCTGGACGACCGGGCCGTCCCCGTCCTGCACCTCCTCGAGGAGCAGGTGGAGCAGGTGGTCCGGGAGGCGCCCGCGGAGCTCCTCGTCCCGGAGACGACCAGGGTGCTCACGCCGGCCCCGGGGGATCCGGCCTGGGTGCGCGCATCGAAGCTGGCCAAGCGGGCCCTCCGCGCGGCGGAGCGGTTCTTCGGCCGCCCCCGCCCCCTCCGCACGATCCCGTTCCGGCGCATCGTCCGCCGCGTGGTGGCCGGCGAGCTCGTCAGCCGGATGTCGGCGCTGGAGACCCTGGTGGCCCGGGCCGAGTTCAAGGCCTTCCGGCGCCTGGAGACCCTGCTCCGGAGCGCCGACTGGGTGCTCGTCGACGCCCTGGAGCGCGTGGACGACGGCTCCGGACCCGAGGAGACCCGCGAGTACATGCAGGAGTGCCTGGTGGGCCTGCGCGAGGCCAGCCGGGAGGCCCGGGACGATCTCCGGCGCCTCGCGGACGAACCCATGATGCGCTTCTCCGAGGAGGCCGCCCGGGCTGCGCGGCGCATCGCGGAGCTGGCGGACGTGGCCGGGACGTTCCAGATGCGGGAGCGGGACCTGCGCTATGCGTCGGTGGCGCCGGGCGTGCGGGAGGCCGTCTCCGCAGCGGACGTGGATCGCCGCACGTGGGGCATCCGCCAGGCCGCCATCCTCGAGCGGATCGGCCTGGGCCTGCGCCTCGTCGAGATGAAGGGCCAGCTCCGCGAGGCCGCCCTGGAGGCCGCCCTGGGCCCGCCCCAGCGCATGCACTCCCGGATCGGCGAGCTGCTGCGGCTCGCCCTGGACCGCGCCCGGGCCTCGCAGGAGGCGGTGGCCCGGCCGGAGATCGACCCGACCGACGTCCTCAAGGGCCTCCTGGACGAGCTCCGGCGCCGAGTCGCGCGGCCCGTAGAGGGCGTCATGCACGCGCTCCGCTCGGCGGGCGTCGTGGACCGGCTGGTGGGCTCCCTGGACACGGTGACGGCGCCCCTGCCGGAGGAGGTCTCCCTGCTCCCGGAGGCGGAGATCGTGGCGCTGCTGCGCGGCCAACCCACGGCGGGCGAGCCGGTGCCCGTGGCGGTTCGGCGGGTGTCGCGGACGTTCTTCGACCAGCGGATCACCGTGCGGCTGGTCGAGCACATGCGCGCCCTGGAGACCTCCGCCGAGGAGGCGGTGGCCGGGATCCGCGACGCCATGCGCCTCCTGACCCTGCAGGTCGGTCGCGAGGACCGCGCGGACGAGGAGATCGGCGAGGAGCAGGCGGGGCAGCGCCCGGAGCCGTCCGAGGAGCTCCCCACCGAGGAGGAGGAGGGGGCCGAGACCCGCGCCGAGGCCCGTGTCACGCGGGTCGTGGAGACCCTGGACGCCGTGGCCGAGCGGCTCGAGCGGGAGATCGATCAGACCTCCGACACCTCCGAGGCCCTCGTGCGGGAGGTGGGCCGCGCGGAGACCGGAGCGTCGATGGAGCTCTGGAGCCGCCTGCAGGAGGAGGCCGCCCGGGGCCGGCTGGAGCACGCCGCCCACGGTGTGCGCCGGTGGGCCCGGGAGATCCTCCCGCGGCTGGGGAACCACCCGCGCATCGCCCGCATTCGGGAGGAGTGGGGCCGGATTTGGGGGCGCGTCGCCGCCACCTGGGGGCGCGTGGAGGCCCGCGCCGACCTCACCCTGGGCGGCCCCGAGCGCATCCGCCTGGCCCTGCGAGAGCTGACCCCCGCCGCGCAGGACCTGCCCTACGTCTACGGCAAGCTCTTCTCCCTGGATCCCACGGAGAACGACGCCTTCGTCGTGGATCGGGACCGGGAGATGGCCCTGGTGCGGGAGCGGATCCGCCGCCGCGGGGGTGGCGCCATCGTCGTGGCGGGCCGCCGGGGCAGCGGGCGCTCCAGCCTCGTGCGCGTGGCCATCGGTCGCGGGCTGAGCGAGCGCCCCATCGTATGGCTCGAGGCCGATCGCCCCTTCCACAGCGCCGCCCGCCTGCACAAGTGGGTCGCCCGGGCCGCCGGCATCACCGACGCGGAGCCCACGGCCCGGGGCGTGGCCGCGGAGCTTCGACAGCGCGCCCCCATCCTGGTGCTGGACGGCCTGGAGCGGATGGTGGAGCGCAGCGCCCGCGGCCTGGAGGCCATGGAGGGCCTGGCCTCCCTGATCGCGGCCACCTCCCGCTCCACCCTCTGGATCATGACCGCGGAGACCTCGCTCCTGCGCCTCATGGAGGAGGTCAGCCCCCTCGGGGATCTCTTCGGGACCATCATCCGGATGCGGCCGCTGGGGCCCGACGCCATCCGGACGGCGGTGGAGCGGCGTCACCGCCTGAGCGGCCTCGACCTGAAGTTCCGCGGCCCGAAGCGCCTGAGCCTCCGCCGGCTCCGCTGGCGCCTGGGCCGGACCTCCGCCGAGGACGAGTACTTCCGACGCCTGGCACGCCTGAGCCGCGGGCGTCCACGGACGGCGCTGCAGCTCTGGACCCTGAGCCTCGACCCGGTCGACGATCGGAGCTTCGAGGTGCGCCCCTGCCCCAGGCCCGACCTGACCGAGATGTCCGACCTTCCGCCCCACCTGAGCGCCGCGCTGGCGGTGGCCCTGGCCCACGGGGTCCTCGACCGGCGCCACCTCCAGCAGTCTCTCGGCTGGCCCGCGGTCCGCGCCCGGGCCGCCCTCCACGCCCTGGCCGCTACGGGCCTCCTCGAAGCGCGCCCCCGGACGGACGGGGAGATCACCTGGATGGTGCCGCCCTGGTCCGAGGCGTCCATCCAGCACCACCTGCGCGAGCGGGGCCTGCTCGCCAGCGACGGGAGGGCGCCATGAGCCGGTGGATGCGTGCCATCGTCGTCGCGGCGACCCTGGCGAGCCTCGTGCTCGGCGCCGGAGCCGGCGCGAAGAGCCCCTTCGACTTCGTGGGGCCGCCGGCCCCGGAGGCGACCGCGCCGGAGGCCGGGCCCGCGCCCGGACAGCTCCTGGAGAGCCTGGGCGAGGAGATCCGCGACGCCCTGTCGTTCGAGCATCTGCTCGGGGTCGCCATCCGCCTCATGGCGCTCTTCGTCGCGCTGTACGCCTTCGAGCGCCTGGTCCGCGCGCTGGTCCGGTGGCGCCTGGCGGCGGGTCGTCAGCTCCACGGCTGGCTCCCCACGGCGCGCCTCGTGGCCGGGACGCTGGCCCTGCTCGTCGTGGTCACCGCCTTCACCCCCGATCACCCCGGCGCCCGCGCCCTGGTGGTGGCCGGCGTCGTGCTGGCGATCCTCTGGTCCGCCCGCGAGAGCCTGCGCAACGCCGCCGCCAGCGCGGTCATCATCGCCCGGCAGGCCATCCGCGAGGGCCAGCACGTGCGCGTCGGCCCCCACGCGGGGCGGGTCACCTCCATCAGCCTCCGCGGCGTGGAGTTGGAGACCGCCGAGGGATCGCGGGTGTTCCTCCCCGGGGTCGCCCTCCACAACGAGGCCACCGTCTACGCCCCCGGCGCCGGCCGCGCGGAGCCGATGACCATCACCTGGACGGTCCCGCCCGCGGTGCGCGCAGATCGCCTCGAGGGCCTCCGCGCGCTGGCCCGCAACCTGGCGCTGCTGAGCCCCCGCCGGGCCCCCGGGACGCCGGTGCAGGTTCGCCTCGACGAGGATCACGGTCGCCTCGTCGTCGAGATGACGCCGTTCGACCCCCGCGAGGCCGACGCTCTCCGGGAGGAGGTCGCCTGGCGCCTCCGGGAGGCGCTCCTGACCGCCGAGAACGGCCAGGAGCGCTGAGACCGAGGCCCCGCCGGATGGCCTACACGACGAAGACGGACAGCGACTGCGCGGTGCCCCAGACGGCGCCTCCGACGCCGCCGGTCTTGCCGCTGTAGCTCTTGAAGTCCTGCATGGTCGCGGGTTCGCCGTCGGACGTGAGCCCGCCGTACTTCTTGACGTCCAGGTAGCGGACGCCGATGAGCGAGGCGATGCCCGCCCAGAAGACGCCGTCAGCCCACGAGAGGACGGTCTCCGTGTGCATGACGATGTAGAGCGCGGCCAGCAGCACGACGAGGTTCCCGAAGGCCATCCAGTAGACACGGGCCAGCAGGCCGCCGACGCTGGTGGTGCTCCGGTTCGAGCGACGCTCGGACATGGTTGCCTCCGACGATGAGCGCACCTCGGCCCTGGAGGCTTCCAAGGTGCGCGCGCTGTCGGATGGCGGCCCGACCATCCCGGTTCGTCCTGCGCGAGCGACCCGCCCACGCACCCTTGCGCGGGCAAGATAGCAACAGCCGATGCCGAGACAAGGGCTGGCACCGCCGCGGTCAGGTCAGCCAGCCCATGTGCTCCTCGAGCAGCGCCGCGATGGAATCGACGGAATGGCTGGGCCTGACGCTGCGATTGGCGAGCGCGTCCCACTCCTCCTTGGACATGACGCCGGCCTCCACGAGCGGGCCCCGGCCAGCGCGCGAGACCAGCGTCTCGCCCGCGATCGGATCGCCCGCCAGGCCGCCGTAGTAGCGCCGGACCGTATCCGGGAGGTCGCGCGCCTCGACCGCGAGGCGGGACAGCAGCTCACCGAGCTCGACAGCGGCAGCTTCCCGCGTCTCTCGCCCCATCCACGCATCCATGACCTCGTGCATGGCCCCGACCAGCTGCTCCATGCGCTCGTCGTCGGGAATGGGTCCCTCTGGAAGGCCCTCGATCCACTTCACGCCCTGAAGAGCCAGAAGGTAGCCCAGGCTCTCGTGCACGGTCTCCCTCAGCGTCGCGAGATCCGCCGCCTCCTGGCCGGACGCCGGCTCGAGCCCCAGATTCTCCCACGCCCGTCCCAAGCGGTACGCGGCGTTGTCCGGGAGCGCGGAACCCTTCCCGCCGAGCTGCCCGGCGAGGGTTCGGAAGCCGGGCTGCAGCCAATCGCGGGTGAGGTGCCCGTAGAGCAGCGCAGCGCAGTCGCCACCGTGGAAGGGCCCCAGCGCCTCCTGAAGGTCCCTCCCGAGCACCAGGGCCCACCACAGCCCCGTCGTCGCGAAAGCCATCACCGCCCACTCGGCAACGTCGTTCGCCCCCGGCGCCCCGGACGGGTCGCTCTTGGAGATGTTGACGGCCGCGTTGAAGAACCCCTGGGCGACCTCGTCCCGGTCCTCGGGCGTCACCATGAACGGCCGGATCATCCCCGCCACGAGGGACGTGTAGGACACGTGCGGACGCCCCCACGAGTCCGGTCCCACCCCCGAGCTCATGCTCGCGTCCGGATCGTCGGCGGGCTCGTACAGGAAGAACCACGCCGTGGGGACGTCCATCATGGACGCCACGATGTGGGCCCGCATGACGGCGCCCTCCTCGACCTTCGCCTCGCCCTCGAGCAGCCCCAGGCTCCGATGGAGCCAGTACGCGGCGCGACGCCCTCCCTCGTGATCCGGTGGTTTGCCCGCCAGCGCTGCGAGACGGTGGACCCGGTTGACCACCACGCCGATCCGCGGCGTCTGCTCCACGGTCTGCTGGCCGCCCATGGCGATGATGTGGCCCGCCAGGTTCGCGGCCTGCACTCGCACCAGCCGCGGATTCTCCTCGATCCAGGCCGGCTCCTGGCACAGGACGCTCAGCACCTCATGGTAGTAGAAGGCGGACTGCTCCCGGCAGGGACGCTGTCGCCCCCGGCCGACGAGATCGGAGATCGAGGCCCAGCTCAACAACCAGTCGGCGCTGCGCTCCGTGGGTCTCTGAAAGCGCACCAGGTAGCTGCGCATGCCGGCCACGAGGTCTCCGAACGCCCGGGTGCACGGAGGCGAGGGAACCGCACGACTGACCACCTGGAGCACCATGTCGATACGGTTCTCGGCGCTGCCGACCCGGTCCCGCTCCCACAGGCGCAGGGTCGGGAGGAGGCGCTCGCGGAGCTGCCGCCTCGCGGTCTCCGGGCCCCCGAGTTCCACCTCGCGCATCAAGGCGACCATCACCTCGGGGGGGCTGCCCTCCATCGCGCCGACAAACGGGTCCTCGCCGGGCGCCGCGCCCTCCCTGCTCGCCGTGCTCTCGGAGCTCCGAGCGAGGTCCGCGACCATGCGCATGTACTCGGAGCCCTGCGCCCACCGGCTGAAATCCTGCAGCTCCTCCTCATCCGCCTGCGGGAAGAGCGTCTTCCAGAACTTGCGCGCGAAATCCCGTTCGTATTCGTCCAGCGAAGGAAGCACTTCAGAGGCTGGCTCGGAGACGAGTTGGTCCTGCCGGAGGCCCTTGTCCTGCTGCTCGCTCGAAGACGACAACTTGGTCTCCATCCCGTCGTCCTTCGAGTTGTCCATGCGGGTCTCGTCAACCACTACGCGTATCCCTGCAAGCCTCTGGAGACATGCAACATGAACGCGGCACGCGCCGCGATCTGGCGGATGACGGCCGCGTCCCCGAGTTTCGCCTCTTGGATCCAGTCTGTGACGTCATCGGCGGTCAGCACCTGCCCCCACAGCCCGAAGAGACGCCTGAGGTTCAGCCCGTGCAACGCGATCGCTCTCTCCCGGCCGTTCGTCGACGCCACGGCCCGCTCGAAGGCCTCCTCGCAGATCTCCTCGAGTGTCCCGATCCAGGCGTCCGCCGGGGAGCCAGTGCCTCCAGCGTCACTCGGCGACCGCTCGCGGACCTTCCGCACGAACGCTCGCGCCAGCTCCCGAGTCCGCACCGCGGGCAGTCCGACCCGCCGGCCCAGGTACTTCTCCTGAGCTCGCTCCGCGAAGCGATCATGGACGAGCCGGTTCTGTCCCAGCCATCGCAGGTACTCGTGGACGAGGTAGCTCCGCAACGTCTCGGGCCGCTCATCGCCCTGGGGCTTGCCCGGTGGGCCGGACGGCTCCCCATCGGGGGCCGGGTGGAGGACCTGGGTGAGGTTCACGGCCGGACCGCAGGGCCCGGACGGAGACGCGCGGCGAGGGTCGTCGTAGGAGCGGCCCGCGTGCCCTGCGTGCCCCTTCCGGGGATCGTCGATCACGAGTCGTTCCGGGGCGTGCTCGTCCGAGCCGAAGCTGTCCCGCGCCAGCGCATCCCGGAACAGCATCGCCTCCATGGTGGACCCCAGGTCCGGGCTGTACGCTGGCGCCAACGGGCTGAAGGCCTTGGCCGTGATCTGGTCCGGGACGTAAGGGAGGAGCACCGTCACGCCGGGCAGATCGAGAGAACGACGCGCCAGGGTGAGGGCCGCCTGGGCGATGGCCGGCGTCGCGCGGTCGATCTCGTCCAGCACGAACACCGCGCGGTTCCGGCCGATGGCACGCTCCAACCGCGCCTGCCAGTGAAGCGGGACGGCCAGATGCAGGTCCAGCGCCGACTGCTGGAAGCTCAGCCGAATCCGGCGGAAGTAGTGGCCGAGCGTCATCCAGAGCTCCGCCCCGAGCAGGGACAGGGGATACCGCCGCCAGCCGGGTCGCCCGAATAGGATGCGCGGGTGTGCGAGGAGCTTCGTGTAGATGGCGTACTGCAGGTGCGGATCGGTCTGGTGACGCCAGACGTTCACCCAGACAACGTGGAGAGGGTCCTGGCGAGGCGCCTCCTCGTCGCCCGTCTCCGCGCTCGCCTCATCCTTTCGCGGCGGCGAGACCAGGCGCTCGACCCGGCGCACGAAGCGCTTCAGAAGGAAGGACTTGCCCCCGCCCCAGGTCCCGTTGATCGCGATGATGCCGTTCGCGGAGCGTCCATCCTCCTCCACCAGGCGCTCGAGGCCCTCGAGGAACGCCTGCTGAGACTCCATGAGCTCGATGCCGTCTCGCCGGTCGACGTCGAAGTGCTCCGGGTACTCCACCCAGGCCCTGCGCGAGAAGCGGTACAGGAACACCAGCTTCGTCCCCATCCAGCCGAGGCCCGCGGCCCAGAGGAGGGGCAGCCCTGCGCCGAGCACGAAGCCGGCCGGCGAGGTGAGCTTCACGAGCGCGGCGAGGCTGACCAGGCCACCCAGGGTGAACAGGAGCGTGAGGACGAAGAGCTTTGCACGCCACTTGCGGTACGACCCGACGAACTTCTCGTAGGATGTCCCGACGAGGGCGAAGCACAGGAAGACGAGCACCATGCCAAAGCCCATACGCCAGGCCGTCGTGTTCACCTCCAGTGTCTCCGCGCTCGCGCCCTCTCCCGCCTCCTCCTCGAGGTTCCACGGCAGGATCAGAGGAGCCTGCGCCGACCCTGACGCCGACGAGGCACGACCGGCATCCCCAGCCTCGTCATGGCCATCGAGTTCGGCCTGGATCCCCAGGGTTCCCGCCGCATCCTGCTCGGCCGTCGAATCCGCGCCGTCCTCCTGAACCGCGGCGACGGTGGGCTGCGCGACGTGCTCCCATGCCAGTTCGACCACGGTATCGGGCGAGGCCGCTCCGACGCCCAACGTGATGAGCGTCGATGCCACGCCGACCAGCCGGACGAGCGAGCTTGCGGACCGCCTCGCCCGGGAGAGCACCTCTCGCATCCTCGCCAACAGCCTCACGGTTTCGCTTCCTCCGGGCTTCTCACAGGGGGCACGACACACGACCAGCGGATGCCGAGCTGGACGAACGTTCACGCCAGTCTTGGCACGCCCGAGTTCGCATCGCAAGGTGCGACCTGTGGGGTCTCGGGAAGCCACGTCGGTGCGCGCGCTCGACCAGGCGCCCGGTCCAGCGGGGCTCGCGCCGACGGAGCAGCGACTCCGAGCCCTGTAACCGGCTCCGCCGCTGCGCGGGAATCCGCACCACCCGAGCCGCCGATATCGGGTCGCACCGCCGCAAACCAGATAGCGATCCCGGGCACGATCCGAGCCTCGAGCCGGGAAGCACCACCGTCAGCTCAGTGGGACCTCCTTGCAGCGCAGGGTCGGATACCGACTCGCCGTGCCTACCGGCCTGTTCCGACGCAGCCGGCTTCAGCTCGGGCCGCGGAGGCGGAAACCGAGCACCGCCTCCGCGAGGCCGAAGCCGAAGTACGTGGGCTGGAGCGCGTTCACCAGCCCGATCCAGGCGACCTGGGCGACGATCCAGCAGACGAGGAAGACCCCGAGGGCGGCGCCGAGGGTGATGGAGACGCGTGGCCGACGGCGCCAGAGCACCACAGCGAGGGTGTTGCCGACGCCGATGACGGTGAACAGCACGACGCCCGGGACCAGGTAGTCGCCGAACGGGGTCCCGTCCAGGAGCGACAGGGGCATGTCCAGGGCGGCGCCGGTGGGGTCCGACAGCAGGCCCCAGCCGCCCACCAGGCCGGACAGGCCGACGATGACCTGCAGGAAGCCCAGGGCCGCGCGCGCCAGACGCATGGGAACCTCAGACGCCGATGGGGTGCCAGGCGGTCTTGAACTCGACGAAGGGGAGGATCCGGTACGGGCTCTGGCGGTCGTCTCCGAGCCAGGCGTCCGGATCCGCGTCGTCCTCGAAGCGCACGCGCTTGACCGACTCGGCGGCCTCGACGCCGACGAGCCGCTCCTGCTCCTCGCCCGCCCCCACGCAGTGGAGGCCGTCCACGTCCATGTGCTTCGCGGCGTGGGGGATCAGCTCGTCGCGCAGCCCGGTCAGGATGTTCACGACGCCGCCCGGCAGGTCGCTGGTGGCCAGGACCTCGGCCAGCTCGGACGCTACGGTCGGGGCGTCGCCCGAGACCACGGCGATCGCGGCATTGCCGGACACGATGATGGGCGCCACGGCCGAGACCAGGCCGAGCAGGGGCGACCGCTCCGACGGGAAGGTCACCACGACGCCGGTGGGCTCCGGCATGGTGAAGTTGAAGTGGGGCGAGGCGACCGTGTTGGTGTTCCCGAAGACCTGCGGGAACTTGTCCGCCCACCCGGCGTACCAGACCAGGCGGTCGATGGCCGCGTCCGCCTCCGCCGCGGCCTTCTTCGGCTTGTAGCCCGCCTGCTCGAGCGACGCCGCGAAGCCGGCGCGCCGGGACTCGAGCATCTCGGCCATCCGGTAGAGGATCTGCCCCCGGTTGAACGGCGTGCGCGCGGCCCACGGGCCCTGGGCGCCCCGGGCGGCGACGACGGCGTCGCGGAGGTCCTTGCGGGAGGCACGGCACACGTGGGCCACGAACGCCCCCTTGGAGTCGTGGGTGGGCAGGACGCGGCCGCTCTCCGAGCGCGGGAACCGGCCGCCGATGAACAGCTTGTACGTCTTGCGGACCGCCAGGCGGCCGCCGGCCTTCCGGGCCATCAGTGCACCTCCAGGTACGGCAGCAGGCCGTGGCGCCCGCCCTCGCGGCCGAAGCCGCTCTCCTTGTAGCCGCCGAAGGGGCTGTTCGCGTCGAACTTGTTGAACGTGTTGCCCCATATGACGCCCGCCCGGATGGCCCCGGCCACCTGGAAGAGCTTCGAGCCCTTGTCGGTCCAGATCCCGGCCGACAGCCCGTAGGGCGTATTGTTGGCCTTCTCCACCGCCTCGGCCGGCGTGCGGAAGGTCAGCACCGACAGCACCGGGCCGAAGATCTCCTCCCGGGCGATGCGGTCGCTCTGGGACACGCCCGTGAAGAACGTGGGCCGGAAGAACCAGCCCCGATCCGGGAGCTCGCAGCGGCTCTCGTGCTTCGTGGCGCCCTCCGCCTCGCCGGCCGCCACCAGCTCCTGGATCTTCTCGAGCTGCTCCCGGGAGTTGATGGCGCCCACGTCCGTGTTCTTGTCCAGGGGATCGCCGACCCGGAGCGTCCGGATGCGCTGCTCCAGCTTCGCGACGACCTCCTCCTCCACGGACTCCTGGACCAGCAGGCGGGAGCCGGCGCAGCACACGTGGCCCTGGTTGAACCAGATGCCGTTGACGATGCCCTCGACCGCCTGGTCGATGGCGGCGTCCTCGAAGATGATGTTCGCGCCCTTCCCGCCCAGCTCGAGGGTGAGCTTCTTCCGGGTCCCGGCGACGGCCCGCTGGATGATCTTCCCCACCTCCGTCGAGCCGGTGAAGGCGATCTTGTCCACGTCCGGGTGGTTCACGAGGGCCGCGCCCGTGGCGCCCGCGCCGTTCACCAGGTTCACGACGCCCGGGGGCAGGTCCGCCTCCTGGCAGATCTCCGCGAACTTCATGGCCGTAAGCGGCGTCGTCTCGGCCGGCTTCAGGACCACCGTGTTCCCGCAGGCCAGCGCCGGCGCGATCTTCCAGGCCAGCATGAGCAGCGGGAAGTTCCACGGGATGATCTGGCCGGCCACGCCGATGGACGAGGCCTTCGCGCCGGGGAACGCGTACTCCAGCTTGTCCGCCCACCCCGCGTAGTAGAAGAAGTGCGCGGCCGCCAGGGGGATGTCCACGTCGCGGCTCTCCCGGATGGGCTTGCCGCCGTTCATGGACTCCAGGATGGCCAGCTCGCGGGCCTTGTCCTGGATGAGCCGGGCGATGCGGTAGAGGTACTTGGCGCGCTCCCGGCCCGGCATCCGGCCCCAGACCTTGTCGTAGGCCTTGCGGGCCGCCTGCACGGCGCCGTCGACCACGGCCTCGTCGGCGTCACCGAACTCGGCCAGGGGCTCCTCGGTGGCCGGGTTGACGGCCGTGAACCACCGCTCGGCCTCGACGAACCCGCCGTCGACGAAGTGGCCGTAGCGCTCCTCGAAGCGGACGTGGTCCGTCGACTCGGGCGCCGGCGCGTACTCCCAGAGGTCCCCGAACAGAAGCTCGCGCGTGGGGATGTTCATGGGCATGTCCTGTTCCTGGGTGCTCGGGATCTACGGGAGGCTGAAGTACCGGTCCGACTGATAGCGGCCCGTCCGCTGCTTCGCCATCTGCTTCAGCACGTCGTTGAGGAGCGAGGAGGCGCCGAAGCGGAACCACTCCGGGCTCAGCCACGCGTCGCCCAGGGTCTCCTTCACCATCGCCAGATAGCGCAGGGAGTCCTTGGCCGTGCGGATGCCCCCGGCGGGCTTCATGCCGACCATCCGGCCCGTCCGCATGTAGTGGTCGCGGATCGCCTCCAGCATGACGAGCGTCACCGGCAGGCTCGCCGCCGGCTTCACCTTGCCGGTGGACGTCTTGATGAAGTGCGCCCCGGCGTCCATGGCGATGCGGCTCGCCAGGCGCACCTCGTCGTACGTCTCCAGCTCCCCGACCTCGAGGATGACCTTCAGGTGCGCGTCGCCGCAGCCCTCGTTCACGGCCGCGATCTCGTCGTGGACCCGGCCGTACTCGCCCGCCAGGAAGGCCCCGCGGCTGATGACCATGTCGATCTCGTCCGCGCCGGCCTCCACCGTGCGCCGGACCTCGTCGAGCCTCTCGCCCAGGTCCGCCTGGCCGCTGGGGAAGTACGTCGCCACGGCGGCCACGTTCACGCCGGAGCCCTCGAGCTCGCGCTTCGCCAGGGCGACCAGGGGCGGATAGACGCAGACGGCGGCCACCGGCGGGCAATCCGCTCGCTCGCCGAGGGGCCGGCGCGCCTTGTGGCAGAGGCTCCGCACGCGCCCGGGGGTGTCCTTGCCCTCCAGGGTGGTCAGGTCCGTCATGGAGACGACCATCTCCAGGCCGGCCCGCTTCGCCTCCTTCTTGATGCTCCGGGTCGCGAAGCGGGCGGCGCGCTCCTCGACGCCCACCTGGTCGACGGGCGGCACGCGCGGCAGGACGTAGGTCGAGGTCATCGGGGACTCCTGCTCCGAGGTCGGCGCGCAGTCTAGCCCCGTCGCCGGAAAACCCTCAAGGCCCCTCGCGGGCCTGCCGTACTCACGGGTGTCGGGTGGCCCCGAGCTTCACACAACCCGCAGCACCCGCGGCGCCGAGTGGCGCACGCAGTCGCGAGGGGCCGCCCGACACCTCTGCCCAAATCCGCTGCCTGTTCCGGCATTCGCCCACCGATTCGGGCCCATCTGCGGCGTCACCGTCACCGACTCGTGCTCGACGTAGCTCTGCTATGCCTCCGCGCGATTCGGCAACGTTTCCTTGCACCTGGACCCGCCTCGGCGCGCTCGGTGCTCGACCCAGTCAGCAGTTTTGGGCTCTGCTCCGGGGGCGGCCGGTCGCCACGCGCGGCCGGTCGCCTCGCACCATCGGCGCGAACGCTTCGTTGACTCGCGCGATCTCGGGTGGGCAGGTTGGGCGCCGACCGAGGAGTGCCCCATGCCCCCACGACGCGCGTCCGCTGCGGCCCCCGCCATCCTCCTGGCGCTCACCCTGGCGGCCTGCGACGGCGACGCCTCCGCCCCCTCCACCGCGGACACTCGCGACGCCGTCCCGGACGCCCCCGCCGACGCGATCCACGAGGTCGCCACCCCGGACGCCGACGCGATCCACGACGCGGAGCCGGACGTCCCGGAGCCCGATCCCGGGCTGCGCCTGTCCGTCGCCTCCCGCGACCTCTTCGCCCCCGTGGGCATCAGCACCGCCGGCTACGGCCAGAAGGTGACCTCGGCGTCCCCGCGCAGTCCGTTCGCCGACGCCTTCCAGGCCACCACGGGCCGGCTGCACCCGCCGCGCGTCCAGGTCGTGCACCTGACCCGCGGAGACGACAGGCTGCTGCTGGCCCAGACGGATCTCGTCGCCGTGACCGATCCGGTGCGCCAGGCGGTCGTCGACGAGATCGAGGCGCGCGCGGGCGCGGACGTACGCGACGCGCTCGTGCTGGCGGCGAACCACGCCCACTCCTCCCCGGGCCGCCTGTTCGATCTCTGGGTCGCGCCGTTCTTTGCGGACACCTTCGAGCCCGGCGTCCTCGGCCGGCAGGTGGACGCCATCGCCGCGGCCGTCGTCGAAGCCCTGGAGGCCCCGACCCGCCCGGTCCGCGCCGGGATCGCCGAGCTGGACAACGCCGCCATGCACTCGGATCGGCGCTGCGAGAACCCGGAGCACCAGCGCGACACCCTGGGCCTGCTCCGCCTCGACGCCCTGGACGGCGACGGCGAGACCCTGGCGGTCGTGCTGAGCTACGCCGTCCACGGGACGGTCCTGAACTACCCGGACGCGCTGTTGGGCGGCGACGCCCCGCACACCATCGAGCTGAAGGTCCAGGAGGCTCTGGACGGCGCGCCCCTGGTGATGCTCCTGGAGTCCTGGGCCGGGGACATGGCCCCCACGGACCTGCGCGACGCGTGGGCGGACGAGGACCGGCCGGCCGCCGACGAGCCGAAGCTGGATCGGATGGAGGCCCTCGGCCGCTCGGCCGCGGAGACCATCCTGGCGGCCTGGGACGACGTCGCGTGGCAGGACGATCCCGCCCTGGACGTGGTGAGCGCCCGCGCCCCGGTGGACTGGGAGACGCTCGGCTACACCGACGACGTCTTCCCCCACCGGGACGGCGCCTTCATGTGCGGCGGCGGCGAGCCCGAGTGCGGGGCGAAGCCCGACGACATGACGTCCTGCTTCCCGCTCCCGGAGGGGGAGGCTCCCACGCGTGCGCTGCTGAGCGCCTTCCGGATCGGCGACCTGGTGGCGGCGACCATCCCCGGCGAGCCGGTCACCCCCCTGGCCGAGGCCCTCCTCGAGCACGTGACGCCCGACGCCCCGGGGCCCGTCTGGCTCGTCGGCTACGCGCAGGGCTACCAGGGCTACCTCCTCACCGCCGACGACTGGTGGAGCGGCGGCTACGAGCCCTCGGTGTCCTACTGGGGGCCCTGGCAGGGCCGGTATCTCGTCGAGCGATCCGCGTCCATGGTCCGCCACCTGCTGGACCCCGAGGAGGCGCTGGACTTCGCCCCCACATCGGCTCCCCCGGCCCCCCCGACCGACGGCGGACCCTACGCGCCGGCGACGTCCGAGTCGTTCGGGGAGATCGTCGAGGATCTCCCGGCCGAGGCCGTGGCCGGCGACACGCTCCGCCTCTCGTGGACCGGCGGCGATCCGTGGCTGGACGTGCCCGAGGTGACGCTGCTCCGCGAGGATCCCGACACCGGCAAACTGGCGCCCGTCGTCGCCGGAGGACGCCCGGTCGACCACCGGGACTATCGCACGGTCGTGGGCCTCGACGTCGCGCCCTCGTGGCGGGAGGTGCCGGCTCCCGCCGAGGATCCCCCCGCCCGCACCTTCACCTGGGACGTGCGCCTCCGGACGGCCGTCCGCATCCCCGCGCCCGAGCAGGCCCTCACGGGGCGCTTCCGGTTGCGCGTCCGGGGCCGTGCGCTGGCGGACGGCGGCACCATCGGGAGCTACGAGGTCCTGTCGGCTCCGGTGGTCGTCTCGCCGTGACGCTCAATCCGGGGAGCGCGGATCCCGCGGCCCCTCGACGGGCGTCACCTCCACGCCGTGCTGGGTGAGATACTGCACCCCGTTGGCCCCGGCGTAACCCCCGTCCACCACCAGCACCTTCACGATGCCCGAGTGGTGGATCAGCTTCGCGCACATGGTGCAGGGCTCCCCGGTGACGATGAGCCAGGCCCCCCGGGTCGGGACGCCGTTGGCCGCCGCGTTGCAGATGACGTTCATCTCGGCGTGGTGACAGCCCACCTCGATCCGAGTCCCGCTCTCCACCTCGAGCACGTCCCGGAGGCAGCGATCGCCGCCACAAAGCTCTCCGCCGCCGCGCGGGCCGCCGTTGTAGCCGTCCATGAGGACCACGTTCCGCTCCGGATCGACGAGCAGCGCGCCGAACTTCCGGCGCGGGCAGTTGGACGCCTTCGCCAACGCCAGGCACTGCTCGATGCGGATGCGGATGTGCTTGTCCTTCACCGTGGCCTCCGGGTCGTGATGGATTGGCCGGGGCGGGGTATCCTGCCAAAGGAGCGACGATGCGTGTAGCCGCCGTCCAGTACAAGGCGAACAAGGCGGATCGGCGCGCCTCCCTGCGGGCCCTTGTCGCCCTGTCGGAGGAGGCGGCCGCCGGCGCCGACCTCGTGGTGCTGCCCGAGATGGCGGCCACCGGCTACGTGTTCCCCGACCGCGCGGCCGTGGAGGCCGTGGCCGAGCCCGCGGACGGGCCCACGAGCGCCGCCCTGGCCGAGGTGTCCCGGCGCCACGGCGTCTGGCTGGTGGCGGGCTTCCCGGAGGTCGCCGGCGATCGGCTGTTCAACAGCGCCCTGGTCCTCGACCCGACGGGCGCACACCGCTTCACGTATCGGAAGACCCTGCTGTTCGACGAGGACCTGCACTGGGCGACCCCCGGGGACTCCGGCTACGCCACGTTCGACGCCGGCGCCGGCACCTTCACGGTCGGGATCTGCATGGATCTCAACGACGAGGGCTTCGTGGACTGGTGCCGGAAGGCCGCCGCGCGGGCCATCGCGCTCCCCACGAACTGGATCGAGCAGGACCTGCCCGTCTGGGCCTACTGGGCCTGGCGCCTCGGGGGCGTCCCGTCGGCCCTGGTCGCCGCGAACACCTGGGGGGCCGAGGGGGACACGCGCTTCTGCGGCCGCTCGGCGGTGCTCGAGGGTGGGACCGTCCTGGCCCACGCCCCGGCGGAGGGGGACGCGGTGATCCGGGCGAACCTGGACTGACCCGCCCCGGATCGTCATCCTGCCGCGCCATGGAGTCGGCGCCGAACATCCACGGCATGCGCCCGGTGGACCTGCTGGAGTGGCTGCGAGCGCGGGGCGTCGAGGCCTCGCCCGGGCAGGCCCGCCGCGCCCTGGCCCACCACCTCTCGTGGCGGCCACACGAGCGACCGGTGCTCCGGGTTCGCCGCGACATCCGCGAGGCCGTGCAGGACCACCTGGACCACCGGCGCCCCGAGATCGTGGAGCGGGTCGAGGACCCGGACGACGGCTTCGTGAAGTACCTGCTGCGCTCTCCGGACGGAGCCCTGAGCGAGGCGGTGCGCATCCCGCTCCACAAGCCGGGCCGCTACACGGTCTGCCTGTCGTCCCAGGTCGGCTGTGCGATGGGCTGCGACTTCTGCGCCACCGCGCGCCTGGGCCTGACGCGGGACCTCGCGGCCTGGGAGATGGCCGGGGCGTTCCTGAACGTGCGCGACGACACCGGCGGCCACGTGTCCGGCGCCGTCTTCATGGGCCAGGGAGAGCCCCTGCACAACTACGACGAGGTGATCCGGGCCGCGTACGTGCTGTCCGACCCGTGCGGCGGGCGGGTGTCCGCCGACGCCCTCACGATCTCCACGGTCGGCCTGGTGCCCGCCGTCCGGCGCTACGCCGACGAGGGGCACCGCTTCCGGCTCATCGTCTCGCTGACGTCCGCCGTGCCGGAGCGGCGCGCCCGCCTCATGCCGGTCACCCGGAAGTACGGCCTGGACGAGCTGGCCGACGCCCTGCGCCACGTGGCCCGGACCACCGGCGACCGGGTGACGGTGGCGTGGGTGGTGATGGCCGGCGTCAACACGGGGCGGGACGAGGTGGAGGCCCTCCGCGATCTCCTCGGCGACGTGCCCCTGCGCGTGAACCTCATCGACGTGAACGACGCGCGACCCGGAGGCTACGCCCGGGCGGACGAGGCGGAGCTGGAGGCCTTCCGGGACGGGCTGGCGACCCTCGGCGTGCCCATCGTGCGGCGCTACTCGGGGGGCCGCGGACGACACGCGGCCTGCGGAATGCTCGCGGCGAAGCGGTTCCGCGGCGGGTGAGCCGGTTCGCCTTCGCATCCGGCCGGTCGGTATGCTATCGGCCGCCTCTTGCGTGACGCGCCCCACCGGGCGCCCCGTCCGAGGGAGCCAACCCATGCGCACCATCCCGACGCACACTCCCATCGTCCTCATCGCGCTCATGACGCTCGCCGTCGCGGCCTGCGGGGACTCGGGCGGCGACACGGCCGGCAGCGGTCAGCCGACGCCGGACACGACCGGCGACGCGACGCCCGGGCAGGACGCCCTGCCGACCGGGGACGCAGCCGACGACTCGACGCCGCCGGAGGACACGTCCGATCCCGGCCCGGCCGTCGTGAAGGGCCTGGGCTTCGAGCAGGCCTTCGGCGACGACGACCAGCCGTGCCAGGGCTCGTCGTACTGCACGCTGCGGCTGAGCTACAACGAGCAGCGCAGCCTTCGCGTCGTCTACACGGAGGACGGCGAGCCGACCGCCGATCGGGTGGTGAAGTTCGACATCGTCGACGACTCCCTCGACATGGGGCACATCTCGGCGCTGTCGGCCTACTCGAACGGCGACGGCGTGGCGGAGGTGACGGTGAAGACCGTCGATCCGGCGCCCGGCCAGTTCACGGTGAAGGCGCACATCGACGATCCCGAGGTGCCGCCGCTGTTCTTCGACGTGGTGGTGACCGCCAAGGGCCAGGTGCCCCTGACGGTGGTGGGTTCCTACGCCGGTGTCCGGAACGTGGGCTCGTACCAGGTGCGCCTGTTCCCGCAGGACGGCTCGGGCGCGCCCGGCTGCGGCGACCTGGAGGCCCTGATGGGCGAGACGGCGGCCCAGCAGAGCCCCGTCACCAACCTGGGTCAGAGCGTGAAGTTCCTCGAGTTCCCGGGCCTCGAGGACGACGGGACGCAGCAGTTCACGGTCCTGGCGTACGCGGAGGACAACAGCGGCGTGGTCCTGGCCTGGGGCTGCGACGACCAGGACGGCACCGTGAGCGTGGCGGGCAGCAGCACGGTGGAGATCGTGATGGCGGATCGCCCGCCTCTGTACGCGGGGAGCTACGAGGTCCGGAGCGTCTTCGACTTCACCCAGGCCATCCCGGAGCCCTACGCCACCTACGTGGATCCGGTCCTCGACCTCTTCCAGAGCCCGACCGGCGGCCTGCTCACCCTGACCTGCAAGCTCGGCGTGGACCCGGACGTCCCGGCCGAGGATCAGGGCATCCTGGCGGACATGTGCGATCTCGTCTTCCAGGACCCGGGAGACCCGAGCATCGACGAGGCGGATCTGACGACCACGGGCGGCATCGTCGTGGACGTGGTCGACGCCATCCTGAAGGGGATCTCCGCGGACACGGTCTGGGGCGACGTCCTGCAGGGCGGCAAGGAGATCTCCGACATGCTCACGGCCTTCGAGATCCGCAGCACGCTGGTCTTCCTCGAGGAGCCCGGCGCCGACGGCCACTGGACGGCGGAGCAGACCAGCGAGACCTGGGACGGGGTCACGGTGAAGTGGAGCCTGGGCGACAACTGCGATCCGCTCACCGACGACAACTGCGGAAAGAAGAACCTCTACTTCGGCGCCATCCAGCCGGAGGAGCCCGTCGTCGGCAGCTTCGAGGCGGACGTGGAGGACTTCTGGGCGCTGACCATCGCCCCCCATCCCCTGAGCCTCCAGTACGGGACCCTCCTGGACACGATCATCCAGAAGGTGCTGCTGCCGCGCCTCGCCGGCGACGACTCGGAGGGCGGGCCGGCGATCGACAGCTACGAGAAGCTGATCTCCAGCCTGTTGGGCGGCAAGGACTGCCTCCTGCCCTCCTCCGGGACCACCTGCTGCGAGAACCTGGTGGACAGCGTGCTCGACGACCCCCAGAGCAGCCAGAACACGGCGAACCTCATCGAGACCGCCTGCGGCGCGCTCATCGCCGAGGGCGCCGACTACCTCACCGGCTCCCTCACGGGCCTCAGCGCCGAGACCGGCGAGGCCTTCCTCATCGGCACCGGGGAGGCCTGCCAGGTCTTCGACGCCGACCACGACATGACCGTCGACGGCTTCGGCACCAAGAGCACCCCCTGCACCTGGAAGGCGACCATCACCGTCGGCGACGGCTCGACCACCCTCGACGCCGACTTCTGGGCCGCCCGGATCAACTGACCCCCGGTTACCGGGTATCGCGGCAGAGGCGGTCGACGAGGCCCGGGGTGTCGGGCTCGACGTGCTCCAGGTCGTCCTCGCGTCGGGTGATGCCGCGGAACCAGGTGAGCTGGCGGCGGGCGTAGCGCCGGTGGCCGCGGGCGATGGCGGCGGGGAGGTCCCGGAGGGACATCTCCTCGTGCAGGTAGCCGACCACCTCCCGGTAGCCGAGGGTCCGCAGGCCCGGCGCGCCGGGCGGGACGCCGCGGACGAGGAGATCCGCCACCTCCTCGACGAGGCCGGCCTCGACCATGCGCTCCGCCCGGGCGGTGATGCGCCGGTGGAGGACGTCGCGCTCCGGCCACAGGCCCACCACCCGGGCGTCGTACCGGCGCGGCGCGAAGCGGTGCTCCGCCTGCCACTCGGACAGGGGGCGCCCGGTCTGACGCCACACCTCCAGGGCCCGTCCGATGCGCTGGCGGTCCCGCGGGTGGAGCTTCGCGGCCGCCTCGGGATCGACTTCGGCCAGCCCGGCGTGGAGCGCCTCCGGGCCGCGCGCCTCGATCTCGGCGCGGACCGCGGCCTTCACGTCCTCGCGGATGTCCGGGATCGGGCTGAGGCCGTGCAGCAGCACCCGGACGTAGAGCCCGGTGCCGCCGCACACGACCGGGACCCGCCCCCGGGAGAGGACGTCCGCGATGGCCGCGTCGGCCGCCTCGCACCAGGTCGCCGCGTCCATGCGCTCGGTGGGCTCCACGAGGTCGATGGCGTGGTGGGGCACCCGCGCCTGCTCCTCGGCGGTCGGCTTGGCGGAGCCGATGTCCAGTCCCCGGTAGACCTGCACCGAGTCGGCGCTCACGATCTCGCCGCCCAGGCGCTCGCACACCGCCATGGCGAGGGCCGTCTTCCCGGCCGCGGTCGGGCCGACGACGACGAGCAGCCGGCCGCTCACGTCCGGTGGAGCTTCCGCTCCAGATCGCGGAACGGGATGCTGACCAGCACGGGGCGCCCGTGCGGGCAGTTGGGGCCCAGATCGGCCTCGTCCATGGCCTCGAGGAGCGCGCGGATCTCCTCGTGGTTCAGCGAGTCCCCGGCGCGGACCACCGCGTGGCAGGCCATGGTCGAGAACAGGAGGTCCATGTGCGACTCGGCCAGGGTCGCCTTCCCGATGTCCGCGAGCTCGGCCACGACGTCCCGCACGAGGCGCTCCACGTCCGACTTCGCCAGCAGCGCGGGCACCATGGTCACCTGCCAGGTCTGCCCGCCGAACGGCTCGAGCCGGAGGCCCAGCCGCTCCAGGGTCTCGCCGTGCTCCTCGACGGCCGCGCACTCCGGCGCGGACAGCTCGAGCTGGAGCGGGAAGAGGAGCTGCTGGCGGGCCAGGCGCGCGTCGCACCACCCGGCCTTGATGCGCTCGTAGCCCACCCGCTCGTGGGCCGCGTGCTGGTCGATGACGTACAGCCCGTCGGCGTTCTCGCACACCAGGTACGTCTTCGCGGCCTGCCCCAGCACGCGCATCCGGCTGAAGAACCGGCGCTTCTCGCCGACCTGCGGCTCCCCGGGAGCGGGCGCGTCGAAGTCCAGCTCCTGGGCGTGGGTCGGCGGCGGCGGGCCGCCCGACGATGGAGAGGGCCTCCACCCGGCCGACGCCCGGGACGGGGCGGTCCGCTCCCGGCGCGCCAGGCCCCACGCGTCCATGGGAAGGGGGGTGCCGCCCGGCTCCGACACGCCGCTCGGGCGGCTCGGCTGCGGCGCGGGCTCGTACAGCGGGTTGTGATCGGAGCGGGTCCCCCACGGCGCCGACGTCAGCGTCACCCGGCAGGCCCGCACGATCGCCTCGTGCACCCGCCCCGGCTTCACGAAGCGCACCTCGGCCTTCGCCGGGTGGACGTTCACGTCCATCTCCTGCGGGTCCAGGTGCACGTAGAGGACGGCGTAGGGATATCGCCCGCGCTCGAGCAGGTTGCCGTAGGCGCTCACGATGGCGTGGTTCACCACCCTGTCGCGCACGTGGCGGCCGTTGATGAAGGTGTGGATGCCGGCCTGGTTCGTCCGGTTGTAGGTGGGCTCCGACAGGTAGCCCCGGACCCGGATCGGGCCGTCCAGCCGCACCTCGTACAGCCGCTCCGTGGTCTTCCGGCCCAGGACCTGGAAGATCCGCTGCTTGAGCGACGGCGCCACCGGGTGGTCCACGGAGACCCGCCCGTTGTGGCTCAGCCGCAGGTGCACGTGGGGATAGCCCAGGGCCGCCGCCGTCACGAAGCGCTTGAGGTGGCCCATCTCCGTGGCGGTGCGCTTGAGGAACTTCAGGCGCGCCGGGACGTTGTGGAACAGGTCGCGCACCTCGATGCGCGTCCCGACGGGACCGCCCGCGTCCCGCACCTGCGGCTCGCCGCCCCCGTCGATGCGGACCTCGGTCCCGGCCACGTCTCCCTCGGCCCGCGTCACCATGGTGAACCGCGACACGGAGGCGATGGACGGCAACGCCTCCCCTCGGAAGCCCAGGGTGCCGATGACGCGGAGGTCCTCCGCCGAGCGGATCTTGCTCGTGGCGTGCCGCTGGACGGCCAGCCGGGCGTCCTCGCGCCTCATGCCCAGGCCGTCGTCCACGATGCGGATGAGGCGCCGCCCGCCGTCCTCCACCTCCACGAAGACGGTGGTGGCCTCGGCGTCCAGGGCGTTCTCCAGCAGCTCCTTCACCACCGAGGCGGGACGCTCGACCACCTCGCCCGCGGCGATCTGGTTCGAGAGCGCCTCCGGAAGCACGGCGACGTGGGTCGGGGCACTCACCCCTTGACTCCTGGGACGGAATGAAGGCTCGAGTCCAGGGCGGGGAGGCGCAAGCTGTGGTGGGACGCAACGACGCAGGACTGGCAGCGCCAATTCAAGGAGTTGCGGCACGCCACAGCGCCGTCGGATCGTCGGCCTGGGCCGGACCGGAGTTTCGTCACAGGAGTCACCCCTTGACGATCTTCAGGTTCGGCCGCTGGCGCCGCGGCCGGTCCTCCCCGTCGCCCCCGTCTTCGCTGCCCCCGTCGTGCCCGCCCCCGTCGTCGGTGGGCGGCTCGGCCTCGGACTCCTCACCGCCCCCGTCGATGACGCTGAAGCGCGATCGCGCCTCCGATCCGCCGGACACCGCCCGCGTCGAGGCGGTCCCACCGGACGTGCGCTCACGCCGCGGAGGGGCCTGGATGCGGATGCTGCTCTCCCGCGGGTGGAGCCCGATCCCCGCCTGGGCGAAGAAGGGGTCCATCTCCGGCGGGAGGAACCCGGGCCAGACCATCCCCTCGTGGCCGTCGTCCGGGAGGGTCAGCGCGAAGATCGAGTCCCAGGGAAGGTTGCACCCGTAGTCGCGCCGGTTGAACGACAGCACCGCGTAGATGCCCTCGTCGTCCACCTCCAGCGCCGGCAGGTCGAAGCCGTAGGCGATGTTCAGCCGGAGGACCGGGTCCTCGCAGAACATCCCCGGCACGTCGACCCCCTCGGCGCGGGGGTCCAGGTGCACCATGACCAGGCCGCGCTCCAAGAGCGCCAGCATGGTCTGTCGCTTCTGCTCGCTGATCACGTCGCGCATCGTGTCCCCGTCGCTAGCAGACCGCACCGCGCCGCGCAACGATCGCGCCGCGGGCGGCGTACGTCAGGTCGCCTCGATGAACGCCGCGGCGCCGTAGCCGACCACCTTGGAGCGATCCCCCGAGGCGTCACCGGAGTTGCTGTAGTCCAGGAGCACCGATCTCCACCCGTGGCGCCGCCCGTAGCGCAGCGCGCCCGACAGGCCCAGGAAGCCGCACGCCTCGTACGGCCCCAGGGTGTCCCAGTCGCCGTGCTCCACGGCTCGGAGGGTCCGCGTGTCCTTGCGCCGCGCCACCTCGTCGGGCTCGTAGTGGGAGAGATCCGAGCTGATGACCAGGAGGTCCCCGTCCCGGAGCACGGCGTCGAGGATCCGCTCCACGTCCTCGGGGGTCGCCCGCCCCACCAGGAGGGGGACGATGGGGACCTCGCCGAAGCGCTCGAGGAGGAAGGGGATCATGACCTCCAGGCAGTGCTCCCGGGCGTGCGCCTCCGGCACGAAGTCCACGAGTCCCAGGCCCTCCAGCGCGGCGATGGCCTCGTGGTCCACGGGCAGCGCTCCCAGGGGGCAGGTGTACCGCGAGAAGTCTCCGGCGCTCACCCCCGACACGGGCACGCGGTGGGCCGGCCCCAGCATCACCACGCGCCGCGGTCGCTCCCGGACCGCCGCGAAGGCCACCGCGGCCGTGGGGCCGGAGAACACGTAGCCCGCGTGGGGCACGAGGATCGCGCGCGGCGAGACGTCCGTGGGATCGGCCTGCGCCTCGGCGCGCTCCAGGTACTCGCGGACGACACGCCGGAGGGTGTCGGGGTCGTCCGGATAGAACAGCCCCGCCACGGCGGCGGGGCGATCGGCGCTGCGCTCCAGGCGTGCCATGGCACCTCCCGGGGGAATGGGTCGAGTGGCTGTTGGGATCCGCGCCATTGTCGCGCATCCCGGCCTCGGGGTCGAACGCTATCGGAGATCGACGTGCAGGTGCGTCGTGCCGGAGGGCTCCACCCGGACCTCGTAGGTCCGTTCGTGCTCGCCGTCCTCGCCGACGAGGCGGACGCGGTGCTTCCCGCTCTCGATCTCGTAGCCGTACAGGGGCGTCTCCTGCCGCGTCTCGAAGCCGTCCACCCAGACCCGGGCTGCCGGGATCGACACGATGTTGATCCACCCCATGCGATCCGACGGGAAGAAGACGTTGCGGAAGGGAAGCTCTCCGGCGACGTCGTGCACGGCCCGGCGGACGCCGCTCACGAGCCGGTGATAGCGGCGGTCCTCCCGGTTGACGGCGTCGCGCACCGTGAACGCGTGGGTGCGGCCGTCCAGGGAGACCTCTACGCGCCAGGCCGGGCCGTGGTCGTCCGCGCCCTCCTCCGCGTCGGGGAGCGACAGGGCGTCCGTGTCGCGGACCAGGCGCCAGATGCGCTCGGCCTCCTTCCGGGTGAGGAGCCCCATCCCGTGCAGGGGCTCTCCGTGGCCGGGAAGCTGTCGCCGGTGCACGGCCATGGTCGCGCGGCCCCGGCGGCCGACCTCGTACCGGACCACGGAATACGGGCTGGCGGCGGGCGTCTCCAGGGCGAGGCGCACATAGTCGTCGTCCGCGGCCATCCCGACGACGGCCGCCAGCAGCAGGACGGCGATGATTCCCAGGCGCTTCACGCCGGCAGTATCGTCTCGACCCGTCCCGTCGTTCAACCCGGCCGCCCCTTGGCACGGCCGGGGAGGCGTGGTTGGGTCGTGGGCCCATGGGGACCCGCGCCAACCGACTCCTGCCGCTCCCGCTGATCGTCGCCGCGCTGGCGGCGGGGGCTCCGGACGCCCGCGCCGGGACGTCCCGGACGGGCGGGGATCCGTGCTCCCTCGTGGAGCGGCTGCCCGGCCCCGAGGCGCCCCTCCGGAAGCAGGCCCCCTTCCGGGAGGCCTTCCGGGCGCTGGAGCGCGCCGGCTCGGACGAGGAGCGGATGGCCGGGGCCTTCGACTCCTTCGAGGAGGACCTGTTCGGCCTCCTCGATCGGGCGAAGCGGGTCTTCGCGGTGCCCGAGGGCGACGACTGGGGGGACGCGGAGCGGCGGCGGGCCCAGCGCTTCCTCCGGCGTCACGTGCTGAGCCGGCATCCCGTGCTGCGCATCGGCGACGTGGGCTTCGAGCCCCACCCCGGCCTGCGCGCAGCCCTGATGTGGACCGCCTGCCGCGGAGGAAAGCGCGAGGCCGCGCTCCGCTGGGGTCGCCGGGCGAGCACGGAGGACGAGGGCCCCGCCCGCGCGTTCGCGGCCCTGCTCCTGCTGGAGGCGGGGCGCGATGCGGAGGCGCGCGAGCTTCGCCCCGGGCTCACGGGCGACAGCTTCCTGCTGTCCTGGGTCCGGGCCGAGCTCGCGGACACCCCCGCGGAGCGGCAGCGGCACCACGCGCGGGCCGATCGCCGCACCACCACCCACGACCAGCACCAGGCCGTGATGGCCCAGCGAGAGCGGCTGGACCTGGAGACGCCGCCCTCCACCGGAGGGGAGCCCGAGGGCGACGAGCAGACCGACGAGGAGGAGGACGATGAAGGCGCTCGCTGAAGATCTCGCCGACCGGGACGCCGCCAACGCCCGCTTCCGCGAGCAGGTAAGGCGCCTCCGGTTCCGCTACCGCTGCGACAGCTGCCTCCACGCCCACCACGCCAGCGGCACGTGCTCCCTCGGCTTCCCGAACGAGATCATGAAGGGTGGGCACGAGGCCATCCTCCCCAACGGGGACCTGGGCTTCTGCAAGACCTTCGAGCTGAGCGAGCACGCCGACTGATCGCTGGGGTCAAACCTACTCAGTTTTCATTTTCTCGCGCGCAGCCACGCCGCCAGACCGCTGGGATCAAACCTACTCAGTTTTCATTTTCTCGCGCGCAGCCACGCCGCCAGGGACGGCTCACGGTTCGTCACATGTCGCAAGACGACGGGCTCGCGCAAAGGCGCGAAGACGCAAAGGGGAACGGCATGCTTCGGCCCAGCGTGCTCGCTGTTGGCCTGCCGGTGACCCGACAGCCTCAGCCGAACCTCTGCAACCGGTTCGCTGGCCTTTGCGCCTTGGCGGCTTGGCGCGCGATTCTTCTCCGCGAGGCCGACCGCTGGGGACCGCTGGGGTCAAACCTACTCAGTTTTCATTTTCTCGCGCGCAGCCACGCCGCCGACCACGGCGGCGTACGGGGCTCCTCGGCGGTCCGAGCATCCATCGCCGGCGAGGACGCCGGCGACCCGGTGATGGGCGAGGTGGGGCGCCGCTCCTACCGCAGGCCGAGGTCGCGGCGGACGCGATCGACGGGCACGGGGCCGGACGCGTCGCCCTGCATGCGCTCGATTCGGGCGAGGAGCTGCTCCACGGCGCGGCGCCCGTCGGAGAGGTTCACGGCGTCCCGCGGCGTCCGATCGCCCAGCTCGGGCCAGGGCGTGTCGACCCAGTCTCGCGGCCACGCGGTCAGCCACGCCCGGGCGGCCTCGCGGACCTCGGGCAGGTCGAGCCAGACGTCGCCACCGCCGCTGCGCACCCAGCCCTCCGCCGCGCTCGGAAAGTCGGTGAGGCTGCGCACCGGGGGCGGGGTCACGTCGGCCCGCTCCGCCAGGTCGCGCAGGAGCTCGTCCAGGCGCTCGGGGCTCGTCGCGCCGAGGAGGAGCCGACCGGGCGCCGGCCGCTGGACCCAGCCCCTCGGCTCGTCCTCGATTCGCCACTGCCAGAGCCCGTCGCCCGTGGCCCGGAAGACGTCGGCGTCCGTGGCGACGACCTCCGACGCGTCGGCGGCGGTCGGCCCCCGCCACGCGCACCGGGCGAGGACCATGCGCTCCCCGTCGGCGTTCGTCGTCACGGGCGGGCGGGCCAGGCTCTCCAGGATCTGCTCCGCCGCCTCCAGCATCTCGCAGGCGAACGCCTCCATGACGCTCGCCACACCGCCGGCCGACACCGGCAGGCTCTCGATCTCCATCTCGACGCCCGCGCGCCCCTCCTCCGGGATGACGGCGTACACCGCGTCCACGAGCACGCAGGTCGGCCCCGACGTGGGGATCCGGACCAAGCGCGCCTGCAGGATCTGGCCGGCGAAGAGCTCTCCGGCGAGCCCGTCGTCGTCCACCTGGAGCGTCTCGCCCGTCACCATGTCGCGCACGGCGACGCCCGACGTCCCGGCGTCCTCCAGGGCCTCGTAGAAGCCCACGTAGGACGCGCAGAGCGCCTCGAGCAGCCTGCGCTCGTGATGGGGGCGCTCACCCTTGTCCAGGAACTGCTCCCCGATGGTCGGCGTGTCCGCGTCCGGGCGCCAGTCCCACAGGAACCACGGGAAGAAGCGGATGCGCTCGTCCTCGTCCTCGAGGATCTCGGCCTCCGCCGTGGTCACGTCCATGGACAGCCCGTAGAACTCGCGGACGGCCGACACCAGGTGCTCGTCGAAGCGCGGAGCCGCGCTGAAGCTCATGGTCCGCCGCACCATCAGCGGCAGGGACTGCCGGTGGCGGCCGACCTCCCAGGAGAGGACGTTCAGCCGGCTCCCGGTGCGGCACCGGATCGCGGACGCACCCTTGCGTCGCGGGGCGTCGCTGCGTGTTCCATCGTCGGGCATGTGTCGGCTTCTACTTTGGGGTCGGAAACGTTGTCAACGACCACATCACTCCGCGCCCCGACCCGGCGTCACGTGGTCGTCCCCGCCCCGGTCGGGGGCGCTGGCCGGGCCGCCTCGCGCCCGCTAACATGGCGCGTCGCCACGCGATCGAGAGGAGACCGCCCATGGACCGCCCGCGCGTCATGGTCACCGGCGCCGGAGGCCCCGGAGCCGTCAACCTGAGCCGCTCCCTGCTCTCCATCCGCCCCCAGCCCTGGATCCTCGCGGTGGACGCGTCACCCTGGTTCGTGCACCTGGCCCTGGGCCACAAGCGCGCGATGGTCCCCCGCTGCGCCGACCGGGTGGCCTACCTGGAGCGCGTCGAGGCCCTCTGCCACGCCCACGGGATCGACGTCATCGTCCCCAACAACTCGCTCGAGATCGCCGTCCTCAGCGACGCGTCGGACGCCCTGCCCGCCCGGGTCTTCCTCCCGGAGCCGGACGTGCTCTCGGTCGCCGACAGCAAGTGGGCGAGCTGGCGGGTCTGGAGCGAGCGCGGCGTCCCGGTCCCGGACACGCGCCTCCTGGAGTCCCCCGACGACGTGGAGGCGGCGTTCCGGGCTCTCCAGCCCTCCCCCGAGCAGCCCGTGTGGGTGCGCGGGGCGGGGATCCCCGGCAAGGGCATCGGCGTGGCCAGCCTGCCCTGCCGGACCGTGGCCCAGGCCGTCCAGTGGGTGGAGTACTGGCGCGGCTGGGGCGGCATGATCGCCAGCGAGTTCCTCCCCGGCGACAACCTGACCTGGATGGGGCTCTTCGACCGGGGCCGCCTCGTGGCGAGCCAGGGCCGGCGGCGCGACGCCTACGTGATCCCGCACGTCAGTCCGTCGGGCATCACCGGCGCGCCGGCGGTGAGCCACACCATCCGCGATCCGGAGGTGAACGCCCTGGGCGAGCGGGCCGTCCGCGCCCTCGACCCGGACTATCACGGCGTCGGCTTCGTCGACATGAAGGGCGACGCCGACGGACGCCCCCGGGTCACGGAGCTGAACGCGGGCCGGTTCGGCACGACGCACTACTTCTACACCGCGGCCGGCGCCAACTTCCCCGAGATGCTCCTGCGCCTCGCCCTCGGCGAGACCGTCGACACGCCGACCCACGACGTGCTGCCCGCGGACCTCTACTGGGTGCGCACCCTGGACGCCGGCCCGGTGCTGCTCACGCGCGAGGCCCTCGAGTCCGCCCAGCATCCCGTCTTCGAGCCCGGGGACGGCCGCCGCTGGCCCCTGGTCCCGCAGAACATGGCCGACTTCCCGCCCGAGGGTCCCGTGCTCTGGGGCGGGGATCGGTAGCGCTCAGCGCGTCCGGGCCTCGCCGCCGCCGCGCAGCCTCTCCAGACAGGCTGCGCCGTAACCGCCCCCCGGGTCGCGGCGCGCGCAGTCCCGCCACGCAGCGCGAGCACCCGCCCGATCGCCGACGGCGGCGCGGATCTCGGCCAGGTGGTGGAGGATCTCCGTCATCTCCGCCGGGGCGACCCGCTCGCGCTCCATGACGTGCAGCAGCGCGCGGCCCATCACCGGCAGGGCCTCCTCCGAGCGCCCCATCCGGTGGAGCACCCACGCCTCGGTGTCGAGGAAGCTCCCCGGCACCGGCTCTCCTGCGCGCAGGAGGGCCTCCCGAACGAGGCCCAGGGCCCGCTCCAGGTTTCGGCCGTGGCGCGCCAGCACGTACGCCAGGTTGTTCACGTGCGTGGACGACCCGGGCTCCCACATCATGGCCGCCTCGTGGGCCTCCAACGCGGCCGCCACGTCCCCGCGAGCCTCCTCCACCGTGGCGAGCATACCGGCCAGGTTCGAGGGCGACAGGGCCGCCACCTCCCGGGCCCTGGCCAGCAGGACCTCGGCCAGGTCCGCCAGGGGTGCGACCCGCGCCGGGCCGAGGTCCTCCGCGTGCCGGAACAGGCTCTCCGCCACGAGGCCGGCGGCCGCCGCGACGGCGTCCGTGCCCTGCCCCGACGCCGTGACGAAGGCGTCCACGACGGCCGACGTCCCCTCCTCGTCCCCGCCCGCGACGGCTGCGCGCAGGAGGCCCCCCAGCGCGTCGTCCCGCGTCGGGTGGCGCTCCCGGAGGCGTCGGAACCAGCGCCGCGCCGCCTCGGCCTCCCCCGCTCGCCACGCCGCGCGCGCCGCGAGGGCCAGGGTCCGCGGGGAGACGGGAGCGGCTTCGCCCTCCGGCACCACGAGATCGTACGCCGCGGACGGCGCCACCTCCCAGGTCAGAAGCGCCGCCGCGGCGGCCTCGCGCGCGGCGATCGGATCCGGGGCGGCCGCCACGCTCCGCTCCAGCGCCTCCACGGCCGCGTCCGTGCGCCCCGCCGCCAGCGCCGCCCGCGCCTCGACCCGGGCCTTCCTGGCGTCTGCGGGGCCGCCGGTCTGGGGCACCGCCTCCAGGACCTCGCTCGCCTGCTGGGGCACCAGCCAGCGCGCCCAGGTGGACGCCAGGCTCAGGGCCACCCCGGGCTCACCTCCGGAGCGCGACAGCACGCCCTCCGCGTAGCGCGCCGCCTGTTCGTCCCGCCCGGCTTGCAAGGCCAGGACCACCCCCTCGCGCCACCGGTCGGGATCCCCGCCCTGGAGCGCCAGACCGGCCTCCAGGGGCAGCAGAGCCAGGCCCGGGTGGCCGGAGTCGTCCAGCCACCGCCGCAGGGCATCCAGGGCGTCGAGGCGGCTGCGACCCGGGATCCGGATCCGCTCCACGAGCTGCTCCACGCCGGCACGATCCCCGAGCATGCCCAGGGAGATCACGAGCATCCGCAGCATCTCCGGGTCGCCCGGGCTCAGGTCCAGGGACGTGCGGGCGGCCTCCCGCGCCGCGGCGAAGTCGCCCGAGAAGAACGCACGCTCGGCGCGCCGGCGCAGCGTCTCGAGCCGGTCCTCGCTCTCGGGGAGTGCCCGGACGCCGCCCCTGCGCTCCCCCGCGCCGCCCTCCTCCAGGGCGTCGATGGCCGCCAGGAGCCGCAGGGCCAGGTCGGGTCTCGCCGGGGGACGCACCTCCAGCGCCTCCTCCAGCCACCGGCGCGCCAGGGTGTAGTGGCCCTCCCGGAAGGCCGCGCGCCCGACCTCGACGGTCATGTCCGGTCCGCTGGCGGCGACCAGGCCCGCCGCGCGCCGATCCGCTTCGGCCAGCCGCCCCAGGCGCACCTGCAGCCGCAGCCGGACCACCGCGAGCTCGTCGTCGTGGTGCCCGGCCAGGGCCTCGTCCAGCACGCGGACGGCCTCGTCGAGGCGCTCCCGGACCACCAGGGCCTGGATCAGGCGGCCGAGTGACTCCCGCGGGGCGCTCCCCAGGTCCGCCTCGACGGGGCGCAGCCGGCGCAGCGCGGCCTCCACGTCCCCGTCCATCACGTGGAGCCATGCCTCGGTCACGGCCAGGTGGGCGCCGTCGCCATAGGCCCCGCGAGCCCACCTCACGTGCTCCAGGGCCTCGTCCACGCGCCGGGTCCGCAGCCACCGTCCCACGACCTCGTCCGTGGCGTCGTCCACCTGGCGGGTCTGCCGAGAGGCCCTCAGCCGCCGGTGGGGCGACGGCTCCGCGACGCTCAGGTCCACGTACCGGGCGAACGCCTCCCGGGCCGCCTCCAGGCGCCCCACGCGCACGAGAAGCTCACCGCGCTGGAGCTCCAGCTTCGGGTCGGTGCGCAGGGCGCGCGCCCGATCGAGCCACCGCAGCGCCGCCGCGGGGTCGCCCGCGGTCCGCCACGCTTCGACCACGCTCCGCAGCGCCATCTGCTCGTCGCGGGCCTGTCGCACGTGCTGGCGGGCGAAGGCCTCCAGCTCGCCGGCTCGGCCGTGGTCCACCAACAGGGTCGCCACCTCGTCCAGAGGCAGATCCCCCCGCCCCGGCCCCGGCCGCTCCCAGGCCCGCTCGTAGTGCTTCAAGGCGCGCTCCACCCGCCCGGCGCGCGCCCAGGCCCGCGCCACCTCGAGGTGCCCGCGCTCGTCCAGGGTGAGATAGCGCGTCAAGGCGCGGTTCGCCTCGTCGTCGTCTCCCTCTTCCAACGCCAGCCCACCCAGGGCCAGGTGGTGTTCGGCGCGCTTCGGCGCCAGCGCGCTCGCCCGGGCGTGGAACCTCTGCAGGCGCGAGTGCTGCTCGAAGGCGCGGTAGGCGGCGTCGACCCGCTCCACGACGTCGCGACCGGACACCGCGGCGGTGAGCGCCCGGGCGAACTGCTCGTCCGCCGCGTCGTAGTCGCCCAGCGACAGCAGGATCCGCCCCCGCAGGACGTGGAGCGGCGCCGCGTCCGCACCGCGCGCCCCGGACTCGTCCAGGAGAGCCAGCGCGCCCTCGGGATCGCCCGCCTGCACCAGGGTCTCCGCCGCGTCGCGCCAGGCCTCGGCCGCCGCCCCGCGGACCCGCACGAGGCGCTCCAGGAGGTCGCGAGCCTCCTCCAGGTCGCGCCGCCGGAGAGCGTTGTCCACGGCGGCCTGCAGGAGGTTCCGGCTCGAGCGCTGCTCCGACAGCGCCTCCTCCAGGATCCCGGCGGCCGCCTCCGCGAGGCCGGCCTCCTCCAGCCGATCCGCCGCGTCCAGGCTCGACCGGACCGCGCTCCGGGACCGGTCGATGAGGAGGCGCGCCGCCCGGAGCAGGCCTTCCCGATCCCCCATGCGCTTCCGGACGTGGGCCAGCCGGGCGAAGCTCGCGTTGCCCCAGCCGGGGCGCTCCTCCTCGAGCCAGGCCTCGTAGACCCGCGCCGCCTCGGACAGCCTGCCCTCCTTCTCCCAGGTGTCGCCCACCTTCTGGAGGGCCTGCCGGCGCTGGGACGGCGGGGTGGCCTCCAGGTAGCGATCGAGCCACTTCCGCGCCTCCTCGTCGCGCCCCATGCGCAGCAGCGCGGTCCCCAGGCCATGCATGGCGTCCCGATCGTCGGCGTGATCGTCCAGGATGCGCCGCCAGGCTTGGACGGCGAGATCGTGGTGGCGCAGGGTCGTCATCTCGGAGGCGAACGCCGCCAGCTCGCGCCGGTGCTCGCCCTCCGCGGTCCGCTCCAGGAACAGCTCGAAGTGGTGACGGGCCCGGGCCGGCTCCCCACGCCGCGCGTGGATCGTCCCCAGGCGGCGCAGGAGGTTCGGCTGGCGGATGACCGCAGGCTCCACGCGATCGAAGAAGGCCAGCGCCTGCTCGATCCGGCCGTGGTCGAGGAAGTCCTCGCCGATCCGCACCGCCGACCGCCGCGGATCGTCCGCGCGCACCAGGTGGCGCTCCCAGACCTGCCGCGCCCGCTCGTAGCTGCCCGCGCGGAGGTGGAGCCCGCCCAGCTCGTCGGTGAGCGCGGGATCGTCGGGCTTGCGCTCCACCAGCGCCTCCAGGACCTCGATCCGCAGGCGCGCCAGGGCGCCCGTCCGGCCCGTGCGCGGCAGAAGGTCCTCGAGGCCGGCCGTGCGCTCCTCGTCGGGGGTGGCCCGGAGCCACTCCCGCATGTGGCGAGCGGCCGCGCGATCGTCCGGCGGCCGGGTGCGCAGGTGGGCCTGGAAGAGGGCCTCGTGGGCCTCGCGCCGGGTCTCCGCGTCGCCTCGGCGCAGCGCGTCCTCCAGCCAGCGGACGGCGGCCTCCGCGTCGCCATGCCCCAGGTGGCGTCGCCCCACCAGCAGCGCAGCCCGGGACCGATCCTCGGCCCGGGACACGGCGCCCGCCAGGGCCTGCCGCTCGTCCGCGGCGCGACCCAGGGCTCGGAGCGCGTCGGCGCGGAGGAGCGCCGCCTCCAGGTGCCGGGGCGCGATGGACAGCGCGCGGCGGGCGGCCGCGAGGGCCCGATCGCGCTCCCGGAAGCGCAGCCAGGTCCGCCCCGCCCTCACCACGGCGTCCGGATCGTCGCCGGCGCGCTCCAGATAGGCCTCCACGGCCCGGTTCCGCCGGGCGACCATGCTCCGCCGCCTGTCGAGCACGCGGGCGAGCTCGAGGAGGATCGCCGGCTCGGCCCCCGGACGCTCCACCGCCGACTCGAGCAGCGAGACGGCGCGATCGAAGGCCCCGGCGCCGGCGAGCAGCCCGGCCGCCCGTCGCGCGGCCTCCGCGGTGCGCCCGCGTCGCTCCAGCCAGCCGCCCACGAGCTGCGCGAGCCCGGCCCGATCACCGATGTGCCCCAGGTAGTCTCCGTAGGCCTCCACCAGCCCCCATCGATCCGGGTCCAACTCCAGGGCCTCCCGGAAGAGGCTCCGCGCCGGCCCCCGGTATCCCGCGGCCCGCAGGGCCTCCGCGCCTTCCTGCAGGCGCTTCGAGCGCGCCTCGGGATCGTCGTCCAGGGAGGCGAGCCTGCGGTGGGCCCGGGCCGCGTCCTCGGGAAGCTGGAGGTGGAGCGCCACCTGCGCCAGCCCGCGCCAGGCCGATTCCAGGCTCCCGTCCAGGGCGACGGCGCGGCGATGGGCCTCCAGGGCGCGCTCCGCGGCGTCGTGGTCGGCGTAGAACCGGCCCAACCGGGCGTGACGCTCGGCGCGATCCCCCTCGTCCGCCCACGCCTCGAGCATTTCGACCGCGTCCTCGCGCTCTCCGGCGACGAAGCGGGCGCGGCCACCGGTCCACCGGAGGGCGTCCGCGTCGGCCCCCGCCCGGCGAGCGAGGTTCACGGCCCTGAGGGCGTCCTCGGCGCCGGCGCGAGCCACCAGGCCGTCCGCGATCCGCAGAGCGATCTCGGCGCGCGCCTCCCGCTCCGCCCGAGCGACGCCAGGAAGCCGCTCCTCCAGGAGCGCCAGGGTCTCCAGGGCGGACCGGGCACGCCCGGCGCCGGCGTGGCGCCGGGCCATCCGGAGGAGGACCTGCGACCACTCCTCCGCGATGACGTCGACGGCGTCCTCGTCCTCATCGGCCGCCCGGCGGTAGCGCTGCGCCGCGGTCGCCAGGTCATCCCGGGCGACGGTGACGCGCGCCGCCACCACGAGGGCGCCCACGTGGTCGGGCTCCAGCGCCAGGGACCGCGTGACGAGGGCCTGGGCAGCGGTCGGCTGCTCGGCGGCGAGCCGGAGGGCGGCCATCTCGGCGTACAGGTCGGCCGAGGGTCCCTCCGCCTCCAGGCGACGCTCCACCGCCGCCCGGCGCTCGCCGTCGCCGGGATCGCGATCCGGGATGCCGAGGCGCTCCGCAGCCCCGCCGACGCACCCGGCCCCCGCCAGCCCGAGGGCCAGCAACAGCGCGAACGCGCGCGTCGGGGCTGGGGACATGTGCACGCCTCCCGGGGGGTCAAGCCTACTTATTTCTCATTTTTCGGGACGTCGCCACGCCGGCGGGGATGCGGACGCTCCAACCCCTGGAAGGTCGTCGCTCAACCCTGCAGGACCTTGGCCGCCTCGGGGGCGAAGTAGGTCAGGATGATGTCCGCGCCGGCCCGCTTGATGGACAGGAGGGACTCCATCATGACGCCCTCCAGGTCCGCCCAGCCGCGCTCGGCTCCCGCATGGATCATCGCGTACTCGCCGCTCACCTGGTAGGCGGCGACCGGGAGGTCCGTGTGCTCCCGGACGGTCCGGATGATGTCCAGGTAGGGCCCGGCCGGCTTCACCATGACGATGTCGGCGCCCTCCTCCTCGTCGAGGGTCACCTCGCGGATGGCCTCCAGGGCGTTGGCCGGATCCATCTGGTAGGTGCGGCGATCGCCGAAGGCCGGCGCGCTCTCCGCCGCCTCGCGGAACGGGCCGTACCAGGCGGAGGCGTACTTGGCCGAGTAGGCCATGATGGGCACGTCCTCGAAGCCCTCCTCGTCGAGGGTCTGGCGGATGAAGGCCACCCGGCCGTCCATCATGTCGCTCGGGGCGACCATGCCCGCGCCGGCCTTGGCGTGGGTCAGGGCCTCCTTGGCCAGCAGCTCGAGGGTCTCGTCGTTGAGGACGTCGCCCTGCTCCACGATCCCGCAGTGGCCGTGGTCCGTGTACTCGCAGAGGCACACGTCGGTGACGACCAGCATGTCCGGGACCGCGTCGCGGATGCCGCGGATGGTCTCGGGGACCACGCCGTGCTTCGCGTAGGCGCGGCTTCCCACGGCGTCCTTGGACTCGGGGATGCCGAAGAGGATCATGGCCCGGATCCCCAGGTCCCAGGCCTCCTTCGCGGCCTCCACCGCCGTGTCCGGGGAGTAGCGCACCTGCCCGGGCATGGACCCGATGGGGCGCCGGACGCCATTGCCGGGCTCGACGAAGATCGGCCAGATGAAGTCGTCGGGGCGCAGGGTCGTCTCGCGCACCAGGGCGCGGAGGGTCCCGGTGCGGCGGAGGCGGCGGGGGCGCTGCTCGGGGAACGGCATGGGTCCTCCTGGGTGGGTCCTCTCTGGGGGTACGGCGCCGGCCTCAGCGCGGCGCGTCGGGTCGGTGGCTGCGGGCCCAGGCGACGGCCGCGTCCGCCAGCCCGGCGATCGTATGGGTTTCGGCGACCACCGCAACCGGGACGTCGCGCTCCCGGGCCCGGCCCGCGGTCGTGGGGCCGATGGCCGCGACCGGGAAGCCCCGCGCGTCGTGGCCCACGCTGTCCATGGCGTCCACGAGCGCGTCCACGGCGCTCGGGCTCGCCACCGCGACCAGGCTCAGCCCCTGGGCGACGGCGCTCTCCAGCCGGGCCGGCGCCAGGGGATCCGGCACCGTCTCGTAGCTGGGGACCTCGTCCACCGTCGCCCCGAGGGCGGCGAGTCCGTCCGGCACGGTCCGCCGGGCGATGGCCGACGCGGGGAACAGGAAGCGTCTCCCGCCGACGCCCACCTCGCCGGCCAGGGCCACCAGGCCCTCGCCCCGGGCGTCCTCCGGCATGTGATCCGCCCCCAGGGCCAGGGTCTCGCGCATGGCCCGCGCCGTCCCCGGCCCCACGGCCCACGTCGACACGCCGTGGAGGCTCCGGGCGTCGCGGCCCGAGGCCCGCAGGGCCGTGGCGAAGGCCCGGACGCCGTTCGCGCTCGTGAACACCAGGTCCGTGAACGCCGCGCCCGAGACCGCCTCCACCAGCGGACGCCCCCCGTCCACGGGCTGCTGCCGGGTCAGGGGCACGTGGAGGACGGCCGCGCCCAGGTCCTCCAGGGGCTCGAAGGCGTTCGAGTCCCCGCGGGCCGAGCGGGTGATGCCCACGACGTGACCGCTCAGGGGCCGCCGGTCGAACCAGGCGATCCGCTCCCGGTAGCGCACGACCTCCCCCACGATCGCGGTGGCCGGCGGCCGGATGCCCTCCTCGGCGATGCGCTCCGGCAGGGTCTCCAGCGTCGCCACCACCGTCCGCTGCCGGGGCGTCGTTCCCCAGCGGACCACGGCGGCGGGCGTCTCCGGCGCCAGGCCTCCCTCGATGAGATCCCGGGTCCAGCGCGCAGCCTGGAGCACGCCCATCACGACGACGATCGTGCCGTCGGCCTTCGCCACGTCGCTCCACCGCACGCGCCGCGAGCCGACCTTCTCGTGGCCCGTGGCCACCACGACGCTCGAGGTCACGTCCCGGTGCGTCAGGGGGATGCCCGCGTAGGTGGGCGCCGCGCTCACCGACGACACGCCCGGGATCACCTCGAAGGGGATCCCCTCGGCGGCGCAGACCTCCGCCTCCTCCCCGCCGCGGCCGAACACGAAGGGATCGCCGCCCTTCAGCCGCACGACCCGGTCTCCGGCCTTCGCCCTCCGGACGATGAGCCGATCGATGCCGGCCTGCTTCGAACGCCCCGGGCCGGCCGTCTTTCCGACGTGGATGCGCTCCTGGCCGGGCACCTCGATGGCCGACAGGAGGGCCTGGCTGGCCAGGTAGTCGTACAGGACCACGTCGGCCCGCTCGATGGCGCGCCGGCCCCGCTGCGTGAGCAGCCCCGGATCCCCGGGACCGGCGCCGACCAGGCTCACGAAGCCGAGCCGGTCGCCCTCAGGCACGTCCGGCGTCCTCCTCCAGCATCCGGCGGAGGCGCTCCATCATCTTGTCGCCCCCGGCGTCCTTGAGGTGCTTGCCGATCTCCGCGCCCATGGCCTCGCCGTCCGCCCGGGTCCCCTCGAGGGTCTCGCGGTAGACCTCGGAGCCGTCCGGCAGGCCCAGGTAGCCGATCACGGTGAGCGCGTCGCCGTCGACCACGGCGTGAGCGCCCACGGGCACCTGGCAGCCACCCTGGACGGTCGCCAGGAAGGCACGCTCCGCGGTGGCCCGATCCCGGCTGTCCCGGTGGTCGAGGCGAGCGACCGCCTCCCACAAGGCCTCGTCCTCGCGGCGAAGCTGCAGGCCCAGGGCGCCCTGCCCCACCGACGGGATCATGTCGTCGACCGGGTGCAGGGCCCGCGTGATGCGCTCCTCCAGGCCCAGGCGCCTCAGGCCGGCGCAGGCGAGCACGATGGCGGCCATGCCGTCCTCGCCCCCGTCGAGCTTCGCCAGGCGCGTCTCCACGTTGCCGCGGATGGGGACGATCTTCAGGTCCGGCCTCCGATCGAGCAGCTGGGAGCGCCGCCGGAGGCTCGACGTGCCGACCACCGCGCCGGTCGGGAGCTCGTCGATGTCCATGCCGCCCGAGCCACGGGGCCGGACCCAGGCGTCGCGCGGGTCCTCGCGCTCGGGGACGGCGGCCACGACCAGCTCCGACGGGGAGTCGGACGGCATGTCCTTCATGGAGTGCACGGCCAGGTCCACGTCGCCGTCGAGGAGGTTCTGCTCCAGCTCCTTGACGAACAGGCCCATGCCGCCGACCCGGTTGAGGGCCACGTCGCGGACCTTGTCGCCCTTGGTGCGGATGATCTTCACCTCGACCTCGCCGACCCCGTTGTCCGGGTCGCCGAGCAGCTGATCGCGCACGAAGTGGGTCTGGGCCAGCGCGAGCGCCGAGCCCCGGGTGCCGATCCTTACCTTCATTCGTTCTCCTCGTCTTCGACTCCGTAGAGCACGCGGGCCGCGGCGGCGAGCTCGTCCCCGCCGGCCCGGTCCGCGCGGGCCCTCAGGGCCGCCATGGTCGGGTGAAGCACCTTGCTCAGGGTCGCGTCCAGCATCTTGGCGAGCGCGGCGCGCTCCTCCTCGTCCAGGTCCAGGTGCCCGAGCCGCCGCGACAGGGTACGCGCCATCTCCCGCTCGGCGATGGCTTCGGCACGAAGCCGGATGGCCTTGAGCGTCGGCTTCAGCTCCAGCACGCGGAACCAGCGGTCCAGCTCGGCCAGCTCCTCGCGGACCATGCGCTCCGCCGCCTCCGCCTCCTGCCGGCGCTCCTCCAGGTTCGAGCGGCTGATGCCCTCGAGGTCGTCCACGTTGTACAGGTAGATGGTGTCCAGGTCGCCCACCGCCTCGTCCACGTCCCGCGGGACGGCGATGTCGACCAGGAACAGAGGCCGGTACTTTCGCGCCTTGATGACCTTCTTCATCAGGCTCGGGCCGATGATGGGCACCGGCGAGCCCGTGGACGTGATCACGACGTCCACGGTGCCGAGGAGGTCCTCCAGCTCGTCGAGGGCCCGGGCGTGCCATCCATGGCGTTCGGCCAGGCCCAGGGCGCGCTCGTAGGAGCGGTTCGCCACGTAGACCCGCGCGGCGCCGGCCGCCGAGAGCTGCCGGGCGGTGGCCTCCGCCATCTTTCCCGCGCCCACGATGAGCACGCGGATGTCGGCGAGGCGCTCGAAGATGCGCTCCGCCAGGTCCACGGCCACAGAGCCGATGGACACGGTCGCCCGCGCGATGTCCGTGCGCGTCCGGATGGCCTTGGCCGTGCCGAACGCCCGATCCAGGAGGCGCCCCAGGACGGGGCCCACGGTGCCGGCGTCACGCGCGGCGTGCGCAGCCTGCTTCACCTGCCCGAGGATCTGCGGCTCGCCCACCACCATGGAGTCCAGGCTGGCCGCCACCCGAAGCAGGTGATGAACCGCCACACCGCCCGCGAGCCTGTAGGAGGCGTCCTCGATCTCGGCGACGTCCAGATCCCGGTCCCGCAGCATCAGGCGCGTGAGATCCGCATGGACCTCGGCGGGCGCGGCGGACGGGGCCGGCACGGCGTAGGCCTCCACGCGGTTGCACGTGGAGACCACCATGATCTCCTCCACCGTGGGCAGGGCGTGGATGCGCGCCAGCAGCGCCGGCATCTCGTCCTCCGGCACGGCGAACGACTCGCGCAGCGGAATCGGCGCGGTCCTGTGGCTCATCCCGAAGACGACCAGACGCAACGGCTACCTCATCACGTACAGCAGGACGGCGGCGAGCGTGGCCACGAACCCGCCCATGAGCACGAGGGCCGCGCGGCGACCACGCCAGCCCGTGCGGAGTCGCCTCCAGGTGACGTATGCGTACACGCACCAGCTCAGGGCGGCCAGGACGTGCTCCGGCCGGGGCACGTGATCCGACGCCTGATCCTGCCAGACGAAGCCCAGCAGGATGCCGACGGAGTACAGCGGGAAGCCCACGTACAGCAGGCGCCACGCCATGTGCTCCAGGCGCAGCAGGCTGGGGAGGCTCCGGGCGCGCGGCTTCTTCGTCTTGAGGTGGTACTCCTGGCTGAGAAAGAGCACCGACAGGACGTAGGCCGGCACGAACAGCAGGAAGCCCATCAAGGTGGCGCCGATGTGCAGCACGGTGACCGTGCTCATCTCCGCGGACGCCGCAGGCAGGTCCCCGCGCACCGCCTTCACCGCCAGGGCGAAGACGACGGCCGTCGCCAGGGGTGTGATGACCGGTCCCGCCAGGGGCATGTCCCGACGCAGCCGGGAGCCCAGGAAGATGGCCGACACCCCGAACGTGAGCACCAGCAGCACGCGAGGCCCGCCCGGCAGGCTGACGGGATACCAGCCCGCGAGCTCCACGACGGTCGCCGCGCCCACGACGGCGCTCGCGACGACCGTGGCGAAGGCCCCGGCCCGCCGGTATCGCGGCTCGTAGCGCAGCAGCCATCCCAGGAAGAGGGCGCTGGCGACCGCGTACGCCGCCGCGGCCGGGATGAGGAGGGTGGCGGTCATGGTGCTCGCCGTGGCGGCGGGTCGAGAGCGGAGGGAAACCTACAGGTGCGGCTTGATGCGCTCCACGAGCTTGGCCTTGGGCAGGGCGCCCACGATGCGCTCCACCTCCTCGCCGTCCTTGAAGACGAACAGGGTCGGCAGCGCCTGGACCCGGAACTGGGCCGCGGCCTGCTGGTGCCGATCCGTGTTGACCTTCCCCACCTTGAGCTTGCCGTCGTACTCGCCGGCGATCTCCTCGATGACGGGAGCGAGCGCGCGGCACGGACCACACCAGCTGGCCCAGAAGTCGACCAGCACGGGGAGGTCGCTCTCGAGGACCTCGCTCTTGAACGTGTCGTCGGTGAACTCGTGGACGTTCTCGGCCATGGGAGGCTCTCCTTGGTGGGCGACTGAACAGCGCCTCAGTGGGCGGCGCGACTATAGGAAGGGCGTGGGTGCGGGTCAACGACTCGGATCGCGCCCGCCAGGGCGGTCGCAAAGTCGACCGCCCTCCCTTGCCTTTGCCCTTGCCCGTGCCCTTGCCTGCTCTCAGACGCGCAAAACCCATCGTTTCCGAGCGGGTGCAATCCGGCGCCGGGCGCCGTACCGCCGCACGGCCCTCACCTTTCCGACTTTGCGATTGCCCTGTCGCGCCCGCCCCCGCCGCTCCCGGGCGGCCACCCGGCGGTCTACGGCGTGCTGCGATCGGGGAAGCCGAACGAGGCCCCGTTGTCGCAGGTCCCCTTCGCCGCGTCCCCGGGCGCCCACGCCGTGTCGCCGATCTCGCACGTGAGGGTCCCGTCCACGCCCGTGACCCGCACCGTCGCGAACGCCCCCGGTTCGGACGGGTTCGTCATGCGCACCCGCACGGCCCCCTCCTCGAGCTCGAAGACGTAGTCGAACACCGGCGTCTCCGGGTCCACCTGGCCCAGGCGGAACCGGTAGTCGAACCCCAGGCCGTCCTGGACGAGGTCCAGGGTGCGCACCGACGTGCCGTCCTCACCGGACGTCTCGCGGATGTCCTCCGTGCCGTCCACGCGCAGCTCGCCGACCTGCGCCTCGCGGTACGTCACGTCCAGCTCGACCACCTCCACCGGGTCGCCGGCCACCACGCGCTGGTCCACGTCCACGCTTCCGGACGCCGGGCTCGCTGCCCCGAAGCGGCACGCCAGGTCCACGGTGAAGCGGAAGTCGTCGCCGCCGCCCTCCACGTCGCGAAGGCACGCCTCGTCGTCGGCCAGCCCCGCGAACGGGAGGGCCTCGCGGAGGGCCAGGTAGCTCCGGAAGCGCACGAGGACCTCCGTCATCACCGGCTCGAGCGCCTCCCCGTCCAGGTCCTGCACGGGGGCGACCGCCTCCCCGAAGGGCTCGTCGACGAAGTCCGCGACGCCGCTCACCCCCGGCAGGTCGCACCCGGCGGTGAGCAGCGCGCACGCGGCGACCGCGGCCGGGCGGATCACAGGCGCCCCCTCCGCAGGGCCACGTTGAACAGGAGCCCCAGTCCGGTCATGGTCGTGACGGCGGCGCTGCCCCCATAGCTCAGAAACGGCAGGGGGAGGCCCACGATGGGCAGCAGGCCCGCCACCATCCCCACGTTGATGAACACCTGCCAGCCGATCATCGAGACCACGCCGACCGCGAGCAGGGCACAGAACCGGTCGCGCGCGTCGCCGGCGGTGCGCAGGCCCCACACCAGGAGCAGCCAGAACAACAGCAGCAGCAGCGTGCACCCGACGAACCCCTGCTCCTCCGCGAAGGTCGCGATGATCATGTCGGTGTGCATCTCCGGCAGGTACTTCAGGCGCGACTGCGCGCCCGAGCGGCTCCCCTGCCCCCAGAACTCCCCGGAGCCGATGGCCCACACCGCCTGCTCGGACTGGAGGTTCCGCGCCGTGGACACCGCGCCGGTGTCCGCGTCGAACTTGAACCAGTCCGGGTTGATCCACAGGCGGACCCGGTCCTTCTGGTACTCCTGGATCCCTCCGTACTTCCAGGCGACGGGCACCACGACCAGGCCGACGACGGCCACGAGGAGCAGGCTGCGGCGGTCGATGCCCTCGTACAGCACCATGGTCCCCGCCACGAGCACCACCAGCAGCGCGGTCCCCAGGTCGGGCTGCTTCAGGATGAGGAGGAACGGCACGCCCACCAGCAGGGCGGGCCGCCACAGCTCCCGCAGGCGGTAGGCGCCCTCCTTGGCCGGCTGCTGCCCCGGCACCCGCTCCTTGCCGGCGTGGAGCCAGCGGGCCAGGGCCAGGATGATCCCCAGCTTGGCCACCTCCGAGACCTGGACGTTCACCCCGCCGAAGCGCAGCCAGCGCTGGGCGTTGTTGACCTCCGTCCCGAACAACGCCGTGAGCACGAGGCCCACGACGCACAGCCCGTAGAAGAGGTACGCGCCCCGCTCCACGAGCCGCAGATCCAGCAGGGACACCAGGACGAAGACCACCCCGCCCACCAGGTACCAGACCACCTGGGAGTCGTAGAAGTCGTCGCCAGAGTACCAGTCGGCGTTGTGCTGGCTCACCAGGCTGATGCCCACCAGCAGCACGATGATGCCGAGGGCCACCTGGTTGAACCGATCCGCCAGGGCGCGGCGAGGACTCATTCGTCGCCCTCCCCGCCGTCGTCGGCCGGCGCCGGCGCCTCCTCGGGCGGCTCGGGCTCGGCCGGCGGCTCGTAGAAGCCCATGCGCATCCAGGAGCGCACGATCCGCTTCGCGATGGGCGCCGCCATCTTGGAGCCGGAACCGCCGTGCTCCACGAACACGACGACCACCACCTGGGGATCCTCCGCCGGGGCGTAGGCGGCGAACCAGGAGTGGTCCTCCTCCAGCCAGTGCGCCAGCTCGGGCGAGGCGCCGGGGCGGACCTGGGCAGCCTCGGCCGTGCCCGTCTTGCCGGCCATGACCACCGACTCCAGCGCCGCATCCGCGGCCGTACCGTCGGGGTCGTTCACCACCCGCACGAGGCCCTCGCGCACCATCGACAGGGCCTCGCGCGGCGCGTCGATACGACCGACCACCTCCGGCTGCTCGTGGGACTCCACCACGTGCCCGTCGCCGTCGACGAGGCGCTTCACCAGGCGCATCCGCAGGAGGTGCCCGCCGTTGGCGATGGCCGCGAAGGACCGCGCCACCTGGATGGGCGTGGCGGTGAGCGACCCCTGCCCGATGGCGGTGGACAGCGTGAACCCGGGCTGCCAGCCCAGGGACGTGTGCTCCGCGTGGTACTCCTTGGTGGGCACGCGGCCCGAGCGCTCGGCGATCTCGAGCCCGGTGGGCCGGCCGAAGCCGAAGGAGCGCCCCCACTCGTCCAGGCGATCCATGCCCAGCATCTCGCCCACCCGGTAGAAGTAGACGTCGCAGGAGTGCTTGATGCCGTCCACCAGGTCCATGGGGCCGTGTCCCGAGCGGTTGTGGCAGCGGAACCGGCGGCCCCCGAACTCGTAGTAGCCGGTGCAGTCGATGGTGAGGTCCGGCGTGACGACGTGCTCGTCCAGGGCGGCCACGCCGGTGACGATCTTGTAGACGGAGCCCGGCGCGTACGGAGTCACCGCCTTGTTGATGAGCGGCGTGTAGGGGTTGCCCGTCACGCGCTCCCAGGTCTCCCGGTCCAGGCGCCCGGCCCACTTGTTCGGGTCGAAGCCGGGCTTGGAGTACATGGCGAGCACGTCGCCGGAGCGGGGGTCCACGACCACGGCGGCGCCCGACTTGTAGTAGCGGAAGGCGCGCCGGACCTCCTCCTGGAGCTCGACGTCCAGGGTGAGCTCCACGTCCAGGCCGGGCTGCGCGGGCTTGAACTCCATCTCCCCGGCGAAGACCTCCAGGTCGGCCGCGCTCTGCCGGTGCCCGCGGGCGTCCTTGATGTACAGGGCCTCGCCGCTCTCGCCCCGGAGCTCCTTCTCCAGGGCGCGCTCCAGCCCGGTCCGGCCCATGGTGTCGTGGAGCTCGTAGACGCCCGGGAAGCGCTCGCGATCCTCCGCCGTGACCCGGTTCACGTACCCGAGGACGTGCGCGGCCTCGTAGCCGAACGGGTACTCCCGGCGGAACGTCGTGTGCAGCTCCACGCCCGAGAGGTCGTACAGGATCGCCTTGAGCGTGGCGACCTGGTTGGTGAAGGTGCGCTCGCAGACGGGACAGCGGAGGTTGTCCTCGCGGGCCCGGAGCGGCTCGCCGTGGTCGGGGCACAGCCCACCCGTGACGAAGCGGCGCTCGCACTTCCGGCACGTGGCATGGGTCCGCGCGCCGTCCTCCCCCTCGTGCCAGCGGAGGCGGGCCTCGTCGAACGGGCAGTAGGTGGCCTCCGGGTCCACCGGGTGCAGCCGCTCGCCGTCCGCGGGACACGACAGGTGGCGCGCGGACTCCTCGAGAAGCTCCAGGCGGGTCCCGTCGAACGGGCAGGTGTCGCCGACCAGCTCCCCGGGCACGCGGACGGGCTCCCAGCGGTGATCTCCCTCCAGGCCTTCGACGATCTCCGCCTCCAGCGCGTCGCGCTCCTCGCCGGTCAGCCGCAGGGTGGCCTCGAGCCGATCGAGGACCTCCCGGCGCGTGGCGTCCTCCGAGACGTAGTGGGGCGTAATCGTCACGTGGTACCGGGGGACGTTCCGCGCGAGCGCGCGGCCCTCGCGATCCTTCACGAGCCCGCGCCGCGGCGGGATCCGCTCCCGGGCGATCACGCTGATGCGGGCCCGCTCGCGGAAGTCCTCGCCGTGGAGGATCTGGAGGTAGAAGAACCTCGCCTCCAGCGCCACGAAGAGCGCCGTGAAGAGCGTGACCGCCAGGGCGAAGCGCCCGCTCCGCTCCATGGGCGAGGCGAAACTCACAGGTACACGGACTCCGGCTTGCGCGTGGTCAGGCGATCGAGGCGCTCAAGGAGCCAAAAGACCACCGGCCCGAAGGGCGCCGTGATGAGCGCCTGGGGCAGCATGGTCGCCAGCACGAGGCCCGTGCCGCGGCCCCCGGCGCCGAAGGTCCGGTCGAAGATCACGGCCAGGAGCAGCTCCATCAGGGACGCGCCCAGGCTGGCGACGGTCGTCAGGATGACCACGCCCACGGGGCTCCGCAGCGCCAGGCGCACCGAGATCCGATAGACGATCAGGAAGGCGATGACCATCACCTCCATGTACATCCCGATGGGCGTGGCGAGGGCGAAGGCGTCCTTCACCAGCCCCAGGGACAGCGCCATGAGGAGCCCCGTCTGGAAGTTCGACGTCAGGCCCACGTACAGGACGAAGATCAGCGCCAGGTCGGGCGCGAAGGGAGCCAGGCCCGCCCGGTGCAGCAGGGGCGACTCGAACGCGAGGGCCAGGAAGCCGGCCATGAACAGCGCGAGATGTCTCACGGGCTCCCCTCCTCGCCGGCGTCATCGGCTCCCTCGGCGACCGGCTCCTCGGCGGAGGCGCCCACGACGACCATGACCTCCTCGAGGGTCGAGAAGTTCACGGCCGGGGCCACCTGGAGCTCGTAGTACAGCCCTCGCTGCCGCTCCTCCAGGGAGCGGATGTAGCCGACCTCGATCCCGGGCGGGAAGACCTTGTCGTGCCCGGAGGTGACCAGCGTGTCCCCCACCTCCAGGGGCTCCGCCTTGTTCAGGTACAGCAGGCGCGCCATGTAGGCATCCGCCGCGCCCGTCCCCTCCAGGCTCCCGGTGACGCCCTTGCCGGCCACGCGCACGTTCACCGAGGAGCGCGCGTCCACGGTGAGCATCACCTCCGCATAGCGCCCCGCCACCTGCTTGACTCGCCCCACGAGGCCCTCGGCGGCCACGACCGGCATGCCCTCGCGGACCCCGTCCTCCTCGCCCACGTCGATGGCGATGCGCACCACCCGGGCGTACGGGGAGACATCCTGGCCGATGACGTGCGACGCGACGGTCTCCAGCGCCTTCCTCCCCCGCTTGAACTCGAGCAGCTCGCGCAGGCGCTGGTTCTCGTACTCGAGCTCCTTGGCCCGCAGGGCCTCGCCGGTGAGCACCTGGACCTCGCGCTGGAGCTTCTCGTTTTCCTGCTCCAGGTCCACGAGCGCCACGTAGCCGGACCAGACGTCCGCCACCCCCTCCAGCATGTGGGAGGCCGCGAGCTCCACGGGGGAGGTGAGGCGCAGGAGCGCGTACTCCACGACCGTGGTGTTCCGCGGGCTCCGCCCGTGGACGTACAGCAGGAACAGGGGGACCACGAGCGCCGCGAAGGAGGCGATGGTCACGCGATGTCGTTCCAGGAACTCACGCACGGCGGCGTCTCATCCTGCGGCTCGGTGACTCAGTCTTGCAGCGCGACGCCCTTGAGAAGGGCCAGGGAGTCCAGCGCATTCCCGCTGCCCAGCACGACCGCGCTCATGGGGTCCTCGGCGATGGTCACCGGCAGGCCGGTCTCCTCCCGGAGCAGGACGTCGATGTTCCGCAGGAGCGCGCCGCCGCCGGCGATCACGATGCCCTTGTCGACGATGTCGGCGGCCAGCTCGGGCGGCGTGCCCTCCAGGGCATGGCGGACGGCGTCCACGATGCCGTTCAGGGGCTCGCTCAGGGCCTCGCGGACCTCGTCCGAGTTGATGGTGACCGTCTTGGGGATGCCCGAGAGCAGGTCGCGGCCCTTGACCTCCATGGTCATCACCTCGTCGGTGGGGAAGGCCGTCCCGATGGAGCACTTGATGTTCTCGGCGGTCCGCTCGCCCGTGAGCAGGTTGTACTTGCGCTTGATGTGGTTGATGATCGCCTCGTCCATCTTGTCGCCGCCCGTCTTGATGGACTTGGAGTAGACGATCCCGGCGAGGCTGATGACGGCGACCTCGGTCGTCCCGCCGCCCACGTCGACGATCATGTTGCCCGAGGGCTCCGTGATGGGCAGGCCGGCCCCGATGGCCGCCGCCATGGGCTCCTCGATGAGGTAGACCTCCCGAGCGCTGGCGGCCTCGGCGCTCTCGCGGACCGCGCGCTTTTCCACCTCGGTGATCCCGTACGGCACGCAGATGATGATGCGGGGACGCACCAGGGTCCGCCGATTGTGGGCCTTCTGGATGAAGTAACGGAGCATCGCCTCGGTGATCTCGAAGTCGGCGATGACGCCGTCCTTCATGGGACGGATCGCGACGATGGTCCCGGGCGTCCGGCCGAGCATCTCCTTGGCGTCCTTGCCCACGGCGAGGACCCGGCGGGAGCCCCGCCCGTCCTTCTGGACCGCGACCACGGACGGCTCGCACGAGACGATGCCCTTCCCCTTGACATAGATCAGGGTATTCGCGGTCCCGAGATCGATCGCGAGGTCGTTGGAGAAGAGGTCGTATAGCCAGCCGAACATTGCCGAACCCGCGGCGCAAAGGGCCGAAGGTCTCTACCAGATGGGGAGCGGGGATGCCACCATTGGGAACCGCCTCCGGATACGCCCGGCGTCTCCGCTCCACCCGCACCGGCCCCGTGAGGCACGGCGCGAAGGCTCGTGTTGACCTCCCGCCCCGCGTGGGCTAGCATCCGCGCTCCGCGCCCAACGCGCGATTCAGCCAATCATTTCAACAAGATAGGGCGAAATGCTCGACCTTCTGCGCAAGAACACGCGCTCGTTCGTCATCTACCTGCTCTTCGCCATCATCATCGTGGTGTTCGTGTTCACCTTCAACACGATCACCCCGGGGCAGGCCTGCGGCTCGGAGGGGCCCACGGCCCTCCAGGCCGAGCTGGCGGAGGTCGGCGACGTGGACGTCGACACGAACCTCCTCAACATGGCGGCGACGCTCACCATCGATCCGCCATCCCCGGATTCCAACGAGATGGAGGCCCTCCAGCGCCGGTTCGCGTATCGATCGACCCGGTTCTTGAACCTGGGGCTGCCGACGGCCTACCCGGACTTCGGGCCCGACCCGCTGAAGGTCAGCCCCATCCGGATCGAGAAGGCCATGAACGATCTCGTCGAGTCCGCCCTGGTCGCGCAGGAGGCCCGCCGCCTCGGCCTGGCCGTGAGCAACGCGGAGCTGACCGAGCGCCTGGTCTCCGACGACAGCTGGTACGATCAGGAGACGGGCGCGTTCCGCCGCGATCAGTACGAGAGCTTCGTCCGCTATCAGCTGGGCACGACGATCTCGCGCTTCGAGGAGTTCGTCCGCTGGGAGCTGCTCCGGGAGAAGCTCATCGCGGTGCTGACCAGCGGCGTCACCGTCTCCGAGCAGGAGCTGGCGTTCGCGCACCGGGCCCGGAACGAGAAGGTCGAGCTGGAGGCCGTGGTGGTCGACGACGCCGTGGCCGCCGAGCTCGTGCCCGTGGAGGACGAGACGCTCGCCGACTGGCTCGCCGAGCACCAGGAGGCCGTGGAGACGTACTTCGAGGAGCACGAGGACGAGTTCAGCAAGGGTGAGCGCGTGGTCGTGCGAGGCATCCAGATCAAGGCGCCGAACCGGGCCCTCATCCGCATGGAGGAGGACGAGGAGCGGAAGGCGGAGCTGGAGGGCGAGCGCGAGGAGGCCCGGAAGCGGGCCGCCGACGTGGTCGCCGGCCTGCAGGAGCAGGCCACGACCGTGACGCCCGAGGCGCTGGAGGGCGAGATCCCCGAGGAGGCGCCGGAGGGCGAGGAGGCGCCCGAGCCCGTCGAGGAGGTCGTGCCGGCGGAGGCGTTCGTCGCCGCCGTCGAGGAGCACAGCGATCACAGCGACAGCAAGGACTCCGGCGGGCTCTTCCCGGAGCCCCGCGAGCGCGACGCCATGGCTCGCTGGCCCTTCGGCGAGGAGGCCGCCGAGGCCGCCTTCGGCCTCGCGCCGGGTCAGGTCTCCGACGTGGTCGAGGTGGACAGCGGCTTCTGGATCCTGCGCCTCGAGGAGGAGCTGGAGCCCGAGGAGAAGACCCTGGACGACGTCCGCGTGGACATCGCCGAGCGCCTCTTCCGCAAGGAGACGGCGGAGGCCTTCAAGGAGGAGATCGCGGACGCGGTGCTCGAGGCCGCGAAGGCGTCCGGTGAGGGCCTGTCCGCCGCCGTCGAGCAGGTGAACGAGGAGTACGGCGTGGAGGACGGCGGCCTGAAGACCGTCGACACGGGCCTGTTCGCCCGGCTCCAGGCGGGCGGCCCGACGGGCGGCACGCAGTTCGGCAACGTGCCCCGCATCGGCGGCTCCGAGGACCTCGTCCGCGCCGCATTCGCGGCCTCGCAGGAGGAGCCCCTCCTGGACCGGATCTTCGAGGTGGCCGGCGGGGACAAGCTCGTCGTCGCGCGCCGGACCGGCCACGAGGAGGCCGGCGACATGGAGGGCTCGGACGTGGAGGACCTCCGCGCGAACCTCCTCCGCGACAAGCAGAAGACGGTCTACCGGGGCTGGTACCACGACCTGCTCCAGCAGGCCCTGGAGTCCGAGCGGGTCGCCTTCTCGGACGACTGGCGCGCCATGGTCCAGAACGCCGTGGACGCCTACCGCCAGGCCGGCGGCCGCCTCCCGGCCCGGACCGCCGAGGCCCCCGCCGCTCCCGAGGAGCCTGCCGCTCCCGAGGAGCCCGCCGAGCCTGCCGAGGGCGAGCAGGAGTAGCCCCAGCGACCTCGGCGTCGACCGCCGGGGACGGCGGTCCTGCTGCCGGGACGACTCCGATGCACCGGAGCCCCGGGGTGGCGGCCGCCGACGTGGCGGCCGGGAAACCGTTCCCACTCCGGCTCCACCCGACCGCCGCGGACGGCTCACGGTCCTACACATCTCCGGGTGCCGCGGTCTCGCGGACGATCGCGCGCCAAGCCGCCAAGCCGCCAAGACCCAAGGCTCGGCGAACCGCTCGCACGCCGGTTCGGCTCGGACTGTCCGGTCACCGGCAGGCCAACAGCTGGCACGCGGGGCCGAAGCACGCCGTTTCCCTTTGCGTCTTCGCGTCTTTGCGCGAGCCCTTCGTCTCGCGACATGCGACGAACCGTGAGCCGCGGTCGGCGGTGCTACTCGATCTCGGCGAGGGCGTCCCGGCTGGTGTCGTCGCGCACGATCTCCTTCAGGCGGGCGAGGCTGGCCTCGGTCCGCCGGACCCACTCGCCGCGGCGTCCCATGCGCTCTCCGAGCTGGAGGTTGCGCTCGTAGACGTCGATGGCGCGCCGGATGAGCGGGCGGATCTTGTCGCGAAGTTCCTGGTAGTAGACCTCGACGGCCTCCCGCTCCAGGTCCGGCGGCACCTCGGCGGCGAGCATGTCGTCGTAGAACCGCTCGTACAGGGCGCCGAGGCGATAGCCGCCGCGCACGGCCCAGTCCGGGTGGTGCAGCCGCACGGTGCGCAGGTAGGCGTTCTGGGCCTTGAGGAAGAGGTTCGACTTGTCCTCCAGGTCCCGCGCCATGCGGTCGAGAGGCAGGCGGAAGCGGATGGACTGAAACAGCTCGCGGTAGATCTCGCCGATCTGGAACTGCGCCATGGAGACGTGGGGATCCGAGGCCAGCGCCTGCTTGTCCAGGTGCTCCCGGTACAGCTCCAGGGCCGCCTTGTAGTCCCGCTCCGCCAGCGCGAGGTCCGCCAGGTGCTGGCGCGCCCGACCCCGCCGCGCGTGGGCCTCGAGGCGATCCACCGGGAGGATGTCGTCGATCTCCGGCGCCAGGATCCGGCTCAGGACCGCCTGCGCGGCCTCCCACTCCTCGAGCGACTCGTGGCAGGTCGCCAGGCGGAACAGCGCGTCGTGGGCGTCCTTCGTCCCCGACCGCCGGTCGGCGACCGCCTCGTAGTAGGGCACGGCCTCCCCGTGGCGCTCCAGGCGCTCCAGGGACAGCCCGGCGTTGTAGCGGGCCGGATCGCCCCACCGGCTGTCCGCGAAGTGCTTCACCACCAGGCCGTACTTGCGGGCCGACGCCTCGTAGTCCGACGCCTCGAAGGCCTCGGCCGCCTCTTGGAAGAGGGTCTCCGGCTCCAGGACCTCGACGTGCCGCTCGCCGCCCTGCTCCACCGCCGCCAGGCGCATGGGGTCGAGCGTCACCACGTCATCCGCCCCCGTGGCACACCCGGCGAGCCCCGCGACCAACGCGAGGTACGACACGAGCCGACGGACGCGGCGCGGGGGCGTCGCACTGTAGGGCGGTGTCACCGGCTCAGGCTCCTCGTGTCTCGATCGGGGGTGGCCCCAGTGTGACGGACCGGGGCCCGCAGGGTCACGTTCGAGGGTGATATCCCCACCGCGTCAACGCACGAGGCGGGGCACCTCTTCCAGACCCACGGTCACCTGGTCGCCGGACTGGAGGTCCTTGAGGGCGAAGCGCCCCTCCTCCCGCTCGCCCGGGCCCTGGAGCAGGACCCAGCGGTAGCCCTTCCGCTCGGCGAACTTGAACTGCTTCCCCAGCTTGCCCGTCCGGAGGGAGACCTCGGCCTTCACGCCCCGATCGCGCAGCGTGCGGGCCGCCCGCGCCATGGGGCCGTAGCCGTCGTCGTCGAACAGCGCCACGAAGACGTCCGCCACGCCGGCGCGCTTGTCGACGCGGCCCAGGTCCTCCAGGACGCTCAGGAGCCGATCGATGCCCAGGCTGATGCCCACGGCCGGCAGGGAGCGCTTGAGGAACATCCCGAGCAGGTCGTCGTAGCGGCCGCCGGACATCACGCTGCCGAACCCCTCGCGGTCCGTGACGAAGGTCTCGTAGATCGTGCCCGTGTAGTAGTCGAGGCCCCGAGCGATGCTCAGGTCCACCACGACGGCGTCCCCGTAGCCCGCGTCCTCCAGGAGCCCCAGGAGCTCCGAGAGCTCGGCGATGCCCCGCCGGCCCTCCTCGCTGCCGCCGACGAGGTCCTCGAGGCCCGACACCTCCTCGCGGGTGGACACGGAGGTGTGCAGGAAATCGAACAGCGCCTCCTGCTCCTCCGACCCCAGACCCACCTCGCGCGCCAGCTCCTCGGACACGCCCTCGCGCCCGATCTTCGGGAGCTTGTCCACGGCCCGGAGGACCGCGTGCTGGCGCTCGGTGCCCTCCACGCCGATCCGCTCCAGCATGCCGTCGAGGATCCTGCGGTTGTTCAAGCGCATCTCGTAGCCGGGCACGCCCAGGGCGGCCAGGACCTCCAGGCCGACCATCACGCACTCGGCGTCGGCGCGCATGGAGGGCTCGCCGACCACGTCCACGTCGCACTGGAGGAACTCGCGGAAGCGGCCGCGGCCCGGCTTCTCCGCCCGCCAGACCGGCGCGATCTGGTAGCGGCGGAAGGGCTTCTCGAGGCTGCCGTGCTGGGCGACGACCCGCGCCAGGGGCACCGTCAGGTCGTAGCGCAGCGCCACGTCCCGGCCGCCGTTGTCCTCGAAGCGGTACAAGAGCTTGTCGCCCTCGTCGCCGTACTTGCCGAGGAGCACGTCCGAGTACTCCAGGGCGGGCGTGGTGAGCGGCCCGAAGCCGAACGCCTCGAACACCCCGGCCACCCGCCTCAGCATCTGCTGACGGGCGCTCTCCGCCTCCGGGAGGTAGTCTCGGAATCCCTTGAGAATCCTTGCATCTACGCGACTCATGGCGGGTCGTCTTCCTCCGCGCGGGTCGATGGGGGCCGGTTGTAGCGTGCCCCACGGGGCACGGCAAGGACGCGTCTGGCCCGAGCGCGGTGCAACGACGCCGTCCGTCCGGTACGATGGCGCCATGCGCGACGTCCCCCGGCTGTCCCTGGCGCGGCTCCCGACGCCGGTCGAGCGCCTCGAGCGCCTCTCCGAGACCCTCGGCCTCGACGTCCGGGTGAAGCGCGACGACCTGACCGGCAGCCACCTGAGCGGCAACAAGATCCGCAAGCTGGAGACCCTCCTGGCGGACGCCCGCCGTCGAGACGCCACGCACGTCCTCACCTGCGGCGGCGCGCAGTCGAACCACTGCCGGGCCACGGCCCTCGCGGCAGCGCCCCTCGGGCTCCAGCCGGTGCTCCTGCTCCGGACCCCGCGCGGGCTCCCCGGGGACCTCCCGCGGCCGCCGGTGGGCAACGTCCTCCTGGACCACCTCGCCGGCGCCTCGATCCACACGTGCGATCCCGCCGGCTACGCGGAGCGGGACGCCCGCATGGCCTCCCTGGCCGAGGCCGTCCGCGCCGACGGGGGGCGCCCCTACGTCATCCCGGAGGGGGGCTCCGACGCCCTGGGCGCCCTGGGCTACGTCCGCGCCGCGCACGAGATCGTCGACCAGACCGCCGGCGCCCCGCCGACCTCCGTCGTCGTCCCCACCGGCTCCGGGGGCACCCTGGCCGGCCTGGCCCTGGGCTTCGCGGAGCGCGGCGTGCCCGTCCGGGCCGTCGGCATCCCCGTGGGCGACGACGCGGCCACGTTCCGGGCCATCGTCCGCCGCATCGCGGACGAGGCCTCCGATCGCTTCGGTCTGCCCGCGCTGCCCGACGACGCCGTGGACCTCGTGGACGGCTACCAGGGCCGCGGCTATGCGCTGTCGACGCCGGGCGAGCTCGCCCTGATCCGGGACGTCGCCCGGCGCGACGGCCTGGTCCTGGACCCCGTCTACACGGGCAAGGCGTTCGGCGCTCTGCTCGAGCTCGCCCGCCGCAGCCCGGATCGCCTGGGCCATCGACCGCTCTTCGTCCACACGGGGGGTCTGTTCGGCCTCTTCGCCTTCGCCGAGCCGCTCGCCCCGCTCCTCTGAAGCCCCTCCGCACGGTCCCCGTTGCCCGACTCGCTCATCTCCATCTTCCTGGCCTGCTTCGCGCCCGCCGTCTTCTGGCTGGGCTACTGGTACTATCGGGCGAACATCGGAGAGCGCCGCCTGGGGCCGGTCCTGGGCTTCTTCGGCGCCGGGCTGCTCTCCGGGCCGGTGGCCCTCGGCCTGTTCACCGTCCTGGAGCTGAGTCCATTCTACGAGCAGCTCGCGACCATCGACGACGCCAGCGAGGTCGAGAAGTTCGCCTACGCGCTGTTCGCCATCGGCCCCGTCGAGGAGCTGTCGAAGTTCCTGGTCGCCTGGGCGGCCATGCGGGCGGTGATCCCGAACGCCGAGCCCCTGGGCGGCGGGCTCGTGTACGCAGCGGCCGCGGCGCTGGGCTTCGCGACCATCGAGAACTGGTACTACATGCTCGAGGTGGACAAGGTGGTGTGGCACCGTCCCCTGACCCTGCCCTTCAACCACGTCCTGTTTTCGAGCTTCTGGGGCGTGGGGCTGTCCCTGTATCATCTGCGCCCGCGCGGCGGCATGCTCTGGCTGACCGCCGGCCTGGTCCTGTCATTCATCTACCACGGGCTGTATGACTACATACTGCTGTCGTCGGACATCCCCGGCTACTACGTGCTACCGCTGGTGCTGGGGCTCTGGATCTGGCTGATGCTCGCCATCCCGCGACTCCGCGACGGCATCCGGCACGCCAAGGCGAGGGAGCCAGCGGCTTGACACACCAGAGCACGAGGATCCCCTTGGACGAGGAGAGGGACGCACCCGGGGCCGTACACGGCGACGAGCGGCTGGTCGAGGCCCTGCGGGTCGTGGCGCCGCACCTCTCGGACATCCTGGGCGTGGACGTATCGCTCCGCGTCCTGGAAGGGAGCGAGGAGCCCTCCTCCGACTGCGACCACCGCGCCGTGGTGATCGGCGACGAGGGCGCGCCGCTGGCCCGCGTGGAGACGCGCGTGGCCGGCCCGTCCCTTCCGCACGACTGGGTACACGCCGCCGAGGACGCCGAGGCGGCCGCCGCCGAGCTCGCCCAGATGGAGAACCTGGACCGGCGCCTGCTGCTCCACCGCACCTCGACCGCCGACACCCTGGACGCGGTGCTCGACGCCATCACGGCGAGGCTCCCCTACACCCGCGTCGCCGTGGTCCTCGCGGAGCGCGGCGGGAGCGGGGGACTCCACGTCGCCGCCCACCGGAACCTGCCGCCCGGCGCCATCGGCGTCTCCCTGGACTGCGAGAGTGGCCCCGTCGGCCGCACCATCCGGAGCGGCTCTCCGCGCGCCTTCCCGGCCGACCGCTTCGCCCTGGACGCGTCCGTCGCGCCGGACGCGGACACGGTCACGGTCGTGCCCCTGCTCGTGCCTCCGGTGGACGAGGACAGCGAGGAGCCGGTGCACTCCCCCGGGGCCATCCTCGTCATCAACCAGTGCTCGCGCCCCCTGCGCGGGAGCGAGCTCGAGTACCTGCGCCGCGCCGGCGTGCACGGTGCGGTGCTGTTGGAGAATGCGCGCCTCCTGGACAGCCTGCGCTCGTCCGAGGAGACCTATCGCACCCTGGTGGAGCGCGCGCACCTGGGCATGGCCCTGCTCGATCGGGACCTGGGCATCCGCCACGTGAACCGCCCTCTGCGCGACCTGCTCGGCCGCGGCGCGGACCGGGGCACGCCCCTGTACGACCTGGTCCTCCCCGCCGATCGGGACCGCGCCTGCGCCCACGTGGCGGAGCGCCTGGAGGGGGACGGCGACCCGGTGGACGTGGATATCCAGGGCGAGGACGGCGCCACGCCGGTCAACCTGCTGGTCACGCCCCTGGGAGAGCACGCGGAGACCCCGACCGGCTGGGCGGCCATCATCCGGGACCGCCGGCGGGAGATCGCCCTCGAGGAGGAGCGCCAGAACCTCTCCCACCGCGTCCAGCAGGCCGAGAAGATGGCCGCCATGGGCAAGTTCGTGGCGGGCATCGCCCACGAGCTGAACAACCCGCTGACGGTGGTCATCGGCTACACGGAGCTGCTCACGGAGACGGCCAGGCTGCCGAAGCACCACCAGGCGTCGCTGCACCAGGTCCTGTCCCACGCCCGCAGGGCCGGTCGCATCGTCGAGGACCTGCTCAAGTTCTCGCACCACGAGCAGGCCCGGCCGGAGCCCGTGCACCTGGGCGCCGTGGTCGAGGAGGCCCTCGCCGCAGTGTCCAGCAAGCACCGCGGCGAGATCGACTTCCGGGTGGAGGTCCCCGAGGACCTCCCGGCCATCGCCGGATCGGGCCACGCCCTGGCCCAGGTGGTGACCAACATCGTGGAGAACGCCATCGACGCGGTCCGCCTGGCGGAGGCGCCCCACGAGATCCGGATCCGCGTGGAGCGCGGCGAGGGCGAGCAGCGCATCCGCATCGCCGACTCCGGCCCCGGCATCCCGGAGCCCGAGCGGATCTTCGACCCGTTCTACACGACGAAGCCCATCGGGAAGGGGACGGGCCTGGGGCTGAGCATCTGCTATGGCATCGTCCGGGACCACGACGGCGACCTCTTCGCCGAGAACATGGACGACGCCGGGGCCCGCATGACCGTGGTGCTCCCCGAGCGGCGCCCCGAGGAGCAGGTCTTCCCCGCCCTGCCCGGCGTGGGGACCGAGGAGGCCCCCGGCGGCGCCGCCATCCGGGCGGACACGCGCCTGCTGGTGGTGGACGACGAGGAGGCCATCCTGCGCCTCGCGAACGACTCCCTGAGCCGGTACTGCCAGGTGACGACCGCCGAGACGGTGGAGGACGCCGTCCGGCTGCTGGAGCACGAGCGCTACGACGTCATCCTCACGGACCTCCGCCTGCCCGACGGCCTGACGGGCGCGGACTTCTACGAGATCATCCTGGAGCGGTGGCCGGACATGGTGGATCGCCTCGCCTTCATGACCGGCGACACGGTCGGCCAGGCAACCCAGGCGTTCCTCGATCGCGTCCGCCGGCCGTGCCTGTCGAAGCCATTCAAGCTCTCCCAGCTCACGGGCTTCGTCGAGGCGCTGCTGAGCTGAGGTCGTCCCCGGCTCCGAAGGGCTCGCGCAAAGGCGCCAAGCCGCGAAGGCGCTGGAAGGATGGGGCAAGCTGCACTGGGGCCGCAGTCCCCGGCGGTCACTTCGCACCGGCGCCGGCGGCCTCGCAGGCCGTCGCCTCGAAAAGTGAAAAGTGAGTAGGTTTGACCCCTACTCCTTGAGGTCGTCCCCGGCTCCGAAGGGCTCGCGCAAAGGCGCCAAGCCGCGAAGGCGCTGGAAGGATGGGGCAAGCTGCACTGGGGCCGCAGTCCCCGGCGGTCGCCTCCCATTCCACGCCCGATCGGACCGGAACGCCGCACCCGGAGGGCCCGGCCACGGCCACGTTTCGCCGGCCGTCGCCTCGAAAAGTGAAAAGTGAGTAGGTTTGACCCCTACTCCTCGAAAAGTGAAAAGTGAGTAGGTTTGACCCCTACTCCTTCTTCTCCCAGCTCCGGAGCTTGTCCTCGACCGGCTTCCACCGGGTGGTGCTCGCCAGGGAGTGGAGGTTCCTCACGATCTGGCCCAGGCGGTTGAGCATCAGCTCCTTCACGACCCGCTGATGCTCCTTGTAGATGGGCGTCAGATCCAGGCTGCCCACCATGTAGGTCGGGACCTGGACGGGCTCCTTCTCGCCCATCGGGAGGGTCATCATCTGCCACTCCATCACCTCGACGTCGCGGCGCGGGTCGACGAGCTTCACCTTCGACGGGCGGCCGGTGTCCGAGACCAGGCGCCCCTCGCCCACGGGGATGGTCACCTTCTCCGTCTCGGGCTCCTCGCCCTCCTCCGGCTCACCCTTCGGGACCTCGATCTCCCGCTCGCCGCGCTGGAGCATGACCGTGCGCTGGGTGGACCCGGGTGGGCCGCCGATGCGCGCGAGCGTGGCCGCCTCGTCGTAGGCCGCCGAGATCACGTCGTAGAGGTGGCGCGTGTCCACGGCAAACTGCAGCGCCGCCAGCATGGGATCGTCGGCGTAGATGACCATGAGGTCGTCCATCACCCCGTCCGGGCTGATGTAGACGTTCTCGTCCCGGTAGCGCTTCAGCTTGGCCACCAGGCCGGTCAGGGACTTCTCCACCGTGGACAGGTCCTCGCCCTTCTGCTGGACCGTGTCGAGGTCGTCCACCATGGAGGCCAGGGACTCCCGCATGGTCACGATCTCCTCGAGGACCGGCTTCCCCGTGGCCGTCTTGGCGCCCCGGAAGTACTCGATCTTCCGCTCCACCAGCGCCCCGTACTCCTCGCGAAGCTCACGCTGCTGGAGGCTCTTGCCGAGGAGCTGTCCCAGGAAGAGCCCCACCAGGGCGACGACCACGAGCGTCACGATCATCGGCACGAGCGGCAGCTTGGCCGTCCCGCCCGTCTGCTCGGCCGGGGCATCCGCGCCCGGCAGCCGCTGGGGGATCGGCGTCGTCTCCTGGCCCAGGGGCGAGAACGCCTCCACGGGCGTGCCGGCTTCCGCCTCCGCCTCCTCGGCGCGGCGCCGGGCGGCCTCGACCTCCTCCTCGCTCGGCGCCTCGGCCTCCTCCTCCGCCGCGGCGGGGTGCTCCACCTTGGGCGCCTTGCGCTCCCGCTTCTTCAGCCCCAGCCGGGCCTTCAGATCGGCGGCGTCGACCTTCGGCTTGTCGCCGCCGGTCGCCTCTTCCTCCTCCGGCGTCTCCTGCTCGGTCTCCTCGACGTCCGTCTCTTCGACGTCCGTCTCCTGGTCGGTCTCCTCGACGTCCGTCTCTTCGACGTCCGTCTCCTCGACCTCTTCGTCCTTGCGCTCGCCGGTGGGATCGTCGTGTTCGGCCAAGGAAGCCTCCATCAGGGCGAAATCCGGGCGTGGTCAAGGTAGCACGGGCCGCCCCCCTGTCAAGCGCCCCACGCCCCTCGCCGGGCCCGTTTCTCGCGCCATTCCGGCCTCCGCCGTATCCTCCCGCCATGGTGGAGGTCCCTCTCTCCGAGCGCAGCGAGACCGAGGCCGAGGCCCGACGCGGCCCGCCGCCCGTCGACTGGCGGACCGTCGGGAGGGTCCATCTCATGGGGATCTGCGGCAGCGCCATGGGCGCGTTCGCCGGCATGCTCCGGCGGCAGGGCTTCGAGGTGCGCGGCTCCGACCGCGGCGCCTATCCGCCCATGTCCACCCTCCTGCGGGACATGGGCGTGCAGGTCATGGAGGGCTATCGCCCGGAGCACCTGGACTGGGGGCCGGACGTGGTCGTCGTGGGCAACGTCGTCCGCCCCTTCTACGCCGAGGCCGTGGCCATGCGTCGCCGCGGCATCCCCCACGCCTCCCTGCCCCAGGCCCTGGCGGCGCTCTGCATCGGCGATCGGCACAGCGTCGTGATCACCGGGACCCACGGGAAGACCACCACGAGCAGCATGGTCGCCTGGTTGCTCCACGAGGCCGGCCTGGACCCCGGCTTCCTCATCGGCGGCGTCACCGGCAACTTCGACGCCAACCACCGCCTCGGCGGCGGGCCCGTGTTCGTCGTGGAGGGCGACGAGTACGACACGGCCTACTTCGACAAGGGCCCGAAGTTCCTCCACTACCGGCCCCGCACCGCCTCCATCAACAACGTCGAGTTCGACCACGCGGACATCTACCCGGACGTGGAGGCCATCGAGTCCGAGTTCCGGCGCTTCGCGGCCCTCCTGCCCGAGGACGGCCACCTCCTCGTCCCGGTGGACGACGCACGCGCCCGGCGGGTGGCGGAGGCCTCGGTCGCCACGATCTGGACGTTCGGCCGGAGCGAGGAGGCCGACGTCCGCGCCTCGGACGTCCGCGCCGACGCGAGCGGGACGCACCTCCTGCTCCACCTCCCCGGCGCCGCGCCCCGCGAGACGCGCCTCGCGCTCTGGGGGGATCACAACCTGGCCAACGCCCTCACCGCGGCGGGCCTGGCCTGCGCGGCCGGTGCCTCCCCGGAGGCCGTCGCGGACGCCCTTCCCCACTTCCGCCTGCCCCGGAAGCGCCAGGAGGTCCGGGGCGAGGCGGACGGGGTCCCGGTCGTCGACGACTTCGCACACCACCCGACCGCCATCCGGGAGACCCTCCGCGCGGTGCGCATGCGCTATCCCGGGCGGCGCGTCCTGGCCCTGTTCGAGGTGGAGTCGAACACCTCCCGGCGCCGGGTGTTCCAGGAGGCTTTCGCCGAGGCCCTGAGCCAGGCCGACCGCGTCTGGTTCTGCGAGCCCCTGGCCAAGGACGACGGCCTCCCGCCCGCGGAGCGCCTGGACATGGACGCGCTGATCGGCTCCATCCGGGCCGGGGGCACGCCGGCGCGCCTGCTCGTCGACGTGGACGACCTCGCGGACGAGGCGGCCGCCGAGGCCCGCCCGGACAGGGACGTGATCGTGGCCATGAGCGGTCGCGACTTCCACGGCGTCCACGGGCGCATCCTGGATCGCCTCGAGGCGCGCGAGGCTCGGTAGAGGACCGCTCGAGCTCCCGGGAGACTGCTCAGTAGCGCCAGGTCATCAGGCCCCGGACCGAGAAGGCGGGATCCGGAGAGGCGCCGGTCTCCCGATCGTCCAGCGCGCCCATGGGCACCAGGAAGCCGGCGTCCAGGCGGGCGCCGAAGCCGTCCGGAAGCTCCAGGTGCAGGCCGCCGTCGACCTCCACGCCGTAGTGGCGTCCGTTCCCGGGCGTCCCCGAGGGTCGCGCGGCCGCGGCGTAGAGCACGTCCAGGCGGGCGCCGAGGCGCATGGAGTCCGTGTCCAGGAGGTCGTACGAGACCCACGGCTTGGCGTACACGGCGTTGGTGACGGCGCCGATGACCTGCCGGAAGAGGATCAGGTCGACGCGATAGTCCCTGTCGAACCAGAACGACGTGACGGTGTCGTTGGTCGCCACGTTCAGGTTGTCCTCGTAGACGCCATCGTCGGGCTCCACGATGTTCTGGCCGTCGAGGACGCCGAGGAAGCGCCGGTCGTCGCCGCTCGCGTAGCCCATGTCCAGGCCCCAGCCGTAGCGGCCCATCTCCACCTCGGCCTCCAGGGCGCCGCCGAAGCCGACGAAGTCCTTGTCCGTGTCCTCCAGGTCGGCGCGCCGCTGGAGGTTGTCCACGGACCCGATCATGGCGCCGAACTCCGCCTCCAGGCGGACGTGCGTGGCCGGATCGGGTCGCCACAGGGTCCGGAGCCAGCCGCTCGGCCGCCAGAAGAAGGCGTCGCGCGGGACGAGCCGCCAGCAGCGGTGGGGAAGCGCGACGCCCCCGGAGGCGGACACGGCGAGCGGCGGGCAGTCCAGCCCCAGGGCCGCGAGGTCCTGCTCGGACGACGAGAGGTCCTGATCCGTCAGGGCCGAGAACACCCCCCAGTCGAACGCCATGCGGTTCCCCTCGAGGAGGTCTCTTCGCCGCGCCTCGCGGTCCTGCCGGGTGCGCGGGCGGCTCACGACCCGCAGCGTGAAGGTGCGCGCGTCGTCCGCGCGGCCCAGGTCCTTGGGCTGCCCCCGCACCCCCGGCAGGGTCGTCGTCGCGCCGGAGTCGGTCTTCTCCCAGCTTCCCTCGATCCGGATGTCCTGGATCGAGAAGCCCAGGCGGGCTCCGTCCACGTATGTCCCGAAGTCGCAGTCCGGGCAGTCGCCCCGGTTCCGAAGCAGCCCCATGCCGAAGTGGTCGGTCATGCGTCCGCCCTGGACCTGGAGGGTCTCCAGCATCCACCAGCTCAGGTACGCGTACTTGACGCGGACGGAGTTCCGGAAGGCGAGATCGTGGGACTGCGGCGCCACCTGCGAGTCCCGCCACAGCCCGTCCGCGAAGCTGCCGCCGGCGTTGACGTGGGTGGAGCCCAGCACCAGGTCGTCCAGGGCGTCGACGCCGAAGTGGATGGACAGCGGCGCGCCCACGTGCAGGACGCCCTGATAGCGGAGGCGCATGGAGGCCCACGCCAGCAGCGAGTCGTCGTCGAGGTCGTCGTTCGTCGGCGTCGCCGTGAGCGGCGCGGGGATGCCGCTCTCCCCCGGGCCCAGGTCGCCGCCCACGATCAGCTCCGGCCGGAACCGGAGGCGCAGGTCGTGATCCAGCCAGACGGGCCCCTCGCTCTCGGCGTGGGAGCCGCGGACCTCACCGGTGAAGCTGCGGTGCTCGGTCCCGCCGGGGATGGTCTCGTCCGCCGCGGCCGGCCTCGCCGCGACCAGGACACACGCCGCCATCGCGAAGGCCAGCAGGGACGTCGGGTTGTGGCTCACGCGCAGCATGGGCTCGGGCTCTCCCCGCGTTGGAGCGGCGCATCCTACTGCGACGACGCCCATCCGCCAACCGCCGTCTCGGGCTCACGCTCCATTGAATACCCCGGGAGCGGGCGCGTCGGACCGGTCAACCCCGGCACAGCGGGAGCCACCCGGAACCGCAAAGCGAGGTCCACCGTGAAGCGAGCCCTGCCCCTGACGTTGCTGAGCCTGTTGCTGGTCCCCGCCGTGCAGCCGGCGGCGGCCGCCCACTCCGCGCCCTTCCCCCACTACCACCCGAGCGACCGCCCGCCTCCCGCCCGGAAGCGGCGCCGGGTCGTCGTGCGCCCCAAGCCGAAGCCCCGCCGCGTCGAGCGACGCACCGTCGTCGTGCGCGAAAAGCCCGTGGTCGTCCGCGAGCGCGAGGTGACCACGGTCCGCCGCGACGAGGCCGAGCCGGAGCCCGCGCCCGAGCGATCCGATCTCCTCGGCCTGGGCGTCCGCCTGTCCGGCGCCACCGTGGACGGCGAGAAGCTGGGGCTGAGCGACGCCGAGAATCCCACCATGGGCGGCCTCGGTGTCCAGTTCCGCACGCGGTTGTCCGAGCACCTGGGCATCGAGGTGGCGGCCGACTTCCTGCGCGGGAGCGGCCCGGAGTTCGCCCAGCGGACCATCCCCATCACGGGCAGCCTGACGTGGCACCTGCTGCCCGACAAGCGCATCCAGCCGTACGCCCTGGCCGGCGCCGGCGTGCAGTTCACGCGGCTCGACTACCGGGACGGGCTGTTCACGTACAACGCCACCGAGGTGGTGGGCCAGCTCGGCGGCGGCGTGGAGGTCTTCCTGACGCCGCAGTTCTCCCTCCAGGGCGATCTGCGGGCCCAGACCATCTTCGACAGCGTGGACGACCACGCGGAGGTCCGCAGCGACTGCCTCTCTCAGGTGGGCGAGCAGACCGGGTTCTGCGACGGCCTCCAGGCGGCCGACCCGGACGACAAGCTCGATCTCGGCCTGCAGTTCCAGGTCGGCGCCACGTTCTACTTCTGATGCGTGTCCCCGACTCCGGGCGACGCAGGGGCTGGAGGGAGGCTACTCCTCCTCCAGCTCCAGCGCGTCGAGGAGCTGGGTGAGCTGCTCCTTCACCGCCGCGAGCTGCGCGATGACGGCAGCCTCACCGGCGTGGACTCCCCCGGCGACGGCCATGTCGAGGGACTCGGCGGTCGCCTCCGTGGCCTCCAGGTAGATGTCCGCCAGCCGCGGCAGGTGGTGGATGATGAAGTCGCTCAGGCGCTCGTCCCGTGTCCGGATGAGCTGCCGGAGCAGCGGCACCGGGAGCGCACCGCCGGCAGAGCGCTTCTCCTCCTCGAGGATGACCTGGGCCAGCACGACGGCCGTCAGGTCGTCGCCGCTCTTCGCGTCGTGGACGGTGAAGATGACGTCATCGCGGACCAGCTTGGCGAGCTCGTCCAGGGTGACGTACCGGCTCTCGTCGGTACGATAGAGTCGCCGGTTGCCGTACTTTCGGACGACGACGGGCTCTGCTTGCGAGTTGCTCATCGAACGGGCCTCCAAGGACTGGCCGATGCCTCGGCGACCTGTGGCCGCCTCCCGATCACGCCTCTACGCGACGGGCGGGCACGGACCGAATGGAAGAGCTGGGTTCTCATCGGGTCGGCGCCGGAAGCCAGGCTTCGCACCGCACGCCCGATGCCCGGGGGTGCTCGTTGGGAGTCGACGTCTCCCCGTGACGCCCTCCGGTTCAATGCTCGTAGCACGGGCATTGACGGATTGCAACAAGGTGGCCGGGCGCGTCGCGTAACGAGAGCGTCACACGTTACACATCACCCGATCATGGGGTTACCTCACCGCGATCCTCTGCGCAAGCGGGAGGGGGCCCGGCGGAGTAGCGGTCGGGGCGACCCTCGCCTATGCTCCGCCCGCGATGGCACGCCTCCCCACGATCCTCCCGGTGCTCTGGGAGCGGACGATCACGCGGCACCTGCGCTGGATCGACGATCACGCCGAGATGCCGCCCGGACGCGTGTCGGCGGAGACGCGCTGCGCGCTGGTGTACCTGGTCGCCGCGGTGGCCCTGACCCTCATGTCCTACGGCGTGCTGTCGTCCCAGCTCCAGGCGGCCGTCGCGCGCAGCGTCCTCGACCTCGTGGGCGCCGTCTCCCCGGGCCTTCGCGGCGCCCTGCGGCCCTACGAGGTGCTCGGCGAGCACCTGACGTGGGCCCTGGGGTGCTTCACGCTCTACTTCGCCGTGCCCGCCCTGGTCGTGCGCCGGGTGTTCGGGCATCGCCTGGCCGACTACGGCCTCGGGACGCGCGGGTTCGTCCGCCACCTGTGGGTCTACGCGCTGCTGTTCGTCCCGGTCGCCGTGCTCGTCTGGGTCGTGGCCCGGGACCCCGACTTCCAGCGCACGTACCCCTTCTACCGCCACCCGCGGGGCCTCGCCGACTTCGTCGTCTGGGAGTGCCTCTACGCCCTGCAGTTCTTCTCCCTGGAGTTCTTCTTCCGGGGCTTCATGCTCCACGGGGTGAAGGATCGGCTGGGTCGCTGGGCCATCTTCGCGATGGTCGTGCCGTACACGATGATCCACTTCAGCAAGCCCATGTACGAGACCCTGGGCGCCGTCGTCGCCGGTCTGGTGCTGGGGACGCTCTCCCTGCGCACCCGGAACGTGTGGGGCGGCTTCCTCGTCCACGTGGCGGTCGCCGTCTCCATGGACGTGGCCGCCATGGCCATGCGCTGACGGATCCGGGCCCCCCCCATGCCCCCCGTCGGGACGAATCCGTGGCGCCTTCGGGGCTGGAGGCTTGATTCCCGCACGGGTGGTGCTCACAATTGCACGCCTGATTCAGCCGGTCGGCCCGACATTGCAAAGGTGGATCCATGAGCAACGGAACCCGTTACGAGGAGCAGGAGCCGCTCACCGACGAGCAGCGCGAGTCGTTCAAGAAACTGCTCGAGGAGCGGCGGCACAAGCTCCTGTCCGAGGCGGAGGAGCACGCCGACGCCGTCAAGGAGCAGGGCGCCCTCCGCATGAGCGACGAGGTCGATCTCGCCAGCGCCGAGTGGGAGCAGGCGTTCGAGCATCGCCTCCGCGACCGCGAGAAGGGCCTCCTCAAGAAGATCGACAAGGCGCTGGGCCGCATGGAGTCGGGCGAGTACGACGAGTGCGAGAGCTGCGGCAACTACATCGGCGTCAAGCGGCTCACCGCCCGCCCCGAGGCCACCTTGTGCATCGAGTGCAAGGAGGAGCAGGAGCGGGTCGAGCAGAAGTTCAAGAAGCGCCGGGACACGGACGGCCAGTTCCCGTACAAGTAGGCTTCGTGGAGGATCCGGTGGATCTCCGACCGGCTGCTGGGGTCTCTTGACCCCACGTCAGGCGCCGTCGTAGCCTCCTCGGCATGCTGCCCGAGCCCGGGCCGCGTCTCCGCCGGGGGTGAGCCAGTGAGCGAGCGCGTCGAGGACGATCTGCCGGACTCCGCTCCGCCGACCAAGATCTCCTACATCAGCGGCCGACCGCCGACCCTCCACCTTCGGAAGTGCAAGCTGGTGCTGGAGCGCGACGACGGGCGGGTCGCGGAGTACATCTTCGACCAGCCCGAGGTGGCCCTCGGCGCCATGGACGACAACGACGTCGTCATGGACGACGAGACGGTCAGCCGCTATCACTGCCGCATCCGACAGGAAAACGACGCGTACCTGATCCAGGACCTCGGGTCGACGAACGGCACCTTCGTCAACCGCGTCCGGATCCGCGAGGCGTTCCTCAAGCCGGGGTGCACCGTCACCCTCGGCAAGAGCGACGTGGGCTTCCAGAGCCTGGACGAGCGCGTCGAGATCCAACCGGTCAACCGGGAGCGCTTCGGCCACATCGTCGGCAAGAGCACCCGGATGCGGGAGATCTTCGGCATCCTCGAGAAGATCGCCCCGTCGGGCGCCACCGTCGTCATCGAGGGGGAGACGGGCACGGGCAAGGAGGTGGTCGCCCGGACCATCCACGAGGCCAGCCGGCGCACGGACCACCCCTTCGTGGTCTTCGACTGCGGCGCGGTGCCGGACAACCTCATCGAGAGCGAGCTGTTCGGCCACGAGAAGGGGTCGTTCACCGGCGCCATCATGGGCCGCCAGGGGCTGTTCGAGGTGGCCAGCGGAGGCTCCATCTTCCTCGACGAGCTCGGCGAGCTGAACCTGGATCTTCAGCCCAAGCTCCTCCGCGCCCTCGAGCAGCGGGAGATCCGGCGTGTCGGCTCCAACAAGGCCGTCAAGGTGGACGTGCGCGTCATCGCCGCCACGAACCGGAACCTGGCGGAGGAGGTGGAGGCCGGGCGGTTCCGCGAGGACCTCTTCTATCGCCTCAGCGTGGTGCGCATCATGCTGCCGCCGCTCCGGGACCGGGTGGAGGACATCCCGCTGCTGGCCCGGCACTTCCTCCGGACCGGGGACTTCAACCACGACGCCGACGGCAAGCCGCGCGTGAAGGGGATCAGCCGCGACGCCCTCGACGCCATGATGGGCTATCGCTGGCCCGGCAACGTCCGCGAGCTGCTCAACGCGGTGGAGCGCGCCTGCGCCTACGCGGACGGCGACTACATCCACCCGGAGCACCTGCCGGACCACATCTCCGGCCTGGGCGTGGTGCGCCGGCGCCCCTCCCCCACCTCCATCACCGCCAAGGATCGGCCCGACCGGGGGCTCGACAAGCCCTTCAAGCAGGCCAAGGAGGCCTGGGTCTCGTCCTTCGAGAAGGACTACATCCAGAACCTCCTGGAGAAGAACTCCTACAACATCAGCCACGCCGCCCGCGAGGCGGACATCGACCGGAAGTACTTCCGGAAGCTGATGAAGAAGTACCGGATCGAGGTGCCGCCGGGCGACTGACCCCTCGCCCCCGGCCTCCACATCTCCTCGGCTCCGCGAGGCTCGCGCCAAGGCGCCAAGCCGCAAAGCCGCGGAGAACACGGGGAAGGCAGCAGGACCGCCGTCCCCGCCGGCCACTCGACGGCGGAGATGGAGCAGGCTCGCCGTCCCCGGCGGTCGTCTCCCGATCCGCCGGGGAGGGCAGACCGTCGGTGCTCTAACCGCCGCTGACGCAGTCCCCGGACGTGGCGTCGCAGACCATCCCGTCGTCCGGATGGTTCTCCGTGCAGGAGTCGGTCCCGTCGTCGGTGCACACACACTGGTCCGGCACGGTCGGATCCGAGTCGGCCGTGCAGCCGGGCTCCCAGGCCTCGCAGGCGGCGTCTCCCTGGCAGGTCTCATCGCCACCCGAGCAGGTCGTGAGCCCCGTGCGGCACGTGTCGGCGTCCGCCTCGGAGTCGCAGCGGGTCTGGACGTAGTTCTCGTCCGTGGAGCCGTCGCAGTTGTCGTCCAACCCGTTGCACGCGCTGTCGTCGCCCGTCGGTGATCCCGGCTGACAGTCGGTCTCGATGCCGCCCACGCACGACGACGGCGTGTTGTTCGTCTGGCAGACGCCCGTCCCGCAGTCGGTGACCGGCACGTAGTCCTCGTCCGTCTCGCCGTCGCAGTCGTCGTCCACCCCGTCGCACGTCGCGTCGGTCGACGACAGCGGGTCGCCCTCCGTGCAGGTGTCGGTGGTCTCGCCGTTCACGCACTCCAGCGTGCCGGTGCTCGCGCACACGCCGTCGCCACAGCTCGTGTCCGGGGCGACGTAGTTCTCGTCGGTGGAGCCGTTGCAGTTCTCGTCGACGCCGTCGCAGTCGTCGTCCGACCCCGTCGTGGACCCCGGCGTGCAGGTGTCGGTGGTCTCGCCGTCGACGCACTCCAGCGTGCCGGTGTTGGAGCACACGCCCGTGCCGCAGTCCGTGGCCGTCGGGACGTAGTCCTCGTCGACCGTCCCATCGCAGTCGTCGTCCACCCCGTCGCAGGTGTCGTCCGTCTGCGTGCTCGGGGTCCCCGCCGTGCACGTATCGTCCAGGCCGTCGGTGGTGCACACCAACTCGCCAGTCGAGGCACACGGGCCGACACCGCAGGTCGTATCCGTGGGTACGTAGTGCTCGTCCGTCTCGCCGTCGCAGTCGTCGTCCACCCCGTCGCAGTCGTCATCGGGCTCGGAGGCGGGGCCGTCGCACCCGAGGCTGCTGTTCGTCGCGCAGACCACCTCGCCGGCGCAGATGCCCGTGCCGCAGGAGTCCTGCTTGTACTTCTCCGTGCCGTCCCAGTCGGTGTAGGGGAAGGAGGTCCCGAGCTGCCCCTCCTCGGTGTAGGCATCATCCACGGTGCCGTTGCAGTCGTCGTCCTTGTCGTTGCAGCTGAAGTCCGCCGCCGCGGCCAGGTCCGCCGTCGAGCAGGTCAGCCCGCCGGCGTCGCTGCAGACCACGGTCCCACCCGTGCAGTCGCCGACCCCGCAGGAGTCGTCCAAGCTGGTCCCGGCGTCCCCGCTGTACGGGCCGCCGTCGTAGGTGATGGTCCCGTCCTTGTAGTCCTCGTCCGTCTCGCCGTCGCAGTCGTCGTCCAGCTCGTTGCAGGCCTCGTCGTCCGCCTCCGTGAGCGTCCCGCAGGTGAGGCTCATCCCGGTAGCGTCCGACTCGTCGCACACCACCTGCCCCCCCGAGCACTGGCCGGTCCCGCAGGCCTCCTCCTTCACGGCCCCGTCGTCCGGGGCGTACGGGCCCCCGTCGTAGGTGACGGTCCCGTCGTAGAAGGGATCGTCGACGGTCCCGTCGCAGTCGTTGTCCGCGTCGTCGCAGACCTCGTCCGAGGCCTTGAAGAGGTTGGAGCACGTCAGCTGCGTGGGATCGTCGGCGTCGCACTCCACCAGGCCCCCGGCGCAGTCGCCCGTGCCGCAGCTCTGGCCCAGGACCTTGTCCGCGTCGGCGCTGTACGGACCGCCGTCGTAGGTGACGGTGCCGTCGGCCTTGTAGTCCTCGTCGACCCTGCCATCACAGTCGTCGTCCTGGTCGTTGCAGATCTCGCTCGAGGCGTCGGACACCTTGTCGCACGTGAGCAGGGCCGGATCCTCCGGGTCGCAGACGACCACGCCGCCGTCGCAGGCGCCGGTGCCGCACGACTGGCCCAGGGCCTTGCCGTCGTCCGGCCCGAAGGGCCCGCCGTCGTAGGTGTACTCCCCGCCCGGCTTGAAGTCCTCGTCGGTCTCCCCGTCGCAGTCGTCGTCGATGCCGTTGCAGAGCTCCGGCGACACCTCGCCCAGGGTGTCGCACGTGAGGGCCTCGGTGCCGTCGCACACGACGGTGCCGCCCGCGCACGCGCCGGCTCCACAGGAGTCCCCCAGGACCTTGCCGGCGTCGGCCGCGTACGGGCCGCCGTCGTAGGTCACGGTGCCGTCCTCCACGTAGGCGTCGTCGGTCGTGCCGTCGCAGTCGTTGTCGAGACCGTCGCAGACGTCCGTCGTGGCGGCCTCGGTGGCCGGGCACACGAGCGTGTCGCCGTCGGCTCCGCACTGGACCGTGCCGCCGGCGCACTCGCCGAGGCCGCACGCCTCCCCCAGCGTCCGGGTCGTCTCCCCGTCCAGCTCCGTGTACGAGATCGAGCCGCCCGCGCTGAAGTCCTCGTCAGTGAGCCCGTCGCAGTCGTTGTCCAACTCGTCGCAGCGGCCGAGCTCGTCACCCTCCTGGTAGTTGGGGCTGTCGTAGAAGCACTCCCAGTCGCCGGCCGTGCAGAGCGCCGTCGTCTGGCCGGCCTCGCCGCAGGCGCCCTCGGTGAGGCAGCCCGCGTCGGCGATGTCCGTCAGGTCCTCGTCGGTGTCCCCGTCGCAGTCGTTGTCGAGGTTGTCGCAGATCTCCGTGGAGACCTGGTCCAGCGAGTCGCAGGTGAGCCGCTCATTGTCCTCGCCATCACAGAGGATCAGACCACCGGAGCACACGCCCGTGCCACAAGCATCGCCCATGAATCCTCCGGCATCGCCAGGGAATGGGCCCCCGTCGTACGCGATGAGCCCTTCGCCCCCGTCCGAGACCGAGATGAAGTCCTCGTCCGTCAGCCCGTCGCAGTCGTTGTCAGCGTCGTCGCAGGTCTCCGATACGTTGGCGTCCTCCGGCTCGTCGCAGAAGGCGCCGGACTCGTCGGGGAGGCAGATCACGGTGCCTTCGGCGCACTCGTCCTCGTCGTCGCTGTCGCACTGGTTGCCGACTCCCACGACGTTGCCGACCGACTCGACGGTGAAGTCGTCGTCCGCCTTGCCGTCGCAGTCGTTGTCCAGCCCGTCGCAGCTCACCTCGACCCCCGCCTCGTACGTCGAGATGGCCGAGTAGTCGCAGTCCCAGATGCCATGGGGCTCCTCGTCGGGTCCGAACTCGGGGTCCTCGACGCAGGTGGCCACGCCCAGCGGTTGGCCGCCTTCACTGTTGCCGCACTCCCCCCGCGCGGTGCAGGTCGTCTCCGCCTCGCCGTCCGCGAAGAGCGGGTCGTCGCCCAGGGGATCGTCGATGGTCGTGACCACCAGGTCCTCGTCGGTCGTCCCGTCGCAGTCGTTGTCCAGCCCGTCGCACGTCTCCGGTCCATCCCCGGGCACGGAGCCGTCGGGATTGGTGCTGCACGTCGAGGCCGAACCGTCGGGGAGGCACTCCACCACGCCGATCCCGCACGCCCCGGTGCCGTCGCACTCCTGGTCCGGGCCGTCCTCCCCGTAGGTCACCGGGAGGCCCTCCCACGGGAAATCCTCGTCCGTGTCCCCGTCGCAGTCGTTGTCCAGCCCGTCGCACGTCTCGTCCGTGCCGACGGCCTGGTCGATGCAGACCACGTCGCCCGGCTCGAACTTCTCGCCGTGGGCGTCGGCCCCGAACGTGTTCACGCACACGCGCGTCCCCTTCTGGCACTCGCCCACGTCCGAGCCGCACGGCTCGCTGTCGTTCGTGTCCGGGTTGCCCTCGTCGGTGTCCCCGTCGCAGTCGTTGTCCACGGCGTCGCAGATCTCCGCGGCCTCCGGGTTCACGGCGGGGTCGGAGTCGTCGCAGTCGGCCGGCGGGCTCCATCCGTCCCCGTCCGCGTCCGTCACCCCGTCGCACGCCACGTCACCGCCGAAGCAGTCCTGGTCGATGCCGTCCCCGCACTTCTCCGGCGCCTCCGGGTAGACGAGGGGATCCGTGTCGTCGCAGTCGTTGGGCGGCGCGAAGCCGTCGCCGTCCGCGTCGTTGGCGTCGCAGAACTCGTCGACGTCGCCGTTGCAGTTCCGATCGCACTTCTCCAACCGATCCTCGCTGCCGATGGGCTCCTGGCAGCAGGGCTCCTCGGCCCCCGGGTGCACGGACGAGTCGAAGTCGTTGCAGTCCCCGTCGTCGACCGTCCAGCCGTCGCCGTCCAGGTCGTTTGCCTCGCAGCCCTCGTCGGTGGAGCCGTCGCAGTCGTTGTCGAGGCCGTCCCCGCACGCCTCCTCCTCCTCGAGATCGGCGGTGGAGCACACGGCCGCCGAGCCGTCCTCCGTGCACTCGACCACGCCGCCCGCGCACACGCCGAGGCCGCACTCTTCACCGGGGGACAGGAGCGCGCGCCCCGAGGTCCATGTGTATCCCTCGTCCGTGTCCCCGTCGCAGTCGTTGTCCTTGCCGTCGCAGACCTCGTCGAGGCCCGGCGCCACGTCCGGGTCGCCGGCTCCGCAGTCCACCTCCTGGCAGTCCGGGACGCCGTCCTCGTCGTCGTCCACGCACACCGCGTCGCCGTCCCGGCAGTCCTGATCGATGCCGTCGCCGCAGTCGTCGCACGGGTCCTCGGTGGCCCACGGGTGCGCGCCCGGCTCACCGGGCTCGCAGTCGCTGAATGCGCTCTCGCCGGCGGGGCAGCAGCCCTCCACGCTGCAGTCGAGGAAGCCGTCGCCGTCGTCGTCGCAGGCGTCCCCCGCCAGCGCCGTGAGGTGCACCGGCAAGACCTCCCGAGCGGCCAGGTCCACGATCCCCTCGAAGGCCGCCACGGCACGGCCGTCGCTCCGACCCGTCACCTGGAGGGTCACGGTGACGTCGTCCGGGAACGTCTGCGCGCCGTACTCGACCGCCACGTGCACCGGCTCCGCGACGGGGTCGAAGCCCTCGACCACCGGGCGGTTGAACTTGCTCGCCCCGGCCTCGGCGGGGAAGCGCACGGTGCCGTCCGGGCCTTCGGCCACGAACAGGAAGCGAAGATCGTCGAGGTCGCCGCCCCCCGCGGGCGCGTCTGACGTAACGCGCAGCAGGAGCGTCTCGGGCGGTGTCTCGTCGTCGCCGCACCCGGCCAGGGCCACGGGGATGGCTAGGAGCACGAGCCAGGCCATCAGGGATCGCGCGGTCATGGACGTCTACCTTTTGTGGGGAATGCTTGGTGGCGATCCCGTCCGGATCACCGGCCCGGAGTATAGGCGAGGCACCTCCTCGGTTCTACCCACCCGGGTCCCACGAACAGGGCGGTCGCAAAGTCGACCGCCCTCCCTTGCCCGTGCCCTTGCCCGTGCCCTTGCCTGCTCCCAGACGCGCAAAACCCATCGTTTCCGAGCGGGTGCAATCCAGCGCCGGGCGCCGCACCGCCGCACGGAGCACACTTCTCCGACCTTGCGATTGGCCCGGGTCCCGCGAGCCCACCGGGTTCGCCCGGGTGTCCGGCCCGCCGAGAAAAAGCCCGCCGGGGCCGTTGACCGGGACCCGGGAGTGTTTAACGTAGCGCGCGCCCGAGTCCGGGGAAGCCCGCGACTCGCGCGTGATTCCAAACCAATTCCGAGGCGTTATCCCTCAGGAGGGACACATGAAGATCAGGCCCCTTCAGGACCGCGTGCTCATCAAGCGCGTCGAGGAGGAGGAGAAGTCTCGCGGCGGGATCATCATCCCCGACACCGCGAAGGAAAAGCCCATCAAGGGCCGCGTGGTGGCCGCCGGGAAGGGCAAGATCCTGAAGAACGGCGAGGTCCGCCCCCTCAACGTGAAGGACGGCGACCTGGTCCTGTTCAGCAAGTACGCGGGCACCGAGGTGAAGCTCGACGGCGAGGAGCACCTCATCATGCGCGAGGACGACATCCTCGGCATCCTCGAGTAGCGGCCCCGCTGCTCACCCCTTCGCTGCGCCCCGCCACGGCGCAGCGTCCGTTCGTCAGTCATGCGCCGGGACTCGCCCGGCGAACCCACACGAAGTCAAGGAGTCGTGAGATATGGCCAAGGAAGTCCTCTTTTCGGAGAGCGCTCGCGGCCGCATCCTGAAGGGCGTCAACACCCTCGCGGATGCCGTGAAGGTCACGATGGGCCCCAAGGGACGCAACGTCGTCATCGAGAAGAGCTTCGGCTCCCCGACGATGACCAAGGACGGCGTCACCGTCGCCAAGGAGATCGAGCTCGACGAGAAGTTCGAGAACATGGGCGCCCAGATGGTCAAGGAGGTCGCCTCCAAGACCTCCGACGTCGCCGGTGACGGCACCACCACCGCGACGGTGCTCGCGCGGTCCATCTACCGCGAGGGCCTCAAGATGGTGGCCGCCGGCCACAGCCCGATGGACCTGAAGCGGGGCATCGAGAAGGCGGTGAACGCCGCCGTGGCGAGCCTCAAGGACCTGTCGAACCCGACGCAGGACCAGCGGGAGATCGCCCAGGTCGGCACCATCTCGGCCAACAGCGACGCCACCATCGGCAACATCATCGCGGAGGCGATGGAGAAGGTCGGCAAGGAGGGCGTCATCACGGTCGAGGAGGCCAAGTCCATGGACACGTACCTGGACGTGGTCGAGGGCATGCAGTTCGACCGTGGCTACCTCAGCCCCTACTTCGTGACGGACGCGGAGCGGATGGAGGCCCAGCTCGCCGACCCGTACATCCTGCTGGTCGAGAAGAAGATCTCGAACATGAAGGACCTCCTCCCGGTCCTCGAGCAGGTGGCGAAGAGCAGCAAGCCGCTGCTCATCATCTCCGAGGACATCGAGGGCGAGGCCCTGGCCACGCTGGTGGTCAACAAGCTGCGCGGCACCCTGAACGTCTCGGCCGTCAAGGCCCCGGGCTTCGGGGATCGCCGCAAGGCCATGCTGCAGGACATCGCCGTCCTCACCGGCGGCCAGGTCATCAGCGAGGACCTCGGGCTGAAGCTCGAGAACGTCCGCCTGAACGACCTGGGCACCGCCAAGACCGTCACGATCGACAAGGACAACACCACGATCGTGAGCGGCGGCGGCACCGAGGACGACATCAAGAGCCGCGTGGCCCAGATCCGCGTCCAGATCGAGGAGACCACCTCCGACTACGACCGCGAGAAGCTGCAGGAGCGCCTCGCGAAGCTGGTCGGCGGCGTCGCCGTCATCCACGTCGGCGCGGCCACCGAGGTCGAGATGAAGGAGAAGAAGGCCCGGGTGGAGGACGCGCTCCACGCCACCCGCGCCGCGGTCGAGGAGGGCATCGTCGTCGGCGGCGGCGTGGCCCTGCTCCGCTGCCAGGCGGCCGTCGAGAAGGTGGACGTGAACGACGAGGAGCGCTTCGGCGCCGACATCGTCCGCCGCGCCCTCGAGGAGCCCATCCGGCAGATCGCGAGCAACGCCGGCGTCGAGGGGTCCATCGTGGTCCAGAAGGTCCGCGACAACTCCGACACGAACTTCGGCTTCAACGCCGCGACGGGCGTCTACGAGGACCTGGTGGCGGACGGCGTCATCGACCCGACGAAGGTGACCCGCACCGCGCTCCAGAACGCCGCCTCCGTGGCTGGCCTCATGCTCACCACCGAGGCCATGGTCGCCGAGATCCCCGAGGAGCCCAAGGGCGGCGGCGCCCCGGACATGGGCGGCATGGGCGGCATGGGCGGTATGGGCGGCATGATGTAGGCCCCCAGCCCCGCCGAAGGCTCCCCGAGCACCCCGCTCGGGGGCCGCGCTCTCGACAAGGCCCCCACGGCACGGTCGCCGTGGGGGCCTCTTTTCGTCCGGGAGCCTGCCCTGCTCCTTCCGATGGGCTCGGGCCGAGGCGCCGAGCGGCAAAGGCGCGGGAAATATGGGGAAGATGCAGTGAGACCGCCGTCCGCGGCGGTCACTCCCCGATGCGCCGGCCCCGACGGCACGAGTCGGCCCGGCCCGAAGGCCACTCCCGATGGGGGCGGAAGGCCGGGCCCGGTGAGCCCGACCACGACCACGACCACGCTTCGTCGGCTCTCGGCGAGGTGTGACCGATTGACAGACGAGCACGCCGGCGCCCCGACTCGCCCCCGCCGGAGGTCGGGGGCGGGGTGGCCTCCAAAAAAACGGCCCGGGCGTGGTGCCCGGGCCGTCTCGCGTCATGCGGTCGGGATGCCGTTACTCCCTGTTCTGGAAGCGCAGCGTGTAGGTGTTGTTGTTGGGCCCGACCTCATCGTCAGGGTGGAAGACCCGAACGTAGAAGAAGACCATGTGGAACCTGTTCCGGTTGCAGCAGTGGCTGTAGCTCGGATGACCACAGCTCCCGCTCCGGTACGTGTTCGTCGAGTCGGGACCAGCGCAGTGATAGCTGGTCTCGCCGTCGAGCTCGAGCTTCGTCAGGCCGCCCTTCGCGTCGCAGTGCCCGGGGCCGCTGCAGCTGCCACGGAAGACCTCGAATTTGAGGCCGTCGGGGTTGTCCGTGAAGAAGATCTCCGGGTTGAAGTCCTTGGCGTAGCTCGTCAGGTCACGGAAGCGGACGCGGAACCAGTCGGAGTCCCCGCCCGGAACCACGTTCCCGCTGCGGTCCACCAGTTCGTCGGACGAGTCGTCCACGTAGTTCAGCGCGCTGTTCGAGTACGGGTCGGCACACGTGTCGCCCACGTCGTTCCTGTCGTACCAGTCCTCCCGAACCTCGCAGCCGTTCGTGAACTCCCCGTCGATGTCGTGGTAGTCCGTGTCGCAGGACTCCACGTAGCAGACACCGACCTTGCAGCCCGCGGTGGCGTTGGGGATGTCGTCCCCGCACATGGCGCTGGCCGAGCGCTCGTCGGTGTCGACGACACCGTCGCAGTTGTCGTCGTACCCGTTGCACTGCTCGGTCTGGCCCGGGTTGATGGTGTTGTTCTGGTCATCGCAGTCCCCCGCCCGCGTGGCGTCGTACGGAGCTTCGGCCGCGCACTTGCAGACGGGCGACGACCCCTCGGCGCCGTACGTGTCGCCGTCACCGTCGAAGTAGTAGTCCTGGCCCTCGGTCGAGCAGTCCGCCGCGCCGTCCTCGTCCACCAGGTTGTTGCAGTTGTCGTCGACGCCCTCGGTCGCGCACAGCTCCTGCGCGCCGGGATTCACGTCGCCGTTGCTGTCGTCACAGTCGCCGTTCCGGGTCGCCGTGTAGTGGTCGAACCCGGAGGGGCCCGGCGAGCACAGGCACTCGTAGTCGTCCGTACCGTACGAGTCGTCGTCCACGTCCTTGAAGTACACCGTGCAGCCCTCGGCGCCCGGCTCGTTCGCCTCGCCGTCGCAGTCCTCGTCTCTGGAGTCCGCGCACGTCTCGGTCCGCGGCAGGACCTGGCCCTCGCAGGCGCCGGTGTTGCCGTCCTGACAGACCCGGTCGCCACCCTCGCAGATGCCGACGCCTTCGGTGCCGTCCGGGCCCTCGTAGCAGGGCGTGGACGCGTCATCGTTGTCGGTGTGCTCGCAGGCCCCCGCCGGGTCGCAGAAGTCGTTGGTGCACACGTTGCCGTCGTCGCAGGACAGGATCTCGCCCCCGACGGTGCACCCACCGCTGTTGTCACAGGTCCGCTCGGTCGTGTAGGTGAGCCCGTCGCAGCCGGCCTGCTGGCAGACATTGGACGCGCAGGCGGAGGGGTCGTCGACGGTCTCCGCATAGCACTGGCTGTTGCCGTCGCAGAGAGCGTCGACGCGATGGCCGACGCAACCGCCGGACGACGCGTCGTCACAGACCGGAGGCTCGGCGAAGCCCAGGGACGGATCCTGGCAGTCGGAGTTCTGCGAGCAACACGTCCCGCCCGAGCAGCAGAAGCCGTTCGAGCAATAACCCGCCGCGCACTCGTGATCCGCGCCGCACTGTCCGCCGTCGGGCCGCAGGGCCTCGCAGTCATCGGTCCGCCCATCGCCGTCCAGGTCGTCGAAGTCGCAGAAGAACCCGTCGGCGCAGTCGGTGTGCGATCCGCAAGTGGTGCCGCAGGAGACGCCGTCGCAGATGTACGGGGCGCAGTCCTGTGTGCCGCCGTCGTTGACCCCGCCCGCTCCGTCGCAGGTGTCGGCGAGCGTCGCCACGCCGTCCGTACAGCTCGCCGGCGCGGCGAGGGTGCCGGCGCCGTAGTAGTCGCACGTGGCGTTGCCGTCGCACTGACCGTTGGTGCCGCAGGTCGACTGGTCGGTGGTCGGGCAGTCGTCGTGGAAGTCCGCGCCTTCGGGCACGTTCTTGCACGAGCCGCTGCCGTCACACGTCTGGCAGGTCCCGCAGTCGTTGTCCGGGTCGCTGTTCGCCGGGACGGCGAGGCACTCACCCGCGCCGTCACAGCGCTGGCAGGTGCCGCAGCTCTTGGACGAGGACGGGAACTGACAGGAGCCCGCACCGTCACAGGAACCGCCGCACGTGGCGCCTTGGCCCCAGCACTCGTCGTCCGGGTCGTCGCCCTCCGGGATCACGGTGCACTGCCCTTCGAACCCGTCGAGCTTGCAGCTCTCGCAGGTGCTGGTGCAGGCGGTGTCGCAGCAGACCCCGTCCTGGAGGTTGCAGATCCCGCTTGTGCACTGGTTGTCGGCCGTACAGGAGCCGCCGAGGTCCTCCTTCGGCTTGCAGGTCGAGCCGTCACACCAGTTGCCCGGCTTGCAGTCGGTGTCCGTGTCGCAGCTGAACTTGCAGTTGCCGGTGCCGTCGCACCAGTACAGGTCACACCCGCCCTCGGGGTCGGTGAGAGCGTCGTGGTCCACGCACGTGCCCTCCTGACCGCCGAGGTTGCACTGGCGGCACGGGCCGGCGCACGCGCTCTCGCAGCAGACGTCGTCCGTGCAGAAGTTGGACAGGCACTCGTTGTCGGCCGCGCACGTCTCGCCCCGGGCGGACTTCGGCAGGCACTCGCCGGTGCCGGTGTCGCAGAAGTAGCCGGTCAGGCAGTCGCTGTCCTCGGTGCAGACCGCCAGGCAGTCCGTGCCCGTGCCCTCGCACTTGAGGCCGTCGCAGAACTCGTCGTCCGGGTCCACGCACGTGCCCTCGCCGTCACAGGTGTGGGCCGGGTCGCGGTATCCGTCGGTGCACGACTGGTCCACGCAGACGGTGCCCGAAGCGTAGAGTTCGCAGGCCCCGGTGCCGTCGCAGGAGCCGTTCTGGCCGCAGGTCGAGGCGCCCTCGTCGGCGCACTCGCCGAGGGGGTCGTCCCCGGACGGGACGTCGGCGCACGCGCCGGTCCCGTCGCAGACCTGGCACAGGCCGCAGGAGCCGTCGGGGTCGGTGTCGGCGTCGACCGGGTTTTCGCAGAAGCCGGCGCCATCACATCGCATGCAGGTGTCGCAGGCGAGCGTCTCCGGCGGGAAGGTGCACCCACCGTCTCCGTCGCAGGTACCGCCGCACACGCCGGTCCCGTCACAGTCGTCATCCGGGTCGCTGCCGCTGTCGCTGAAGCTGCAGGTGCCCTTGGAGCCGGACAGGTCGCAGCGCTCACACTGCCCGTCACAGGCGTTGTTACAGCAGACGCCGTCGACGCAGTAGCCGCTGTCGCAGTGCCCGTCGCGACCACAGGTGAGGCTGTCGTCGAGATCGAGGCGGCAGGTGCCCTCGAAGCAGTGGGCGCCCGCGTCGCAGTCCGAGTCGCCGCCGCACGTCTCCAGGCAGCTCGGCTGGGTCTGATCGGCCTCGCCGTTGCAGAACACGCTGTCGAACAGGTCGCAGTCGTCGGACTCGACGCCGCTGTCACAGGCGGTGTCGTCCGCCACGTTCTCCGTACCGCACTGGTAGTCCGTGCAGGTCGCGTCCTCGCGGTGGCCCTGGCACGTGGTCGCGTCGTCGCAGCTCGGCGCCGCGCTGTAGTCCCCCGGGCAGTCGCTGGCCAGTGCGCAGCAGTCGCCGTCCTCGCAGCAGAAGCCGTTCTGGCAGTGGCCGGACTCGCAGTCGAGGTTCTCGTCGCACGTCTGGCCGTTGGCCTTCGGCGTCGTCGTCCCGACGTCCAGGGTGAAGTCACCGCCAGACCCGGAAAGGGAGTCGACCACGAGGTACCAGGTGCCCGGCTCCACCAGCTCGTCGATGACCTCGGTCCCTCCGGCGGGCTCCGTGTCCGAGCAGAAGGTGGACCCGACGTTGCACGAGTCGGTGAGGTAGATGCCAGCGTCGAACTCGGACGCCTGAACCGTCGCCGTGACGCGCATCGTCGTGGGCAGCGTCAGCGTGTAGACGATGTCGTGCCCGTCGCCGCCGGTGCACGAGCCGGCCGTGGAGTTGGCGAAGCACTCGGTGCTGTGCGCGAGGTTGTGCGTCGTGCCGTCCACCGGCACCGAAATGGCGCTGTCGCAGGTGTTGCCGACGGTCGGATCCGTCGTGCGGGTGCCGACCCACACGGCGGCCGACGAGAGCATGCCCTTGTTGCCGGATACGTTGTCGCAGACCTGGACCTTCCAGAGGCCCGAGGGCTCCACGCCCGCCAGGCTGCACAGGTCGCCCGCAGGGTTGGAGTTCGACAGCGGGAAGGTGCTGTGGAAGTCCGCCAGGCCGGAGCCGGAGCCGTCCACGAGGGGCACCTTGGCGTTGTCCGGGGAGTACAGGTTCACCGTGAGGTCACTCAGGTTCGGATGGTCGACGTCCACCTGGACGAACACCTCGCTCGCGTAGGGGTCGTCGGCCGTGACTTCCATGACCTCGGTCACGCACTGGAAGTCCTCGATGGCCGTACGCACGTCCCCGGTGGAGGCGTAGGCGCACGTTTCGCAGACCTCGGTGCAGGTGCCGTCACCCTGGTCGAGACCGCCCACGCAGGCGTCGCTGAGGCCGCACTGACCGTCGCCCGCGTCGATCGCGTGAGCGCCGGAGCAGCTCTCACCCGCACAGGTCTGGGTGCGGCCGGTGTTGTCGCAGGCGCCCGCGCCGCTGCTGGCGCCCGGGTCGCACTGGTCGAGCGTGCAGGAGTCGCTGTCGTCGCACGTCGGCGCCGTACCCGCCTGGCAGGTGCCGTCGGCGCACGTTTCGGTGCCGTCGCAGAACTGGCCGTTGTCACAGTCCTCGTCCACCGAGCAGGTCGGAGCCGGGGCCGTCTCGAGCCAGATGTCGAACGCGTGGACCGTACCGCAGGCCTCGCCGCCCGTGGTGTCCTCCACGGTCAGGACCCAGTCGCCCTCGACGAACTGGCCGTCGAAGTCGCTCATGGTCCCCTGGGCCGGCAGGGTGCCCGCGTCGAAGGTCGTGTCGATGACCGTGCCGTTGTTCGTCGGGTCCGGCTCGACGAGGGTCACCAACCGCCCGTTGTGGGACAGGGTGACGTTCAGGGTGCCCACCTTCTGGCTCTCGTCCAGCTCGAGGTGCAGGCGGACGTTCGCGTTGGTGATGGTCTCGAAGCCCGACGTGCTCTTGACGATCTGCACCAGCTCGTCGGTGGTGTCACAGTTGAACGTCGTGTCGTCGATGGGATCGCCGACCTCGCCGCCGTCCTGCGGCTGGCACGTGCCGTCCGCCAGGCAGACCTCGCCGTCCGCGCAGTCCAGGTCGCCCTGGCAGGCGTCGCACGTCGTGTCCTCATTGTTCTGACACTGGCCGCCGATGCACTCGTCGATGGTGCAGGCGTCGCCGTCGTCGCACTGGACGTGGTCGCTGCACCCGCCGTAGCCGTTGTCGAAGAAGTCGATGACGCCCGCGATGTATTGCTCCGGCGTGGCGCCCAGCTCCTCCAGGCGGCTGGTCAGCACGGTCGAGCCCACGACGCGGCCGCCGGTCGCAGGATCCTCGTAGGCCACGGCCACGGCGGCGCCGCTCTGGTCGTCCTCGAGGACCTTCCGGGCGTCCGTGCCCTGCTTTGGCGCGAGGTGGTCCACGTCCTCGTAGTACGCGGCGTCGGCCGTGTAGTCCCAAGTCATCGGGTACAGGAACGCCCTGCCGCTCATGGCGCCGTTCACGCCACCGTCGGTCTGCACCACGGAGACGTTGAACTTGCCCTGCAGGGTCGTCTGCAGATCCTCGGCGAAGGTCGCCGAGCCCTCGAGATAGACGTCGCCGCCGCTCTCGATGAAGTCGACCGCCGGCTGCACCTGCTCGGAGGACATGGTGCTCGTCGACGCACCGCCGCCCATCGTGATGAACAGGCCGCGCACGGGGCTCCAGTCGTCGATGTCGCTCAGCGAAGCGACCCGCTGGTAGTTCTTGCCGGCCGCGTCCAGCGCATCGGTGATGCCGTCACCGTCCGCCGCGGCCACCTCATCCGGCGCCCACACGACGTAGCCCCGGCCGAGGCCGACCACGATCTCGACGGGGATGGTGGAGGTGAACGCGCCGTCGGAGACGCGGATGCGGGCCCCGTAGGAGCCGATGTCGTCGGACGAGTTCGCCCGGATGCCCATCGTCACCTGCCACACGCCGAAGAGGCTGAGCTTCGCCGTGTCGTCGATGGTCACGAAGTCCGGCGCGTCGAGCAGCTCGAAGTTGAGGGTCTGGGAGTTCCACTGCTGGTCGTGGGCCCAGTAGGTGCGCGTCCGCACCTCGCCGAGCTGCGCGGTGACCGTGCCGCCATCGACCAGCTCGTCCTCGGAGCGATCGTAGGTCTTGTCGCTCTGGAGGTGCTGGACGTAGTAGGGCGCGTGGCCCGTGGCGACGGTCAGATCGTCGACCGAGACGTCCACGTTGTCCGGCGTGTCGCTCTCCACCTTGAAGCCGATCCAGACCTGGTTCTGGGCGAGCAGGAAGTTGGAGAGGCTGTAGTTGTACTGCGTGCCCGGGTTGTCGCCGGACGCCGGGATGACGTCGAGGGTCTCGGCCACCGACCAGTCGCCCTCGGTCGCCGTGGCCATCACGTGCACGTTGTGCGCACCGGCCCCGTTCAGCCAAGCCAGGTTGAACTGGATGGAGGCGCTGTCCGCGTTGTCCGGGTCGAAGCTGGACATGGTCAGGATGGCGCCTTCACCCACCACCGCGTCCTCGCCGATGCACTCCTGGTGCTCGTCCGGGCCGAGGTAGCCGGAGGTGTCGCTGACCCAGCAGCTGTCCGGGTCCGTGCCCGGGTCCTCGGGCAGCGGCTCGGTCGGGTCCTCGCCGATGGGCGGCGAGCAGCCGGGGACGGGCGCCTCGGTGCAGGTGCCCGCGTCGCAGAACGGCTCCGTGCAGACGTTGTTGTCCAGGGCCGGACAGTCGGCGTTGTAGATGCAGCAGGAGCCGCTGGTCGTGGCCACGTGCTTACAGGTGTTGCTGGTCGTGCAGTAGTCGTCGGTGCACGGGTCGCCGTCGTCGCAGTCCTCGGCGGTCTGGCAGCACTCCTCGTTCTCGAGGAGGTTGCACTGACCGGTCGTCGTGCACTCCCACTGGAAGCAGTTGGCCGTACCGTCCGGGTCCTCGCCGCACGCCGCCGTGAGCTCCGAGGCCGTCATGTCGGACGTGCAGCAATCGTCCTGCTGGGTGTACTGGCACTGGCTGTCGACGCAGGAGTCGGTGGTGCACTCGACGCCGTCGTCACAGTCCTGCGCCGTCTCGCAGCAGCCTTCGATCTCGGTGTTGTGGCAGACGTTGCCAGAGCCACAGAAGTCCTCGGTGCACGGGTCGCCGTCATCGCACGCGTCGTCGGCGATACAGCAGCCCTCGATCTCGACGGAGGAGCATTCGCCCGTGGACTCCTCGCAGACCTCCGCCGTGCAGGGGTTGTCGTCGCTGGGGCAGTCCGCGTTCTTCTTGCAGCACCCCTCCACCACGGTGTGGAGGCACTGGTTGGCGCCGACGTCGCAGAAGTCGTCCGTGCAGACGTTGCCGTCGTCGCAGGGATCCGAGACGTCGGTGCAGTAATCGGGGTCCGGCGGGAAGATGCAGACCGGCGGAGACTGCGAGAAGTCGCACGTGTCGGTGGTGGCCGGATCGCCGTCGTCGCAGTCCCCATCGGAGTTGCAGCACTGCTGACCGTCGAGGACGATCGGCTCCGAGGGCTCGCAGAGGTTCTCGGCGGTGTCGCACTCGTCGATGGTGCAGGAGTCGCCGTCGCTGCAGTCCTCGTCGTTGACGCAGCAACCGTCGATCACGTTGCTGCTGTAGCGACAGGTGTTGCCGATACAGCGATCCAGGTTGCACGGGTTGCCATCGTCGCAGTCCGAGTTGGTCTCGCAGCAGTCCTCGTCCCACACCGACGGCTCGCAGATGCCGTTGGCCGTATCGCACGTGTCGATGGTGCAGGCCTTGAAGTCGTCGCAGTCGGCGTCGGTCTCGCAGCAGCCCTCCTCCAGCGGGAAGAAGCACTGGCTGTCCACGCCGCACTTGCCGACGGCGCAGGAGTGAGCGTCCTCCGGCGCGACGCAGCCCGGGTGGTCCAGGCCCTCGTAGACGTCCTCGTTGAAGTTCTTCGGCGTGCCGTACAGATCGTTGGAGGTGTCGCCGTACTTGATCTGCTTGGCCGGGTCGTTGGACTCGTCGCCGGCCACGCCCCAGCTCGCCGGATCGCTGTTGTCGGCGAACATGTGCGTCAGGGCCCAGGAGCGTCCGTCCTTCCCGCCCCACACGGCCGTGTCGTAGGTGACGCTGTCGATGACCGTCCCCTCCGGGTCCTTGAGGGTGATGGTCCGCGTGACGTCAGCGCCGTCCGGCTCGAAGTTGTCCGGCAGGGTGATGCCCTGGAGCTGGTAGTGCGGGAAGAACCCGCCGTTGAGGCTGGAGTCGACGCTGCGGGCCATCACGAAGTACTGGCCCGGGAACAGATGGAGACCCGTGCTCCCGTTCACGGCGAGGGGCGCCGTGAGGGTGTGGGACTCGCCGTCGTCCGTCTCCACGATGAAGCCGTCCAGGTCGATCATGTTCGGCGACGCGTTGTAGATCTCGATCCACTCGCCCAGGGCGTCGTCGACGGACCCGGGCGCCGCCATGATCTCGTTGATGACGATGGGGCTGGTGTCCGGGAGATCGCAGTAGTTCTCGTCCGTCTGGTGCTGGCAGACGTTGTCTACACAGACGTCGACGGTGGAGAGGTCCCCGTCGTCGCAGTCGGCGTCCGTCACGCAGCAGGTGGTGTCCTCCGGGTCCTCCTCGTAGACGCACTGTCCCGACTCGTCCGCCGAATCCGCATAGACACACCTGTCGTCCGTACACGGGTTGCCGTCGTAGCAGTCGGAATCGTCCACGCAGCATCCGACGCCCCGCGGGCCGTACCGGCAGCTCTGCACATCCTCGGCGGAGTTCCGGTAGCACAGGTAGGACGCGCAGGGATCGTCCTCGGGCTTGCAGTCCGCGTCGGTGTTGCAGCAGTTGGACCCGGGGTCGTCGAGCAGGTCGTCGTGGACACACGTGTTGGTCTCCAGATCGCAGGAGTCCACGGTGCAGTAGATGCCGTCGTCGCACTGCTCCTCGCCCGATGTCGTGGGATCGTCCCAGCAGCAGTCGGGGGTGGGGTCGTTGGAGCAGGTGCCGTCGAGGCCGCACGCGTCGGAGGTGCAGGGGTTGCCGTCGTCGCAGTGCTCGTCCGTCAGACACTCGACGCACGTGTTCTCATCGCAGAACTGCCCGAAGGGGCACTCGAGGTCGTGCGCACAGCAGCCGCTGACGCTGCCGTACCGACAGGAGTTCGTGATGCAGACCTCGTTCGTGCAGACGTTGCCGTCGTCGCACTCGGTCTCGTCACCACACGTGGTGACCACCTTGATATAGACCGACTCGCGGCTCTCCACGTTCGACAGGGCGGTGCCGTCCGCATCGACGATCCAGGCGGTGAGGTGATGCATCCCGATGCCCACGTCCGGGTACTCGTAGGTCACCGTGTCCCCTTCGATCGGCACGGGCTCCCCGTCGGACGCACCGTTGAAGTAGAACTGGACGGACAGGTCGTCTTCGGCGGCCACGTTGTCCACGAGGACGGTCGCCAGGATCGTGTTGCCCGGGGCGTTGTACGTGAACGACGCGTTGTTCACCGGCTCCAACCACTCCGAGATGGCCGGATCCGTGGCCGCGGCCATCGCCGCGGTGGAGAGCGCGTCCCCCGACGCGTCCGTGTCCGTGCCGGTCGAGTGGCTGGAAGCAGACGGGTCCTCCGTCTGTTCCTGCTCACAGCCCGTGAGCGCTACGGCGAGCACGGCGGCGATACAGAGCGTCGTGCGCCCGTGACATCGAAGCCAGCGATCCATGACCATCCCCTCTGGTAGTGCCTGTCTGCGTCCGAACCCGGCGGGACCCTGCCCCCGCATGGCCTAGTTCGGGTCACCCGCCTGCGGGTACCGTGGCCCACAGCATACGAGGTTCGCGGTCCGTTGCAATCGGTTGCTCGGCGCGAAGACGGGGACTTCCCTCGCTCAACGCACGGATTCGTCCCTGTTTCCACGGGTTACAGGGTTTCTTGACGCCAGCGCGCCCCTCACCATGGGAATTCGCCCGACGCGGATCGCTCCGCATGCGCCGGCTTGCGGGCGCACGCGGGACGCCCCCCTCCGCCCCGCTCCATGGTCGGCTTGACACCCCGTGGGGTGACTGCTAGCGAGCACGCACCATCGATGGGCTCGGAGGTCCTCCATGCGGCTTGTTCCCCTCGCGGTCCGCGCGGCGCTACTCGGTTCGCTCACGCTGCTCGTCTTCTCCGGCCCGACCCGGGCCCAGGAGGGGGAGGACGAGCTCGAGAAGCTCATCGACGAGGCCAGCAGCGAGTCCAGCCTGGACGACTGGGCGGACGAGGAGGCGGAGCGGCCCCCGACGTTCCCGCGCCTGGAGCACCACGGCTACTTCCGCTTCCGCGGGGACCTGTTCTGGCGCGGCCACCTGGGCACGGTGGTCCCTGGCGACCAGAGCTCGGGGACGAGCGCGATCCCGGCGCCCCTGACGGAGAACGTCGCCAACAACGACGAGGCCAACCCGTTCCTCGACGAGGTGGGCAGCCAGGACGCCAGGACCCTGGCCACCGCGAACATCCGCTTCCGATACTCGCCGACGTTCCACATCTCGCCGACGCTGCGGATCCACGCCACCTTCGACATCCTGGACAACATGGTCCTGGGCAGCACGCCCGACTTCGCCGGCAGCCTCGCGCGCCCCGACGTGCCCCTGTCGGTGTTCTCCCAGAGCCAGGCGCCGCCGGAGGCGGGCACCAACGGCTTCCGGGACGGCATCCGCGTGAAGGAGGCCTACGCGGACTGGCAGCCGGCGTTCCTGCTGCGGGTCGGGCGGATGCGCTCGCACTGGGGCCTGGGCGTCCTGGCCAACGGCGGTCAGTGCATCGACTGCGACTACGGGGACTACGCCGACCGGGCGATGCTGCTGTTCAAGATGTACGGCGTGTACATCGCCCCCATGTGGGACTTCGTCTACTCCGGCGCCACGACCGAGGACCCGGCGGACTTCTTCGGCCAGCCGAAGGACCTGGGCCAGGACGACGACGTGAAGCAGTGGGTGCTGGCCATCTTCCAGCGCCCCCTGAGCGAGGCCGAGAAGGAAAAGCGCGAGGTGGACCTCCGCGAGCACCTGAAGCCGGCCTTCGACTGGGGGCTGTACACGGTATTCCGGAAGCAGGATCTCGCGCTGAGCAAGGAGTCGTGGGACGCCTTTCGCGAGGACGGCTTCACCGGGTCGACCTACCAGTCCGCGGACCTGGTTCCGCGGGACGCCTGGGCGGTCATCCCGGACCTGTGGCTGAGGTTCGAGAAGCGCTTCGACTACTTCAGCGGCATCCGCTTCGAGATGGAGGCGGTGGGCCTCATCGGAGAGGTGGACCGGGCCCTCGACGACGCGTCGGCCGGGACTCCCGAGCGGTCCATCCGGCAGTACGGCCTCGCCGCGGAGCTGGAGTACGACTGGCACCAGATGTCCTTCGGCCTGGACACGGGCTTCGCCTCCGGCGACTCCGCCGAGGGGTTCGGCGTGGAGGACCAGCACCAGCTCACCGAGCCCGACGGCACGCCGAACGAGACCGTGACCGCCTTCAAGTTCGATCGGGACTACCACGTCGACCTCCTGCTGTTCCGGGAGGTCATCGGGACGGTGACGAACGCGGTCTACGTGAAGCCCTACGTGTCCTACGACCTCTTCGACTCCGTGGAGGAGAGCCTGGGGGCGCGCCTCGATCTCCTGTACGCCCGGGCCATCGAGCCGCGGGCGACGCCCGGGGACGACGGGAACCTCGGCTTCGAGGCGGACCTGCGCCTGTTCTACGAGGAGAAGGGGACCTTCAACCTGGACATCGAGAGCGGGTTCCTCTTCCCTGGCAGCGCGTTCGACTACGTGGACGCCAGCGGAACCACCGTGGAGAGCGCCAAGTTCGCCTTCACGGTCCAGACCCGGCTGACCCTCCAGTTCTAGAAGGTCCTGGAAGAGTCGTAGACGCCGAGACGCGCAGCAGGAGCCGACATGGCCGGCGAAAAGGCCTGGGGTGGTCGCTTCACCCAACAGACCCACGCGGCGGTGGAGGCGATGAACGCCTCCGTGGCCTTCGACCAGGTGCTGGCGCTGGAGGACATCGCCGGCTCCGTGGCCCACGTGCGCATGCTCCTGGGCCAGGGGCTCATCGCCCCGGGTGAGCGGAAGCTCATCGAGGACGGCCTCCTGGACATCGCGCAGGACATCCGCGAGGAGCGCTTCGAGTTCACGGCCGCCCGCGAGGACGTGCACATGAACATCGAGGCGGCCCTGGCCGACCGCATCGGACCCGTGGCCGGCAAGCTCCACTCGGGGCGGAGCCGCAACGACCAGGTGGCCCTGGACCTCCGCCTCTGGCTCCGGCGAGAGCTGACGGAGCTGGGCGAGGAGCTTCGCAGGCTCGTCGAGGTGCTCCTGGACGCGGCGGGGCGCCACGCCGACCAGCCGATGCCCGGCTACACGCACCTGCAGCGGGCCCAGCCGGTGACGTTCGGCCACCACATGATGGCCTACGCGGCCATGTACCTGCGCGACCTGGACCGGGTCCTCGACGCGCGGCGGCGGGTCTCCATCATGCCCCTGGGCTCCGGCGCCCTGGCGGGCACGCCCCTGCCGCTGGACCGATCCCGGGTGGCGGCCGAGCTGGAGATGCCGGAGCTGACCCTGAACAGCCTGGACGCGGTGAGCGACCGGGACCCGGCCCTGGAGACCCTGTCGGCCCTGTCCATCTTCATGGTGCACACCAGCCGGCTGGCCGAGGAGCTGGTCCTCTGGACCTCCCAGGAGTTCGGCTTCGTGGAGCTGTCCGACGCCTTCTGCACCGGCTCCAGCCTCATGCCGCAGAAGAAGAACCCGGACATCCCGGAGCTGCTGCGGGGCAAGGCCGGGCGCGTCTTCGGCGACCTGCAGGCGCTCCTCACGGTGATGAAGGGGCTGCCGCTCGCCTACAACAAGGACATGCAGGAGGACAAGGAGCCGCTCATCGACGGCCTCCTCACGGCGCGTGCCTGCGCGTCCATCCTGCCGGATCTGCTGGAGGCGATGACCCCCCGGCCCGACCGCCTGGACGCGGCGCTCCGCGACGGCTTCCTCCTGGCCACGGACCTGGCGGACTACCTCGTCAAGAAGGGCGTGCCGTTCCGCGACGCCCACCACGTCATCGGCTCGGCCGTGCGCATCTGCCTCGACCGGGGCTGCCGCCTCGAGGACCTGGACGTGGCGGACCTGCGCGAGCTCCACGAGGCCTTCGCCGAGGACGCCCTGGACGTCCTGGACCCCACGCGGAGCCTCGAGCGGCGGGACCTGCCCGGCGGGCCGGCGCCGAGCCGGGTGCGGGAGGCCGCGCGCACCGGGCGGGAGAAGCTGACGAACCTGGCGGCGCGACTGGAGCACGACGGGCCGTCGGCCCTGGAGCGGGCGGTCCGTCGCGGCGGCACCATGCCCCCTCCCCGAGAGGGCTGACCGTGGACCACTTCCGGCGCCGGGACGGACAGCTCCACTGCGAGGACGTGCCGCTCCGCGACATCGCGGAGGCCGTCGGCACGCCCACGTACGTCTACAGCCGCGCCACCCTGGAGCGGCACTTCAAGGTGTTCGACGCCGCCTGGGAGGAGGCCCGGGACCACCTGGTCTGCTTCGCGGTGAAGGCGTGCAGCAACCTGGCCATCCTGGACCTGCTCGCCCGTTTGGGCTCGGGCTTCGACATCGTCTCGGGCGGAGAGCTCCACCGCGTGCTCCGCGCGGGCGGAGACCCGGGCAAGGTCGTGTTCTCCGGCGTGGGGAAGAAGGAGGAGGAGATCACCGCCGCCCTGGAGGCGGGCATCCTCTGCTTCAACGTGGAGAGCGAGGCCGAGCTGGAGATGATCGACCGGGTGGCCCGCCGGACGGGCCGCAAGGCGCCCGTCTCCATGCGCGTGAACCCGGACGTGGACGCGGGCACGCACCCGTACATCGCCACCGGGCTGCGGACGAGCAAGTTCGGCATCCCTCACGCGCGGGCGCGCGCGGCCTATCGGAGGGCGGCAGCCCTGGACGGGCTCGAGGTGGTGGGGGTGGACTGCCACATCGGCAGCCAGCTCAAGGAGCTGGGGCCCATGGTGGAGGCGCTCCGGAGGCTCCTGGAGCTGATCGACGACCTGGCCGACGAGGGCATCGCCATCGAGCACCTGGACCTGGGCGGCGGCCTGGGCATCACCTACGAGGACGAGGCCCCGCCCTCCCCGGCCGAGTACGCCGACCGCCTGCTCGAGGAGCTCGGCGATCGGGAGCTGCGCATCATCCTGGAGCCCGGGCGGGTCATCGCGGGCAACGCGGGCGTCCTGCTGATGCAGGTCCTCCTCGAGAAGGACAACGACGGGAAGCGCTTCGTCGTCGTCGACGCGGCCATGAACGACGCCATCCGCCCGGCCCTGTACGACGCCTATCACCGCATCGAGCCGGTGGGGCCACAGTCGGGCGGGACCGAGACGGTCGACGTGGTCGGCCCGGTGTGCGAGAGCGGCGACTTCTTCGCCCGGGATCGCGCCCTGCCCCGGGCCGCGGCCGGCGATCTCCTCGCCATGCGCAGCGTGGGCGCCTACGGCTTCGTCATGGCCAGCAACTACAACTCGCGCCCGCGGCCGGCGGAGGTCCTCGTCGACCGAGACCGCTTCCACGTCGTGCGCCGGCGCGAGTCACTCGACGATCTCTGCAGCTTCGAGACGATCCCCCCGTCCTGATGTAGGCTCTCCACCCACCGGACGCAGGCCGCCGGTGCGGGAAAAATGCTTCGGCGGGTATGCAATCGTTTCACAGCTCCGGCGTGGCTCGACGCCATCCAGGCCGCCAGGCGGCGTCACGGTGCGTTGTGCACGCAACTTGCAGGGAGCCTGACGACGTGGCACGGACGGAACCCATAGCCTCGCGAGGCGAGCACGGCTTCACGCTCATCGAGCTGATGATGACCATGGCGATCCTCCTGGTTCTCATCGGCATGGCCCTGCCGAACGTCCTCGGCACGGAGCGTACGCGCGCCCTGGAGGAGGCCACGACGGAGGTCACCCACCTCGTCGAGTTCACGCGGAACCGGGCCGTCAACGACTTCAACGCCCACGGCGTGCAGATCATCCCGGGGTCCGGGACCTCGGACGGCCGCCTTCGGGTCTTCCGCGGCACGGGCCCGGCGTGCGGGAGCATCGACGTCAACGCCCAGCCCATCCGCACGTACGATCTGGCCGACATCTACGGCACGGACCAGGACTCGGACGTCGTCGTCCGGATCGACCAGGTGAGCCCGAACACGCTGACGCTGCTGTGTTTCACGCCCGACGGGCGCACCCTGGACGGGACCACCAACCAGGCCGTGGCGCCGCCTCCGGGGGCCGACCAGGCCTACGGCGCGGGCGACGCCATCATCGTGCTCCGCCGATACGTGGACGAGAGCGCCTCCGGGATCCCGCACAACGTGGTCGTCCCGTACAGCGGCAAGCCCCGCGTGACGTACGGCTCGAACATCCAGACCACCGACGGCCAGGGAGGGGCGTGATGGCGCGTCGTTCGCCGAAGGGCCTCCGCGGCGTGGCGGGCTTCACCATCCTGGAGCTGCTCACGGTGGTCGTCGTGTCCACCATGGGCTTCGTGGCCCTGTTCGGGATGCAGACCGCCACCATCCGGGGCATGGCCAACACGCGCCACATCGTCCAGGCGACGACCCTGGCGGAGAACTTCATCGAGCAGCTCCGGCTCGAGTTCATGCTCTGGACGACCCGTCCGGCCGACAGCCTGAGCAACACGACGACCTTCCCGCACCTGGCGGGGCTCCCGACCGGGCTGGCCGCGGCTCCAGGGAACCAGACGCCGGGCGACGGGATCCCCAACGCGCAGGGCTGGGTCATCGGGGACACGCAAGGGGGCGACGACCGCCGGGTGAGTGTCGTCGGCGATCCCCACGACTTCGGCTGGACCGACGGGATCCGCCAGGCCATGCTCAGCCCGGGCTTCGAGGGCGTGGAGCAGCCCTACTGCCTCCACTACCGCCTCACGTGGCTGCTGCCCCGGCGAGCCATCCGCGCGGAGGTCGAGGTGTCCTGGCCCCTGGAGACGGCCGACATGGACGCCTTCGTCGACTGCAATCAGCTCGCCGCGAACAACCTGGGCGAGCTGCGGTCGATCACCCTGACCTCCACCCTGGCCGTCAACACGTTCCAGCGATGAGGAGGCGCATGACCCACACGAGACACTCGGGCTTCACCCTCATCGAGTTGATGGTGGCCGTGCTGGTGGGCGTCATCGTCGTGGCGGGCATCTACACGATGTACACCTCCAGCACGCGGGGCTATCGCATCCAGAACCAGTCCCTGCACGCCATGGGTCAGCTCCGGCTCGCCAGCCAGCACATCCGGGCCGACCTGCGTCGCGCCGCCTACAACGCTCCGGCCCAGTCCTCGGTGGAGTCCTGGGTGGTCCCGCCCACGGGCCAGAACCTCGCCGCCGTGGTCGTCGAGGCGGATCCGAACAGCCCGGTCGTCGAGCCTGCGCTGAACGACGACATCAGCCCGCAGCGGATCCGCCTCCTCGGCGACTTCTGGGGCCGGCGCCCGTACACCGTGGAGCGCATCACCGGGACCACCGTGGAGCTCCGCTGGGGCCCCCAGGACGGGGGGGAGGCGGAGTTCCAGCGCGTCTTCACCGACACGCGGATGCTACGGATCGAGGGCTTCGGCACGGCCCGACAGGAGGAGATCATCCGCATCCAGTCCGTGGACTGGAACTCCGCGGAGCCCCGCATCACGCTCCAGCAGCCGGTCTCGACCATCTCGGGCTTCGGCACGGGCGCCGAGGCGACGGTGCTCGGCTACATCCGCTATCGCCTGATGCAGGACAACCGCCGGGAGGGCGACAGCGTCAAGTACGACCTCGTCCGCGAGGAGCTGGACCTGGCCGGGAACACCGTCGACGGCACCGTGCTCATCGTGGCCGAGAACATCGTGGACATGCAGGTCTACGACGTCTGCTTCAACGCCACGCCGCCGGACGCCGAGATGCGCCAGGTGCCCGTGAACATCCAGTGTCAGTCGGACCTCCAGGCCGTGCAGAACGCGGCGAACGTGTCGCTCCAGCCGGGGCTGACCAACACCAGCCACCTGCTGCGAGCCGTGACCGTGAAGCTGGCGGCCCGCACGCCGTTCGAGGACCCGGACGTCCAGTTCGCCGCACGCGGCTCCCTGAACGAGCCGCTGCGGACCTACGAGCTGGATCCCCAGCTGGAGGGCGCGGCGCGGGTGTTCGAGCTGGCCACCACCGTGACCCTGACCAGCGTCCAGGCGAGGAGGATGTGATGACGGATCACCTCGCCCAGACCCTCCGGAGCGTCCGCGGCGAGCGCGGCTCCATGCTCGTGCTCGCGCTGCTGGTCCTCCTGGCCCTGACGAGCGTCGCCATGGTGGCGGTGCAGAACGTGAACTCGGAGCTGCGCTACGCCGGAAACGCGCGCAAGGGCGCCGCCGCCTATCGCGTGACGGAGGGCGGGGCCTTCACCTCCCTGGCCTGGGCCGAGGCGGTCGGGCCCGGCGCGTTCGTGTCGCGGGTGAACCAGAGCCTCGCCACGTCGGGGAGCGGATACGCCGTCTTGGATCCCGGCGACCTGGTCACGGAGTCCGGGACCTTCACGTACTTCGACATGGGACCGACCGGGAGCTTCGGCTACGAGGGCCACCTGGAGCAGGGCTCCGCCCAACCCGGCAAGGCGCCCTTCGACTTCGAGGTGCGGGTGACGCCGACGGGGATGCGCCAGCCGCTGGTGGGCTACGGCGCCTCCGGGGCGGGGAGCCGATGCCGGTTCAAGTATCAGCTGGACTCCGTGGGCCACGTCGGCACGGACGCGACGGGCGCGGCGGCCGACGCGACCTGGGCCGCCTGGAAGCAGATCCGCACCCTGCAGTTCGTCGGCCCCCTCCCCTGCGACCAGGTGGTCCAGGGGAACATCCCGACCACGGCCAGCCCGTAGACATCCTCGCCCCCTGGGGAGACACCCGATGGGAGCCATCCAAGAGACGACACTCCGCCTGATCCTGGCCGCCGGGCTCGTGCTCGGCACCGCCGGGATCGCCGCGGCGCAGGCCGATCCCGCCACGACCATCAAGCCGTTCGTGCTCCTCCTCCTCGATACGTCGGGGAGCATGGAGTACGAGAGCGGCACGGCGTCCGAGCCGAGCGTGGACTTCACCGAGCCCGTCTGCGAGGAGCAGGAGGCCACCAGCCCGTCGCAGCCGGTGGGGAGCTACGCGAAGTCCCGCCTGATCGTGGCCAAGGAGGTCCTCACGGGGACGATCCAGGACTACTGGTGCCAGTACGACCGCCGCGACGACGACCCGGACCGCGTGGACTTCGGCTATCCCATCAAGCACGTGAAGGCGTGCTCCGGGGACACGGGCACGGGCTGCGAGCCTCCCGTCCAGGCCTTCGACGGCCTGCTCGACGTGTTCCGCGACCAAGTGAAGTTCGGCCTGATGACGTTCGACTCGTTCGAGTCCACCGACAAGGGCGCGGACGGCATGTGGAGCTACGGCCCGGAGGGCTTCCCCAACCTGGGCGCGCGCAACGACCGCTGGGGCATCCCGAACGCGCCCAACTCCTGGGACGAGGACACGGGCACGTGGGCGTTCGCCGACGAGGATCGCCAGCTGAACAACCGGGGGCAGCTCACGCCGCCGTCCCGGAGCGACGAGTTCGGGCCCGTGCGCGACGCCAACCGGCTCGCCCAGTACGAGGTGAACACGACCATGGGCTTCTCGGGCACGCCGCTCGCCCCCATCCTCACGGACGCGCGCTGGTTCCTCCTGAACGACAACGCCGTGCGCCCGGCCTCCGGCTCGGGGGCCGGCGATCCCTACGCCGCCTGCCGCCCGCGCACGGCGGTCCTGATCACCGACGGCCGCGCGAGCCAGGGAGAGGGCGTGGGCGGATATCCGACGACCCCGACGGCCATCGAGAGCCTGAAGGACACGCCGCCCGCCGAGGTGAAGGTCTATGTGGTCGGGTTCAACCTGGCCGACGAGGACGCGACCATGATCGACGAGCTGGACCCGGCCAACGGTGGCCCGGCCACGGGGGTGTTCCGGGCCAACACGACGGAGGAGCTTCGCGAGGCGCTGACGACCATCTTCAGCGAGGTGCAGCCCGACATCCAGAGCCGCACGGAGGTCCGCTTCACCAACGCCACGCACTCGACCCTGGACCTGCAGTACCAGTTCAACGCCGCCTTCCAGCCGGATCCGGACGTGCCCACGAACCTGCGGGGCTTCCTCGACCAGACCGTCTTCCGGTGCGCTGCGGAGTGCGAGGGCCTCGTGGAGTCCGGGAGCAGCTGCGCCGTGGAGCTGGTGGAGCTCCACGCGCGCCTCAACGAGCGCAGCGACTCGTCCCGCTCCCTGCTGGCGACGATCCGCGGCGAGGTGCACGGGCTGACCGAGGGGCTGGCGTCGCTCCCGGCGGACAAGGTGGAGATGGAGGAGCTGTTCGCCGTGCCGCAGACCGGGGACCTCCCGGAGGTGGATCCGGCATACTTCGACAGCGACGGGATCCCGGTCCCGAGCCAGGACATCATCGGGCCGGCGACCGGCCTGGCGCACCAGCGCGAGTACCTCCGGCAGCTCATCTCCCTCGTCCGCGCGGACGACGACACCATGCGGAGCGGGGAGCACATGGGCGCCGTCCACCACACGACGCCCGTCGTCCAGGAGCCGGCGCCGGAGGGTCGCTTCCCCATCCGGAGCTGGAACGAGTACGTGCGGACGCCCGTGGAGGGGACCTCGTCCTCGTATCCGCCCCGCTGCCGCCCCACGGTCCTGTACGCGGGCACCCACGACGGCCTGATCCACGCCTTCCGGGTGGACCGCCGCCAGGACGATGATCCGTCGTGCGGCTCCGAGGACGCGCCGCCGCTCCAGGGCGACGACGACGTGGGCCGGGAGCTGTGGGCCATCGCGCCCCAGCACCTGCTCCGGAAGTCCCACGCCCTCGTGGACGGCTACCGCTATCTGATGGACGGCAAGATGGCGCTCCGGGACGTCCTCCTGAGCCGGCAGGATCCGTCCGTCGCGGACCTCGAGGTGGAGCGCCTTCGCTGGCGCTCCGTCCTGACGGCCGGCTATGGCACCGGCGGCCGCGGGTTCATCTCCCTGGACGTCACCAACGCCCTCGAGGGACCGGACGTGATGTGGGAGATCGACCACCGCCAGCGCTGCCACGACGGCACCTGCGTCCCCGCGTCCGACGGCTTCGCGAACGACTTCGGCAAGATGGGGCTGACCACGGGCCAGGCCGCCTACGCCACCGCGTTCCTGGGCGGCCAGGAGGTCTCCGTGACCATCCTGCCCGGCGGCGACACGCCGGAAGACACGGCGAACCCCGAGGCGGGCCGCGTGGTCTACGTGGTGAACACGGAGACCGGCGAGAAGGTCGCGGAGCTGTCCAACGATCAGGGCAACATCACGAACCTGAACGGCAGCAGCGAGGCGCTGACGAGCCCCATGACGGGGAGCCCGGCGGTCTTCGCGGACACGCCCGGCGTGGTCTCGACCCGCGCCTTCATCGGCGACGCGGGCGGGCGCATGTGGCGGCTCGACATGCGGTCCGACGACCCGGACGAGTGGGAGCTTCAGCTCTTCTACGATCCGTACGGAGAGGACGGCCCCCTCGAGGCGGAGGAGGACGTGGATCGCCAGCCGGTGCTCGGCGCGCCCGCCCTCGCCCTCGAGAACGCGCAGGGCGACCTGGCTGTCGTCTACGGCACCGGCAACATCGACTACGTCCAGCTCAGCAGCGACTCCGAGTCGGGGATCTTCTCCGTGTCCGAGCAGAACCTGGCCAACGGCGACGTGGCGGCCACCCCCAACTGGCACCGCGTGTTCGCGGCCAACGAGCAGCTCACGGGCGAGCCGCTGGTCTTCGACCGGATCGCGTACTTCACCACCTACATGGTGGACGCGGCCGACGCGTGCGCGCCGGGGAGCGGCCGGCTGTACGGCGTCCACTTCTCCGAGTCCGGGTCCGGCGCCGGCGGCGAGGACAACACCCTGGCGGCCCTGGACGCGGACGGGGATCCGACGACCCAGGACACGGTCCACTTCGTCACCCTGTCCGACGCCGTGCCCTTCGGCGTGCAGATCGTCGAGCGCCCGGCCTGCATCCCGGAGTCCGCGGGCTCGGGCGCACCGGCGTCGCCCGGCTCGTCGGGCGCTGGCGTCCAGCGCGGCGAGATGCAGCTCGTGGTCAACGTGGCCAAGGGCCCGGGGGTGGGCTCGCCCTCGACGACGCCGCCGGACGCCACGCCCAGCACCCGCAGCCGGACCCGCACGCTGTCGACCTCGGGCGAGACGCTCCAGTCGTCGGCGTGGGGCTACGTCCTGAACTGATGCACGCGTCCCGAGGACCGACCATGCGCGCGCTGCGACTCGCCACCACCGCCCTCCTCCTGCTCGGGGCCTGCGGCGGGGACGAGCCCGCCCCGACCGAGCGGACCACGTCGCCCCGACCCGAGGCGCCCTCCCCGCCCGAGGCCGAGCCCGGCCCGTCGTACGTCGACGCCTTCGGGAACCTCCGGGGATCGGGAGACCACGTCCTCGGCTTCGAGGTCCCGGCGGGCGCCGAGCGACGGGCCGACGGGCCGCTGGGGACGGTGCTCTACGTCCCCGCCACCCGGGAGCGCCTCGTGCGCTTCTACCGGAGCCGGGGCCACCAGATCATCCAGACCGTCTCCGGCTGGCGCATCGAGCACACGGAGCGGACGCTGCGCGAGCGCGACGGCGCGGAGCGGGAGGCCTCCATTCGCATGGATCGGGGGTCCGGGCCCGGATGGACGCTGCGCTTCGACGACGGCGCCCCGGTGGACGTGGCCCAGCCTCCGCTGCTGAAGCTCATCGAGGAGGAGCAGCAGGTCGCCGGCGCCGACGAGGGAGGCCGGGCCGAGCCCGCGGAGCCGGGTCGGGTCGAGGCGGAGGAGGAAGACACCGGCGACGACGGGCCGCGCCACGCGCCGAGGGCTGCCCGGCGGAGCGGCGGGGGGGACGACGACGCGTCGCTGTCGCGCCTGCGCGAGCGCGCCCTCGACCGGGAGGTGCACTCCCGCCGGGCCCGCGACATCTCCGACGAGATCTACGAGTACGCGAAGGCACACCCGGAGCGCCGCTTTCTGGATTGAAGTCGGATGACGGCGCCGGGCGGAACTGTTTGCATCCTCGGCGCCCGGCGCCGATCATCGGCAGCCGGAGGCGAGGAGGTGTGCCCATGTCCGCTCGACGAACCGCCATCGCCGCCGTCCTGGCGTGCGGCCTGCTGATGCCCGCGGCGGCGTGGGCGCAGAGCGACGGCGCGAAGCTGGGCCTCGGGCTGCGATCCGTGGTCAAGGGCGGCGAGAAGCCCGCCATCACCGTGCGACCGCGGGCCGCCGTGGAGTCCGTGGAGATCACGCTCACCCGCCAGGAGGACGGGAAGGTGCAGGACCTCCGGACCGGGCGGCTGCGCCCCGGGCAGTCCAAGGTGCTCGCGTTCTCCCAGCCCGAGGGCCGGTTCACCTACGAGGCCGCCTTCGAGGTGACCTGGGACGACGGCGAGGAGTCGCGGTTCTCGACGACCTTCGAGGCGACCCGCGTGGGCGAGCCGAAGCTGCGCATCGACGCCGGCGACGTGGACCTGGAGGACCGGAGCATCGTCTTCCGGCTCAACAACCCGGTAGCCGAGGCCGAGCTCGTCATCCTGGGCGAGCGCGGACGCCGCCTGGACCGCGTGGTGAAGCGCTATGACGACGCCGATCCCGGCGCGCCCCTGGAGATCACCTGGGATCCCGTGGACGGGGAGGTCCTCCGGCTCGACCTGAAGGTGACCGACGTCGCCGGCTACTGGACCGGCATGCGCATCACCCCGTTTTCCATCGAGGTCCCTCACGAAGACGTGGAGTTCGAGACGGGTCGCCACGCCATCCGCGCGTCGGAGGAGCCCAAGCTCGAGCGCACCCTGGAGCACATCCGGCAGGCCCTCGCCGAGCACGGGACCCTGCTGGAGCTGAAGCTCTACGTGGCCGGCTACACGGACACGGTGGGCAGCCGGGCGTCGAACCAGGCCCTGTCCGAGCGGCGCGCCCGCTCCATCGCGCGCTGGTTCCGCGCCCACGGCCTGGAGGCGGCCATCTACTACCAGGGCTTCGGTGAGGACGTCCCGGCGAAGCCGACCCCGGACGAGACCCCCGAGGCCGCCAACCGGCGAGCCCTGTACATCCTGTCCAGCCAGACCCCCACCGGGAAGGCCGTCCCCGAGGACGACTGGAAGCGGCTGCGGTAGCGGACCCTCCCGGCGGCCATCGTGGTTCCGATTGGCTCGCGCAAAGGCGCCAAGCCGCAAAGGCCCGGAGAACACGGGGAAGATGCAGTGGACCGCCGTCCCCGGCGGTCGATCGCGCTCCGCTCCTCGGGGCCCCGGCCTGGGGGCAAGCCTACTGTTCGGCGCCGAAGACGGGGAGCGTCGGGATGATGTAGACGGCCGTCTCCTCGAAGGGGACCGGCTGGTCGTCCCGGCACCGGGCGGCGAAGAAGAAGCCCCGCAGGTCGATCGAGGTGCCGGGGATCTTCACCTGGACCGCCTTGCTCGGATCCGCGACGCTTCCGCTGATGGTGCCGTCCTCGGCGATGCTCAGGCCGTCCGGCAGGCCCGAGTTGGGGATGAGCCCGTCCACGAAGCCCGGCATCGGCTCCACGCTCCAGTGATAGGGCTTCTTGCCGCCCCTGGCCTCCAGCTCGGCCGTGTAGGGGATCTGGAAGTCCCGCGTGGAGATGAGCAACGGCAGCACGATGAGGTCCGTGACCAGCAGGTCCACCTCGTTGTCGCCGATGATCTGCAGCGGGGCGAACTTCACCGGCAGCGTGAAGTCCCGGCTGGCCCACAGCGCCGGGTTGGAGGAGTCGAAGACCTTCACGGTCAGATCGAAGGAGCCGTCCCCGTTGGGATTCCCCGACAGCACGCCGTCCGAAGACATGGTCATCCCGGGCGGAAGCTCGCCGCCGGACAGCCCCCAGATGTAGGGCTGCTCGCCGCCGACGGCCTCGAAGGCGACCTCGTAAGGGTCCCCCGCCGTCGCCAGGGGGAGCGGCGAGTTCGTGGTGATGTGCAGGCCGTGCTCGAGGATCTCCAGGGTCAGGGGTGCGGTCTCCTCCTGGCCCGTGGAGTCCGTGACCTTCACCTTGAAGGGCCAGCTCGCGACCGCGAGGCTGCTCCCCTCCATGACGCCGTCCGCGGAGAGGCTCACGCCCTCGGGGAGCTCACCCTGGACGATGCTCCACTCGTAGGGCGGCAGGCCGCCCTCCGCGAAGAGCTGCTTGAAGAACGGGACGCCCTCGATCTCCGGGGTCAGCTCGGTGGTCACGATCTCCAGCGGCACGAGCTGGCACGAGCCGTTCCGGCAGATCTCGCCCTCGCCGCAGTCGTCGTCCGAGCCGCACTCCAGGCACTCGCCCTCGACGCACATCAGCCCCTCGTCGCAGGGGAGCAGGTCGAAGGACAGCCCGGCCTTGTCGCACACGATGATCTGCCCGTCGAAGCAGCCCCGCGTCTCGGGCGGGCAGATGGGCTCGGGCGGCTGCTCCGGAATGTCCGGGCGAGTGTCCTCCATGGCCGCGTCCGGCTCGGACACGTCGCCACCCACCGCGTCCGGCGCGTCGGCGGACACGTCTCGCGCGTCGGCCTCGCCGCCTGCGGCGTCACCGTCGTCGCCGCACCCTCCCGCGAGGGTGAGCGCCAGGAGCATCATCGGGAGCGTTCGTGCGCGCATCTTTCACCTCCGCCGGCACAGGGGGCTCGCCGACGCGGCGGAGTATACTGAATACGACGCTCGGATCACCGTCGACTTGTCTCGAGCCGGAACCGCGGCTCCTGGGCCGGACCGGAGTTTCGTCACAGGAGTCAACCCAGGAGGCCTCATGTCGACCGCCAGACGCATCGCGCTGCTCGCCGCCGTGCCCGCCCTCGCCACGCTGCCCCTCGGCTGCCCCCTCCTGGAGGGGGTGGACGGCAGCATCCTGGGGACCGTCGCCCCGGAGGTCTCCTCCTCCGAGCCGGAGCTGAGGACGGCGCCGGCGCTCGCCGACCTGGGCGCGTACTACTGTCCGCAACTCCTCGACAGCCCCGCCGCCCGGTTCACCTGCTCGGCGGCCCTGGGCGAGCCTCCGCCGGCCGAGGACCTGGTCTTCGAGTTCGGCGTGGCGCTCACCATGCAGAACCCCAACGACGTCCCCATCCCGGCGCTGGACGTCCTGCTGGGCCTCACGCTGTTCGACGGGCAGGACGCCGAGTCCCTGGGCGCCATCTGCGTCAGCACCTGCGGCGAGGACGACCCCGAGTGCGACGGCTCGCCGCGCCCGGGCGCCTGCGAGACCAGCCAGACCGACGTCGCCAGCCTGGACGACTTCGCGGATCGCCTGCCCGGGCTCGTCGCCGATCTGGCCGGGGGCCAGGCCATCGACGAGCTACGCGACTCCACCATCGCGGCCGGCGGCGACCTCACCATGGACCTGACCTTCGAGCTGGGCGTGGACCAGGCCCTGTCGGTCTTCCGCAAGACCGCCCAGACCTGGGTGGAGGACTTCGTGGCCGGGCGCGACGCCGCCCTGGCGGTGCCCGTCACCGGCGAGGGCAGCGTCTTCTTCGACGTCCCCAGCCTGGGACAGATCGCCGTGGGCTACGGCCCGATCTCCGGCACCTGGAACCTGCAGTAGCGGGCTACGGCGCCGGGCAGACGGCGTTGTCGGCGCCGGGCGTGCCGAGCTGCGATCCGTCCCCGTAGGGAGCCTCCGACGCGCACCACGAGCCGGGGAGGTCGTTTTCGACCTCGTCCTCCAGGTCCGAGGAGAGCTGCATCGAGACGCCCTCGGCGCCGGGCCAGTCCGCCGCCCAGGCCACCTCGTCCACGACCACCTCGCCGCAGGAGAGCACGAGCTCGTCGAACACGTTCCCCAGGGTGAGGTCGGCCCACACGTAGCCGGGCTCGACGCCACCCAGGTCCGCCGGGGTCCCGCTCGCCGCCAGCACGAGGCGGCCGCCGGCCTCCACGGCCACGGGGAGCGGCCCCTCGATGGCGTGCGACTCCCCGTCCAGGTCGTGGACCAGGCAGCCCCGCAGGTCCAGCAGCCCGTCCGTCGTGTTGAGGACCTCCACCCACTCCCCGGCGTCCGGCGCCGGGAGGAGGCTGTCCCGCATGACCTCCGTGACGACGATCTCCCCGGCCGCCGCCGGCCCCGGCACCGGATCCACGCACGCCCCGTCGGCGCAGCCGCCCCACGAGGCGCAGTCGAAGGTGTCCGCGGGATAGTCGCAGGTCGGCTCCCCGCCCTCCTCCGCGGGCGGCGTGCAGACTCCGTCGCCCGTGCCGATGGTGAGCAGGTCCCCGTCGCACGCCAGATCCGGCGGCGCGGTACACGGGTTCGGGATGCAGGCCGTGGGGCTGACCTCCAGGGCGCCGGCCTGGTCGTCCGCGTACCCGTTGGCCGATCCGTCGAGGTCGCACACGGTCCACGTCGCCCCGTCGTCCGCGCTGAAGCGCGCGACGAGCCGCATGGAGCCCACCTCGTCGGGCGTGACGGCGCCGACCCAGCGGTCCACGTCGCCGGCCGCCGAGTCATCCACCCAGGCGTCGTCGGGCGCGGCGTCGGACCACTCGAACCCGGAGTCGGGCTCGGAGGGATCGGCGCCCGCCGACCCCCACGCCACCTGGGCGCGGAGGCCCGGGGCCATGTCGGTGCCGTCCGTCGCGTCCGTCGTCCAGCCGTCGCGGACGAGACCGGCCACCTCCACGTCCGTCGCGGCGTCGACGGTCACGCTCGCCGGGCCCTCGAGCCAGCACGCGTCGACCCCGGCGTCGAGCGGCGGGCAGACCGGGTTCTCCGCCCCGGGGGTGCCGACGGCGCCGTCCCCGTCGTGGGCGCACCATGCCTCCGGCGCGTCGTTCGTGGTCGTGTCGGTGCGGGGGGCCGACAGGGCCATCGCGGCCCCCACCTCGACCGGCCAGCCCTCCGCCACGTCCCAGCCGACCGCGTCCACCAGGTCGCCTTCGCAGACCAGGTGGACGACGTCCGCCGCGTTGTCGAAGGCCACGCCGGAGCCGTACACGAGGTCGGGGGTCGCCCCCTCGGGCTCCTCGGTCCGCGCCAGGACCACGCGGGCGCCGGGCTCGACGAAGGTGGCGGCGGGGTTGTCGTGGTGGATGGTCCAGGCCTCCGCGCCGCTGGCCAGCAGGCATCCCGACAGGTCGAGCGTGGAGTCGGTCACATTGGCCAGCTCCACCCACTCCGCGAGCTCGCCGGCGGCCGGCGCGACGAGGATCTCGCTGATGACCATCTCGCTCCCCGCCGGCGCGACGGGCAGCCCGACACACGCCCCCTCCTCGCACGTCCCGCCGAGGACGCCGCAGTCCTCGAGGGGCTCCTCGGTCCACTGGCAGACGGCCGCCCCGCCCTCCACGGAGCACGTGGCCGGGAGCGCGCGGGAGACCACCATGTCGCCGTCACACCCGGGCCCCGGGTCGGCCTCGCACGGCGAGGGGTGGCAGGGGCTGCCCACCGACGTGAGACCCACGACCTCCGGCGGGTCCTCGGGGCTCCCGGCCCCGTCCAGGCCGCACAGTCGCCAGGTGTGCCCGAAGTCGACGCTGACCCGGAAGAGGACCTCGTATCCGCCGGGGGCCGGCGCCGTGAGGGCCCCGAGCCAGGCGTCCTCCGCCGGGGGAGCCGAGGCCTCCTCCGAGTCCCAGAGCGAATCCGGCTCCGCGTCGGTCCAGGTGAACGCGCCTCCTCCAGGCCGGTGGCCGAGCTGGACGCGCACGGCGGGGTCGGCGTCGGTGCCGGTGGTGCCGTCCGTCACGCCCTGCTCCTCGAGGCGCGCCTCGAAGGACACCTGCGTCCCGGCGGGCGCCTCCACGGCGGCCGGCGGAAGGATCCTGCAGGCGTCCACGCCCTCCTCGTCGCCCGGACAGGCGGTGTTCTCCTCCCCCGGCGTCCCCAGGTCCCCGAAGCCGAAGGGCTCGCTCCCCGTGCACCACACGGAGGCCGAGTCGTTGGTCTCCGCGTCGCGCTCGTACGGGCTGAGCGAGAGGCTGGCTCCCGCCACGACGGGCCAGGTGTCTCCCTCGTATCCGACGGAGTCCACCCCCACGTCCCCGCACGTGACCGTCACCGGCGCGCCCGCCTCCGCGAACGCCAGGTCGTCGCCGTAGGCGTAGTCGACTTCCACGCCGCCGTTCAGGGGCTTGGAGGCCGAGCGCCCCAGGACCGCGTAGCCCCCGGCGCCCACGACGACGGGCGACGTGACCTCGTGGTCCTCCGCGCCGTAGCCCAGCACGCAGCCGGCCAGGTCCAGGGGCTCCGCTCCCGGGTTGTGGACCTCGAACCACTGCCCCGACATCCCGAAGCCCGCCTTGGGCAGGACCATGATCTCCGTCACGACCACGTCGCCGTGCTCCGCGGGCGCCGGCGCCGATCCGCCGCACGTGGCGTCCGGCCGGCACACCTGTCCCGCCGCGGCGCAGTCCTCGGCGGTGACCGGGTACGCGCACGTGGCCTCGCCGACCTCCACCTCGCAGGTGCCCTCGTCGTCGAACGTGAGCACGCGCACGCCGTCGGAGGCACACCGGGGGACCGGCGGGGTGTCGCAGAGCACGCCGTCGCAGGGGTTCGGGAGCACGGTCACGGCCACGGACTGCTCGGGCTGATAGCCGTCGGCGGAGCCCTCGCCGCGATCGCACGTCGTCCAGGTGGCCCCGCCGTCCAGGCTGACGCGAGCCGCCGCGTCGAAGGTCCCCACCTCCGGGAGCGTCGAGGCCCCGGCCCAGGCGTCCACGCCGCCCTCGTCCGACCAGCCCTCGGCGGGCGCCGCCGCGTCCCACTGCCAGGTCTCGTCCGGCGTGGACCCGTCCGGCCCCGCGCCCACCTGCACGAGCAGGCCGGCGGCGAGGTCCACGCCGGCGGTGGCGTCCGTGAGGCCGGCCTCCTCCACCTCCACCGTGATGGGGGCGGACAGCCCGGCGAAGACCTCGAGCGAGGGCGCCGAGACGACCCGGCACAGGTCCACCTCCACGTCCGGGACCGGGCAGGCGGGGTTCGCGTCCCCGGGCGTGCCGAGGTCGCCGTCGCCGTAGGGCGCCTCGGCGCCACACCAGGCCTCCGGGGCGTCGTTCGCCTCGGCGTCCGCGCCCGCGTCCAGCGCCATGGCCACCCCGGCGGCCACGGGCCATCCGTCGGCGTCCCAGGCTACGGAGTCCACCACGCTCCCGTCGCACTCCAGGACGACCTCGTCGGCCACGTTGTCCAGGAGCATGCCGCCGTGGGCGAGATCCACGGGCGCGCCGCCGTTCGCCTCCGGGTCGTCGGAGAAGCCGAGCACGAGGTGTCCGCCGGCCGGCGCCACGAGGTCGCCCTCCTCCCCGAGGACGACCTCGTCGGTGCCCTCGTCGCGCAGGGTGCAGCCCACCAGCGAGAGGTCCGCCTCGCCCGGGTTGTGGAGCTCGATCCACTCGCCCGCCGGGTCCTCGGCCGCGGCCGGGTTGATCATCAGCTCGGTCACCACGACCTGCCCGGGCGCGGGCCGGCTCAGATCGGGCCCCGCCTCGCAGGCCGAGGTGCAGGCGTCGGTGTCGTCCAGGTCTCCGTCGTCGCAGGCCTCCCCGCTGTCCTTCACCCCGTCTCCGCACCCCGGGAGGGTGCAGTCGGTCCGGCAGGCGTCGGGAGCCGTGTCCGAGTTGTCGTCCCCCTCGTCGCACTGCTCGTCGCCTTCGACGTCGCCGTCGCCGCACTCGGGCGTCGCGTCCGGCTCCACGTCCGGGGCGTCCGTGGTCTCGGGAGCGTCCGGCCCTGCGTCGGCGTCGCCGCCCGGGACGTCCGGCGCCGCGTCCTCCACCTCGCCGCCCCCGTCATCGGGCGTGTCCGCGTCGTCCACCTCGTCCGGAGGCACGTCGCCCGGGCCGCCGTCGTCCGGCGGAAGGTCTGGAGCCACGTCCGCGCCCTCGTCCGGCGACACGTCCGGGGACACGTCCCCGCCCACGGCCTCGGCGCCGTCCGGAGAGGCGTCGGCCGGAGCGTCGCCGCCGCCGTCTCCCCCGCAGGCGGGGATCAGGAGCAGGACCGAGGCCATGCTCGTCAGGGCGAGGCGGCGCATGCATCTCCTCCGTGGGCCGGACCCGGGGACGATAGACGGGCGGCGCCCACGACGGCAAGCCGCACGGCCGGGCGCCCGATCGCCGCCGGAGTTCGTCGTTACTCGCCCATGGAGGCGACGGCCATGCTCATCTGCGGAGCGCCCGTGGTGCAGGCCTGATCGATGTCGTAGCCGCAGATCCCGCCCTCCAGGCAGACCTGGTCGCCGGGGCAGCCCTCGTCTCCCTCGCAGGGCCTGGGGCAGAACGGGGGAAGCTCGCCGCCCGCCGGCGCCCACGTGCCGTCCCCGTCCGCGTCGAGGAGGACGGCGTTGGACACGGCCATGGGGAAGACCGGGTAGAAGTCCGGCACCACCGGGTCCACCGAGAAAAAGGTCTGGAACTCGGGGATGGCGCTGAAGGCGAGAGTCATGGTCCGCTCGAGCTGGAGCTCCCCGAAGGGGACGTCCTTGTAGATGGGCTTCAGGAGGTTGCGCTCCTCCGTGCCCATGGCCACGACCGCCACGAAGCCGTCCCGGTCGGGCGCGGTCAGCTCGATGGGCTCGTCCCAGTCCACGATGGGCTCCGGGCCGTGTCCCAGGTTGATGGCCTCCACGAGGCGGCCGGAGACGTAGACCTCGATGCGGTCCACGCCGAACCACGAGGCGGTCTGCACGCGCAGGTCCAGGGTGAACGGCTCGCCCGGCGTCACCCGCGTGGCCTCTCCCGGCCCGGCGCCGTTCACGGACACGTCGATGACCGGGCCGTAGGTCGGCAGGGCGTGGCCCTCGGCCATGTTCCGGGCCACCGCGGCCACGTCGATGTCCTGGGGCCCGTCGGCGTCGCTCCGCACCAGCGTCCGGGGCGTGCCCGGCTCCAGCTTGGAGCCGTGGGAGTCGCTCGCCCCCGTGACGGTGACGTGGAAGCCGGCGTCCAGCCACTTCATCCAGTCGTCGACGACGCCGGGCTTGCCCACGCACGGCGCGTGGGCCACTGACGGATCGGACAGATCCGCCTCCGCCGGATCGCAGGCCGCGGCGTCCGCGGTCGGGTCCGGCGTGTGATTCCAGATGGCCTCCTGCTCCTCCGGCGTCCGGATGAGGATCCGGCGGGCCATGCGGTACGACAGCGCCCGGCGGAACCGCATGGTGCAGTCGAAGAAGCGCTCGTCCGGCTCGCACTCCGCCAGGCTGCCGTCCGCCCCCGTCAGCTCCGGGCAGGCGGCCTCCAGGCCGGCGACGTCGCCCTCCTCCACCGCGTCCATGCGGCGCATGCACCGGTCGAAGACGACCACGTCCTCGTTCGTGGGCATCCGAATCAGATCGAAGCGCTTGGAGTTGAAGACCTCCATGGCGTCGAAGTCGCAGGTGGACGTGCCCAGCAGCGGGTTGTTGCCCTCCAGCTCCAGGAGGGTCCCGTGGGGGTCCAGGAAGGCCTCCAGGTCCACCTTCGGGCGGTCCAGGTTCTTCCGCGTCAGGGTGAAGGGATCCACGCCGAGCTGCGAGATGTAGCCGAAAAAGCCGTCCCGCGGGTGGGTGATGATCTTCACGCCGGACGCCCCCGGCGCGAGGGCCGCGTCCAGCGCCGCCATGAGCCCCGGCCCGTCCTGACAGCTCCAGTCCGGCGCCCCGTGGTCGGGGATGTCCAGGAAGTCGTACTTCAGCGGGAAGGCGATGAAGTGCCCCATCTCGTAGGTGCTCATCTCCACGCCGATGCCCGTCTTGATGGTGTCCCGGAGGCCCATCACGTTCACCGTCGGCGACAGGTCCGTGACGATGTCGTGGTCCGTGGCGATGGCCAGGTCCAGCCCCTCGCTCACCAGCGTCCCGACGCGGGCGCCGAGCTTCACGCCGGAGTCGTGGCTCGGCTCCTGGTGCATGTGGAAGTCGCCGGCGATCCAGCCGTCCGTGTCCACCTCCCGCACCACCTGGAAGTGGGCGTCGGCGTGCCCGCCCTCGCCCACCTCGATGTCCCGCGTGTCCACGGAGAACTCGGGACCGCGGCTGGCGAACACGCGGTACCGTCCCGGCTCGATCTCCGTGACGCCCTCGCCCTCCACGACGTGGACGACGTGGCGGATGCCGTTCCACTTCCGGCTCTCGCCCATGTAGGGCTTCCGGAGGCCGTCGTCCTCGGCCAGCGAGCCGTCTTCGAGGATGGGCACCAGCGTCAGCTTGGCCGGCACGCGCCTGCCCTGCTGGTCCGTGATCCGATAGCTCAGCCGGGCCGGCTTCGGGAGGACGGGCGTGTAGCGCGTGGTCTCGCCCTCCTCGATGGTGAGGCGCACCACCTCCGAGGTCACCGCGAGATCCTCGTCGGTCGCGACGGCGAGATAGGTCCCCGGCGGCATGGTCGCCCGGAAGTCGCCGTCCTCGACCGGGTCCATGCCCACGTCCGCGTCGGCCACGTTCAGCAGGCCCGGCCGCCCGATGGCCCGGTAGTTGGCGTCGGCCACCTCGTGGACGGAGGCGAAGTCGCGGGTCGGGTCCGGGTCGCGGAACAGGTGGACGTGGGCGTTCTTCGACGCCTGGCGCTGCGCGTTCAGGACCACGCCCTCGATGGTCCCCACGGGGGTCCCGCGGACCTCGAAGACCACGTCGGCGATGGAGGCGATGTCGCCGCGCCCGACGACGAAGTACCGCTCGAACTCCCAGGAGGAGTACGCGTCGCAGGTCTCGTCATCGTCCTCCCCGGTGGAGCAGTTGACCGCCGAGGTGGCGAAGGCGGTGGTCGACGACGTGATGATGGGCACCAGGACCTTCGGATCCGGCTCGCCCGGCGGGTTCGCGGTGAAGAAGCCGTAGGACACGTTCCCGCTCGCCGCCGCCATGTAGTCCAGCGGCACCGGGTGGGTGAAGGTGTCCTGGCCCTGGAAGAGCCGATCGAAGATGAGGCGCGACTCGTCGAAGCCCATCTCGGGCGCGAAGAGGTTGTTCTGGCCGCCGAAGAACACGAAGTCGCCGGCCACGACGCCGGGCCGCTTGCCGTCCTGCTTGTTGCCCAGCAGCCCCCGGAAGACCGGGGCGGCCTCCTCGAAGTGATCCATGGGGAGCGGCTCGTCGGGGGCGCACTCGCACACCGGGCAGCCCACGGCGTCGAAGCGCAGGCCGCCGGGGCAATCCAGGTCGCAGGCGAAGTCCTCGTCGCAGGTGGTCGGCGAGTCCGTGCGGACCGCGCGCGTGACCATGCGGACGTAGGGCTTGCCGGGCTCGAGGATGTAGTCCGTCTCGAGCCGCATGTGGAGCTTCACGCCGGTGAACAGGTCCAGCAGCGCCTCGGCGCGGAAGACCTCCAGCGCGTCCATGATGAACGTGCCCTCGCCCTCCACGCGCACGACGGCCGCCTCGCCGTCGGAGCCGTCCGAGACGATGTGGACCTCGCCCTCCTCGGGGCGCGCCGTCAGCAGGTTGGCGAAGGGGAAGACCTCCGCCAGGGTGTCCATCCCGGCGCCGTTCCTGAACCGCGCGTCGGTGCGGTTCAGGTCGGCGTCCACGAGGGTGCCGCCGAACACGCCCGGCCCAGGCGAGGCCTCCACGTCGAGGATGGCCAGCCGAATCCGGTCGTTTTCGAGGATGAAGTCGCCCACCCGCGCCGCGGCGACGTCGCCCCCGATGAGCTCGTCGGGCGAGGACGCCCGGTAGGCCCGCAGGGTCGTCTCGTCGGCGTCGCAGCCGGTGAGCGCGAAGGTCGCCGCGAGGGCGAGGAGCAGGGGTCGTTTCATAGCGCGAGCTGCAGCTGCATCAGCACGGAGTCGTTGTCCCGGTCCGGGCCGTGGAGCTCGGTCCGGTGCATGTACTCCAACGTAGCCTTGAGGTGGTGCCGGTGCCAGTAGTACTGGAGCCCGCCGGTGAACACGACCTGGTCGCCGTTGTTGTCGAGCTCCGTGTCGTCGTCGATCCACTCGCCGCGCGCCGTCACGCCCAGCTCGGCCGGCAGCACCATGTAGCCCACCTCGCCGACCACCGCGCGGCGGTCCAGGTCGGCCGGGATGGTGGACGGCGTGGTCGGATCCTCCTGGGGCTCGGCCTTGTCCCCCAGGTACTCGGCCGCCAGGTGGAAGCCGTGCGCCTTCAGGTGGACGTCCGCCTCCCAGCCCGTGGTCTGGGTCGTCTCGCCGTCGTTGTAGTACAGGGCGGTGCCGGCGCCGACGCGGAGCGCGCCTCCCTCCAGGTCCGCCATGTCCTCACCCAGGGGGCCGAGGGGCGCGATGGTCACGCGGGCCGCGTACGCGAGCCGCTCGAAGCGGTTGCCGTCGAAGGCCGGGTCCTCGGCGTATCCCTCGAAGAAGTTCGTCTGGCGCTCGAAGCCGTTGTAGACGCCCACGGCGTAGGTCAGCATGCCGCCCACCTCGCCCTGGACCGACAGGCCCACCTGGCGGAACGGCGCCATGGAGTTGGAGGCCAGGGGGCGCTGGCTCAGGCTCTGGCGCGCGGAGCTGTACAGGGCGAAGCGCGAAAACGGCACCTTCTGCGCGCCGAGCACGACTCCGAGGACATCGAAGCGCCGGTAGCCGACCCAGGCGTCCAGGAGCTCCACGCTCTCGCCGGCCATCTCGGCCGTGAGCCCGAAGTCCACCATGCCCCAGGCCCAGCCCGTGAAGCCGAACCGGGCGCGGCGGAGCCGGAAGCCCGGGCGATCCGCGGGGTCGCCGTCCTCCACGAGCGTGTCATCCCCCGTCCAGGGGGCGATCTGACCCTGCAGATAGCCGTACAGGGACACCTGCGCGGCGCCGCCGTCGATCGTGACGAGATCCGCCTCGTCCCCCGGGTCCGCCTCGTCGGCGTGCGCGGCGCCGCCCAGGCCGAGCCCGAGCGCGCACACGGCCAGCGATGCGAGCCGGCGGAACGTCCTGATCCTCGCGGGTTGCTTCACGAGCGCCTCCTCCTGTCGTCGCCGTGGCCGCTGGTCTAATAGCGCGGATCGGCGCCACACGAAAGGACGATTCGGCGCCGTGGCGTGACGAATCGGTGACGGAGCGCCCGCGGGCCCGCCGCCGAGGCGCCGGTGCGGCACATGGTCGCTCCCCATCGCGCAAGAGGGGCGGACGGCTCCCATCGGATCCGCCCGCCCCGGCAGTCGCCCGTACGCGTCGGGGTCGAGCCACGCTCGTCGCGTGCATCTTCCCCGACGAGCCGGGTCGGCCTCGAGTCGCTCCCTACAGGATCACCTGCAGCGCGCTGCGGTCCTGGCTGTCCACGGAGGCCAGCCTGGCGCGGACGCGCGGGAGGATCTGGTGGACGAAGAACTGGGCCGTCTGCATCTTCCCGTGGAGGAAGCGGGCCTCGTCGTCGTCCTGGAGGATCTGGCCGAACTCGTCGCCCTCCCGGCCCGGCTCGCCGGAGCCCTCCTTGGCCTCCAGCTTCTGCATGCGGGCGTCGTAGAGCTTCTGGGCCGTCGTGGCCTGCCGCAGCAGCAGCCAGGCGATGACCAGGTCGCCGAACATCTGCAGGAACGGCGTCGCGTGCAGCGCCGCGTACTCGATGTCGCCCTTCATCATGCGCTGGCCGAAGCCCATGGCCGTCTTGGCGACGGCGTCCCGGGCCTTGCCGAGGGCCGTGATCTCGTCGGCGAAGGCGCCCTCCTTGGCGGGCCCGTTGATGAACTGGTTCATCTCGTTGAGCATCGTCATGAGCATGACTCCGCCGCCCTTGGCGACCTTGCGGCCGACCAGGTCCAGCGCCTGCACGCCGTTGGTGCCCTCGTAGATGCTGGCGATCTTGGCGTCGCGGAGGATCTGCTCCACGCCGTACTCGCGGACGTAGCCATAGCCGCCGTGGACCTGCACGCCGTACTCGGAGGAGCGGAAGCCCTCGTCGGAGCACCACGCCTTCACGATGGGCACCAGGAGGTCCACCTGGTGGGTCCACCGCTTCTTCTCGGCCTCATCGGTCGCGATGTTGGACATGTCCTGGCAGTACGACGCGTAGTACGCCAGCGCTCGGGAGCCCTCGCCCACCGCCTTCATGTACATGAGCATGCGGCGCACGTCGGGGTGCTCGATGATGGCCACCCGCGGGGCGTCCTTCTTGCGCATGTCCTGGATGCGCGTGCCCTGGATGCGCTCCTTCGCGTAGCGCACGGAGAGCTGATAGCTCTTGTTGCTCAGGCCGACGCCCTGGATGCCGACGGCGATGCGGGCCTCGTTCATCATCTTGAACATGCAGCGCAGGCCCTTGCCCTGCTCGCCGATCAGCCAGCCCTCGCAGTCGTCCTCGTCGCCGAAGGCCAGCGAGGTGGTGGGCGAGGCGTGGATGCCCAGCTTCTCCTCGATGCCCATGGTGACGACGTCGTTGTACTCGAGGCCGCCGTCCCTGGTCGGCCTGAGCCGCGGGACGATGAACAGGCTGATGCCCTCGTCGCCCGGGACGCGGGCGAGGACCATGTGGACGATGTTCTCCGTCAGGTCGTGGTCCCCCGACGAGATGAAGATCTTCTGGCCCTTGATCTTGAAGTAGCCGGGGCGGCCCTCGATGGGCGTCGCAGTGGACCTCAGGTCGGGCACCGCCGTGCCGGCGTTGGCCTCTGTGAGGCACATGGTGCCGGCCCACTCGCCGGTGAGCATCTTGTCGACGTAGGTGGCCCGCTGGTCCTCGGTGCCGAACTCGCAGACCAGGCCCAGGGCGCCC